>JBBRQI010000008.1:0-104854 GCA_038226665.1 Lysobacterales bacterium | reverse complement strand
GGATTCGGGCGACAACGGTCCGTTCGACAGGAAAATGGTCTTCTCGACGAAGCGCCCCAATTCCCTCAGGAAAAACACGACGTAGTCGTCGACGACACCTTGTGCGTCATAGAAAAAGAACAGGCAGATCCTGCGCATCTTTGATTTCCATGAATGTTTTTTCGTCAGTGATGTGTCTGTCCGATCACTGCGTCAAAGCATACTGTCAGTGCGGTTGCGTTTGAAACACCCGGAACGGACAGTGAGCTAGCTCAGGCTGATTTCGCGCTCATATTTATCAATGACGAGGAGCGTGACGGCGGGTGTCCCGCACGGTCGCCATTATTTTTATTGCAAATAAACTTTTTTAAATCATACCAGAAGGGCGCATCGAGGTTCAAAAGTCCGTCGTCGTTTTGCGCGAGCCGGGCATGCCATCGGCATTTTCCGACGATGCGGAGGTCTTCGCCGACTGGTGCTCTTTTTTGAAACTAACTGCGCCCTGCTCGCCGCCTATCAGTACAACATGCGCATGGCAGCCCTGCTAGAATGATGTATCAAGCCAATTTGGCCCAGTTTTTTTGCCATGACGATTCACGACAGCGTCCTCGAACTCATCGGCGAAACGCCCATCGTGCGGGCGCACAAGCTCGACGCCGGCTGCTGCGAGCTGTTCTTCAAGCTCGAATCGGCGAACCCCGGCGGTTCGATCAAGGACCGCATCGGCATGTCGATGATCGGCGCCGCCGAGAATGCGGGGAAGATCAAGCCCGGCGACACCCTCGTCGAGGGCACCGCCGGCAACACCGGCATCGGCCTGGCCCTGGTCGCGCAGCAGAAAGGCTACAAGCTCGTGCTCGTCGTGCCGGACAAGATGAGCCGCGAGAAAATCTTCAACCTCAAGGCGATGGGCGCCGAGGTCATCCTCACCCGCTCGGACGTCGCCAAGGGCCATCCCGAGTATTACCAGGATCTCGCCGCGAAGATCGCGGGTGAAATTCCCGACGCGTACTTCATCAACCAGTTCGGCAATCCCGACAATCCGCGCGCGCACGAGGAAGTCACCGGGCCGGAAATCTGGCGGCAGATGGAAGGGAACATGGATGCGATCGTGTTCGGCTGCGGCAGCTCGGGCACGATGACCGGCCTGTCGCGTTTCTTTGAAAAAGCCGCGCCGCACGTCGAACTCGTGCTGGCCGATCCGGTCGGCTCGATCCTCGCCGAATACATCAACGAAGGCACGCTTAGCGAGAAATCCGCGAGCTGGATGGTCGAGGGCATCGGCGAGGATTTCCTGCCGTCGATCTCGGACTTCACGCGGGTGAAAAAAGCCTACGCAGTCACTGACAAGGAAAGCTTCCTTGCCGGCCGCGAACTGCTCGCGAAGGAAGGCATCCTCGGCGGATCCTCCACGGGCACCTTGCTGACCGCAGCGCTGAAATACTGCCGCGAACAAACCACTCCGAAGAAAGTTGTGGTGTTCGTCTGCGACACCGGCAACAAATATCTGTCGAAGATGTACAACGACTACTGGATGCTCGACAACGGCTTCCTCGAACGCGAGCCGAGCGGCGACCTGCGCGACCTGATCCTGCGTCCGTATTCGCAACGCGACACCGTGGTGATCGGCCCGAAGGACTTGCTGGTCACCGCCTACCAGCGCATGAAACTCTACGAAATCTCGCAATTGCCGGTGATGGATGGCGAAGAACTGATTGGCATCGTCGACGAGTCCGACGTGTTGCTGCATGTGTACGGCGACGAGACGCGCTTCCGCGATCCGGTGTCGACCGCGATGGTCACCAAGCTCGACGTACTCGACGTGAAGTCGCCGATCGAATCGCTGCTGCCGGTGTTCGACCGAGGTCAGGTCGCGATCGTCAAGGATGGTGCGCGTTTCCTTGGCCTGATCACGCGTATTGACTTGCTCAACTATCTGCGCCGGCGCGTGCAGTAGGAAGCGTTTTCTGAATCACGTGCGTTTGAGCGTTGCGTCAGCGTGTGGGGCTGGCTTTGTAAAAAAACTGTTTCCCGGCTAGAAGGGCTTGCGCAGCTGCTACCGAGGCGTCACGTTCGCTTTGTGAACTACCTAGCTCCCAAGTCGATCCACCGGCACAACGCAACGATGCCTTCGGCAGCGCCGGTAACCGGAGTCCACGCGAGTAGCCGTTGCGTATCGTCGATGAGACATGAGGCATGCCTTACGTCGCCATCCCTAAAGAGGCCGCATACGTGTGCGGGCTGGGATGCATAATGCGCGCTGACGATCCCGGCAAGTTCCGCGATGCTGATCGCGTTGCCGGTTCCCACGTCCAGCGCATGCGGCAGCGGGTCGCGTGACTTGAGTGCTTTCACGATGGCGGAACTGACGTCCTCGATATAGACGAAGTCACGCAACATCAGGCCATCCTCATAGAGCGGTATACTTTTCCCATCGCGCGCAGTGCGTGCAAACAGCGGCACGATGCCCGTGTACGGATTGGCCGGTGATTGCCCCGGACCATAGACATTCTGCAGCCGAAGCACTGTCGAGCGGACGTCGAATGCGTTGCACCAACTCGCCAGCAGGTGTTCCTGTGCGAGCTTGGTGCTGCCATAGATACTGGTCGGATGGGCGAGGGTGGTAGCCGCATTGAACGGCAGAGAGGTCAATCCTGGAAAATCCCATTGTAGTGCCGCAAGCATCCGGTTGGTTCGCTGCCCCGGATACACGCTCCTTCCGTCGGTGTTGCGCCACGCGCCTTCACCGTAGATGGCGCGGCTGCTGGTCAGGAGAATCTGTTCCGGAAGGCTGTCGTGGCGGACGAGCGCGTCGAACATCGTGGTCATGCCGACCACATTGACCATCGCATGTCGGGTGGATTCCCGTAGCGATTGTCCGGTGCCTGTTTCCGCTGCCAGATGTAGGATCGTGTCCGGACGTACGTCCTGCAGCAGGACATCCCATGCGTCGGCATCGCAGACGTCTGCGACCACTAGTTCGACCGCGGACGGCAGGCGATCCGGACGATCTTGCCGCGGATGGACCTGCGGATGCAGATTGTCCATGGCGACGATGCGCAGATCGGATTGAAGCGTCAGCAATTGGTTTGCAACCGAGCATCCGATGAAACCGGCCCCGCCGGTAATAAGTATGTTTTTCATGCTGAGTGTTAAGTGAGGCGAAATGGGAATAGGAGGCTAGCACGCAAACGAGCGCAGTTGCAGCGAATGAGACACGAAATGAGCACATTTTGCCCAATCAGAAGCGTGCGAAAAAAGCACGGCTTGCTACACTTCCATTCTGTAAACGTTACGTTGCCGCGTCACGGATTGCCATCGGACAAGCGAACCTAGCGTGATACTCACTCCTTCAATCAACGAACTAGAACCCATGTCAACAAAGACAACTACGCAGGGGCTGGGCACGCGCGCGATCCATGCGGGGCAGTCGCCGGATCCAAGCACTGGCGCGATCATGACTCCGATCTTCGCCACGTCCACCTACGTCCAAACAAGCCCTGGCGTTCATCAGGGATTCGAGTACTCGCGATCGCACAATCCGACGCGTTTCGCTTGGGAGCGATGCATCGCAGACTTAGAGGGCGGCACGCGCGGCTATGCATTCGCTTCCGGGCTTGCCGCGACTTCTACGATCCTAGAATTGCTTGACAGTGGGAGCCATGTTGTCGTGATGGATGATGTTTACGGCGGTACCTATCGGTTGTTCGAGCGCGTCCGAAAGCGTTCGTCCGGGCTTGAGTTCAGCTTTATCGATCTTAACGATCAAGCCGCCTTGGAGGACGCGATCAAGCCCAACACGAGAATGATTTGGGCAGAGACGCCGACCAATCCGATGCTCAAGGTCGTGGATCTCTCCAAGCTCGGTGCCTTCGCGCGGGGTCACGGGCTCATGCTTGTCGTCGACAACACGTTTTGTTCGCCCATGCTGCAGCGCCCTCTAGAGCATGGTGCGAGTATCGTGATGCATTCGGCAACTAAGTATCTCAACGGGCATTCGGACATGGTGGGGGGCGTCGCTATCGTAGGAGCGAATGACGGGCTTGCCGAGCAGATGACGTTCCTGCAGAACGCGATCGGTAGCATTCAGGGCCCTTTCGACAGCTTCCTCGCGCTGCGCGGACTCAAGACTCTGCACCTGCGCATGCGAGCGCATTGCGCCAACGCCCTTGAACTGGCGCGATGGCTGGATACGCACCCGGCGATCGAGAAAGTCATCTATCCTGGCTTACCGTCGCACCCCCAGCACGAACTCGCAAAACGGCAGATGGAAGGATTCGGCGGCTTGATCTCGGTCTATGTGCGAGGAGGGGTGGTCGCCGCAAGACGCATGATGGAACGCTGCGAACTGTTCGGATTGGCAGAATCACTGGGCGGTGTCGAAAGCCTGATCAATCATCCGGCAATCATGACCCATGCTTCTGTGCCGGCCGATCGCCGAGCAGCGCTCGGCATCCATGACAATCTGGTGCGCCTGTCGGTTGGCGTAGAAGATGCTATTGACTTGCGTGCGGATCTCGATGCAGCACTAGCCTTCGGCCCTGACTAGAATAATCGAGTACACATCTAGTGAACCATATGATCGAACCGACTCACCACGAGGTGTCATGACATGGCGTTGCATCGTTTTGCCCCGTCCAAAAGAGCCTGTTCGAAATGAGGTGCACTATCCTTGGCGGCGGGGGGTTTATCGGCTCGACAGTTGCGGATCGTCTGTTGCTGGATGGTCATGCGGTCCGAGTATTCGAACGACCCAGAATCGCACCCTACCGAAAATTCGCCGACTCCGAATCCATCGAGTGGGTTACGGGCGATTTTTCCAGCGTCCACGATGTTGGCGCGGCGATCGATGGAACCGATGCGGTGGTGCATCTGGTATCGACGACGCTGCCCAAGAGTTCGAACGATGATCCAATTTATGACGTGCAGACCAATCTAGTGGGTACGCTGCAACTGCTTGACGCAATGGCGGCACGCAGCATCGGCAGGATCGTCTACATTTCTTCGGGCGGAACGGTATATGGAACGCCCACGGAAATCCCGATACGTGAAGACCATCCAACAGATCCACACGTCTCGTACGGCATTATCAAGCTCGCGATCGAAAAGTATCTGCTGATGCATGAACGGCTGAGCGGGATCAGATCGACGATTCTCCGCGTTGCCAATCCGTTTGGGGAGCGCCAGCGCATCGAAACAGCGCAGGGCGCGATATGCACATTTCTTCATCGTGCGTTGCATGGCGAAACGATCGATATCTGGGGCGATGGCGGCGTGGTGCGTGATTATGTCTACATCGGTGATGTCGCGGAGGCTTTCGCGAAAGCCCTGAACTATTCCGGATCGGAGAATGTCTTCAATATCGGTTCCGGTACCGGCACCAGCCTTAACGAGCTGATCGCGACGATTGAACAGCTGCTAGGACGAGCCGTCGAGCGGCGCTACCTTAAAGGCCGCGCGATCGATGTTCCCCTGAGTATCCTCGACAACAGGCGCGCCTGTCGGGAATTAGGCTGGACGCCCACTGTTTCGCTTCACTCGGGGATCGAGAAGACTCTGCACTGGATGCTTCGGGAGATGGAGTTTCCGGATAATTCCACAGCGCAGTGATGGCATAACCTGACGGGCTGCGACCCAGAGGTCGTACGACACTCTGATCGAACTATGCGTGGATGGTGGCAACGTTGCATCACCGCCGCCGCGGGGCTCGAGCCCGGCCAGCAGTACGGTTTTCGCGCATGTTATGTTGACGCGTCCGTTCGGAGTTTTTTTGTCATGAAAGAACCTAGCGCCTCCATGGGCAGCGATCCCGCTGCAAAAACCAAGCTCTACGCAAGCGCCAATGACGCGCTACGCGGGCTTGTCGCCGATGGCCAGACGCTCGCCGTTGGTGGCTTCGGATTGTGTGGAATCCCCGAAGCGCTGATCCTCGCGTTGCGCGATTCGGGCGTGAAGGGGCTGACGGTGATCTCCAATAATGCCGGCATCGACGGCTTCGGCCTGGGCCTGCTGCTCACGACGCGGCAGATCAAGAAGATGATTTCGTCCTATGTCGGCGAGAACAAGGAATTCGAGCGCCAGTACCTCAGCGGCGAACTCGAACTGGAATTCAATCCGCAGGGCACGCTCGCCGAGCGCATGCGCGCGGGAGGAGCCGGCATCCCCGCATTCTTCACGCGCACCGGATTCGGCACGATCGTCGCCGAAGGCAAGGAGACGCGCGAGTTCGACGGCCACCACTACGTGATGGAGACCGCGCTCAAGTCCGATGTCTCTCTGGTCAAGGCATGGAAGGCCGATACTGCCGGTAACCTGCTGTTCCGCAAGACCGCGCGCAACTTCAACCCGGCGGTGGCGATGGCCGGCAAGGTCACCGTGGTGGAAGTCGAGGAGCTCGTCGAGGTTGGCACGATCGATCCGGATCACGTCCATTTGCCCGGCATTTACGTGGACCGCATCGTCGTCAACGCCAATCCGGAAAAGCGCATCGAGCAGCGCACCGTGCGCGCCAAGTCGGCGTAGAACTCAAGCGCAGAACACTGAAGGATCGAGACTATGCCCTGGAACCGTGACCAGATGGCGCAACGCGCTTCGCTTGAACTCAGCGACGGCGCCTACGTCAACCTCGGCATCGGCCTGCCGACGCTTGTTGCCAATTTCATTCCCGATGGGATGGACGTGTGGTTGCAATCCGAGAACGGCTTGCTCGGTATCGGCCCGTTTCCGACCGAAGAAGATGTCGATGCCGACCTGATCAATGCCGGCAAGCAGACGGTGACCGCGCGCGTCGGCGCGAGCTATTTCGGCAGCCACGACAGCTTCGCGATGATCCGCGGTGGCCACATCGACCTGGCGATCCTCGGCGCGATGCAGGTGACCGACAAGGGCGACCTCGCCAACTGGATGGTGCCCGGCAAGATGGTCAAGGGCATGGGCGGCGCGATGGACCTCGTCGCCGGCGTGAAACGCGTCGTCGTGCTGATGGAGCACACCGCGAAGAGCGGCGAGCACAAGATCCTGCGCGAATGCACCCTGCCGCTGACCGGAGTCGGCGTGGTCAACCGGATCATCACCGAACTGGCCGTGTTCGATGTGCTGCCGCAAGGTCTTGTTCTCATCGAGATGGCAGGCGGCGTCACGGAAGATGAATTGCGTACGAAGACAGGCTGTCCGTTCACGACCGCGCAAGCGAGCGATTGATCGCCTTCTTTTCCTGGCCATTGCCGCCTTCTCGGAAACGATTTTCAACAACATAGCTGGTCAATGACGGCTAGAGAATCTGCCGCCGTAACGCATCTACAACGCCGCTTCGAACTCCGGCACCAGCTTGAACAGGTCGCCGACCAAGCCGATGTCGGCGATCTCGAAGATCGGCGCATCGCCGTCCTTGTTGATCGCGACGATCGTCCCCGCGTCCTTGATGCCGGTCAGGTGCTGGATCGCGCCGCTGATGCCGATCGCGATGTACAGCTCGGGCGAGATGATCTTGCCGGTCTGGCCGACCTGCATGTCGTTCGGCACGTAGCCGGCGTCGACCGCAGCGCGCGATGCGCCGACGCCGGCGCCGAGCTTGTCGGCGAGCGAATACAGGATGCTGAAGTTCTCCGCCGAGCCGAACGCACGGCCGCCGGAGACGACGCGCACCGCACTCTGCAGGTCGGGACGGTCGGACTTGCCGGCCTTGAGTTCGACGAAGCGCGTATGCGTCGGCAGCGCGGCTTCGGCCTGCGCGGCTTCCACCGGTGCATTGCCGCCATCGTTCGCTGCGGGCCATGATGCGGTGCGGATTGTCGCGACGACCGGATCGGCGCTCGGTACCTGCACGGTGACGATCGCGTTGCCCGCGTAGATCGGACGCTGGAAGGTATGCGCGTCTTCGACCTTCATCACGTCGCTGACCTGCGACACGCCGAGCAAAGCGGCGACGCAGGGCATCAAATCTTTTCCGAACGTAGTCGACGGTCCGAACACATGCGTGTAGTCGGCCGCGAGTTGCGCGACCTGCGGCGCGAGCACCTGCGCGAGCGCATGCGCATTGGCGGCGTTCGACACGGTCAGCACGCGGCTCACGCCGTCGATCTTCGCGGCCTGCGCGGCGACGCCTGCGGGATCGGCGGCCAGCACGACGATGTCGATGGCTTCGGCGTTCAGCGCCGTGGCCGCGCTCACGCACTTGGCGGTTGCGTTGTTGAGTTTGCCGTCGAGGTGTTCGGCGACGATCAGGACTTTACTCATGGTTGTTTCCTCGCAGCGCGACGGTCGCGCCTCATTTCGTGTTGTTCAAATCGGCGATGGGGATGTAGTGGATGTAGCACCTGTACTGATCGCCAGGGTACATGCCTTCGTGACGGCAATCGGCGTAGTTGCTCCGTGGTACGTTGCAACCCGGACCGTTGAACCATGTGCCATGGCCATGATAGGTCGCGAAACAATATTTCTCGGTCATGCCGCAACCTTTGCCCTTGATCCATTCGCCATGCTGCGCATTGCAGACGGTGGCCAGTCGCATGAGGTTCGGTGCGACTTCGGACGATGCGGTATCGCCAGGCGCCGCAGCCTGTTCGCGCGTACATCCAGCCACGCACAGCAAGAACAGTGCGGTTGCCAAAGCGATGAGCGACGAATGCAAGAGCACGGCGATTACAGCAATCCCTTGGCCTTCAATGCCGCGACGAGCTCGGCGACATCCTTCACCATCACGCCGCGCTGGCGCTTCGGCGGCGCGGCATAGCGCAGCGGCTTGAGTTCGTGGCCGTGGTCGACGCCGAGATCGGCGAATGCGATCGTCTCCAGCGGCTTGGATTTGGCCTTCATGATGTCGGGCAGCTTGATGAAGCGCGGCTCGTTGAGGCGCAGATCGGTGGTGATAACGGCGGGCAGATCGACTTCGAGCGTTTCCAGCCCGGCATCGACTTCGCGCGTCACCGTCGCCTTGCCGTCGGCGATGACAACCTTGCTCGCGAACGTCGCCTGCGGACGGCCCCACAAAGTCGCCAGCATTTGCCCGGTCTGGTTCGCGTCATCGTCGATCGCCTGCTTGCCGAGGATCACCAGGCCAGGCTGTTCGCGCTCGACCAGTTTGAGCAGCGCGCGTGCGGCGGTCAGCGGCGGGATGGGGTCTGGGGTGACGACATGGATCGCGCGGTTCGCACCCATCGCCAGGCCGTTACGCAGATGCGCCTGCGCGTCGGCGGGCGCGAGCGTCGCGACGATCACTTCGGTCGCGATGCCTTGCTCGCGCAGACGCAACGCTTCTTCCAGTGCAATCTCGTCGAACGGATTCGGCGACAGCTTCACGCCGTCGGTGACCACGCCCGAACCATCGGGCTTGACCTGGATGCGGACGTTGTAGTCCACCACGCGCTTGTAGGCGACGAGAATTTTCATCAGCGATTTCTACCTTGTTGGCCGCTGGCCGGGGCACGGTGCGTATTCTACCCGGCAACAAACATTCGCATGAAGCGAAGACGCCATAGTTTTCTGGCCTCAGCCGCTGCGGCGTGCGTATGGATAAGCCCCAGCCACAGTTTCGGGCTGGCCGGCCACGTCGGCGGCGCTGGCTGTGCGGAAGCCATCGGCGCTGGCGACCAAGCCGAAGACGCGTTCGATTGCATGGGCCATCGTCCCATCGAGTTGGCCAGCCTCGGACTCGAAATCTGCTACCTCGAGATGGGCGTCCAACAGAACACGCAGTGCTTCCGGGCGCGCCCAGAACATGCTGCCGGCAATGAAACTGTCGTGCTCGGGGCGCGGCGCAGGGATGCCGAGTCGGCGCGCCAGATAGTCAACATTCGCCCGGTTTGCGCCCCAATAGTAGTCCAATGGTTGCAGATGGCCCTCGGCATGCACCAGGCCCAGCGTGCCGTCGCGGAAGGCGGCGACGATACGTTGTGCGCGTTCGGGTGCAAGCAGTTTGGCGAGCAACTCGCGGCGCCAGTTCTCGCCATCCTGGCGATGCGTGGAGCGCTTGCCATGCAGTTTCAGCACGGTGGCCACGCCCTCATCGAGCAGGCGGTTGGCGACGTGCAGGAACGGCAGGATGTCGCGGCCGCGGTTCTCGAATACATCGATCTCGGCATCAAGACCGAGCTGCGCCGCTCGCGCGCGCACCTGCTGTTCGCGTTCGTTGGCGGTGGTGATCACGATGCGCCACTCGATGCCGCTGGCGCGTAATGCAAAAACCAGTTCATCCAGCAGTTCCGGATACCAGATATGGATCACTGCACAGGGGCGTGGATCCGCGACCGGAGCAGGTTGCAACGCTGCGCGGTTGGCTTCGAGCCACGCATGGCCAAGCCTCGTGTCGGGTTCCAGCACCGCGCCTTCGGCCCATTCGTTCCAGGCGTTGACGAAGACCAGTGGCTGCGTCGGAAAACGTCTTTGCGAGGCGCTGATGGCATGGCGCAGCCAATCGCGATACCCGCGCGGCGATGCATGGATGAAGACGCGACCATTGCCACTGCGTCGCGGCTCGTTGTCCCAGGCCGGGTTGACGCCGGGGTAGCGCGGGTACTCGGGGTCGGCTTGCGCCATCGATTGCCGCGCCATCTCGCGCCAGTCGTGCACGTCGCCGCGATAGCCCGGATTGAGCAGGTGCTGGCGCGCGGTGATCGGTGCGGGCGTGGTGTTGTTCGGTGGAAATTCGACGGCGGCATCGAAGCCGATTTTTCGCGGATCGACGCGGTCGAAACTTTGCACGTAGACGAGCTTGATTTCGCCGACATCGTTCGCTCGGCACCATGCGCGCCAGCGCGCCGCGGTCGCCTTCGCGTCCGGTAACAGGCCGGGACGGTAAACCAGCAGCAATGGTTTGCCATCCACGCGCAGATAGCGCGGGTCGACGAGATAACGCGAGACATGTTCGATGAAAGCGATGTCATCTGCGGGACTGTGTTGCTGGTCGATCAGGATGTCATCGGCGCGGCCGTCCCAGCGTCGCGACCAGTTCTCGTTGGCCCAGCACAGGCATAGCGGCAGATCGAGCGTTGGGTCGGCCAGCCATTGTTGCAGCGGAGCTTCCAGCAACGTCTTGCCAGCGAACCAGTACATGTAACTGCAGAACGCGCCGATGCCGTATTCGCGCGCCAACTGCATTTGCCGATGCATCGTTTCGCGCGCGCGCAAATCGTAGAAGCCCAGGGCGCCCGGCAGTCGGGGTTGCGCATGGCCTTCAAACTGCGGCAACGCGCGTGTCACGTTGTGCCATTCGGTGAAACCGTCGCCCCACCAGGCATCGTTTTCCGGAATGGGATGGAACTGCGGCAGGTAGAACGCCACCACTGTGGCAGGCAATGGCGACGGCAAGGTGCCGTCGCGCCGGGTCATGTAGCCGATCGCACGCCCGGCAGCACGGGTACGGGCACGGCGCTCAACCTGCGAGGCATCGCCCAATTGCCCGCTCGGCCCCTGCGGCAGCAGGTAGGCGTGCTGGTCGAGGAATTGCTGGCGCAGGCGGTCACGCGTCGCGGCAGGCATCGGCGTGATCCGGAAGCCGGTGCGCAATACGTTGAACAGACAGCGCTTGACGAAATCGCGGACCGGCATGGCGGTTTATCGCTGAGGATGCCGGAGCATCGCGGTTGCCACGCCGATGGTCAATCCGGCACGACGACTGTTGCCGCCGCCAATCGTGTTCGCAGCACGCCTGCAAAGCGGGCACCGGCGTCGGCATCGGTGGCCAGGAAGACCGATGGTTCGGTCAGTTCGAGTTCGAGCACGCAGGGCGAGCCATCGGCGGCGCGGATCAGATCGACGCGCGCGTAGGCCAGCGGATAGTCGGTATCGACGAACGACGGAAGCGCAGCGATGATGCTGTCGGCCAATGCGCGTTCGTCCGCATCGGGCGTGCGCGACTGGATGTGTTCGGTCGCGAACAAGGCGCGCGTCGCGTCTTCATTCGGATGCAGCAGCGCGCCCTTGCGGATCGCGTGGCTGTAAACCCCATCGAAATACACCAGTGCGGTTTCGCCGGTCGTGTCGACCGACGGGAGATACGGTTGCATCAACACACCCTTGCCGGCATCGAGCAGCCTGCGCGCGTGCTCGCCAATCGCGTCGTGCGCCCCACGCGGATGCCGGCGCGCATCGCGCGAACCGCCGCCGACGGTCGGCTTGATCACGAAGTCGATGGCATCCGGGTACGTCGCGACGCATTCGGCGATCAGCTTCGCCGCATGGTCGCCGGGCACGAGGAATTCGGTCGGCACGATCGGAATGCCGATCGATTCGAGTTGCGCGAGATAGCGCTTGTCGGTGTTCCAGAGCACCACTGCAAGCGGATTGAGCAAGGTCGTAGTGTTCGAAATGCGTTCGCACCATGCGAGGAATTCGTCGAGCCGCATCGTGTAATCCCACGGCGACCGCAGCAGCACGATGTCGTAGCTCGACCAGGAGACGGTGGCGTCGTCCCACGCGCGAATGTCGGCATGCACTCGGGCTGCATGCAATGCGGCGAGCAGCGGTGGCAGGTCGTCATCGAGCGCGTGGGCGGCGATGGCGGTGACTAGGGCGATGCGGGGCATGGCAGGAGTTTCGCACATGCGGTGCGGTTGCCCCTTCTCCCGCTTGCGGGAGAAGGTTGGGATGAGGGTGGGCTTGCGGTCTGCTAGGAAAGCCAAAGCTTTCACGCGCTGCGCGCGCGAGTCCCTTTTGTTTCGGCAAAAGGAACCACTGCACCGCAGGAGCGGTGCGAACAGCGAAGCTGGCCCGAAGGGCGAAGGGCAGGATGCCCGGAGTCAAACCATATGCGCCGACGTCGCCGATGCGATGAAGCTGCATCGGTACGCTGTGCTCCTCAGCCAAAGCGGGCCGGCCCGAACTCGCGCATCCATGCGCTCAGCGACGGGCCTTGCTCCGGCTTTCGCCTCCGGTGCTCGGCTCGCTTTACGGCGCAAGAGCCAAGAGCATAAGCAGAAGCAGTAAGCGGATTACGCTTCGCGAATCCGCCTACTTGGAAGCCTGGCTCAGCAGGAGTTCTTCGAATCGGAAGATTGCGTCGTTGCTGGGATCTTCCGTTCCCATATAGCGCGCGAAATAGCTGTATCGGCCATCCCTGCAAATTTCGATGACATCTTCGGAGGCATCGGTGACATCTGGGGAATACGTGCTTCCGGGCGACGTGGTAGCGATAAGCCCATCTGCGTTCGACCAAATCTTCTGCAAGGTATCGGGAGCAACGAGCGAGCTAATCGAAACGAAGCCGGGATGCGCAGTTGCTGAAGCGCGGGATCGGTCGAAGTGCTGGTCGGCGTAGGTCAGCCTGTTGCGGCGCAATTCAGCGATCCGCATGCCGTAGGTCAGGGACATGCCCGGCATGACGATGACTTGTATCGTGTCCGTTGATCGAGGGATGCACTGCTCATACAAGCTGCTCGTTGGATAACCCTCGTGGTTCACGAGAGCGATCATATTATCGAGTTCAAACCGGCTGTCCCGCGCTGCCTTCTCGGAGTCCGAGCGGAATTGTTCTGCCTGTGCCCAATGATCCCACCTTGCACCGGTGAACATCAGTACTCCGAAGAATGTCATTGCGGCGCAAAGTGTCAGAAGCGCCGCGAGGCGCACGACGCGCTTCCAGCGAATGCGGGAATCCGAATCCCCCATCACAAATTCTGATAATTCGGCCCGCTACCACCCTCCGGCGTCACCCAGTTGATGATCTGGTACGGGTCCTTGATGTCGCAGGTCTTGCAGTGCACGCAGTTTGCAGCATTAATCTGCAGGCGCTTGCCGTTGGCATCGTCGACGATCTCGTAAACTGACGCCGGGCAGAAACGCTGGCACGGATTGCCGTATTCCTCGGCGCACTTCGTGATGCAGATATTGGTATCGAGGACGTGCAGGTGGATCGGCTGGTCTTCGTCGTGTTCGGTTGCGGCGAAGTACACGCCGGCGAGGCGGTCGCGCGGAGGCAGAGTGCGCGCGACGTAATCCTGCTTCGGTTCTTCGTGCTGGCCGACGCGATCGAGCGATGGCCAGTCGGGCTTGCCCTTGAGCGTCCACGGCGTGTGTCCGCCAAGCACAGTTTCCAGCGCGGCATTCGCCATGCCGAACCACAGGCCGCGTTTGAATCCGCCCTTGATGTTGCGGACTTTTTTCAACTCCGCCATCGCAGGCGATGCGCGAAGCTTCGCATCGAAGCCATTCGACTGCAGCGATTGCGCGGCGTGTTCGGCAGCGAGCATTCCAGAGCGCAATGCCTGGTGCACCCCCTTGATCTTCGGCACGTTGAGCAGGCCGGCGGTGTCGCCGATCAGCAGCGCGCCGGGCATTTCGGTTTTCGGTAGCGCCTGGTAACCGCCTGTGACGATCGCGCGCGCGCCTGCGCTGAGGATCGTGCCTTCTTCGAGCAAGGGTTTCACCGACGGATGGTTCTTCCATTGCTGGAAGGCTTCGTACGGCTGGAACATCGGGTCGTGGTAGTCGAGGCCGGCGACGAAGCCCAGCGCGATGCGGTCCTTGTCGAGGTGGTACAGGAAGCTGCCGCCGTAGGTTTTCGAGTCCATCGGCCAGCCGAGCGTGTGCACGATCTTGCCCGGCTCGGCGACGCCCGCGCGCACCTGCCAGAGTTCCTTGATGCCGATCGAATAACTTTGCGGATCGCAGTTCGCGTCCAGTGAAAATTTCTTGATGAGTTGCTTGGTGAGGCTGCCGCGTGCACCTTCGGCCAACACAGTCAACTTCGCGTGGATGTCGATGCCTTGCGTGTAGCCAAGCTTGTGCAAGCCATCGCGCGCGACGCCCATGTCGCCGATGCGCACGCCGCAGACCGCTCCGCTGTCGTCGAACAAGGTTTCCGCGGCGGCGAAGCCTGGATAGATCTCCACACCCAGTGCCTCTGCCTGCGGCGCGAGCCACGCACACATCGCGCCGAGCGAGACGATGAAGTTGCCATGGTTGTGCATCTGCGGTGGCGTCGGCAATTTGCGACGGCCGGTTTTAGACAGCATCCAGAATTCGTCTTTCGTCGCCGGCACGCAGATCGGCGGCGGATTGTCGCGCCAGCCCGGCAGCAATTCGTCGAGCGGCTGCGGTTCGATCACCGCACCGGACAGGATTTGCGCGCCGACAGTTGAAGCCTTCTCGATCACGCACACCGACAGCTCGGGCTTCAGTTGCTTGAGGCGGATCGCGAACGCGAGGCCAGCCGGGCCGGCGCCTACGGCGACCACGTCGTACTCCATCACGTCGCGCGGGGTCTGGTCGGCATCGCTCATCGGGTTCTCCTGCTGCAATGCATGGAATTATTTGGGTAAGGTACGGACAAGTCCATTCTGGACTTTGTTCGGGCACATTGCGTTCGGCGGGCCGCAGGGGCACCAGACGCCTTTGCCGCACTTCCTGCATCTGACCACCATGGATGGCAGGAATGCCGAAACGCAGGAGCGGTTTTCGACCATGCAGGTCGCAAATGCGCAGGTTTCTGCGATCATGGCACTTCGCTTGGGCGCATCATCAAGGGAGTGGTGGATGGCCGGCATCGACGAGGCATTGCCAGACAAGCTGCGACTCGCGCCGCTGACTTGCGTGTTGCAAGCGCTGGCAATGGGCCGTTGCAGCAGCGAAGCGCTGACGCGCAGCTGCCTTGCGGCGATCGCGCGCGACAATCCGCAATTGCACGCATGGACTTTCGTGGATACCAACGGTGCGCTCGATGCTGCGCGTGCATCCGATGCGCGGCGCGCGAATGGGAAGCCGCTGGGTCGGCTCGACGGCGTGCCGCTCGCGATCAAGGACAACATCGATGTCGCCGGCATGCCGACCAGCATCGGCATCGGCGGCCGCGAAGCCGTGCACGCATTGCGCGACGCGCATGTCGTGGATCGATTGCGCGGCGCTGGCGCGGTATTGCTCGGCAAGACCAATCTCGACGAAGCGGCGCTCGGCATGCTCGGTCGCAACGCGGCCTTCGGCGATGTCGGTAATCCCGCGCATCCGGGCAAGGCATCCGGCGGATCGTCGGCGGGTTCGGCTGCAGCGATTGCGGCAGGCCACGCGATCGCGGCGCTGGGGACGGACACGATGGGTTCGGTGCGCGTTCCCGCCGCATTCTGCGGCTTGGTGGGGTTCAAGCCGACCTTCGGCGAACTGTCGTGTCGCGGCCTCGCGCCCGCGTTGCGACGCGCCGATGCAGTGGGCTTGCTGGTGCGCGCGGTAGAAGATGCGGCGTTGATCCTGCCGTTGCTCGCGGGCCACGACCCGGCCGATCCGAATTCGCGCAAGCGCCGCGTGCCGCTCGCGCCGCCGGATTGGGCGCCGGGTTCGCTGCGCGCGGGCGTTGTCTGCGATCTCGACGTTCTTGGCGCGGACGCCGACGTGATCGCGGGCTTTGCGTCGGCAATGGAACGCTGCAAACAGGCGTTCGGCGAGACGCGACCGGTTGCTCTTGCACTTGCACCGCTGGAGATCGCCAACGCCCGTCGCGCCGCGCTGTTGCTGATGGAGGCCGAGATCATCGCTGCGCACCACGATGAACTTGCGTGCGGATCGGATCGGTTGTGGAAAATGCTCGACTACGCCAAACGCAAGTCGGCCGTGGATTACGCGCGCGCCGATCGATTGCTCGACGCGCACGTCGTGCAGGTGCGTCGCTTGCTCGAGCGCTTCGACGTCTTGTTGCTGCCGACGGCGCCATCGCCGCCGCCTGCATTCGGCGTGGACGAACCAGCGAACCTCGCCGACTTCACTGCGCTTGCGAGCCTCGCCGGTTGTCCGGCGCTGAGCCTGCCGCTGCCGGACGGTCTAGGCCTGCAACTGGTCGGCGCGCCGGGCAGCGATCTGCGCCTGCTTGAGCTTGGCGAGATCCTCCGCGCGATGATCGATTCCCCGCAGGACTGATTGCGCGCACGCTGGATGATCCCGCAGACATTCGACTTGCCGGATGCCGACGTGCGCTATGTGCCGCAATGGCTTGCGCGCGCCGAGGCGGATGCGTTGTTCGATGCGTTGCGCGATGGCATTGCATGGGAACGCCATCGGCTTCGCCTGTTCGGTCGCGAAGTGGAGTCGCCGCGTTTGTCGTGCTGGATCGGCGACACCGATGCGATCTACACGTATTCGCGCACGCGCTTCGAGCCGCGACCGTGGCCAGTTGCGTTGCGTCCAGTGCGTGAACGCCTGCATGGCGAATGCGCTACGGATTTCAATGGGGTGCTCGCAAACCTGTATCGCAGCGGCAACGACAGCATGGGCTGGCACGCCGACGATGAGCCCGAACTCGGCGCGCAGCCCTTGATCGCGTCGCTCAGTCTCGGTACGACGCGGCGCTTCGTGATCCGTCATCGCGACGATCCAATGCGCCGGCTCGATATCGCGCTCGCGCACGGCAGCCTGTTGTTGATGGGCGGCGATACGCAGTCGCATTACCGCCATGCATTGCCGAAAACCGCACGCGTTATCGGAGCGCGGATCAACCTGACGTTCCGCAAGATCGTCGCGATGCCGATGCGTTGATCGTTCGCCCGGCGCTGCAGATTCCCTTCAGTGCTTCGATGCGGCCTTCGCCTGCTGGCCGTTGCTCAACGTCCAGCCGACCAGCTCGTGCACGAATGCGCCCAACGCGTCGTCGAATGCACGGGCAACCGCAGGCACGGCCGTGCCGGATGCGGGCACGGTTTCGCGGAAGGTGTGGCTTGCGATCGCGCGGCTCGTCGAATAGTCGATCAACTTCGCGTTGACGACCAGGGTGACTTCGGGCGGCGCCGACGCCGTGCGATACACGGCCTGATCGTCGCGCAATTCGAGCAGCAGCATGTAGTCGGTGCGCAACCCGGTGGTCTGGTGGCCGACCGCGAGGATTTTCCCGGAGTCCTCGAAGGCCTGTACGACCGCGTCCTGCATGATATCGGGCACGGTGTCGTCCCACGACACGCCCTTGTACACCTCGATCCGCCCGGGCGATGGAATCACGACCAGGCGTCGCGTGTCGAGCATGTCACTCGTGCTCGGTCGCGCGACGGTCAGTTGCCAGCCGACTTGCGGCCACGCCGGATCGGGATCGACATGCGCCTGCGAGGTGATGATCTGCTGCGGTTCCGACTTCGGCAGCAGGCTGCTGCAGCCGATCAATGGCAGCAGCAACACGGCCGAAGCGATGACGTTGCGGGTGAGATGGCGAATCGCGCTCATTTCGGCTGGAACTCCTGCGGTTTGTCGCGGCCAAGCAGATAGCCGGCGGGATTTGCCTGCAGCTGCTCGGTCAGGCGGTTGATCTGGCGCAACACCTGGCGCATCTGCGCGAGGGTCGGCCCGAGTTGCGCGAGTCCCTGGTTGCTGAAACTGTCGATCGCGCCGCGATTCGCCGTCAGCATCGCATCGGCGTTCTTGGTGAACGAATCGAGCTGCGCGAGGGTGCGGTCGAGATGGTTGACCATCCCCGGCAGTTTTCCGCCGAGCTGGGTGTTGACGGTTCCCATGGTCTTCTCGGCGGCGGCGAGCGTGCGATCGAGTTTGTCGCTGGCATCGCGCGCGGACTTGATCAGCGCGGCGATGTCCTCGCGTTGCCCGGCCAGGGTGTCGGTGAGCGACTGGACGTTCGCGAGCGTCTTGCTGATGCGCTTCGCGTTTTCATCGCTCAGAACATGCTTGATGTTGGTCAGCACGTCGTTGAGGGTGGTGGCGATGTCCTCGGACGAATTGAGCAGTTTCTGGAACGACGATTCGCTGGCGAGGATCACCGGCACATGGTGGGGATCGGGCTGCGCGAGCAGCGGGCTGCCGGGCTTGCCGCCGGAGAGCTGGATGAACGCCACGCCGGTCGCGAAACTTTGCAATGCAAGCTCCACCCGGGTGTCGACCTTCACCGGCGTGTCGTTCTTGACCCGTATCCGTGCGATGACCTCGCGCGCGTCGCCGGGCGACAGCTTCAGGTCGCGTACGTTGCCGACTTCGATGCCGTTGTATTCCACCACGCCGCCGACCGACAAACCGGTCACGGCTTCCTTGAACACGATGTCGTATTCCTTGAACGTGCCCTCCGACGAATATTTCGACGCCCACAGGATGAACAGCAGGATTCCCGCAATCACCCCAAGGGTGAACAGGCCGATGAGAACGTGGTTCGCCTTGGTTTCCACTTCAGTACTCCTTGGCCGGGCGTGGGATCAACCCGGCCTGCATGTGCATGTGGCTGATAACGCATTGCATGGTGGTCACGGGCCAGCGCCCCGGACCGATCGTTGCGCGGCGCGTCCTCGGGGACCGTGGAAATATTCCTGCACCCATGGATGATCGAACTGTTCGACCTGCTGGATCGGCGCGTTGATCAGCACGCGCTGGTCGGCGATCACCGCGATGCGATTGCAGATCGCGTACAGCGTATCGAGGTCGTGGGTGATCAGGAACACGGTGAAACCGAGCGCCTGCTGCAAGGTGAGGATCAATTGGTCGAATGCGGCCGCGCCGATCGGGTCGAGGCCCGCGGTGGGTTCGTCGAGGAACAACAGGTCCGGATCGAGCGCTAGCGCACGCGCGAGCCCTGCACGCTTGCGCATGCCGCCCGACAATTGCGAGGGCAGCTTGTCGGCGGCATCGTCGGGCAGGCCGGCGAGGCGGATCTTCAGGCGCACCAACTGATCGCGCAGTTCGTCGTCGATTTCCTCGTGGTGTTCCTTCAGCGGCAACGCGACGTTTTCCCCAACGGTCAACGAAGAAAACAGCGCACCGTCCTGGAACAACACGCCGCTATTGAGTTCGATGCGATGGCGCACGGCCTCGTCCTCGGTCATTGCGTCGGCTCCGAGCACGGTGATGGTGCCGGCCTGCGGTCGATTGAGGCCGAGGATCGAACGCATCAGTACCGACTTGCCAGTACCGGAGCCACCGACCACGCCGATGATTTCGCCGCGCCGCACGTCGAGGTCGAGGTCCTTGTGCACGATCTGCTTGCCGAACTCGTTGCACAAGCCGCGCACGCTGATCGCCAGATCCTTGTCGGAGCCGACCTCGGGACGGTTCCCGGGCTGATCGTCCGCAGCATCCTCCGCACCGAGCTGCGGCTTGCGCACCCCGCCCAGCGGAGTGTCCTCGACCGGACGGATCTGGTCCGGCGTGCCGACGGTTGGCGGCCGGTCGATTTCCGGTTCCCGGTTCACTGGTTGATCTCCATGAAGAACACCGCAGCGATCGCATCGAGCACGATCACCAGCGAGATGCATTGCACGACCGCCGAGGTCGTGCGTTCGCCGACCGACTGCGCGGTGCCCTGCACCTGGAAACCTTCGAGGCAACCGATCAGGGCGATCACCGTTGCGAACATCGGCGTCTTGACGATGCCGACGACGAAGTGGCGCAACTCGATGGTTTCGTTCAAGCGCGACCAGAACATTTCCAGCGGAATCCCGAGCGCCAGCCAACTGACCACCGCGCCGCCAAGGATGCCCGCGCACATGCCGATGAAACCCAGCAGCGGCATCATCACCAGCAAGGCGATCAGGCGCGGGATGACCAGCAGCTCGATCGGGTCGAGCCCGAGCGTGCGGATCGCATCGATTTCCTCGCGGTTCTGCATTGCGCCGATCTGCGCGGTGAATGCGCTCGCGGTGCGGCCGGCAAGCAGGATCGCTGCGAGCAACACGCCGAATTCGCGCAGGAACGCGTAGCTGACCAGGTCGACCACGTAGATCTGCGCGCCGTACGCCTTCAGCACATCGGCGCCGAGGAACGCGAGCACCGCGCCGACAAGGAAACACAGCAGCATCACCAGCGGCATAGCGTCGAGGCCGACGGTTTCCATGTGGAACACGGTTGGCGTTATACGCCAGCGCTTGGGTCGGGTGGCCACCTTGAGCATCACGCTCAAGGTCAGGCCCATGAAGGCGATCAGCGCGAGAATTTCCTTGTAGCTGTCCACCACCGAGAAGCCGAGGCGGCCGATCGCCCTGATGAAGCCGAGTTCCTTGACCACGACAGGATGCGGATCCGAATTCATCTCGTCGATGTAGGCCATCAAGGCCTGCTGCGATGCGCTCAGGCGCAATGCGTCGCGGCCCAGCTTGAGGCGGTGCAGCAACCGGTTGAGCAACATCGCGCCGGCCGAATCCAGGCGTTGCAGGCCGGTCGCATCGATATTGCGCGCATTGTCGGCGTGCGCGACGAGATCTTCCAGCGCCGGCGCATGCGCAAGAATCCACGCGCCGCCCAGACGCAGCGTGTCGGGCTGGCCGGAGGCGACGTCGATGGTTGGCGGATCGCCGGTGAGTACGTCGTTCATCGAATGGATCAATTCCCTTGCGTCAGCATGCACACGATTCCGGACAGTGTCAGCGTCACGCCGATGCCGCCACGGCGGGTGATCGGTTCGCGCAGCCACCACGCAGCGAACAGAAGGATGAACACCGACGAGGTTTCGTTCAAGACCGCCGCGACCGAAGCCTTCGTGTATTTGTATCCGCCGAGCCACAACAGCATGGAAAGCCCCTGCCCGACGACCGCTGCAAGCACCAGTGTAGGCCAGTGCAGCGGTTTGCGTCCCGAAAGCAGCTTCTGCGTGGGCCACAGTTGCGTGAGTTCCCCGCGCAGCATGGCGATCGCCAGCATCCCCACGATGCCGCCGCACATGCGCAGGCCGGTGACCCAGAGCAAGGGTTCGCGCTCGAGGATCGGCTTGACCAGCACGATGCCGACCGCCATCAGCGCGACTGCGGTGACGCCGAACAGCGCGCCACGGCGTTGTGCAGCGCCATCGACCCCACGCCAGCCCGTTGCGGGCCGCGCGACCAGCAACACGCCGGACGACACCAGCAGGAATCCGAGGCCCTGTATCAGGTTCAGGCGCTCGCCAAGGAACGCGAACGACAGGGTCAGCACGAACGGGCTGTAGAAATTGCCGATCACGCCCATGCGGCCTGCGCCGACCGCGTTGAGCGCGGCGAAATACAGGGTGTCGGCGAGCGCCAGCCCGAGCAGGCCACTGAACAGCGACAGCGCGATCTGCACGATGCCCAGTTGCGGCGGATGCGCGGCGTACAGCCATGCGATGACCGGCAACAACATGCCGAACACGAGCAGGTTCTTGAGGAAGTTCAGGGTGAGCGGCGGCAACGATTCGCCGAGCTGCCGATACAGGATCACGCCCGATGCCCAGGCCGCAGCACTGCCGATCGAGAGAAGTTCGCCGAGTCCGATCCGCATGCGTCGCGCCAGTCAAACCGCGATGGGCGGACTGCAACGAGGATATGGCATCGCCATGGATGGGGCAACGCTGTGCTTGCGCGCTGCGGCGATCCGATCCAGTCTGCGCGCATGTCGCAACCAGCCAGCACCGACGCCGCGCGAACGCTCAATGCCACGATGGGGCAGGCCTTGACCGCGCAGGCCAATTCGCATGCGCGCGCGAGCGCGAACTATACCGATCGCATTGCATTCGTCGTCGAACTCGCCACGCGCCTGCACATCTACGGCACCACCGCGCAACGCCTGGAAGGTGCGGTCAGTGCAGTCGCGCAACGGCTTGGCCTGCGTTGCAATCCTTGGTCGAACCCGACCGGCATGATCCTGTCCTTTTCGGATGCGACCACCGATTCTCCGCTGCTCGACACGACACAGGTGATCCGTCTCGAACCTGGCTCGACCGACCTGCGCAAGCTGTGCGCGGCCGATGCGATCGCCGAGGACGTGCTCGCCGGACGCAGCGACCTCGCAGCCGGCTCGATCGCGCTGCATGCTTTGGATCGCCCGCCTGGGCCGCGTGCACGCGCGCTAGAAATCGTGTGCTACGGGTTGTCCGCGGCTTCGGTGGCCGGCCTGTTTCGCAGCAGCTGGCTGGACATCGCAACCGCTGGCACGATCGGCGTATTGATCGGTGCGCTACACGCCGCCGGCGCGGGGCGTCCACGCATGCAGGAAGCGGAGGAGGCGATCGCGGCGCTGGTTGCCACCTTGCTTGCGGCAATGGTCGCTACATTCTGGTTTCCACTGATGACGAAAACGGTGGTGATCGCATCGATCATCGTGCTGATGCCCGGCATGATGTTGACCAATGCGGTGTCGGAACTGTCGAGCCAGCACCTGGTTTCGGGCACCGCGCGTTTCGGCGGCGCGCTGGCGGTGCTGCTGAAGTTGACCTTCGGTACCGTTGCGGCGATGCAGTTCGTGAAGTTGCTCGGTTGGCATCCGCACGAGGCCGTCGAAAACCTCGGGCCGGCCTGGCTGGAATGGGTCGCATTGCTGGTCGCGGCGTATGCCTTCGCGGTGCTTTTCCGCGCGGATCGTCGCGATTACCCGATCGTGATGTTGTCGGCATGCATGGGCTATGGCGTGACCCGTTGGGCGGGCGCCGAACTCGGCAACGATGCGGGAGTGTTCTTCGGCAGCATGGTGGTCAGCGCGGCCAGCAACGCCTACGCGCGCCTGGCCAACCGCCCGGGGGCGCTTGTGCGCGTGCCGGGCATCGTCCTGTTGGTGCCCGGCAGCGTGGGTTTCCGCAGTTTGACCTTCGTGCTCGAGCGCGACCTCATCCTTGGATTGAATACTGCCGTCGCGGTGCTGACTGTATTGGTCGCGCTGGTTGCAGGAGTCCTGTTCGGGAATTTGCTGGTTCCGGCGCGTCGCAATTTATAGTTTGACAGGCGCACCCATACTCCTGTTCCGGCTTGTCGGAACGACGGGCAAGCATTAAGGATGAAATGAAAACGCCGGCGCAAGGCCGGCGTCGTGTATTGACCGTAAATCGATTACTTGATCGCAAAATCCTCGAGCTTCTTGCCATTGGCGATTTCAGCGGCCAGCCAGCGCGGCTGTTTGCCGCGTGCGGCCCAGGTTTCCGCCGGGTTTGCCGGGTTGCGGAACTTCGGAGCGACCTTGCTGCCGGCCGTGCTCGACTTGCGCGTCTTCTTCGTCGGGCGGCCGGACTTGGCCTTGACCGGAGCTTTGACGGCTGGCACGCCACCGAACAATTCGGCGACGGTATAACCCGCCTCGCGGGCAATTGCGTTGATGCGCTTGATCACGCCAGCAGCAGGTTTGCGTTTCTTGAGTTGTTTCTGGCGTTGATTTGCCTTGGCAATCAATGCGCCAAGTTCCTTCGCGGAGAGGTTCTGAAGATCGATCGACATAATGGCTTCCATTGGGCGTTGCGGATGCCGGAATCACCGGGTATGGCCGATGTTAGTGCATAACATCCGGGAAGCAAAATGCCGAAAGGCATGGTGCAAACCAGGCTGCGTTTTGGTGACCCCGGTCCCGCGTTGGCTCAGTCGATACTATGTGAAGCCAGGCGAGCGCGCAGGGTTTCGCGATCGAGGTTCTCCGATGCACTGGCGGAGCGTGTGCGATATTCAAACGTCGCGGCGGCCAGCCCACGTTCCGATACCACGACGCGATGCGGAATGCCGATCAGTTCGATATCGGAAAACATCGGTCCAGGGCGCAGGCCGCGGTCGTCGAGCAAGGTTTCGATGCCGGCTTCGGAAAATTCGCGATACAGCGCTTCCGCAGCAGCGACCACCGCGGGATCATTCTTCGGATTGATGATGCAAACCGCCACTCGCCAGGGCGCCATCGGTTCCGGCCAGACGATGCCCTTGTCGTCGGAGTTCTGTTCGATCGCGGCGGCGACGATGCGGGTCACGCCGATCCCGTAACAGCCCATGTACATCGTTTGCGGTTTACCGGTAGCGTCGAGTACGGTGGCCTTCATCGCTTCGGCGTAGTTCTTCCCGAGTTGGAACACATGGCCGACTTCGATGCCGCGCGCGATGCCGAGCGTTCCGTTTCCATCCGGCGACAGATCGCCTGCGACGACGCTGCGGATGTCGGCGACGAGATCAGGTTCCGGCAAATCGCGGCCCCAGTTCGCGCCAGCGATGTGATAACCGCGTTCATTCGCGCCGACGACGAAATCGGCCATCGCTGCGACGTCGCGATCGGCGATGACGGTGATTTTGTTCGTGGGTTTGACCGGGCCGAGAAAACCGGGTTCGCTGCCGAGGTAATCGAGTATCTCGTCCTCGGTGGCGAGTCGGTATGCGGTGAGACCGGTGAGTTTCGCGAGCTTGACCTCGTTCACCATGTGGTCGCCGCGCACCAGTGCGAGCACGAAGCCCTGCTCGCCGATCAGCGCGACGGATTTCACTGTGCGTGCGAGCGCAATGCCCATCAATGCTGCAACGTCCTCGCAGGTTTTTTGAGTTGGCGTGTCGACCTTGCGCATGGCCTCGATTGCAGATGCGCGCGGGCCAGGTGCCGCCGCCGCCGCCATTTCCACGTTCGCGGCGTAGTCCGAACCATCCACCCCGCGTTCATCAACGGCGTAGGCTATCGCGTCCTCGCCCGAATCGGCGAGCACGTGGAATTCCTGCGACGCGTCGCCGCCGATCGCGCCGCTGTCCGCGCGCACCGCGCGAAACTTCAGGCCCAGTCGCGTGAAGATGCGCGTGTAGGTCGCGTGCATGTTGCGGTATTCGCGCTCCATGTCCTCGGGCGTGAGATGGAACGAGTACGCGTCCTTCATCAAGAACTCGCGCGCGCGCATCACGCCGAAGCGCGGGCGGATCTCGTCGCGGAACTTGGTCTGGATCTGGTAGAAATTCACCGGCAACTGCTTGTACGACTGCAGTTCGTTGCGTGCGAAATCGGTGATCACTTCCTCGGCGGTGGGCGCGTAGCAATACTCGGCCTGCTTGCGATCCTTGATCTTGAGCAGTTGCCCGCCGAATTTTTCCCAGCGACCGGTTTCTTCCCACAGTTCGCGCGGTTGCACCGTCGGCATCAGCAGTTCGAGGGCGCCGGCGCGATTCATTTCCTCACGCACGATCGCCTCGACTTTGCGCATCACCCGCAGCCCCAGCGGCGACCATGTATACAGCCCCGCGCCGAGTTTGCGGATCATGCCCGCGCGCAGCATCAGCCGGTGGCTCGCGATCTCGGCATCGGCGGGGGTTTCGCGGGACGTATTGAGATGGAATTGCGACAGGCGCATGCGGGCGGCATCGACGGGAGTGGATCGGCATTGTAGCCGCCGTCCGCTCGAAACTCGCGTCGTTGCGGCTGAACCGAACGAATCGCTCAATGCGCCGTCGTTGCGGCTTTCGATGCGGAATCGCTGTCGGACATCGGCACGATATTGCGGTTCGGATCGATGCGCACGATGGTGAATTTGCGACCGGCCGGTGGTTGGTCTGTACTGATATTCACCACGCCGTGACTATCGATCCAGCGATACAGCGGCGGGCCAGCATTGGCATGCGATGGCCCGTTATGCTCCGCATCCTGTCGATCCGGATCGACAGGCGCGGCCCGCGATGCGTCGACAGGCTGCGTCCACCAGATCAGGCCGGCTCCCAGCAGGATCGCTGCGATTACGGCCCAGCCCCAATGGAGATGCATGCCGCGTGCCGCTTATTTCGTGCAGACCTGGGCGACTTGTTGCTTTGCAATCACGAGTTGCGCATTTTGTTGCTCTGGCGTGAGCGGCTGCGCCTTGCCGGTGCCGTTGATGTCCATGCTGACCGCCGGGCGGTTGGTCAACACGTCGACGTTCTTGCGTGCCATATCGCAGAGCTGCGGTCGGCTGGTCTGGGCCGGGGTGGGGCCTTGCCCCAAGGCGGACGCTGCCGGTGCTGCAGCAGTCTCGCCGTTCGTGGCAGGCGCGCTGACCGCCGTATCGCCGGATGTCGTGATGGTCTGGTACTTGATGCCTTCGGGCGGCTGCTGCGAATAGTGCGACTGGCCGTTGGCGTCTTTCCACTTGTAGACCGGATCACCAGCCATGGCGCTAGCGCCGGCAAGCAGGCCGGTCGCGACGATCAACGAAATGATGGAAGACTTGGCCATGAACGGAGTGGCCAGGGAATGGTTACGCATACGACCTCCGGGGGGACGCTGGTCTGGTTTGCGGGATGATGGGCCCTGCGCAATGGCGCGCCGAAGCCCAACGACTACACTCTATCCTAATCGAGGTTCCTGTCGAACAAGGCCAGCCCATGGATGACACCCCCAGACCGGCCGCACGGTCGCGCGGAATCTACCTTTTGCCGAACCTGCTGACCACAGGCGGCATGTTTTCTGGGTTTTACGCGATCCTGGCTGCCGCCAGCGGGCATTTCGAGAGTGCGTGCATTGCCGTGTTCATCGCCGCGATGTTCGACGGCGTCGACGGCCGCATCGCGCGTCTGACCGGCACCAGCACCGAATTCGGCGTGCAATACGATTCGCTCGCCGACTTGGTGAGCTTCGGCATGGCGCCCGCGCTGGTGATGTATCACTGGGCGCTGTCCACGCTGAAGCTCGATGGCATCGCGATCGGCAAGGCCGGCTGGGCGGCATCGTTCCTGTACGCGGCGTGCGCTGCGCTGCGGCTAGCCCGCTTCAACACCCAGGTCGGCGTTGTGGACAAACGCTGGTTCATCGGCCTGTCCAGCCCGGCCGCGGCTGCGGTGATGATGTCCTTCGTATGGGTGATGGTGGATCTTGGCTATAGCGGTGAGGAACTGCGCTATGCCGCGCTCGTGATAACCGTTTGCGCCGGATTGCTGATGGTCAGCCGCTTCCGCTATACGAGCTTCAAGGGCGGCCGCGCGAATCCTTCGCCGCCTGGCGAACGCGTGCCGTTCATGCTGCTGCTGGTGGTGATCCTCGCCATCGTCGCGATCTACATCTATCCGGCGCGCTTGCTGCTCGCGATCACCGGCCTGTATGCGCTCTCCGGCCCCGCGATGTGGGCATGGCACAAATTGCGCCGCAAGCGCGGCCCCGGGCAGGCCGCGACATGAGTCCAGTCTGGTCAGATGAACAAAGGCGATGCCTGGATGCGCTCGGCTACACGCTGTACCGCTCCGCGTCGGTATCGGTGACCGATCGTGCGACGCAAGCCGTCGCGAGTGCCGCATCCACCGCGCACGATCCATTGCTGCCGGATGCATTCCTGACGGCGCTGCTGCGCGCAGCGCACTGCGATCCTGCGCGCATCGCCGATGCGGACGACTGGTTGCGCATCCAACAAATCTCCTCATTGACGCAACTGCGCAACGACCCCGTCGCGAAGCGCGCGTTGTGGCCGCGCCTGCGCGCATTGCGCCAAAGCCGCACGAGGCCATGAACGCTGCAGTCGCGCCGTTGCCGCGCCTGCGCGCCTTGCACGCGCGTGATCTCGACTTGTTGATGCGCATCGAAAACGCAGCCTACGAATTCCCGTGGACCGAAGCGATCTTCCGCGACTGTCTCGCCGCCGGCTACGAATGCTGGGTGCTGGAAGATGGTGGCGCGCTGCTCGGTTACGGCGTACTCAGCGCGGCAGCCGGCGAAGCACACATCCTCAATGTCTGCGTCGCGGTCGAATGCCAGGGGCGCGGACTCGGTCGCTTGCTGGTGCGCCGCCTGCTCGATCTCGCGCGCTGGCATCGCGTGACGCAAGTCTTCCTCGAAGTGCGCCCGTCGAATCCGAACGCGATCGCGCTCTACGATTCCGAAGGCTTCAACGAGATCGGTCGCCGCAGCAATTATTACCCGGCGAAGAAAGGCCGCGAGGATGCGATCGTGATGGGGCTGGAGTTGTTGCCGCCGGAACGGTGAACCGGTGCTTCACGCATCGTCGGCAAGCCGCTTCGCCTGCACATGCAATGCATCGCGTTGCGCCGACCAGTCCGCGAGGCGCGATCGTTCCTGATCGACGACCGCGCCGGGTGCGTTCTGCACGAAGGTTTCGCTCGATAGCTTACTTTCGCATTTGTGGATCTCGGCTTCGACGCGCGCGATTTCCTTGGCGAGGCGTACGCGTTCGGCATGGAGATCGATCAGGCCTGCGAGCGGGATATGTAATTTCAATCCAGCGTAAGTAGCCATCGCAGATGGGGGCAGGTCTGTATTGTCGATCGCGGCCACCGACTCCAGACGCGCAATGAACTTCAGGCTGGCTTCTTGGCCGCACAATTGAATCAGTATCGAATCCTCTGCCGATCCCTCGACTAGCAGCGGCACGAGTTTGGCTGGCGAAATATTCATCTGACTACGGATCGAGCGGATCTCCTTGATCGCGCCTTTGAGGATTTCGACGCGCGATGCGGTCGCCGCGTCAGCCATGATCGAGGTGTGTTCTGGGTAAGGCTGCGTGCTGATCGAGTCGCCCGCGATTCCGAGTTTCGGCGCGACGTGCTGCCAAATCTCCTCTGTGACGAACGGGATTAGCGGATGTAGCGCGCGCAGCAACGTCTCCAGCACAAACAGCATCGTATGCCGCATTGCATCGGCCGCAGCGCCACCTGCCTGCAACGCGGGTTTTGCGAATTCGATGAACCAGTCGCAGTAGTCGTTCCAGGTGAATTCGTATAACTCGCTCGCCACCACATCAAACCGATAGAGCGCGTAGTGGTCCTCGACATGCCACAGGGCGCGCATGAGCTTGTGGAGAATCCAGTGCTCGGCGTCGTTTTTCGGTTGCGGCATGCCATTCGCAGTGAAGCCTTCGCAATTCATCAGCACGAAGCGCGCAGCGTTCCACAGCTTGTTGCAGAAATTCTTGTAGCCTTCGCAACGATTCAAGTCGAACTTGATGTCGCGCCCATGCGTGGCCAGCGAGGCGAACGTGAAGCGCAGCGCGTCGGCGCCGAACGCGGGGATGCCTTCGGGGAATTCCTTGCGCGTGGCCTTCTCGATCTTCGCTGCCATTTGCGGCTGCATGAGTCCGGAGGTGCGTTTAGCGACGAGGTCGTCGAGTGCGATGCCATCGATCAGATCGATCGGGTCGAGCACGTTGCCCTTGAATTTCGACATCTTCTGGCCGTGTGAGTCGCGCACGAGGCCAGTGATGTAGACCTCGCGGAACGGCACTTCGCCGGTGAAGTGATCCGTCATCATGATCATCCGGGCGACCCAGAAGAAGATGATGTCGAAGCCGGTGACCAGCACGTCGCTCGGCAGGTAGCGATCGAAACCGCGCGCGCCCATCGCCGCCTTGTCGGGCCAGCCCATCGTCGAGAACGGCCACAGTGCGGACGAGAACCAGGTTTCAAGGACGTCGTTGTCCTGGCGCAGCGAGACATCGGAGGCGAGCTCGTGCTTCGCGCGCACCTCGGCTTCGTCGCGGCCTACGTAGATCTTGCCGGCCTCGTCGTACCACGCAGGAATGCGATGGCCCCACCAGAGCTGGCGGCTGATGCACCAGTCCTGGATGTTGCCCATCCAGTGGCGATAGGTGTTGATCCAGTTCGGCGGCACGAATTGCACTGCGCTCGTCTGTCCATCGACGCCTTCGGCGAGTTCGAGACCGCGTGCGCCGAGCGTGTCCATCTTCACGAACCACTGGTCGGTGAGGTAGGGCTCGATCGCAACTCCACTGCGGTCGCCACGCGGGACTTGCAACTTGTGTTTCTTTGTTTCGATCAGCAGGTCATGCGCTTCGAGGTCGGCGAGGACGATCTTGCGGGCTTCGTATCGGTCGAGGCCTTGATACTTAGATGGAAGAGTGATGAGATTTGTTGTGCCGACGAAGACTTTATTGGATTCAGCAGTTTCATGAGGAAATTTGGGGTGCGTTGCGTCGATCCAACCCTTAAATGATTCCAAGGCGCGATCTCGGATTTTTGCGTCATCCGTGAAGATATTGATGAGCGAGAGCTGATGGCGTTCGCCAATCGCATAGTCATTGAAATCATGCGCAGGCGTGATTTTCACAGCGCCGGTTCCGAACTCGCGATCCACATAGTCGTCCGCAATGATCGGAATCGCACGCAGGGTAAGCGGCAGTCGCAACATCCGTTTGCCCACCAGCGACGCATAACGATTGTCCTCCGGATGCACAGCAACTGCAACGTCGCCAAGCATCGTCTCCGGGCGCGTCGTAGCAACGACGAGGTGATCGGGTTCGCCGGGTTGCGGATCAATCACGTCGTAGCGGATCGACCACAGGAATCCATCTTCTTCCTCGCTGACGACTTCGAGATCCGAAATCGCTGTCTTCAGCACCGGATCCCAATTCACCAGACGTTGGCCGCGATAAATGAGTTTCTCTTCGTACAACCGCACGAACGCTTCGACCACCGCCTGCGACGGCATCGGATCCATCGTGAAGACTTCGCGCGACCAGTCGCCGGACGCGCCGATGCGGCGCATCTGCCGGGCGATGGCGTCGCCGGATTCCTGTTTCCATTTCCAGACTTTCCCGATGAATTTTTCGCGGCCAAGCGAATCGCGCGACTCGCCCTTGCCTTGCGCGGCGAGGTTGCGGTTCACCACCATCTCGGTCGCGATGCCGGCGTGGTCGGTGCCCATCTGCCACAGCGTGTCGAAGCCACGCATGCGGTGGTAGCGGATCAATGCATCCATCAGCGTGTGCTGGAACGCGTGGCCCATGTGCAGAGTGCCGGTGACGTTCGGCGGCGGCAGCAGGATCGTGTACGGCGTGCCCTTGCCACTCGGCTTGAAGCAGCCGCTCGCTTCCCACTGCGCGTACCAGCGGGTCTCGAAACTCTGCGGTTCGTAGCTCTTGTCCATTGCGTGACGCGCCTTACATGTCGTGTTGGTTGAGTTCGAATCCGCGTGTCCTGTATTCGCGCCAGCGCTGGCGCAGCGGTTCGCGCGCGGATTCATCCGCAGGCACCACTTCGAACACGCGATCGCAAGGCAATGTCACCGCTTCATCGCGCAGGTTGATGATCAGCGAGCGTCCCGGCGCATCGTTGTCGGGGGATGCGATCAGTACCGGCGCTTCGTCCTCGTCTTCATCCATGCCGACGATCTGGTGCGGGATATACGCATCCGGATCGAACGCCCACAACGCATCATCGATGGCTTCGGCCTGCTCGACATCGCGCGCGAGGATCAACGTCGGCGAGCCGGCGTCGTGCGCCTTGCGCGCGAGTTCGCAGACCAGCAGTAGCGGATCGTCGCGGAAGCGCGGCTTGGCGATCAGGTAGAAGTCGGCGCGCGGCATCGATCAGCAACACTCATTCATCAAGGCGAGAATCAGGCGACCCGATCCAGCAACCACTGGCACAGCATCCCGACCGGCCGGCCCGACGCGAGGCCTTTCTTGCCTTCGTCCCACGACGTGCCCGCGATGTCGAGGTGCGCCCAGCGCTGGCCTTCGGTGAAGCGCGACAGGAAGCAGCCCGCTGTGATCGCGCCCGCGTATTTGCCGCCGATGTTGGCGACGTCCGCGAAACCCGATTCGAGCTGGCTCTGGTATTCGTCCCATAGCGGCAAGCGCCATGCGCGGTCGTAGACGTTTTCGCCGGCGGCCAGCAGTTCGTTCGACAGGTCGTCGTGCTTGCTCATCAATCCGTGCGCCTGCTTGCCGAGCGCGACCACGCAGGCGCCGGTGAGCGTCGCCACGTCGATCAATGCCTGCGGTTCGAAGCGTTGCGCGTAGGTCAGTGCGTCGCAAAGAATCAGGCGGCCTTCGGCGTCGGTGTTGAGCACTTCGATCGTCTTGCCCGACATTGAGGTCAACACATCGCTTGGACGATACGCATCGCTGCCGGTCATGTTCTCGACCGCAGCCACGACGCAAACCAGGTTGATCGGCAGCTTCAGCGACACGGTTGCGTGGAACGCGCCGAGCACGCTGGCGGCGCCCAGCATGTCGAACTTCATTTCCTCGATGCCGCCCTGGGTCTTGAGGTTCAAGCCGCCGGAATCGAAGGTGATGCCCTTGCCGACGAACACGAACGGTTTGGCATCGCCGCCGCCTGCGTACTTGAGCGCAATCAGCTTCGGCGGATTCGCCGAGCCGCGCGCCACCGCGAGCAGCGACCCCATGCCGAGTTGTTCCATGTCGGCGCGTTCGAGCACTTCGCAGGTCACGTTCGCATGTTCGCTTGCGAGCTGGCGCGAGCGTTCGGCGAGGTAGGCCGGATTGCAGATGTTCGGCGGCAGGTTGCCGAGCTCGCGCGCGTAGGCGATGCCGGCAGCTATGCCGATGCCGGTGTCGAGCGCGGACTGCTGCGCGGCATCGGCGAACAGGTGCAGCGTTTCGAGGCCGGCGTCGGGCTTGCGCGTGATGTTCTGGGTATAGCGATATGCGGCGTGGTCGGCTGCGATCACGGCCTGGCGCACGCGCCAGTTTGCGTCGCGTCCTGGTACGTCGAGTTCGGTCAATGTGCACAGCGCGGATTTGCTCGCGCCGGATTTCAGTGCGCGCACGGCTTCGGCGACTGCGCGCTGGTATTGCGGCACGCCGAACTTCGCGGCTTCGCCGAGGCCGATGACCAGGACACGCGGCGCGGTGACTCCGGCGATGTCGTACAGCAGCGCACTGCGGCCGGTCTTGCCGGATACATCGCCGCGTGCGACCAGCGCGCGCAGGCGGCCATTGCTTGCGTGATCGATCGTTTCGCCCGACGAGCTTAACGCGCCATCGGCGAAAATGCCGAGCACGATGCAGTCGGTGGCGGTTGCGCCAGTGGTTATGGCCGTGGTCGGGTCGGCCTGGTTCAGCGCGAATTGCAGGGTCATCGATGAAGTTCCGTAGAATGCGGCAGTTCTGGAGGCGCGGCCGCAAGCGGCATCGCATGGCTCAATGAGGAATCGGGCCAACTGGAGACAGCAGAGTTTAATGCAAGCCGCCCCCGCCGTTCATGCGAAATCCGTGCCGACCATCAACCGCCACCTGCAGCAAGGTATCCACGAAGCCCCGATGACTCTTTCGGCCAGACATCCGTGCTGACAGTCAACCGTTACCTGCTGCGAGAGTTCGTGCTCTCCGTCGCAGCCACCATCGTGGTGCTGCTGTTCGTGGCGTTGGGCGTGGTGGTGGCCGACCTGCTTGGCGAGATCGCCGCTGGCAAGGTCCCGGTGTCCTTGATGTTGTCCCAGCTCGGCCTGCGGGTGCTGCGCTGGTTGCCAATGGTGCTGCCGCTGGGCGTCTTCCTCGGACTGCTGCTGAGCATCGGGCGGATGTATCGCGATTCGGAAATGGCGGTACTGGCTTCGGTCGGCCGCGGCCCGCGCGACCTTTTGTGGCCACTCGCGCTGGTCGCGCTGCCGGCAGCCGCGATCGTTGCGATGTCATCATTGTGGGCCGGGCCGTGGGCGCAACACACGGCGCGCGCGATGATCGCCGACGCAAACCGTTCCCTGATCATCGCCGGGCTCGAGGCAGGCCGCTTCCGCGAATTGCCGGGCGGGAAGGGCATGTTGTACGTCGCCGAGCTCAGTCCCGACGGCAGCCGCATGAAGAACGTCTTCGTGCAGTCCGAGAAGAAAGGCAAGATGGATGTGGTCACCGCCAAGGATGGACTGCTGTTCGTCGATGCCGGCGAGCGCTACCTGCGCCTGAGCGATGGGGTGCGCATCGAAGGCGTGCCCGGCCAGAAGGATTACCGGGTGCTGCACTTCCAGCGCAACGAGATCAAGTTGCCTGCGGGTACCGCCGCGAACACCGAACAGGATTCCAGTACCGCATCGACCTCGACCCTGGTCGCCAATGCGAAAGCCGACAGCCGCGCGGAATTGAACTGGCGGATCGCAACTCCGATCGCAGTGTTGTTGCTTGCGTTGTTGGCGATCCCGCTCGCCCGCGCCGAGCCGCGCCAGCCGCGTTATGGATTGCTGATGCTCGCGCTCGCGGTGTACGTCAATTACATGGCGCTGATGCTGGTCGGTCGCGGCTGGCTCGCGATGGGCAAGTTGTCGCCGTGGTTCGGGTTGTGGTGGCTGCACATTCCTGTGTTGTTGCTGGGACTGTGGCTGCTGCGTCGCGATGGTCGTTTGCGCAGGCAGCGCACGGTGCGGCCATGAGGTTGCGCCCGCTGCTGCACGACCGGCTGGTGATACGCGCCGTGTTCGTTTCGCTGCTGATGGTCTGGGTCGTCCTGCTCGCCTTCAGCTCGATCCTCGATTTCGCGAACGAACTCGACGACCTTGGCAAGGGCGGTTACAGCGTCGGCCATGTCGTGTTGTACATCCTCTGCACGATCCCGCGCCGCACCTACGAACTGTTCCCGACCGCAGCGCTGATCGGCAGCCTGCTCGGTCTCGGCGGGTTGGCCGCGACCTCCGAATTGACCGCATTGCGCGCTGCAGGCATCTCGCGCTGGCGGATCTGCGTCGGCGCGGTATTCGGGCTGGCGGCGGTCACCGCACTGATGATGCTCAATGCCGAAACGCTCGGGCCGAAAGGCGAGCAGACCGCCGAATCGATCGCGGTGTCGGCGAAATCGGGCTCGATGGCGGTCTCGCGCGGATCGGGCCTGTGGGCGCGCGATGGCAACACGTACATCAATGCGCGCGCCGGTGCGAAACGGTTTCGTGGACAGGATCGCGAGGTCGATCTCGCCGACCTGCGGCTGTTCCAGTTCGATGCCGACGGCAACCTGCTGGCGCTGGTCCAGGCGAGCAAGGCCGAGTGCCTCCACGGGCGCTGGAACCTGATCGACGTCAACCGCACCGACTTCAACAAGGATTCGGTAGCCGTGCGCAAGCTGCCCAACCAGGAATGGAAGTCCGGGTTGCGCCCGGAGGCCGTGATAGCCGGCGTCGAGCATCCCCGCTATGAATCCACTGCGACATTGGGTCGCAACATCGACGACATGCACCGCAACGCGGTCGATGCCAGCGATTACGAAAACGCATACTGGGCGCGCTGGTTCTACCCGCTCAACGTGCTGGCGCTGTGCATGGCCGCACTACCGCTGGCATTCGGGCAATTGCGCAGCGGCGGATTCGGCAAGCGCCTGTTCATCGGCATCGTGTGCGGATTGACGTTTTTCGTGCTGCAACGCCTTGCTCAGAATCTCGCGACGATCTATCACTGGAAACTCTGGATCGCACACCTCACGCCGCCGTTGCTGGTGCTGGGGGCGTCGCAGGTTTATTTCAGGAGGCGGGTTTAGGAGGTTGTTGAAAAACAACCTGACCTGCAGTCAGGATTTGGCAACCCGATCCATCCGCACGAACCGCGTTCTTGCCGCGATGTCGTGCCAGCACCGCCGCTCGCCATCGAAGAGCGCCCACGCGAATCCCAATCCGAGCGCCAGCAGCGACATCGTCGCCACCGCATAGCGCAGGCACAGCGCGCCCATCGTTGCCTGACGGCCGTCGGCGTCCAATACCTTGAGAATCCATGGGCGCATGCCGATCGTCGCGCCGCCGCGTCGCCATGACGTCACGAAATACGCGCCGGTCACTGCCCACAACAAGGCGAGCAGGGCCCATGCCGCCAAACTGCCCGGCTCAACCGGAACCTGCCCGCGCGCGAAATAGACGGCCGCGCTGGTCGCAAACCATAGCGCCATCAGCGGCAGCAGGTCGTACATCATTGCCAGCACGCGCCAACCTAACTGCGCGGGCTCGGCGCTTCGTGGCGTCGGCGGGGAAGTGATCGCGGGCGATTCTGAAAGCTCGTGCATGCGCGACAGGATACCGGCGCGGCTGCGCACTGGCTAAGCTGCGACGATGCCACGCATGCCAACCGGCCGTAGCCCAGCCAGCCTTACACCAGCAGACCGCCGCCGCCATGCGCAGTCGTTGTCGCCTGCGTCTGCGCGCGATACCGATGCGATCGCGGCTTTCCTCGAACGTCTGTGGGCCGAGTCCGGGTTGGCGCGACAGACCTTGGACAGCTATCGCCGCGATCTCGATGGCCTCGCGCGTTGGCTGACTACGCGCGGCGGTGCGCTGGAATCCGCCGATCGCAGCGCGCTGTTCGATTACCTTGCCGAACGCACGCGGCTCGGCTACGCGCCACGCAGCAATGCGCGCCTGTTGTCGGCGTTGCGCGCGTTCTACACGCAGTCGCTCCGACGCGGCGCGATCACGGTCGATCCGGCTGCCTTGCTGGAAGCGCCGAAACTCGGACGTTCGCTGCCCAAAGCCTTATCCGAATCGCAGGTCGAGGCATTGCTGGCCGCGCCGGATATCGACGATCCGGCCGGCTTGCGCGATCGCGCGATGATCGAACTGATGTACGCGACCGGGCTGCGCGTCAGCGAACTGGTATCGCTGCCGGCGGCCGGATTGAATCTGCGCCAGGGCGTCGTGCGGGTGACCGGCAAGGGCAGCAAGGAGCGGCTGGTGCCGCTCGGCGAGGAAGCGCAGCATTGGCTGCAACGTTATCTGGATGCCGCGCGTCCGCATTTCGCCGGCAAACAGACGCGATTGCCGCTGTTCCTCGGCGCGCGCGGCGACGCATTGAGCCGGCAACAATTCTGGACCACGCTGAAAACGCTGGCCTCGCGCGCGGGTGTCGATCCGGCGCTGGTCAGTCCGCACGGCTTGCGGCATTCGTTCGCAACCCATTTGCTCAACCATGGCGCCGACCTGCGCGCCTTGCAGATGCTGCTCGGCCACGCGAGTCTTTCGACCACGCAGATCTATACCCTGGTCGCCACCGAAGGCCTCAAGCGGCTGCATCAGAGCCACCACCCGCGCGCATGAGTGCCGTGTGCCTCAATGCCGCGTGAGCGGCTGCATGAACGCGATCATCGGGCAATCAATCGCTTTCACGCAGGCGCAACCCGCATGCGTGAGACAATCGGAACCTTCGCGGCCAAAGCCGGGTCTGCAATGTCTGGCTTCTCCGCATCCACACGACCGAGATCTCGCATGAAGCATTCCTTGATTGCACTCCTGTCCGCTGCCGCGCTGGGCGTATTCGCGCTGGGTGCGTGCTCCGCAGGTTCGATCGGCGCGGCGGCTGCCGCAACACCGGTTGCGCCCGCGCCGGTAGGGCCCGGCGAAGTCGCCGCGCGCAAAGCGATGGACTCCATTTCGAAAGGCATCAAGGTCGATAGCGTGCGTCCCTCGCCGATCGCGGGCTTGATGGAGGTCACTGCCGAAGGCGAAACCGCCTATGTCACCAACGATGGCAAATACCTGGTCTCCGGCAGCATCATCGAGGTCGCCAGCAAGCGCAATCTCACCGAGGCTGCGCGTGCGGTCTCGCGTCACGGCTTGCTCAAGGACATCGGCCCCTCGCAAATGATCGTGTTCGCGCCGCCGCATCCGAAATACACGGTGACGGTCTTCACCGACGTGGATTGCGCTTACTGCCGCAAGCTGCATTCGCAGATTGCCGACTACAACAAGGCCGGTATCGCGGTGGATTACCTGTTTTTCCCGCGCACGGGCCTCGGCACGGAATCCGCCGACAAGGCGGTGTCGGTCTGGTGCGCGCCGGATCGCCGCCAAGCATTTACCGATGCGAAGAAGGGTTTGCCGGTCAAGAAAATCAATTGCACCAACCCGGTCACGATGGATTACAACCTCGGATTGAAGATCGGAATCGATGGGACGCCGGCGATTTTCGCAGCGGACGGCACCCAGATCGGCGGCTATCTCACGCCAACCGAGATGAAGACCAAACTCGACAAGCTCGCGGCACAGCCAAGCTCCTGATCGCGTCATCCCTCCCGCTACGCCAGCGGAGCCGGGCTGGCTGGGCTATCATGCACGCCCTGATCCAGCCCCAAAAATCCCGGACATGATCGTCCTCGAGGGCCTTCCGGCCCTGTCGCCCTTCCGTCGCGACCGCCTCGAACAAAGCCTGCGCAAGCTGCACGACGGCACATCCATTGCCGTCGCGGGTTGGCAATATTTCATCGATGCCGAAGTTGGCGCCGTGCCCGACCGCGCGTCGCTTGAACGCATCCTGCAGGCTTGGTCGCGTGACACGCCATCGTCAACCGGTGCCCGCAGCCTGTTCGTCGTACCACGCCTTGGCACGCTTTCACCGTGGGCGAGCAAGGCCACCGAAATCCTGCGCGGAGTTGGCCTGCCGGTGCGTCGCGTGGAACGTGGAATGCGGCTGGATGTGACCGGTTTGCCGGACGCCGGTTCCCCGGGATGGCAACCGCTGGCGCATGCGCTGCACGATCCGATGACGCAGTCCTTGCTGTTCGATCGCGACGCAGCCGTCAAGCTGTTCGCCACGCCATCGCGTGGCGCGCTCGAACGCATCGCGCTGGCCGATCTGGATGCGGCGAACGGTCGCCTTGGCCTGGCATTGTCGGACGACGAAATTGAATACCTGCGTCGGCGTTTCGGTGAACTCGGTCGCGATCCGTCCGACGCCGAACTGATGATGTTCGCGCAGGCCAATTCCGAACATTGCCGGCACAAGATCTTCAATGCCGATTTCAGCGTCGATGGTGAGGCGCAGCCGCTGTCGCTGTTCAAGATGATTCGCAACACCCATGCCGAAGCGCCGCAGCTCACACTGTCGGCGTACAAGGACAACGCGGCGGTCATCGAAGGATTCGCCGCGCAGGCGTTTCGTCCGGATGCCGATGGCGTGTATCGCGCGGGTCCGTTGCGACCGAGCGCGTTCTGCATCAAGGTCGAGACCCACAACCATCCGACCGCGATCGCGCCATTCGCCGGCGCCGCAACAGGTTCGGGCGGCGAGATCCGCGACGAGGGCGCGACCGGTCGCGGGGGCAAGCCGAAAGCCGGGCTGACCGGATTCTCGGTCTCGCACCTGCGCATCCCGACCTTGCCACAGCCGTGGGAAACCGCGCGGCCGCTGAATCCGCGCATGGCCAGTGCGTTCGAGATCATGCGTGACGGGCCGATCGGCGCCGCAGCGTTCAACAACGAATTCGGTCGCCCCGCGCTGTGCGGCTATTTCCGTTCCTTCGAACTCGCGACATCCGAGCCCGGCGTGCTGCGCGGCTACGACAAGCCGATCATGCTGGCCGGCGGACTCGGCGCGGTCGAAACCACACTCGTCCAGAAGAAATTGCTGCGCGCCGGCGACAGCGTGATCGTGCTCGGCGGCCCGGCGATGCTGATCGGGCTTGGCGGCGGCGCGGCGTCATCGGTCGCATCCGGCGACAGTTCGGAAGAACTCGACTTCGCATCGGTGCAGCGCGACAACCCGGAACTCGAACGCCGCTGTCAGGAAGTCATCGACCGCTGCGTCGCGTTCGGTGTGGACAATCCGATCCTGTGCATCCACGACGTCGGCGCGGGAGGTCTGTCGAATGCGATTCCCGAGTTGCTGCACGACTCGAACGTCGGCGGCATCATCGATCTGCGTGCGATCCCGAGCGACGATCAATCCCTCACGCCGATGCAGATCTGGAGCAACGAGGCGCAGGAACGCTACGTGCTTGGCGTCAGCGCGGAACGACTGGAAGAATTCGCTGCGCTCTGTGCGCGCGAGCGCTGCCCGTTCGCGGTCGTCGGCTCCGCGACCGCCGAGCAACGCCTTGTGTTGCGCGATGGCAATGCGGATCAGACCACCGCCAACGCAGCTGTCATCGACATGCCAATGGACGTGCTCTTCGGCAATGCGCCGAAACTGCATCGCGATACGCAGCGTCCACGCGTAACGCGCTGGGCGAAACTCGATACTGCGGCGTTGAACGCCGATCCGGATGCGCTGCGAGAAGCCGGCCTGCGCGTTCTCGCGCATCCAAGCGTGGCGGCGAAGAATTTCCTGGTGACGATTGGCGACCGCAGCGTCGGCGGCCTGTGCGCGCGCGACCAGATGGTCGGCCCGTGGCAGCTGCCGCTCGCGGATTGCGCGATCACTCTCGACGACTTCGATGGCTATGCGGGCGAAGCGATGGCGCTCGGCGAACGCACGCCGCTCGCGCTGCTCGATGCCGCCGCGAGCGCGCGCATGGCGGTCGGCGAGGCGATTACCAACCTTGCCGCGGCACCGGTCGCATCGCTGGCCGAGGTGAAGCTTTCGGCGAACTGGATGGCCGCTGCCGGATACGATGGCGATGATGCCGCGCTGTTCGACGCCGTGCATGCGGTCGGCATGGAACTGTGTCCCGAACTCGGCATCAGCATTCCGGTCGGCAAGGATTCGCTGTCGATGCAGGCGCAGTGGTCGAGCGGGGCCGCAGCCGCGCGAGGGGAAGGCTTGGATGCCGACCAGCAGGCGCACCAGGGAGGGCTGCCTTCACGGCTTGATGGGATCGAAACGTACAGGACCGTCTCCCCGGTGTCGCTGGTGGTGACCGCGTTCGCGCGCGTCGCCGACGTGCGCGGACAGTTGCAACCGGTGCTCGCGCGCGATGTGGATTCCGAGTTGTGGCTGATCGGGCTTGGCGCGGGCCAGCAGCGCCTCGGTGGTTCGATACTCGCGCAGTGCCAGGGCGCGTTCGGCGGCACATGCCCCGACCTTGACGATTCTGCGCTGCTGCGCCGATTCTTCGACCTGATCCAACAGGCGCGCAAAGACCACTTGTTGCTCGCGTACCACGACCGCTCCGACGGAGGCGCGTTCGCCGCGCTGTGCGAACTTGCGTTCGCCTCGCGCGTCGGGCTGGAGATCAGCATCGATCCAAGAGGCGACGATGCGACGCGCGCGCTGTTCAACGAGGAACTTGGCGCAATCGTGCAGGTCGCGACAGAGGATCGCGCGGCGTTCGCCGACCTGGTCGATCGCCACGATATGACCCACTGTGCGCAACGCATCGCGCGCCCGGTCGCGACACCGACGATCCGCGTGCAATGCGAACGCGAGACGGTGGTGGAATGGAGCTGGCAGGAGGCGTTCGATGCGTGGTGGTCGGTGACGCACGCGATGCAGTCGTTGCGCGACGATCCGGAGTGCGCCGAGGAAGAGCGCGTCGCGCGTCGCGATTTCGATGCGCCGGCATTGAGCGCGCAGTTGAGCTTCAAGCCCGAAGAGGCCTTCACGATTGGCGGCGCACGGCCGCGCATCGCGATCCTGCGCGAGCAAGGCGTCAACGGCCAGATCGAGATGGCCGCTGCATTCGATCGCGCGGGCTTCGATGCCGTCGATGTGCACATGTCCGATCTGATCGAGAAGCGCATCGCGCTCGACGGGTTCAAGGGATTGGCTGCGTGTGGCGGATTCTCGTATGGCGACGTGCTTGGCGCGGGACGCGGCTGGGCGACGTCGATCCTTGAACGCGCATGGCTGCGCGATGCGTTCGCCGAATTTTTCGCGCGCGGCGACAGCTTCACCCTCGGCGCCTGCAACGGTTGCCAGATGCTCGCGCAACTCAAGGAGTTGATCCCCGGCGCCGGGCACTGGCCGAAATTCCTGCGCAATCGTTCCGAACAATACGAAGCGCGCCTCGCATTGCTGGAAGTGATGGAATCGCGGTCGCTCCTGTTGGCCGGCATGGCCGGGTCGCGGCTGCCGGTCGTGGTTGCGCATGGCGAAGGCCGTGTCGCGTTCGACGTCGAGGCCGACCGCGCAATGGCGCAAGTCGCGATGCGCTACGTCGATGGCGCAGGCCGCGTCGCGACAACGTATCCAGCCAATCCGAACGGTTCGCCCGACGCGATTGCCGGGCTGGCCAGCGCCGATGGTCGCGCGACCCTCATGATGCCGCACCCAGAACGCGTCTTCCGCAGCGTGCAGATGAGCTGGCATCCGCCGGGCTGGGGCGAGGATTCGCCGTGGATGCGGCTGTTCCGTAACGCGCGCGTGTTCGTTGCTTGAGTCCTGTATCGCGGCTTGCGTCGCCGTACAGAGGTGGTATGGGTCTGCCGGCCAGCCGGTGCGTCGGAGAATGGCCTTTCCGCAGGAAAACTTGCGTTTCGCTGCTCGCACCGGCACCTGATTGTGTTACGGTTCGGGCCAAGATACGCCAGCTGCGGGCGAGGAGTGGATTGATCCATGGCTCGCCTCGGTGCGTTTTTGTGTCTGTGTAAGCGTAGGGGTGCGTGCTGCGGGAAAGCTTGCCCAGAGGCAACCTCATTCAATCAACCATTGCAGCCATTGCGGCTGGGAGATCAACACATGAAAGCAGCACAAAAACGCCTTCTGGCGCTGGCGGTTTCGGTCGCGGTCGGAAGCGTGACCGGCAACGTGTGGGCGGGTCAGATTTGCGGTGGCACCTTCTCGGGCGAATCCGCTTCCGGCTTTGACTCCGTGGCCTGCGGAACCAACGCCAGCGCCAGCGGCAAATACAGTGGAGCATTCGGTCGGGGCGCTAACGCGAGCGGTGATTACAGCACCGCCAACGGTTTTTATAGCAAGGCTGCTGGCAATTTCAGTTCCGCAATGGGTGCGTACAGCATCGCTGTCGGCACAGGTGCAACTGCGACGGGCGCGAACAGCGTCGCCTTCGGCAACTCGGCCAGTGCGTTCGGTTACAACGCTTACGCACTCGGCAACAACTCGACAGCGCTAGGCGCGTCGAGCACGGCGTTCGCGAATGGCACTGCGATCGGCGACAAGAGCAGCGCCACCGGAGCGTACGGCAGTACCGCGAATGGATTCGCCAGCAACGCTTCGGGTAAGGCTTCGACCGCCATCGGCGCCTACAGCAATGCCAGCGGCGACTACAGCACTGCCTCTGGTTCGCATAGCATCGCATCCGGATTTGGATCGACCGCCACCGGCTCCTACAGTTCGGCGACCGGCTTCGAAAGCACCGCAAACGGCCTGTTGAGCAACTCGACCGGAATCCGGTCGACCGCTTCAGGCGCATTCAGCAATGCCACCGGCGATTACAGCACCGCCACCGGCGATCATGCCAGCGCAACCGCCTTCGGCGCCACGGCGACGGGCAGCCTGTCGAGCGCCAGCGGTACCGACAGCACGGCGACCGGCCGCCGCAGCAATGCGACCGGCGCCTTCAGTACGGCGAACGGTGCCTTTGCCACCGCCATTGGCGATGACAGCACCGCCATTGGTGCGCACAGCTACTCCTACGGGTATGGCAGCACAGCGACCGGCGCCTTCAGCAATGCGTATGGCCAAGGCAGCGTCGCCACCGGCTTGCATAGCACCGCCACCGGCAAGTACAGCACTGCAACTGGCGCGGGCAGCACCGCATCGGGCAAGTACAGCACTGCAACCGGCAAGGGCAGCACCGCGTCGGGCAAGTACAGCACCGCAACCGGCGCCTCGAGCATCGCTTCGGGTTTCGGTTCCACCGCCAATGGTGCCAGCAGCACTTCCTCAGGCGACTTCAGTACCGCCAGCGGCAACCTCAGCACGGCTTCGGGGTACCAGAGCACGGCCACGGGAGCGTTCAGTACTGCAACCGGCATCAACAGTACGGCTACCGGCGCGTATGCGAATGCTGCCGGCGACTTCAGCACGGCGACCGGCGCGTATAGCTATGCCAAGGGAACGGGCGCGACAGCGGTAGGCTCGGGCAGTGTCGCCTATGGCGACTCAGCCAGTGCATTCGGTTACCACGCCTATGCAATCGGCGCCAACTCGACCGCACTCGGCGCGTCCAGCACGGCGCTCGCTTATGGCACTGCCGTCGGCGCCAAGAGCAGCGCGAGCGGCGCGTTCAGCAGCAGCGCGTTCGGATTCGGCAGCAATGCCTCCGGAAATGCTTCAAGCGCCAGTGGCGGTTTCAGCAATGCGAGCGGCGACTACAGCACCGCCACCGGCAACCACGCTGTCGCATCGGGCTACGGATCGACCACCACCGGCAGCTACAGCTCTGCAACCGGCAAGGAAAGCACTGCGGACGGTTTCTTGAGCAATTCGGCCGGAATCCGGTCGACCGCGTCGGGCGCTTTCAGCAATGCCACCGGCGATTACAGCACCGCCACCGGCGAGCATGCCAGCGCCACTGCGTTCGGCGCCACGGCGACCGGCAGCCTGTCGTCCGCCAGCGGTACCGACAGCACGGCGACCGGCCGCCGCAGCAATGCAACCGGCGCATTCAGCACGGCGAACGGCGCCTTCGCCACCGCACTGGGTCTTAACAGTGTCGCCCTCGGCGCGCGCAGCGTCGCTACAGGGGACAACTCCATCGCGACGGGGTTCAAGGCGCAGTCAGTCGGAACCTTCAGCATGGCATTCGGTGCCTACAGTGCCGCGTATGGCCTGGGAAGCGACGCGATCGGTGCCCACAGTACGGCTGCCGGCGATTTCAGCGCCGCCATGGGCATTGGTAGCAGCTCTTCGGGTTACCAGTCCACAGCGATCGGTTCTTTCAGTGTTGCCAGTGGCGATTACAGTACGGCCACCGGTTCGGCCGCCACGGCGTCTGGCTTCAACAGCACCGCCAATGGTTATGCCTCCATGGCCACCGGAATCGGAGCGTCCGCATTCGGCAGGGGATCCTCCGCGACTGGGACCAACTCGAGTTCGTTCGGTACCGGTGCGACAGCTGTCGGAACGGGTGACAGCGCATTCGGCGCGGGCGCGGTGGTAGGCGCCGACAACAGCACCGCAGTCGGTGCCGGCGCGACGGTGAACGTCGATGCGACCAACTCGGTCGCGCTCGGCGCGGGCTCTATCGCGGATCGCGCCAACAGCGTCTCGGTGGGCGATGCGGCAAGCGGTACCTATCGGCAAATCACCAACGTCGCCGATGGCACCCAGGCGCACGACGCGGCGACGATCGAGCAGTTGGACGCGATCTCTTCCGGCGTCGCTACGGCCACGCATTACTTCAAGGCATCGGGTGCGGCGGACGGCACCGACGATGCGAACGCAAGCGGCGCGCATTCGGTGGCCTCGGGCGGCTTGGCTACCTCCAGCGGCGCTTCGAGCACGGCCGACGGTTATAACGCGCGGGCGACCGCGGCCAACTCGGTGGCGCTCGGCGCGAATTCGGTTGCCGACCAGGCCAATACCGTCTCGGTGGGCAGCGTCGACAACGAACGGCGCGTCACCAATGTCGCTGCAGGCACAGGCGCCCACGATGCGACCAACCTGGCGCAAATGCAGGCCGGCGATGCTGCAACACTGGCGTCGGCCAACGCGTTCACGACCAACGCCGTCAGCAACCTGCAATCCGACTTCGACAATCTGCAACACGAATTCGGTGTACAGGACAAGCGCATCAGCCGCATCGGCGCGATGGGCTCGGCGATGAGCATGATGACCGCGAGCGCGGCGGGCATCCAGGCACCGAACCGTCTGGCCGTTGGTTATGGCCACCAGGGTGGCGAGGATGCGGTGTCGATCGGCTACCAGCGCCTGGTCAGGGCGAACACCACGGTCACCCTCGGCGGCTCGTTCTCGAACGGCGAAAGCACGTTCGGCGCCGGCCTTGGCGTGGGTTGGTAACACGTAACAGAGCGAGCGAGTGAGGGGCGGAAACTCCGTCCTCAACTCGGTTCGTCGGAAGGTACCCAGCAGCGCGACGCCCTCCCGCGTCGCGCTGTTTCTTTTGATGCACACGGATGTGCGAATGCCGCAGTAGGCAGGACGCCGGGAGCGGCTGATGCACACGGATGTGCGAATGCCGCGGTAGGCAGGACGCCGAGAGCGGTTGATGCACGCGGGTCCGTTACCCGGTGTGGGATACCTGGAGAGTCGGAGGAAGCCGGACTGTGCGCCGTGTTCATGCGGGCCGGCGCGGCCGACTGCTACAGTGCGCACCGAACCAACTGCGGATGCACGGCGTGAGCCCAGCAACAACCGGACCGGCAGCAATCGAACCAGCCGCACGAAACCACGTTGCGATCGAAGACATGCAGCATGTCGCGGCTGATGCCCTTCCCGACGGGCTCGACGGACGCATCGTCGATGCGCTGCTGCGTCGCGGTCGCCTGAAAGACGCCGACCTCGGCCGCGTGCGGCGTCTGCAGGAGGAATCCGGCGGCACAGTTTCCTCGCTGCTTTCGCGACTCGGCATGGTGTCAGAGCGCGACATCGCCGAGGCCAGCGCCGAAGTCCTTGACCTGCCGTTGATCGCCGCGCGCGATTGTCCCGATGCGCCGCCTGCGGTGCAGATCTCGATCCGCTTCCTGAAACAGCACCATGCCTGCCCGATCGGCGAAGACACCGAATCCGAAACACTCGACTTGCTCGTCGCCGACGCGCAGGATCCTTACCCGGCCGAAGCCGTCGCGCTGGCGACCGGGCGCACGGTGCGTTTGCGGATTGGACTTAGATCCGAAATCGACGACCTGATCGAACGCTATTACGGCCAAGGCCGCAGCGCGATGGGCACGATCGTCGAGAACCTGTCCGACGAGACCGGCGGTGACGAGGACGATGTCGAACACCTGCGCGATCTCGCGTCCGAAGCGCCGGTGATCAGGCTGGTGAACCTTGTGATCCAGCGCGCTGTCGAAGCAAGGGCATCCGACATCCACATCGAGCCCTTCGAGAACCGCTTGAAAGTCCGCTACCGCATCGACGGCGTGCTCGAGGAAGTCGAGTCGCCGCCGGCCAACCTCACCGCCGCGGTGATCTCGCGCATCAAGATCCTCGCGCGACTGAATATCGCCGAGCGCCGCCTGCCGCAGGACGGTCGCATCATGTTGCGCGTGCAGGGCAAGGAACTCGACCTGCGCGTGAGCACGATGCCGACCGCGCACGGCGAATCGGTGGTCATGCGCATCCTCGACCGCGAATCGATCGTGTTCGACTTCCACTCGCTCGGCTTCACCGACGAATTCCTGCCGCAATTCAAGAAAGTTTTGGAACAGCCGCACGGAATCATGCTCGTCACCGGTCCGACCGGTTCCGGCAAGACGACGACGCTGTACACCGCGCTGTCGCAGCTCAACACGTCGGCGGTGAAGATCATCACCGTCGAGGATCCGGTCGAATACCAGCTCGTCGGCGTCAACCAGATCCAGGCCAAGCCCGCCATCGGCCTGGACTTCGCGCAGGCGCTGCGTTCGATCGTGCGCCAGGATCCGGACATCATCATGATCGGTGAAATGCGTGACCTGGAGACCGCGCGCATCGCGATCCAGTCCGCGTTGACCGGTCACCTTGTGTTGTCGACATTGCACACCAACAATGCGGCCGGCGGCATCACCCGATTGCTCGACATGGGCGTCGAGGACTACCTGCTCACTTCCACAGTGAATGGCATCCTCGCGCAGCGTCTCGTGCGGCGGATCGAAGCCACGCATGCCGAACGCTACGAACCATTGCCGGAAGTCATCGAGGAATTCGGCCTGCGCAAGCTGCAGCCCGAAGGCACGATTTATCTGTCGCGACCGAAACCCTCCGCGCTCACGCCAACCGGCTATCTCGGTCGCACCACGATCATGGAATTCCTGGTGATGACCGATTCGCTGCGCCGCCTCGTGATGCAGCGCGCCGGCATGGGCGAACTTGAATCCGCCGCGCGCGCCGAAGGCATGCGCACGATGTACGAAGATGGTTTGGTGAAGGCGCTGCTCGGCATGACCACGATCGAGGAAGTGCTTAGAGTGTGCACGGAAGCTTGATGGCGCAGTTCCGTTACCAGGCATTGAGCGCAACCGGCGAATCCCTGCAAGGTCAGATGGAAGCCGCGAGCGCGGAGGAAGTGATCGGCAAGCTGCAGGAAGCCGGGCACATCCCGGTCGAGGCTCGGCGTACCGATGAGATTGCAGCGGCCGCGAGCTGGACGAACCTGTTCCAGCGCAAGGCGCTCACCCCGGAACAGATCCAGCAATTCACCGAACAACTCGCGACGCTGCTCGGCGCCGGCCAGCCGCTCGATCGTGCGCTCGCCATCTTGCTCGATCTTCCGGAATCCGCCGAAGCGAAAAAAACCATCGCGAACGTGCGCGACGCGGTGCGCGGCGGCATCTCGCTGTCGGCCGCGATGGAACAACAACACGGGGTGTTTTCGCGACTGTACGTGAGCACGGTACGCGCAGGCGAGGTCGGCGGCAGCCTGCACGAAACGCTCACGCGACTCGCCGATTACCTCGACCGCAGCCGCGCCTTGCGTGCGCGCGTGGTGAATGCGCTGATCTATCCGGCGATCCTGGTCACGATGATTTCGCTGTCGATCCTGTTCCTGCTTGGTTACGTCGTGCCGCAGTTCCAGCAGATGTACGAAGGACTCGGCGCGCAATTGCCGCTGCTGACGCAGGTGGTGCTTGGCCTGGGCAACGCGGTGCGCGCATTCTGGTGGCTGATTCCGATCGTGTTGATCGTGTTGCTGACGTGGCTCGATCGCAAGCGTCGCGACCCTGCCTGGCGGCGCACGCTGGATGCATGGATGCTGCGCCGGAAACTGCTCGGCTCGCTGATTGCGCGCCTTGAAACCGCGCGACTCGCGCGCACGCTCGGCACGCTGGTGAAGAACGGCGTGCCGCTGCTGCAATCGCTGGCCATCGCGCGCAACGTGCTCGGCAACCGCGTGCTTGCCGAAGCGGTCGAGGTCGTCACCGAAGAGGTCAAGACCGGCAGCGGCCTCGCGCATGCGCTGGCGAAGCGCGAAGTGTTTCCGCGCCTCGCCGTGCAGATGGTGCAGGTCGGCGAGGAATCCGGCGAACTCGACGGCATGCTGCTGAAAGTCGCCGATACCTTCGACCGCGAAACCGCGCAGGCGATGGATCGTTTCCTCACCGCGCTCGTGCCGATGCTGACCATTGCGATGAGCATCGTGGTCGGCACCGTCATCCTCGCAATCCTTACCCCACTTTACGACCTCACTTCCTCGATAGGTTGAAGCCAATGAAGTTCGACAAATCACCCACGTCCGCTGCACAAGGCGGGTTTACGCTGATGGAAATCATGATCGTGATCGTGCTGATCGGCTTGATAGCGACCTTCGTCGGCGGCCGCATCCTCGGCGCATCCGACCAGGGCAAGTTCAAGCTCGCGAAATCGCAGGTCGATACGATCGCCAGCAAGATCGAGAATTACCAGCAGGATGTCGGCAGCCTGCCGCCGGATCTCGGAGCGCTGGTCAAGGCGCCGGGCAACAGCGCCGGCTGGCTCGGCCCCTATGCGAAAGAGCAGGAGCTCAAGGATCCGTGGGGACACCCGCTCGAATACCACGTGCCCGGCGCGAGCGGTCCGTTCGACCTCATGAGTTACGGCCGCGACGGCAAAGCCGGCGGCGACAGCGTGGATGCGGACATCAGCCATCAGTGACGAGCGGCCGCGACGATGCGTTGCGCGAAACTGACGTGAACGCCGACGTGCGCCGTTCGATCTGCGCGTCGCGGCGCGCGCGCGGATTCACATTGCTCGAGATGATGCTGGTGATCGTGCTGATCGCGGCGATCACCGCCCTGACCGTCGGTCTGTTCGGCGTCGGCCGCAGCGGCCGCCAGCTGCGCGAAGCAACGCATGTGCTTTCGACCGAATTGCGCTACACGCGCGCCCGCGCGCTCATCACCGGCGCGCCGCAACGCTTCGAGATGGATCTGGACCATCGCACGTGGACGGCGGCGGGCGATCATCACGGCACGTTGCCGGTATCGTTGCAGCTCAGTTTCAATGCGGTGCGCGAGGAGCAAACCAATGCGCGCAACGCCGCAATCAAATTCTTTCCCGACGGTTCCGCGACCGGCGGCCGCATCAGCCTGCGCACGCAAGGTGTTGGCTGGCGCGTGGACGTGCGCTGGCTGACCGGCGAAGTCACCCAGGCGAAACTACCGGATGCGGCGCGATGAACAACAGGACGATTGCGCGCACGAACGCACGCGCACAACGCGGCTACACGCTGCTTGAGGTGCTGATCGCATTCGCCTTGCTCGCGATCGGCCTCGGCCTTTTGCTGTCGATCCTGTCCGGCGGCGTGCGTTCGGTTGCGCGCGCTTCCGAATCGACGCAGGCCTCGCTGTACGCCGAAAACCTGTTCGACACGCTCGGTGCCGACCGGCGCCTGCAACCCGGACGCAGCAGTGGCGCTTTCGAGAACGGGCGTTATCGCTGGACGCTCGACATCGTGCTGTTCAAGCCGCCGATCGCGACGCCCGCGCGTGGCGATGCGTTGACGGCTAATCCGGATTTGCAGAATTTCGTCGACAACGTGCTGTATCGCATCGTGCTGAACGTCAAGTGGGGCGGGCCAGGCCAGGCCTTGCGCGTTGAAACATTGCGCGCCTACGCACCGCCGCAAGGCTTGCAGCAATGAATCGGCGCCTGCGCCATCGCGCATCGCAAAGTCCGCGCAAGCACGCGAGCGGCTTCACGCTGATCGAGATCATCCTTGCGACCGTGCTGCTCGCGCTTGGTCTGGGCATCGCGTTCGCGAGCCTGCACTCGGCCAACGGTTCGGTGCAGCGCGCCGAATCCGCGGCCGCGCGCAACGAACACCTGCGCGCCGTGCAGGGATTCCTGTATCGCACGCTGCAATCCGCGCAACCGCTCGTGCTCGAACGCGAGTCGGGAACCGGGCAGGTGGATTTCTTCGAAGGCGCGCACGACAAGATGCAATTCGTCGCGCCGATGCCGGGCTATCTTTCGCGCGGCGGCCCGCATGTGATGACGCTGAAACTGGCGCCTTCAAACAAGGGCGACGGCACCCAGAACCTGCAATTCGCCTACACGATGCTCGTCAACGAAAAGCCGCTGGACGACGACAAGAAACTTCCATCCGAAGACTTGCTCGACGGCATCGCCGAAGCGCATTTCGACTATCGCGGGCTGGGCCAGGACGCGAAGATCGGCGATTGGCAGAGCGAATGGAAGCGTCCTTCCGGGTTGCCGATCGAGGTTCGCCTGGTGTTGCGCTTCGCTGATCCGAAACGGCCGTGGCCTGCGTTTGCGACCGCGTTGCCGCTGGGCTTCGCGAGCGCGCATGCCGAGAATGCGACGCCAGGCATCCAGCCTCCCCTGTTGCGGCAACAGACGCCGCCGTCGTTGCCGACGGCGGGAGGCGGCAAGTGAGCGTAGCGCGTACCAGCGCATTGCATGCAGAAAATGCGCGCGGTGCGGCGTTGATCCTCGTGCTGTGGTTGCTGGTATTGCTGACCGCCGTGGTCGGCGGCTTCGCGCAGAGCGCGCGCATCGAATCCCTGCAGGCGCATCAGTTGCGTGCGTCGGTGGTTGCGCGGCAGGCCGCGCGTGCAGGCGTCGAGTATGCGGTGCTGCGCATGCTGTACCCCGACACGCAACGCCGCTGGGTGCCCGATGGCCGCAAGTACGCGTTGACGCTCGGTGACGCGCAACTGGAAATCCACGTGATCGACGAATCCGGCAAGGTCGATCTCAACAGCGCATCGCCGGTTCTGCTGTCGAAACTGCTGCTCGCGTTGGGCGTCAAGCAGCCGCGCGCGCAGAATATCGCCGCGGCGATCGTCGATTTCCGCGATGCCGACGACCTCATCACACCCGGCGGTGCCGAGTCCAGCGACTACAGCAGCGCCGGGCTTGCCTACGGCCCGAAGAACCTCGCGTTCGAGTCGGTGTCCGAGTTGCAGCGGGTGCTTGGCATGGATTTCGCGCTGTATCAGAAACTTGTACCCAACGTGACGGTCTATGCAAGCGGTGATCCGAGTCCGACCTTTGCGCAACCAGCCGTACTTCAGGCGCTGGGAATGAGTGGTGATGCCGCAGACCTGTTCCAGAACCAGCGCGAAAGCTGGCAGCCAGGCGCCCCGCAAGCGCCCCCGGCGCTGCCGGGCGGGCAACCGTTCGAGGTGCAGCCAGGCACCGGAACCTACGATATTTCCTGTCGCGCACACCTGCCCGACGGCACGAGCTTGACCGTGGATGCTATCGTGCGCGCTTCGCAAACCGGACCCTTCGGCCAGCTGTATGTGCCGCTGCAATGGCGGGAGGGAGAATCGTATTGATGGCTACCGCGCCGCAATCCATTGTCGACCGCCTGGGCGCACCACTGGATCGGGCGCGTGTGCGCTATGCGGGCAGCCCGTTGCGTCGGTTCCTGCGTTGGTGGGGCGGCGAGCTCGCCGGCATGCTGCCAACGCGGTGGCGCGCGTTGTTCGCCGAAGGCCAGGCGCGCGTGTTATACGCGAATGTTGGAAGCGCACTGGAGCTGCGTGTCGAGGAAGCCGGTCGCGACATGCTGCTGGCCAGCATCCCGCTCGATGCCGATGCGGACATGTCCGCGCGCGTCGATGCCGCGCTCGGCGCCAATCGGGTCGAGCGCCCGCGCTGGCTGTTGTTGCCGGGTGGCCAGGTGCTGCGTCGGCAGATTCCGTTGCCCGCAGCCGCAACCGAGCGTCTGCGCGAGGTCGTCGCCCATGAACTCGACCGGCAGACGCCATTCCGCGCCGACCAGGTCGCCTACGATTGCCGCGTTCTCTCGGTCGATGCGGCGAGCAAGATCGCGCAGGTCGAACTGCTGGTGCTGCCGAAGGACAAGCTCGAGGCCGCGCTCGCGCCGCTCGGCGCCTTGTCGGCGCGTTTGAGCGGCGTGGATGCGCGCGATGCGGAGAGTCGGCCGTTGGGTTGCAACCTGCTGCCGCCCGAACGCCGCCAACCGATCGATCGCCGCCAGCTGTGGATGACTCTCGGCTTGGCCGCCATTGCTTTGGTCGCGTTGTTGTTCGCGCTGAACCAGACCCTCGATAACCGGCATAACGCAGTCGTGCATCTGGAAGCCGAAGTCGCCGCGCGCCATGCGCAGGCGCGGCTGGTGGGCGCTTTGGCCAAACAACTCGAAGAGGCCTCCGGAGGCGCCAACTTCCTTGTACAGGCCCGTGCTGCGAAGCCGCCCATGCTTGCGGTGCTTGCCGATGTCAGCGCGCGCATCCCCGACAACACATGGCTGGAACGCTTCAGCGAACAGGAAGGCCAGATCTACCTGACCGGCCTGAGCAGTGATGCCGCCGGCCTTGTCGCGAAGCTGCAGGCATCGAAACTGCTGCGTTCGCCGGCGCTCAGCGGCAGCGTGCAGCCCGACGCATTGAGCAAGCGCGATCGCTTCACCCTCGCCGCCGATCTGGTCGGAACCGCGAAAAAGATGCCACCGACGGGATCGCTTTTCAATGGAGACGCGCGTGCGCCGCCTGTCCAACCCTGACCACGGTCGCCTGTATGCGCTCGGCCTGCTGGTGCTGGCGGTTGCCTTGGCGTATCTGGTTTTCCTGCATTGGTGGTGGACTGCGCCGATGCTGTCGATGGGCGCGCACATGGACGATTTGCGCGACCAGGAACTGAAGATGCGCATGCTTGCGCACGAGCGTCCGGCGATCGAGAAACTGCTCGTCGAGATGCGCCGGATCGAGGCGGCGAATCCCGGTTTCCTGCCCGAGGCGACGGTGGAACTTGCGCAGGCCGGATTGGTGCAGCGCATGGAAGCGCAAGTCAAGGAAGTCAGCCCCGACCACAGCGCGTGCACGATCGTTCAGCGCACTCCGACCGCATGGGCGGGCGCGCCGGAGCGCTATCAGCGCGTGGTGGTACAGGTGCGGCTGCAGTGCGGCATGCGCGAATTCAGCGCGCTCGCGCACACCTTCGAGAACGGGCGTCCGCAACTGTTCCTGGACAACCTCAACATCATCAACTCGCACGGTTACGCCCCCGACAACATTGCGTTGGATGCCGGCGCGCCGCTGGACATCGCGTTCGACCTCTACGGCTACCTGCATTCCGGGGCCAGCCATGCTCCGTAGGTTCGGGCCCGTGAATTGGCTGCTGATCGCCGTTGCCGGCTGGGCCGTGCTGTGCGCGATGGTTGCCTTGGCCGGATTCGGCGGAAGCTACAGACTGCTGGCCGACGATCCCACGCTCGCGCCGCCATTGCCGAAAGTGCCGCCCATCAACGCACGCACGCCGCTCGGGCCGATCGAGCTGTACGCCGAAGCCAGCAATCGGCCGTTGTTCTATCCAGACCGCAAGCCCATTGCCGTGCATGTTCCGGGGCAGAATGCGGCCACTGCGCAAGCGCTCGACGTCGTCCTCACCAGCGTCCTCGTCACGCCGCCGATGCGGATGGCGATCGTGCAGGATCCCAAGAGCAAGGAAAGCCTGCGCGTGCGTGAAGGGCAAGCGCTCGGCGGCAACTATTCAAGCTGGAAACTGGTCTCGTTGAAGTCGCGCGAAGCGGTGTTCAACGGCGGTTCGCAGGGCCAGACCACGCTCGACTTGCGCGTGTTCAATGGCCAGGGCGGCGAGGAACCGACCCAGATGGGGCTGACGCCGCAAGTGATCTCGAGCATTACCACCGCGACGCAAGGCACACCCAGAAATGGTGATCAACCGCCGCCAGTCGATGCCCCGCAAAACCAGGGCGCGCTCGATGCCATGAATGCTGCCGCCAACGATGCTGCGGATAACGCCGGCAAGCTCGCCGCCCAGCAGGCCGAACAAATCCGCAGACGCATCGAAGAGCGCCGACAGCAGGCGCAAGCCCAGGGCGGCAGTACGCCGCCAACGAACGAAAAGGTACAGTGACGCGCATGATGTTCATCGAAACGATTCGGCAATCCCGGCGCGCAGCATCGGCGCGCGGCCCTGCATGCACGCCCCGCTGCCGCAACGCGATGGCGACGACATTGTGCTGCATCCTGCTGACCTTATTGGCCGGCTGTGTCAGTCCACCGCGCCCGCGCATGGATCGCGCCGCCGTGCTGCCGCCGCCAGCAGCGAAGGCGATCGCCAGCGACGACAGCAAATCCTTCGAGAGCAAGCCGCCACCACGCATTCCGCCGACCATCCACGCCGGTACCGGGCAAACCATCGATATCGGTGCGGCTTCGGCGCCGCCGCCCGGACGCGGCAATAGCGGCGCGGGCCAGACGACCTTCAATTTCGAGGGCGAATCGTTGAATGCCGTGATCAAGGCGATCCTCGGCGACCTGCTGCAGAAGAACTACGTGATTTCGCCCGGCGTGCATGGAACCGTCACCTTGTCCACGCCGAGTCCGGTCGATGGCAACCAGGCGCTGTCCCTGCTGGAGATGGTGCTGGGCTGGAACAACGCGCGGATGATCTACGCCGACGGTCGCTACAACATCGTGCCGGCCGACCAGGCGCTGGTTTCCGGCAACCTCGGCCCGCACACCGGTCCGATCGGCAACGTGCGCGGCTACGAAGTACGCGCGGTGCCGCTGCATTTCATTTCCGCGACCGAGATGGAGAAGCTGCTCAAGCCGTACGCGCGCACGAACGCGATCGTCAACGTCGATTCGGCGCGCAATTTGATCGTTCTTGCCGGGACGCGCGCCGAACTCGAGAATTATCTGCGCACGGTCCAGATCTTCGACGTCGATTGGCTCGCCGGGATGTCGGTCGGCGTGTTCCCGCTGCAACAGACCGGTGCGGTCAACATGGTCACCCAGCTCGACAAGGCCTTCGGCGAAACCAGCAAGACGCCGGTCGCGGGGATGTTCCGCTTCATGCCGCTGGAAGGCATCAACGCAGTGCTGGTCATCACCCCGCAGCCGCGTTACCTCAACGAGATCCAGAGCTGGATCGACCGCCTCGATCAGGGCGACGGGCAGACGTCGCGGCTATACGTGTACGAGGTCAAGAACGTGAAGGCGAGCGACCTCTCCACCCAGCTCGGCACGCTGTACGGCAATGCTGCGCCGGCTCAGGCGACGCCGCCGGTATCGACGATGCCCGGCCTTGAGCCGGTCGAGGTCAGTACCTACGGCTCCGACAAGGGAAGCCAGCCTGCGGCGGCATTGGCTGCCCAGGCACTGGCGCCGACGCAGAACAGCTCGAATGCGCATGGCGGCCCCAGCGGTACCGGCGGCTCGGGCGCGAATGCGACGCAGGGGCAGGGCGGCAGCGGGGTCAGCATCACTTCGGTCGAAGACAGCAATTCGCTGCTCGTGCGCGCGACGCCTGCGCAATGGGAGTCGATCCGCCGCGCGATCGACCGGCTCGACGCAATGCCGTTGCAGGTGCACATCGAAGCGCAGGTGATCGAAGTCAACCTGACCGGCGACCTGAGCTATGGCGTCACCTGGTATTTCCAGAATGCGATTCCCGACCTGAACTTGCGCGCGATTGCCGCCCACCGTCATGGCTTCGGCGAGATCGCCGGCAGCATCCTGCCGCCGAGCGATCCGATCTCGCCGGGAGCGAGCTTCACCTTCCTGGGCCCGAGTTCGCTTGCGGTCGTGCAGGCTCTGGATCAGGTCACCAAGGTGCGCGTGCTGTCGGCGCCATCGCTGCTGGTGCGCAACAACGTCGAGGCCGATTTCGATTCGGGCACGCAGATTCCGGTCGCAAGCACGATCTTCAACCCCTCATCGGGCGTGAATCCCACGCCGCTACCGCCTGGGCAGACCGATCCGAACCTCAATACCTACAGCCAGGTGCAGTTTCGCCAGACCGGCGTGAGCCTGAAGGTGAAACCCCGCGTTGCCAGCAATGGCATGGTGTTCATGGATATCACCCAGGACGTGAGTTCGCCGAGCACGTCGGGGCCGACCATCGCCGGCAACATCAGCGTCGACGATCGCAAGCTCAAGACCTCGGTCGCCGTGCAAAGCGGCGAAACCGTCGTCCTTGCCGGACTCATCAAGGAAACCAAGGGAACCAACAGCAATGGCGTGCCGTACCTGAGCCGGATTCCGGTTCTCGGCGCGCTGTTCGGCACCCAGGGCGTGACCAACGAACGCGAGGAAGTGATCGTGCTGGTGACCCCGACCGTGATCCGCGACCCGAGCGATGCGCGCAAGTTGACCGACGAATACGGCAGCCGCTTCCGCGCGCTCGATCCGCTGCGAGCGCCGCCGCCCAAGGGTAAATGATGGTGCATCGAGTGAAGGCGCGCATGCAATCCGGTCGCGGATTCGCGCATCGCGATTGCTGCGCCGCACGCGAAACGCATGACTGAAACGCCCGGTAACATCCGCGTCGTCGTCATCACGCATTGCAGTGCGACCACGATCGTCGAGTGCCTGCAACGTTTGTTGGCAACCCCGGAAATCGCCGAAATCGTGTTGATCGACAACGGCTCCGACGACGACACCGTCGCGCGCGCGCTGCCGTTTTCCGAAACCGACTTGCGGGTGACGCTGCGCGTCGATCCCGGGAATCCCGGCTTCGCGACCGCGTGCAATAACGGCGCGGCGCACTGCGCGCAGCCGTGGCTTGCGTTCGTGAATCCGGATTGCATGGTCGAACGCGACACGTTTGCGCGCTTGCTCGCGCATGCGAACGCGGCACCGAAACTTGGCGCGCTCGGCTGCGTGCAGGTCGATGGCGATGGAGTCGAGGACGCGGCCGTGCGACGTCGCGATCCGTCGTTGCGCAAGGTGCTGTTCGCTGGTGGCGCGCGTGATGCGTTGAACATCGCGAGTGATGGCAGTGCCGTGCAATCGGTGGATGCACTCTCCGGCGCGTTGATGCTGATGCCAACGCAGGTGTTCGCGCAGGTCGGCGGCTTCGATGTCGGCTATCGACTGCACGTCGAAGACCTCGATCTGTGCCGGCGCGTGCGCAATGCGGGTTTTACTGTGTGCATCGCGAACGACGTGCGGGTGACGCATCTGCGTGGTGTATCCAGCCGTCGCCGACCGCTGTGGGTCGAGTGGCAGAAGCATCGCGGAATGTGGCGTTACTTCAGCAAGTTCGAAGCGTCGCAGACTTCGCTGCCGATGCGCGCGGTTTTGTGGTGCGCGCTATGGGCGCATTGCTTCATCGCCGCGCCACGCGCTTTCGCGCGCGCTCGCGTCCGGCGATAAGCGCAACTGCTAGTTCCCGGTCACGACAACGGAAGCGAGTATTTGCGACGACGATGTGAGGCTTGTATTCAACCAGAAGATGGATTTCCCGCCCTTCGGCACGTATGGCCAGGCCTGCGAGAATTTCGTGCCGTCACCACAGGCCCATAGCTGTGGCGTACCGCCATTGTTGGAAACCCAGATGCACATGGCCGGGTAATCCGATCCTGAAAGATTGTACGAAACCGTCGTGCTGCCGGCGGTCTTGCCTGCCGGAATCGTGACCGTGGTCGGCGACGCAGAAATTTTCGGAGCAGATCCTTCCACGCCCTTGACGACGACAGAAGCGAGCAGCGGTGAAGTCGAGGTCGAGCTGGGACTGACCATGAACGTCTGGCTCACCCCCGGGCTAGCGTACGGCCACGTCTGCACGGAGTAATTGCCCGCGCAACTCCACAATTGCGCGGCCGCATCGCCTGCACGCACCCACACGCAAACCGGAATCGGCGCGAACCAGCCGATCACGGTCGAACCGGTGCTTTGACCGTATGGAATGGGCACCGTCTTTGGCAACGCCGAGATCACCGCAAATTGCGCCTGCGATGGGTAACAGAGCTTGCTGGCCTCATTCGTACAGGACACGTAACGCATCGTGATCGTGTTGTAGGGGCTGGTTTGCGTGCCGAATTGCGCGCCGCACAGCGAAGGGTTCCACTGAAAGGACGTAGGAGCCCATCCCGCTGGAGTCGGCGAAGAAAAGGCGCACATCGTCAAGGGCGCGCCAACCGGCAGGTTGTCGTATTCCTCGATCAACCACAGATTGCCTTGCGGGGTGGCGGGATTGCCGCAAGTGTTTCGGCTCCACGTCTTGTTCGCAATCACCCATCCCGAAGGCACTTGGGTGCCGCTGCAGATATTTTTCTGGCTGACCGCGATCGCGAACGCGCTCTTGCTTGCAGCAAGAAGCAGTAGTGCCAGGAAAATTTTGACCAGAGTGTGCATTGCCGATCCTCACATGAGGCTGATGAAGCTTTCGGTGGCGTCGCGTATCGCGTCCTGCGTGCTTCGATACATCGACTTCATTCCTTCCGGAAACCAACCGACCCTAACTGCCCAATTCCTCTAGGCTATGGAGCGCCGCCCGACGGGAAACACTATAGCGCCGGCACTCCCGGGCTTGTCTGAACCGCCAAGATTTCGGGTTCATACGCCTGAACGATAGCGATTGATCGTATCGCGCAATGCGATGGTTGCCGCGCGTGCGGCAGCAGCGAAATCCACGCCTGAACTTGCGTAGAGGATCGCGCGCGAAGAGCTGATGATCAGCCCGTTGCCATCGTTCGTGCGGCCATTGGTCACCACGGCTTGCACCTCGCCGCCTTGCGCGCCGACGCCAGGGATCAACAGCGGCATGTCGCCGGCGATCGTGCGCACTTCCCGCAGTTGTTCTGGCCAGGTCGCACCGACGACCAAGGCGCAGTTGCCGTTGTCATTCCAGTCGCGCGCGATGGTTTCCGCGACGCGCTGGTAGAGCGGGCGACCGCCGACATCAAGGTCCTGAAAATCGCCGGCGCCCGGATTCGAGGTGCGGCACAGGATCACTACGCCTTTGTCGGCGCGGTCGAGAAAAGGCTGCACCGAATCGCGGCCCAGATACGGATTCGCCGTCACCGCATCCGCGCCGTAGCGTTCGAACGCCTCGATCGCATAGTTCTGCGCGGTGCTGCCGATGTCGCCGCGCTTGGCATCGAGGATCACCGACACGCCCGGATGCGCGGCGTGAATGTGCGCGATCAATCGCTGCAACGCATCTTCCACGCCGAGCGCCGCGAAATGCGCGATCTGCGGCTTGAAGCAGCAGACCAGATCGGCGGTCGCATCGACGATCGCGCGGCAGAACGCGAATACCGCGTCGGGCTCGTTGCGCAGGTGCGCCGGGAATTTCGTCGGCTCGGGGTCGAGGCCGACGCAGACCAGGGTGTTTGCGTCTGACCAGCGGTTTTTCAATGCCGTGATGAAACTCATGCGCGTTGCCTCAGTTCCCATCCGTCACTTCAACGCCTTGTACCGTAACCGGTGCGGCTGCGAGCCTTCCTCGCCGAGGCGGCGGCGCTTGTCCTCTTCGTATTCGCGGTAGTTGCCCTGGAAGAACTCGACGTGCGAGTCGCCCTCGAACGCGAGGATGTGGGTCGCGATGCGGTCGAGGAACCAGCGGTCGTGCGAGATCACCATGGTGCAGCCGGGGAACTCGAGCAGGGCGTCTTCGAGCGCGCGCAGGGTCTCGATGTCGAGGTCGTTGGATGGTTCGTCGAGCAGCAGCACGTTGCCGCCCTGCAACAACGTCTTCGCGAGATGCAAGCGTCCTCGCTCGCCACCCGACAGGGTGCCGACCAGTTTCTGCTGGTCGCCGCCCTTGAAGTTGAAGCGGCCGATGTACGCGCGCGACTGGATCTCGACCTTGCCGATGCTGATGATGTCGGCGCCGCCCGACACTTCTTGCCAGACGTTCTTGTCGCCCGCGAGCTTCTCGCGGCTCTGGTCGACGTACGCGACCTTGACCGTGTGGCCGATCACGACTTCGCCCTTGTCCGGCTTTTCCTGGCCGATGATCAACTTGAACAAGGTCGACTTGCCGGCGCCGTTCGGGCCGATGATGCCGACGATCGCGCCGGGCGGAATCTGGATGCTCAGGTCGTCGATCAGCATGCGGTCGCCGAACGACTTGCTGACGTTCTTGAGCTCGATCACCTTGTCGCCGAGCCGCTCGCCGGGCGGGATGAAAAGCTCGTTGGTCTCGTTGCGCTTCTGGTATTCGACTGAGTTCAGTTCCTCGAAGCGCTGCAGGCGCGCCTTGCCCTTGCTGCGGCCGCCCTTGGCGTTCTGGCGGACCCATTCGAGTTCCTTGGCCAGCGCCTTCTGCCGCGACTTTTCCTGCGACTCCTCGAGCTTGAGGCGTTCGGACTTCTGTTCCAGCCACGCGGTGTAGTTGCCTTTCCACGGGATGCCGCGGCCGCGATCGAGTTCGAGGATCCATTCGGCGACGTTGTCGAGGAAGTAACGGTCATGGGTGACCGCGACGACGGTGCCGGGGAAGCGGGCGAGGAATTGTTCCAGCCATTCGACCGACTCGGCGTCGAGATGGTTGGTCGGTTCGTCGAGCAGCAGCATGTCGGGCTTCGACAGCAGCAGCCGGCACAGTGCGACACGGCGCTTCTCGCCGCCTGACAGCTTGCCCACGTTGGCATCCCATGGCGGAATGCGCAGCGCGTCGGCGGCGATTTCGAGCTGGTGCTCGAGGGTCTCGGCATTGCCGGCGGCGAGGATCGCCTCCAGCCGCTGCTGCTGCGCGGCGAGCTTGTCGAAGTCCGCGCCTTCCTCGGCGTAGGCCGCGTACACCTGGTCGAGCATGTCCTGCGCATGCAGTAATTCGCCGACGCCTTCCTCGACCGCTTCGCGCACCGTGTGGTCGGGATTCAGGCGTGGCTCCTGTTCGAGGTAGCCGATCTTGATGCCGGGCTGCGGTCGCGCTTCGCCAAGGAAATCCGTGTCGATGCCGGCCATGATGCGCAGCACGGTGGACTTGCCAGCGCCGTTGAGGCCGAGCAGGCCGATCTTGGCGCCCGGGAAGAACGACAGCGAGATGTCCTTGATGATCTGCCGCTTCGGCGGCACGATCTTGGACACGCCGATCATGGTGTAGATGTATTGCATTGTGTGCTCCGCAGGATGACAAGGCCGGCCCGCGAGGCGGGCGACCGGACAGGTCTTGGAATGCCTCCGATTATCCCGCAAGCGTGCCGCCAGCGCTACCGCTTGTGGCTGCAAAGGCGCGTCAACGCTACACTTTGCGTCTTGCCATCCGTTTCGAGGTTCGAGCCCATGTTCCCCCGCGACAGCCGCATCGAAGGTTACGACCCCGAACTCGCGCAAGCCATCGCGGACGAGCGCCAGCGCCAGGAAGACCACGTCGAGCTGATCGCCTCGGAAAACTACACGAGTCCGCGCGTGCTGGAAGCGCAGGGCAGCGTGCTGACCAACAAGTACGCAGAAGGTTATCCGGGCAAGCGCTATTACGGCGGCTGCGAATTCGTCGATGTCGCCGAACGCCTCGCGATCGAACGCGTCAAGCAGCTTTTCGAAGCGGATTATGCAAATGTCCAGCCGCATTCGGGCTCGCAGGCGAACCAGGCCGTGTACCTCGCGCTGCTGCAGCCTGGCGACACGATTCTCGGCATGTCGCTCGCGCATGGCGGCCACCTCACGCACGGCGCCAAGGTCAATATCAGCGGCAAGTTGTTCAACGCGGTGCAGTACGGCGTCGATGCGACCGGGCAGATCGATTACGACGAAATGCAGCGCCTTGCGACCGAGCACCAGCCGAAGATGCTCGTCGGCGGCTTCAGCGCCTATTCGCAGGTCGTGGACTGGGCGCGTATGCGGCAGATCGCTGATTCCGTCGGCGCGATCTTCTTCGTGGACATGGCGCACGTCGCAGGCCTGATCGCTGCGGGCGTGTACCCGAGTCCGCTGCCGCACGCACATGTCGTGACCTCGACCACGCACAAGACCTTGCGCGGACCGCGGGGCGGCATCATCGTCGCGAAAGGTGCGTCCGAGGACATGGTCAAGAAATTGCAGAGCATCGTTTTCCCCGGCATCCAGGGCGGTCCGCTGATGCACGTAATCGCGGCCAAGGCGGTCGCGTTCAAGGAAGCGCTGGAGCCGGAATTCAAGCAATACCAAGCGCAAGTCGTGACCAATGCGCAAGCGATGGCGAACACGTTTATCGCGCGCGGCTACAAGGTCGTTTCCGGCGGAACGAAAAATCATTTGTTCCTCGTCGACATGATCGGCCGCGACCTCACCGGCAAGGACGCCGAAGCTTCGCTCGGCAAGGCGCACATCACCGTCAACAAGAATGCCGTGCCGAATGATCCACGTTCGCCATTCGTGACCTCGGGATTGCGACTGGGCACGCCGGCGGTGACGACGCGCGGTTACGTCGAACAGGATTGCATCGATCTCGCGAACTGGATCTGCGATGTGCTGGATGCGCCCGCAGACGAAAATGCGATTGCTGCCGTGCGCGAGAAAGTGACCGCGCAGTGCAAGAAGTATCCGGTTTACGGCTGAGGAATGCACTGCCCCTTCTGCCAGCACGAAGACACACGCGTGATCGACTCGCGATTGACTGAGGACGGTGCGACCGTGCGTCGGCGGCGCGAATGTCCGGCTTGCAGCGAGCGCTTCAACACCTACGAGAATGCCGAGATCAAGCTGCCAGCGATCGTCAAGAACGATGACCGCCGCGAAGCGTTCGACGAAGCCAAGCTGCGCACGAGTTTCGAGCGTGCCTTGCAGAAACGGCCCGTGTCGCCCGAGCAGATCGACACCGCCGTGCGTCACGTCATTCACGCGCTGCGCATGAGCGGCGAGCGCGAAGTGCACTCGTTGCGCGTCGGCGAACACGTGATGGCCGAACTCAAACTGCTCGACCAGGTCGCTTACGTCCGCTTCGCATCCGTGTATCGCCGCTTCGAGGACGTGCACGCATTCCGTCTCGAGATCGAGAAACTAGAACGCGACCTGCCGGAACTCGAAGGCCTGCAGTTGCCGTTGCTCGACGAACCGCCGCAGCCCGAGAAACCCGCGAAGGCGAAGCGCTGAATGAGCGGCGCAGCGAACACATTCTCCGCGACCGACCATGCGATGATGGCGCGCTCCTTGCGGCTTGCAGAACGCGGTGCGTACACGACCAAGCCCAACCCAATGGTCGGCTGCGTGATCGCGCACGACGAGGAAATCGTCGGCGAAGGTTTCCATCAACTGGCCGGTGAGCCGCATGCCGAAGTGTTCGCGCTCCGCGAAGCCGGCGACCGTGCGCACGGCGCGACCGCTTACGTCACGCTGGAACCATGCGCGCATACCGGCCGCACGCCGCCTTGCGTGCAAAGCTTGATCGACGCCGGCATCGCGCGTGTCGTTGCGGCCTGCGGCGATCCGTTCGAGAAAGTCGCGGGAAAAGGTTTCGAGGCGCTGCGCGCGGCCGGCATCGCGGTCGAAGTCGGCGTGATGGAAACGCAAGCGCGAGCGCTCAATCGCGGGTTTTTTTCGCGCATCGAACGCGGCAGGCCGTGGGTACGGGTCAAGCTCGCGATGAGCCTCGATGGCCACACCGCGCTTGCAAGCGGTGAATCGCGCTGGATCAGCTCGGAAGCATCGCGACTGGACGTGCAGCGCTGGCGTGCACGCTGCGGCGCATTGCTGACCGCGAGCGGCACCGTACTCGCCGACGATCCGCAACTGACCGTGCGCATGGACGACGACGCGCCATTCGTCGCGCCGTTGCGCGTCGTGCTCGATCCTGGACTCGCGATTCCCGAGGGTTCGCGCATCCTCGACGACAATGCGCCGACCTTGCTGCTGCACGCACCGGATGCGCGGGTTGCGCGTTACCTCCGCGCGTGCGATCGCGCGGCGATTCCATCGCGCGATGGCATGCTCGATCTCGATGCCGCGTTGCGATTGCTCGCGACACGAGGCATCAACGAGGTGCAGACCGAAGCGGGCGCAACCTTGTGCGGCGCGTTGTTGAAGGCCGGACTCGTCGACGAATTGCTGTTGTACGTCGTGCCGGTGCTGCTCGGCGTGCGTGGCAAGCCGCTATTCGGCGGCTGGGATGCTGAAACGATGGCCGAGCGTTTCGATCTGCAAATGATCGAGACGCGCGCGGTCGGAACCGATTTGCGATTGCTGCTCCAGCCGCGCGCGGTGGACGCATGAGGCGGCTCGTCACGGGACTGACATGTTCACCGGATTGATCCAGGCGGTCGGACGCATCGCCGCACTGCAATCGCGCGGCGGCGATCTGCGCCTGCGCGTTGCGACCGGCGAATTGCCAATCGGCGACGTGCAACTCGGCGAAAGCATCGCGGTGTCCGGCGTCTGCCTGACCGTTGTCGAACACGACGCGCAAGGTTTTGCCGCCGATATGTCGAACGAAACCCTCGCGCGCACCACGCTCGGTACGCTTGCGGTTGGCGCAGCAGTGAATCTCGAGCGCGCATTGCTCGCGACCGATCGCCTCGGCGGACATCTGGTCGCAGGCCATGTCGATGGCGTAGGCGAAGTGCTGTCCATCATCGACGACGCGCGCTCGCAGCGCTGGCGCTTCCGTGCACCGAAATCATTGTTGCGCTACATCGCCGAGAAAGGCTCGATCTGCGTGGATGGCGTAAGCCTCACCGTGAATGCAGTCGATGCCGATGGATTCGAAGTGAATCTCGTCCCGCACACAATCACCCACACGGCATTCGCGGGAACGCGCATTCGCGCAGCGGTGAACCTTGAAGTCGATCTCGTCGCGCGCTATGTCGAGCGGTTGATTTCTGCACGCGAGGAAACACTGTGAGTTTCGCAACCATCTCTGAATTGCTCGAAGACATCGCTGCGGGAAAGATGATCGTCGTCGTCGACGACGAGGATCGCGAGAACGAAGGCGACCTGATCATGGCTGCCGAGCTCGTGCGGCCCGCCGACATCAATTTCATGGTCACCCACGCGCGCGGACTCGTCTGCCTCGCGCTCACGCGCGAGCGCTGCCGCCAGCTCGCGCTGCAGCCGATGGTCAGCGCGAACACCTCGCAGCACCACACCAATTTCACCGTGTCGATCGAAGCGGCCGAAGGCGTGACCACGGGCATCTCGGCCTACGACCGCGCGCATACGGTGCGCACGGCGGTCGCTCCCGATGCGCGCCCGCACGATCTCGTGCAGCCTGGTCATATTTTTCCGCTGCTCGTGCAACTTGGCGGCGTGCTCAGTCGCGCGGGGCACACCGAAGCGGCATCCGACCTCGCACGTCTCGCTGGCCTCGAGCCGGCCGGCGTGCTGGTCGAGATCCTCAATGCCGATGGCAGCATGGCGCGGCGCCCGCAACTCGAAGTCTTCGCGCACGAGCACGGTTTGAAGATGGGTTCGATAGAGGCACTCATCCGTCATCGCCTCGCGACCGAGCACACCATCGAGCGTGCTGACGAACGCGCGATCGCAACCCCGTTCGGCGAGTTCAAGTTGGTCGCTTATCGCGACCGGCTCAGCCACGCACTGCATTTTGCGCTCGTGCATGGATCGCCGACTGCGGATACAACGACTCTGGTGCGCGTGCACGTAGGCAACGCGCTGTCCGACGTGCTGCATTGGCAGCGCGCGGATTTCGGGATTCCAGTCACCGATGCGCTGCGCGCGATAGCCGATACGGGGTGCGGCGTGATGGTGGTGTTGAACGAGCAGCAGTCGCCCGATGACCTGCTCGCGCGCCTGCGTCAGCCATGCGCGCAGGCTCATACTGAAGTCGAGCCTGCGCCGGCAAGTTCGACCGCCACAAGTTCAGCGGAGTGGCGCCGCAATGGCGCAGGCGCACAGATCCTCGCCGACCTCGGGCTGGGAAAGCTGCGCGTGCTGGGAACGCCACGCCGGCAGGTCGGGCTGGGAGGCTTCGGGCTGGAAGTGGTCGAATACGTCGAGCTGCCACGCACAGGCTAAACTGCTGCTCGATGACCGGATGAAACCATGACCCATTACGAAGGCGACTTGCGCGCTCCCGCCGGCGCGCGTTTTGCAATTCTCGCCAGCCGCTGGAATCCGCGTATCACCGACGCGCTCGTCGAAGGCGCGCGCCGCGCATTCGCGGAGAATGGTGTCGCTGCCGAAGCGGTTGATGTGTTGCGGGTCCCCGGCGCCTGGGAGTTGCCGCAGGCGGCTGCCCGCCTGACGCGCGATGATCGCTATGTCGGCATCGTCGCGCTCGGCTGCGTGGTGCGCGGGGAAACGCGCCACTACGAACAAATCGCTGACGGATGCGCGCGCGGATTGATGCGCGCCGCGCTCGATTCCGGCGTGCCTATCGCGAACGGTGTGCTCGCTGTCGAACGCCACGAAGACGCCGAGGCGCGCGCTGGCGGCAGCCACGGCAACAAGGGCGAAGAAGCGGTATTGGCTGCGATCGAAATGAGCAATTTGTACGAGAAACTCGCATGAGTCGCACGCGCCCGGATGGTATCGATCCCGCAGCGCGCTCGCGTGCGCGACGGCGAGCGTTGCAGGCGCTATACGCGTGGCAGATGGCGCGTGCGCCGATCGCGCAAGTCATCGAGGAATTCCGCCACGAACAGGACATGGAGATCGCCGATCTCGAATACTTCGAGGCTCTCGTGCGCGGCGTCGAGAAGCATGTCGGCGAACTCGACAACGCGCTCGGCGAGTTCCTCGATCGCGGGATGGACGTGGTAGATCCGATCGAGCGTGCGATCCTGCGCATCGCCGCTTACGAATTGCTGCATCGCCCCGACGTGCCATACCGCGTAGTCATCAACGAAGCCATCGAATCCGGCAAGCGTTTCGGTTCCGACCAGGGCCACACCTATATCAACGGCGTGCTCGACAAGGCCGCGGCGAAGTGGCGCGCGACAGAAGTGGGCGCGTCGCGCGCGCGCTGACGGCGTGAGCGGACAATCCACCGAATTCAACCTGATCGCACGTATCCGCGCTCGCGCCGGAACGCGAGACGACGTGCTGCTCGGCATCGGCGACGATGCGGCGATTCTCCGCGTGCCCGCTGGCCGCGATCTGGTCGTCAGCACGGACACGCTCAACAGCGGCGTGCATTTTCCGTCGGAGACGGCGCCATTCGACATCGGCTGGAAAGCGCTTGCAGTGAATCTTTCCGATCTCGCCGCGATGGGCGCCAGCCCAGCGTGGTGCACGCTCAATCTCACAATGCCGGATGCCGATGGCGATTGGCTGGATGCGTTCCTCGATGGATTCCTCGCGCTTGTCACGCAGCATGGTGTCGCTCTCGTCGGCGGTGATACGACGCGCGGCGTGTTGTCGATCACGGTGACCGTGCATGGGCTCGTGCCGCATGGGATGGCATTGCTGCGTAGCGGGGCGCAAGTGGGTGATGACGTGTGGGTCAGTGGCACGTTGGGCGATGCTGCAGCGGCGTTGCTGCAATGGCGCGAAGGGAGGCTGGTCGAGCCCGCATTGCGCACACGACTTGACCGTCCGGTGCCGCGTGTTGCCTTGGGCCTCGCGTTACGCGGCATCGCGAACGCGTGCATCGATGTGTCGGACGGGCTGCTCGCCGACCTTGGTCATATACTGGATGCCAGCATGGTCGGCGTCGAGATCGAGCCCAGTTCGTTGCCTGCGTCTCCCGCGCTGTCGCGGACGTTCGACGAAACGCAGCGTGTCGCCATGCAGCTTGGCGGCGACGACTACGAACTCTGTTTCACTGCTCCGGCTGCGCGTGCGATGGATGTAGCCGCTGCCGCCGCGCAAACCGATGTGCTGATCACCCGCATCGGCCGCATCGAAACGCAATTCGGGGTTCGCTTGCGCGGAGACGATGGTGTTGTGCGCGATGCGCCGAAACTCGGCTATCGGCATTTCGATCCACATGGTGATGCGAATCGCACATGAATCAAACGTCGACGCCATCGCAATCACCTAAACAATTGCTGCGCCATCCTGCCGGCTGGATCGCGAGCGGTTTCGGCAGTGGCTTCTCGCCGCGAGCACCGGGCACGGCCGGCAGCGCAGTTGCGCTGTTGCCATGGCTATGGCTGCGCACATTGCCGTTGCCATTTTATGCGTTGGCTGTGGTGTTGGCATTCGCGATCGGAATATGGGCGTCCGCATGGGTCGTTCGCCGCAGCGGCGTGCAGGATCCGCAGGTCGTGGTCTGGGACGAATTCGTCGGCGTGTGGATCGCGTTGTTCGCAGCGCCCGCAGGATGGGTCTGGATGCTCGCAGGGTTCACGCTGTTCCGGTTGTTCGACATCTGGAAGCCGTGGCCGGTGAGTTGGGCCGATGAGAAAGTTGGCGGTGGCCTCGGCGTGATGCTTGACGACGTGATCGCCGGAATTTATGCGTTGATGGTGATGCAGCTAGCAGCATTGCTCATGCGCTGATTGCAGCGGAAGCAGCTTGCCGGGATTCAACAAGCCATCCGGGTCGAACTGCATCTTGATCGCGCGCATCAGGGCGAGCGTCGCCGGCGACAACGCGCGGCCCATGTACGCGCGCTTGGCGATGCCGATGCCGTGTTCGCCGGAAAGTTGCCCGTCGAGCGCGAGCACCGCGTCGAACAGCGCGTCCATGCCGCGTAGCGCACGCGCTGTTTGATCAGCGTCGTCGGGATCGTAGAGGATATTGACGTGCAGGTTACCGTTGCCGGCGTGGCCGAATGTCAGCACGGGCAATGCGATGTCCTTCGCGATCTCGCCAACGCGTTTGACGAGCGCGGGAATCGCCGAAACCGGAACGACGACATCCTCGTTGATCTTTCCCGGGGCGAGCGTGCGCAATGCGGGCGACAGGGATTTTCGCGCCGACCACAATGCTTCGCGCGCGGCCTCGTCGGGAGCGACATCGAGTGCGATCAGGCCATCGCCGCGCGCCGCGGCAGACAACGCGGCAACCGCATGATCGAGCGTAGCGGCAGAACCGTCTGCTTCGATCATCAACAATGCGCCGGCATCGGGAATATCCGCGCGTCCGACATCGCGCGCGAGTTGCACGCAGCGTGCATCCATGAACTCCAACATCGACGGTGCGACCGACTGCGCCATCAAGCGCGCGACTGCAGCGGCCGCCGTATCGACATCGCGATACAGTGCGCGCAGGCTGCGTCGCGCTTCGGGTTTCGGCACGAGCTTCAACGTCGCTTCGACGATCATGCCGAGCGTGCCTTCCGAGCCGACCATGAAGCGCGTGAGATCGTAACCGCTCGCGCCTTTGGTGGTGGGCGCGCCGCAGCGGATCAGCTCGCCGCGGCCATCGACGAAGGCGAGCGCCAGAACGTTGTCGCGCGTCGCGCCGTATTTCACCGCGCGTGGGCCACCCGCATTGCAGGCGAGATTGCCGCCGACCGTGCAATACGGCGCGCTGGTGGGATCGGGCGGCCAGAAGAATCCATGCGCGCCGGCGGCATCCTGCAACGCGCCGTTCAGCACACCTGGTTCAACGATGGCCACGCGATCTGCGGGCCGGATCGCGATGATCCGATCCATGCGCTCGAAGCTGACGACCACGCCGCCATCCACCGGCACCGATGCACCGGTCGTGTTGGTGCCGCGTCCGCGCGCAACGATTGGCAACTGTGCTTCGCGGCAGACGCGCACCAGCGCCTGCACACGCGCCGCTGTCGTCGGCAACGCGACCGCTTGCGGCATCGCATGCCTGCGCGAGTTGTCGTAGCCGTAGGCGAGGCATTCGGATGGATCGGTGAACAAGGCATCGGCACCGAGCGCTGTGCGCAGTGCGTTCGCAATGTCGGTCGGTAGTGTCGTCACGCTACGATGGTAACGCGGTCCGCGTATCGAATCGGTTCGGGCATGGTTGCGCTTCCTGGCGTTTGCTCAACCGGCGTCGAATGCATTGCGGATCCAGTCGATGCGTGGTGCGCTCGCTTCGCCTTCGACTGCAACCACGTCGAAGCGGCATGCCCAACGCGCGAGGTCGGCATGCTCGGCGAGAAAACATTGCGCAGCCAGTACCAGTTTGCGCTGTTTGATGAAATCGACGGATGGCGCGCTGCCGCCAAAACCCGTGCTGCGGCGATAGCGCACTTCGACGAACACGACCACATCGCCGTCGCGCATCACCAGGTCGATCTCGCCGACGCGGTACTGCTGGTTCGCGGCAAGCACGCGCAAGCCCGCGGCTTCGAGGTGTTTGCGCGCGGCGAGCTCCCAAGCATCGCCCGTCGCGCGCCGGTCGGATGTCATCGCGCTGCGATCAGCGTCCGCCGCGCGGAGAATCCTGATGCACCGGTTCGGACATCAGGCCACCCTCCTGCGCGGAGCGCGCGCGGCCGCCGCTGAACACCGCCCATTCGCTGCCGCGCGTGATGTTGCCGAGGACATCGACGCGCAATTCGCCGGTCGCGCCGCGCACCGATGCTTCCGGGCTCGCGGCAAGCGCATCGAGGTAGGCCGACAACTTGTACGCGTCCGCGCCGAATGCAAACAGACGCGCGCCGCCGCCGCGTGCGCTGGACAGGTGCGCGCCGAGCGACGACGCATCCGGCAGGCCATTCACTGAATGCAGCAGCCATGCGAGCTCCGGGTATTCGATGCCGTCGAGTTCCTGGTCGAGGCGTGCATTGCCGCCGCCCGACAGGATCAGCGATGTCGACACGCGTGGCACCGGGCGAAAACCATTGCTCGACAATTGAGTCGCGAGCAGGCGCGCGGCGGGCGCTTTCAATGCGAGGAATACGGCGTCGTACTGGTCGCCGGATTTGTCGAGCGCGCCTTTCAGGATCGGGCCGTAGTTCGGGCCAGCATCGGTGATCACCGCTTCGGCGACGATGCTGCCACCGCGCTGCGTATAGGCCTCGCGGAACGCAGCCAATGCGCGCGCCGCATTGTCGTCGCGCGACGTGAACGCGATCACGTGGCGCAGGTTCTTGCCGAGCAGTCGCTCGGCCGCAGCAATGCCTTCGTCTTCCGGGGCGAGCGAGAAACCGACGCTGCCCGGCGGAGCGGGCGTGGCGGAACGGTTCAGCGCAAGGATCGGCACCGACACATCGGATTGCTGGAACAGCGCTGCGACCTGTTCGCGGCCGAGCGGGCCGACCACGAAATCGTTGCCATCGGCGACCGCCTTGCGATAGGCCGCGATCGCGCCGCCCGCGCTTTCGGCGCTGTCGTATACGTGGATTTCGGGGCGACGGCGCGATTCGGCGTAATACGCGGACATGAAGCCGTCGCGCACTGCGGATGCAGCGATCGCGACCGACCCGCTGCCCGGTAGCAGCAGTGCGAGTTTGAGCGGGGGACGATAACCGTCCTCATCGGCGGGTGGCCGCATCGAATCGGAGGGCGAACTCACGCTGCTGGTAGCGTACGGATGCGGCAACGGCAAACCACGCGCGGTCAGCATGCGGGCCACGGCGTTGTAGAGCGGATGACCGAGCGGCAATGCCGCCGCGCCGCGCGCCAGTGTCGCGTCATCGACGGCCGTGAGCAATTTGTGGATGCGCGCGCGCATCGCATTTGCGTCGTGTTTCGCCTGCATCGGTTCGAGCAGTGCGAGTTGCCCGGCGGCATCGAACTTGTCGCCGGATGCTTCGAGCGCCACCGCATTCGCGCGATGCCAGCGCTCGACGATTGCCTGCGGGAGCACGGCATCCGCAACGTCGAGGTCGCCGACCGCCTGCGCCGCATGACCATCGGCAATCGCGAATTCCGCATGCAGCAGCCGGAAGCGCAGCGCATCGTCGCCGCCGAGGCGTTTCGGATTGACATCGGCCAGTGCATGTCGCGCCGCTGCGGGATCGCCCGCGACCTGCCACGCATCGGCAGCGCGCACTTCCAGCAGGTCATGCAAGGCGCCGCTCGTGCCGGCGGCTTGCGCGGCGTACGCATTCGCGGCATCGCGTGCGTGCCCGTTGGCGAGCATCTGGTCGGCGGTGTGCACTTGCGGCGGCATTTCAGCGACTTCGCCAGTGGTAGCGCAGCCGGCGACGAACAAAACCAGCAGCAGGATTGGCAGCAGCGAAAGAATGCGTTTCATGCGTGGGCCGTTGCGGTTGGCGGGACGCTAAGATGATACCCGCAGGGCCGACCTGCCGGTGGAGGAAGCATGGCAGCGGGAATCCTGTACGTGGTGGCGACGCCGATCGGAAACCTGGCGGATCTCTCGGCGCGCGCCATCGAGACCTTGCGTGGGGTCGATGTGATCTGCGCCGAGGACACCCGCCACAGCCGTCCGCTGCTTGCGCATCACCGCGTCGAGCGGCCGCTGATTGCGTTGCACGAGCACAACGAATCCGAGCTTGCGGTCAAGCTGGTCGCGCGGATGCTCGGCGGGGAAAGCCTCGCGCTGATTTCCGATGCGGGCACGCCGCTGGTCAGCGATCCGGGTTATCGGTTGGTGCGCGCCGCGCGCGAGGCTGGTCTCAAGGTCAGCCCATTGCCTGGCGCTTGTGCGGCTATAGCGGCGCTTTCGGTTGCGGGGCTTGCGAGCGACAGATTTGTATTTGAAGGATTTCTTCCTGCAAAACCAGCAGCACGCCGTGCACGGCTTGCACTGCTCGCAACCGAGCCGCGCACGCTGGTGTTCTACGAATCATCGCATCGCATCGAGGAGATGCTCGCCGATGCGCGCGTTGCATTGGGCGATGCGCGCGCTGCCGTCCTCGCGCGCGAACTGACCAAACTGTTTGAGACCGTCCTCGACGGCGATCTTGCGGCGTTGCACGCACGCGTCGTCGCCGACGCCGACCAGCGCAAGGGCGAGTTCGTGGTGATCGTTGCGGGCGTCGGCGACGATACCGATGCGCGATTGATCGAAGGTCGGCGTGTATACGCGAAACTCTGCGAGCACCTCGCGCCGTCGCAGGCAGCGCGGGTGGCTGCCGAACTCACCGGCGCACCGCGCAAGGCGCTGTACGGGTCTGAAGAGTAAAAGGCGTTCGCCCGCTCGCCGCGTGCGACAATCAATTCGGCGGAGTCGGCCAGACAGTCGCGTCATCCGCAAGGATGCCGAGGAAAGTCCGGGCTCCACAGGGCAAGGTGCCAGGTAATGCCTGGGCGGCGCGAGCCGACGGCTAGTGCAACAGAGAGCAAACCGCCGAACGGCCAAGCCGTCTCTCGAGATGGCTTGGCGCGTGGTAAGGGTGAAATGGTGCGGTAAGAGCGCACCGCGTGCGGGGCCAACGTCGCACGGCACGGTAAACCCCACCTGGAGCAAGGCCAAATAGGGACCTCATGACGCGGCCCGCGTCGGGTCCGGGTAGGCTGCTCGAGCGCAACGGCGACGTTGCGTCTAGAAGAATGACTGTCCACGACAGAACCCGGCTTATCGGCCGGCTCCGCCACTTGAATATGAAGCAGAAGTCATACGCTCTCGCAGCCATGTAGCGAGCGACTCTTCCGACAATGTGCCAGCCGCCAGTACGATCCAGATGAGATAGCGCTCCTCGGGCGTGGCTTTGATATCGAAGCCGTTGATGCGCAGGAACGCGAGCGTCGCGACCAGCGAAGTGCGCTTGTTGCCATCGACGAACGGATGCAGGTGCGCGATGCCGAAACCGTAGGCTGCCGCAAGGGCGGCCAGATCCGGGGGCGGATCGCCGTAACTGACCCATTGCAGGGGCTTGGCGAGCGCTGTTTCGAGCAAGCCCGTGTCGCGCAGGCCGCTCGCGCCGCCATGCTCCGCGAGTTGACGCAGGTGCATCGCCTCAACGAGGCCGGGCTGCAGCCAGCGGATCTCGGTCGTCATTTCGCCAGTTGTCGCAGGACATCGCGGTTCTCGCGCATGACTTGTTCGGCAACCTTCATCTGCGCTTCGAACTCGGCGTCGTAGGGCGTCAGCCGATACCCGTCGGGCGATTCGGTCAGGAAGACGGTGTCGCCGACCTGCAGTTTGAGCCGTGCCAGGACTTCCTTGGGCAGAACGACGCCGACGGAATTGCCGACGCGGGAGAGCTTGAGTGCGGTCATGGCGGGGCTCCTTGGTGTTACATTTGTAATTACATCGCACGGCAATCCGTGTCAAGCCGGCAGGGTATGGCGGGGTTTTTCAGCGTTGAAACAGCGTCAATCGATGATCCACTCCGATCATCGGCAATAACTCCGCATCTTGTGCGTTGCAACAGCGTTGGCGACCCTCGGCAGGTTGCCAAAAGGCCAGTCGCCCCAGCAAATCTCACAATCTGAGACAAAACAATAGCTAGTGGATAAGTGTTGAACCAGTCTCTGAAGTGTGGCGCAAGTCCTTGCCACGCTTGGCAAAAAATAGTCCTGAAAGCTGTTGACAACCCTGTGGACGACTCCTATCGTGGCGACTCGTGGGGAAATCTGGTTTTTAGTGGATTTCTTGTGACTAGCAGCCCATTTTGATGGGCCAGAACCGGGATACGGATCAGGCATGTTTCAGGGCGAAACCGCCATCACGATCGACGACAAGGGGCGGCTGGCGATTCCGACCAGCTACCGCGATGCCGTCGCGCGCGAGTGCGGCAACCGCTTGGTCATCACCTACAGCCCGTTCGAGTCCGGTTGCCTCTACATCTATCCGCAGCCGGCCTGGGAACGCTTGCGCGACCAGGTCAATGCGTTGCCGCGCGCGAAGAGCGTCAGTCGCAACCTGCAATTGAAGCTGGTGGGTGCGGCGAGTTTCGTCGAACCCGACGGCAACGGCCGCATCAGCGTACCCGCGAGCCATCGCGCTGCGGTCGGGATCGAGAAGCGCGCGGTGTTGCTCGGGATGGGCGACAAGTTCGAGTTGTGGAGCGAGCAGGCGCACCACGGGCAGATCCAGCAGACGCTTGTCGATGCCGACATGGGCTCCGACTTGCTTGATCTGAAGCTGTGACGGGAAGTGGCGCGGGCGCAGGTTCCGCTCATCTTCCGGTGTTGTTCGCGCAGGTCATGGAAGGCTTGCGAGTGGTTGAGGACGGAACCTATCTGGATGGCACGTTCGGGCGCGGCGGTCATGCGCGCGGTGTTCTGGAGCAATTGGGTACGAAGGGGCGGCTGCTGCTGATGGACAAAGACCCCGAAGCGATCGCGCAGGCCGAAGCCGACTTCGGCGGCGATCCGCGCGTCGCGATTCGCCGCGGCAGCTTCGCCGACCTCGCAACATGGAACGCAACCGAAGACGGACTCGATGGCGTGCTGTTCGACCTCGGCGTGTCGTCGCCGCAACTGGATGACGCACGGCGCGGTTTCAGCTTCCGCAACGATGGCCCGCTCGACATGCGCATGGACAACGCAAGCGGCGAGTCCGCAGGCGACTGGCTTGCGCGCGCCGATGTGGACGAGATCGCCGATGTGCTGTGGACTTATGGCGAGGAACGCCTGAGCCGGCGTATCGCGCGTGCGATTGTCGCGCGTCGCGTCGAGACGCCAATCACCCGCACCACGCAACTCGCCGAGCTGATCGCCTCAATCGTCGGTCGCGGCGACGGCAAGACGCATCCGGCCACGCGCAGCTTCCAGGGCATCCGCATCTTCATCAATCGCGAACTCGACGATATCGAAGCCGGCCTCGCCGCCGCGCACGCGCGTCTGAACGCAGGCGGGCGGCTCGCGGTGATCAGCTTCCATTCGCTGGAAGACCGCATCGTGAAGCGCTTCATCAATGCGCACGCGAAGGTGCCGGCGGGCAATCGCCGCCTGCCAATGCCGGAAACCTTCGTGCCGACCTTGCGCACGCTGACTTCGGAACATCGGGGCGACCAGCGCGCCGACGCATCCGAAACCATGCACAACCCGCGCTCGCGCAGTGCGGTGTTGCGCGTTGCCGAAAAGATCGATGCGGCGGCGCTGCCGCACATGGATGTGCCAATGCCGCGACCGCAGGATGCGGAGGAGCGGCCATGAGAATCGGCGCGGCTTTCATCGTCCTTTTGCTGGTCGCGACCATCGCAAGCGCCCTCGGCGTCGTCTATGCGCGCCAGAAGCACCGGCAGCTTTTCATCGAGATCACCGGGCTGCAGCGCGATCGTGACGACCTGAATATCGAATTCGGCCGCCTCCAGCTCGAGCAAGCGACCATGGCCGAAACCAATCGCATCGAACAAATCGCAACCGGCAAGCTTGGCATGTTCGCGCCGACCGGCAAGGACATCGTGGTGGTGCGGCCATGAAGTTTTTTTCGCAAAAAGTTAAATCCACCACGCGGCCGCCACCGCGCCCGCAGCCACAATTGCGCCAGCGCCAGCCGAGTGTCGCCGGCATCCGCACGCGCCTGCTGTGGGTCGCTGGCGCGTTGGGTTTGGCGGCGGTCGCGCTGGTCGCGCGTGCGGTCGACCTGCAATTCGTCAACCAGAATTTCTACCAGCAGCAGGGAGACCAGCGCTTCCTGCGCGAACTGCCGATCGCGACCACGCGCGGGATGATCACCGATCGCAACGGCGAGCCGCTCGCGATCTCCACGCCGGTGGAATCGATCTGGGCGAACCCGAGCGAACTGACGGATCATCCCGATCGCTACGCGCAACTCGCGACCGCGCTGGGCGTTCCAGTCGCCGACCTCGCGGCTGCATTGAAAAAACGCGAGGACAAGGAATTCCTGTACCTGCGCCGGCACATGGATCCCGACGCCGCCGAAGTGGTCGTCAAGCTCGGCATTCCGGGCGTGTATTCGCGGCGCGAATACCGGCGCTATTACCCGCTCGGCGAAGTGATGGCGCACGTGCTCGGCTACACCAATGTCGACGATCACGGACAGGAAGGCGTTGAGCTTGCTTTCGACGAATGGCTGACCGGCAAGACCGGGGCCAAGCGCGTGATCCGCGACTTGAAAGGACACATCGTCGAGAACGTCGACCTGATACGTCCCGCCGAACCGGGACGCGACCTCGCTTTGTCGATCGATCGACGCCTTCAATATTTGTCGTATCGCGAACTCGCCGAAGCAATCAAGAAGAACGATGCGAGCGCGGGCAGCGCGGTCATACTCGACGTGCGCACCGGCGAAGTGCTGGCGATGGTGAACTTGCCGTCGTACAACCCGAATGCGCGTACCGACAATCGACCGAGCGCGCATCGCAATCGCGCCGCGACAGACGTCACCGAACCGGGATCGGTGATGAAGGCGTTCACCATCGCGTCCGCGCTGGAGTCCGGCAAGGTCACGCCGGACTCGGTGTTCGATACCAACCCCGGTTCGATGGAACTCGCCGGGCACGTGATCCACGACACCCACAACCACGGCGTGCTGACCACGACCGGCATCATCACCAAGTCGTCGAACGTCGGCGCCGCCAAGTTGTCGCTGCAGATGACCAGCGCGCAGATGTTCGACATGCTGCATCGTTTCGGCTTTGGTCAGATCACCGGCAGCGGCTTCCCGGGCGAGTCGGCCGGCGTGCTGCCGAACGGCAGGAACTGGTCGACGATCCAGAAGGCGACCATCGCCTACGGTTACGGCGTATCGGTCACTGCGATGCAGTTAGCGCAGGCGTATGCCGCGATCGGCAACGGCGGAAGGCTGGTGACGCCCACTTTCGTCAAGGGCGGCGACACGCCGAGCAAGGCGGTGCTCGATCCGCACGTCGCCAGCCAGATCATGGCGATGCTCGAAACCGTGGTTGCGCCAGGCGGTACCGCACCGAGCGCGGCAGTGCTGGGTTATCGCGTCGCTGGAAAAACAGGCACCGCGCGTTACGCGAGCGGAGGCGGCTACAGCAAGATTTACGACAGCCTGTTCATCGGGCTGGTGCCGGCGACCAAACCGCGGTTGGTGATGGTGATCATGATCCACGACCCGAAGGGCAAGGTGTATTTCGGCGGCCTCGTCGCCGCACCGGTGTTCGGCAAGGTCATGGACGGCGCATTGCGGTTGATGGATGTGCCGCCCGACAACGTGCAGCAGTGGTACGCCGAACAACCGGCTGCACCGGCTATTCCAGCGCAACCGCTGGATGCCGACCTGCCGCCGGGCGTCGATGGGCCGGACGCCTCTGTGGTTGCGCCTGCCGTCGATGCACGCAAAACTGCGGCGAAGGCGCGATGAGCTCGACCTCGACCCGCGCGATGCCACTGGCCGATCTGCTCGATGGGATGGACGCAGTCGCACCGCTGCCGGCAACCAATGTGACCGGGCTGGCCTCAAACAGCAGCGCAGTACGCAATGGCGATGCGTTCTTCGCGCTGGCAGGCGCTAGCGTGCATGGATTGCGTTTCGCGGATGGCGCGCGCGCGGCCGGCGCATCGGCGATCGTCTTCGAAGCGCCGGCGCCCGATCGCTTCACAATTCCCGACGATGCTGTCGGCGTCCCGAAACTGCGCAGCAAACTCGGCGCCATCGCGAATCGTTATTACGGTGCGCCATCGCATGAACTCGTGGTGATCGGTGTCACCGGCACCAATGGCAAGACTTCGTTCGTGCAACTGCTCACGCAAGCACTGAGTTTGCACGGCGACGTCGCCGGCAGCATCGGTACGCTCGGCGCGGGTTTGTACGGGAAGGTCGTCGCCGGTGAGCGCACCACGCCCGACGTGATCGCGGTGCACCGTTTGCTCGCTGGCATGCGCGATGCGGGCGCCAGCCATGTCGCGATGGAAGTCTCCTCGCACGCCCTGGATCAGGGTCGAGTGGATGCGGTCGCGTTCGATGTCGCCGTGTTCACCAACCTCACGCGCGACCATCTCGACTACCACGGCACGATGGAATCCTACGGCGCGGCCAAGGCGAATCTGTTCGCGTGGCCGATGTTGCGCGCGGCGGTTGTCAACCTCGACGATGCGTTTGGCGCATCGTTGTACGCGCAGTTGCCGGATGAGTTGTTGCGCATCGGCGTGAGCTCGCGAGGCGCGTCCGATGCGATGTTGCGTGCCGAGGATGTGCGGCTCGACGCGGCCGGCATCGCTTTCAACCTCGCGATGGAAGGTGAGCGCCATGCCATCGCATCAACGTTGCTCGGCCGCTTCAACGTCGACAACCTGCTTGCTGTTGCTGGTGCATTGCTCGCGCTGGACTGGCCGCTGCGCGACATCGGCGCGCTGTTGCCGAGGCTGCAACCGGTGAACGGACGCATGAACCGGGCGGGTGGCGATGCGCGTAGTCCACTGGTGGTGGTGGATTACGCGCATACGCCAGACGCACTCGAGCAGACGCTGGCCAGCCTGCGCGCGCACACGGCTGGCCGGTTGATCTGCGTGTTCGGCTGCGGTGGCGAGCGCGATCGCGGCAAGCGCCCGCAGATGGCGGAGATCGCCGAACGTCTCGCCGACTACGTCATCGTCACCGACGACAATCCGCGCGGCGAAGATGGTGATGCGATCGTTGCGGAAATCCTCGGCGGTTTCGCGCGTGCGGATGCGGTGCGCGTGCGACGCGATCGTGAGCAGGCCATCGCCACGGCCATCGCGGATGCGGCGACGAACGATGTCGTGCTGATCGCAGGCAAGGGCCACGAAACCTACCAGGAAGTCGCTGGCGTGCAGCGCCCGTTCGACGACATGGCGCATGCGTATCGTGCTCTGGAGATGCGGCAATGAGGCCGCTCGCTCTCGGCGACATCGCGCGCTGGTGCGAAGCGCGGCTGCTTGGCGATGAGAGCGTTGCCGAACTGCGCATCGATGCCGTCGCGATCGACACGCGCACGCTCGATCCGGACGATGGTCGTCGCGTGTTGTTCGTCGCATTGCGCGGCGAAAACCATGACGCGCACGATCACCTCGACGAAGCGATCGCGCGCGGCGCCGGTGCGTTGCTCGTCAGTCGCGTTGCACAAACAGACACGCATGAATCCGATGTTCCGCAACTGCTGTGCGGCGATACCGAACAGGCGCTCGGCGAACTCGCGGCGGGCGCACAACAAGGTCGGTCGGCGACCGTGATCGCGCTGACCGGCAGCAATGGCAAGACCAGCGTCAAGACCTTGCTGCTTGGCATCCTCGAACGCGCTGGCGTTGCCTATGCGAATCCCGGCAACCGCAACAACGAGATCGGCCTGCCGCTCGCGGTGCTCGACGCGCCCGAAGACGCACGCTTCGCTATCTACGAAATGGGCGCCGGCAAGCCTGGCGACATCGCTTACCTGACCAGCATCGTGCGGCCGCACGTCGCGCTGGTGAACAACATCGCGCCCGCGCACCTCGAGCGCATGGGCACCTTGCTCGGCGTCGCGCAGACCAAGGGCGCGATCTACGATGCATTGCCCGACAACGGCATCGCGGTGATCAATGCCGACGATGCCTTCGGCGCGTATTTCGAAAAACTCGCGCAAGGCCGGTGCGTCTTGCGGTTCGGGCTTGACGCGAGTGCCGACATCAGCGCTCGCACGATTCGTGGCGACCACGAAGGCAGTTGCTTCGAGCTGGTCACGCTCGCCGGCAACGCACAGATTGCGCTGCCGCTGCCTGGTCGCCACAACGTGATGAATGCACTTGCTGCCACGGCTCTCGCATTCGGCGCAGGCATCGGGCTAGACACGATTGCCGATGGGTTGAACCATGCGCGCCAGGTGCCGGGTCGGCAAATTGCGCACACCCTCGTCAACGGCGCGGTGCTGATCGACGACAGCTACAACGCGAATCCCGGATCGGTCGAAGCCGCGATCGCTGCACTTGCCACAGCAGGCGGCGAAAGCTGGCTGGTGCTCGGCGACATGGCCGAACTCGGCGAAGGTGCCGAATTGCTGCACGCACAGGTCGGCGACTGTGCGCGCAATAAAAAAATCGCACGGCTCTACACGGTCGGCATCAAAAGCCGCGCCGCTGCGCGTGCGTTCGGTTCCGACGCACGCCATTTCGAGAATCAGGATGCATTGCTGCAAGCATTGCGCAATGACCTGCATCCGGACGTGCGCGTGCTCGTCAAGGGTTCGCGCTCGAGCGCGATGGACAAGGTTGTCGCGGCATTGCTCGCCGATCAACACACGGAATCACGCGCGATGCACGGAGGCGGACATGCTGCTTGAACTCTCGCGCTGGTTGCAGAGTCTCCAGCACGAGCGGCTGTTCGCCCTGTTCTCGTACATCACCTTCCGCGGCATCCTCAGTGCGTTGACCTCGCTCGCGCTTTCGCTGCTGATGGGCCCGGCCATCATCCGCCGGCTCGCGCAACTCAAGGGCGGCCAGCCGATCCGCACCGACGGGCCGCAATCGCATTTCGTCAAGGCCGGCACGCCGACGATGGGCGGCGTGTTGATCATCCTCGCGGTCGCACTGTCCACGCTCTTGTGGGCCGACCTGCGCAATCGCTATGTGTGGATCGTGCTCGGCGTACTGCTCGCGTTCGGCGCGATCGGCTGGTACGACGACTGGATCAAGATCGTCAGGCGCGATCCGAACGGCATGAAGTCGCGATGGAAGTACGCGTTGCAGTCGGCGTGCGCGTTGGTCGCTGCGATCCTGCTGTACCACGTCGCCCAGGACCCCAACTGCGTGGCGTGCACCACGTTCTACGTGCCGCTGCTCAAAGGCGTCGCGATCCCCTTGGGCTTGTGGTTTGTGTTCGTCGCGTATTTCTGGATCGTCGGGTTCTCCAACGCGGTGAACCTCACCGACGGACTCGATGGCCTTGCGATCATGCCGTCGGTGCTGGTCTCATCGGCGCTCGGCGTGTTCGCGTATCTGTCGGGCCACGCCGAATTCGCGCGTTACCTGCAGATTCCAGCGATACCCGGCGCCGGCGAGATGGTGATCTTCTGCGGCGCGATCGCTGGTGCGGGACTCGGCTTCCTGTGGTTCAACACGTATCCGGCGATGGTGTTCATGGGCGACATCGGCGCGCTCGCGCTTGGTGCGGCGCTCGCGGCGGTCGCGGTGATCGTGCGCCAGGAACTCGTGCTCGCAATCATGGGCGGTATCTTCGTCGTCGAAACATTGTCGGTGATCGCGCAAGTAGCGTCGTTCAAGCTCACTGGAAAGCGCATTTTCCGGATGGCGCCGATCCACCACCACTTCGAACTGAAAGGCTGGCCCGAGCCGCGCGTGATCGTGCGCTTCTGGATCATCTCGGTGATGTTGGTCCTCGTCGGCCTTGCCACGCTGAAGGTCCGGTGATGCCCATGTCCATGACCAAGCCGTCACTACAACGCGAATCCATGGTGCGCCGATGAATCTTCCCGAACGCTCGTATCACGCAAGCAGCGCACCCGGTCAGGCGCTGCGCATCGAAGCGATCAAGGGCCGTTACGACCCGATCCTGGCCACGCTCGCGATCCTGATCGCAGGCATCGGTGTGGTGATGGTCGGATCGAGTTCGATCGCGGTCGCCGAAGGCCTGAAGATGGGCCCGTTCTATTTCCTGATCCGCCATATCGTGTTCGTGCTCGGCGGCATCGGCATTGCGATCGCGCTGATGCGCACCGAGCTCAAGTGGCTCGAACAGCGCAGCCGGTTGATGCTGATCCTGTGCTTCCTGCTGCTCGCGGCGGTGTTCCTGCCCGGCGTCGGGCGCACCGTGAACGGCGCTAAGCGTTGGCTCAACCTTGGCTTCTCGAACTTCCAGGCGGTCGAAGCGGTCAAGCCAATGTTGATTGTGTGGCTGTCGAGTTATTTGGTGCGCTATCGGGAAGAGATCCAGCATCGCTGGTGGCCGATCCTCAAACCGGTCGGCATCGCACTCGCGCTGGTCGTGATGCTTCTCGCGCAACCCGACTTCGGGTCGGCCTCGCTGATCCTCGCGGTCACCGGAGGCATGTTGCTGCTCGGCGGCGCAAGCCTGCCGCGCCTGCTCGGGCCGCTGGTCATCGGCTTGCCCGCGTTCGCGGCCGTGGCGATGTCGCAGGCATACCGCATGCGCCGTCTGACCACTTTTCTCAATCCGTGGGCCGATCCGTTCAAGGATGGTTTCCAGCTCACGCAGGCACTGATCGCGGTCGGGCGCGGACAATGGCTCGGGGTCGGTCTTGGCGGCAGCGTGCAGAAACTGTTCTACCTGCCCGAGGCGCACACCGACTTCATCCTCGCGGTGATTGCCGAGGAACTCGGTTTCGTCGGCGTGTTCGCGATCGTCCTGTTGTATGCCGCATTCACCGCACGTTGCCTGCAGATCGGCTTGCGCGCGGCCGCGCTTGGCCGGCACTTCGCTGCGAACTGCATGTTCGGCGTGGGATTGTGGTTCAGCCTGCAGGCGCTGGTGTCGGTCGGCGTGAATCTTGGCTTGCTGCCGACCAAGGGCCTCACGTTGCCGATGATTTCCTACGGCGGATCGAGCGTGCTGATGTCGGTCGCGGTGATCGGCCTGTTGCTGCGGGTGAGTTACGAGGTGGATCGCGCCCAGCGCCAAGTTGCGCGCGCACGTGCCGATGCGACGCCTGTTGAAATCGCATCCGAATCGACGCCGACGCCTGTAACGCAATCCGCGCCTACGCCTGTCGGGACGCGTGATCGCAGTGGCCCGCGCCAGCGCATCGAACCACGCATCGGAGCCGTCGCTTGAATGCAGCGGCCGCCACGCTCGATGGACGTCCGGTGATGATCCTCGCCGGTGGCACCGGTGGGCACATCTTCCCGGGTATCGCGGTCGCGCGCGCGCTGGCTGCGTTGCAAGTCCCTGTCGTCTGGCTGGGTTCGGCGGGCGGCATGGAAATGCGAATCGTGCCAGCGCATGGTATCGCGATCGACACGCTGAAGATCAGTGGCCTGCGCGGGAAGGGCACCCTGGCCTTGCTCACCGCGCCGTTCCGGTTGCTGCGTGCGGTGTTCGATGCGCTCGCTATCGTGCGCCGTCAGCGTCCGCGCAGCGTGTTGAGCATGGGGGGGTTCGCTGCGGGGCCGGGCGGTATCGCGGCGTGGTTGTTGCGGCGACCGTTGATCGTGCACGAAGCCAATCGAGCCCCAGGATTCACCAATCGCGTGCTCGCGAAATTCGCGCGTCGCGTGCTGTGCGGATTTCCGAACAGCTTCGCGCACGGCGGCGAAACCGTCGGCAATCCGGTGCGCGCCGAAGTCGCGGCATTGCCACCACCAGCGCAGCGTTTCGCCGGCCGCGACGGAACGCTACGCCTGCTCGTGCTCGGCGGCAGTCAGGGCGCGCGCGCGCTCAACAGCGCAGTGCCGAAAGCATTGGCGGCACTCGACAATCCTCGCATCGATGTGCGTCATCAGAGCGGCGAAAACCTGCGCGCCGAAGCGATCTTCGCGTACGCGGATGCGGGCGTCGTCGCATCGATCGAACCCTTCATCCAGGACATGGCCGCAGCTTACGGCTGGGCCGATCTGGTGATTTGCCGTGCCGGCGCAATGACGCTCGCGGAAGTGTGCGCGGCCGGCGTAGGTGCGTTGCTGGTGCCGTTTCCTGCTGCGGTCGACGACCACCAGACCCGCAATGCCGAATATCTCGTCGAGCGTGGTGCTACGCGCCTGCTCCCGCAGCACGACGATCTCGATATACGCCTGCGCGATGCCTTGCGCGAATTGCTGGTGGCGGATCGCGCGACATTGCTCGCGATGGCCGAATGCGCGCGTGCTGCTGCGCTGCCAGATGCAGCGGCGCGCGTCGCCGCGATCTGCATCAAGGAAGCGCGCGCATGATCCGCCGCCCGCTCCTCTCTGATGAAACTGCGCGCAGTTCCGCTCGTGTGCATTTCGTCGGCATCGGCGGCGTCGGCATGAGCGGAATCGCCGAAGTCATGCTCACGCTCGGCTACAAGGTATCGGGCTCGGATGCGAACGAATCACCGAGCACCCGTCGATTGACCGCGCTCGGTGCGAGCGTGCTTCGCGGCCACGCTGCGGAGCACGTCGCAGGCGCGGATGTCGTCGTGGTGTCGAGTGCGATCAAGCCCGAGAACGCCGAAGTGCTTGCCGCGCGTGCGCAGCGCATCCCGGTCGTGCCGCGTGCGGAGATGCTTGCCGAGCTCATGCGTTTCCGTCGCGGCATCGCGGTCGCCGGCACGCATGGCAAGACCACGACGACATCGCTGGTCGCCAGCGTACTGTCGGAAGGCGGGATGGATCCGACCTTCGTGATCGGCGGGCAGTTGCTGTCCGCCGGTTCGAATGCGCGGCTCGGCAGTGGCAAGTGGCTGGTTGCCGAGGCCGACGAAAGCGATGGCAGTTTCCTGCGCTTGAACCCGCAGATCGCGGTCGTCACGAATATCGATGCGGACCACCTGGAAAATTACGGCGGGGATTTCGATCGCGTGCGCGCGGCGTTTTCCGAATTCCTGCATCGGTTGCCGTTCTACGGGCTTGCGGTGCTGTGCGTGGACGACCCGGAGGTCGCGGCGCTCGCCGCGGAAATGCCGCGCCACATCCTGCGCTACGGTTTCGGTGACGATGCGGACGTGCGCGCCGAGGATGTCGTGCAGGACGCGGGCCGCACGCGCTTCACGCTGCGCTTGCCAGGATGCGCGGCGATCGCGGTCACGCTGAACTTGCCGGGTCGCCACAACGTGTTGAATGCGTTGGCGGCAGCGGCGATCGGCTGGCAGCTCGGCGTCGCGCCGGAATCCATCGCGCATGCCCTCGAAAAGTTCCAGGGCATCGGCCGGCGCTTCAACCTGCTCGGCGAACTCGATTTCGGCCGCGGCAAGGCATTGCTCGTGGACGATTACGGCCACCATCCGCGCGAGCTCGAAGCCGTCTTCGCCGCCGCGCGCGCGGGCTGGCCGGAACGTCGGCTCGTGGTCGCGTTCCAGCCGCATCGTTATAGCCGCACGCGCGATTTGTTCGACGATTTCGCGGCGGTTCTTTCGAGCGCCGATGCATTGCTGTTGACCGATGTATATGCGGCCGGTGAAACACCGATCGCCGCAGCCGATGCGAAAGCACTTGCACGCGCGATCCGTGCGCGCGGACGCATCGATCCGGTGCTGGTCGGCAACGTCCGCGAACTGTCTGCATTGCTGGGCGACGTACTCGCCGATGGCGACCTGCTGCTGTTGCTCGGCGCGGGCGATATCGGCCACGTCGCGCAGGAACTCTCCGAACACGGTATCGGGATGCAGCGCCCATGAGTCTGATCAACGATCCGCGCGCATTCGGTCGTGTCGCCGTGCTGATGGGCGGCACGTCGTCCGAGCGCGAAGTCTCGCTGAATTCGGGCAGCAACGTGCTCGACGCACTGCGCGCGCGTGGCGTGGATGCGCATGCGGTGGATGGAATTCCGGCGCTGGTGGACGCGCTGCGCAACAATGAATTCGATCGCGTGTTCAATATCCTGCATGGCCACAACGGCGGCGGCGAAGACGGCGTGCTGCAAGGCCTGCTTGAAGCGCTCGGTGTGCCGTATACGGGCTCTGGCGTGCTCGGCTGCGCGCTGTCGATGGACAAGATCCGCACCAAACAGGTCTGGCTTTCGCTTGGCCTGCCGACGCCGCGCTATGCGCATCTGCGCAAGAGCGATAGTGCGCAGGGACGTGGCTCTGCATTCCCTTCGGTCACGAATGTCGCGGGAAACAGGATGTCGATAGCGACCGACGTGCGCGCGGCGGCGGCGCGGATCGGGTTGCCGGTGATCGTGAAGCCGGCCTGCGAAGGGTCGAGCGTCGGCGTGAGCCGGGTATTCTCCGAAGCCGATCTCGATGCAGCGATTGCACTCGCCGCGCAGTACCCAGGCGAGCTCTTGATGGAGCAGATGATCGTTGGCGACGAACTGACCGTTGCCATTCTCGGCGCAGTGTCCGAAGAACGTGCATTGCCTTCGATCCGCATCGTGCCGAAGGGCGAGTGGTACGACTATAACGCCAAGTACATTGCCGAGGACACGCAGTATCTGTGTCCCGGCCTGGACGGGGCTGCCGAGGAAGCGATCCGCAAGCTTGCGCTGGCTGCATTCCGCGCCGCCGATTGTTCGGGCTGGGCGCGTGTGGACGTGATGCGCGATCGCGCGGGCGATCTGTGGCTGCTCGAAGTCAACACCGCGCCCGGCATGACCAGCCATTCCTTGGTGCCGAAAGCGGCGCAGCAGGTCGGCATCGATTTCGAAACCTTGTGCTGGGAAATCCTCGAAACCTCGTTACGCGACATGTCCGTAACCACGCACGGAGGCGCGGCATGAATTTATTCGTGCGCCTGTTCGCGTGGACGCTGGCGATCTGCCTGGTCGCGTTGCCGGTGGTCGCCGTGCTGAACGGCTGGATCGCTGGCGATCGCTGGCCGATGCGTCGGCTCGATGTCAGTGGTCCGTTCGCACGGGTCAGCGCCGAGCAGGTGCGCGCGGCGGTGTTGCCGCAAGTACAAAGCGGCTTCTTCGCGATCCGGATGGAGCCGATCCGCAGCGCCGTCGCCGCGCTGCCGTGGGTCGAGCGCGTCGAAGTGCGCAAGCGCTGGCCCGACCAGCTGATCGTGACCCTGACCGAGCACCGGCCATTCGCGCGCTGGGGCAAGGACAAGTTGTTGTCGGAACGCGGGCAGGTGTTCGCTGCACCGGGCAATCCGGACTTGTCGAGCCTTCCCGAGCTGGATGGTCCCGACAACCGCAGCGCCGACGTGATCGCGCTCTACAACCAGGCGCAACCACTGTTCGCTGGCAGCGGTCGCCGCGTGCAGGGGGTGAGCCTGACCGAGCGCGGCAGCTGGACACTGCATTTGCGCGACGGCATCGAGGTGGTGGTCGGGCGCAGCGATCCGCAGGAACGTTTGCGCCGGTTCGCGCACCTGCTGCCGCAGATCACCGCCGCGCGCCAGGGCGTGCTGCTGCGTGCGGACCTGCGTTACACGAATGGTTTCACCCTGAGCTGGCAGGACATTCCAGCTGTGCCTTCCGGCACACCAAAGCATCGCGCAACGACGCCCATTTCCACTCCCACCACCGCAGCAAAGCAACAGGCGCGCACATGAACCGCAACGCCGTCAATTTGAAGATCGCCGTGGGGCTCGACATCGGCAGATCGATGAAGGCGGCGAAGCCGTCTCGGATTTCGACACCCATCAACAAGACAAAGCAACAGGCGCGCACATGAATCGCAAAGGCGACAAGTCCCTGATCGTGGGGCTCGACATCGGCACTTCAAAAGTAGTGGCGCTGGTCGGCGAATATTCACCGGGCAATCCGATCGAGGTGATCGGCATCGGTTCGCACGAATCGCGCGGCCTCAAGCGCGGCGTCGTGGTCGACATCGAATCCACGGTGCAATCGATTCAGCGCGCGGTGCAGGAGGCCGAGATGATGGCCGGCTGCGAAATCAGTTCGGTGTACGCGAGCATCTCCGGCAGCCATACGCAATGCCGCAATTCGCCGGGCATCGTGCCGATCAAGGACGGCGAGGTGACCTACGCCGACCTCGACAACGTGCTGCAGGCAGCCAAGGCGGTCGCGATCCCGTCCGACCAGAAGATCATTCATGCCATCGCACAGGAATACATCGTCGACAACTCGCAGGAAGGCATTCGCAATCCAGTCGGGATGTCCGGCGTGCGCCTGGAAGTGCGCGCGCACCTCGTCACCGGCGCGCAGTCGGCCGCGCAGAATATCGCCAAGTGCATCAATCGCTGCCACCTGCAGGTCGATGACCTGATCCTCGCATCGATCGCATCCAGTACGGCCGTACTGACCAACGATGAGAAAGAACTCGGTGTCGTGCTCGTCGATATCGGCGCAGGTACGACCGACATCGCGGTGTTCGTGCAGGGCGCGATCCGCCATTCGGCGTCGCTGCCGATCGCGGGCGACCAGGTCACCAACGACATCGCGCACCTGCTGCGCACCCCGACGCCGGAAGCGGAACAGATCAAGGTGCGTTACGCCTGCGCGCTGGCGCAACTCGCGACGGCCGAGGAAAGCATCCAGGTTCCGAGCGTCGGCGATCGTCCGCCGCGCCGGCTTGCGCGACAGGCATTGGCCGAAGCGGTGCAGAACCGATACGAGGAAATTTTCGAAATGGTGCAGGCCGAATTGCGCCGTGCCGGTTTCGAGGAACTCGTGCGCGCGGGACTCGTGCTGACCGGCGGCGCTTCGAAGATGGAAGGCGTGGTCGAGCTCGCCGAGGAGATGTTGCACATGCCGGTGCGCATTGGCATTCCTCAGCACGTGAGTGGTTTGGGCGAAGTGGTCGGCAATCCGGTGCATGCGACTGGCGTCGGCCTGCTGCTGTGGGGCAGCCAGATCGAACATCCGCGTCGGCCGGTGGTGCCGACCGGGCGGGTCGGGTCGCTGTTGACGAAGGTGAGGATGTGGTACCGCGGCGAGTTTTGATTTTCATGTGCGGGATCGGGCGCGTCGCCCGACTCCCGCGCAAACGGAGCAGGTAAGCCTGCTCTTGGCAATACGGGAGTGGTGCGGCGGGCGGGATGAGGCGGGCAGGGCGGCGGTCAGCGGGACGGGTCGGTTGCGGCAAATACATACAACAAGAACGACAACAATCCAACGGAGGATTCGGACATGGCACATTTTGAACTGATAGAAAAACTCGCGCCGAACGCGGTCATCAAGGTCATCGGCGTCGGCGGCGGCGGTGGCAACGCGGTCGCACACATGGTTGGCAGCAATGTCGAGGGCGTGGAGTTCATCACCGCGAACACCGACTCGCAAGCGATCAAGAGCTCGGGTTCCAAGCTGCAGCTGCAGCTGGGCAGCAATGTCACCAAGGGCTTGGGCGCTGGCGCGAATCCCGAAGTCGGCCGGCAGGCGGCGCTCGAGGATCGCGAGCGCATCGTCGAGGCGCTGGAAGGCGCGGACATGGTGTTCATCACCGCTGGCATGGGCGGCGGCACCGGAACCGGCGCAGCGCCCGTGGTCGCTCAGCTCGCCAAGGAAATGGGAATCCTCACCGTCGCCGTCGTGACCAAGCCGTTTCCGTTCGAAGGCCGCCGGCGCATGCAGGTCGCGCTCAAGGGCATCGAGGAACTCGCCCAGCATTGCGATTCGCTGATCACGATCCCGAACGAGAAGCTGATCACCGTTCTCGGCCGCGAAGCGACCATGACGCAGGCGTTCAAGGCCGCCAACGACGTGCTGCTCGGCGCCGTGCAGGGCATCGCCGACCTGATCGTGCGTCCGGGCCTGATCAACGTGGACTTCGCCGACGTCCGTACCGTGATGAGCGAGATGGGCATGGCGATGATGGGCTCGGGCACCGCCCGTGGCGAGGAGCGCGCGATGACGGCCGCCGAGATGGCGATCAGCAATCCGCTGCTCGATGATGTCAACCTGTCGGGTGCCAACGGCATTCTGGTGAACATCACCGCCGGTCCGGATTTCACGATGCGCGAGTTCGACGAGGTTGGCCGGACGATCGAGGAGTTCGCTTCGGAAGACGCGACCGTCGTGATCGGCACCGTGCTCGATCCGGACATGCAGGACGAAGTGCGGGTGACGGTGGTCGCCACCGGCCTGAACCGCAACGTGGCGCAGAAAACCCTACGCGGTACGGATCGCGGCTCGGAGCGTGGGATGGATCGCGAGGTCGTGCGTCCGCAGGTCAAGCTGGTTCGCAATGGCAGCAACGGCCAAGTGGAATTCCACGACACCGCGTATACGGCGACGCCGGCGCCTGGCTTTGGCGGATTGCGTGGTCATGGCAATACGCACGGGGGCAGTAACAGCGGCCGTAACGAACCTGCAACCAGCGCATTGGACGCGAGCGGCGATGCTTATCTCGATATTCCGGCGTTCCTGCGGAGGCAGGCCGACTGAACCGGAGGCGTTGAACTATTTGCACAGCAAGCCGTCTGCTATCCGATTCCGGATGCGTGGACTGATGAACGACTGACCGCAGGGTGTTGCGGCAGGCTGTCGATCGCTAGGCCGTCGCTGTCGTTTGGCGATGCATGGTTCGTCCGGACGCCTTCTCCGTTAGGCGTCCGGACTTTCTTCACCGCGACGCGACGGCCAGGAGGCAATGATCTGATTCTGAAACAATACATATGATTACAGGCCCAACAAGACGAATTGTCTCATTCATGGGACAATAGTGCTTCCGAATTGTTTTAATTTGGTAAAGCGCGTGTTATTCTCGGCGTCGCCTTGTCGCGCTCCTCCATGGAGAACGCACAACTATGATCAAGCAACGCACGCTCAAGAATGTCATTCGAGCCACGGGTGTCGGCATTCATTCCGGTGAAAAGGTCTTCCTGACCTTGCGCCCCGCAGCTCCCGACAGCGGCATCATTTTTCGTCGTGTCGATTTCGCCCAACCCGTCGAAATCCATGCGCGCGCCGAGCATGTCGGCGACACCAGTCTGTCCACGACCCTCACCAAGGGCGAGGTACGGATCATGACTGTCGAGCACCTGCTGTCCGCGCTCGCGGGCTTGGGCATCGACAACGCCTACGTCGACCTGTCGGCGCCCGAAGTGCCGATCATGGACGGTTCGGCGGGCCCGTATGTGTTCCTGATCCAGTCCGCGGGGATCGAGGAACAGAATGCGCCCAAGCGTTTCATCCGCATCAAGAAGCCGATCCGCGTCGAGGACGGCGACAAGTGGGCGCGGTTCGAGCCGTTCGATGGATTCAAGGTCGGTTTCACGATCGACTTCAACCATCCGATGTTTACGCGTTCGACGTCCTCAGCCGAGGTGGATTTCTCGACGACGTCGTTCGTCAAGGAAGTCAGCCGCGCGCGCACCTTCGGTTTCATGAAGGACATCGAGATGTTGCGTGACCGCAAGCTCGTGCTCGGCGGCAGCATGGACAACGCGATCGTGCTCGACGATTACCGCATCCTCAACGAGGACGGACTGCGTTACGAGGACGAGTTCGTCAAGCACAAGATCCTTGATGCGATCGGCGACCTGTACCTGCTCGGGCACAGCCTGATCGGCGCTTTCTACGGCTACAAATCCGGCCACCAACTCAACAACCAGTTGCTGCGCACCCTGCTCGCCGATCGCACGGCATGGGAAGAAGTGACCTTTAGCGATCCTGCCCAAGCGCCGATTTCCTACGCGCATCCTGCCCAAGCGGTTTGATATTCAGCTGCACCCAACCAATTTCGTGACCTAAGTCACGGATTCAATTGGCTATTATCAAATGGCCGGTTTTTCCTGTACTATCCGTTTCCCGGTCGCCTGACCAGGTCGGCGCTGCATGGCCGGAAGCGACCGCCAAGTTGGCAGTTGCGCAGCGGTCACGCCATGGAGGCAAGCCGCAGGAGTTGGGCCCGCAGTTCGGGGTCGGCCACGGATTCGGCGGTTGCCCGCAATGCATCGCGGGTGGCTTGCGATATCGGTTTCGACGCGACACGGTCTGGTTCGGACTGAAGCGACGGCACCACTTTCACGGTGAGCGCGCCAGCCGAGAGGCCAGCCGCGGTCGCAGCGTCCAGCAGGGCGTCTGCATGTTGCCGCAGCTTGGTACCCCAGACCGGAGCGTCCACCAGATAAACCAGTTTGCCGGCACCCACGTTGCCCAGATGGCAATGCGGTAGCAGCGAGTCCGGCAGGCATCGACGCAGCCGCTCATCCAGTGCCGCCAGCCATTGTGCGCGCTCGATGAGGCGGCCGAGTCCAGCCTCACCCGCCGCCTCGAGCGCCGGGCGTGGCGCGGAAGCGGCCTTGGCTGTGCCCTGCGGACGAAAATCAGACGGTTTGCGCATGAATGTCATTATCGTATCGAAATTCCTGAAATCCCCTAAGCTTTTTTGCCTGCACAAAGACCGCAAACTCGTGATCGGCGCCCTCGGCGTGCTGATCGTGATGATCATGCTCGGTTTCACCGCGGGATTTTTCATCCGTGGCGGCGTGGCGATGGCCGAGGTGCGCAACTTGCGCGGCGAGTTGATCCGCGATAAGGCGCAAGTCGCCGAATCCAGCGCTGCTTCCCGGCGCGAGGTCAATGCGATGGCCGTCAAGCTCGGCGAGCTCCAGGCACAGTCCAATCGCCTCAATGCGCTCGGTGAGCGGTTGATCCGGATGGGCAAGATCGACGATGGCGAGTTCAACTTCTCCGCGCAGCCCGGCACCGGTGGCGGCGACGAACCGACCACGGCGATCAGCGCCGCCGAGCTGTCGCAGCAGATGGCCGGTTTGGGGAAGTCCTTCAAGCATTCGGGCGACCAGTTGCAGGTGCTCGAATCGCTGCTGCTGAACCAGGATCTCGATCGCACCCAGACACCGTCGTCGACGCCACTGACCAACACCTACGTGTCCGCGCCGTTCGGTAACCGCATCGACCCGATTACAGGCGGCCACGAATTCCACAAGGGCCTCGACCTCAACGGCGAAACCGGCGACCCGATCCACGCCGCCGCCGACGGCATCGTGATGCGCGCCGATTTCGACGCAGGCGGTTACGGCAACGTGGTCGACATCGACCACGGCAACGGTTACGCCACGCGCTACGGACATTGCTCGAAGTTGCTGGTGAAAGTGGGCGACCTTGTGCATGCCGGAGATGTGATCGCCAAGGTTGGCTCGACCGGCCATTCGACCGGCTCCCACTTGCATTTCGAAGTCTGGATCAACGGCGCGCCGGTGAATCCGCAGCCTTATCTGAGCAAGATTGGCCGTTAAGGGCAGCGACGGCACACTGACAGCCGTTCAGATCACTGGATCGCGCGCCGCTGGTTGATTCGCATCCGGCCAGCCCCACGTTAGAATGCACGACCGGGCCGCCGCGAGCGGCCCGATGCATTTTCAGGCCCGTCGCGCGTGCGCGACAGGCAACGTTGCCTCAATCAAATCCAGCCAACCTCGGGTCTCCATGATCAACAGTCTCCTTACCCGCATGTTTGGCAGCCGCAATGAGCGCCTGCTGAAACAGCTGCAGAAGAACGTCGTCAAGATCAACGCCCTCGAACCGCAGCTGCAGAAGCTGTCGGACGACGAACTCAAGGGCAAGACCGACACCTTCCGGCAGCGTGTGGCAGCCGGCGAAACCCTCGACCAGATACTGCCCGAAGCCTTCGCGGTCGTGCGCGAGGCATCCAGGCGCGTCCTCGGCCTGCGCCCTTACGATGTGCAGATGATCGGCGGCATGGTGTTGCACCTCGGCAAGATCGCCGAGATGCGCACCGGCGAAGGCAAGACCCTGGTGGGCACCTTGCCGGTCTACCTCAACGCGTTGTCCGGCAAGGGCGTGCATGTGGTCACGGTCAACGATTACCTCGCCAAGCGCGACTCGGCGTGGATGGGTCGGTTGTACACCTGGCTGGGCATGAGCGTTGGCGTCGTCTATCCGAACATGCCGCACGGCGACAAGAAAGCCGCCTATGGCGCCGACATCACCTACGGCACCAACAACGAATACGGCTTCGACTACCTGCGCGACAACATGGCGCTGGAGAAGGACGGCAAGTTCCAGCGCGGACTGAATTTCGCGATCGTGGACGAGGTCGACTCGATCCTGATCGACGAGGCGCGCACGCCGTTGATCATCTCCGGCCCGGCCGACGAATCGCCCGAGTTGTACGTCAAGGTCAACCGCATCGTCCCGAAACTCACGCGCCAGGAGAAGGAAGACGGCGAGGGCGATTACTGGGTCGATGAAAAACAAAAACAGGCGCACTTGTCGGAGGCGGGCATGTCGCACGCCGAGGAGTTGTTGCGCGCGGCCGACATCATCAAGGCGGACGACAGCCTCTACGATGCATCCAACCTGACCGTGGTGCATCACCTCAATGCGGCATTGCGCGCGCAGGCGATCTACCAGCGCGACGTCGATTACATCGTGCGCGATGGTGAAGTCATCATCGTCGACGAGTTCACTGGCCGCACGTTGGCCGGTCGGCGTTGGTCCGACGGCCTGCACCAGGCGGTCGAGGCCAAGGAAGGCGTGCCGGTGCAGCGCGAGAACCAGACGCTCGCCTCGATCACGTTTCAGAACTACTTCCGCATGTACGGCAAGCTCGCCGGCATGACCGGCACCGCCGATACCGAGGCCTACGAATTCCAGGACATCTACGGACTCGAAGTCGTGGTGATCCCGACCCATCGCCAGATGGTGCGCAAGGATCATCCGGACCTGATGTTCTTCGGTCCCAAGGCCAAGTACAACGCCGTGGTCGAGGACATCAAGGATTGCTACACACGTGGCCAGCCTGTACTGGTCGGCACAACGTCGATCGAAACCTCCGAAATGCTCTCTCAGCGTTTGCGTGAGGAACGCGTGCCGCACGAAGTGCTCAACGCCAAGCAGCACGAACGCGAAGCGCATATCGTCGCGCAGGCCGGGCAGCCCAAAGCAGTGACGATCGCGACCAACATGGCCGGTCGCGGTACCGACATCGTGCTGGGCGGCAACCTCGACGTCGAACTGCAGTCGCTCGACGAAAACGCGGCGGATGCGGATCGCGCGCGCTTGCGCGAGGAATGGCAGAAGCGCCACGAAGCGGTCAAGCAGGCCGGCGGCCTGCACATCGTCGGCACCGAGCGCCACGAATCGCGGCGCATCGACAACCAGCTGCGCGGCCGCTCGGGGCGCCAGGGCGATCCGGGTTCGAGCCGTTTCTTCCTCTCCTTCGAAGACAACCTGATGCGGATCTTCGCGTCGGATTTCATCCAGCGCGCGATGAAGATGATGCGCATGAAGGAAGACGATGTCATCGAGTCGGCGATGGTGAGCAAGCAGATCGAGAAAGCGCAGCGCAAGGTCGAGGCGCACAACTTCGACATACGCAAGAACCTGCTCGACTTCGACGACGTCAATAACGACCAGCGCAAGGTCATCTACCAGCAGCGCGACGAACTGCTGGAAGCCGAAACGATGCAGGACACCGTGGAAGCGATCCGCGACGATGTGTTCGCCGAGCTCGTGCGACGCTACGTGCCCGAGCATTCGGTCGACGAGCAGTGGGATCTGGCCGGGCTCGAACGCAGCCTCAACGATGACTTCGGCATCGAGGCCGACCTGCAGGGCTATGCCCACAGCGCCGGCGACATCGACGCGACCGCGATCGCGCGCCATGCGCAGGAACTCGCCGCGAAATACTTCACCGACCGGGAGCAGGAAGTCGGCCCGGAGATGATGCGTGCGCTGGAAAAGCACGTCATGCTCAACGTGCTCGACCAGAACTGGAAGGAGCACCTCGCGCGGATGGATTACCTGCGCCAGGGCATCCACTTGCGCGGTTATGCGCAGAAGCAGCCCAAGCAGGAGTTCAAGCGCGAATCGTTCGAACTGTTCTCGGAGATGCTCGAGAAGTTCAAGCGCGAAGTCACCACGATCCTCGCGCGCGTGCGCGTGCGCAGCGACGACGAAGTCGCGCGCCTGGAAGCCGAAACCCAGCGACAGGCCGAAACGCAGGCCAGACAGATGCAGTTCCAGCATCCCGAGACGGGTGGTTACAGCGCCGACGAGGAAGCTTTGCAAGTGCAGGCCGAACAACAAACCGTGGCGGCAGTACCGGAACCCGTATTGCGCGAAGGCCCGAAGATCGGGCGCAACGATCCATGTCCCTGCGGCTCCGGCAAGAAGTACAAGCAATGCCATGGACAGCTGGTGTAAGCGCAGCGCGTTGAATCGGCATGGCGGTGCGTTGTGTGGTGCACTGACTGCGCCAGGCGATGCGTTCGCGCATTGCGTGCGAGCGGAATGAAGGACACCGCCTCCGTGCATGTGGTCGCCGGCGTGATTCAGGACCCGCGCGGGCGTATCCTGCTTGCGCGACGCACCGAAGGGCGCGACCTGGCCGGGCTGTGGGAATTTCCCGGCGGCAAGGTCGATGCCGGCGAAACTGCCGAACAGGCGCTCGCACGCGAACTGCACGAAGAACTTGGCATTCGCATCGCCTCCAGTGCGCCATTGATCGCGGTGCCGCAGGCCTATCGCGACAAGCGCATCGTGCTCGACGTGCGCAGGATCGGTGCATGGAGCGGCAACGCGCTCGGTCGCGAACAGCAGGCACTTGCATGGGTGCCGTCCGCGAAACTCGCGAGCTACCCGATGCCACCAGCGGATCGCCCGGTGGTGGCGGCGATGCAGCAACCCGATCGCTACTTGATCACGCCCGAACCTGATTTGCAGAACCGCGACGCATTCCTGCACGGGCTGGATCGCGCGCTGAAAGCAGGCGTGCGTCGCGTACAACTGCGCAGCCATGCACTGGATGCCGATGCGTTGCGGCCATTTGCTGAAGCTGCATCGAAATTATGCCGCGATGCTGGCGCCGAACTACTCGTCAACGCGCACATCGAACTTGCACGTACGCTCGGCATCGGCGTGCACCTGCGCGCGGCGCAGCTCATGGAATTGCAGGAACGCCCGCTGCCGGCCAAGCTCATCGTTGCGGCCTCCTGCCACGACGCCGCCGAGCTGCGCTATGCCGAAGCGCTTGGCCTCGATTTTGTGGTGCTCGGTCCGATTGCTGCGACGCCGACGCATCCCGATCGCACGCCGCTGGGCCGGGATGGTTTCGCGCGCTTGCGTGAGCTGGTTTCGTTGCCGATTTACGCGCTAGGCGGCATGGGTGCCATAGACATCTCCAGCGCGCGCGCGCATGGCGCGCAGGGAATCGCGGCGATACGTGGGCTCTGGCCTGGCTGATCGCGACGGGTGCTTGTTGCCGCGCTGACGTGCTTTCGAAACGAACGATTTATTTCGCTACAGCCAAGAGCGACAGGTAGAGCGCATGCAGTACCTCGACCTGCGGCGCAAGCGTGGCGATGTCGCCGCTGTTGTCGATCACATCGTCGGCAATCGCCAGCCTGTGTTCGCGGGTGGCTTGTGCGGCGAGGATGCGTTCGGCCTGCTCGCGTGAATTGCCGTCCCGTTGCATCAGGCGTTGCAATTGCGCGTCGCGCGGCACATCGACCACCAGGATGCGCGCGAGCCATGGATAGGCGGCCCTGCCGCCGCCTTCGGCCAACAACGGAATCGCAGCCATTGCGTAAGGACTGCCGGCGGCGACGCATGCGTCGTACATCGCGGCGCGGATGCGCGGGTGCAGGATCGCTTCCAGTTCATGCCGCGCACCCTCATCGTCGAACACGATCCGTCGCAGCATGCCGCGATCAAGTCGTCCGTCCGCGAACAAAACATCGTTGCCGAAACGTGCGGCGATCGCTTCGAGCGCTGGCTGTCCTCGTTCGACCAGTGTGCGCGCGAACACGTCCGCATCGGCGACCGCGATGCCGAGTTGCTCGAAGCATCGGCTCACCTCGGACTTGCCCGACGCGATTCCGCCGGTGACCGCGACAACGAATGGATGCGTCTTCATCTGTTGCATTTATCGAAACACCGTACCGCAATCCTTCGTGAATTTAGCGCGATCGATGTCGAGTTGCGATGGGCGGTTGACGATGCGCGGACGATAGCGCCATCGCGGGCTGAACACGCTCCACGACGCATCATGACCCGCGAAATCCACGCCGGTCATGTCGATCAATGATTCAAAGGTATCCGCGCTCAGCAGGCGTTTGCGGGCGTTGGCTTGCAGCGCGGCGACGCGCGCGGGGAATTCCGTAGCATACGCATCGGAGTGCCAGAACAACGCGGAAATTTCGTATTCGTAATGCGTGCCGTTGCCGTGTCCTTGCTTGGAGCAGGTCGTGGTCGGCAGGCTTTCGCCATGGTCGGATTCGTACCACAGCGCCGTCACCGCATCGGTGTCGTGGAGGATGCCGATGATCGATGCGAGAATGTGGTCGGAATACAGGATCGAGTTGTCGTAGCCGTTGCGCGCATGTTCGCGCGCCGGGACGCCGCCAGCCGGGTCCGATTCGGTCGGGCGGAAGCGCTTGTATGCGGCTGGATACCGATAGTCGTAACTCTGGTGGCTGCCCATCATGTGCAGCACGATGAACAGATCGTGGTTCGAGTCGCCCAATGCATCACGCAGCGGTTGCAACAGGACCTCGTCGTAGCTGCCGGGCACGCTCCACGAGGCGTGGTTGAGGAACTCGGCGTGCTGCGCTTCGAACGCGTAGGTCGACACCGGCGAATCGTATTTTCCGATCGCCTGCTGGTCGGAAAACCAGTACGTGTCGTAACCGGCTTCCTGCATTGCGCGCAGGACCGATGCCTCCTTCCACCAGGTGAACCTGGTGTCGGTGATCGGCTTGCGCGTGAGGATGTTCGGGATCGCGGTGATCGATTCCGGCCATGAACTGTCCATGTCGGTGATCGGCACGAGGTTGCTGATCCGGGAGAGTTCCGGATTGGTCGCGCGGTCGTAACCGAACAACTGCCAGTTGACGCGACGGCTCGCTTCGCCGATCACCAGCACATACACCTGTCGCCTGGCGATGTTCGCCGTGCGGTGCGCGTGGAAATGGAAGGAGTCCAGGCGCGCGACGTTCGCACGCATCGCGTTCCATTCGCTGCGGTAGTCGACGATGCGTTGGTACATGCCGAAGGGATAACCATACTGGATCGCAGTTCCCAGCGACGTGATTTTCTTCATGCCTGCATGGAAGCGCTTCGAGAAATCGCCCGCAGTGGTGACACTTGCGACGACTCCGGTTCCCAGCAGCGCCGTGATCGCCAGCGTCAGCACCCATGCCCGTGCACCACGCGTCCAGCGCAATTGCGATCGACGACTCCACCAGGCCGCGAGCAACGCCACCATCAATCCGGCGACGACGCACAAAACGATCGGCACCAAGGTTGCGCCGAGGTATTCGCGCATCTCGCGCGGGTTGGTCGCGATCAGCGTCGCGATCACCTCCGCGAAGCTCGGGCGGTGGTAAGTGCCGATGTAGAACGCTTCCAGCGGCGCCAGCATCGCGAACGGCGCCAGCAACAGGCAGGCGATCCATTGCCGATTTCCGAACAGCGCGAACAGCGCAAGCAACAGGATCGACGGAATCATCAGCGCATCGCGCCACAGTGTGGTGCTGGTGCCGGCCCATAGCCAGAGCAGGTTGGGCAGCATCAGCAGCGCGATCAGGGCGATGATCGCGCCCACGGTGAGGTTGCGCGTGCGCGGCGTGCACGTGAGTGTTGAAGCCGGCTTGATCATCACAGTCCGGAGAAGTGCAGGTAGGCCGCGATCAGTTGTGGTCCCCACAAGAGTTGTATCCAGCCGGCGATCGCAAGGTACGGGCCGAATGGGATCGGGGTAGCGCGATCGCGTCCGCGCAGCAGCAACCACGCACTCCCGATCAATGCGCCAAGCAGCGCAGAAATCAGGACGATCGGAAATACGCCCTTGATCCCGCACCATGCGCCGAGCGCCGCGAGCAGCTTGAAGTCGCCACGGCCCATGCCTTCCTTGCCGGTGGCAAGCTTGAACAGCCAGAACACCGACCACAGGCTCAGATAGCCAGCCGCCGCACCAAGCAGCGACGACACCGGGTCGACGAACACTATGATCGTGCTCAGCAACAATCCGAGCCACAGCAACGGATAAGTCAGTTGATCGGGCAGCAGCGTCGTGTGCAGGTCGATGCCGGCAAGTGCGATCAGTGCGGCCGTGAATACGAGGGCGGCGATCGCTTGCCAACCAGGACCGAAGTGCCAGGCGCATATCGCGAACGCCAATCCGGTCATCAATTCCACTGCCGGATACTGCCATGAAATTGGCGCGCGGCAGAACCTGCAACGCCCACGCAAGGCGAGGAAACTGATCAGCGGGATGTTGTCGAAGGCGCTGAGTCTGTGCGCGCACTTCGGGCAAAACGAACGTTCAACGACGATACCCGGCGGGGGCGTTGAAGCGTCTGGTTCCTCGATTTCAAGCAGCTCGCGGCTGTCGCGCCGCCACTGCCATTCCAGGCGCGCGGGTAGCCGCAGGATTACCACGTTGAGAAAACTGCCAATCAATAATCCGAACAGGAAAGCGCAGCCGGCTGCATAGGCCGGCTGCTGCAACAACTCCGTCAACACGATCCGGTCAGACCGCTGCGGCGAGCTTGAAGATGGGCAGGTACATACCGATCACCATGCTGCCGACGAGGATGCCGATGACGACCATGATCATCGGCTCGAGCAGGCTCGACAGCGAATCGACCGCGTTGTTGACCTCCTCCTCGTAGAACTCGGCGACCTTGAACAGCATCGCATCGAGCGCACCGGATTCCTCGCCGATCGCCACCATTGACACCACCATATGCGGGAACAGGTTGACCTGCTTCATCGCGAGGTTCAGCTGGTAACCGACCGATACATCTTCGCGGATTTTCATCACCGCCTCGCCATAGACAATGCTGCCGCAAGCACCGGCAACCGTTTCAAGCGCCTCGACCAGGGGCACGCCGGCCTTGAAGGTCAACGCGAGGGTGCGTGCGAAACGCGAGATTGCCGACTCGTGCAGGATTTTGCCGATGACCGGCAGCTTGAGCGCCATCCGGTCGACGAAATGCGCGAAAGCCGGCGAGCGCTTGAACGCGAACATGATCCCGAAGATCGTGCCGCCGACGATCAACAGGGCCGCCCACCAGTACGACACCAGGAAATTGGAGGCTTTCACCAGCATCTGGGTGAAGGCCGGCAGTTCGGCACCGAAGCTCTTGAAGACCGCGTCGAATTGCGGAACCACGAAGATCAACAGGATCGAACTCACGATGATCGCGACCGCGATCACCGCAGCCGGGTAGTAAAGAGCCTTCTTGATCTTGCCCTTGATGCTCTCGGTGCGTTCCTTGTAGGTCGCGACGGTGTCCAGCACGGTATCGAGCACGCCGGCACCTTCGCCTGCCCTGACCAGGTTGCGGTACAACTCGTCAAACTGCACCGGATGCTTGCCGATCGCCTCGTACAACGAGGAACCACCTTCGATGCTGCCGCGGATGTCGTTGAGCATGGTGCGCATGCGGGGATTCTTTTGGCCGCCCGAGATGATTTCGAAAGCGCTGACCATCGGGATGCCAGACTGCATCATGGTTGCGATCTGGCGGCTGAAGACCGAGATATCGCGCGGGGTGATCCGGCTGCCGGTATTGCCGAAGATCGACTTCGGCTTTGGCTTGACTACGGTGGGGTTGATGCCTTGTCGGCGCAGGTCGGCGCGCAACAGGTTGGCGTTCTTCGCCAACTGCTCGCCTTTCATCTTTTTGCCGCGCTTGTCGGTGCCGACCCATACGAACACCGACATCGGATTGGGATTTCGAGGAGCCTGGGCTTGCCCCTGGGTCTGCGCGCGTACCGCGGTTTTGGTGGCGGCCATGATTTATTCCTTCGTCACTCGGTTGATTTCGGCAAGGCTGGTGTGACCGTTCTTGGCCTTGAGCAGGGCCGATTGCCGCAGGTCGCGAATACCTTCGCGTTGCGCGGCTTCGGCGATATCCATGGCGTTGCCGCCCTCGAGGATGATCTTCTGGATTTCCTCGGTCAACTGCATCACCTGATAAATGCCGACCCGGCCCTTGTAGCCGTCATTGCAGTCCGCGCAACCGACCGCTTCGTACAAGCGCAGCCCGCGCTTGACTTCAGTTTCGCTGAAGCCCTCGGCGAGCAGCGCGTGCTCGGGCAACTGCACCTCGCGCTTGCAGTCGTGCAGGCGGCGCGCCAGCCGCTGCGCGATGATCAAGGTAATCGACGAGGTGATGTTGTACGGCGCGATGCCCATGTTCATCAGGCGCGCTACGGTCTGCGGCGCGTCGTTGGTGTGCAGGGTGGACAGCACCAGATGACCCGTCTGCGCGGCCTTGATCGCGATCTCGGCGGTTTCAAGATCACGGATCTCGCCGACCATGATGACATCGGGATCCTGGCGCAGGAACGAGCGCAGGGCCGCTGCGAAGGTCATGCCCTTCTTGACGTTCATCTGTACCTGATTGATGCCCGCGACTCGGATTTCCACCGGATCCTCGGCGGTGGAGATGTTGCGCTCATCGGTATTGAGGATATTCAAGCCTGTATACAGCGAAACCGTCTTGCCCGATCCGGTGGGGCCGGTGACCAGAATCATGCCGTAGGGCTTGTCGAGGGCTTCGAGATAAAGCTGCTTCTGGTCATCCTCATAACCGAGCCTGTCGATACCAAGTTTCGCGGCCGCGCTGTCGAGAATGCGCAGCACGACCTTTTCGCCGAACAGGGTCGGGCAGGTGCTGACGCGGAAATCCATTGCCCGCGTCTTCGACAGCGCCAGCTTGATGCGTCCGTCCTGTGGCAGGCGGCGTTCGGCGATATCCAGCGATGCCATCACCTTCAGGCGCGCGGCGATGCGTGTGCTGAGTTTCACCGGCGCCTTGGCGACCGTGCGCAGGATGCCGTCCAGGCGCGTGCGCACGCGGAAGTCGGTTTCGTAAGGTTCGAAATGAATGTCGGATGCCCCGCGCTTGATCGCATCCACCAGCACCTTGTTGACGAACTTCACGACCGGCGTGTCGTCGGCCTTGTTGGGGTCGGCGGATTCCGGTTCGTTCGCGTCGATGTCACCGACTTCGAGGTTCTCCAAGCCCTCGCTGTCGTCGCCGACCGACAGGTTGTCGCTGACGCTCAACGCCTTTTCGATGACGCGCCTGAGCGTCTCGTCATCGACTAGGATCGGCTCGATCGTGAGCTTGGATGCGAACTTGATCTCGTCAAGCGCGCTGGTGTTGGTTGGGTCGGAAATTCCCACGAACAATTTGTTGCCGCGCTTGAACAGCGGCAACACGGAATGCTTCAGGATCAATTCCTCGCTGACCAGTTTGGTCGCGGCTTGGGTCAGGTCGAGGGCGTTGGCGTCGAACAGCGGAATGCCGAATTCCACCGAATTGGCGGCGGCCAGGTGCGCGTGGCTGATCAGGCGCTTCTCCAGCAGGTACTGCTGGACCGGTTTCTTCTCTTTCTGCGAGTCGTCCAGTGCCTTGCGGGCATCGGGTTCGGCCAATGCGCCGTCCAGCACCAAGCGCCGGGCAATGCCGGTGATGCCAACCAGATTGGCTGTGACTGCGGCGTTCATCCGTCCCCCACGTCCGGAGCTATTGCTGAATCTACCGCAAATCGGTGTCTGGAAGTAGCCTCTGGCTGGATTGTGATCGTTGCCGCGACGGACACGGCATGGCTGCGCTAGGCTAAGCAGGATTCGTCGGAGAGTCTGCGTGGATATCGAATTGAGCATCGTGTTGCCGGCCAAGAATGAGGAAGCGGGGCTGGCGCTGTTATTGCCAAGGCTGCGCGCGCAGTATCCCCAAGCGGAAATCCTGCTGGTTGACGATGGTTCGACTGACAACACGGCGCGGGTTGCGACCGATGCAGGCGCGCAGGTTCTGCGATCGCCCTACAGCATGGGCAATGGCGCTGCGATCAAACGCGGCGCAGCTGCGGCGCGAGGCCGGGTGATTGTCTTCATGGACTCCGATGCGCAACACGAGCCCGAGAACATCGCGGCATTGCTGGGCAAGCTCGATGAAGGTTTCGACATGGTGGTCGCCGCGCGCGACGGCAATGGTCAGGCCAGCCGCAGCCGGGGCTTGGCCAATGGTTTTTACAACCGGCTTTCCAGCTGGATGACCGGACACGCGATCCGCGACCTCACCTCGGGCTTTCGCGCGGTGCGCGCCGACAAGTTCCGCGAATTTCTGCACCTGCTGCCGAACGGATTTTCCTATCCGACCACGATCACGATGGCGTTCTTCCGCAGCGCCTATCC
>JBBRQI010000007.1:0-111231 GCA_038226665.1 Lysobacterales bacterium | reverse complement strand
TCGATTAGTGCCGTTTTGAATTTCCAACAGTTCGGTTTTCACCAAATGAAACAGGTCGATTGCAGGTGGCCTGCAAAGCGCTCAGCGCTGCTTTGGCGTCATCGTTTACAGCGCAAATGCGTTTTCACACAGCCTGGACCCCAAGCGGTCATTGTCGACCGGCAGCTATGCAGCGGTTCAATGGGACTCCGAACAGAATTGCCTCTAGTGGCGGCTTCTCGCGTTGAGCTGGTTCAACTCCGCGACCGCGACGCTGGCATCCTGGTCGGCAGCCTTGGCTTGCTTAGCGATCATTTCGTCGTTTTCCGAAACGGCCCTTGCGATGAGCTGGCAGAAGCGACGTCGGCCATCGATGTAGCGCAACAAGAGAGATTGCCTTTTGGCGAGGGGATGGTCGCTGGCAAGTTTGGGCGCAGCGATTTCGTTGTACATGGCATTCCATTGCGGATACGCATTGAACTTCATGATCTGTGCAAAGCCGAAGGCACCTCCCCCGGTCTTTCCAGCCGCGAGGGTTTGCGCGCTCTGCATCGCCTGCACGGCGCGATGTTCTTCGGCTGGAAACACCATCAATGCACTTTGAAATGCCTGGTCGCGGCGCCCGGCGTCGCTCGGATGGAGCAACGGATAGGACAACGTTGCCAGTGCAAGCAGCCCCACTCCGGCGGCGACGAACGATTGCCTGCCGCCGCTGGACCCGCGATGTGCGTGGTCGAGCGGATGCGCAAGCACGAGACCGATCAGGAAACCGCCCAGCAGCCCGCCGATGTGCGCTGCATTGTCGATGGCCGCATGCGCCGCGCCGTAAAACAGCGAGTACGCGGCGAACGCGAGTGTGCTGTTGCGATGCTCGGTCATGACCGAGCGCGGCACGCCGTTGCGCGGGTTGATCACAAAGGCCAGCATCGCACCGAAGACGCCGAAGATCGCACCTGATGCGCCTGCACTGTTGACCTCGGGGTTTCACAACAGGCTTGCCATGCTGCCTATAAGCCCTGCAAAGACGTACAACAACGCGAAGCGAAGGCTGCCATACAACCGCTCGGTCATTCTGCCGGCTTGATGCAGCGCCAACATGTTCAAAGCCACATGGATGATGCCGAAGTGGATGAGGTTCGACGTGACCAAGCGCCACCACTGTCCGGACATCGTCAGCGGTCCGAAATTTGAACCCTACTTCACGGCGACTTCCGGAGGGACCGCCGAGGTCCATGACGATCCCGGAGACAGCGGCGCAACGCATGACGAGATGGACGCGCTGCGTTAGTTTCTGGCGTCGCCGGGTTCGATCGACCGGGCCTGCCGATATTGGATCTGGAAGGCATGCCACGCGACCAGGTTGGCGCGGTGTTCGGACTCAGCACGGATGCTGTCGCCGTGCGCATGATCCGTCGGACTTTTCGTGGAGCCCGACCAACCCGTGCCTCGCACCGTAGGCGCAGCTGTGTCAAGCGCCAGAATGCGCGCGCGATTCTTCATCGCGCGCATCGTCCGACCTCAGTTTGCCCGGATATCCAGCGGTGCACCACCGGTCGCCTTGATATGCGCGTTCAACGCCGGGATTGCTTTTTCCTGCAGCTCTCGCCATTGGGCCAGCTGCGCATCAAGCTGGCCGTGCAGCGACTGGTAGAACGCCATGTGCTGCTCGGTCGGCGGCGCATCGGCATCGTCCATGCTGAGCGCGAACGTCGCGAACAGTTCGTTGAGCATGCCGGGAAACGCGAGGTTCGCTTCGGAGCCTTTCATGTTGACCTGCATCAGGCTCTGTTCGATCGGATCGAGCCGCTTCGACAGCGCATCGGCCTCATCCATCAGTGCCTTGTCGGATGGACGGCCCGCGAGCGCCTTCTGCACGCGCACGATGTCGGCACGCGTCTTGCGGATGCCGTTGACCGCACGATGCAGCCGGTCGATGTCGTGCTCGACGTTCAACCCCAACTCGGTCTTCGCGCGAATCGCAGCTTCGCTGTTGGCGACGCGCGGATCGGCGACGACGGTCAACGGTGCGGCGTGGGTGACCCCGCCGAGCGTGAGTTTCACCTGGTACTCGCCAGGAGCAACCAGCGGTCCGCGCGGCGTTGGGCCGGAGTAGAACGCGCCGGGAATCTGCACGGGATCGTTGACGCGCAAATCCCAGATCAAACGATTCATGCCCTGCTTCGCGGCGATCTGGTCGTTCGGCACGATCTGATCGGGCCACTCGGGCGGCTGCACTTCCTTGGTGCTGTGCGTGCTCGATAAGTGTCGCAGGACCTTGCCTTGCGCATCGAGGATGTCGATGGTCAGCTCCCCCTTCGGCGCGGATTTGAGGTAGTAGTCGATCAGCGCGCCCGCCGGCGGATTTTCGCCGACCGGATGGCGGCTATCGACCGCGTCCGGATAATGCAGGCGCATCGCCGTCTGCGGCGCGTACAGAACGATGTTTTCGGCGGCGGTGCCGGACTGGATCTGCCGCAGCGGCGTCACGTCGTCGAGTATCCAGAACGACCGGCCATGGGTCGCCACGACCAGGTCGTCGCCGTGCACGACGAGATCGTGTACCGGCGATGCGGGCAGGTCGAGTTGCAGCGATTGCCAGTGGCTGCCGTCGTCGAACGAAACGAACACGCCGCGCTCGGTGGCGGCATACAGCAGGCCGCGTCGCACCGGATCTTCGCGCACCGCGTGCACGACCGCGCCGTCCGGCAGGCCGTTGGCGATCGAAGTCCAGGTCTTGCCGCCATCGACAGTCCTGTAGGCATACGGCTTGATGTCGTCGAGCTTGTGCCGGTCGGCCGCGATGTAGGCGATGCCGGCGTCGAAATGCGATGGCTCGACCATGTCGATCGAACTCCAGGCCGGCATGCCCGACGGCGTGACTGCGGCCCAGTGCGCGCCATCGTCGAGCGTCGTCTGCACGAGCCCGTCGTCGGTGCCGACCCACAACATGCCTTTCTTCACCGGTGATTCGGCTAGCGCGAAGATGGTGTCGTAGTACTCGACGCTGGTGATGTCCTTGGTCAACGGGCCGCCCGAAGCCTGCTGCTTGTCGCGGTCGTTGCGGGTGAGGTCGGGGCTGATGATGGTCCAGCTATGTCCGTGGTCGGTGCTCTTCCACACCGCTTCCGACGCGGCATAGAGCACGTCGGGACTGTGCGGCGAGAGCATCAGCGGAGAGGTCCAGTTGAACCGGTGCGCAAGCTCGCTGGCCGGGTGGCCGGAGTTGTCGACCGGCCACGCGCTGATGTCCTGCGAGATGTTGGAGCGCTTGTCGAAGCGGGCGAAGTAGTTCTCCGAACTGCTGTAGACGATGTTCGGATCGCGCGGGTCGGGAACGACGAAACCGCACTCGCCGCCGCCGCCCGGGAACCAGACGCGCGGGCCGATCACGCCTTCGTCGTCGAAGCTCGCCGTCGTCAGGTTGGAATTGTCCTGCTGCGCGCCATACACCCAGTACGGGAACCGATTGGTATCGACGGCAACGTGATAGAACTGCGCGGTGGGCTGGTTGTCCTGGCTCGACCAGGTCTTGCCGGTGTCGAGCGAAACACTCGCGCCGCCGTCGTTCGCGTTGATCATGCGCGCCGGGTCGGCGGGGTCGATCCACAGGCCGTGGTGATCTCCGTGCGTGGCCGACACCAGCGAGAAGCTCTTGCCGCCATCGGTGGACTTGAGCATGCCGGTGTTCAACGCATACACGGTGTCGATCGACTTCGGGTCGGCGTAGATCTTCGAGAAGTACCACGCGCGCTGGCGCACGCGGCCGTCCTGGGTGATCAGCTTCCAGTGCTGGCCGCCGTCATCGGAGCGGTACAGGCCGCCGTCCTTCGCCTCGACCATCGCGTAGATGCGTTTGGAATCGGCGCCCGACACGGAGACATCGATGCGGCCGAGGATTCCGTCGGGCAAGCCATTGCCTTTCACCTCGGTCCAGGTCGCGCCCTCGTCGCTGGAGCGATACATGCCGCTGCCAAGGCCGCCGCTGGAGAAATTCCACGGCTGGCGTCGCGCCTGCCACAGCGCCGCATAGACGATGTGCGGATCGTGCGGATCGAAGGTCACGTCGATCGCGCCGGTGTTCTCGTCCTTGTACAGCACCTTGTTCCAGCTCCTGCCGCCGTCGGTGGTGCGGAACACGCCGCGCTCGGCATTGGCACCGAAGGCATGGCCGATCGCTGCGACCAGAACGATGTCCGGATTGGTCGGATCGACGATCAGCGCGCCGATCTGGCGGCTGTCCTTGAGGCCGATGTTCGCCCAGGTCTTGCCGCCGTCAGTGGACTTGTACACGCCGTCGCCATAGGTGATGTTGCCGCGCAGCGCGCCTTCGCCCGAACCGACGTAGATCACGTTGTGGTTCGAGGGCGCGACCGCGATCGCGCCGATCGAGGACATCGGCATGCTGTCGAAGATCGGCGTCCACGTCGCGCCCGAGTCGATCGTCTTCCACACCCCGCCGGCCACCGCACCGAAGTAGTACATGCCTGGTTCGCCGCTGACGCCGGTGACTGCGAGCGCACGTCCTCCGCGATACGGCCCGATGCCGCGCCAATGCATTGCCTTGTACAGCGCCGGATCCACCGCCACGCCTTTGTGCTCCATCGATGCGGGTAGCGGCGTCGCGAATGCCGGCACGGCGGCAAGTGCGAGGAGAAATCCAATGCCTGAAAGACATGACGGTCGGCTTGCAGTGGTTCGTTTCAAGGCAGTTCCCCTGGTCAATACGCGCGGTTGAGTCACACGGACGATTGCATCGCTGTTCGCGAAAGGTCGGGGCAGAATGCATGAAACCCCTAGCCGACCCCTTCGGCTAAATCCGACGCCGATCGTACCGGAAATGACCAGGCCCGGAGTGGGTCGCGAGCTGAACAGATGCGTTCGTAATACAGAGCGATATCGCGACGTCGGTCGGGGGAATGCTGAAGACGACGCTGTTGGACAAGATCATCAAGTCGACTGATTCTTCGGCCAGAAAATACGCGGCGACCCAAGGTTCAAGGCAATAACAATAAACTGGCGTTGCTGGATCCGGACGCAGTCGATGCGCGTCGTTCGCGAACAATTCCGCTTGATCGATGGGATATCAGTGAACCAACTTCAGCTAACAACTTCAAGAGAGTTTTCAACGGAATAGACCCATTGCTGCGGGTCGCGACCGGCCGCTTTGCAGCTGACCCGTTGAAAGACAGGGCAGGCGGAGCTGCCAGATAAGGCGACGCAAGCTAGGACGCAGTACCGAAACGCTACACTCGCTCATCTGCGACTGTTCGGGGACCTGCTGCGTGGAAGACTTCATCGAGCGCTTGAAGCAACGCAAGCTGGTGCAGTGGGCGCTGGCGTATGCGGCCGCTGCATTCGCGCTGATCCAGGTACTGGACATCGTCGCGCAGCGCTTTGGCTGGCCCGAATCAGTGGAACGGTTCGCCATCGTCGCGATGGCCGTCGGATTCTTCCTGACGCTGGTGCTGGCCTGGTACCACGGCCAGCGTGGCGCGCAAAAGACCACCAGCACCGAATTGCTGATCCTCACCTTGCTGCTGACGATCGGCGGCGTGGTGGCGTGGCGGCTTGCGCAAGCACCGAAGGAGCAGGCCGTTGTGAAGGGCCATGCGAGCGGAACCAACAAAGGATCCATCGCAGCGGTGCCGGACAAGTCCATCGCAGTGCTGGCATTCACCGACCTGAGCCCCAGGCACGACCAGGATTATTTCTCCGACGGCATCGCCGAGGAACTGCTGAATGCGTTGGCGCAAGTCAAGGATTTGAAAGTCGCAGGGCGCACCTCGTCGTTCTACTATAAGGGCCGCAACGAAGACCTGCGTACGATCGGCAAGGCGCTGGGCGTGGCCAATGTGCTCGAAGGCTCGGTGCGCACGCAGGGCGACAAGGTGCGCATCACTGCCCAGCTGATTCGCAGCGCGGACGGGTTCCAACTCTGGTCCGACACCTACGACGGCGACTTGAAGGACGTGTTCGCCCTGCAGGAACGCATCGCCCGTGCGATCACCGACAAACTCCAGGTCGTGCTGGCCGGCAAGCAGGCCGAACGGCTGGTGAACGCCGGCACTGAAAACCCGGAGGCGTATTCACTTTTCCTGCAGGCCACATCGATTTTCAACCGCCGCGACAATGAACACTATGAGGACGCCATTGCAGCCTTGCACAAGGCGATTGCACTCGACCCGAAGTTTGCGCGCGCCTTTTCACGGCTGGCGGCGTTGTATGCCGTCATGGCGAGCAATTCCGGCGAGTCTTTGCGGTCCGTGCAGGACAAGGTTGAGACCAATGCGCGACAAGCCAGCGCGCTCGATCCGAATCTGGCGGAGCCCTATGCCGCATTGGGAGTCTTGCAGAGTGCCTTTTCCGGCGGACTGGTCGCGCAGCGGGAGTCGTTTGATCGTGCGCTGGCGCTGGATGGCGATGATGTCACCACCAATTTCTGGTTCGGGCTGACCCTGCTCAGGACGGGCTATCGCGCACGCGGGCTGGCCCTGATCGATCATGCCCTCGAAAAGGATTCCATGCTGCCCAACGTATTGCGGTGGCGCGGCATCATGGATTTCTATGCGGGCGATACGGCTCGCGCCGAAATGTACTTGAACCGGGCCCGCGATCTAGGCTTGAGATATGCCGATCGCAATCTGGCCGACATTGCCAAAGCGCGCGGCGACACGACCGCAGCAATCCAGTTATCCGCCAGTGGATCGGCAACGATGCTTTTCGCCATGCCGCCCGACAGCAATGTGGTGATCGCCCAAGGCATCTATGGCGATGCAGCTGCGCGGGCTAGTGCGCTTGGCTTGCTCGATGATTTTCTGGCCAAGCCACACGACCATATCCCCGGCATGATCCCCATGAATCTGTTCCTGCTGGGCGAGCCGGCCAAGGCGCTCGCCGTCGAGCACAAGCAGCTGACCAGCGACACGACCGACTTCCTGGTGTTGCTCTGGAGCCCGCAAGGAAAAGCCATGCGCGACTTGCCGGAATTCCAGCCATTCCTGCGCGACTTCGGATTTGTCGCGTTGTGGGACAAGTACGGCCCACCCGACATCTGCCGCAAGAACGACAAGGTCGACTACGCCTGTAACTAAGCCATGAGCCTGATCGCCGAACTCAAGCGCCGCACAACGTGCTGCGTACGGCGGATTGTTGCAAGCGATCTGGTCACCGCCACGTTGAAGCCTGACGCCGGTTCGAGGCGGCACGACTGAACAATTTTTCAGATGAAGCGAGCCGGATATCTGCTTTGGAAGCGATCTCAACCGGCAACCCATGGCCGCAAGCAGATGCCAGCTTCCTTTCAGTCAGTTCTTGCTGAACTCATGCACCGCGTCCACCAGCACCCGCACATGCTCCGGATCCATTTCCGGGGAAAGGCCGTGCCCGAGGTTGAAGACGTGGCCGGTGTTGGTACCATCGGCGCCACGCGCATAGCTGTCGAGGGTGCGGCGGACTTCGTTTCGGATTGCTTCCGGTGAGCCGTACAGCGTTGCTGGATCGAGGTTGCCTTGCAGTGCGACCCTGCCATTCGTTTTCCGGCGCGCGTCTTCGAGCGAGATCAACCAGTCCACGCCGAGCGCTTCGGCGCCGCTGTCGGCGAGTTCGGAAAGGTAGGGCGCGTTGCCCTTGCCGAACAGGATCAGCGGCGTGCGGTCTGCGCCATCGCCGCGCGGCAATTCCTGCGCGATGCGGGTGAGGTAGCACAGCGAGAATTCGCGATAATGATGCGGTGCGAGCACGCCACCCCAAGTGTCGAACACTTGCAATACCTGCGCGCCGGCTGCGCGTTGCCCGGATAAATAGGCGATCACTGCGTTCGTGGTGACGTCGAGCAGGCGATGCAGCGCAACCGGCTCGTTGAGCAGCATCGCCTTGATCTTGGAATAGTTGTCGCTGCCGCCGCCTTCGACCATGTAGCAGGCCAGCGTCCACGGGCTGCCGGAGAATCCGATCAGCGGTACGCGGCCATTGAGTTCGCGGCGGATCAAACTCACCGCGTCCATCACGTAGCGCAGCTCGCCGGCCATGTCGGGCACGAACAATTTGTCGACGTCGGCGGCTTGACGGATCGGGCGCTCGAATTTCGGGCCTTCGCCATCGACGAAATACAAGCCGAGGCCCATTGCGTCGGGCACGGTGAGGATGTCGGAAAACAGGATCGCGGCATCAAGGTCGAAACGCGCCAAGGGTTGCAGGGTGACTTCGCAGGCGAGTTCGGGCGTTTTCGCCATCGCGAGGAAGCTGCCGGCGTGTGCGCGCGTCGCGCGGTATTCCGGGAGGTAACGGCCAGCCTGGCGCATCAACCACACCGGCGTGCAGTCCACGGGTTCGCGGCGCAATGCGCGCAGCAGGCGGTCGTTGCAAAGCGTGTTCGACATCAGTGCGGTGCCTCTGCGCCTTGGACAAAAACAACCTGGAAGCCGCGTTTCAAATTCGTGTCGCGCGCTTTTTCGAGCGCGGCCATCGCCTCGGCTTGTTGCAGGTATTGTTCGCGCTTGACTGTGCTGCGCTGGCCGATGTGGCCGGTTTCGCGCACCAGCAGCCAGCCGCCGAGCAGATCCTGCTGCAGGGCGAGCTGCACGAAACGCGGCGCTTCTGCGCCGACGGGTGGATGCTGGAGGAGTAGACGCATGTTGCAGATTCTAACCGAGACGCCAATCGACGCGGATTGTTCGCCCGTGCATCATTCGGCCGCGGATCATTCACCATTGGATCAGGCGTTGTCGTCGGCCAATTCGTCGTTCAACAATTCCAGCACGCGCTGCGCTTCCACGTCCTTGGCCAGGTAAGCGCGGCCGATGCCGTGCCACAGCACCAGTCGCAACTGGCCGGACACGTTCTTCTTGTCGATCCGCATGCGCGCGAGAAGCGCGACCGGATCAAGCCCTTCGGGAATCGTCACGGGCAGATCCATGCGCTCGAGCAAGGCATCAAGACGGGCGATGTCGAGCAGTGGTGCGTGCCCGAGCTCGGACGACAGCCGCGCCGCAAGCATCATTCCGATCGCGACCGCTTCGCCATGCAACAGCTTGCCGAAACCGGCCTCGACTTCAAGCGCGTGGCCGAAGGTGTGGCCGAAATTCAGCAACGCCCGCGGCCCCTGCTCGGTTTCGTCTTTCGCAACCACTTTGGACTTGTACGCGCAGCATTTGCGTACGACTTCGGCGAGTGTCTTCGGGTCGCGCGCGAGCAAAGCGTCGGCGTGTTCCTCGATCCAGCCGAACAGGGCGCGGTCGCCGATTGCGCCGTATTTTACGACTTCGGCAAGGCCGGCCGACAACTCGCGTGCGGGCAGGGTCGCGAGCACGTCGGTATCGATGACGACCGCGCATGGCTGGTGGAACGCGCCGACGAGATTCTTTCCCTGCGGCAGGTCGACAGCTGTCTTGCCGCCGACCGAGGAATCGACCATCGCGAGCAACGTTGTCGGGATCTGCATGTAGCGCACGCCGCGCATCCAGCACGCTGCGGCGAAACCGGCCATGTCGCCGACCACGCCGCCGCCGAGTGCGATCACCAGCGCGTCGCGACTGGCCTGCATGTCTGCCAGTGCGGCGAAGATCGATGCGCAGGATTCAAGCGACTTGTGCTGTTCGCCTGCCGGAATCACATGCAGTGCGGCCTGGTAGTCGCCGGGCAACTTCGCGAGCACGCGATCGGCGTACAGCGGCGCGACGTTGCTGTCGCTGACCAGCAGCACGTGCCGGCCGAACGCTATGTCGGCGAATGCATCGGCTTGTTCAAGCAGGCCGGCGCCGATCCGGATCGGATAGCTGCGTTCGCCGAGTTCGACTTGCAGGGTGTGCATCTTCATGCCGCTGCGTGCGTCGCGCTGCGTTGCCATTGCTCGACGATCATCGCTGCGAGATTCCTTGCTGCGGCGTCGGGGCCGGGCCCGTTCGATTCATGGCGCAGGTCGGCGATCTCGGCATAAAGTCCATCGCGTTGCGCGGCGAGCGCGGTGAGCGTGGCACGACGATCGCCGCTCGCGAGCAACGGACGACTGCGGTCGCGTGCAAGCCGCGCGAGTTGTTCATCGACGCCAAGATGCAGGTGCACGACAAAGCCGTGCTCGCGCAGGCGATGTCGATTCAGCGGATCGAGCACTGCGCCGCCACCGGTCGCGATCAGCAATCCATTGTCGCTGCACAGTTCCGCGATCAGTGCTGCTTCGCGCGCACGGAAACCGGCTTCGCCTTCGCATTCGAAAATCACCGGCACGCGTGCGCCGGTGATTTCCTGCAGGCGCTGGTCGACATCGACGAAGCGCAACCCGAGCTTGTCCGCGATGCGCGTGCCGATGGTGGTTTTGCCTGCGCCCATTGGACCGACGAAGACAAGGTTCGGAGCCGGATTCATGTTCCGATGCTAGCATTGTCCGACATGCGTTCCGCGCGTTCGTGACGGGCGCATGCGTTGTTCACAACCCCCCGTTCAGGAGAACGCGATGTCTGTCGCCAAGGTAATTGAACTCACTTCCTCATCCACGAAGGGTATCGAGGACGCCGTGCAATCGGGCCTGCACAAATGCGCCGAGAGCGTGAAGGGCATCAAGGGTGCATGGGTGAACGAGATCAAGGTCGTCACCGGCGACGATGGCAGCGTCAAGGAATGGCGCGTCAACCTGCGGGTGTCGTTCGTCGTGAAGTAAACCTCACGCAAGCAAACCTTGCGCATCGATCGGTTGCCGCATCGCATCGACGCTGATCGTGCGATCGGCGATCGCTGGCAGCGTGCGCAGGGCCTGCCGGCTGACGCGCTCGAAGAACAGCACGAAGCGTTCGACCATCCTGCGGTCCATCGCGTTGCGGCGCGGATGCGCGGCTTGCAGCGTGATTTCCTGCTGCCAGCGCCAGTCCGGCACGATCTCGAACCCGGGACCTTGCAGGAACAGCAGGCGGTCGATGCGCTGCCATAACGGCGCGTACGTCGCGAGCGCGTGGTTGCAATACGCGCGCCACACGCCGGTTGGATCGACATCGCGTTCGAGCGCATTGAGCGGTTCGCGCAACGCAGGCGGATTTTCCGGCGGCACTTTCAGGAACCAGCCTTCGAGGATGATCAAGTCCGTGCGCCGCGTGATCAGCGGCCAGCGCGACGGCGGCAGGCGGCGATCGGCGATCTTGTCGAAGTGCGGCAGTGCTGTCGGCTTTCCGGCTTTCAACGAATCGATGGTCCTGCATGCAAGCGCCACATCGTGCGTGCCGGGTGGCCCACGCGTCGCGAGCAGAGGATGCACGGCGTGGCCGAGTTTCAGTCGTTCGCGACGGCCGTAATAGAAATCGTCGATCGACAGCACCACGACCGACAACCTGCGCGTTTTCGCCAATGCCGCCACCTGCGCGGACAATGTGGACTTGCCGGTGCCCTGCAATCCGGCAATGCCGTACACCCGGTTGCGGTGCGCGAGTGCATCGTCGAGCACGGCGTCGACGAATTCGGGTGCATAGCCCATTCGAGAAATCGGATGCGCGCGCGCTGCCATCGCGCGACAATAGCGCATGCTTCGACTGGCCCGGCAAGAGCGGAGTGCATTGACTGATGACTGACCTGTACGCCGAAGCGCTCGCCACGTTCCGCGAATTGCTCGATGCCGCGCGCGCGGCGGGCGATCCCGAACCGACCGCGATGACCGCCGCTACCGCCACCAGCGACGGACGGCCATCGGCGCGCAGCGTGTTGCTGAAATCTTGCGACGAACACGGTTTCACGTTCTACACCCACGTCGCCAGCCAGAAGGGTCGGGAACTGCACGAGAATCCGCGTGCATCGCTGCTGTTCCTGTGGAAGACCTTGCGCAAACAGGTGCAGGTGCGTATCGAAGGCGCGGTCGAACTCGTCGGCGATGCCGAGGCCGATGCATATTTCGCGGGCCGCGATCGATTGAGCCAGATCGGCGCATGGGCATCGTCGCAATCGGAAACGATGGACGAACGCGCGACATTCGAGGCACGCATCGCGAAGTACGAAAGCGAATTCGAAGGCCGCGCCGTGCCGCGCCCGCCGGGTTGGACCGGTTATCGCGTGATTCCCGATGGGTTCGAGTTCTGGTATGGCGCGCCCTACCGGCTGCACGAACGCCAGCGCTACGATTTGCGCGATGGGAAATGGTCGAAGCGGCTGTTGTATCCGTGAGTTGTGGCCCGCAGCGCATCGTCTGCCTCACCGAAGAACCCACCGAAACATTGTATTTGCTCGGCGAACAGCAGCGCATCGTCGGGATATCGGGCTTCACCGTGCGGCCGCCGATCGCGCGGCGCGAGAAGCCGAAGGTCAGCGCGTTCACCTCGGCGAAGATCGGCGAGATCCTCAAGCTCGAACCGGATTTCGTGATCGGTTTTTCGGATATCCAGGCCGAGATCGCGGCGGAGTTGATCAAGCGCGGCATCGAGGTATGGATCAGCAACCACCGCAGCGTGGATGGAATCCTCGATTACATTCGGCGACTCGGAGCACTCGTTGGCGCGAGTGATAAGGCGAACACGCTTGCAGATGGATTCGCGCGCACACTCGATGGCATCGCAAAGCAAGTCGCAATCTTGCCGCGCCGCCCGAAAGTCTATTTCGAGGAATGGGACGAGCCGCAAATCACGGGGATACGCTGGGTTGCCGAGCTGGTTCGGATCGCCGGCGGCGACGACATCTTTCCCGAGCGCGCGCTGGAATCGCTGGCGAAACAACGCATCCTCGAAGACCCGGATGAAGTGATTCGACGCGCGCCGGACATCATCATCGGTTCCTGGTGCGGCAAGAAATTCCGCCCGGAAAAAGTCGCCGCGCGCCCGGGCTGGAATGCGATTCCGGCAGTACGCGATGGCGAGATGCACGAGATCAAGTCGCCCTTGATCCTGCAGCCGGGCCCGGCTGCACTGACCGACGGCGTCGCTGCGATCGCACGCATCATTCGCGCCTGGTGCGCCCGCGACCGCTGATCCGGCTTGCTGCTGTTCATCGCGCTGGCGCATGCTCGCAGTGACGACATGAGCGGAGGGCAGCATGGGTTCGATGCAAAAGGCCTCGCTTCGGCAGCGCACCTGGACGTGGTTGTTACCGCCGGAGCAATTCCCGCGTAGCGACGGACTCGCTTATCAAAGGGCAGCGGCGATGGTGCTGCTTTCCACCGGGGGTGCGTCGATCCTGATTGCACTGGCGATCCCGCGCCTGTTGTTCGATGTGCATGCGCTCGCGGTGATGTCGATGGTCGCTGCCTGCGGCATGCTCGCATTGCTGGGCCCGTACCGCCGCAATGCGCGACCGCACTTGTACGGCAATGCGATCTGCCTGCTGCTTTACGGCAACGTGCTCGCAGCGGAGTTGCTCACCGCCGGCACAAGCGTCGGGATGATCGTCTCGCTGCCTTTGTTCGTGTTCCTGACGGTGCTTGCGATGGAGCGCATCGAGGCGTTGGTATGGGCAGCGGTGGCGATGGCTACGGCGCTGGCGTCGTACCTGTTTGCGCGCTACCACATGCCCGCTGTTTTCGTGTCGTCGCCCGCATGGATCGAGAGCACACCATTCCGCGCGGCAATCACCCTGTGCATTTTCTCCACAGTGATCGCCCAGGTTCTGGTCGGTGGTTTTCGTGCGCAGCAGACGCAGATGGATGAGTTGCGCGAACTCGAACGCCGCCGCCGGCGCGAACTCGACCATGAGCGCGAACGCATTTCCGATTTTGCCATGATCGCTGCCGACTGGTTCTGGGAAACCGATGCGGAACACCGCCTGGTTTTCATCTCCTCCGGTTACGCGAAGCTGTTCGGCCTTGTCGACGACCAGATGCTGGGGCGAACGCCGCTGGAGGTCGCGCAGGCGCTCGATCCGCGACGCAAGATCAATACCGACAAGATGGCCGCGATGGTGCGCGGCGAGGCGTTCGTCAATCAACACCTGTACGCGCGCGGGCAAAATGGCGAGGCGATCGTGTTGAACAACAGCGGGCGTCCCATACGCGATGCCGATGGTCGTTTCCTTGGCTTTCGCGGCGCTGTCGTTGACGTCAGCGAGACGCATCGTCTGACCAGGGAACTGCGTCGGCTTGCGGAAAGCGACCCACTCACCGGGCTTGCCAACCGGCGTTGCCTGCACGACACGCTCGACGCACAGCTGCGGCAGGAGCCGCCAGGCTGGCTGGTGTGCATGGATCTGGATCGCTTCAAGGAAGTCAACGACGCGTACGGGCACAACGTCGGTGATCGCCTGCTGGTCGAAGTCGCGGGCATCCTGCGCGAGAGCGTGCGCGGCGACGATCTGGTCGCGCGCATGGGCGGCGACGAATTCGCGATTCTGCTGCCGGGAGGCAATCAGACCGGCGCGGAAACGGTGGCGACGCGCATCCTCAACGGCCTGGCCAAACTCTCCGCGCAGCAGCATGCTTTCCGCAACATCTCGGCGAGCATTGGTCTGGCATCGCTGACCGGCATCACCGACGCGGATACGGCACTGATCTATGCCGATGGCGCCTGCTATCTGGCGAAGCGATCGGGTCGCGGGCGCTACATGCTTGCGGGAGATTGATGCGGGGAACCGGAAAACGATACATTTCAGGAACAAACCACAAGCTTGGTTTTTCCTCCGTTGCCTGTTTCCTGCGTCGTGCTACTCGCCGTATTGCCTTGCCAACTCCGCGCCGCGTGCGGTTGCAGCGGCAATTGCGTCGGCGACTAACGCCCGCAACCCGCCGGCTTCGAAACATTTCAAGGCTTCGGCGGTGACGCCGCCGGGCGAGGTTACGCGTCGTCGCAATGTGGCAGCGTCCTCGCCGGACTCGCAGAGCATCCGCCCGGCCCCGAGGATCGTCTGCGCGATGAGTGCTTGTGCGATGTTGGCAGGCAATCCCTGGGACTGCGCCGCCGCCTGCATGGCTTCGACCAGTGCGAACACGTACGCCGGGCCGCTTCCCGAGATCGCCGTGACCGTGTCCATGCAGGTTTCATCGTCGACCCACAATGCGGTGCCGACCGCTTCGAACAAGCGCTGCGCCTGCGCGCATTGCGCCGACGACGCGTGCGGATTGGCGCACAACGCAGTCGCGCTCGCCCCGAGCAACGCGGGCGTGTTGGGCATCGCGCGGACGACTGCGACATCGGCACGAAGCCAGCGTTCGACCTGGGCGATGGTGATGCCTGCGGCGATCGAAACAATCAGCGGCCGCTGCGCGCGGGCGAGCGCAGACAGCTGTTCGCAGACCGTGCGCAAGACCTGCGGTTTGACTGCGAGTATCCAGATGTCGGCATCGCGCGCAGCGTCTTCGTTGTCGGTGTGCGCACGCACGCCGAAGTCGTCCGCGAGCGCACCGCGCAATGCCGCATTCGGCCCGGATACTGCAATCGTCGAAGCCGGCACTCCGAGTGCGACCAGGCCGCCGATCAGGCTGCGTGCGACGTTGCCGCTGCCGATCATCGCGATGCGGGGCGACATGCCGTCGGCATTGTCCGAAGATGTTTGGGTCACTGGCTTGAGTCGCGGTGCTCAGAATACGCAGCTAACGGTAAACGACACGGACACCTTTAGCCACGCTTACCGAATATTGCCGTTCCAATACGCACCATCGTCGCACCCTCGCCGATCGCGAGTTCGAAGTCCTCGCTCATGCCCATTGACAGGGTGTCGGCCTGCGGATGCCGTCCATGGATCACATCGAACAGCTCCTTCAAAGCGCGAAACGCCGCGCGCCGACGCTGCATGTCGGGATCGGGTGCGGGAATCGCCATCAGCCCGCGCAAGGCGAGTCGCGGTTCGGCCGCGATCGCGTCGACAATCGCGAAGGCGTCGTCGGGGCGGCATCCGGATTTGCCGGCTTCGTTATCGATGTTGACTTGGACAAGTACGTTCAGCGGTCGACGCTGCATCGGCCGATGCTGCGCCAAGGCCACGACGAGCTTGATCCGGTCCACGGACTGCACCCAGTCGAATGCTACCGCCGCTTCGTGCGCCTTGTTCGACTGGAGGTGGCCGATCAGATGCCATTCCAGATTCACGTCGGCCAGTTCGCGTTGTTTGGCGATGACCTCTTGCACGTAGTTCTCACCGAAGGCGCACTGGCCCCGCACCGCAAGTGTTCGGATTTCCGCAGCCGTGCGGGTTTTCGAAACAGCCAACAGGGTGACTTCGCCAAGGCCGCCGCTGGCGGCCGAGCGGGTGTCGGCAGCTTGCCGCAGGCGACGCAACATATCTGCATGGGCGAGGGTGGGATCGTTCAAGGCAGTGCGCTCGGGGACTGGTTTGACAACCACAGATTAGGGCTATACTCCGGTCGCAACACCATTTTATAGCGTGAGGGGACGCGCATGGATATCGCAGAACTATTGGCCTTCTCGGTCAAGAACAAGGCATCCGACCTGCACCTGTCGGCCGGCTTGCCACCCATGATCCGGGTGGATGGCGACGTGCGCCGCATCAACATCCCGGCGCTCGAGCACAAGCAGGTGCACTCGCTGGTGTACGACATCATGTCGGACAAGCAGCGGCGCGACTTCGAGGAATTCCTCGAGGTCGACTTCTCGTTCGAGATCCCCGGCATGGCGCGCTTCCGCGTCAACGCCTTCAACCAGAACCGCGGCGCCGGTGCGGTGTTCCGTACCATTCCGTCAGAAGTGCTGACCCTGGAGGACCTGGCGTGTCCGCCGATCTTCCGCGAGATCATCAACCAGCCGCAGGGCCTGATCCTGTGCACCGGGCCGACCGGTTCGGGCAAGTCCACCACGCTTGCGGCGATGGTCGATCACATCAACAAGACCGAATACGCGCACATCCTCACCGTTGAGGACCCGATCGAATTCGTGCACACCTCGCAGAAGTGTCTTGTAAACCAGCGTGAAGTGCATCGCGACACGCATGGCTTCAACGAGGCGCTGCGTTCGGCATTGCGCGAAGACCCGGATTACATCCTCGTCGGCGAGTTGCGCGACCTCGAAACGATTCGTCTCGCATTGACTGCAGCCGAGACCGGCCATCTGGTATTCGGCACCCTGCATACCAGTTCGGCTGCGAAGACCATCGACCGCATCATCGACGTGTTCCCCGCCGGCGAAAAGCCGATGGTGCGTAGCATGCTTTCGGAGAGTTTGCGTGCGGTGATCGCGCAGGCCCTGCTCAAGAAGGTCGGCGGCGGCCGCGTTGCGGTGCACGAGATCATGATCGGCACCCCGGCGATCCGCAACCTGATCCGCGAGGACAAGGTCGCGCAGATGTATTCGTCGATCCAGACCGGCCAGGGCCTCGGCATGATGACGCTCGACCAGTGCCTGCAGGACATGGTCAAGCGCGGCCAGATAACCCGGCCTTCGGCCCGCGAATATGCCAAGGACAAGAAGCTGTTTGATTGATGGAGGCAGGAACAGGCAACGGGGAGCAAGGAAGGGATAGCGAGTGTCGAGTTTCTGCACGACTCCGCCATTTCAAGAATCTCCGCCCCTGTCCTGAGTTGTCGCGTTCCCCGTTACCTGTTCCCCGTTTCCCGGAGCACCCTCATGAGCAGCATTGATTTCACCTCGTACCTCAAGCTGATGGCGCACAACAAGGCGTCCGACCTGTTCATCACCGCAGGCATGCCGCCGTCGATGAAGGTCAATGGGAAGATCAGCCCGATCACGCAGACAGCGCTCACCTCGCAGCAGAGCCGCGACCTGGTGCTGAATGTGATGACCCCGCCGCAGCGCGAGGAGTTCGAGAAGACCCACGAGTGCAACTTCGCGATCGGCGTGGCCGGGCTCGGCCGGTTCCGCGTGAGCTGCTTCTACCAGCGCAACCAGGTCGGCATGGTGCTGCGCCGGATCGAGACCAAGATCCCGACCATCGAGGAACTCAGCCTGCCTCCGATCGTCAAGTCGCTCGCGATGACCAAGCGCGGCATCATCATCTTCGTCGGCGCGACCGGTACCGGTAAATCGACCTCTCTCGCGGCGATGATCGGCTACCGCAACATGAATTCCACCGGCCATATCATCACGATCGAGGATCCGATCGAATTCGTGCACAAGCACGAGGGCTGCATCATCACCCAACGTGAAGTCGGCATCGACACCGACAGTTGGGAGAACGCGCTGAAGAACACCCTGCGCCAGGCTCCCGACGTGATCATGATCGGCGAGGTGCGTACGCGCGAAGGCATGGACCACGCGATCGCTTTCTCGGAAACCGGCCATCTGGTGCTGTGCACCCTGCACGCCAACAACGCCAACCAGGCGATGGACCGCATCATCAACTTCTTCCCCGAGGATCGTCGCAGCCAGTTGTTGATGGACCTGTCGCTGAACCTCAAGGGCGTCGTCGCGCAGATGCTGATCCCGACTCCCGACGGCAAGGCGCGTCGCGTTGCGATGGAAATCATGCTCGGCACGCCGCTGGTGCAGGATTACATCCGCGAGGGCGAGATCCACAAGCTCAAGGACGTGATGAAGGAATCCACCAACCTCGGCATGCAGACCTTCGACCAGAGCCTGTTCATCCTGTACCAGGCCGGCGAGATCAGTTACGAGGACGCGTTGCGCTTCGCCGATTCGCAGAACGAAGTCCGCCTGCGCATCAAGCTTGCCCAGGGCGGCGATGCGAAGAGCCTCGCGCAGGGGCTCGACGGAGTGGAACTGGTGTCCACCGAGGACAACCAGTTCGTGCGGCGGTGACGACGCCCCTATCGTTGGGTTGAACAGGAAAGCCGGGCAATGCCCGGCTTTCTTGCGAAGAATGCCAGCGTGAAGACGCCTGCCTGATTGAGGGTCGGAATGAATGAACCTGACTTCATCACTCGCATCCGTGGCTGAATGAACATGGATCGCGGCGACGGTGGATTGCTCTCGCTGCGCGAAGCCACACGCGTATGGGCGAGGATCGGTTGGCTCAGTTTCGGCGGGCCGGCGGGACAGATCGCCCTCATGCATCGCGAGCTCGTCGAGAAACGCCGCTGGATCAGCGAGTCGCGTTTCCTGCACGCGCTCAACTATTGCATGTTGCTGCCCGGGCCGGAGGCGCAGCAACTCGCGATCTATATTGGTTGGCTGATGAACCGGACCATCGGCGGCGTGATCGCCGGCGTGTTGTTCGTGCTGCCGGGTTGCATTGCGATCCTCGCCTTGAGCCTGCTCTACGCCACTCTCGGCCACGTGCCGCTGATCACCGCGATCTTCTTCGGATTGAAATCCGCAGTGCTGGCGGTCGTGGTGGAAGCGGTGCTGCGCATCGGGCGCCGCGCATTGAAAAACCGGCTGATGATCGGGATCGCAGCCGCCGCATACGTGGCGATTTTCGCATTCAAGGTTCCGTTCCCGTTGATCGTTCTCGGCGCTGGCCTGTCGGGCGCTGCGGGTCGCTGGTTGCTGCCCGCGCATTTCCCGGATTCCGCCATCGCGGACGCCAAGGACGATGCGGCTTTCCTTGTTGATGGCGCAATGTCGCGTGGTGAACTGCAACACACCCGACCAACGGCGCGGCGTGCATGGACGGTTTTGCTGGTGTGCTTGGTTTTGTGGGGCATACCCGTATTTGCGGTCATCGCATGGCTGGGGCGCGACAGCGTGCTGGCGCAGCAGGGATTGTTCTTCAGCCAGGCGGCGATGGTGACCTTCGGCGGCGCCTACGCCGTCCTTGCGTATGTCGCACAGCGCGTCGTGGAAGGCTATGGCTGGCTGACACCGGGACAGATGCTCGATGGACTTGCATTGGCGGAAACCACGCCCGGGCCCTTGATCATGGTCGTGCAGTTCGTCGCGTTCCAGGCTGCGTACCAGCACCAGCCCGGCATGTCACCGATCGTCGCCGGCGTGATCGCCTCGCTGCTGACGACATGGGTGACGTTCGTGCCGTGCTTCCTGTGGATTTTCCTCGGTGCGCCCTACATCGAAGCCCTGCGACATCATCGCGGGCTGCATGCCGCGATGTCGGCGATTACCGCTGCCGTGGTCGGCGTCATCCTCAACCTGTCGGTGTGGTTCTCGCTGCACGCGATCTTCCACAAGGTCGAACCGGGCCACTACGGCTGGCTTCGCGTCGATGTCCCGGTTTGGGCGAGCTTCGATCCGGCTGCGCTGGTTCTTTCCGTCATGGCTTTGCTGGCGATGCTGCGCTTCCACGTTTCCATGGGCTGGACGCTGGCGGGTGCGGCGATCCTCGGCATGGCGTGGAAGCTGCTGTAGGGCATGGTGCGGAAACTGTTGGAGCTGCCGGCTATCGCATCCCGCGCAGCATCTTCTCCACTTCCTCGATGTGCGCGGTTTCGCTGACGATCTGCTGACGCGCCATTTCCTCCAGCGCCACATCGTCTTTCGCGAGCTTGAGCAGGTTGTGGTATTCGGCCAGCGCTTCGCGCTCGAAGGCCAGGCTTTCGTTGAGGATCGTCTTCATGTCGTGCTGGTCGCTTTCGGGCACCTGGCGCACGCGCACGCTCGGATGGCCGCCGTAGGCGGTGATCTTCTCGCCCATAATCACGCCGTGATCCATCGCTTCGGTGGCCTGGTCGCGAAACCACTTGGTGATCGGGATGCGCGTCGGGCCCATGATCATGAAGCTGTAATGCAGGTAGCGCGCAACGCCGGACAGTTCGATCTCAAGCAGCAGATTCAATTGCTTGATGATGGGGACGGTTTGCTCATGGATGCTCCGGAATGTGGACGTGGATGGAGTGGCGTGCGTAATGAACAGGTCAAGCGCGATCGATCTTGCCGATCTTTTCGTTGAGCTCCGCACGAAATTCGCTGAGTTCACGGATCAGGGTTTCGATGCCCACCTCGTTCTTCAGGTTGACCTTGAAATCCGTTTCGGCGCGTGCTCGATCCTTGAGCGACTGGCGGTTCTGGCTCATCACGATCAGCGGGCCCTGCAGGCCCACCAGAACTGCCAGTGCGAGGTTGAAGAACGCGTACGGATACGGGTCGAGCGGATGTTTCATGATGATCGCGGTGTTCACCACGCACCAGCCGGCCGTCATCACGAGGAGGAAGACGATGAACTTCCAGCTGCCGTTGAGTTCGGCGACGGCATCGGCAAGGCGATCGCTCCACGACAGGTTCTGCTCGAACTCGGCATCGACGTTTTTCGCCGCGCGCGCCGACAGCATCGTGTTGGTTTCGCGCAGGCGCTCGCCCATCGTGCGCAGGATCGCCATCGCCGCGCGCGGACGGCGGTCCAGGTAGGTTTCGAGCGTTTCGCGCTGCAATTCGAGCAGCACAGCGTTGCTGGTCGCGAGCGCGCTCGCGCTGCGCGGCAGGTCGTCGAACAGCGACAATTCGCCGAAATACTCGCCACGCGCGATGTCCTTGAGCGAGATGCGCTGCGACTTCTCGCCGGGCAGGTGGATGTTCACGTCGCCGCTCTGCACGATGTACATCGCACTGCCGATATCGCCCTGCGCGAAGATCGTCGTGCCCGCGCGGAAAGTGCGAGGTTGCAGTGCGGCCGCGAGCGCGACCAGGTCGTCTTCCTCGAGACCCTCGAACAGGGGAATCGAACGCAACAGCGAGGTGTCATCCACGAGCCGTTCTCCATGAGCTGCGAGGCATCCTAACGCGGGCGGGCGCCGCGTTCATGGATGCGTGACTTGCCATCCTTTCCGGGAATCGCCAAACGGAACCTTCAGACCGGCACGTCCTTGCCCATCGCCCACGCGACCTGGTGCGGATCGAAACCGGTTTCAATGGTCGGTTTGACGATGCGGAAATACGGCGACACGTCGAAATCGCGCGGCGCAAACAGGCTGTGGTGGCGGATTTGCAGCAATTCACGGCGCTTGCGCTGCACAGACGAGGTGTCGTCATCGAGCACGATCTGCGGCAGGATCGGGTAGTGCACGGACTGGTAGGCCTGGGCAATGAGGCTCGAACAAATCGCTCGCGTGGGATCGCCGCTGCCCAGCGCGAGTGCGCGGCGCTTGAGCCGATCCGGCAGCGGTGGCGTGCGGATCAGGTAACGCATCAGGTCGACGACGTTCTTCATGTCGTACTGGTGGCCCAGTTGCTGCAACGCGAAGGCAAGGACCGCCTCGATTTCGGCGGCGTCGAGCCCGACCGGGCGGCAGATGCGGGTATGGAATTCGGCGTATTTCGTGAGCGGCACGACCTGCACGCCCTTGATGACGTCGGCTTCGAGCACTTGCGGCTCGGCATCGTCGGCTTGCTCGCCGACGCACAGCGCCGCGTGCGACCAGGTGGATTGGGTCAGGTAGCGGATCGCAACCGAAAAGCGGCTGTTGCCGTCCACCAGCAGCACATCGCCCTTGCGGATGGTGGTTGCGAGTTGCGCCGGCATCGATGTCGATGGATTGCGGCCTCGATCGACTGCCTTGGACAGATAGCGCGCGAGGGCGCTACCGGTGCGCGCGCGAATGCCTCCGAACATGGCCGCTGACTCCCTGCAGGTCTGCGCCTGTATCCCAGCCTCCAGAATAGGCAGAACAGCGACCGTTCGCCATCGGCGCATTGCGGAAGCGCGGCCGCTGGGCAGGCAGCAGCGACGCGTTAGAATGCGCCCATGCCAAGCCCGTACTCCGCCAGTGCATTCCTCGGCAACCACTTCCTGATCGCCGTGCCGGCGATGGACGATCCGCATTTCGCGCGCGGCGTCACGCTGTTGTGCGAGCACAACGAGCACGGCGCGATGGGCTTGCTGATCAACCGGCCGTCGGATTACCGGCTCGGCGAAGTGCTCGAGCAGATGGATCTCGCGACCGAACTGGCCGCAATCGCCGACGACACGGTCATGCTCGGCGGCCCGCTGCTGCCGGATCGCGGTTTCGTCCTGCACGATGGCGGCGATGCATGGCCGTCGACGATGCGTGTCGCCCCTGGGCTGGCGGTCACCACGTCGCGCGACATCCTCGCTGCGATGGCGCGCGGCGAAGGTCCGCACAGGCACCTTGTTACCCTTGGATACGCAAGCTGGGGCGCGGGCCAGCTCGAACAGGAACTCGCCGACAACGCGTGGCTCACGGTGCCCGCCGACGCGGCGATCGTGTTCGATACGCCGATCGAGCAACGCTGGCAAGCCGCCGCGCGCCGCCTCGGCATCGACCTCGTCGGCCAGTTTGCCGGCTACGTCGGCCACGCATGACCACGGTCGCAACCGCGCTCGGGTTCGATGTCGGCGCCAAGCGTACCGGAGTCGCGGTTGGAAACGGTTTTTCGGGGACGGCGCGCGATCTCGCCGTCGTGGACATGCGCGACGAAGTTGCCGACTGGCCGGCGATCGACAAGCTGGTGCGCGAATGGCGGCCGGATGCGCTGGTGGTTGGCGATCCGCGCACGCCGGGCGAAGACGGCCGGCAATCCGATGTCACCCAACCGTCGCGCCAGCGCGCGTTGCGCTTCGCGCGCGCTGCCGCGATGCGCTATCCGATCGCGGTCTGGCTGGTCGATGAGCGCATGAGCTCGATCGATGCCGCAGCGCGCTTCGCGGAAGGCCGCGCGGCCGGCGCGCGCAAGCGCAGTGGCGCGCGCAACCTCGATGCAGTCGCCGCGGCGATTATCCTTGAGCGCTGGCTTGGTGCGCCCGGGGACGCTGATCGCGTCGCTGCAGACGTGACCGACCCCGATGTGACCGAGGCGACTGCAGCCGAAGCGCAAAGCACAAATCAATCCATTTCCAAATCATCGCCAGCAACATGACTTCACTCGCCACCCCCGATCCGCAACTCCGCACCGATGGAACGCTGCGCCATCTGCTGACGCTGGAAGGTTTGCCACGCGCCGCGCTCGAACGCCTGCTCGAGTCTGCCGAACGCTTGCGTGCCGATGCCTTGGGCGGCACGGCGTTGCGTGCGCGACTCGCGGGACGCAGCATATGCACCTTGTTCTTCGAGCCGTCCACGCGTACGCGAAGTTCGTTCCAGCTCGCGGCGACGCGGCTCGGTGCGGACGTACTGAATTTAAACGCGTCCATGTCATCGACCAGCAAGGGCGAAACCGCACGCGACACGCTGCGCAACCTCGAAGCGATGGGCGTGGACTGCTTCGTCGTGCGCTCGCGCGACAATGACGCGGTCGCAATACTTGCGACCCAGGCCGATCCGCGCACCGCGCTGATCAACGCGGGCGATGGTCGCCATCAACACCCGACGCAGGGCTTGCTCGACATGCTGACGCTGCGCCAGGCCAAGGGCGCCGATTTCTCGAAGCTCACGGTGATGATTGTTGGCGATGTGCGGCATTCGCGCGTCGCGCGTTCGGATCTCGCTGCGTTGCGCACGCTTGGATGCGGCGAAATCCGCGTCTGCGCACCACGGTTGCTGCTGCCGGATGCGCACGAATTGCACGGCTGCGTCGTCGGCCACGACCTCGATGCGATGCTCGATGGCGTCGATGCGGCGATGATGCTGCGCCTGCAGCGCGAGCGCATGGAAGAAGGCCTGGTGCCATCGCTGGAAGAATACTTCCGCGACTATGGCCTCGACGTCCAGCGCCTCGCGCGCGCGAAACCCGATGCCGTCGTATTGCATCCAGGACCGATGAACCGCGGCGTCGAGATCAGCGACGAAGTCGCCGATGGCGCGCAATCGCTGATCCTTGCGCAGGTGTCGAACGGCGTAGCGGTGCGGATGGCGGTGATGCTGGAGTTGTTGCGGGCATAGCTTGCACAAGCGGCATTACTCGTTGACCACGGTCCCACCAGGCAGGAACCGGAACGTCCGCGTGATGTTGAGGATGTCCGGGTCGTCCTTCGTGTGCGGCAACTCGGGGAACGGCACCGCGAGGCGCACCGTCTGCACCGCTGCCTGGTCGAGCACCGGGATGCCGCTGGACTGGATGATGTCGGTGCTTGCGACGCTGCCGTCGCGACGGATCTCGACGGTCAGCACGACCGACCCCGACAGGTTGCGGCGGCGTGCCTCGTCGGGGAAATTCAAGGTGCCGACACGCTCGAGCCGTGCGACATACGCGCGCATGTATGCGGCGTATTCGTATTCCTGCGTGCTCGCACTGACGAATTTTTTCTTCGGGCGCTTGGCATAGAGTTGCTGGGTGCGCTGGAGTTCGGCGGTGAGCCGCGCCTCTTCCATGCTTTGTTCGGTGAGGTCGCGGCCAACCGGCAGCGGCAGTTGACTGACCGGCTGCGCTTCCTGCGGCGGCGCGACATTGCGCGTGGCGCTTGTGGTCGTCAGCAAGCGCTGCACGGCATCGGGCTGCGGCGGTGGTGCCTGCGCATCCAGCGGTTTGGGCGCGATGCCTGGATCTGGCTTGGGCACGTTCGCGAGTTGCGGTTCGCCGGGGCGCTGCGCGAAGTCCTTGTCGCCGCCGCCTTGCTGGTTGGCCTGGGCGAGGAAGTCGGCTTGCTTCGGCGCTTGCGCGGTGCGGGTCTGGGTCAGGATCACATCGAGCGTCGGCACCACGGGTGCGGCGTCCTCGCGACTGAATCCGACGCCGAGCACGATGATGCCGTGCACGAGCAGCGACAATGCGAGCGTTGCGATCAGGCGGTCAGCCGGGCCGATGCGACGCTGGGGAGGCAAATGGACTGCCGTCGCGCTCACGCGTGGCGCGCTTCCAGGCAACGTGCTTCGATGCTGTCGAACAGCAAGCCGGCGATGTTCAGGCCGAACTGCTTGTCGAGTTCGCGGATGCAGGTCGGACTGGTGACGTTGACTTCGGTCAGCCAGTCGCCGATCACATCCAGGCCGACGAAGATCATGCCGCGGCGCTTGAGTTCGGGGCCGACCTGCGTTGCGATCCAGCGGTCGCGGTCGCTGAGCGGGCGTCCTTCTCCGCGACCGCCGACGGCGAGGTTGCCGCGGAATTCGCCGCCCTGCGGAATCCGCGCGAGGCAATACGGTACCGGCTCGCCATCGACCAGCAGGATGCGCTTGTCGCCATCGACGATTTCCGGCAGGTATCGTTGCGCAAGCGCCGATGCGTGGCCGTTGGCAGTCAGCGTTTCGAGGATCACGTTGATGTTGTCCTCGCCTGCGCGGACGCGAAAGATCGAGCGCCCGCCCATGCCGTCGAGCGGCTTGAGCACGCAATCGCGGTGTTCGGCGACGAACGCGCGCAGCGCGGGCATGTCGCGTGAAACCAAGGTCGGCGGGCAGCATTCGGGAAACAGGAAGGCGCCGAGTTTCTCGTTGAGGTCGCGCAAACCCTGCGGGTCGTTGACGATCAACGCGCCCTCGCGCTGCGCGAGCGAGAGGATCTGGGTGTCGTGCAGGTAGTTTTCGTCGACCGGCGGGTCGGTGCGCATCAGCACCACGTCCATTGCGCCAAGCGCGCATTCCGCGAACGCGCCGAGGGCGAACCAATCGGCCTGGTCGTCGTTGACCTTCAACGGTGCGCATGCCGCGATGGTCCTGCCATTGCGTAGTCCGAGCCCGCCCGGACGCACGTAATGCAGGCGATGGCCGCGTTGCTGCGCTTCGAGCAGCATGGCGAAAGTTGAGTCTTTGGCGATACGGATGGCCGCGATCGGGTCCATCACCACGGCGACATCCAGCGTCCGGCGGGGCGGCATCGGTGTATCCTCCTGAGAGGCGCGATGGTAGCAGGCAGGTTCGGAAAAACGTGCGGAATGCCATGCAATGCATTGATAGCGCTTGACAGTATCGCGGCCTGCTGAGATATAAGGGGCTCGCGCTGCAACTATGGAATGGTGAGACGCATGAACCCGGCAGCGACAGGGGATCGTCGATGGATGATGTAAAGAAGGCCGGCCCGGCAACCGGGCTCAAGGTGATGGTCATCGATGACTCGAAGACCATCCGACGCACTGCGGAAAGCCTGCTCAAGAGGGAAGGCTATGACGTGGTCACCGCGACCGATGGCTACGAGGCGCTCGCCAAGATCGCTGACCACCAGCCGCAGATCATCTTCGTCGACATCATGATGCCGCGGCTGGATGGCTATCAGACCTGCGCATTGATCAAGAACCACCAGATGTTCCGAACCACGCCGGTGATCATGCTGTCTTCCAAGGACGGCCTGTTCGACAAGGCGCGCGGCCGCATCGTCGGCTCCGAGCAGTACCTCACCAAGCCATTCACCCGCGAAGAGCTGCTTTCAGCGATTCGCACCCACGTACCAAAGGGCTGACCTCTCTCGACCTATCCGCACTCCCGGACTGAAAACTGCCTGCAGGAAGTTGTTCGCATACGTAATGAAGGACTGGCCCGCACTGGCAATCGGCGCACGCCATCACAGATCGAGTTGTTCAGGGGATTTAGCATGGCCCGCATTGCAATCATTGAGGACTCGTTGACCGACAAGGCGGTATTCACCGAGATGCTGCGTCGCCACGGTCATCAAGTCATCAGTGCGGGAAGTGCCGAAGAAGGGGTCGAACTGGTGCGACGCGAACTGCCGGAACTTGTGCTGATGGACGTGATCCTGCCAGGCATGAATGGTTTCCAGGCGACACGCGCGCTCAGCCGCGACCCGAAGACCAGTGCGATCCCGGTGATCATCGTCAGCACCAAAGCGATGGAAACGGATCGGGTGTGGGGAATGCGACAGGGGGCGAAGGACTACATGGTCAAGCCACCCAGCGAGGCCGATCTGATTGGCCGCATCAACAGTCTGCTTGGGATCAGCTGACCTCTATGTCCAAACGTCGCAACAAGAACAAGAAGGCCGGTCCGGTCAAGCTCATCAAGCCGGGCGAACCGGTCGCGCAGGACGTCCAGGATCGTGCTGGCGAGCAGTTTCCCCTGGAAGGCGATACAACGGAGGCGTTGGCTTCGCAGGTGCCAGCTTACATGGAAGCGACAGACGGATTTGCCACGGATGCTGGCGATATAAAAACAGTGCATGCGTCGCATGAGCCGCAGCGAGATGAGCCGCAGCAAGATGAGCCGCAGCGAGATGAGCCGCAGCAACATGAGCCGCAGCAAGATGAGCCGCAGCAAGATGAGCCGCAGCAAGATGAGCCGCAGCAAGATGAGCCCCGGCAAGATGAGCCCCGGCCAGAGCCGTGGCAGCAGGAATCCGAATTCGGGGATGTCTCGGCCGCGCTCGCCGAAACACTGCTGGACGAACCGGTGGTGATGCCTTCGGCCACGCCGATCGAATCGATCCAGATCCACGATCCGCAAGTCATGACGAGCGACGACATTGCCCACGCCGGTGCGCACGCGTGGGACGCGATGGCAGCCGCGCCGTCCGACCAGCCCGCGACTGATGCGTCTTCAGCTTCGGATATCCAGCCCACTGCGGATTTCGGTTCTACCGACAAGCGCAGGAAACCCGATCGCAAGCTCAAGCTCAACAAGTTGCAGAAACATGCGCGTGCTGAAACCCCGCCGGAACCTGAAGCGATCTCTGCCGAGGCCCTGGTCGAACCCGTTACGGCGCCCGCACCAAAGCCTCCGCGCGAGCCGCGCATCGCGGCGTTCGCGAAACTGACCGAATACCAGAGCCTGAGCCTGGCGCACGTGCCGGGCTTGCCGGAAGAAACCGATGTCCCTGGACATTGGCGCGGAGTTGGCTTCGGGCTCGGCGGTCGCCGCCTGGTGAGCGCTTTCGACGAAGTCGTTGAAATCATGCGCATGCCGCAGATTACCCATGTGCCAGGCACGCAGACGTGGATGCTTGGCGTGGCCAACGTGCGTGGCACCTTGCTGCCAGTGGTCGATCTCAAGCAGTTCCTCGAAGGCGAACGCACCGTGATGCACGAGGGCCAGCGCGTCCTCGTGGTGCGCCAAGGTGGTGGCAACGTCGCAGTGCTGATCGACCAGTTGTTCGGCCAGCGTAGTTTCAACGATTCGCAGAAAACCACCGTCGCGGATACGGAAAGCCGCTACGGGCATTTCATCAAGCAGATGTACCGGGTAGACGACAACGACTGGGGCGTGTTCAGCATGTCGATGCTGACCCGCACCCCGGAATTCAGGCAGGCCGCGGCGTGAGCGGCGTTCGTTCCAAACAAGTGATCGAGGTCGAGTCATGAGCAATGTAAGCGGTGGACTTGTCGGACGCGCCAGCAACCGGGGCACGAATTTCTGGATCGCGCTGGCCGGCATCTCGCTGGGCATCTTCGGTCTGAACTACCTGGCGTCGACATACTACGCCGACCGGGAAACCTGGGGACGCGGCTTGGTCGCCGATATCCAGGTGAAGTCGCAGCAGCTTGCCGTGCAGGCCAAGGACGCCGTCAGCGGCGACCAGGACGCCTTCGCCAAGTTCAAGGACACCAAGTCTGCGATCGAGGCGGACGTCAAGGGGTTGCAGGAAGGCAAGGGAACCTACACCGGGTTTCGCGGAAACATGGGCGTCAGCGGCCCGCTGGAAAAGGTCGCCGCGACATGGGATCCGATCGATTCCAATGCCGACCTCATCATCCGCAACCAGGACCAGGTGCAGTCGATCGCGCAAAACGCCGATCAATTCAATGCCAAGGTCGAGCCTCTCAAGGCGCGCATGAACGAAGTCGCTGCCGCGATGTCCGATGGCGGCGCTCCGGCACAGCAATTGTTGCTCGCGATGCGCCAGATCAACATCGCCGACACGCTCGCGCGCGATGTGACCGTGTTGCGCTCGGGCGGCGCGGGCGCGGGCGCGGCAGGCGACGCGCTGACCCGCGACTCGACGCGCTTCAACCAAGTGCTGAAAGGCTTCCAGGACGGCGACGCGAGCATGGGCATCAACAAGCTCAATGGCACTGGCGCGGTCGCGGCACTGAACCAGGTCAGCAAGCTCAACAACGACGCACAGCAATCGCTTGGCGTGATCCTCAAGTCCTCCAAGCAATATGCCGCAGTGCAGGACGCGGAGAAACAACTCTCCGATGGCACTACCCAACTCTTGAACAACGCGCAAGACCTCTACTCGTCGTTCAACTCGCTGTCGTTGCGGCGCATCTTCCCGAGCACCTACGTCGCGTTCATTTTCGGCTTTCTCGCCCTGATCGGCCTGATCGGTCTTGCGTTCAAGCTGTACAACGACCAGCGGACGCGCTTCCGCAAGACGCAGGAAGACAGCCAGCGCAATCAGGAGGCGATCATGCGCCTGCTGAACGAAACCGGCTCGCTCGCCGAAGGTGACCTGACCGTCCGCGCGACCGTCACCGAGGACATCACCGGTGCCATCGCGGACTCCATCAACCTCGCGGTCGAAGAGTTGCGCAGCCTAGTGACCACGATCAACGAAACCGCCGTGCAGGTCGCAGCGGCATCGCAGGAAACCCAAGCGACCGCGATGCACCTCGCCGAAGCCGCCGAACACCAAGCGCAGCAGATCAACACCGCCTCCGACAAGATCACGGAAATGGCCGCGTCGATCGACGAAGTGTCGAAAAACTCCGCCACCTCGGCCGACGTGGCCCAGCGCTCCGTGCAGATCGCCGCGAAGGGCGCCGACGTGGTGCGCCAGACCATCCAGGGCATGGATAGCATCCGCGACCAGATCCAGGAAACCTCGAAGCGCATTAAGCGCCTCGGCGAGTCCTCGCAGGAAATCGGCTCGATCGTTGAACTGATCAACGACATCTCCGAGCAGACCAACATCCTGGCACTGAACGCCGCGATCCAGGCCGCGTCAGCCGGTGAGGCGGGCCGCGGCTTCGCGGTCGTGGCCGACGAAGTGCAGCGACTCGCCGAACGCGCATCCAACGCGACGAAGCGTATCGAGACCCTGGTGCAGACGATTCAGTCCGATACCAACGAAGCGGTGAACTCGATGGAACAGACCACCGCCGAAGTGGTGTCGGGTGCGCGACTGGCCGAGGACGCGGGTCTGGCATTGGGCGAGATCGAAACCGTCTCGACCGACCTCGCGAATCTGATCTCGAACATCTCGACCGCCGCCAAGCAGCAGTCCACGGCGGCAACCGATATCACCGCGACCATGAACTCGATTCAGGAGATCACCTCGCAGACTTCGCACGGTGCCAGCCAGACGGCCGAGTCGATCGGTAATCTTGCTCAACTGGCTGCGAATTTGCGGCGGTCGGTCGCCGACTTCAAGCTGCCGGGCTGAGACGCAACCACGTGACAGTACAGCGTGGGTCTGTCCTTGTGATGGGCTCGCGCGCTGACGGGATTTCGGGATGAGGCTGCAACAAGACTCCAATTTCACCACCCTGAGTTGGGTAAAACCCGAACTCGACGAGACGCTCCGCCTTGCGCGGCAGGCGTTGGAAGACCATGTCGAGAACGGTGTAGGACGCGGCCAAATGCAGGTGTGCGCTGCCCAGTTGCACCAGGTGCAGGGCACGTTGCGCATGGTGGAGTTATACGGCGCGGCGATGGTGGCCGAGGAAATGGAGCAACTCGCCAATGCGCTGCTTGGCGACGGCGTCTCCAACCGCGACGAGGCCTATGGCGCGCTGATGCGCAGCATCATGCAGTTGCCCGACTATCTCGAGCGCCTGCAGAGCGGCCACAAAGACATCCCGATGGTGTTGCTGCCGCTGCTCAATGACCTGCGTGGCGCGCGTGGCGAGAAAGTCGTCCCCGAAAGCGTGCTGTTTTCGGTCGACCTTGGCCGCCCGCTCCCGGCATCCGTCGGTATTGCATCGGCAGCATTGACTGCCGCACAACTGCACAACGAAGTAGAGCCATTGCGCGAGGCCTTCCAGGCCGGGTTGCTGCCTTGGCTTCGCGACGAGGAACGCCCCGACAACATCGCCGCTTTGCGCGATGCTTGCTCGAAACTGGTTGCACTCGCCAGCGTCGACCCGGCGCGCAAGCTGTTCTGGATCGCGGCCGGCATCCTTGATGCGCTGCAGTCCGGCGCATTCGTCGCCAGCAAGCCGCTCAAGCAGGCGCTGGCCAAGCTCGAGCGCGAGATCAAGAGGCTTGCCGACGAAGGCGAAACCGCGTTCGCTGCCGCGCCGCCGACCGAACTCACCCGCCAACTCCTGTATTACGTCGCGAGCGCAGCGACCGACGACGCGCGCATCGTTGCGATCCGCGATGCGTTCGGGCTCGATCGCGACCAACTCGACGAAGCCGAGCTTGCGCACGCGCGCGGCAGCCTGACTGGCCACAACCGTGAATTGCTCGACACCGTTTCGGCGGGCATCAAGGAAGACTTGTTGCGGGTCAAGGAAGCGCTCGACATGCACCTGCGCACGAGCGGTGCGCCGGTCGCCGACCTAGCCCCGCAGGCCGAAGCGCTCGGCGCGATCGCCGATACGCTGGGCATGCTCGGATTGGGCGTGCCGCGCAAGGTCGTGCAGGATCAGCGCGCAGCGATCCAGGCATTGTCGAGCGGCGAGCGTATTGCCGACGAAAGCGCGCTGATGGATATCGCCGGATCGCTGCTGTACGTCGAGGCGTCGCTGGACGATCAGGTTGCGCGCCTAGGCCAACCGGCCGACGGACAAGGCCAGGACGCCGCAGCGATGCCGCTGCGCGAATCGCAGGAGGCGCTCGACGCGCTCATCAAGGAATCCGTTGCGAATTTCGTGCAGGCGCGGCAGTGCTTCGTCGCCTTCATCGAAGCGGGCTGGGACCACGCGCAGCTTAATGACGTGCCGCGCCTGCTCGACGAAGTGTCGGGGGCGATGCACCTGCTCGAACAGGAACGCGCCGCGCGCCAGTTGCATGCATTGAGCGTATTCACCCAGATGGAGCTGGTGCAACTGCAGCGCGTTCCCGACGCCGCGCAGATGGATCGGCTTGCTGACGCGCTCGCGAGCCTCGAGTATTACCTTGAAGCATTGCGCGACCATCGACCACAGCGCGATCGCATTCTCGAACTGGCCGAACACGGCCTTGTCGCGCTCGGCTACTGGCCGGTGCCTGCATCCGCCGAACAAGCGATCGCCGATGCCGCGCGCCCGAAAACGGCTAGCGTTGCGGTGCCTGCGCCATCCGTTGAGCAAGCCGCACCACCAGCGGAAGTGCATGAAACGCCCGCTGTTGCCGATGCCGCTTCCGTGGAAACGGCCGAGGGTGTGGCTGCAGCTGAAGTGACGGATGAACCTGCGCCCGTCGTGATCGAGGCAGGAAGCGCCGTCGTGCCTGCGCCAGCGCCCGTTGCGGCCTCTGGCATCAATTACGGCTTTGCCGACAGCACCGAGATCGATGACGACATCCGCGAGGTGTTCATCGAGGAACTCGACGAAGAGGGCGGCAACCTCAACGAATTGTTCGCACAATGGTCGGCCGCGCCTGCCGAAACCGATGTGCTGCGGCCATTACGCCGTGTGTTCCACACGCTCAAGGGCAGCGGCCGGTTGGTCGGTGCGCTTGAACTGGGCGAATTCAGCTGGCACATCGAAAGCTTGCTCAATCGGGTGCTGGATGGCAGCCGTCCGGCGAGTCCGGCCGTGGTGGCGCTGGTCGGCCAGGCAGCCGAGACATTGCCGCAATTCCGTGCTGCGCTCATGGGCAATGGAACGGTCACTGCAGACATTGAAGGCCTCAAGGTGCATGCCGATCGCGTGGCTGCTGGAGAGGAAGTGTTCTACGTTCCCGCTGTGCCAGCTCCTGCTGTCGTCGAACCGGTCGTTGCCGAACCGATCGCAGCCGCGCCCGTCGAGGCCACGCCGGTCGAAGCAGAGACGCCAGTCGAATCAGAGACGTCAGTCTACGAGGCGGTTCAAGCAGCCGAAACACCGACACTCGAGGAAGCGCCAGCAGTTCCCGATGGTGCGTATGCCAGCGTCGATCCGGTGTTGCTCGAAATCCTGCGCGCCGAAGTCGGTACCCATTTGCAGACGATCCAGCAATGGAACGCCACGAGCGCAGCGTCCGCGCAACCGGCCACGGACGCACTGCTGCGCGCGGTGCATACGATCAGCGGCGCATTCGCAATGACCGAAGTGCCGTTGATCACAGACGTGTTGTCGCCCACCGAGGGTTATATCCGTCGCTTGCTCGCGGAACGCGAACTGCCTTCCGATGATGGTGTTGTCTTGTTACGCGATGTCGCGCATGCGATCGATGGCGTGCTCAATGTCCTTCTGCAGCCGCAGCCGCTCATCGCTCCGCAGGCAGAACTGGCCGGACGCGCCGTCGCATTGCGCGATGCGCTGCCCGAACCGACCACGCCAACCTTGCCTGTGCATCTGGAAGAGTACGAAGAGGAGGATTTCTCCGCGGCGCCGGTCGATACAAACGCCGCGCTCGAAGCCGAACGCATCGCCGCAGAACAGGCCGACGCGGAACGTGCTGCGGCAGAGCATGTCGAGGCCGAACGCGTTGCGGCCGAACAGGCCGAAACGGAGCGTATCGCATCCGAACAGGCCGAAGCAGAGTACGCAGAAGCAGAGCATGTGGAAGCTGAACGCGTTGCGGCCGAACGGGCCGAAGCCGAACGTGCTGCGGCAGAACATGCCGAGGCCGAACGCATTGCAGCCGAACAGGCCGAAGCGGAGCGTGACGCAGCCGACCAGGCCGAAGCAGAACGTCTCGCAGCAGAAAAGGCCGAAGCCGAACGCGTCGAATACGAAAAGCTGGAAGCCGAATACGCCGAAGCCGACAGGCTTGCCGTCGAACAGCATGCCGAGGCCGAACGTGCAGCGGCCGAACCAACAGATGCGGTGCCGGTTGCTGTGGAACAGGCCGAACCCCTTGCGGCCGAATCTGTCGAACCAGAGTACGCCGCAGCCGAACAGGAAGCCGAGCGCGCCGCAGCCGGACATGCAGAAGCAGAACGTATCGCGGCCGAGTACGCTGAAACAGAGCGCGCCGCTGCCGAACAGGAAGCCGAACGCGCCGCTGCAGAATATGCGGAGGCCGAACGCGTCGCCGCCGAGCACGCTGAAGCCGAGCGCGCCGCTGCAGAATATGCAGAGGCGGAACGCGTCGCCGCCGAGCACGCTGAAGCCGATCGCGCCGCTGCGGAATATGCAGAGGCCGAACGCGTCGCCGCCGAGCACGCAGAGGCCGAACGCGTCGCCGCCGAGCACGCTGAAGCCGAACGCGCCGCTGCGGAACATGCGGAAGTCGAGCGCGTTGCAGCCGAGCATGCAGAAGCAGAACGGGTCGCGGCCGAACATGCCGAAGCCGAGCGCGTTGCTGCGGAGCACGCGGAAGCCGAGCGTATTGCGGCTGAGCAGGCCGAAGCGGATCGCATTGCTGTCGAGAAAGAGCTGATCCAGTCTGCCGTAGCGGGTCAGGACGAAAGCGTACTGATCGCCCGGAACAAAGTGGAAAGCGCGCGCGCAGCATTCGAGCAGGTCGAGGCCGCCCGTGTCTCTGCCGACAAGCGCCGTGCAGGAAAGGCAGCGAAGAAAGCTGCGGCGCAAGCTGTCGCGGCTGCGAAGGCCGCAGTCGAAAGCGCCGAAGCGGAACTTGCCGATGCGGAACGCGCCGCAGCAGAGCGCGTGGCCGTCGAGCAGGCGGAAGCGGAACATGCTGCCAGCGAGCGCGCCGCTACCGAAGCACTCGGAGCCGAAGTCGCCCACGCCGCGCAGGAAGCCGTGGTCGAACCCTCTGCGGAGGAAGAAGCCGCGCGCGAGGAATCGGCCGCAGCTCAGCCCGCGAAGTCGAGTTCCGCCTATCTGCCGAGCACGGTCGAAGCTGATCCGGACGAACCACTCGACCTGACCGACATCGACCCGGAACTGCTCGATATCTTCATCGAGGAAACCACTGACATCCTCGACCATTGCGACGGCCTGCTCACGCGCCTGCGCGAGGCGCCGTCCGAACGCGAACCGGTGGTCGGACTGCAACGCGACCTGCACACGCTCAAGGGCGGCGCGCGGATGTCGGGCATGATGTCGATGGGCGAATTGGCCCATGCGATGGAGTCGTTGCTGGAAGGCGCGGCTGAATTGCGCCTGGAACTCGGCGCGCATGCCCTCGGCATGCTCGAGCATGGCTTCGATCGCCTGCACGGCATGCTCGCGCGCGTCCAGCAACGCCAGGCGGTTGCACTGCCCGAGCAGTTGATTGTCGAGTTCACCGCGCTCGCTCGTGGAGAGCTTGTTCGCACGCCAGCACCGGCGCCAGTGGAAACTCCAGTACCGAGCGAAGCCGCCGAATCGGCCGAAACACCAGCGGCAACAGTACCGGCCGAGGCCGCAGAGCCTTCCGCAGCCGCTCAAGACATCCAGCCGGCCGAAGCGCAGCCCGAACGCGCCAAGCACGTCCTCAAGCCGTTGTCGGTGCCGGTGGAAGCCGCGTTCGACGAAGATGACGACATCGGCGTGCGTGCACCGCAGGAACAGGTGCGCATCCGTGCCGACCTGCTCGACCGCTTGGTGAACTACGCCGGCGAGGTCGCGATCTACCGCGCTCGCCTTGAACAGCAACTTGGCACGTTCCGCACCCATCTCGACGAACTCGACCAGACCACGACGCGCCTGCGCACCCAGCTGCGCAAGCTTGAAATCGAAACCGAGGCGCAGATCAGCGCGCGTTACCAGCGTGCCGGCGAAGGCGAAGAATCGTTCGATCCGCTCGAACTCGACCGCTTCTCGACCCAGCAGCAACTGACGCGTGCGCTGGCCGAGTCCGCGGCCGACATGACCAGCCTGCACGTGTCGCTGGACGACGTCACCCGCCAGTACGAAACCTTGCTGCTGCAACAGTCGCGCGTGAGTTCGGAGTTGCAGGACGGCCTGATGCGCACGCGCATGGTTCCCTTCGACGCGCTGGTTCCGCGCCTGCGTCGCGTCGTCCGCCAGACCGCATCGGAAACCGGCAAGCAGATCCAGCTGAAAGTCGAAGGCGCGCAGGGCGAGATGGATCGCAACGTGCTCGACCGCATGACCGCGCCGCTCGAACACATGCTGCGCAACGCGGTCGTGCACGGCCTCGAAACGCCGCAGGCGCGTCGCGATGCCGGCAAGCCCGAGGAAGGCACGGTCACGGTCAGCATGCACCGCGAAGGGTCGGAAGTGGTGATGCTGGTTTCCGACGATGGCCGTGGACTGGATCGCGATGCGATCCGCCGCAAGGCCATCGATCGCGGCCTGCTCAAGGCCGATGCCGAAGTCAGCGACAGTGCGCTGTACGCATTCATCCTCGAAAGCGGATTCTCTACCGCCGATACGGTCAGCCGCCTTGCCGGTCGTGGCGTCGGCATGGACGTGGTTCACAACGAGATTCGCCAGCTCGGCGGCTCGCTGCAACTGAGCTCCACCGCGGGCAAGGGCAGTCAGTTCACGATCCGCCTGCCGTTCACGCTTGCGGTGACGCAGGCCGCGCTGGTCAAGATCGGCGAAACCAGCTTTGCGGTACCGATTTCCTCCGTGCAAGGCGTGGGCCGCATCGCGCGCGCTGACCTCGAGAAACAACTCGCTTCAGAAACGCCGGTGTACGTCTACGCTGGCGAAGAATACGCCATCCACGACCTCGGCCGCCTGCTCGGTGGCGCTCCGGCGAAGGCGCAGGGCAGCCTGCAGATGCCCTTGCTGCTGTCGCGCTCCGGCGACGTACGCGCGGCGATTTGCGTGGACGAAGTGCTGGGCAGCCGCGAGATCGTGGTCAAGCCGGTCGGCCCGCAAGTCAGTTCGATCCCGGGCATTTTCGGCGCGACCATCATGGGCGATGGCGGGGTGATGGTGATCCTCGACGTCGTGCCGCTGGTGCGTCGCGCGGCAGTCCATGTGGAGCCCGAAGACCGGATCGTCGAGGTGCAACAGGAAGTGCGGCGCATCCCCCTGGTCATGGTGGTCGACGACTCGATCACGATGCGCAAGGTCACCGGCCGCGTGCTCGAGCGCAACAACATGGAAGTGCTCGCCGCGAAGGACGGTGTGGATGCGATCGAGAAGATGGTCGATCTCGTGCCCGATCTCATGCTGCTCGATATCGAAATGCCGCGCATGGACGGCTACGAGCTCGCAACACACATGCGCAACGACCCACGCCTGCGCGACGTGCCGATCGTGATGATCACCTCGCGTACCGGCGAGAAGCATCGCCAGCGCGCGTTCGAGATCGGCGTCAACCGCTATCTGGGCAAGCCCTATCAGGAAGTCGAATTGATGCGTAACGTGTTTGAACTGCTCGCACCGGTGCACAACGATGGCTGACACCGCTCCCCGTGTCGTGGTCCTGGGCCGCCCCGGCGAAGCCCAGCAACAGCTGCAGCATGCGCTCGACGAACTCGGCGCGCACACGCTTGCGGTCGGCGATTTCGATCAACTCGATCCGGCGAAGATGCGCGAACAACAACCGGACGTCTGGCTGGTCAGCATGGACGAGAACACCGATGCCGCGCGCCTCGAACGTTGGCAACCCTTGTTCGACGATCCCGATGCCACCGTGGTCTTCGACGATGCGGATGTGACCAGCCGCCTCAGTGGTTGGGATCTGGCGCGCTGGGCACGCCATCTGGCCGCCAAGGTATCCGGTCGCAATGATGTCCTGCCGCCGGTCAGCCCGGATGCAGAGCGCCTGCCCATCCGCGCACCTGCCGTCGAAACCGACGAACCTGATGGCGCGGCAGTTGCTGGAGTTTCCGACTTGCTGATCAGTGACGCGGATGCGAATTTCGCCGCGCTCAATGCAAGCTTCGAATCCGAGCGCAAGCAACTCGACACGGGCGCACGCGCGCATCCGGTCGCACAGTCGCTTGATGATCTGCTGCGTGCGGATTCCGGTAGCGCCAGCCCAGGCAGCGATGTCGCTACGCCTGCAGCCGGTAACGCATCGCCTGTGGCCAGTTCGCTGGATGGTCTGTCGCTGCTGGATATGGATGCGGATCTGTCCGCTACAAAGGTGGAGCGCAAGGAGGCCGCGCCTGTTGTCGCCTTTGATCTCAGTCATTTCGAGCTGGAACCGATCGAGGACGCCCAGCCCGTCGCGGCCACAGACTCGGACCATGGCGGCTTGATCGCGATCATCGCCGGTCTTGGTGGTCCCGACGCGGTGCGCCAGTTCCTGAGTGCGTTGCCGGCGTCGCTGCCGGTGCCTGTGCTGCTGTGGCAGCACCTCGACGCAGGCAAGCACGACCGACTTGCGCAACAGCTCAGCAAGGCCACCAAATTGCCGGTTTACCTGGCCAAGGCCGGCGAAGTCGCCAAGAACGGCGCGGTTGGCGTGATGGGTGCCGGCATGGCCATCCTCAGCGATGCCGGCTGGTGGTTCGAGTCGGGTAGTCCAAGCCCGACCCACAGCCTTGCGGCTGCGATGAACGATTCCGCCACGACCATCGTGGTGCTCAGCGGCGCCGAGGCGGCGATCATCGAGCCGGCGCGTGCGCATCTATCAAGCAAAGGCCAGGTTCTGGCGCAGACGCCGGCAACCTGTTTTGACGCGACCGCAGCCAGCGCCCTCGAGAAGCAGCAAGGTGTCACGGTGGGCTCGCCCGCTGAACTCGCCAAGCTTGCCGCTGAACGATGGGCTGCTGCCAAGTAAACTGATGCAAATTCCGAACTGATGGACACCAGCCGATGAACGCCACTGCAGCCCACGACATCCGAGGCGTATTGATTTCGGTCAACGGGGGAAAACTGCTGATGCCGAACGCATCGGTTGCCGAGGTCATCACCTATTCCAATCCCGAACCAGTTGCCGATGCGCCGTCCTGGCTGCTCGGGCGCGTGCGCTGGCGCGGTTGGGCGCTGCCGATCGTGTCGTATTCGCGACTGGTCGGCTGGTCGCAGGAGCCAGCAGCGCTCGGCGCCAAGGTTGCCGTGCTCAAGGCGGTAGGCGGGCATCCGAAGATGCCGTATTTCGCGGTGTTGACCCAGGGATTCCCGCGCCTGGTCACGATTGCAGACAGCGCATTGATCGAATCCGACAGCGATGCCGAGCTGCCCGATGGTGTCTATGCAGAAGCCATGTTCAGCGAAGACTATGTCGTCGTGCCGGATTTGCCGAAGGTGGAAGCGCAAATCGTCGAAGTGCTGCAACGTGCTAACGTCGCCGCTATGTAGGATGGCCTGAACAAGTCTGTCCTGGACTTGTTCGGACGATGCAAGTCTGCGCAGCCGGACTCGCATGCCGCAGATCAACGACTGCTGCCGTACTCCGTCAGTGCTTCCCCGCACTGCGCGAACCTCTGAGCTTGCTCAGAGGGATCCCTAGCGGAAATCGCCGGCCAGTACCTGCATCGCCGCGAGCGCGGCGAGTCCTGCGGTTTCGGTGCGCAGGATGCGTGGCCCGAGCCGCAAACCTACGAATCCAGCCGCGCGCAATTGTGCGTGATCGCGCTCGGAGAGTCCGCCTTCGGGACCGATGACCAGGTGGATCGGCGTTGCTGCCTGCATGGCATTGCCGTTCATTGCATCCGCCAGCGACATGCCATCCGGATCCAGCGCAAACCGGGTTTCATTGGACTGCACGCCTGCAACATATGCCGCCAATGCAAGCGGCTCGAAAACCATCGGCACGCGCGCGCGCCCGCTTTGTTCGCAAGCAGCGACCACGACGCCCTGCCAGTGCGCAAGCCGCCGACCGGCGCGTTCGGCATCGAGTTTGACTTCGGTGCGTTCGGTGACGATCGGCTGGATCGCAGCGACACCGAGTTCGGTGGCCTTCTGGATCACCCAATCCATCTTCTCGCCGCGCGCCAGCGCTTGCGCGAGCACGATGCGCAACGGCGATTCAGCGTGGTTCGGCAATGCGTCGAGGATCCGCACGCGCGCACTGCGCTTGCCGATCTCGACGAGCGTTGCGCGGTAATCCATGCCGTCGCCGTTGCACAACAACAGCGCTGCGCCTTCCGGCATGCGCAGCACGCGGATCACGTGTTCGCAGGCCATGGCAGGCAACTCGGCCGATTCGCCGACACGCAGCGGTTGCGCCACGTGCACGCGCGGGATTCTCATCGTGACGGCCCGGTCATGCGCATGAGTCTGCCATGCGGCGCGAAGCGTCCGTTACAGCCCATTACTTGCACGCCGCTTCGATCGCCATTCGCGTGGCATCGGCGAGCAACGACAGGTCTTCTTCGCCAACGCAATATGGCGGCATCCAGTACAGCACGTCGCCGAGCGGGCGCAGCAGCACACCGCGCGACAGCGCTGTCCGGTACGCGCGCAGGCCACGACGTTCGGATGCGGCGAATGGCGTGCGCGATTGCGCGTCGGCCGCCAGTTCGATCGCCAGCACCATTCCGGTCTGGCGTACTTGCGCGACGTGCGGATGCGCGACGAATGGCGCGGCGAGCGCCGCCATCCGCGCTGCGGTTGCCCGATTGCGTTCGATCACCGGCTCGCTGGCGAAGACGCGCAGCACGGCGAGCGCAGTGCTGCACGCGAGCGGATTGCCGGTATAGCTGTGCGAATGCAGGAACGCTTTCTGCGCGGCATGTTCGGCATAGAACGCATCGTAGATGCGCTGTGTCGTCAGCACTGCCGATAGCGGCAGCATGCCGCCGGTCAGTCCTTTCGACAGCAGCAGGAAATCCGGTGCCATGCTCGCCTGTTCGCATGCGAACAATGTACCCGTGCGACCGAAACCGACTGCGATCTCATCGGCGATCAGCAAGACGCCATGCGCATCGCACAAGCGCCGTGCCTCGGCGAGATAGCGAGGATGATGCATGCGCATTCCGCCCGCGCATTGCACGAGGGGTTCGATGATCATCGCGCAGACAGTTTCGCCATGCGTTTCCAGCAACGCGCGCAACGCATCGGCCGCGCGCATCGCGCAGGCCTCGGCGTCTTCGCCAGGTTCGGCCAGGTACGCATCAGGCGATGGCGCGAAGATCGGTTCCAGCAGCAACGGCGCATAGGTCTTGCGATAAAGCGCAACATCGGTCACCGCGAGCGCGCCGAGGGTTTCGCCGTGATAGCCCCCGCTCAACGCGATGAATTTCGTGCGCCGCGTATCGTCGTTGTTGCGGTGGAAATGGAAGCTCATCTTCAGCGCCACTTCGACCGCTGCCGAGCCATTGTCGGCGTAAAACACTTTCGCGAGCCTACGCGGCGCGACCTTGAGCAGCGCCTCGGCAAGCTCGATCGCGGGTGCGTGGCCGAAGCCGGCGAGCAGTACGTGATCGAGCGTGTCGAGCTGCTCCTTCAGCGCAGCGACAAGGCGCGGATCGCGATGTCCGAACAGACACGTCCACCAGCTCGATACCGCATCGAGATAGCGATTCCCGTCCATGTCGGTGATCCAGGCGCCTGTCGCAGAGCGCACCGGCAGCAATGGAATGGGCGGCTCGGCGGCAGATGCGCTTTCGTGGTCGTGCATCTGCGTGCATGGATGCCACAGCACCGCGAGATCGCGCGCGATCCAATCCTCATTGGAGCAGGCTTGATTGGATCGATCCGCATTGGAGCAGGCTTGATTGGATCGATCTTCATTCGAGCAGGTTTGACTGGCTCCGTCCGGATTCGGTCGGCCCTGATTGGCGCTGGTCTGGCTGGAGGGCTCTGCTACCATGATTGCGAACGATCCGATCCGTCGATGCACGCCATCATCCTGTCACTTCCATCCCATGTCCATGCGCCCCACAAGGACGTGGGCGCCGCAAGGCGTCTGGAACGCCTGTGGCCGCTGTGCGCGACGACTGCGCGCACAGGCGTGACTTAATGCGTCCGTGGCTGTTGCTGATCCTGCTTGCGGCACTGATCGCCGTTGCGTATTTGCAGATGCCGGCGCGGCTGGCGGTGTACGCGCTGCAATGGCGACTCGGCGCGCTGGAACTCGACAACGTCGATGGCGATGCGTGGAATGGCGAGTCTTTCCGCACGTTCTGGGGCAATCACGCGCTTGGCCACCTGCGCTGGAGCGCCGATCCGCTCGCTGCGCTCGGCGGCACCATCCGCGCCGACCTGCATTTCGACATGCCGAAGAACCAGCGCATGGATGCGCATGTCGAGCGCCGCTTGCGCACGATGGACGTGACGGCCTTGCACGCCGATCTTGTCGGCGGCGCGTTGCGAAAATTCTTCGCGCGTGCGCAATTGCTGCCGATCGGCACGTTGCGCGTGGATGTTGATCGCGCGCGTTTCGACGATGGCATTCCGGTCGCGGTGCAAGGCCGTGCATTCTGGAAACAGGCGACTCTGGTCGGCCCGCGCACCCGATTGCCTTATTATCTGGGCGACTTGCTGGTCGAGCTCCGTGTCGATGAACCCGGCATCGTGGTCGGCAGGATCAGCGACAGCGGCGGCCCGATGCAGGTTTCCGGAAACATGCGAGCGGACCTGATCGGCTACCGGATCGAGTTGCATGTGGCGGCGCGAGACCCGCAACTCGCGCAGGGTTTGACGCGATTGGGACAGGCGCAGCCGGATGGCGGTCGCCTGCTGATGCTCCAGGATGCATGGTGGTGGAAACGTCGACATGGTTGATTTGCCGGAAAAGAATTTGCCGAAAATCCACGCCGTGCGTGCGCGCGAGGAAGGCGATCGCCACGTCGAGGAAGTCGACTTGGAGTTCGCCAATGGCGAGCGCCGCCGTTATCGCCGCGTGCTCAGCCGCGGCCCGGGCTCGGTGATCATCGCCGCGATGGTCGATGCCGACACCGTGCTGCTGGTGCGCGAATATGCCTGTGGCATGCATCGCTACGAACTCGGCCTGCCGAAGGGGCGCATGGACGCTGGCGAAACGCCGGAGCAGGCGGCGAATCGCGAACTGAAGGAAGAAACCGGTTTCGGTGCGCGCCGCTTGCAGGTGGTGCGACCGATCACGCTCGCGCCGAGTTACATGCAATTCGCGGCGCATCTTGTATTGGCCGAAGACCTGTATCCAGAGCGCCTGCCAGGCGACGAACCCGAGGAGATCGACGTGGTGCCATGGAAGCTTGCCGATTTGCATGAACTGATGTTGCGCGACGATTGTTCGGAAGGCCGCTCGCTGGCGGCAATGTTCATCGTGCGCGAATTGCTCGCGCGACGCGCGGCCGTGATGCAGGGAGCAGTGGCATGAGTGCCTGGCGCGACGCCTGCATCGAACTCGCGCGCGAAGCCGGCGCGGCGATCATGCAAGTCTACGCGCAGGATTTCGAGGTCGAATCGAAATCCGACGCGTCGCCGCTGACCGCCGCGGACATGGCATCGCACCGGATCATCTGCGCAGGACTCGCTGCCTTGACGCCGGAGATCCCGGTCATGTCGGAGGAATCGGCTTCGATCGACTGGGCCACGCGCCGCGCTTGGTCGCGCTACTGGCTCGTCGATCCGCTCGACGGCACGCGCGAGTTCGTCAAGAAGAACGGCGAGTTCACCGTCAACATCGCGTTGATCGATGGCGATGCGTCGGTTCTCGGCGTGGTGTACGCGCCGGTGCTCGACTACATGGTGCATGCCGAACGCGGTATCGGCGCATTCGTGCGCGACGGAGCCGACGATCTTGCATTGATGACGGCGCAACCAGCGCCAACTCCCCTGCGCGTCGCCGCGAGTCGCTCGCACCTGGATGCGCGTACCGCCGCCGCACTCGAGAAGATGGGCGCGACCGAGCGCATCGGCATGGGCTCGTCGCTCAAGTTCTGCCGCATCGCCGAAGGCCGCATGGACGTGTATCCGCGTTTCGGACCGACCTCGGAATGGGACACCGCCGCGGCGCAATGCGTGCTCGAAGCAGCTGGCGGCGTCGTGCTCACGCTTGACGGCGCGGCGTTGCGTTACAACACCAAGGAATCATTGCTGAATCCTGATTTCATCGCGTTGGGCGATGTGCGCTTGCCGTGGCGTAGTTGGCTCGACGACGGAGTGGCTCGTGACTGAGGCAAACACCACGCGTACGCACGGGATGGATGAATTGTTGGACATCATGGCGCGCCTGCGCGAACCGCAGCACGGCTGCCCGTGGGACGCGCAGCAGACCTTCGCGACGATTGCGCCTTACACGATCGAGGAAGCCTACGAGGTCGCCGATGCGATCGATCGCAACGACATGCACGACCTGCGCGACGAACTCGGCGACCTGTTGTTGCAGGTTGTGTTTCATGCGCGCATGGCCGAGGAAGCAGGGACGTTCGCGTTCGCCGATGTTGTCGCTGCGATCAGTGAAAAAATGGTGCGCAGGCATCCGCATGTGTTTGATGCACACGGACGTGCGAATGCCGCGCGAGACAGGATGTCGTTAGCGGCCGGCGACGCTGTTGTCGAGAATTCGGAAGCGCAAACCCGCGACTGGGAATCGCACAAGCGCCGCGAGCGCGAATCGAAAGACGGCGTTGAAGACGACAGCGCGCTCGCCGGCATCGCGCGCGGGCTACCCGAATGGCAGCGCGCGTTGAAGTTGCAAAAACGCGCCGCGACGGTCGGCTTCGACTGGCCGGATCCGACGCCGGTGATCGCCAAGTTGCATGAGGAAATCGAGGAAGTCCGGGTCGAATTCGCGGCCGCTACAGTCGCGCCGGACGATGCGGACGTGCATGCGCGCCTGGAAGACGAAATCGGCGACCTGCTGTTCGTCTGCGTCAATCTCGCGCGTCACGCGAAAGTCGATGCGGGCACCGCATTGCGCCGCGCGAACGCGAAATTCGAACGCCGCTTCCGCAGCATGGAGAGGCTTGCGCACGCCGATGGCACGGTGCTCGCGGCGCTGTCCCTGGAAGCGCAGGAGCGCTATTGGGGTCTGGCCAAGGCGGCCGAGCGCCACAGCAAATCTACTTCCGTATCCGGAGGCTGAGTCGTGGAGCGCTACGCGAGCTTCCGCGAGTTCTATTCGTTCTACCTCAGCGAGCATTCCAACCGCATGTCGCGACGCCTGCATTTCATCGGCAGTTGCGGCGTGCTGGCATTGATCGCGACCGCCATCGCGACGCGCAATGGCTGGTGGGCGCTCGGTGCGTTGTTCTGCGGCTATGGCTTTGCCTGGGTCGGGCATTTCTTTTTCGAAAAAAACCGGCCGGCGACGTTCAAGTACCCGATCTATTCGTTCATGGGCGACTGGGTGATGTTCAAGGACATCTTGGTGGGGAAGGTCAAGCTCTGAATGGCTTTCACGCCGCCTCAACACGTATGGGTGTGTACTCTTCACAAAGCTGAAGGAGCTCTCCATGCGTAACCGTGACGAACCGGCCGGCCTGATCCTGGTGGTCGAGGACAACCGCAATATTTCCGAGATGGTCGGCGAATACCTTGAAAGCAAGGGTTTCGGGGTCGACTACGCAAGCGATGGCGTCGATGGGTTCCGCCTCGCCAACGAGAACAGCTACGACGCGATCATCCTCGACCTGATGATGCCGCGCATGGACGGGCTTGAGGTCTGCCGCAAATTGCGCGAGGAAACCAGGAAGGCAACGCCGGTGCTGATGCTGACCGCGCGCGACACGCTCGACGACAAGATCAGCGGCTTGAGCGCGGGCGCCGACGATTACCTCGTGAAACCCTTCGCGATCCAGGAGCTCGAGGCGCGCGTGCGTGCATTGATCCGCCGCGAGCGGCGCCAGGTCAGCGCGGAAATCCTGAAAGTCGGCGACCTGATCTACGACACCGCGAGCATGCGGGTCACACGCGGCGGCCAGGAACTGCAGCTATCTCCGATCGGCCTGCGCCTGCTTGCGATCCTGATGCGCGAGTCGCCGAAAGTGATCAGCCGCCGCGACATCGAGCGGGAAATCTGGGGCGATGGGTTGCCGGATTCGGATACGCTGCGCAGTCACCTGTACAACCTGCGCAAGACGATCGACCGCGCCTTCGACAAGCCACTGCTGCACACCGTGCAGAGCGCGGGTTATCGCATCGCCGATCTCGACACGCCGCAGGCATGATCCGACAAGCCGCAGCGGGCCTGCTCGCCGAGCGGGGCCTGCGTCGAAAGATATGGGTCGCGTTCGCAATGCAGGTGATCGCGATCGGGCTAGCGACGGTATTCGGCGTGTACGGTGCGACGATGGTGCTCAAGGACGTGCTGATCAAGCATGCGCTGGAGCAGGAAGCGGAGTGGTTCTGGCAGCGCCATTCGGACGACCCCGAACACCACATTCCCGACACCTTCAACATGATGGGTTACCTCGTGCCGAAAGGCGCGAGCGAGACCACGGTGCCCGAGCCGTTGCGCGGCCTCGCAGCCGGCTATCACTCGATGCCCGAAGCGATGGGCGGGTCGCTTGTCTACGTCGACGATGCGCCGAAGGGCAAATTGCTGCTGGTGTTCAAGCAAACCCAGGTCAACAAGCTCGCGTTCTGGTTTGGCGCGGTGCCGCTGAGCTTCGTCCTGATCGTGATCTATGCGATCGCGTGGCTGACGTATCGTTCGTCGCATCGTGCGATCTCTCCCCTGATCTGGTTGGCGCACCAAGTGCAACAGTGGGATCCCAAACGTCCCGACGCCAGTGCGCTCAACGCCGAAAACTTGCCGGTCGACGTGCAGGGCGAAGCGCTCGTGCTGGCTTCGTCACTGCACGAATTCGCCAGCCGCATCGATGCCTTCGTGCAGCGTGAACGCAACTTCACACGCGACGCGAGCCACGAGTTGCGCACACCGATGACGGTGATCCGCATGGCAGGCGACGTGCTGTTGACCGACGATTCGCTGTCGCCGCACGCAGTGCGCACGGTGCAGCGCATCCAATCGTCGGTTGGCGACATGGAATCGCTCGTCGAGGCATTCCTGATCATGGCGCGCGACGGCGATGTCGGGTTGCCCGACGAGGATTTCGTGGTCAATGAAATCATCCACGACGAACTTGACAACGCGCGCGCATTGCTTGGCCGCAAGCTGGTGGAATTGAAGATCGACGAGCAGGCGGCGTTCGTGTTGCATGCGCCGCCGCGCGTGTTCGCCGTGCTGTTCGGCAACCTGCTGCGCAACGCATGCCACTACACCGACACCGGCAGCGTCACCGTACGTGTTCGGCCGGGCAGTGTCGTGATCGAGGACACCGGCGTTGGCATGAGCCACGAGGAACTCGACCACGTGTTCGATGCGTTCTTCCGTGGCGGCGAACAGCGCCAGGGCGGGCACGGCATCGGCCTGAACATCGTGCGGCGCCTGTCCGAACGATTCGGCTGGTCGGTCAGGATGAACAGTGAAGTCGGCAAGGGTACGCAGGTGACGGTGACGTTCCCCAAGGCACAGCCGCTTGATGCCTGATTGAATTGGTCATCGCACTGGGCGTGGCGAAGTCGCTTTCCAGATCCACCAGATCAACAGGAATTGCAAAGGCAGTCGCACAACCATCAGTGTCTGCCACCACGCGTCGGCATTCGCCGCATGCGCGTTCAAGAGCATCTGCACATTCGCCGGCAGCACCGCAAGCGACAAGGCGATCAGGCCAATGCCAGCCAGCCATCGTGTCACCGTAATCAATACGCCGAGTCCGCCAGCGATCTCGCAGGCACCGCTGATCGCCACCAGCGCCACATGCCAAGGCAACCACGGCGGCATGATCTTCATGTAGTTCGAAGGAAACACGAAGTGCAGGATGCCCGCCGTCACGAAGAACAAAGCGAGCAGGCATTGCGACAATTTCGGACTCATCCCTGATTGTGACGGCAGGTTGCTTAGCATCCTGTGACGAGTGCGTCGATGCCGAGCGAATTTCGTGCATGGAATCGACAGATTCGCCGGCATTGCGCAGGCTCGCGTATCCTTTGCGGCATCCGCCCCCCGAGCGAACCGCCATGCCGATCAGGAGCCTGTTACTCGCCATGATGCTGCCCATTTCTGCCATTGCGGCCAATGCCGCTTCCACATCCGATTCCACGATGCCGCACAAGGATGTGCAAATGCCGCGAGCGCAGGATGCGCAGGAGCGGCCCGAAGCACAGCCGCGCACCGCGCTGGTGATCCACGGCGGCGCCGGCACGATGTCGCGCAAGGATCTGACGCCCGAACGCGAACAGGCGATCCGCGCCGCGATGGACCAAGCCCTCGACGCCGGCAACAAGGTACTCAAGTCCGGCGGTAGCGCGCGCGATGCGGTGACTGCCGTGATCGTGATCCTCGAGGATTCGCCCTACTTCAACGCGGGCAAAGGCGCGGTGTTCAACCACGAAGGTGTCAACGAAATGGACGCGTCGATCATGGACGGCGCGACGCTCGAAGCCGGCGCGGTCGCGGGCGTGCACACGGTCAAGAACCCGATCCTGCTCGCGCGCGCGGTGATGGAACATTCGAAGCACGTGATGCTGATCGGTGACGGCGCCGAAGCGTTCGGCAAGACGGTCAAGGGCGTCGAGTTCGTCGACCCGAAATATTTCTGGACGCCCGAACGCTGGAAGCAGCTGCAGGACGCGAAGGCCGAGGAATCGGCGGGCGCGAGCAATCCTCCGAGCGCGCATTTCGGCACCGTCGGCGCGGTCGCGCTCGACGCGCACGGACACCTTGCCGCCGCGACATCCACCGGCGGCATGACCAACAAGAAATGGGGCCGCGTCGGCGACTCGCCGATCATCGGCGCCGGCACCTACGCGATCGCCGATTGCGCAGTGTCGGGCACCGGCTGGGGCGAGTTCTTCATCCGGTTGAATGTCGCGTCCGACATCTGCGCGCGCGTCGCCTATCGCGACGACAGCCTCGTGAAAGCCGCCGACGACGTGATCATGCAGCGCGTGCCCGCGCTCGGCGGCGACGGCGGCGCGATCGCGATGGACGTCCAAGGCAACATCGCGATGCCGTTCAACACCGAAGGCATGTATCGCGGCTGGATCAACCCGGATGGATCGCGGGGGACGGCAATTTACAAGGACGATGGAGCGAAATAAAGAAGCTTGCCGTTACCTATTTTGGCGGGGCGTACCGGATAAGTGCTTGTACGGCATTCGGTAGTGCCCTGAGAATAGCCGGCACAATCTCAACATCATCGACAGTTTTCCACACTTGAGTCTGGAGTGGAGAGGGAACATTGCTATCGCTTCCGCCGTGTTGCGCGAGCACAAGGGGTATTACGCGAAATGAATCGCCACGCATGGCCGCTTCATGAATTGCGCAGTCAATTTCTTTTGCGATGACACCGGCATATTCACTTGATATGAAAAATACGGCGGCAGCACAGCCTGCGAATGCGTTATCGATGCCTCTAACCAGCGGATCTCCCGCTGCTAGATCGTCACGATCAAACCATGTCTTCAAATTCAACACTCGTAGCGCGCGGTCAATTTTTTCGACCAGAGGCTTGTCAATGCCTTTGTGGCTTAGAAAAATGCGGGAGTTCTCCACTTCACGATGCCTTGCTTGCGCCCAATTCTGAATCAGCCTAGCCACCTCATTCCCCGCTGCAACCTTAGCGGCCCTAGCTTCATCTGTGTACACCTCAGCAGGAAATATTCCGGTAGCGGCAAATCCTTTTGCAAAGCCTAGTTGAATGAAGGATTGCTTCGCCGTATCCAAGTCGCTGATGTCCACAAAGCCATTGAGGTTGCGAAGGAGATCTGTGCCAGCCTCCCGTTGCGAAGGAAGGTGTTTGGTGTCCATGCCCCTCGTCGGAAGATGCGCTCGCTTTTTCGGAGATACGAACAGGAGAAATTTATCTCCATCCCATGATACAAACAAATCAACGTCTAACAAGTGGGGTATGTATTGTTTGAGTTCCGGATGCGTAAATGAAACTTCATGTAGTCGTGACTGAATGTGACCAAGCAAATCTGCTCGCGGAAGGTAACAACCTTCTCCTATTGCAAGATGATCCTGTCGAACGAATTGAATTCCTTCCACGCACTTCCCTCAGGTAGCAGCCCAATAATGATTGCTAACTACAAATATGCCCGCATTGGGACGAACGTCCCATCGTGCGCGGCAGGCTGGCAAGGCTCAAGCTGTTGTCTGATGTCGAGACATGCAATTTTCGCCAGCGCAACATGCCCGAGCTAGCGAAGCCTCCCGCCGCGTGCTTGTCACGGAACCCGCCCCGCGCTATGGCAAACTAGGCGCCCTCCGCCCCGAATTCCGGTCATCTCCATGCTGATTTTCGAGCAGTCCCAGCCGGGACGCACCGCAGCCGCGCAGCTTCCCGCCAATATCGCCAGCCCAAACCTGCCCGAGCGCTTCCTGCGCACGACGCCGGTGGGCCTTCCCGAGGTATCGGAACTACAGGCCGTGCGCCACTACACCAACCTGTCGCGCAAGAACTTCTCGATCGACACGAACTTCTATCCGCTCGGTTCGTGCACGATGAAATACAACCCGCGCGCGTGCCATTCGCTGGCGATGCTCGATGGTTTCCTCGGTCGCCATCCGTACGCGCCGGAATCGCTGAGCCAGGGTTTCCTGTCATGCATGTACGAGCTGCAGGAAATCCTCGCGGACGTGACCGGCATGAAAGGTGGCGTGTCGTTGTCGCCGATGGCGGGCGCGCAGGGCGAGTTCGCTGGCGTGGCGATGATCATGGCCTACCACAAGCACCGCGGCGACACCGGGCGCACCGAGATCATCGTGCCGGACGCAGCGCACGGCACCAATCCGGCGACTGCGACGGTCTGCGGTTGCAGCGTGCGCGAGATTTCGACGCTGTCCAATGGCGACATCGACATCGAGGCGCTGAAAATGGTGCTCGGCCCGAAAACGGCCGGCATCATGTTGACGAATCCATCGACGATCGGCGTGTTCGAGCGCCGCATCGTCGAGATCGCCAAACTCGTACACGAAGCCGGCGGTTTGCTGTATTACGACGGCGCAAACCTCAACGCGATCCTCGGCAAGGTGCGCCCAGGCGACATGGGTTTCGACGCGATCCACATGAACTTGCACAAGACCTTCAGCACCCCGCACGGCGGCGGCGGCCCAGGCGCGGGCGCGGTCGGCGTGAGCGAGCGGCTGCGTCCGTTCCTGCCGATTCCGATGATCGAGCGCACCACGCGCCCGCATGTGCCGACCGATGGCCTGGTCGAAAGTGCACGCAAGCGTGTCGCGCGCCTGAAGGCAGAGTCGACCGGGACGCCGCTGGATGAAGTTTGGTATCGCTTCGTCCGCAGGAAGGATCGCCCGCTGTCGATCGGCCGATTGTCTGCGTTCGCGGGTAATGCGGGCGTGCTGCTGCGCGCCTACATCTACGCGCGCCTGCTCGGACGCGAAGGTATGCCGCGCGTCGCCGAATACGCAACGCTCAACGCGAACTATCTCGCCGCGCAGCTGAAGAAAAAAGGTTTTACCCTCGCATATCCGGAACGCCGCGCATCGCACGAGTTCATCGTCACCATCGCGCCGCAGAAGAAGGCGAACGGCATCACCGCGCTGGATTTTTCGAAGTCGCTGCTCGATTACGGCATCCATGCGCCGACCAATTATTTCCCGCTGCTGGTTCCCGAGTGCCTGCTGATCGAGCCGACCGAAACCGAGAGCAAGGAAACCCTCGACAAGTTCGTCGTGGTGATGAAGGTGCTGCTCGACAAGGCAGCGAGCAATCCGGAATGGATGAAGGGCGCGCCATATACAACACCGGTGCGACGCCTCGATGACGTCAAGGCGGCGAAGAATCTCGATCTTGCCTACGTCGCACCCGCAGCAGCCTGACGTGGCCGACGGCAAGAACAGTTTTTTGCCGCGCGGGCCGGTCGGGGTCTGGAACGCGTTGCGCTGGTCGCTGAAAGGGATCGCGACCGCGTGGCGCACGGAATCGTCGTTCCGCCTCGAAGTGTGGATGTTCGTGCCGCTCGCGCCGCTCGCATTCTGGCTTGGGCAGAATGGCATCGAGCGCGTCATCCTCGTCGGCAGCATGCTGATGGTGCTGTCGGCGGAATTGTTGAACTCGTCGATCGAGGCGGTGATCGAGCGTTATGGCGCCGAGCATCACGCGATGGCCGGCGCCGCGAAGGACATGGGTTCGGCGGCGGTGTTCATGCTGATGATCAACGTCGTAATGTGCTGGGGATTGTTGCTGATCCCGCGATACCTGCTCCACTGATCGTGTTCCACTGAGCGAGGACGCAGCAATTGGATTGGATTTTTCATAGCGAGATCTGGATCGCCCTGATCACGCTGGCCACCCTCGAAATCGTTCTCGGCGTGGACAACCTGGTGTTCATCTCGATCTCGGTCAGCCGGCTGCCCGCCGAGCGTCGCTCGCATGCGCGCCGCTTCGGCCTCGCGCTTGCCTGCGTCACCCGCATCCTGCTGCTGCTGACGCTGGTGACGCTCGCGCGCCTGACCGAGCCGCTGTTCACGATGGCGAACAAGGCGTTTTCGATACGCGACCTCGTGCTGATCGCGGGCGGCCTGTTCCTGCTGGTCAAGGGCTGCATGGAAATCCGCGACTCCATCCAGGGCCGCGGCGAGGAAGAAGACATTTCCGCGCGCCCATCGGCGGTATTCGGCATGGTGATCGCGCAGATCGCGATCATCGACATCGTGTTCTCGCTCGACTCGGTGATCACCGCCGTCGGCATGGTCAACCAGATTCCGGTAATGGTTGCCGCGATCGTGCTCGCGGTGCTGGTGATGATCTTCGCGGCCGATCCGATCGGCGACTTCATCGACCGCCACAGCACCGTGAAGATGCTCGCGCTGACCTTCATCGTGATGGTCGGCGTCGCCCTGATCGGCGAAGGCATCGGCATCCACGTCAACCGCAAGTACATCTACTTCGCAATGGCGTTCTCGGTCGGCGTGGAAGTACTGAACCTGGTCGCCAGCGAACACTCCGCGCGCCGCGCGCAGAAGCGCGTCGATCGCTCCGAACGCGACCAATGACATGTGCAACACTCACGCAAGCACCACTGACAAGCCCTTAACAACGAGGAGACCTGCAATGAACATCGCAACCCGCGTCGTGATCCTCGCCCTCGCGCTGCTGCTCAGCGCCTGCGGCTACAACAACATCCAGAAGCTCGACGAGCAGACCAAGGCCGACTGGTCCGAGGTCATCAACCAGTACCAGCGCCGCGCCGACCTGGTGCCGAACCTGGTCGCGACGGTGAAGGGCTACGCGCAGCAGGAGAAGGACATCCTGATCCAGGTGACTGAAGCACGTTCGCGGGTTGGCTCGATCCAGGTCACGCCGGAACTCGCCAGCGATCCGGAAAAGCTCAAGCAGTTCCAGGATGCGCAGGGCTCGCTCGGTTCGGCGCTCTCGCGCTTGATGGTGGTGACGGAGAACTATCCGAACCTGAAATCCGACCAGTCGTTCCGCGACCTGCAGGCGCAGCTCGAAGGCACCGAGAACCGCATCACCGTCGCGCGCAACCGCTACATCCAGTCGATCCAGGCCTACAACACGCTGCTGCGTTCGTTCCCGCAGAACCTGACCGCGAAGATGTTCGGATACCAGGTGAAGCCGAACTTCACCGTCGCGAACGAAGCTACGATTTCTGCGCCGCCGAAGGTGGATTTCGGCCAGCCCGCGCCTGGAGCGGCACCGGTTGCGCAACCGCAGCAGCCCCCGGCGCAACGACCGGCGTCGCAGCCGAGCGGCGGCTGAGGAATCGCGATGCGCCGCATTGCCGGCTACCGGCCTTCCCGGCGCAGGTGTGCACTCCCCACATCCGTGTGGGTCGGCTACAGGCGTTCCATACGCCTGCGTGCACTCCCCACATCCGTGTGGGTCGCGGCTACGCTGATTGGTTTGCTGCTGCTGGTCGGCAGCGCGTTCGCGGCGGTCATTCCGGTGCCGCCGCTGACCGCGCGCGTCACTGACCAGACCGGCACGCTCGATGCGACGCAGGCGCAATCGCTCGAGGCAAAGCTTGCCGCGTTCGAGCAAAGCAAGGGCAGCCAGATCGCGGTGCTGATCGTGCCGACGACCGGCGACGAAACCATCGAACAATATTCGATCCGCGTGACCGATCAGTGGAAACTCGGCCGCAAGGACATCGATGATGGCGCGCTGCTGCTGGTCGCGAAGGACGACCGCAAGCTGCGCATCGAAGTCGGCAAGGGCCTCGAGGGAGTGATTCCGGATGCGATCGCCAATCGCGTCATCGACGAGGACATCACGCCGAAATTCCACGACGGCGATTTCGCCGGCGGATTGCAGCAGGGCGTCGACCGCATGATCGGACTCGTGAACGGCGAACCGTTGCCGCCGCCGACGTCGACACCGCAGCGCAGCGGCCAAAACCGCGGGAGTCACGTTGGATTCGCCGCGCTATTCGTCGCTTTCTGGATCGCGCGTGCAGTCTTCGGCGGCCTGTCCACGTTCGTGCGTGGTGGATTGATTGGCGCGATCGTCGGCGTCGTCGCAGTGATCGCAGGTGCGACGTTTGGGCTGGCGCTGCTCTTCGCGTTCATCGCTTTCGTCGTCGGCATGCTCAGCGGGGGCGGCGGCCGTTATGCGGGCGGCAGTGGGTTTGGCGGCTGGGGAGGCGGATCGTCGGGAGGGGGCGGTTTTGGTGGTGGTGGCTTCAGCGGCGGTGGCGGTGGGTTCAGTGGTGGCGGTGCATCGGGAGGATGGTGATGGCCGGAAGGTTAGTCCGCGCCGTCGTCGTGCTTGGCCTGCTGCTGTTCGTCGGCAGCGCGTTCGCCGCAGCGACGCCGATGCCGCTGTTGAGCGCGCGCATCACCGATCAGACCGCAACGCTTTCGAGCGCTGATGCGCAGGCGCTCGAAGATAAACTCGCGGCATTCGAGCAAACCAAGGGCGGCCAGATCGCGGTGTTGATCGTGCCGACGACCGGCGATGAAACCATCGAGCAGTATTCGATCCGCGTGGTCGATGCGTGGAAGCTCGGCCGCAAGGGCGTGGACGACGGCGTATTGCTGGTGGTCGCGAAGGGCGATCGCAAGCTGCGAATTGAAGTCGGTCGTGGCTACGAGGGCGTGCTGCCAGACGCCATCGCGAACCGCATCATCGATGAGTTCATCACCCCGAAATTCCTCGCAGGCGACTACGCGGGTGGATTGAACGACGGCATCGATCGCATCATCGGCGTAGTGAACGGCGGGGCCTTGCCGCAGCCGCCGAAGGTCGCCAGCGGCGCTGCGGTGGAGTTCGCTGCTGCGGCGACTCCGATACCCGAACTGGTGGGGCATGTCGTCAACCGGACGAGGCTGATCACGACATCGCAAGCGTTCGACCTGGACGAAAAACTGACCAAGTTCGAGGCATCCAAAGGCGCGCGGATCGCAGTACTGCTGATCGACAACATCGCCGACGAAACGGTCGACCACTATACGGACCGCGTCTTCGCCGCATGGCAGCTCGATGGGCCGCGCAAGGATTCAGTGCTATTGCTGGAGTCCGAGGAGCCATTTGGAGATCGCATCGTGGTCGGCCGCGACCTCGAAGGGACGATCACACCCGACATCATCCATCGCATCAAATACGAATTCATGTCGCCGAAGATGATCCGCGGCGATACCGCCGGTGGATTGGAAGCGGGCGTCGACCGGATCATCGACCTGGAGAATGGCAAGAGCCTGCCGCCCAAGCCGGAGAACAGCATCGATTGGGGGATGGCGGCCGACTGGTTTTCGCCACCGCCATTCGGCACCTGGATCATTGTCCTGGTCGGGATGATCTTCCTGGGCGTAGTCGCTGCCGCCGTGTTGGGCCACCAGCCGACGCTCCTGCGCGGCGGCGCGACCGGCCTGGTGGTCGGTGTGGTGCCGCTGATCGCCGGTGCGGGAGCCTTGTTCGCGCTGTGCTTCGCAGCACTGGCCGCTTACCTTTCCGGAAAGTACGCCGAGGACGATGGCCCTCCCATCGATTGGAGTTCCGACGATGGACGTGCATCGTCGGTCAGCGGCTGGGACATCCTGGGTACGATCGCTGGCGGCCTGGTCAGCAGTGCGGTCAGCGGGGGTGGCGGTGGTTTCAGCGGCGGTGGCGGCGGATTCAGTGGCGGTGGCGCTTCGGGGAGTTGGTGATGGCAGGAAAATTATCGAGGGTGTTGACCCATCTGGGCACCGGCAGCGGCGTCGTGCACCGGCGCTTCAACCGCGAAGCGATGGTGCGCATTCGCGACGCGATCGCCGCCGCCGAGCGCGGCCATGCCGGCGAAATCCGTTTCGCAGTCGAGGCCAGGCTGTCGTTGCGCATGCTGCGGCGGCACCAAGATGCGCGCAGCCGCGCGCTCGATGTGTTCTCGCGTTTGCGGGTCTGGGATACCGAGGCCAATACCGGCGTGCTGCTGTACCTGTTGTGGGCCGATCGCGCGATCGAGGTCGTCGCCGATCGCGGCATCAATGCGCTGGTGCCAGTGGCTGCGTGGGAAGCGGTCTGCGCCGAGGTGAGCGAGGGACTGCGCAGCGCGCAACCGGCCGACGCGGTAGTCGCTGGCATCGCGCGGATCGGCGCGTTGCTGCGCGGCGCATTGCCGACGCTGGAATCCACGCCCGACGAATTGCCCGACGAGCCGGTGCGGCTTTGATCGCGCGTCTGCGACAATAGCGACTCACGCGCGCAATTCCCAAGCGATCGGCAAGACAACAGGCGACATGACCCACTATCTCCACGACATCGATCCGATCGCACTGCAGCTGCCTGCGTTCAATTTGCTTGGCATGCATTTCCAGCCCGGCATCCACTGGTACGGCGTGATGTACCTGCTCGGCTTTGGCATCGCGTGGTGGCTCGGTAGCCGTCGCGTGCAGGCAGGCCGCTTGCCGAACGTGGATGCGCAAAGCTACGGCGACCTGATGTTCTACGCGATGCTCGGCGTCGTGTTCGGCGGCCGCATCGGCTACATGCTGTTCTATTACGACACCGGCATCAGCTGGATGTGGAACGATCCGACGGCGTTGTTCAAGGTCTGGGACGGCGGCATGAGTTTCCACGGTGGCCTGGCCGGTGTGCTGGTGGCGGTCGCGTGGTGGTCGCGCAGGCATGGACTGAAATTTTTCGACACCGTGGATTTCGTCGCACCGCTGGTGCCGCCGGGATTGGGTTTCGGGCGGCTCGGCAATTTCATCGGCGGTGAGTTGTGGGGCAAGCAGAGCGACGTGCCGTGGGCGGTGATTTTCCCGAAAGGCATCACCTCCGGGGCATACCAGAATGCGGGCCTTGCGCGGCTGCGCGATCTCGCCCACCAGGGCGCACTGGAACAATGGGCGCGGCATCCGTCGCAACTCTACGAAGCCACGCTCGAAGGCATCGTGATGTTCACCGTGTTGTACGTCTATTCCCGCAAGCCGCGTCCGCGTTATGCGGTGTCGGGATTGTTCGCGTTGCTGTACGGCTGTTTCCGTTTCCTCGTCGAATTCGTGCGCGTCCCGGATGCGCAGCTCGGCTACCTCGCATTCGGCTGGCTGACGATGGGGCAGGCGTTGTCGCTGCCCTTGATCGCGATCGGGCTGGTGTTGCTGTGGATGTCGCGCCGCGCGCCGACGCTCATGCCATTGACGCCGGACGATTCGCAACAGAGCGAGCGATCCAGGATGCGTTCGGGGATGCGATGAAACAATACCTGGAATTGTTGCGGCATGTCCTCGAACACGGCGCGCACAAGGCCGATCGCACCGGCACCGGCACGCGTTCGGTGTTCGGCTGGCAGATGCGTTTCGATTTGAACGACGGATTCCCGCTGGTCACGACCAAGAAATTGCACCTGCGCTCGATCGTGCACGAGCTGTTGTGGTTCCTGCGTGGTGAAACGAATGTTGGTTATCTGCGCGAAAACCGGGTCGGCATCTGGGATGAGTGGGCCGATGCGGATGGCGAACTTGGCCCGGTGTACGGCAAACAGTGGCGACGCTGGGCCGGCGCGCATGGCGTCGAGATCGACCAGATCCAGTGGGTTGTCGACGAGATCAAGCGCAACCCGGATTCGCGTCGGCTGATCGTGAGTGCGTGGAACGTCGCCGACCTGCCGAAGATGGCGCTGATGCCGTGCCATACGCTGTTCCAGTTCTACGTCGCGAACGGAAAACTCAGCTGCCAGTTGTACCAGCGCAGTGGCGACATCTTCCTCGGCGTGCCGTTCAACATCGCGAGCTACGCACTGCTCACGCAGATGGTCGCGCAGGTTTGTGGACTGGGCGTGGGAGACTTCGTGCACACGCTCGGCGACGCGCATTTGTACGACAACCATGTCGAGCAGGCGCGCGAACAATTGTCGCGCACGCCGCGCGCTTTACCGAAGCTGAAACTCGACCCGGACGTCACCGACATTTTCGCGTTTCGATACGAAGATATTGCGATCGAAAATTACGCTCCGCTGCCTGCGATCAAGGCGTCGGTGGCGGTGTGACGGCGCAGCTTGTGTTGATCGCCGCACTCGATCGCGGTCGCGCCATCGGCAAGGTGAACGCACTCCCCTGGCATTTGCCCGACGACCTGAAACGCTTCAAGGCTCTGACACTAGGCAAGCCATTGCTGATGGGGCGCAAGACTGCGGAATCGCTCGTCCGCGCGTTGCCGGGCCGGCGCAATCTCGTGTTGACCCGCTCGGGTCGTGTGCCATTCACGGGAATGGATGCAGTCGCGTCGCTGGATGCGGCGCTCGAAATCGTAGGCGACGCAGAATTGATGGTGATCGGTGGCGGCGATGTGTTCGCGCTCACGCTGCCGCTGGCGACGCGCATGCACCTGACCCTCGTCGATACGGTGGTCGAGGATGCCGATGTGTTTTTCCCGGCGTTCGATGCGTCGCAGTGGCGCGTCGTATCGTGCGAATCGCATGCCGTGGATCCGAAGCATGCCTGCGCGTTCGAGTTCGTCGACTACGAGAGAACACATTGAGGCAGATCAGACTGACGGTTTTTCGCGTCCCGGCACCTGCACGATCCGTGGTGCTTCGCCTGGCGGCACCAGTTCGAGTGCGGTCAGCGGGCCGCCCCAGACGCAGCCGGTATCGATCGCGTGCACGCCCATGCCGATCATCAATCCGAGCGTGGACCAGTGGCCGCAGACGATGCGCAGGTTGCGCTTGACGCTGCCAGGTGCTTCAAACCACGGATACAAACCCGGCAATTGCGTGCCCGGCGCGCCTTTCACGTCGAACGCGATGCGCCCGCGCGGCGTGCAGTAACGCAGGCGCGTGAACACGTTGATGATCGCGCGATCGCGATCCATGCCCTTGAGCTTCGGCGACCACGCGGGACGATCGCCGTACATGTTGCGCAGGATCCTGTCGAACTCTGGGCCGTGCAGTCGCGCCTCGACTTCGCGCGCACGCGCTTCGGCGATCGGGATCGTCCACTTCGGCATCAGGCCTGCGTGCAGCATCGTCCAGCCGATCGTGCGATCGGTGTGCATCAGGTTCTGCGAACGCAGCCATCCGATCAGGACGTCGCGATCGGGTGCGAACAGCACCGACTGCAAATCCGGATTGACCTTGCGCTGGTCGGCTTCGCGACGTTCGGCGATCGACAGCAGAGACAGGTCGTGATTGCCGAGCACGATGGTGCTGTGGATCGACAACGAATGCACGAGCCGCAGCGTTTCGAGCGATTGGCCGCCGCGATTGACGAGGTCGCCGCAGAACCACAAGCGATCCAGCGCGGGATCGAAGCGGATTTTTTCGAGCAGGCGCTGCAACGGTTCGTAACAGCCCTGCAGGTCCCCGATGGCCCAAGTCGTCACGCTCAGGTCGCCATCAATGCAGCGTGCGCGGCACGGCGAGCGTGAACGCCGGAATCGGTGCTTCGAAGCGCGTGCCGTCGTCTGCGAGCATCCCGTAACTGCCCTGCATGGTGCCGACGCTGGTTTCGAGCACCGCACCGGACGTGTATTCGAAGTGTTCGCCCGGTTGCAGCAAGGGTTGTTCGCCGACGACACCGTCGCCGCGTACTTCCTCGACACGACCATTGGCGTCGCTGATGATCCAGTGGCGATCGAGCAGGCGGGCGGGGACATCGCCGGTGTTGCGGATGCTGATCGTGTACGCGAACACGTAACGATCCTCGGCAGGACGCGATTGCTCGTCCAGGAAGCGCGTCGTGATCTCGATATCGAAGGCGTAGACAGGCTTGCTCATGCTGCCATTTTACGGCATCGCGGTGGATTGCTGGCGACGGGCTGCGAGGACATTGGCGAGTTCGACAAATTCGGCAACGGCGAGTTCCTCCGCGCGCGCCGACGAGCGCACCCCCGCAGCAGCGAGATCGCCGTCATCGCACAGGGCGGACAAGGAGTTGCGCAGGGTCTTGCGGCGCTGGCCGAACGCGTCGCGCACGACATGCGCGAACAGCGCGCGATCGCTGATGCCGATGCTGTCGGGCATGAGCGGAACCAATCGCACGACCGCCGAATCCACCTGCGGCGGCGGCCGGAAGGCGGCTGGCGGCACGTCAAACAGAGGGATCACTTCGCAATACGCCTGCAGCATCACGCTCAACCGGCCATAGACTTTGCCGCCCGGCGTTGCGGCCATGCGATCGACGACTTCCTTCTGCAGCATGAAGTGCATGTCGCGGATCACCGCCGCGTGATCGAGCGCGTGGAACAGGATCGGCGAGGAGATGTTGTAGGGCAGGTTGCCGATCAAGCGCAGGACGCCTCCATCGGCGAGCGCGGTGAAATCGACCTTCAACACATCCGAATGGATCACATCAAGCGCGACATCGTCCCCGCCCAGCGCGTGCAACGGGACGAGCAGGTCGCGATCGAGTTCGATCACGGTCAATGCGCCGTGGCGTTGCAGCAGCGGCGAGGTGAGCGCGCCTTGTCCGGGTCCGATCTCGACGAGACGCTCGCCCGGCTGCGGATCCACCGCGCGCACGATGCGATCGATGATTCCGGCATCGTGCAGGAAGTGCTGGCCCAGTTGCTTCTTCGCTGCGTGGCGTGGCTCAGCCATGCGGCGGGGCGATTTGCCGGGCAGCGTGTGGCGTGGGTGGAAGCGCGAGCAGCCCGGCGAGCCGTTGCGGCAGCATCGCGGCATAGATCGCGAGCAACAGGAAACTGATCGCGCAAACCACCACCCACCAGCCGCGTGCACGCGCGTGGTCGCCCCGCAACAAGCGCGTATCGCGCAATACCCAGCTTCCGGGAGGCGGAAACTGCGACGCGCGGAAGATCCGTTGCGCGTACCAGCCTGCATACATCGCAGTTGCGAGCAGCAATGCGCACAAACCGTAGAACACCAGCCCCATCCGATGCGTCATCACGGCAACATCGCCGACATCCGTCCAGCGTCTCAGCGCCGGCAGGCCGAACAGCCAAAACAACAATGCCACTGCAACCATCGTCGCGATCAGCCATTGCACCTTGCGACGCTGGTCGGGATCGCTGCGCAGGAAATCGTGCTCCGCGCCTGGTGATTCGTCGTCGTGATCGGTCGCGTTCATGGGGTCGCCCGGATGTCTGAACCCGAAGTTTGCGCCATCGCGGCCGCGACCGTGATCGCGTGCAACATGCTGGATGGATCGGCTCGACCGCTGCCGGCGAGTTCCAGCGCGGTGCCATGATCAACCGCCACGCGCGGATAGGGCAAGCCCAGGGTGATGTTGACTGCGTTCTCGAACCCCGCGTGCTTGAGCACCGGGAGGCCTTGGTCGTGGTACATGGCCAGCACCGCATCGCATTCGGCGAGGTGGCGCGGCAGAAATGCGGTATCGGCCGGCAGCGGGCCGAGCAGCTGCATGCCTTCGCCGCGCAGCGCGTCGAGCGTTGGCGTGATGGTGTCGATCTCTTCGCGACCGAGGTAGCCCTGCTCGCCCGCGTGCGGATTCAATCCCAATACCGCGATGCGTGGCTGCGCGATGCCGAAACGCGTGCGCAGGTCGGCATCGAGGATGCGCAAGGTACGCGCAAGCCCTTCGCGGGTGATCGCATCCGGCACGTCGCGCAACGGCATGTGCGTCGTCACGAGCGCAACGCGCAGCGGCTGGCGTGCCGATGCGACCGAAGCCAGCATCATCACCACATCGCGGCCGGCCTGTGCCGCGAGCAATTCGGTCGTGCCGCTGTAGGCGATGCCGGCCGCATTGATTGCGGCCTTGTGCACCGGCCCGGTGACCAATGCGTCGGCGTCGCCATCAAGGCAGCTGCGTGCGCCGAGCAACAACGCGTCGATCACACCGCGCGCGTTGGCAGGATCGGGTTGCCCGAATACCGTTGGTACGGCCTGTTTCAACGGCAGTACTGCAAGTTCGCCGGGACCGGCATCCGCATCCGCATCGCGCAAACGCAGCGGCAACCCAAGAGCGCGGGCTGCCTGCAACAGGGTGTCGGGATCGGCCAGCACCACGATGCGCGCGGCATGCGATTGCTGCGCGATCCGCACGCACAACTCGTGGCCGATCCCTGCCGGCTCGCCTGGAACCAGAACCAGTCGGGCGCGCGCCAGCCGGGGACGCATTCGATCAGCTCTTGTCGGTCGTCAGCCGGATGTCCACGTAGGCTTCCGAACGCAGTTGGCGCAGGAAGGTGTCGTATTCGTCCTGCGATTTGCGGCGCGAAATCGTCTCGCGCGCTGTGTTGCGTTCGGCCTGCGCGCTGGCATCGGTGGTGCGCGTGCCGAGGCGCTTCATCAAGTGCCAGCCGACATCGCTCTGGAACGGTTGCGACACGTCGCCATCCTTGAGTTGCTGGATCTGCGCTTCCACCGCACTGCCCCAGGCGCTGGCCGGGAACCAGCCCATGTCGCCGCCCTTGTCGCTGGTGGAATTGTCGTCCGAGTTTTTCTTCGCGAGCGTCGCGAAGTCGGCGCCGGCAACCAGTTGCGCGCGCAGCGCGTCGATCTTCGCCTTGGCCTGCTCGGCGGTCACGCCGGGGCCGACGCGCACCATCAGGTTCTGTGCGTGGAATTCGGTGACCTGCTGCGTGGCGGCATGGCCTGCATCACGGGTTTCCACGAGCTTGAGCAACTGGAAACCGCTGGCACCGCGGATCGGCGTACTCAGCTGTCCCGACTTCATCGTCTTGATGACTTCGGTGAATGCAGGTGGTACTTCATCGAGGCTGCGCCAGCCCAGGTCGCCGCCCTCAAGGGCATTCTGGCTGTCCGAATAGCGGATCGCGGCAGCCGAGAAATCCATCTTTCCCTGCTCGATCAGCTCCTTGATGCCGTCGATCTTGCCCTGTGCGGTCTTGATCTGCTCCGGGGTCGGATTTGCAGGCAATGCGATGAGGATGTGCGCAAGATGTACCTGCGGACCGCCCGCATGCTGGGACGCGAGTTCGTTGTCGATCTCGCTGTCGCTGACCGCCACGCGGGTCTGGATGACCGATTGCTGCATTTTCTGGATGACGATCTCGTCGTGCATCGATTTGCGGAATTCGTCGTTCGTCATTCCGTCGGCCGCGAGCCGCTGCTGCATCTGGGCGACGGTCATCTTGTTCGATGCGGCGACGCGCTGCACGCTCTGGTCGAGTTCGGCGTCGCTGACCTTGATTCCGGATTCCTTGGCGCGCTCAAGTTGCAGGTGCGCGAGGACGAGACGCTCGAGCACCTGCTTCTGCAGCACGTCTTCCGGCGGCAACTGCGAGGCGTGTCCGGCGTACTGCTGCTTGACGTTCGACTCGGCGCGATCGAGCTCGCTCTTGAGGATGACGTCGTCGTCGACGACGGCGACGATGCGATCCACCGAAGCGGTCTGCGGCGCTCCCTGCGCATGGACAGCGGGGGCTGCGACGAGGAACGAAAGCGGCAACAACAACGACAGGATCGAGTTCTGCGTGGTCAATTTGGGCATGGAGCAGCGGTCTCCAGCGCCTGGCAGGCGCGCTTTGGGTGTCTTGGTTGATGTTCTGAACGAAGTCCATCCCGGACTTGTCCAGACTCTCGCAGATCAATGATCGCGGAGGTGCGTCCATACACCGCAGGAACCTCTGAACCGGCTCCTTAACGGGTATATCCAAGGATATCACGGTCGAGTAAATCGCTCGTGTTGCGGCCGAATGCGCCCAGGCCCTTGAGCTCGATCTCGAAGAACAAGGCAAGGTCCTTGTTGCCGAACACATCACGGACGTAGTCGCGGGTCATCACGCGTACCGCCATGCAGCAATCCTGCCATTCGACCCCGGCCAGGGCTTCTACGGTGGTGTTGTCAAGCAGCGAATAGTCCCAGCGTCCGAGCAGCCGCCAGTTCTGGTTCAGCGGATAGATGAACGAAACATCCGCCTGCTTGACCAGATCGCGCCGGTAGCGATACGCCGCATTGATGATGCCACCCTGGCCGAAGCGATATTGGGCGCGCAGCGAGCCGAGATCGGTCTGGTCGTTGTGCGGGTCGAACTGGTAGGAGCCTCCGATCGTCCAGCGGTCGTCGAGGGCGACATCGGTATCGAGAACGTAGTCGCTACCCGAAAGGTTGACGAAGGGCACGCCCGGCAGCTGCACGCGCGGTGGATCGAAATAGTGGATCTGACCGAAGCTCGCTGTCACCCATTCGCGGCCGTCCCCGGCATCGAGCAGGCGGGTGGTGATGGCGGCGGCCAACTGGTTTGCGTCGGACTGGCGATCGGCACCGGCGAAGCTGTTCGTGCGGAACAACTGCTCGTAGCTGAAGGTGAAGTCCTGCGTATCGAAGATCGGGATGTCGTCTTGGTTGCGGTATGGCACGCGCAGGTAGTAGAGCCGTGGTTCGAGCGTGTTCACGAAGGCGTGCCCGAACAACGTGGTGTCGCGGTCGAAGTAGGCGCCTGCATCGATGTCGAAAATCGGCGTGCCGCGGGTGGGGCTGGTATTGCCGCCCGGCACGACGGGCGCGTCGAGGTTGTACGCGGTGTAACGGTAGCCGAGCTCGGGTTTTACGTACCACGCGGCCTGCTCGAACGGCAGGGTGATGTACGGATACAGGTCGATCCGGCTGCCGCCACTGAGGATCGGCTGGTCGAAGCGCACAGCTTCGCTTTTCAGCCCAAGTTCCAGATGCTCGGCAAATGGTTGTTGCCAGCGGAAATACAGATCGGGCACCCGCCGGTAGGGCTCGGAAACATCGGTCAGGGACGGATCGGTGATTTGCCAGACTTGCGCGAACGCACCGGCTGTCCAGTAACGGCCGTGTCCATAGATGCCTGCCGTGCTGGCCAGCAGTCCGATCGCGGTTCCGTACGACTGGTTGCTGAAGTCCTGGAAGTACGCCGAATCGCTGACCCGATTGATGTCGGCATTCACGTACCAATGCGGCGATAGCGAAGTGACCGACTTGATGTCTAGCGATCCGCGATCGGAATTCGTCTTGCGATCGTTCGGCAACCAGCTTGCGTCGATCGAGCCATGGCTGCTCGCGGTGAGGTAGCGGAATTCGCCGTCGAGCATCAGGCCGCGCTCGCCATACAGGATGCCGGTGAGCGTTGCATCGTAGTTCGGTGCGAGGTTGAAGTAATACGGCAACGCGAACATGAAGCCGCTGTGGCCGGACGCCCCGAAACTCGGCACCAGGAAACCGCTCTTGCGCTCGTTGTCGAGCGAAAAACTCATGTAGGGCAGGTACATCACCGGCACCTTGCCGATCTTCACGGTTGCGCCATGCACCTTGCCGACGTTGCTGTCGCGATCCATGTCGATCTGGTTGCCATGGATCTCCCACTTGCGATCGCCTGGGTCGCAGGTGGAATAAGTCGCATCGGTGTAGGTTTCCTGGTCGCCCTCGACCCTCGCGTGCGCTCCCTTGCCATTGCCACGCACATTGCGCAACTGGTATTGGGTGGTCTCGAGCGTGGTGATGTCCTTGTCCATGTCGCCGTCGGCGCGATCGGCGAGCAACCGCACCGAGTTGTCCTGGTATTTCACCGAACCGATGGCTTGCCAGGTGTCCTGCATGTGCTGGTAGTTGATGCGGTCGGCGAATACCCACTGGTCGGCGCGCCTGATTTCGACGTTGCCTTTGAAGACGCTGGTATCGATCTGGCTCAGATCGGTGCTGTCGGCCTGTACGTCAGCGGGGCTGGTAGGCCGATCCGATGCCTTGCCGATGGGCGCGGTTCCCGGGAAAGCGGGAATGGCGTCGCCGTGGCAAAGCAGCCATTCATTCGCGGGAGGCTTGCTGGCGTGCTTGCGCGGCGTACTGGCCTGGCCCGGCGTCTTTGCATGGACCATGGTCATCATTCCGATGGCCAGGCAAAGCGGCAACAGACGAAGGCTAGTGCGCACGGAACATCCTCACAGAAAACCCGCCTAGCTTGCCGCAAAGCGATCGTCGCGGGCAAACAACCTGATGCCGCAATGGATTGTGTCGCGATCGGCGCGCCACTGTAGCGATCAACGTGTTAACTCCGGCCTCGGTCAATCCATCAGCGCGGCAACATGCGCAATGCTGCATACGCGCAGTGCTTCCATGCTGTAACCGCCCTCGAGCAGCGACACCAGCCGCCCGCTCGCATGGCGCTCGGCGAGCGCGCGCAGTTGCGCGGTGAGCCAGCCGAAATCATCGGCCTCGGCCTCGATTTGCGCGAGCGGATCAAGCCGGTGCGCATCGAATCCCGCGGACACGAGCACCAATTGCGGCCTGAATGCATCCATTTCCGGCAGCAGATGGTCGGCCCAGGCGGCGCGGAACGCGGCACTTCCCGCACGCGGCGGCAGCGGTATGTTGTGGATGTTGCCGACGCCGCGTTCGTCCACCGCACCCGTGCCTGGATACAAGGGCGACTGGTGCGACGAAAGGTATTGCACGCGCGGATCGTTCGCGAAGATGTCCTGCGTGCCGTTGCCGTGGTGCACGTCGAAATCGGCGATGCTGATGCGCTCAAGACCGTGTTGTTCGATCGCGTGCGCGGCCGCGACCGCGACCGAATTGAAAAGGCAGAATCCCATCGCGGTGCCGTGGGTCGCATGGTGTCCCGGCGGGCGCACCGCGCAGAATGCGCGCTTCGCATCGCCAGCCATGATCGCATCGACCGCCGCGATGCCGGCACCCGCCGCGCGCAACGCAGCTTCTGCGGAGGCTTCCGACATCACGGTGTCGGGGTCGAGCTGGCGATGCGTATGTACGGCTTGATCGAGCACGGATGCGATCAACGACTCGTCATGCACGTGCGCAAGTTGCGAACGCAATGCTCCCGGCGCATTCCGCCACGGCAGCGCTGGAAACTCGGCGCGCAATGCATCGAGCACGACGGCCAGGCGTTGCGGACATTCCGCATGGCCGATGCCCGGATCGTGCGCAAGGCACGCTGGATGCGTGAACAGAAGCGGATTCATCCGTTGCGGCGCTCGTGATTCCACAGCACGTCGCCGTGGCCGCTCGCTTTCGCCAGCACGCGCGCGAGCACGAACAGCAAATCCGAAAGACGATTTAGATAGCGCACCGTTTGCGGGCGCACCGCTTCGTCGCGCGACAACGTGATCGCTTCGCGTTCGGCGCGGCGCGCGATCGTGCGCGCGAGATGGCAATGCGCAGCAGCTATGCCGCCGCCAGGCAGGATGAATTCCTTGAGCGGGGTGAGGTCGGCGTTGAAGCCGTCGAGCAGCACTTCGAGGCGATCGATGTCGTCATCGAAGATCGCGGCATGACCGGGAATGCACAACTCGCCGCCGAGATCGAACAACTGGTGCTGCACGGCGATCAGGCAGTCGCGCACGGCGTCGGGTAGTTCGACTGCAAGTACAACGCCAATCGCTGAATTGAGTTCATCGACCGTGCCATAAGCGGCGACGCGCGCCGAATCCTTTGCGACGCGCGTGCCGTCGCCGAGGCCGGTGGTGCCGTCGTCGCCGGTGCGCGTATAGATTTTCGAGAGTCGATTGCCCACGAGTCTTTCAATGAGTCCGACAAGTTCGATTAGCGACGATGTTGCTAGGCTCGACATCCGATGTCTCGCCAAGTCGCCAACGCATGAGTTGGCGGCCGGCCCTTCGCATCCTGCTCCGTGCGCTCACAGGCGCGACATGCGCTTCACCGCATCTCGCGACAACTCCTGTTCGCCCATCGTCGCCGGTGCGCGTATAGATTTTCGAAAGTCGATTGCCCACGAACGTGACGCGCTTACGCGGTTTGCGCGCGCAATTGCGGGATGCGCGAACGCAGCAGCGCGAAGCTGCCGAACAGGACCGCCGAATAGAATAGCGTCCCGAGCAGCGTCCATTGGAAGAACGGCAGGCCGGCGACGTAACAAGCGCCCAGGCTGCTGGCGCAGGCCGGCGCCAGCGTCGGATTTGCCGTTGCCCATACCGCGAAATTCGTCACCAGGAAAAACACCACCGATCCGAGCAGCGAATAACCCAGCACGCGCGGGCCGTTCACGCGCGAACGCAGGCCGAATCCGAGCAACGTGCACAACGCGATGCAGGCGTAGATCGACAAAAAATGCGCGTTGAGGAAATACTCGAGATAGACGCCGCCATTGACGAGGCCGAGCACGAGATCCGAGATCGCCATCGCGATCAGTGGCACCGCGATCGCCCATGCGCGATGCGCGAAATATGCGCCGCCGAACAAGGCGACCGCTTCGATCGGCGAGAAATTCGGTGGATGCGGCAGCAGGCGCGACAGCGCTGCGAGCAGGATCATCATCGCCAACACGATCGGGCCGGCGGCTGAGGAGCGGGTGGTCTGCGTCATGGCTGTTCTTCAATAATGGATTTGCGCGCAAACGGCGACGCGTGGTGCAAATCATACCGCACGTGCCCGTCGCCGGCACGATGGCGCGATAGCCGCGTTACCATGCACGCATGGCGAATGGCATCCATGACGTGCTCATCATTGGCGGCGGTCTGGTCGGCGCGAGCCTCGCGTGTGCGCTTGAAGACAGTGGCCTGGATGTCGCGCTCGTGGAGTCCGAACCGCCGCGCGCGTCGGTGCTGCCAGACTCGGATGCGCGCAGCCTTGCGCTTGCCGCGGCCAGCCTCAACGCGCTCGATGCGATCGGCGTGGCGCGACATCTACTGGCGCAGCCCACGCCGATCCGGCGCATCCATGTCAGCCGTCGTGGCGATTTCGGTGCGGTGGCTTTACGCGCCGAGGATTACGGCCGCGCTGCATTCGGTGGCGTGGTTCCGGCGCCATCGCTCGGCATCGCGTTGCAGTCGCGATTGCGCGAATTACGCGGATTCAGTCATTACACTGGCGCGCGGCTGGTCGCGCTGCGCGAAACGGACGGCATGCGCGAAGCCGATATCGTGCGCGATGGCGAAACGATCGCATTGCGCGCGCGCCTGCTGGTCGGCGCGGACGGAACGGCATCGTTCGTTCGCGAATCCCTCGGTATCGTCGCGAGCAGCCACGACTATTCGCAACACCTGTTCGCCGGCAGCGTGCGCGCCGCGCGCCCGTCCGATGGACAAGCTTGGGAGCGCTTCACCGACGATGGCCCGATGGCATTGCTGCCGCAGGCATCCGGAGGCTATGGATGCATCTGCACCGTGCCGAGCGCGCGTGCCGAGGAAGTCGCCGCGCTCGACGATGCGGGTTTCATCGCCTTGCTGCAGGAACGCTTCGGCTGGCGCGCTGGGCGTTTCCTTGCGGTCGGGCGACGCGTCGGTTATCCGTTGCGGCAACTCGTCGCCGAGCGCCTCGTCGCATCGCGCGCGGTTGTGATGGGCAACGCCGCGCAGACGTTGCATCCCATTGGCGCGCAGGGGTTCAATCTCGGTCTGCGCGACGCGCTGACACTAGCCGGGCTCGTGCGCGATGTCGGCGAACATGGCGGCGACATGGGCAAAGCATCGTTGCTGGATATCTACGCGCAACGCCGGCTGGAGGATCGTGAAGAGACGTTGCGCTTCAGCGATGGGTTTGCGCGAATCACCGCGAATCCTGCGCCGCCACTGCGCTTGCTGCGCTCGCTTGCGATCAACGCACTCGATGCGTCGCCAAGCCTGCGCGCATCGTTGGTCGGCGGCGCGATGGGCTTTCGCGGCGTCGTGCCGGCGCTTGCGCGCGATGTGCGGACGGGCAACGGAGTGAATGCGTGAGCCGTCGCGATCCATTCGATGTCGCCGTGGTTGGTGCTGGCATCGTCGGCAGCGCGGCCGCGCTCGCATTCGCGCGCGATGGATTGCGCGTGGCGCTTGTCGAACCGCACGCGCCCAAAGCATGGCGAGCCGATGCGCCGGACTTGCGCGTGTACGCGCTCGCGCAGGACAGCATTGATTTGCTCGAAGGACTCGGCGTGTGGCGCGACATCGCACCGCATGCGCAACCTTATCGTTCGATGCGCGTGTGGGATGCGGCAGGTGGCGGTGAATTGCGATTCGATGCTCAGCGCTACGGGCGTGATGCGCTCGGCTGGATCGTTGAACACGGATTGATCGCGGATCGTCTGTGGAACGCGTTGCAACACGCGGGCGTTGCGTTGCGTTGCCCGCAACATGTGACCGCGATCTTGCGGGAGGATTCCGAACCCAAGTCGCTCAAACAAGAAGACACGACCGCGCTACAACTTGACGATCACTCGACGTTGCGCGCGCGGTTGGTGATGGCAGCCGATGGTGCGGAGTCCGCGCTGCGCAAAATGGCCGGAATCAATGTTGCGCGCCATGATTACGGGCAGCACGGCGTGGTCGCGTATGTCGAAACCGCGAAGCAACACGAGGAAACCGCATGGCAGCGATTCCTGCCGAGCGGGCCGCTCGCATTCCTGCCATGCCGCGATGGACGCAGCTCGATCGTGTGGACGTTGCCGGATGCCGAAGCCGAACGCTTGCTCGCCGTCGATGATGCGTCGTTCTGCCGCGAACTCACGCGCGCGTTCGATGCGACTCTCGGCGATGTCGTCGCGGTATCGAAGCGCGCAGCATTTCCGTTGCGCCGGCAGATCGCGGAGCGCTTCGTCGAAGGTCGCATCGCGTTGTGCGGCGACGCCGCGCACGTCGTGCACCCGCTGGCCGGCCAGGGCCTGAATATCGGCCTGCGCGACGTGATCGGGCTGCGTGCGATGGCGACGTCGGCGAATGCGAAACGCGCCGACATCGGCGCACCGCACCGCCTCGCGCGCTGGCAGCGCGAACGCCGCAGTGAAAGCGCTGCCGCCGCTTATATGTACGACGCAATCAACCGCGTGTTCTCGAACGACGCACCGTTGCCGACGTTGGCGCGCGGTCATCTGCTGGGTATCGCCGGAAAAATTCCTGGGCTCGATGCGCTGTTATTGAAACGCGCTGCAGGCCTGTGACGACGAGACGATCAAGCGCAGCTTGCTGCTGAACAGCGCCTCGCTGCCTACATAGGGACTACCCGCTACTAAACTTTGGTGCGTTTTTCTTGTCGTTGTACTTCGGAAGGCGGCCGAAGAGCTTCGAGAATTGAGCGAAACATTCGTACTCAGCTTTCGCCACACTTCCCATCGTGATGAGATCAGCGGGCGTGTTGGATCTTATGTCGCATTCGTATGGCAGAACTGCGACGTAGAGACGTGAATGCAATTCCTTGGCTTGCGAAAAATCGTGGCGGAAGCGGTCTGCTCCGCCGTGGCCGGTCTTTCCGTTGATTGTATTGTCGAATTGCTTTAGACGTCCCTTCAATCCAGAGATCGAATTCGTCATCCCGAAGTAGACAATTTGAGGCTGCCATGTGAACTGTCGATCCGACAGGTCGTCAGTAGAGATGGCCAAGGCGTACACGCCAGGAAATCGAATATCGATCAGGCTTTCGCGGGCGAGCCAGTTTTTCCATGGAGAGAATCGCTCGGAATTCATTTGTGTGACCGCTAACGCTGAACTTGGGGAACAGAACGGCAGCGTGCTGTTCTGTTTCGCGGGAAGGAGGCGAATGGGCTCACGTTCGTTTGCTTAATCCTATCGCAGTGCACTGGCTGAGTCAGGGCGATCCGTCGACCATCGCTCACTTCAACAAACTCGCAAACACCGTAATCTCCTCACGGTCGTGATACAGCTGCCTTGCGCGCAGGTCGAGTTCGCGACCGGCTTGCCCGGCCAGCAAATCCAGGCAGATGTTGGTTTCTTCCCAACGCTTCTTCATCGGCAGCTTGAGGTTGAAGATCGCCTGCTTGCACCAACGTTGCGCGAACCATTCGGCGATTCGCGCGGCGACCTTGCGCGGCGATTCGACCATGTCGCAGACCAGCCAGTCGACCGGCTTCGGCGGTTGCCAGCGGAAGCCGTCGGCGCGGATGTGTTCGATCAGGCCGGTCGCGATGGCGGATTCGGCGAGCGGTCCGTTGTCGATCGCGGTGACGCGCAGATGATTACGCGCGAGCACCCAGCTCCAGCCGCCGGGCGCGGCGCCGAGATCGACCGCGCTCATGCCGGGCTTCAGCAATTCCCCGCGCTCCTCGGGGCTGAGCAGCACCAGCAATGCTTCTTCGAGTTTCGATGCGGAACGGCTCGGCGCATCGCTGAGTGCGCGCAAGCGCGGCACGCCGAGCGGCCACGGCGCACTGTCCTTTGGATCGGCGCTCGCGAGCACCGCGTGGTCTCCGTCGAGGAAACACACATGCAGGCGCGGCAGGCGATCGGATTCGGCATCGGTGAGCAGGCCGCGCTTGCGCAGCGCCGGCCGGAATGCGTTCGCGAATGCACGCGCGAGCCCGGCCAGCGGCTTGCCGGCGTCGGAATCCGGATGCTCGACCCACAAGTCGCCATAGCGACCGCGACCCGCGAGCGCTTCGAGCATCGGCGTGATGCGATCTTTCGGATCGAGCCCGGGCAAGTCGGCGAGCAGGCGCAATTTCTGCCGCGCGAAAATCAGATGCGTGAATGGCATCGATGCTGATAGCCGTGCGCCATCGACACCGAGAAATTCGACATAACCGCTTCCGCGTTCGGCGCGTGCGTAGCCGGGGAATCCGGCCATCGCGGCGCGCTCGCCAAGCTCGGCCGCAAGCTCGGGTTCGAAGCCCGGCCTGCACCAGCAGAAAAGACCATCAGTAACTGCGTCCACCCTGTTTCCCGTAGTCGCGCAGCACGTCGCGCGCGCGATCGCGCAGGATGTCGCGGCGCACAGCGATGCCGCGTTGTTCGAGTTCGCCGATCCAGTCCGCAGGCAACGGGCCTTCGTCGAAGTCGGTGAGTTCTTCCACGTCCTCGTGGCGCGCGCCGATCAGCAGGGTGTCGATGCCGGCCCAGAACGTCGCGCCGTAGCACATGCAGCAGGGTTGCGATGACGATGCGAGCACGATGCGCGCCCCATCTTCGTTGAGCCGCGCATGCTGGGTGCGCGATTGTGCGGTCATGTACGCCATCATCTCCGCGTGCGCGATCGAGCAGTTTTGCTGCAGGACGCGATTGACGCCGATGCCGATCAATCGCCCGGATGCTTCGTCGAACACCGCAGCACCGAACGGGCCGCCGCTTTCGTGCGCGATATTCTGGCGCGAAAGTTCGATCGCGAATGCGATCTTTGCATCGTCGTCAGCGCAAACCTTTTGTGGGTCGATCGCGTCATGGATCCACGCCGGCAAGGTCAGATGGACTTGCGCGTAAAGCATCAGGGTTGCTTGGGCATCTGCGCCGCGTTGATGTTGCTGCACTGTCCCTGCACGCAACTGCAGCCGCCGATCGCTTCCATGCTGCATACGCTGGCGCGGTGTTCTGCCTCGCATTGCGCGCGCACCGCGTTCGGATCTGTTGCCGCACCCTTGCTCACGCAAGTGCGATGCGCGCCGCAGCAATTGCCGACGTTCTTCACTTCGCAATCCGCATCGACCTTGCAGGTGCGGCTCACGGCGCCGGGATCGAATGCAGCGGACGAAACGGCAGGCGCAGCGTCGGACCTGGACACCATCGCAACTGGAGCCTTGAGCGTGACCCACTCCCCATGCGTGGACGAACACGCTGCGAGCAACGACACGAACATGCAGACGATGATCTTGATCATGGCTTGCCTCCGGCTTTTGCCCAGGTGTCGCGCAAGGTCACGGTGCGGTTGAACACCGGTTGTTGCGCGGAATGATCGCGGCGATCGGCCACGAAATATCCGAGGCGTTCGAACTGCAGGCTTTGTTCGGATTGCGCCTGCGCCGTGACAGGCTCGATCCAGGCGCGCACGACGCGTCGCGAATCGGGATTGAGATAGTCGCGATAGGTCTTGCCGTCGCTGTCGTCGTCGGGATCGGCGACGGTGAACAGACGATCGTACAAACGCACTTCGGCGGCGATCGCGTGCTTCGCACTGACCCAGTGGATCGTGCCTTTCACCTTGCGATCCGCGCCGGCCATGCCGTGGCGCGTCTCGGGATCGAGCGTGCAGTGCAGTTCGCTGATGGTGTCGCCGTCCTTGATGACTTCATCGCAGCGCACGATGCCGACGCCGCGCAGGCGCACTTCGCCACCCGGCAGGAGGCGATGGAAACCTTTCATCGGGACTTCCATGAAGTCCTCGCGCTCGATCCACAGTTCACGCGAAAACGGTGTCGTGCGCGTGCCGAACGATTCGTCTTTCGGATGGTTCGGGAACGTCAGTGTTTCGGCATGGTCGTCGGGTACATTGCTGATGATGACCTTCAACGGATCGAGCACGGCCATCCGCCGCGGCGCATGCGCATCGAGGTCGTCGCGCACGCAGGCTTCAAGGATCGAGAAATCGGTGACCGAATTCTGCTTGCTGATGCCGACGCGTTCGGCGAGCAGGCGCAACGACGCCGGCGTATAACCGCGCCGACGCAAACCCTGCAAGGTCGGCATGCGCGGATCGTCCCAGCCATTGACCAGGCCTTCGCTCACCAGCGCGATCAACTTGCGCTTGCTCATCACCGTGTAATTGATGTTGAGCCGCGAGAACTCGATCTGGCGCGGCTTCGCGGGCGCGGTCGGCAAGCCGGCGGCGGGCAATGTTTCCCAGAGTTGCGGGTGATTCGGCAGGTCGACGCGATCCACGCACCAGTCGTACAACGGGCGATGATCCTCGAATTCGAGCGTGCACAGCGAATGGGTGATGCCTTCGAGCGCGTCGGACAAGCAGTGTGCGTAGTCGTACATCGGATAGATCGGCCATGCATTGCCGGTGTTCTGGTGCTCGACGTGCTTGATGCGATAGATCGCCGGGTCGCGCAGGTTGATGTTGCCCGACGCCATGTCGATCTTCACGCGCAGGGTGCGCGCGCCATCGGGGAATTCGCCCGCACGCATGCGACGAAACAGATCGAGATTCTCTGCGACGCTGCGATCGCGATACGGCGAGTTGCGGCCGGGTTCGATCAGGGTGCCGCGGTACGCGCGCACTTCGTCCGCAGTCAAATCGCACACGAAAGCATCGCCCTGGTCGATCAGCTTGATCGCGCTGCGGTAGAACACTTCAAAATAATCCGAGGCATGGCGCAGTTCGGACCACTCGAAGCCAAGCCAGCGCACGTCGTCCTGGATCGCGACGACGTATTCGGGGTCTTCCCTGGCCGGATTGGTGTCGTCGAAACGCAGGTTGCAGCGGCCGGCGAATTCCTGGGCGACGCCGAAGTTCAGGCAGATCGCCTTGGCGTGGCCGATGTGCAAGTAGCCGTTGGGTTCGGGCGGGAAGCGCGTGCGGATCGCTGCGTGCTTTCCGTTTTCGAGGTCGTCGCGGACGATGTGTCCAATAAAGTCCGCGCGGATGAAATCGCGACGCGTGGCGTCGGCAGGCGTCATGGAAGATGCGTCATTCATGTGATGCAGTGCGCAGATTGGCAGCGCCCAGTGTAGCCGGTCGCCCTGATTGCCGCGCAGACGGCGCGCATCGGGCAACGCTCGGGTTATGCTGCGAAATGCCCGTGGGAGTGGCGCACATGCGTGTTGTGTACGAGCCGGAAAACCTGATTGATGCGCACCTGGTCAAGGGCGTGCTGGAGCAATCGCGCATCCCGGTCTACCTGCGCGGTGAATATCTCGTCGGCGGTATCGGTGAGTTACCGGTGTCGGGGCTTCTCGCGCTGTGCGTGGCTGACGTGTTCGAGGACGAAGCGCGCTGCGTGTTGGCCGATCTTGAAGAGGATCGGGCACGGCCTTTGCAGGATGTCGACGCGACGGAGAGGGACGCAACCGGCGAGAATGATCGGATTGGTGTGCTGGCATAGCGTGTGGCTGTGTCGGGTATGACGCCCTGGATGGGCGAATTGCGAATCGAAAACGAAAGGAGCCGGTGGTAGTGCAGGAACGAGAGGCATGGATGGCTGGCGAGGATCGGCTGGACGTTCGCGTGCGGCCGCTGGCCAAGCCGTGGATGTGGGTGATGGCACTGCTATGCGTGTTGCTCGCATGCGTGGCGTCCGCACAGACGGCTCCGGCGCCAGTGGACGGTCCAAAGCTCAAGGTCAGCGTGTTCGATCCGGCAGGGGCCGCAACGCCTGTCGAGGTTGGTCAACTGTCTCCATCCGCGTTTCGCGAAGTGCCGGCAGGGCCGGTCGAGATGCATGGCGACGCAGGAGAGGTGCACTGGTTGCGGGTCGATGTGGATCTGCCGCCATTGGCGGATGACGATGCGCGCTGGGTGCTCTGGTTTGAACGGTCGCGCGTGGATCGACTCGCCGTGCACTGGATTGAAGGAGGCACCCCGACGGCGACATTGCCTGCGGATTTCTTCGCGCCGCGAGCGAATCAGGAGACGCATGCCGGCGGTTACGGATTCACGGTGCCGCGCAGTGTGAGTGGCCCGACGACGCTGTACGTGGAAGCGACCGGCCAGGGCCGTTTCAGCCTGTCGCCGCGCATCCGGACGGAATCCGAAGTGGGGGCGCTCGACCGCCATGCGGTCGTGGTGTTCACTGCCGTCTATACGGGATTGACTCTGCTGCTGCTGATCGGGCTGGGCATGTATATCGCCTTGCGCGATCGTCTGTACATCTACTATCTGTTCTATCTCGGCACCTTGTTCGTGTACCTGCTTGCGCACAATGGCCACCTCTACGCGTTGCCGTGGATCGGCAAGTGGGGGCATTGGCGCACGCTGGGTTTGTATGCGTTCGCGAATGTGTTCGCGGCTGCCAGCGTAGCGCTCGCGCGCGGGTTCGCCGGGTTGCCCAAATCGGCTTCGAGCCTGGATCGCCTGCTCGTCTTGTTCCCGGCGATTCCCTCGACGCTCGTGCTGGTTTGCCTGTTCAACCCGGTCGATCTGACTGGATCGATCCAGGTCGCCACCACGATTGTTTCCCTCGCCGCGATTCTGCTCGCCGCATTCGCGACGGCGATGGCGTGGCGCTACAAACGGCACCTGGCATTCCCGATGCTGGTGATGTGGCTGCTGCTGTTCGTGGCGGCCAGTGTCCGCGCGCTGGATGCGTATGGAGCCGTGGCCAGCACTGGCTGGACGCAGTACGGCTATCAGGTGATGGCGGCATTGACGGCGTTGATGATGGGCTTTGCGCTGTCGGATCGGATCATCGAGTTCCGCCTGCAGCGCGATCGCGCGCGCCTGGCGAAGGATCAGGTCGATGCCAGCTTGCGACTTGAACGCGAACGCCGCAAGTTCATCGAGTCGCTCGCTGAATTGCGCACCGCGTCGATTGGCGACCAGGAATGGCTTGCGTTCCGACGCCTGCTCGAATCGTTGCGCCAACTGGTTCCGCAGCACAGTTCGGCAGTGGCGCTGCATGCCTTCCAGGGCAACGACCTGTTGTTGTGCGAGCCGAATGGGGCGCGCGACGACTACCAGACTTTGCTGGCCACGCGCGGTGGTGCGCTCAAGGGCATTTCGCGTTCGCAGTTGCCGATGCAGTTGCGCATCGACGCACCGGTTGCAAGCGGAGGCGCGCCACAGGAATTGTTGCAGTTCGCGGTTCTGCCGCTGCCGTTGACCGCACCGGCCTGGGGCGTGCTGCTGATCGAGCGGCGCGGCTGGCAAACCTTCGAACGCGACGAACTCGTGCTCGCCAACGAGTTCGTGCAGAAAGCCACCCAGGCGGTGGAGGCCGCAGCCAACGATCGTGCCCTGCGTCGTAGCGCCGAGTTCGACGCACTCACCGGCGCGTTCAATCGGCGCACGGTGAATTCGCGGCTGGAAGCGTGTTTCAAGAATTCATTGACGCGCAATGCGCCGCTTGCGGTGCTGTTCGTCGATCTCGATCACCTCAAGGAGATCAACGACAAACACGGCCATGCCGCGGGCGACAGCGGCCTGCGCATGCTGGCCGAAACCTTGAGCCGGCATTGCCAGAAGGGCGGCGAATACGGCCGTTTCGGCGGCGACGAGTTCGTGGTGATGCTGCCGGACATGGATCCCGAGCAAGCGAAGAAATGGGCCGAAGCGATGCGCGCCGATGCCACCAGCCAGGATTTGACGTTCCCATCCGGCAAGTTGCGCTTGAGCGTGAGTGTCGGCGTCGCCAGCCGCCGTGCAGAGGACGACACGGCGCAACAACTGGTCGAGCGCGCCGACCAGGCCTTGTACGAAGCCAAACGCCTGGGACGCGATCGCGTGCATGTCGCGCCCGGCTACGGCGCGGTACGCTTGGTCGGGACGTGAGGCATGCCCATGATTGACACATTCACGGTCGATCCGCCCGCGTGAGCGCGGGTATCCAGCGCGGACCGTTGCTGATGATGATCGCCGGTGGCGCGTTCATCAGCACGACCAGCGTGCTGGTGAAGTTTGCGAATGTGCCACCAACGGTCTCGGCGTTCTGGCGGATGCTGCTCGGCGGGATGATGCTCAGTTTCGCGTTGATGGCGCTGCGGCAATGGCGGGCGATGCGTCTAGGCGACGCACTCTGGATGCTGCCCCCGGCGCTCGCGTTCGCGGTCGACCTGTTCTTCTGGCATCGCAGCATCCTCTTCGTCGGGCCGGGTCTGGCGACCCTGCTCGGCAATCTGCAGGTGTTCATGATGGCGCTCGCGGGCGTGCTGCTGCATCGCGAGAAACTGAGTTGGCAGTTCCTGCTCGGACTCGCGCTCGCGTTCGGCGGACTGTGGCTGCTGATCGGGCAGGGTTGGGCGCATTCCAGCCACGACTATCAAATCGGCGTGCTGTTCGGCGTGTTGACCGCATTCTGCTACGCGGCTTACATGTTGAGTTTCCGGCACGCGCAACGCGAGCGATCGACGCTGGCTTCATCGCAGTTGCTCGCGATCGCCTCGCTGCTGTGTTCCGGGATACTCGCCGTGCTCTGCGTCGCGAGCGGGGATTCGTTCGCGATCCCGGACACCCGGTCGCTGCTCGCGCTCATCGCATTGGGCATGGTCGGACAATGCCTCGGTTGGGTCTTCATCTCGCGGGCGATGCCGCAATTGCCGACTTCGCTGGTGGGGTTGCTGCTGCTGCTGCAGCCGATCCTCGCGTTCCTGATGGATGTTGTGCTGTTCCATCGCGTGACCCGGCCTATCGAATGGGTCGGCTTGGCGCTGGCGCTATGCGGCATCTTCGTCGGAAGCGTGCGCGGCGCAACGCCGGTGGATCGTCACGACGCCTTAGCGGAAGATCAGTTGGAATAGTGTTCGCATGCGAATGCGCACGCGAATGCATCGACATTGTTTGTTGAAGCGGCTCGTCGCGCCCGCATGTTTCGTATGTATCCATTGCGAGGAATCCACCATGACCAACCTGCTCGAAACGCTGCTCGGCGTCGGCGCGCACAAACAACGGCGGCCGCGCGCCGAAGATATCCTGCCTGGTCGCGATACGCCGATGCACGTGGCCAATCGCCATCACGTTCATGGCCATCCGATCCGCGCGTCATTGAGCGAGGGGACGCTCGGCGCAGGCGCGTTCGCCGGCATGCAGCAGGTGCAGTTCGGCTTGGGCTGCTTCTGGGGCGCCGAGCGCGCGTTCTGGAGCCTGCCGGGCGTTTACACCACCGCGGTCGGATACTCCGGCGGCAGCACCGCGAACGCGACCTATCGCGAAGTGTGCTCCGGCATGACCGGACACACCGAAGTCGTGCTGGTCGTGTACGACCCGAACGTCATCTCGTTCGATGCCTTGGTGAGCGCCTTCTGGGAAAAACACGATCCCACCCAGGGCATGCGCCAGGGCAACGACGCGGGCACCCAATATCGCTCGGCAATCTATTGCGATAGCGAAGCTCAATACAAAACGGCGCTCACGAGCCGCGACGCCTACCAGAAGCGCCTGGATGCGGCCGGCATGGGAAAGATCACCACCGAGATCGTCTATCCGGCACCGACGTTCTACTACGCAGAAGACGATCACCAGCAATACCTGTCGAAGAATCCGCGCGGGTATTGCGGTTTGGGAGGGACGGGCGTGAGTTGTCCGATTGGGGCGTTCGAGGAGCAGTGAGGGTTAGGGGTACTAGAGGATTGCCGGCAACAGATCTTCTGCTCCTGCCTTCCGGCTCGTTTCCCCAATCTCTCGCGCCACGCGTTTCCTGAAGCAGCGTCGATGCACTGCGCGCGCTCTGTCTCACGGCCGATCTTTTCGGAAGACTCGCTAGCCGTGTTGCCTGTGCGGAGTCGGAACCACCGGCACCACGCCCGGGTCCACCACAAACCCCCGATAGTGCGCATAACTCACCACCTGCCGCGCATGCCCACCAGCGTGTTGCACATCCCTGACGAAGTTGTCCGCCGTATGCATGTGCACCAACCACAGCCGCTGCGGTTTGTGCTGGGCGAGCGCCTGTGCCAGCGACAGGTCGACGGCGGGGCTCGATGAGTCGCCGAAATCCACGCGCAGCACCGGCGTGCCCAGGTAGACGCGGACGCCATAAAGCGCGGTCTCGTCGACGAAGATGATTTCGTGGGTCGGCTCATGCAACTGCGAGCGGATGCTCTGCGACAGCAGGTAGGAATCCTTGCCCTCGAACTGTTTGGAAGGCAGCACGGGCAGCAGCGCCTTGATCGCCAGCAGCAGGACGAACCAAAGCGCCAGCAGGACCTTGCCGGTGCGGCTGAAGTCCAGGTGCCGCGTGCGGTGCGCGGCCCACAGTCCGAACGGCACCATCAGCGGCAGCACGTACAGGATCAGTCGCGAGCGCGCGATGCAGAAGATCACCACGGAAACGAACAGCCACAGAAGCAGGAAGCGCGACGTCGCACGATCGGAATCGCTGTCGGGTTCACGCGGCTTGCCGGATCGGCGTATCGCGTCCCACAGCATCACCAGCGTCCACGGCAGCACCCCCACCAGCGCGACCGGCCCATAGGCGACGAACCATCCATACCACTGCGGGTGGCGGTCGGCCTGGTCGGTGAAGATGCGCCCGTAGGTCTCGGTGCCGACGAAATACGCCAACCGCGATGGATCCAGCCAGACCACGACCACGAACCAGCTCAGTGCGATCGGCACCCAGACCGCTAGCGCCTTCCAGTTGAACGGGTTCGCGCGGAAGTCGGCACGGTTGCGCAACCAGAACCAGATCGACGGGATCAGGGCGATCAGTCCCGGCGGGCCCTTGGTCAGGAACGCCAGGCCGAAGCCGAGTCCGAGGATCAGCGCACCGCGCCTGGCGATGGCTTCGGTTTCGCCGCGCCAAGCCAGCACGTAGCCGGTCATGCCCAGGGTCTCGAACGCGCACAACAGGGGATCGGTACTGATCGTGTTCGCGGCCAGGAACAGCAAGGTGGTGCCAGCGCACACCAGCGGCGGCCACCACGGACGTTCCGGCACCAGACGCTTGCCGATCGCGAACACGCAGCCGATCGTCAGCGCGAACGCGAGCGCGCTGGGGAGCCGCAGCGCCCATTCGTTCTTGCCGAATACCGCCATCGAGCCAGCCAGAGCCCAGTACGTCAGCGGCGGCTTGGACAGATGCACGTGCTCGGGATGCCGGTGCGGCACCAGCCAGTCGCCCGAATCGAGCATCTCCACCGCAACCGCGCTGTAGCGACCCTCGTCGGTGCCCCACAGATGGCGCGAGCCCTGAAATGGCAGGACGAACGCGAGCGCGAGCAGGATCGTGAGAAGCAACGGTGGAATGGCGGCGCGGGTCATGGGGTTTTGGGTTGGAAGCGTGCGCGCATGTTAGAGCCTGTTCATGCTATTTCGAGCAGGCTGCGCCGACCACCCGAAGCGGTAGCGCAAGGAAGAACAAGGAAGTGTATGTCGATACACGACCGAGTGATGACGCAACGATGTGGTTCCGATGGTCGGCCTGCGGGGTTGCCCTATGCCACCGCTATGCGGCGCCACGCGACTTGGTCGCAGAGTAGCTACGCGCTGCGTCGCGCGTCTTGCCTGCCAGCCACATACAGGCCAAGCGACCTCTTTGTATGGCATGAACGGGCCTGGACGCACCATCTGTTCGAGCATGCTGCAATGGGTGACGCTCACATCACCACCAGCTTGCGGACATACACCACTTCACAGGCACCATCGCCGCTGTCGTCGCGCGTCATCGAGCTGCGCCAGACGCCGCCATTCGCGCCATGCGCCTCGATCAATTGGCCTTCCAGGTGCACGACATCACCCGGGCGCACCTGTTTCAGCTGCCAGCGCACGGTGTCGTCGGCGGGCAGCATGTGCATGTTCGCGCTGGAACGGATGATTTCGTCGCGCGGGATCGGTGGTCCTTCCGCGCCCCAGCGATAGGTGTACCAACGGCTGGACTGGCCGATGTCGAGTTTGGCCAGCACCGTGCTGTCGGACATGCGTTCCCAACCCATCGCGAGGTCGGTGGGCGAGATCGACGAAACCGGGTCGTAGCTGTAATCGGCGCGCGACAATACCCGCGCGGTCATGGTGAAATCCGCCAGCGGCGTGATCGTGAAATCCTTGTCCTGAAACGACGTGGCATGGCCGAGATCGTGCTGCTGCGGATCCTCGGGGACCAGCACGCCCGGATCGCGCGCGCGCGCGAAATGGATCGGCGGCGAGAACCACCAGCCGATCAGTGCGACAGCAAGGAGAATCCAGAACCAGCGTGGCATGCGCGTGTAGTTTATCGATTTCGCGCACCATTTTGATCGAGCCCCGCCCGATTTCGTTCGGTCCAAGGTTGGCTGGGTTTTCAAGCCAGTGACATGAGCGGTCAGGGCATGGGCAAGGCCATCTCAAGCCAAATTCGACCGCGTTGTTGTTGACTGCCGCTAGCCCTGTTGCTAGGATCGGTCAAGTGCATCTGAATCTTACGGTCGAAGAGGGGTAGAACATGAAGAGTTCAGTCTTGTTGGCGTCGTTGTTGGCGTTGAGCTTTGCTGGCCAGGGCTTTGCAGAGGATCAATCGAAGCCTGCTGCGGTGGTGATTGCTCCCTCAGCGGTAGCAGCAGCGCCTGCGGTGGTTGCTCCTGCGGTCGCCGGTGGTGCGGCATTCGGTGCATTGAGCACGGGTGCAGTCGTCGGAATCGCCGCTGCGACGGTAGCAGTCGTTGCAGTCGCTGTGACTGCAGGTGGCGGTGACAGCCACCATAGCGGCACCACCGGTACGCATCATTAACTGATGGCGAGATGGTCGGCACACCCGACATGTGCGGGTGTGCCAGTGCGCGTGAGGAATTTTGTCGACCGTGCCGTACGCTTCGTCCCATTTGGGGATGAAGATTGCGGCTTTTGTCGGTTGCATGCGCCACGAATCATGAAGGTAATCCTGCGAAATGAGAAATCTGCGAGTCTTGGGAGCGGCGCTGCTTTCTGTGGCCTTGTCGGGCTGTATTCTGGCTCCGGGCCAGCATATGACCACCCGCGGATTTTTTCGCGACGGATCGGAAGAGAACAGCCGTTATCGGCTGGTTCCGATCACCGGCAAGGAAATCGCGATGGAGGCCGGAGCAGCGACGGCGCCTGCTATTCCCCAGGAATTGCTTGATTACCAGGCAGCTCCCTATCGTATTGGCGTGGGCGATTCGCTCTACATCACGGTCTGGGATCATCCCGAGCTCACGTCACCTGCCGGCCCGCAGCAGGAGTCCGCTGCGAACGGCCGTCTGGTCAGGGCCGATGGCACGTTGTTCTACCCGTATGCCGGGCTTGTCAAGGCAGTCGGCATGACGGTGGAGCAGTTGCGCGCCGATCTTACCAAGCGGTTGACGACCTACGTCGAAAAGCCGCAGGTCGATGTCAGCGTCATCAAATATGGCGCTCAGCGAGTCACTTTGCGCGGCGCATTCACCAAGACCGATCCGCAGCCGATCACCGTGGCTCCGCTGTCGCTGGCGCAGTCAATCGGCGCGGCGACCATCGATGTTGCGAACGCAGATCTATCCAATATGGTATTGAGCCGGGACGGCCACGACTACCATCTGGATCTGGATGCGCTCAGCCGCGCTCCCCACGGACTCGATGACATCTGGCTCAAGGCGGGCGACCAGATTTTTCTGCCCTATAACGACAGCAAGGAAGTGTACGTGCTGGGCGAGGTCGTGCGTCCGTTGGCAATTTCGTTCAAGACCAGCAGTTTGAATCTGACCCAGGCGATCGGCCGGGCCGGTGGATTGAGCCAGATTACTTCGAAGGGTCGTGCTGTCTATGTGATCCGTGGCGTCGTAGACATGGAAAAAGAACCGGCCACGATCTACCAGTTGAATGCGCAGTCGCCGATGGCTTTTGCATTGGCGTCCGAATTCACGCTGCGGCCAGGCGATGTCGTTTTCGTCGGTGCGGCCGATGTGACCCGCTGGAACCGCTTCCTGACCCAGCTGCTGCCTCTCTCCAACCTGGTTCAAAACGCCGCGATAGCCAATCGTGACTTTGGTCTCTGACCTCTCCCTGACGTGATGGCGAGCAGGGTCCGTTGTGCGGGGTGGATCGGTGCGCTGGCTTTGCTGGCGCTGATGGTCGGCTGTTCGCAAACGCATCTGCAAAGCATTGCGATCATCAGGCAAGCGTTCGACAAATCCAGATTGGTCAATCCAACGCCGGATGCGGTGGCCGCAAGGCCCTACTTCCAGCTCCAGGCAAGCTCGCCCGATGGCATGGCGATTCTGATCCTCGGCGGTGTGGAAGGCGATCTACAAGCATGGTATGGGCAGGGTGGGCAGGCTATTTTTCTCGACCACGGCGTTGTGGTGAGAACCATTGGCCTTGTTCAGAACCTCGATGATACGCACTGGCCGTCGGTCAACCCGTTCATCGAAGGCCTGCACAAACTTACTTCGACCGTTGAGACGGTTCGCCTCGTGGACTGGTCGCCGGGTTACCGCTATGGCGTGATCGTGCACGATCGCCTGACTTCAGCAGGGATGGAGGATGTCAGCATCCTCGGTACGATCCATCACCTGCGCCGCATCGATGAACAACTCGATACGCCAGGCTTTTCCGCCAGCAATCATTACTGGATGGATCCGGTCGATGGATTCATCTGGAAGAGCCATCAGGTGATCGCGCCTGGTCTGCCACTGGATCTGGTCCAGTTGCGCCCATACCGGGGCGCAGCGCAGTGAGGGCCTGGCTGTCCGTCATCGTGGCGTACGGACTCGTGGCGACGGCAGCGCATGCGCAGTCGTCGCAGCGTGTGACCGTTGCCGCAGCCGGTGAAGTGGAGCATCCAGGCGCCATCGTTTTTGAAGGCAAGCCGCGTTTGAGCGATGTCGTGAAGGCTGCGCAAGTAGGTCGTAATGCCTACCCGGTCGGGGCGGCATGGCTACGCCGATCGGCACAAGCCGAGCAAACGCGTTTGAAGACGGGACTGGTCTATGAATTGGGCTTGATCGGACACAAAGCGGTTGCGGATCGGCGGGAATCGCTCGCAACCTTGGCCCAGCAGATGCGCGACTGGATCGGGCAGATGCCTGTAACTGGCCGTAAAGTCGTGCGGACGCTTGAACCGCATGCCTTGCAGGTCAGTGCGCCCGACAATTTTCCGGTGGCGGATGGCGATCGGCTGATTTATCCATCGCGTCCACAGTGGGTCACGGTCGCAGGGGCGGTACAACAGCCATGCCATCTGCCGCATACGGGCCTTGCAGATGCGCGCCAGTATCTGGCGCAATGTGCGGCATCGTCGTTTGCCAACCAGGACGTGGTCTACGTGATCGAGCCGGATGGCGAAGTGTTCGAGCAGGGAGTCGCGCTCTGGAATCGTAGTCCGCCGATGGCTGTCGCGCCCGGCACCGTCTTGTACGTGCCGCTCGGTGCCCGGGCGATTGCGCACGCTGTGGACGAGAAGTTCAATCGCGATATGGCGGACTTCCTCGCGACCCAGCCGGTGGGCGGATTGGGGACGGAACCATGAGACCTTGCGTGGACAACGCGGGCATGGCACGCATTCATCCCTCTGCGCCAGACCTCCGCAGCTGCGGTAGCAATCCTTTGCGTCACCGGCACACTCCCCGGCTTTCGATGTTGTACGCGCTTGCACCGCTTGCATGCTGCATCGCCGGCGCACTGCATGCGCAGAGTGCGCCCGGCTACACGAAGAACGATTTTGGCGAAGTCGGGCTCTTGCAGACGCCCACGGCGCGCATGGCCGACGCGGGCGATGTCGGCCTGATCTACAGCCGGGTCGAACCCTACACGTATCTCAATGCGTCCGCGCAGCCGTTTTCGTGGCTCGAAGCGACTGCCCGCTACGTCATCGTGAGCAACAAGCCTTATCCGACCGACCCCAATCCCTTTGGGCAAAGCTACAAAGACAAATCCATCGACGCGAAGCTGAGGTTGTGGAACGAGACCCACTACCTGCCGGCGGTCGTCGTCGGAATTCGCGACCTGGCGGGTACCGGGTTGTTCTCGAGTGAATATTTCGTCGCGAGCAAGCGTGTCGGTTCGTTCGATTTCAGCCTGGGCCTGGCCTGGGGCAATCTGGGGTCGCGTCAGGATTTGCCGAATCCGTTCGGGTGGATTTCTCCGGGTTTCAACCATCGTTCCCTGGGAGCAGCCGGCAGCGGCGGCACCGGTGAATTCAGTATCGCGAGGTACTTTCACGGCCGTACGGCGCTGTTTGGAGGCGTCGAGTACCAGACGCCGTGGCAACGATTGCGATTGAAACTCGAACTGGACGGCAACAACTATCAGCACGAAGGGTTGAACAACAATTTGCCCCAGCGCTGGCCGGTGAACATGGGCGCGATGTTTCGCGCGAACCGGTATGTGGATCTCACGGTCGGGTACGAGCGCGGAAACACGGCCATGGTTTCGCTCAGCCTGCACGACAACCTCGCCCAGCGTACGGACGCGCCGAAACCTTTCGATCCGCCGCCCGAGCCGGCCGGCCGCGATGCGGTCGTCGATCCGGTCAATCCTGCTCTGCATGCGAGTCCCGCGATGACCGACTGGGCAGCCGTCAGCAAGATTCTGGAAGACAACGCCGGGATCAAGGTCATCCGCATCGCGCAACGTGGCTCGGAACTGCTGGTCTACGGCGAGCAGAAACGCTTCTTCTACGCTTCCGAAGGATTGGGCCGCACCGCGCGATTGCTCGACAATCGTCTCGACGGCAGCATCGACTGGATCACCGTCGTCTCGGAAAATCATGGGCTTGCAATCGTGGAAGACAGCGTTCATCGCCAGAAACTTGTCGATCTGCTGAACCACGATATCGATTTATCCACATTCAGGCGCAGTGTCGAACAAGATCCGACGGCACCGCAGCGGGAAAATGTGCTTTACACGACACCGTTGAAGAAACTGGATCTGGGGCTATCGCCTGGTTATTCGCAGAGCCTGGGCGGACCGGATGCTGCGATCATCTATCAACTGAGGGCGGACGGCACCGCGACATACCACTTCAACCGTAACCTCTGGCTGGACGGAGAAGTGGACGTCAACCTGCTCAACAATTTTCAGAACTACAGATTCGATGCGCCGAGCGCTTTGCCTCGCGTGCGTACCGATGTGCGCAAGTATCTGGAAAGTTCAAACGTGGTAATGCCGAACCTGCAGCTGACTGGTACGCGCCAGATCGACACGGATTTGTACGGGATGGCCTATGCCGGCATGCTCGAAAGCATGTTTGGAGGAGTCGGGGGCGAACTGCTGTACCGACCACTCGACGCGCACTGGGCGATCGGCGCCGATGCGAACTGGGTTCAGCAGCGCGGCTTCAAACAGGACTTCTCCTTCCGCAAGTATCGCGTGGCCACCGGTCAGGCCACGTTGTACCTCGATACCGGTCTGGAAGGCATGCATCTTGCGTTGAGCGCCGGTCGTTATCTAGCTGGAGACTGGGGTACCACGGTGGACGTCTCCCGCCATTTCAACAACGGGGTTCGCATGGGGGCTTATGCGACTTTCACCACGGCGGGCAAGGCCTATGGCGAAGGCAGTTTCGACAAGGGGGTTTATCTATCGGTTCCCATCGATTTATTCGCGCCGTTTTCCAGGAATCGAAGAGCTAGCGTGCATTGGCAACCGCTGTTGCGCGACGGTGGTGCCCGTCTGGACAAGGCCTACCACCTCTACGACATGACCGACGATCGCGACAGCAATCTGTTCGATCAGAATCTCGACAAGATCCAGAACTGACGGGAGAGCCTGTGCCTGCAGCGCATTGCATTCGCGTTCATCGTCGCCGCGCAACTATCATGACCCGCGGCTGGGCAGTGGATTTTCTGAATCTCGGCAAGGTCTTCGTCGGGATGGCGGCTTGTCTTTGCGATTTGCAACGAAGTAGTCTTTGTTTTCTGGTGAAGCTACATGCTGCGTACGTGTTGATTTCGTGGAGCTGCCCAGCCGCGTCCGCGGTTTGTACCCGGAACATGCGGTGGACATGCGGGAAATTGGCCGTCCCGTACCGCATGTTTGTCCGGTTTCCACCTGCAGCCGCGTTCTTCCCTTGAGGTAGTGTTTAATGGACAGCAAGATGGAAATGAGTGAACAAATGGAGGAATTGCCAACAGGGCGCATGAAAAACCTGTCGTATCGGTTCGCCAAACGTTCGATGGACTTGCTGCTTGGTTGTGTGTTTCTCGTCCTCAGCCTGCCCCTGGTGGTCGTGGCTGCAATCGTGATCAGGCTTGAATCCCCCGGCTCGCCGCTGTTCTTTCAACGCCGGCTGGGGATGAACGGAAAACCCTTTTACATTTTCAAATTGCGCGGCATGTACGTGGACGCGCGTGAACGGTTTCCACACCTTTACGATTATTCCAGCAAGTCGGATCTGGATTTCCATTTCCACGAGGAAAGCGACCCCCGCGTGACCCGCGTCGGCCGGTATACGCGAAAAATGAGCATCGACGAATTGCCGAATTTCTGGAACGTGGTGGTTGGCGACATGTCCCTGGTCGGCCCGCGCCCGGAGATCCCGGAAGTGCTCGAGCTCTACGGCGCCCATCGCGACGAATATCTTTCGGTCAAACCCGGGATTACCTGTCTCTCGAAATGCACCGGACGCGACAAGCTGACCAAGCGCGAGTCCATCGAGCTTGATATCCAATATATCCATGAACGCGGCTTTATCCAGGATTTGCATATTCTTTGCCGAACGGCATTTGGCGTCGTCCTGCGCCGGAATGTTTTCTGAGCTGAGGAGTCCGGCTTTTACACGCGCATCCGCAGCGCATGCAACCGTTGGTAGTGCGGCATGCAAGCAGCAACGACATGCGTGCCAGCAGGCAGGCGAATTTTCTGCGATGCAGGCGGCGAATCGAACCCCGTCGATTGCCGCACGCGTGCGTACCAATGCGGCGCCCATACGCCATCGCTGGCACGTTCACCGGGCGGCCAGTGCAGCATGTGATCGGTGAACGCGATGCCGAATCGTTCGCACAAGGCGCGTAGATGGCCTTCCGGCGCGCGAAGGAAGTCTCCGGCATCGATGATGGGTGGCGGGTTTCCGGCAGCGCAAAGCTGGTCGTAGAGTTCAATCTGTTGCGGCACGCCGATGTCGTCGGGCGTGACCGTCGTACGCGCCTTGAGGTACGAACTGACGACTTCGTGCGGATCACGAATCAACAGCACGTTCGTGAGTTGTCCGATCCAGCCACGATCCATGGCGGGAAGCAAATGGTGTGTCATGTGCTTCTGGTACCAGATCGGTTTTCCATTCGGCACCGGATCCGTCAGCGCGCGAACCACGCTCCGCCAGTCGGTGTCGCCCGCGGCGATCACTTCCTCGCGCATCGGATGATCGATGCCGGTCGCCGCGAGGTAGGCCGCATACAACGGCTCGTCGCTGACCGCGCAGTCGCCACGATTCTCCCAGGCGCGCATCATCGCGGTGGAGATGTTGCGCGGGCCGCTCCACATCGCGATTCGCAATGGATTGTCCGTCGTCGGTTTCATGCGCAACGCATGCCCGCGCGTGCCGTCGCATCGAGATGTGCGAGCTCGACATACAGAGCTTGCAGGCGCTCGACCATCGGCCCGCGCGATTCGTTTCCGATGATTCGCCCATCGATCTCGCGAACCGGCACGACGCCAGCGAATGTGCCGGTCGTGAAAGCCTCGTCGGCGCCATACACGTCGGTCAGGCTGAAGTTGCGCTCGTGCGCGGGAATGTCGTGGTTGCGGCAAATGCGCAACACGTTCGCGCGGGTGATGCCGCCGAGGCAGTAGTCGCCGCTCGATGTCCATACTTCGCCCTTGCGCACGATGAAAAAATGCGTGGAGTTGCAGGTCGCGACGAAGCCGTGCGGATCGAGCATCAATGCTTCGTCGGCGCCCGCAGCAGTCGCCTGGATGCATGCGGTAATACAGTTGAGCTTGCTGTGCGAATTGAGTTTCGGATCCTGCACGTCTGGATAACCGCGGCGCACATGCACGGTGAAGAGTTTCAGTCCGCGTCCCAGCAATTCCGGGTGCGGCGTCTTGTACTCGGGAATCATCACGATCGTCGCCGAGCCGATCGCGGCGCGCGGGTCCTGGTAGGGCGTGCGCTTGACGCCGCGTGTCACCATCAGGCGGATGTGCACGTGATCGGTCATGGCGTTGGCGGCGAGAGTATCCATGATCGCCTTCGTCAAAGCGCCGCGATCCATGCCGATATCGAGTGCGATCGCCTTCGCGCCCTCATACAGGCGGTCCAGGTGCGCATCGAGGAACAATGGCTGCCCGCCGAGCACGCGCATGCCTTCCCAGACGCCATCGCCGAGCACGAAGCCCGCGTCGAACACCGACACAACCGCTTCGGCGCGCGGCTTCAGTTCGCCGTTGACGTAGATCAGAATGTCCGCGTTGCGCGGATCGTCGACGAAATCGTGCACGCTCTGGGCCATCTTTGGCTCTCCTGATCGGAAGCCGATGGTAGCGCGAGCCTGCTCCAACGTTGACAGCGCGGCGGGCAGCCCCTAACTTGAGGGTGTGTCGCGGCATCGGGCTGCGGCGTCGACGAAGGTGGTCACGGGAAAACCGTTGGCCGAGAGTGCGACATGAGTACTACCAACCTCCGCTGACCGACTTCGATCGCACGTCAAAACCAAGGCGCGCGAGCGTCTTTTTTTTGGGTTTGTTTCTCTCCATCGATCGATATTTCTGTCCATCGTCCGGATCGACATAGAAACAGCGACCATCCTTGGCCGCACTTTCAAACCAAGAGCATTCCATGATCAATATCAAGCTCCCCGACGGCAGCATCCGTCCCTTCGAGCATCCGGTCAGCGTCGGCGAGGTGGCTGCGTCGATCGGTCCCGGACTGGCCAAGGCGGCTTTGGCCGGCAAGGTCGATGGAAAACTCGTCGATACCAGTCATCGCATCGAACACGACGCATCGCTGGAAATCGTCACTGACAAGCATCCAGACGCGCTCGACGTGCTGCGCCATTCCACCGCGCATTTGCTCGCGCAGGCCGTGCAGCGCCTGTATCCGGGCGCGCAGGTGACGATCGGCCCGGTCATCGACAACGGTTTCTACTACGACTTCGCCTACGAGCGCCCGTTCACTCCAGACGACTTGCCAAAGATCGAAGCGGAGATGCTCAAGATCGTCAAGGAAGCGATCCCGGTGGAACGTTCGGTGATGCCGCGCGATGAAGCCGTTGGTTTCTTCAGCAACATGGGTGAGAAGTACAAGGCGGAGATCATCGGCTCGATCCCGTCGAACGAGGACATCTCGCTGTACCGGCAGGGCGATTTCATCGACCTGTGCCGTGGGCCGCACGTGCCGGGCACCGACAAGCTGCGCGCGTTCAAATTGATGAAAGTCGCGGGCGCTTACTGGCGCGGCGATTCGAACAACCAGATGCTCAGCCGCATCTACGGCACCGCATGGCTCAACGACAAGGATCTCAAGGCGCACCTGACGCAGCTCGAGGAAGCCGAGAAGCGCGACCATCGCAAAATCGCCAAGGTGCAGAATCTGTTCCACCAGCAGGAACAGGCGCCCGGGATGGTGTTCTGGCATCCGAAGGGCTGGGCGATCTGGCAGGTCGTCGAGCAGCACATGCGCGGCGTCTACCGCGCCTCGGGCTACCAGGAAGTGCGCGGCCCGCAGATCCTCGATGTCTCGCTGTGGAAGGCATCGGGACACTGGGACAACTACAAGGACAACATGTTCTTCACCGAGTCGGAAAAGCGCGAATACGCGCTCAAGCCGATGAATTGCCCTGGCCATATCCAGATCTTCAAGCACGGCCTGCATTCGTACCGAGACCTGCCGATCCGCTACGGCGAATTCGGCGGCTGCCACCGCAACGAGCCGTCCGGCGCGTTGCACGGAATCATGCGGGTGCGCGCGTTCACCCAGGACGACGGCCACATTTTCTGCACCGAAAACCAGATCGAATCCGAGGTCACGGCGTTCCACGCGCAGGCAATGAAGGTCTATACCGACTTCGGTTTCAGCGATATCGCCCTGAAGATCGCCCTGCGCCCGGAAAAGCGGCTCGGAACCGACGATGTGTGGGACAAGGCCGAAGGTGCCCTGCGCGCCGCACTGGCTGCGGCAGGCGTGAAGTGGGAAGAGTTGCCCGGCGAAGGCGCGTTCTATGGCCCGAAGATCGAATACCACATGAAGGATTCGATCGGCCGCGCCTGGCAGGTTGGCACGATGCAGGTCGACTTCATGATGCCCGAGCGACTTGGCGCCGAATACGTGGACGAAAGTTCGACCAAGCGCCATCCGGTGATGCTGCACCGGGCCATTGTCGGCTCGATGGAGCGCTTCATTGGCATCCTGATTGAGAGCCATGCCGGCAACCTGCCGGTCTGGCTGGCGCCGATCCAGGCGGTGGTGCTCAATATCACCGATGTGCAGGCCGATGCGGTCGAATCGACCCGCGCGACCCTTGAAAATCAAGGTTTTCGCGTCGAAGCCGATTTGCGCAACGAAAAGATCGGCTATAAGATTCGCGAACACGCCATGCAACGGATTCCGTATCTGCTCGTGATCGGGGACCGCGAGAAGGAAACCGGCTCGGTGGCGGTGCGCACGCGGTCTGGGGAAGACTTGGGTAGCATGACGCTGGCGGACTTCATCGAACGCCTGCGCAACGAGGCCCGGCCGGGCGCACACTAGGCCCGGGCGCATACTGAACATACGAAACTTCATGCCGAGAGGAACCGCGAATCAATACCGAAAAGCAGAACCGAAAGAACCAGGAAATCCGCGTACCGCGCGTGCGTCTGATCGATGCCGAAGGCGAGAACGTCGGAGTGGTCGAACGCGACGCAGCGTTGCAGATGGCTGAAGAAGCCGGTCTCGATCTGGTTGAGATCCAACCCAATGGCGATCCGCCGGTATGCCGGATCATGGACTTCGGCAAGTTCAAGTTCGAACTGCAGAAGAAAGCTTCGGCCGCCAAGAAGAAGCAGAAGGTCGTCGAGATCAAGGAACTCAAGTTCCGGCCGACCACCGATGACGGCGACTACAACATCAAGCTGCGCAACCTGCGCCGTTTCCTCGAGGAAGGCGACAAAGTCAAGGTCAACATCCGCTTCAAGGGCCGCGAAATGGCCCACCAGGAGCTTGGCCTGCAGATGGCCGCCCGGATCGAAGCCGACCTTGCCGATGAAGTCGTGGTCGAGCAGCGCGCGCGACTGGAAGGCCGGCAGATGATCATGATGATCTCGCCCAAGAAAAAGTAGCCGTGCCGGCTGTACCAACACCCTGATTTGCAAGGCGGATTGGGAAGGCTGACTTGCAGGGCCATGGCTCGGATGGCATACTGCGCGGCCCGATTGGATCGGGTCGCAACAAGCCGGCAGGGCAGGACGGAAAGACCAACCCTTGCGGACTGCGCAACCTCCAGGTTGTGCAAGGCCGCAGGCAGAGGCGCCCACGCCAGTCATAAGATACCCAAAGGATTGTCATGCCCAAGATCAAGACCAACCGGGGGGCTGCGAAGCGTTTTCGCAAGACCGCGTCCGGCAAATACAAGTGCGGTCACGCCAACCGCAGCCACATCCTCACGAAGAAGTCGACGAAACGGAAACGCAACCTGCGCAGCACGAACCATGTGCGCGCCGAGGATGCGGGCCGTCTCGATCGTATGCTTCCCTATCTCTGAGGAGGGCTGAACCATGGCACGAGTCAAACGTGGTGTGACGGCCCGCCGCCGTCACAAGAAAATCCTGAAGCTGGCCAAGGGCTACTTCCACGCGCGCCGCAAGGTGTTCCGCGTTGCGAAGCAGGCCGTTACCAAGGCCGCGCAATACGCCTACATCGGCCGCAAGCAGCGCAAGCGTCAGTTCCGCGCGCTGTGGATCGTGCGCATCAACGCCGGCGCGCGCATCTATGGGCTGAGCTACAGCCGCTTCATGAATGGCCTGAAGAAAGCCGAGATCACCCTGGATCGCAAGGTGCTTTCCGACATCGCGATTCACGACATCGCAGCGTTTGGGAAGCTAGCCGAAAAAGCCAAGCAGGCCCTCGCGGCGTAAAGTACAAAATACGCGAAGCAACCCGACGGGGGAGGGCGAGAGTCCTTCCCCGTTTTCGTTTCAGGCGGGCACAATCCACCCATGAGCGATACCGAAACCATCACGCGCAATGCACTGGCACAGATCGCCTCGACCGGGAGGATCGACACGCTGGAACAATTGCGCGTGCAACTACTCGGCAAGCAAGGGAGCGTCACCGCGTTGCTGAAATCGCTCGGTGCGATGCCTGCCGAACAACGCAAGGTCGCCGGCGAAGCGATCAATCGTGCGAAGGAATCCATCGCCGACGCGATCGCGAAGCGTCGCGCGCAACTCGACGAAGCCGACCTGCAGGCGCGCCTCGCATCCGAGCGCATTGACATCACGTTGCCCGGACGCAACGGCGAACGCGGCAGCCTGCATCCGGTCACGCGTGCTATGGAGCGCATCGTCGACATCTTCGCGCGGCTCGGTTATGCGGTTGCCGAAGGCCCCGAGATCGAGGACGACTGGCACAACTTCGAGGCGCTGAATTTTCCGCCGCACCATCCCGCGCGCGCGATGCACGACACGTTCTATTTCACGCCTGATGAAAGCGGTGCCGCTCGGTTGCTGCGCACGCACACCTCGCCCGTGCAGATCCGCGGCATGGTCGGACGCACGCCGCCGATCCGCCTGATCGCGCCGGGCAAGGTCTATCGCAGCGATTCCGACCAGACCCACTCGCCGATGTTTCATCAAGTCGAAGGCCTGCTGGTGGACGAGACATCGAGTTTCGCCGACCTCAAGGGCACGCTGTCCGAATTCGTCAACGCGTTCTTCGAGCGCGACCTGCCGATGCGATTTCGTCCGAGCTATTTCCCGTTCACCGAGCCGTCGGCCGAAGTGGATATCGGCTGGACCCGCGCCGACGGCAGCACGTCATGGCTCGAAGTCCTGGGCTCGGGGATGGTGCATCCGAGCGTCCTGCGCAATTGCGGCATCGATCCGGAGCGTTACACCGGCTTCGCCTTCGGCCTCGGCGTCGAACGCTTCGCGATGCTGCGCTACGGCGTCGACGACCTGCGCAGCTTCTTCGAAAACGACCTGCGCTTCCTGCAGCAGTTCGCGTGAGGCCCTCATGAAATTCAGTGAAAACTGGCTCCGCGAAAACGTAGCCATCGAAGCGACGCACGAAGTACTCACCGAACGGCTCAGCGCGATCGGGCTGGAAGTCGAGAACGTCGAATCGCTCGGCGCGCATCTCGAGGATGTCGTCGTCGCGCGGATCGCATCCTGCACGAAACATCCGGAAGCCGACCGCTTGCAGGTGTGCAGCGTCGATATCGGCAAGGAAGACATGCTGCAAATCGTTTGCGGCGCGCCGAATGCGCGGCCCGGACTGAAGGTGCCGCTCGCTCTCGTCGGCGCCGTTCTCCCCGGCGGCATGCAGATCAAACCCGCAACGCTGCGTGGCGTCGCGTCGAACGGCATGCTGTGTTCGGCGAAGGAACTCGGCATCGATACCGATGCATCCGGCCTGCTCGAACTGCCGGACGATGCGCCGGTCGGTTCAGGGCTCGCGGAATATCTCGGCTTGCCCGACGCCAGCATCGAACTCAAGCTCACGCCGAACCGCGCGGATTGTTTCAGCATTCGCGGCATCGCGTTCGATGTCGCCGCGGCATTCGGCAGCAACGTGCAACCGCTGGCGATCGAACCCGCTTCGATCGCATCGGACGCGCGGATCGCCATCGCACTCGACGCCGGCAACGATTGCCCGCGTTATTGCGGCCGCGTGATCGAAGGCGTCAACGCTACGGCGCCGACACCTGTGTGGATGCGCGAGCGTCTCAAGCGTTCCGGCATCCGACCGATCAGCCTACTGGTCGATGTCACCGCGTATGTGATGCTCGAACTCGGCCAGCCGATGCACGCCTACGGTGCGGACAAGCTCGATGGCCCGATCCACGTGCGCCGCGCGCGTGCAGGCGAAGCCACCAGGCTGCTCGATCAGCGCGAGATCGCGCTTAATCACGATTTCGTCGTGATCGCCGATGCGAAAGGCCCTGTCGGCCTCGCCGGCATCATGGGCGGCTGGGAATCGCGCGTCACCGATACGACCCGGAACGTGCTGCTCGAAGCCGCGCATTTCGCGCCCGAAGCGATCGTCGGCCGCTCGCGCAAACTCGGCATGCATACCGATGCCGCGCATCGTTTCGAGCGCGGCGTCGATCCCGAACTTCCGCCGCAAGCGATCGAGCGCGCAACCGGATTGATCCTGTCCATCGCTGGCGGAAAAGCGGGCCCAATCTGCGAAGCGCGCGTGGATGATTTCACGACCGCGCGCTGTGCCGTCGTGCTGCGCCGCGCGCGCCTCGCACGCGTGCTTGGCCTCCGCGTTTCCGATGCCGAGGTCGAACGCATCCTGCGTGCGCTTGGCATGCAAGTCGAGGCGCTTGCCGATGGCTGGAGCGTCACCGCGCCGAGTCGCCGTTTCGACATCTCGATCGAGGAAGACCTGATCGAGGAGATCGCGCGCATCCACGGCTACGACGCGATCCCTGTCGCGATGCCGAGTGGTGAAATTCGTATCGCCGCCGTGAGCGAAACGCGCGTCGGCGACGCCGACATGCGTCGCCAACTTGCAGCGCGGGACTATCGCGAGGCGATCAACTACGCATTCGTCGATGCGAACCTGCTCGCGAAGTGGTCGCTCGATGCCGAAGCGGTCGCGTTGGCGAATCCGCTGAGCGCCGAACTCGGCATGATGCGTACGGCGTTGTTGCCCGGTCTGGTACAAGCGCTGCGCCATAACGCTGCGCGCCAGCAACCGCGTGTACGGATGTTCGAACTGGGCCGGGTCTTCAAATCACGCAAAGGTGAAGCGCCGCGCGAAACCCAGCGCATCGCTGCCGTGTGCAACGGGAACGTCAATGCCGAGCAATGGGGCGAGACGGCGCGGCCGGTGGATCTTTACGACCTCAAGGCCGACCTCGAAAGCCTGGCCGCGTTGTGCGGGCAGGGCGTCGCTTTGCATTACCTGCCGACGACCGAACCGTGGCTGCATCCGGGACGTTCGGCGGAAGTCTGGCGCGGCGAGGTCCGGCTGGGCTGGATCGGCCACCTGCACCCGCGCTTGCGCAAGGCGCTCGACCTCGATACCGAGGTGCTGGCGTTCGAACTCGACCTCGAGCCGTTGGCTGCGCGCGCAATTCCATCTGCGACAGCACTTTCACGCTATCCGCTCGTCCGCCGGGACCTCGCGCTTGTCGTGTCGGATGCGACCCCATGGTCAGCGGTCGAAACCAGCCTGAAATCGGCTCTGGGCGCGCTGCTGCGCGAGGTCAGGCTATTCGACGTCTATCGCGGGACAGGGCTAGACCCGGACACAAGGAGTCTCGCTATGGGCTTGATTTTACAGGATGTCTCGCGCACGCTGACCGACCACGATGCCGACCAGGTCGTGGCCGCCGCTGTTGCCGCGCTGGAGCGCGAATGCGGCGCGGTATTGCGAGGGGCTTGAATCGGCCCGGAATGGATGCAATCGACCGATATGCAAAGTGAACAAGCCGCAGGACGCGGTTCGACAGGGGATGACATGGCGTTGACCAAGGCGGAGATGGCCGAGCGTCTCTTCGAGGAAGTTGGATTGAACAAGCGCGAGGCGAAGGAATTCGTCGATGCGTACTTCAACGTGCTCCGCGAATCGCTGGAGCGCGGCGTGCAGGTCAAGCTGTCGGGTTTCGGCAATTTCGAATTGCGCCAGAAAAACCAGCGTCCCGGCCGTAATCCCAAGACCGGCGAGGAGATTCCGATTTCCGCGCGCACCGTGGTCACCTTCCGTCCCGGCCACAAGCTGAAGGAACGCGTCGAGGCCCGCGCCGGAGCGGCCGAACATGCTTGATCCCGGCAGCAATCGCGAGCTTCCGGCGATCCCGGCCAAACGCTACTTCACCATCGGTGAGGTCAGCGAGCTTTGCGATGTGAAACCGCATGTGCTGCGCTACTGGGAAACCGAATTTCCGACATTGAAGCCGGTCAAACGTCGCGGCAATCGCCGCTATTACCAGCGCCACGACGTGCTGATGATCCGCCAGATCCGCGGCCTGCTCTACGAGAACGGCTACACCATCGGCGGCGCGCGCCAGCGGCTCGAAGGCGAAGTCGCGCGCGTCGAGAACACCATGTCGACCCAGATCGTCCGGCAAGTGCGACAGGAACTCGAAGAAGTCCTGCAGTTGCTGAAGCGCTGAGCTTCTCTTCCGTGCCGAATAAACCCGTATAATTCGCGTCCCGCACGCAACGCGTGCGCGGACATCGTCCTCGTCGGGGCGTAGCGCAGTCTGGTAGCGCACCTGCCTGGGGGGCAGGGGGTCGTGGGTTCGAATCCCGCCGTCCCGACCATGATTAGACTCAGCAGAAATACGAGCGCCGCAGTTCAGGCGTATCCGCTGGCTCTGACTCTCAAACGAAGCAGCGCCGCCGCTAAGGCCTATCCGCTGGCTCTGACTCTCAAACGAAGCAGCTCCGCCGCTCAGGCTTGTCCGCCAGCCCTGATTAACGCTTGGGTGAACTTCGGTAATGCATCCTCCGATCCGGGCTGCCATGGGCTTCTTGCCCCCACGTAGTGCCGCGTGTCGCCACGTCCGCGTGTCCTGCGAGCGCCTGCTCCTCCGACCAAGGCGACGCAGCCATCCCTTACAAGGCGACGATGGTCTCCGTATCGCCTGCGGCCAGCGCGTTCATGTAGCCGAGCACGAGTTCTTTCGTGCGGTAGCGGTTGAACTGCGCTTCGTCCTGTTCGCGCACGATGGGGAAAGTGTCGAGCACGTAGGCGGCTTCATCGCGCGACAGGCCGTACAGATTGAAATACAAGGCGTCGAGCTTGGCGATGCGGTGGCGGCGGTCTTCGGCGTCCCACGCGAACGGCGCGCCGTCGTAGCCGAGGTCGCGGGCGAATGGGGTGAGGTCGTTCGCGGTGTACGACAGCCGCAGCACTTGCTCGCGCACGAAGTCGGCGATGGTCGTTTTGCCGAGTCGTTGCGTGTAGGCCGATGGAGCGATCAACGGAAGTTGTTCGACGATGAACAAATTCAGCGTCTGGCCCTGCATCTTTTGACGAACTACAAAGTCGAAGGCGAAACAATTCAGATTTGCCAAGAACCACGGCGCCCATTGCGCGGCTGTCCGTAATGCTTCATCGCCATTCGGAACCCAGATCGGCACCTTGTTGCCAAAGCCGGATCGCGGTAATGCCATCGCGATCATCGAGCGCACGTTTGTGGGCGCGGTTATTTCCTTGAAGCCGATGTGCCACGGCGCGTGCGGCTCGACTTCGCTTACTTCTTCGGCATCGACCAGAAACTGCGGCTGCGGCGACCAATCCGGATCGGCATGTTGTTCGTCGGTTGCTGTTTCCGTGATCGCGGGGCGATGCAGGTTTTCCGGATTGATGACCACGTTTGCCGCGCGATGGTCATACATCTGCACCATTTTGCCTTCGTACAACGGCAGCATCTCCGCGTCGCCCTTCTTCCAGTGCCCGCACGCCACCGGATACCAGCCTTCGGCTTCCAGCTCGTCGCGGCGCTTGAACAGACCGGAGTCGTTGGTCATGTGAAACATCGTGCAGTAGCGCACCGGATACAGGCGCTGTTCGCTGGCGATCTTGTCGGGATCGAGCGATTTTTCTTTCGTGATCGGGTCGGTGACTTCGGCGAACACGTGCCGCACCAGCACCGGATGCTGGCGGTAGATGCGCGTGGTGAGTTGCGCGTCGAGCGCGTTGCGGAAGATCGGCGCGGTGCCGGTGTTCGGGTTGACCGCGCGGAAGTCGTCGGCGCTCAAGGCGATCACGCGCGTCGCGCGCAGGCGTTCGGCTTCGTCGGCAGCGTCCGCAACAATTGGCGGCGCCAGTTCGGCCACGGCATGCAGGTAGAACGCGCAACGCGCCAGCGCGAACGAGCGCTGGGTGCCGGCGAAAATCAACGCGCAGAACTTGAAGCGCGAATCGACATCCGGAAACAACTTCTTGCGGTTCTCGAAATCGAACAACGCCGCCAGCCTTCCGGTCGTTGCAATGGAACGGAAGAATCGCGCCGCGCCCTTGTCGGCGGCGATGCCAGACGGCGTGAGCAATCCGACCACGCCGTCGGGTTTCACCAAATGCGACGCGCGTTCGACGAACAGTGAATACAGGTTGATGTCGCCGGACGACAGCAACGGGTATTCGCCACAATCGCGCGCGATGCGTGCCGAGTCATCGGCGCGCTGTGCGGCAAGGTCGTAGTCTGCAACCAGCGCATCGCCATCGGTGCGCAGCCTCGCAATCGCCTTCTTGCGGTCGCTTGCGCGCGCCTGCAATGCAATCGCCGGGCGGCGCTCGGCAAACCATTCGACTTCCTGCAACTTCATGCGATCCCACGGCGGATTGCCGATCACCGCGTCGAATCCGCCCGCACCGCCGGTGCCAGCGCTGGGCCACACGCCCGGAAACGCGAGTTCCCAGTGCAGAAAGTTTTCCCGTTGCGCGAGCGCGCGGCAGTCGTCGAGCAAGGCGTTGACGCGCGCATCGACGGCAGGATCGTCGCCATGCACGCGGCCCGCACCGCTCAGCAGCTCGCTCAGGGTGGATTTGTAACGACCGGACAGCAGCTCGCTCGCGGTCGCATGAATCTCCTTGCGTTTCGTGCGCGGCGTGTTGAGCGGGGCGATCCAGCGCAGTGCTTGCCAAAGGTCGAACACGCGACGCAAGTTTTCGAGCGCGGCGAACGCATCGTCGGTGAGCCTGCGCGAGCGCTCGACTTCAATCAGGTCGATGTCGTTGAGGCCGCCGATTTCGCGCATCGTCTGCGCGGCGAGCAGCATCCCGGCGGTATGGCTGTCGTTGAACAGCGCGCCCAAGCGGTTCAAGTCCGCGCGCACGCTTGCGAGGCGTTCGCCGTACAGCGAATCGCCGCAACGCAGGTGATGATCGAGGAACGACAACGGCGCGCCGACGGTGAATGTGTGCAGCCACAGCGCGAGTTTGGCCAACTCGACGGCCATCGGGTTCTTGTCGACGCCATGCACGACCCGCTTGAGGATCATGCGGCGCACCAGGTGGCGGTCGTCGAGCAATGCCGGATCGATCGCCCAGCGGCCTTGCGTGGCGCGCGTGAGGATACGCTCGCGCAGGCTGGTAATTTCGTGCGTGACCGGCGACACATAGCCGGCGATGTCCGCAGCGCTGGCCTCGGCGGCTGCGTTGGCGAGTTGTTCGAGCACGCGGTCGGCCAGATCGTCCACGAGGCTGACGAGAAAATGACCGCTGCCCATCGCCGGATCGCAGACTTTTAGATCCAGCAGCGCACGCGCCGGATCGCTCGCCGCGAGCATGCGGTGCAGTTGCGCCGGCTCGAATTTTTTGCGGTTCTTCTTTGCATCGGCGACGGCGGCATCGAATGCCGCGATGCGTTCGACCGCGAGCGGATCAAGCGTTTCGCGCAGGATCAATTTCACGAGGTCGTCGTGCGTGTAGTAGCTGCCGCTGTTCTTGCGCGCGAATGGCGACGGCTGGATCGCGATGCCGCCATCGGTGGTTTCGATCAGGCGCTGTTCGAGCAGGCGTTCGTAGATCGAGCCGAGGTGCTGCACGGCGAGGTCGCGGTAATTGATGAAGGCACGGCCGGAAATATCCGGGCGTCGCGACAGTCCGTCGATCAAAGGCGCGAGCACGGCATCCGGCAATTCGATGCGCGCCAGGATCGGCTCGTTCGCGCCATCGAACAATCCGCCATTGTAGGGCGGCAGGCCGAGCGAATCGTCGCCCTTGTCGATCGCGCGGAACAGGCTGCGCAAGTGCTGCCACGCACGCGTTGCGGTGGTGCTGAAGGTGTCGCCTTCGTCGGTGCGGCGCGCGATGTCCTGCCGCAGCCAGCGCAGTGAATAGTCGTCGTAGCGCTTGTCGCGCGCCGGCAACAGGTCGCGATCCTCGGCGTAGAGCACGAACAGCAGCCGGTACAAAAGAATCAGTGCGGCGCGATGGACTTGTTCGAGGTAGTCGCGTGTGTACGGATGCACGGCTTGCGGATCGTTGTGCGCGAGCGCTGCGGTCAGGCGCGGGAACAGGTCATCGAAGACGCGCTGGCCGAGGTCTTGCGAGACTTTGGTTTCCCACAAGCGGCCTTCATCGAGTGCCAGCGCGTGGAAGCTGCGGCCTTCGGCGTCGCCGGGTTGCGGCATGAATGCGATTCGTCGAAACAGCAGGAAGAACGCACGCAGCAGATGGACACTCGCCGTCGCATCCGCACTGGTAAACATATCGGCGTTGATGCCAGCCACGCCGGCGAGGTCGGCGAGATCGAATTGCACGAACTCCTCGGCCCGCGAGCGTGCGTTCTGCCAATACAGCCGCCACAGCCGGCCATTGGTGAGCATGCCCCACTGGATTGCGCGATTGGACGCGACTTCGACGCGGCTCAGGTAGCGCAGCATCTGGTTGGATGGTGTGCCTGAGTCCAGCGGATCGGTATTGTCGCCACGATCCAGCGCGCGGCCCCAGCGCTTGGCTTCGACGATCAGCAGGCCGTGACGGTAGCGGCGATCCGCCCGGTCGGTCTTCGAGGCGTCCTTTGTTTCGCGGTTCGCGAACAGCAGGAAGTCCGGAACGTCCTCGCGACCGCTGCGGTTGGCGGTCTGCTGGCGCAGGAATTGATCCCAACCCAGTGCCTTGAGCACCGGCAGGATGACTTCATCTTCGGTCTGGGCTTCGTTGTAGTCGGTGTCACTGCGAAGGCCGCCGTAGATGGAGCCGATGGCGGCGCGGAACTCAAGGAATGCCTGTTCGGAGCCTCGCCAACCGGGCGTTGCGCGGATGCCTTCGAGCAGGAAGTCAGTCGAGAACAGGAGTCCGTGCATGGATCAATCCGAGAATGCCTAGCCCATGACTGTAACTGGGGACGGCACACCTTCGATAGCCGGGTGTTTTAGGTGGCCTCCAGAGTCGGTGTCGCGCGGCATCGCTCTAGACCCGTGGGGGGGCAACTATAAAACTTAGGCACTGAGAATCCGCGCAGTTATTGGATCATAGCGCCGTTTTCGGCTCCCGCCGTCGCAATAATTTTAGCGTCGCAGCTTAAGCTTATCCGCTAGCTCTGACCTTCAAACGAAGTTGCTCTCACGCTTTTGAAAAAACATTTTCTGATCGCAACGCTCACGCGTCCTACTGCGGCCCAGCCTGCTCCAATTCCCGCAACCACGATCCAATCTCCAGCACGCCGAGCGAGTGCGCAAGCATGGTTCCGAACACCGCGACCGCAATCACGACAGCGATTGCCGCCAGCGCATGCCGACGCGTCCAGTTCCCTCGCGCAGGCGCATACGCGATCAGCGCCAGCACCGCCGCAATCACCGTCACAGCATCGAAGCTCGCGCGCTGCCAGTAGCCTCCACCGAGGTGGAGCCACATGCCGAACTCGTCGAAGGTCAGCGCGAGTCCGATCGCATACATCGTCGCGCAGAGCATCCGTCGCTTTCCTTCCGGCGGCGAAAACAGCAGCCATGCGCCGACGCCGACCAGCAGGAAAATACCGTAGTTCAGGTGGTGCACATGCGTGCCGCCCATGTGCATGTAGAGGTCGGGCAACAGGTGGTCCATGATCAGGAACACCACGACGCGGCTCAGCACGAAGGTCAGCAGGAACACCAGCAACACCACGCGGGCGAGGTGGCGGATGCTGTGCCGGGCCGGCGCCGGTTCGGTCAGGATCGTGCCGCTGTTGTCAGCCATCGTGCAGTCGCCGCGTTGTCTTCTCGTCCACGATCCCAATGCGGCGACGGCGCGTCAAGCGGCGACGGCACGCGATTCGCTAGACTGTTCATCTCCCGATTGCAGGCAATTCCACATGCGCACGCTCTATCCCGAGATCGAACCCTTCGACAGCGGCATGCTGAAAGTCGATGGCCGCCACACGCTGTACTACGAGCAGTGCGGCAATCCGATCGGCAAACCGGTCGTGCTGCTGCATGGCGGCCCGGGCGCGGGCTGCGGGGCGAAGATGCGGCGCTTCCACGATCCGGACACGTACCGCATCGTGCTGTTCGACCAGCGCGGCAGCGGGCGTTCGACTCCGCACGCCGACCTTGCCGACAACACCACGCCGCACCTCGTCGCGGATATCGAGAAATTGCGCGCGCACCTGCGCATCGCGCGCTGGCAGGTGTTCGGCGGCAGTTGGGGTTCGACGCTCGCGCTTGCGTACGCCGAAGCGCATCCGCAGGCAGTCACCGAGCTCGTGCTGCGCGGCATTTTCATGCTGCGGCGCTGGGAACTCGAATGGTTCTATCAGGAAGGCACGTCGCGATTGTTCCCCGATGCCTGGGAAAAATATCTCGCCGCGATTCCTTCGGTCGAACACCACGACCTGATCTCGGCGTATCACCGGCGATTGACGAGCGACGACGAAACCACGCGCCTCGCCGCCGCGCGCGCATGGTCGGTGTGGGAAGCCTCGACGAGTTTCCTGCGCCAGGACGAGAGCTTCATCGATTCGCACGAGGACGCGAAATTCGCGCTCGCGTTCGCGCGCATCGAATGCCACTACTTCGTCAACGGCGGGTTCTTCGAGGTCGAGAACCAGTTGTTGCGCGACGCGCACCGCATCGCCAACATCCCCGGCGTGATCGTGCATGGCCGCTACGACGTGGTGTGCCCGATCGCCAACGCATGGGACCTGCACAAGGCGTGGCCGAAGGCGAAACTCGAGATCAGTCCTGTGTCGGGGCATTCGGGATTCGAGGCCGAGAATATCGATGCGCTGGTGCGCGCGACGGATGGGTTCGCTTGAACTGACGCCTGGATCAGGCCGCAGGCAGCGCACTGATCGTGACGTAATACCCGTCCGGATCCCGCAGCGAGAACTCCATCGTTTCGGTGTTCGGGTTCATGTGCGGCTCTTCTTCCAGCTTGGCAACGAGGGTGCGCGCGCGTGGCAATGCCATGCCGAAATCATCGATGCGGAAAAACAGGAGGAGGCCGTTGCCGGGCTGCGCGCGATCAGGGCTCGTCAGGGAGGGATGTTCGTCGGCGCCCCATGCGTGAAGGCAGAGCAGGACCGTTCCATCCGAGTCGAGGATCTGACCGAAGTCATCATGTGCGGGAGCCGTCGCCGGCAGCCCCAGCAGCGACTGGTACCACCTGAAGCTGCCAGGCACATCGCCAACGCCGATGATCGTCCACGTGCGCCTCATCGAGGTTCTCCTGTGGCTGCATTGCTCGAATACACGCTGGCGAGGGAACAGGCGTAGTGTGACGCGAATACCGCACGCCCCGTGAATTCATGTCGGAGACGGACTTTTACAGTTGCGCAATCCCCTTCGCCGAGCAGCGCTCGGCCATTCGCACGGCCGTCGGTCGATCGGCGAAGGCGCGTGTCGAAGGCGTGTACGGCACCCAGCCGATCGGCGGAGTCAAGGCCGACATCTACACGCTCGACGATTTCCTCAGCGCCGCCCAATGCGCCGCCCTGATGACGTTGATCGACGGTGCCTGCAATCCGTCGACGCTGTTCAACGCTGAAGAGTTCGTCGGGTATCGCACCAGCGACAGCTGCAATCTCAGCCCGTACGAGCCGGTTGTCCGGCATATTGAACTGGCGCTTGCGGGGCTGTTCGGGATCGAACCGAAACATGGCGAGACGCTGCAGGGCCAGCGCTATCGGGAAGGCCAGCAATTCAAGCGCCACGCCGACTTCTTCTACATCGACCAACCGTATTGGCTCGACGAGAAGGTGCGTGGCGGACAGCGCACTTGGACGGCGATGATCTATCTCGACACGCCCGAGGCAGGCGGCGCGACCGCTTTCCCGCATCTGGAAATCCAGGTGCAGCCCAAGCCCGGACGACTGCTCGCGTGGAACAACATGGCCGAGGACGGCAGCCCCAACAACTGGACGATTCACGAGGGCTGCCCGGTCGAAAAGGGCGTCAAGCACATCGTCACGAAATGGTATCGCGAGGGGCCATGGAGCTGATCCGGGTCGCAGTGTAGCTCTCGCGTCGATTCGGGCCGATTCAACCGAGTCACTCGCGCGCCGACATAGCGATCGAAGTGGTGAGCCGAGCGTGCGATTTCGGCGCTGGCCAAGGGCGTCTCGATCAGGCTTGACCGGCAACCGCGCTATCGGGTGTCCGACTTCGCGAGCCGCGTATCTGAACTGAACGCAACTGCGGGGTTCATGTGTGTGGCGTCGCACACTCGGCGAGCCGCCGATGGGCTTATATTGTGAAGACGTTGTGAAGACGTTGTGAAGACGTTGTGACATGCGCTTCGGCCTCAGACGATCCACGGTCGTTCACGGTTGTCGTATTGAGGATGTCTTTCACCGCAGGATTGCTGCGCGTGAGGGTGGCGAAACGGGTACGGGGAAACTATCGTGAAAAAGCAAATGATTACCGCAACCTTTCTAGTGCTGAGCCAAGGCGCCCTCGCGCAACAGGTTCCCACCGGGGGAGGGCAGTTCCAGCAGATTCCGCCTTCTCCAACGCCCCCGAGTGCCGCGCCTGAAATCAGGATCGAGCAAGGCGTTGCATCCGGCATTGCGGCAACGGACAACGTGAAGATCGCGGTCAACAGCCTTCGGATCACCGGCGAGACCGTGTATCCCGAGGCCGATCTACTTGCGCTCACCGGATTCAAGCCGGGGAGCGAAGTGAGCATGGCCGACCTGAAGTCGATGGCGACCAAGGTTGCCGATTACTACCACAAACACGGATATTTCGTGGCGCAGGCCATTCTGCCGCCGCAGCAAATCACGGACGGGGCGGTGACCATTGTGGTGATGGAAGGCCACTACGGCACGGTCACCCTGCGCAATCACTCCAGTCTGTCCGATCGGCGGCTCAACGGGTTTCTCCGCGGGCTCAATCCTGGCGACACGATCACCATCGCTCCGCTCGAGCATCGCCTGTTGCTGATGTCGGATTTGCCCGGCGTCATCGTCAATTCAACGCTGGTTCCCGGTGCCACGCCCGGAACGTCGGACCTGATCGTCGACGTCCGTCCCGGACGCAAGGTAACCGGCAGCGTCGAGGCCGACAATGCCGGCAATCCGTACACCGGCAGGTATCGGGTCGGGGCGACGGTACATATCAACAACCTCACCGGAAACGCCGACGTGTTGAGCCTGCGCGTGTTGACGTCCGGCGATGGCCTGCGGTACGGCCAGATTTCATACCAGGCACAAGTGGGCAAAGCGACGGTTGGTGTCGCGTATGCCGATCTCGACTACCACCTGGGCAAGCAGTTCTCGGCGCTGGATGCGCACGGCAATGCGCAGATCGCGAGCATCTTCGGCAGCTATCCGCTCATCCGGTCCCGGAACAACAATCTCTTTGCCACTGCCGAGTTCGACAACAGGACATTCCAGGACATCGAGGGTGCAACGCATTCGGAGACCAACCGGACGATCGATGCCCTGATGCTGGGTGTTCACGGCGATCACCGCGACAATTTCGGCGGCGGAGGCTACAGCGCTTATGGGCTCACCGGCACGTTCGGAAACCTCGACATCCGCACGCCGTTGGCGCTGTTCGTGGATGAATTGACCGCGCGCACCAACGGCGGCTACGGCAAGTTGGCGTTCAACGCCATGCGGCTGCAGCGGCTCACAGATTCATGGTCGCTCTATGCAGGGATCAACGGCCAACTCGCCTCGAAGAATCTGGACATCTCGGAAAAGATGGAGCTGGGCGGCATGTACGCAGTGCGGGCCTATCCCGAAGGCGAAGCGTATGCGGACGAGGGCATCGTGGGGACTCTGGAAATCCGCTATCTGTTGCCGAGGTTCTGGGATCGCATGCCGGGGCAGATCCATCTGCTCGGCTTTGTGGATGCCGGCGCCGTGACCATCAACAAGAACCCGTGGATGCCCGGCACGAACCACCGAACGCTGAGCGGTGCAGGCGTGGGCGCGACCTGGGATGACTACGACGATTTTTCGCTGAGGGCGTACTACGCATTCAAGCTCGGCAGCGAGATGGCGCTTTCGGCGCCCGACGAGTCGGGCCGGTTCTGGATACAGGTCGTGAAATATTTTTGAGCAGGGCCGGTACCGGATACGGACCGAGCAAACAGTTGAAGCATTCAGGAGAAACCCATGAACCGCATTCAAGATTCCTTCCGCAACCGCACGACGAGTGCATGCGTTGCAGCATCCGGAGCAAACCAGCCGACCGGCATGAACGGCTTGCATGGACGAAGCGCGGCCTCCTGTCCGGGATTTTTTGCCCTGAAACCGCTGGCTGCCTGCATCGGGATATTGCTGGCAGCGAACGCGCTGGCGTTGCCCGTCGGCGGGGTCGTCGTGGCCGGGAATGGCAACATCGCCAGCAGTTCGAGCAACACGACGATCCACCAGTCCAGCCAGGATTTGGCGATCAACTGGAACAGCTTCAACATTGGCGTCGGCCAAAGCGTCGTGTTTGTCCAGCCCAACAGCAGTTCGGTGGCGCTCAACCGGGTGCTGGGTTCGGACCCGTCGAGCATCCTTGGCAGCATGACCGCCAACGGCCAAGTCTTCCTGATCAATCCAAACGGCATCCTGTTCGGAAAAGGCGCAACGGTCAACGTCGGCGGACTGGTTGCCTCCACCCGCAACATCGACATCGGTAAAAGCGATTTCGGCAACGGTCGCTACGTTTTTTCCGGCACGGGCGCTGGCAAAGTCCTTAACAAGGGCTCGATCCACGCTCGGGACGGTGGCTATGTGGCGCTGCTGGGTGCCAGTGTCAGTAACGAAGGGGTCATTACAGCCCGTCTCGGCACGGTGGCGCTGGCTGCCGGCAACGCCATGACCATGGATGTCGCCGGTGATGGCCTGCTCAACGTGGCCGTGAACCAGGGCGCAGTCAACGCGCTGGTGCAGAACAGCGGCATGATCCAGGCCGACGGCGGCAGAGTGATGCTGACGACGCAATCAGCGGATGGCCTCCTGCAAACTGCGGTGAACAACACCGGGGTGATCCAGGCGCAGACCATCGGCAACCGTAACGGCACGATCGAATTGCTGGCCGACATGCATGCCGGCGCTGTGAACGCGGGCGGCACCCTGGATGCCAGCGCCCCCCATGGCGGCGACGGCGGCTTTGTTGGAGTCTCTGGCGGCAACGTGCACATCGCCGACGGTTCGCACGTGACGACCGCAGCGCCGCTGGGCAAGACAGGGCTCTTCGAGATCGATCCGCAGGACATCATCATCGGACCGGGCGGCACCATCTCGGGCGCCACGCTGTCCGCCGAACTCGTCACCACCGACGTCAACTTCACGACCTCGCAGAGCGGAAACGGAAGTGGCGACATCTTCGTCAACGATGCGATCGCCTGGACGGCCAGTGGAGAGCCCACCACCCTGTCCTTCAACGCCATCCGGGACGTGAACATCAATGCGCCCATTACCGCCACCAACGGCAACTTCTCGGTCTGTTGCGGCCGCGACATCAACGACAACGGTGCCATCACTATGGTCAATGGCAGCGCGCTGCTGAGCGCCGGACGCGATCTCAACCAGAATTCTGCCATCACCGTGACCGATGGCAACCTCGAGATGTGCGCCGCGAACAATGTGAACGTCAGCGCCGCGATCACGCTGACCCGCGGCAGCAGTATTCCCGGCCAGAGCCTTGGCCTTCCGCTCGGGTTAACGCTGCGTGCGGACTCCGACGGAACCGGGCCGGGCATTGGCGGCGGGTCGGTCATCTACTCCCCGCTCGCTCCCATGACCACCGTGACCGGGCCCAATGCACCGGCCGTCATCTACTACAACCCGGTCGACTACCTGTCGCCGACGGACTATCTGCCGCACTTCACCCTGAGTGGAGGCGCGACGCTCACCGAATTCATGTTGGTGTTCCCCACCGGAACCAAGGCAGCTGACGGGTCGAACAACATCACCCTCACATCCTTGCTGGGCCTGCCGCCTGGCGTCACCCTGGTGGCCGGCCCGAATGCCACCGCCAGTTTCGATGACCCTGGCGCAGGGACCAACAAACACATCACCTTCAGCGGCTATACGCTGGCTGGCCCGGATGCCGGCAAATATGCCTTCGCAACCTCTTGTTGCGGACCCATCACCAATGGCAGCACCGGGACAATAACGCCGCCACCACCGCCGCCACCGCCGCCACCGCCGCCACCGCCACCGCCACCGCCGCCACCGCCACCGCCGCCACCGCCACCGCCACCGCCACCGCCACCGCCACCGCCACCGCCACCGCCACCGCCACCGGGGCCCACCGGGTGCTGAGGGTCCTGGCGCTGGCGCTGCTGCTGGCCAATGGGGTGCTGCTGGCGGCGCAGTGGGGGCTGTTCGACACGCTGACGGGAGGCACCTCGGCCAGCGCCCGTGCAACGCAGCAGCGCGAGCCCGAGCGCTTGCAGCGCCAGGTCGCGCCCGAAACGGTGCGCATCCTGTCGCCGCAGGCCGCCAGTGCGGCGCTGGCGGCGGCGG
>JBBRQI010000006.1:0-123083 GCA_038226665.1 Lysobacterales bacterium | reverse complement strand
GTGGGCCCACCAGGACTCGAACCTGGAACCAAAGGATTATGAGTCCTCTGCTCTAACCATTGAGCTATAGGCCCGTACGTTGCGGATGATAGCGTGCGGCGGTTCTTTGGCCGGATGCCATCAACGAAAACGGCCGCTTGCGCGGCCGTTTCTCCCCAAACCCCAGCCCTCTCCACAAGCGGGCGTGGGAGGATTGGTCACTCGTTGTCGAGAAACGACCGCAGTTGCTCGGAACGACTCGGGTGGCGCAACTTGCGCAATGCCTTGGCTTCGATCTGGCGGATGCGCTCGCGGGTGACGTCGAACTGCTTGCCGACTTCCTCCAGCGTGTGATCGGTGTTCATGTCGATGCCGAAGCGCATGCGCAGCACTTTTGCTTCGCGCGGAGTGAGGCCGGCAAGCACGTCGCGCACGGTTTCCATCAGGCCAATCGTCGTGGCGGCTTCGGACGGCGATTCCATGTTGGTGTCCTCGATGAAATCGCCGAGGTGCGAATCCTCGTCGTCGCCGATCGGCGTTTCCATCGAGATCGGCTCCTTGGCGATCTTGAGCACCTTGCGGATCTTGTCCTCGGGCATCTCCATCTTCGCGGCGAGTTCTTCCGGCGTCGCCTCGCGACCCATCTCCTGCAGCATCTGCCGGGAAATGCGGTTGAGCTTGTTGATCGTCTCGATCATGTGCACGGGAATGCGGATCGTTCTTGCCTGATCCGCGATGCTGCGGGTGATCGCCTGGCGGATCCACCACGTCGCGTACGTCGAAAACTTGTAACCGCGGCGGTATTCGAACTTGTCGACCGCCTTCATCAGGCCGATGTTGCCTTCCTGGATCAGGTCGAGGAACTGCAATCCGCGATTGGTGTATTTCTTGGCGATCGAGATGACCAGGCGCAGGTTGGCCTCGACCATTTCCTTCTTGGCCTTGCGCGCTTTCGCTTCGCCGTAGGCCATCGCGCGGTTGACTTCCTTGATGTCGGGCATCGACAGGAACAGCGCGTTCTCGATCCCGATCAGCTTTTCCTGCTCGGCGACGATCGCGTCCTTGTGCTCGCGTACGCCGGAAGCCCACTTTTGCTTGCGGCGGATGACTTCATCGGCCCACTTGAGATTGGTCGCGTTGCCATCCCATGCGCGCAGGAAATCCTTGCGCGGCATCTTTGCCTGACGCGAGCAGATGTCGAGGATCTTGCGTTCGTGTTCCTTCACCGAGCCGACGACTTCGCGCAGCTTGCGCGTGAGCTGATCGACCATGCCCAGCGGGAACTTCAGGGTCATGAATTCGGCGGCCATGTCGGCGCGCAGTTTCAGCACCTTCTTGTCGGCCGGACCCAGTTTCGCGTGCGCCTTCTGGAACTTGCCGTACAGCGAACGCAGTACATCCATGCGGCGCGCGACCTCGACCGGATCGGGGCCGGCGGGCGCTGCGTCTTCATCGGCAACGGCATCGGCGTCATCGGTTTCAACATCGACATCCGTTGCGACGACCGCTTCGACGGGCAGCACTTCGGGCACGTCGATGTCGGCGAACCCGGTCAGCAATTCGGACAGGCGCTTCTTGCCGCCCAGATGCAGGTCGTAGTCTTCGAGCAGCAGGTGGGTGGACCAAGGGAAGCTCGCCAGCGAGGACAGCACCTGGGTCAGGCCTTCCTCGATGCGCTTGGCGATCGCGATCTCGCCCTCGCGGTTGAGCAGTTCGACCGTACCCATCTCGCGCATGTACATGCGCACCGGATCGGTGGTGCGGCCGGCCTCGGCGTCGAGCGACGACAGCGCGGCGGCGGCTTCCTCGGCGGCAGTGTCGTCAACGCTGGTTGACGGCGGCTCGGTCAGCAGCAGTTCGACATCCGGCGCAACCTCGTGCACCTGGATGCCCATGCCGTTGATCATGCCGATGATGTCTTCGATCTGATCCGGGTCGACGAGGTCGTCCGGCAGGTGATCGTTGACCTCGGCATAGGTCAGGTAGCCCTGTTCGAGCCCCTTGCTGATGAGCAATTTGATTTCGGACTTCTGCTGTTCGGCCGGTTTTGTCGTCGTTACCATGGGTGTGCCGCTGAAAGTAGACCTAGCATTATATCGTAGCCGGCGGCCCGATCCCAAGTACTTGATCGTAAAAGGACCAGTGGCGGTTCAGTCGGCCTGGCTCAGGGCCGCAAGCAGGAAAGTGGCGGGGCCATCGTTGACCAGTTCGATCTGCATATGGGCCCCATAACGACCGATCTCAACCAATGGATGACTGGTTCGTGCGATATCGACCAACCGATTGAACCAACGCAATCCGTCGCCGGGAGCGGCCGCGGTCGAAAATCCCGGACGCATGCCCTTGCGGGTATCGGCGGCGAGGGTGAACTGGCTGACCAGCAGCAGCCCGCCGCCGGTATCGGCAAGCGAGCGGTTCATCCGGCCCTCGCCGTCGTCGAACACGCGATAGCCGAGCAGGCGATTGCACATCCGCTGCGCCTGCGCTTCGCCATCGCCGGGTTCGATCGCGACCAGTGCGAGCAAGCCGGAGCCGATCGCGCCGACCGTCTCATCGGCCACACGGACTTCGGCGCGGGTCACGCGCTGGATCAGGGCGAGCATCGGGGTTGCTGCGGCGACATGCGGACATGCTGCCGCCGAATGCGGGAAAATGCGAGGACGCTTCCGCTATTGCTCGTCAATGGCGAGCCAGGAAGCACGCGTTGCATTCCGCTTCCATCAGCACGTTCTATAAACTCGCCGGATGCGTGTTGCCGACATCGCCGGAACCTTGTTCTACACGTTCGCCGCCCTTCTCGGGCGCTTGCCGCTGGGCCTGCTGCACTGGTTCGGGGACATGACGGCGTGGCTCATGCGCGTGCTCGGCGTGCGTGAGGCGCGCGTTGCGCGACGCAACCTCGAACTCGTCTATCCGCAGCTCGATGACGCAGCGCGCAGGAACCTGTTGCGCGACGTATTGCGCACGACCTTTCGTGGTGCGTTCGAAACCCTGCGTTTCTGGACGCGTTCCGAACGCGACAACCTGCGCCTGATCGGCAACGTGCACGGCCAGGAATTATTCGATGCCGCGCTTGCGTCCGGCCGTGGACTGATCATCGCAGCGCCGCACTACGGCAACTGGGAATTGCTGAACCAGTGGCTCGCTGCGCGTGCGCAGATCACTGTGTTATATCGACGCCCGAAATCCGCGGCCGGAGAGGCGTTCCTTCGGCGCGTGCGTGGTCGCGCGAACGTGCGCCAGTTGCCCGCGGAAGGAACCGCAATGCGCGGGTTATTCAAGACCCTCGCAGCAGGCGGGATGATCGGCATCCTGCCGGATCAACAACCCAAGGCCGGTGATGGCCTGTTCGCGCCGTTCTTCGGCAAGGATGCGCTGAGCATGACGTTGCTGCCGCGGCTCGCGCAGCGCACCGGCGCGACGGTGTTGTTCGCGATCGCCGAACGCCGGTACGACGGCGGTCGCACGCGTTTTGACGTGCACCTGATCCTTGCTCCGGCCATGCTGCACGACGCCGATCCGCACATTGCGGTGGCTGCAATGAATGCGGCCGTGCAGGCGGTCGCCGAACGCGATCCGTCGCAATACCAGTGGACCTACAAGCGTTACGGCCGGCGTCCGGCAGGCTCCGGAGAACCCGATCCTTACGCTGAACAGTCGTCGCAATGAACGCGAAGTTGCCGTTGTCCGGCGTGGTGATCGCCAAGAACGAGTCTGGCCGCATCGGTCGTTGCGTGGCCTCGCTCGCCTCGGTGTGCAGCGAAGTGTGGGTGCTCGATTCGGGTTCGACCGATGCGACTGTCGCAGAAGCGGAAGCCGCGGGTGGGTGCGTGCGCCAACAGCAATGGCTGGGATTTTCCGCGCAGAAAAATGCCGCAATCGCATTGGCAACCCAACCATGGGTGTTGCTGCTGGATGCGGATGAATGGCTCGACGATGGCGCGGAGGCCGTTCTGCATGATTTGTTCGCGGAACGCGCCGTCGAGCGCGCCGACGCGTGGGAAGCCGATGTATGGGAGCTGGAGCGCCGCACGCATTTCCTCGGCGCCGAACTCAACCACGGCGGCTGGGGCCGCGAAGGCGTCGAGCGCCTGTTCCGCAACGACATGCGCTACCTGCCGGCCGACGTGCACGAACGACTCGATCTGCGCGGTCGCAGGATTTCCCATCTGCGCGTGCGCATCGAACACGACACCGCGCGTTCGCTCGACGACTACCGCGCGAAGCTCGCGCGCTATGCCGGGTTGTGGGCGCAACAGAAACATGCCGAAGGCCGCCGCGCGGGCGCATTCGCCGCGCCATTGCACGCAGCAAGTTACTGGCTGAAGAATTACCTGCTGCGTGGCGGCTTCCGCGACGGCGCGCTGGCGCGCACCTACCACGCCTGCCATGCGCGCTATGTCTTCGAGAAGTACCGCGCCTTGCGGGACATTTCGCGCGTGTGACGGGTGCCTCCTTGGAACTGCGCCGCGAACATCCCGATGCTGGTCATGGCAATCAAGAGTGGACTTTCTTCATTTCCATCGTCGGGAAAGCAGTTCCCCGGGCTTCCCAGTAACATCCATGCAGCGCCAGAGAACCGCATGACACTACCCGACCATCATCTCGACCTCGGCTGCGGAGTGCACCCGCGCAATCCGTACCAGCGCGCGCGCCTGTCCGGCATCGATATCCGGCCGCTCACTGCCGGGATGGATTTCGACTACCGCGTGGCCAATCTCGCCGTCGATCCGATTCCGTATCCCGACGACACCTTCGGTTCCGTTTCCGCATTCGACTTCATCGAGCACGTGCCGCGCATCCTCGCCACGGCCGACAGCCGCGACACCGTGTTCCCGTTCATCCGGCTGATGCAGGAAACCTGGCGCGTGCTTGCGCCAGGCGGCCTGCTGTACGCGTTGACACCCGCGTTCCCGAATCCGGAAGTTTTTGTCGACCCGACCCACGTCAACATCATCACCGACCAGACCCACGATTATTTCTGCGGCAATCCTCCGGCTGCGCGCATGTATGGTTTCGAAGGGCGCTTCCGCGTGCGTCGCGCGGAATGGGTGCATGCCGTGGATGTATACAGCGCGATCGCCGGCTCGCCGGAAAACCGCAAGCCGCCCACGGCGCTCCAGCGCATGGCCCGCCGACTGCGATCGATCTCGCGTGTGTTGCGCGGTCGGACCGCGAGGGACCGCAAGGTCTACTTTCTGTGGGAACTCGAAGCGGTCAAGGACGTATCCCGGTGATTTGCGCGGCGACTTGTCATCCATCCGGTCGCGGTGGCGACTCGGGCGACCGGGTGGTTCGATGAGCGCGATCCTGTTCTGGGATCCGGTCTGCCTGCGCCCCTACGATTCGCAAACGTTGTTGAACGAAGCGACCGGCGGCACCGAAGCCTGCGTGACCCGCATCGCCGATGCGCTCGATGCCTTCGTCATCCAGCACAACCGCACCGATGCCTCCGGTCGCTATCGGCCGCCTGGCCGGATACCTGGAGTCCGCCATGTCGTTCTGGTGCGCGACCCGCGCGCCCTGTCGAGCGTGCGCGAACTCTATCCCGATGCACGTTTCAGCCTTTGGGCGCACGACCTGATCCAGCCGGGGTCGACGCGTGGCCGTCGGCTCGCGAGGGAAGCGCAGGCCTTGAGCGCGTTGTCGGTCGACATCGTCTGCGTATCGGATACGCAACGCCGCGGCGTGGACGCAACCCTCCGGCGCGCGCGGATCGACGATCGGGTTTCCACGCGCACGCTCTACAATCCAATCGATGACGCGCTCAAGCCGGATGGATCTTCCGTCGACATGGACAAGCTGGTTTTCTTCTCGTCGCCCAACAAGGGACTGAAATTCACCCTCGATGCGTTCCGGGCCCTACGGCGCGCCATGCCCGAATTGCGTCTTCTTGTCGGAAATCCCGGATACAAGAATGATCTTGCGTCGATGATCGATGGCGTCAGCTATCTGGGACCGCAACCGCAAGCGCGCATCCATGCCGAAGTGCGCACGGCGTTGTGCACGTTTTGCCCGAACTTCGCGATCCCGGAAACCTTTGGCCTCGTCTTCGCCGAGTCGTTGGCCTTGGGTACGCCGGTACTCACGCATGATTACGGGGCGGCTCGCGAAGTCATCGGCGATCCGCAGCAACTGCTACCGGTCACACGCTGGCACCGTGCTTACGAGCGCGCGTTCAAGAGCTTGTCGTCGCAATGGCGAGGCGCGCCGGCAGGGTTGGCAGAGCGGATGGGATTGTTCGACGCTTACGTCGAACGCATCCGCTCCTGGCGCGCCGGAGCGCGACCGCAGACCGGGCCGGATCCGCGCTTCGGTCTGGCCAATGTCGCGGCGCAATGGCGCGCGATGCTCGACGCCTGATCGCAATGCCCAATCCATGAACGATCACGTCGAATCCTCCGCCGGCTCGCCGCCGCTGAGCGCGACCCTGCTGGTCATCGCGTATGGCATGCGCGAGACCATCGCCGAATCGATCGCGTCCGCACTCGCGCAAACGACTGCCTGCGAGATCATCGTGTCCGACGATTGCTCGGGCGACGGCACGCTCGAGGCCGCGCTCGCCGCGGTCGCCGACTATGCGGGCCCGCATCGGGTCAGCGTCCGGACTTCCCAGCGTAATCTGGGCCTGTGCGCGCACCTGGTCGAACTGGCGCATATCGCGAATGGCGATGTGCTGGTGTTCCTGGCAGGCGACGACGTGGCCTATCCGCAGCGGGTCGAGCGTCTGCTCGCGGAGATGGCCGCCTGCCCGGCGGCGATGGTGGTCGGTTCGACCGTGAACGACATCGACGTCGAAGGACGTCTTCTGGCTTCAGGCGTGCGCGGATTGCCGCGGGTCGTCGATCAGCGCTGGTTCCTGCATCGCGGCAGATTGCTGATGGTGCTCGGCGCGTCGATGGCGGTGCGGCGCTCATTGATCAGGGATCTCCCGCCGCTGGAAGGGATGGTTGAGGACACCATGCTCAGCCTGCGCGCGGTCCTGCTCGGCGAGTGCCGATGCCTGCCTGAACCCCTGCTCGGCTACCGTCGCCATGACCGCAACCTCAACGACTGGATGAATGATCGCAGCAAGAAGGATTTCGCGACCTACGAACGCCGCACTCGACGCGTGTGCGGGATGTACCGCAACATCGCCGCCGATCAGGAACGTTGCGTCGCCGCCTGTCCGCACTTGCCCGAGGAACGCAGGCAGCTCGGGCTGGGGCTGGCGGAGATGTACCGGCTGGAAGCGGACATGCGCGAGGCGCTGATCGACAAGCCGCGCAGCCAATGGTTGCCCTTGTTCTGGCGTGGCCTGAAACATCCGGGACTGCGCCGCAAAAGCGCCGAGCGCGCGCTCAAGTTGCTGCTGCCGAGGCGCTGGTTCGGGCGCAGCTAACGCCTGCTGCGACGCAGCTTCTTCGCCATCCGGATCTGCATGTCTAGCGCGTCGACGAACGGAACCCCCTTCCAGCGCGGCAGCGCGCGCCGATGACGCCATAACAGGCGCATCAGGGGACCATTGCTGCCGTGGTCGATGGCGCGGCGCAGCGCTTCGGCGAACTCCTGCGCGAGCCCGGCGTCGCGCAACGGCGTGCGTGCATAGGCCTGCATCAGGGCATGGCGTTGCTCAAGCCAGGCGAGGCTGGCTGCTGCACCTTGCGCGATGTCCGGGGAGGACGATCGCCCGGTCTGCGAAAACGCCTGCGGATGGCGGCGAAACCGGACCAGCGGTAAATCCAGATATCGCACGCCGTTCCGACCCGCAGCGCACAAGGCAAGCCACCAGTCATGGTAGGCACCGGGAGGGAACGGGCGGACGCTCTCGAACAGATCGCGGCGCAGCAGGCAGGCATGCCCCGATACCGAATTGGCGAACAAGAAAGCCAGTGGCGAGGTTCCCTCAAGCATCGCCGTGCCATCCGATAGCCGACGCTGCAAGGGCCGTCCGTCCGGATCCATGTAGTCCGAATCACAGTAGGCAAGATCGTGGTCCTCGATCGCTGCAAGCAGTTGAGCGAGTTTGTCGGGGTGCCAGATGTCGTCCTGGTCGCAGGGTGCGATGAAGTCGCCCGAACACAGCGCCATCGCGCGCTCGAAGCTCGCGGTGGGGCCGAGATTGCGTTCATTGGATTGCCAGCGAATGCGCGCATCGCGCGCAGCGTAATCGGCCAGAATCGCGGCGGTTGGGTCGTGCGATCCATCATCGACGACGACCACTTCGATCCTCACTCCGGATTGCGCCAGCACCGAATCGAGCTGCTCGCGCAGGAAACGCGCGCCGTTGCAGGTAGACAGGGCTACGGAGATCAGTGGCATCGTGCCGGCATCGTAGCGGGAACCGCAGCGGACGCGGCGCATTGAATGGGCAGTAAAACCCTTTCAGCGCAGATGGCGCGTGTCGCGCTCAGTCGCGATTCAATTCCGGCACGGAATACTTGGAACTTGCGTCCTGATCCACATATCCAATCCGTATCCCGGCCCCGACACCCATGCGAACAACACCAACCGCGCTTGTCCTTCTGATCGGTGCCGCTCTCGGCGGTGCCATGATGTATCGCGTCCAGCCCGCGCAGACTGCGCTGTGCATGGATGCACACGTGTCGCGGGAGGCAGGATGCCGAGACCGGCCGACCGCAGTTGCGCCCATCGAAATGGTCGTGCCGCAGGCGCGTGCGGCCTTGCCTGCCGAAGCCGGCGGCCAGCCGTTGCCGTCGCTGGCGCCGATGCTGCGCAGCGTCACTCCGGCAGTGGTCAGCATCCAGAGCAAGCACATCGTGCGTACGCGCAATCCGCTCGCCGATGACCCGTTCTTCCGGCAGTTCTTCGGGATTCCGGATATGCCGCAGGAGCGCGTGCAGCAGGCGCTCGGTTCGGGCGTGGTGGTCGATGCGGAGCGCGGGCTCATCCTGACCAACAACCACGTGATCGAGGCTGCCGACGGCATCGCGGTGACGCTCGCGGACGGCCGCACGGTCGAAGGCCAGACGGTCGGTGCCGATCCCGACACCGACGTGGCGCTGGTAAGAATTCCCGCCGAACACCTGACCGCTCTGAAACTTGCCGATTCCAGCCAGTTGCAGGTCGGCGATTTCGTGGTCGCGGTCGGCAATCCGTTCGGCCTTGGCCAGACGGTCACCTCGGGCATCGTGTCCGCGCTGGGACGGAGTGGCCTTCAAGGCCTGGGCTACCAGAACCTGATCCAGACCGACGCCTCGATCAACCCGGGCAACTCCGGCGGCGCGCTGGTCAATCTGCGCGGTGAACTGGTCGGCATCAACAACGCGATCTACAGCCCGTCCGGCGGCAGCGTCGGCATCGGCTTCGCGATTCCGTCGAGCCTTGCCAGCGACGTGATGCACCAGTTGCTGACCATCGGCAAGGTCGCCCGCGGCTCGCTGGGCGTGGAGGCGCAGGATCTTGGCGACAAGATCGCGAGTGCGATGCACCTGTCCTCGAATCACGGTGCGCTGGTCGCGCGCGTGTATCCAGGCTCGGCCGCGCAGGCAGCAGGCGTCAAGGTTGGCGACGTGATCATGAGGATCAACGGGCAGTCGATCGCCGACAGCCTGGCGCTGCACAATCAGGAAGGATTGCTGCCGGTTGGAAAGCCGGTGACCTTGAGCGTTTCGCGCGACGGTCAGAATCTGGTGCTGTCGGCCGCGTTGAAGGTGCAGGCCGACAAGCTCGCAGGCGTCAGGCTCGACCCGCGCCTGCAGGGTGCGACTTTCGGCGATTTGCCATTGAGCCTCAAGCAGAAGGGACTTGCCGGCGTCGTCGTCGCGCAGGTTGCGCCAGGCAGCCGCGCGTTCGCGAACAACCTGCAGCCGGGTGATCTCGTCGCGCAGATCAATGGCGCGGATGTGCCCGACCTCGCCGCGTTGCAAGCCGCGCTCGCCGGAAAACCAACGAGCCTGAAACTCACCCTCGTGCGCGGGCAGATGGTCGGGACCCTGGCGTTGCAGTAATCGTGCCGGATCGCAACAGGAACATGTCCTGAACGGCAACCGGTGTTTCATGCATTCTGCAATCGTCGCGGACGCGTCCGTGGTGTAGCGTACCCATTCCCAGTCGATCCACTCGCAAGGAGCACAGACCATGTCAGCAGATTCCGAAATGCGCGCCGCAGAAGCCGCCGCAGCCTCAGCTTCCCACCTGCGCAATGCGGGCGAACACCTTAGCCAGGCGCGCGACCACATCACCGTCGGCGTGGCCGATGCGGTGAATTCGGGCAAGGATGCCGCGCGCGAAGCGAAGGCCGAGCTCGACGACAAGCTCGAGAAGCTGCTCGACCAAGGCAAGGACATGCTCGACCAAGCCGAGGATCTGATCCGCAGCCGGCCGTGGACAACCTTTGGCGCGGCGTTCGCCGCGGGCTACCTGATCGCCAAGTTCACCCGCCGCAGCTGAGCGCGTGGCCGAGTCCGAATCGACTCCGCCACTGACGGAGTCCGCACGCTCGGTGTTCGACGCCGCGCGCGTCGTCGCGAACTCATGGGGCGGCAGCTTTGTCGCCTTGCGTCGGCTGGTGGTTGCCGACGTGGCTCTGGCGCGTGCCGGGTTGACGCGTTGGCTGATGCTGATGTTTCTCGCGGCGATCCTGTTCGGCACCGCCTGGGCGTTGTTGAATGTGTTGGCGGTGTGGCTTTTGCACAGTGCCGGGTTGGGCTGGAGCATGGCATTGACGTTGCCTGTGCTGGCCGACGTGTTGCTGGGTGTGCCGGCGGTCTGGTATGCGCTGAGGGCACTGAAGCTCGCCGACCTTGATGCATCGCGGCGGCAACTGACCTTGCTGTTCGGTACCAGGGAAGAAGCGCAGGAAGCCAAAGCCGCCCCTCCGGGCACGCTGCATGCGGGTGCGCCACCAGCCCCAAAATCGCCGACACCCGACCGACATCACGACGCCAAATCTGAACCAAAAGCCACTCCGCACGTAGCGCCGCATGCGGGTTCGTCGCCGGCGGCCAAATCGCCGGAGTCCAGCGCACATCACGCCGTTAAACCGGATCCGGACAAGGACGCGAAGCGATGAGTATTCGTACCTGCCTTGCCGTCGTCAGCATCGCCGAGGCAGATGTCGCGCTGCGTCGGGCCGGCGTCAAGGCTGCCTGGCGCGGATTCAAGCAGGAAACCGAGCGTGCAGCGACGCCTGGGCGGATCCTCGGCGCCGGCCTGATCGCGGGCTTCGCCAGCGGGGTGCGGGAGCCGGGCGGGGTTGGCTCGTCGCTGGGCGGAAAAGCTTTTGGACTGCTGCTCAACAGCGCTTTCGCCAGCTTCAGCGCGGCGATGGCGGCGGAAACCGTCACGGCGAACGCGCCGCCGCCCCCATCTACAACCCTATCTCAAACAACCACGCCGACTCCGGGCAACGGCTGACCTATGCAGTCTCCAGCGCCCAGCGTCGATCCCGCCGCAATCCCCACGGCTCCCGCGACTGCTCCCGCAACTTCGCTGGCGATCGCCGAAGCTCCGGTCGCCGCCGACGCCGCACCGGAACATGTGTCGCGACCGCGCGCATCGACGGCGCAGATCGTACTCGCCACGTTCGCGGTCGTGTTTGCGTTATGGGCCACGAGCGACTTGTTGATCCCGTTGTTGCTCGCAATGTTTTTCGCGCTGATCGGAAATCCGATCATCCGCGCGCTCAAGCGCCTGTACATTCCGCGATTCCTCGGTTCGCTGCTCGTGCTGGGCGCGGGACTGACCGGCGCGGGACTGTTGGTCAACCAGCTGATTGAGCCGGCCACCACGTGGGTGCACCAGGCACCCACCGAATTGCGCGCGCTCGCGCCGAAGCTGCGCGAATTGCTGCGGCCGATGCGCGAGGCCAATACCGCTGCCCAAACCATCGCCCAGGCCGCAAGTTCGGGCGGCACGAAACCCGTGCCAGTGATCAAGACCGAGGTCAACGATCCGTGGAGCGATTTCACCAGCACGCCCAAGCGGATCGCCGCAGTGCTCGCCGTGGTCCTGCTGACTTATTTCTTCATGGTGTTCGGCGAGAGCTTCCAGAAAAAAGCGATTGCCATGCTGCCCGGACGCCACCGGAAACGCGTCACCGCGGACATCCTCATGGCGATCGAGGTCGAGATGTCGCGCTACGTGCTGACCATCAGCCTGATCAACTGCGTGGTGGGCGCATTGCTGGCCGGGATTCTGTTCTTTGCGATCCACCTGCCGCCGCAACAGGCGCTGCTCTGGGGCACGCTCGCGGCGATCCTCAACTACGCGCCCTACATCGGTCCGCTGATCGGCGTCGGGGCGATGCTGCTGATGGGTTTCGTGAACTTCCACGGACTCTTCGAGTCGCTGTTGCCGGCGATGATCTACCTGGGCCTGCACGTGCTCGAGGGCGAGATCGTCACCCCGATCATTCTGGGCAAACGCATGGCGATCTCGCCGCTGATCCTGATTCTCGCCCTGATGGTCTGCGGCTGGCTGTGGGGCATTGCAGGATTGCTGCTCGCGGTCCCGATGATGGTCTGCGTGAAGATTGTCCTGTCGAAGATCGACGGCTTGTCGGACTGGGCCAGCCTGCTCGAGTGACGCCGCGTTACCATGGGCGCATGCAGCCGGCTCCACGCGCCATCACCCTGGATCTCGACGACACCCTCTGGCCGATCGCGCCAGTCATCGAACGCGCCGAAATTGCCCTGCACGACTGGATGCGCGCGCATGCGCCGAATGCGGCCGCGCGTTATCCGATTGCGACGATGCGCGCACTGCGTGACGCGATCGCGCTCGCCAATCCGCATCTTTCCCACGATTTCACCGCGCAACGCAAACTCTCGCTCACGCATGCGCTGGCCGACAGCGGCCACGCTGCCGAACTCGTCGATGCCGCATTCGCAGCGTTCCACGTCGCCCGCAATCGCGTCGAGCTGTACCCGGATGTCGATGCCGCACTCGACCGTCTTGCATTGCACGCACCGCTGGCGGCGCTGACCAACGGTAACGCGGATCTTGTGCAGATCGGATTGCAGCATCGTTTCGCGTTCGTGCTCGGCGCGCGCGAACACGGCAGCGCGAAGCCCGACGCCGGCATCTTCCATGCGGCGTGTTCGCGACTCGGCGTCATGCCGCAGGAAACCCTGCACGTCGGCGACGATCCCGAACTCGATGTCGTTGGAGCCGCGCGCGCGGGCCTGCGCACGTGCTGGATCAACCGCCGCGCTGAAACATGGACGCATGCGGACGTGCGGCCGGACCTCGTTTTCGATGATCTCGGCGCATTGGCCGACTGGCTCGACGTGCATCGCGTTCAAGTTGCAGCACCACGCATCCGGAGTACTGCATGAGTTTGCCGCCCTGCTTCGCAAACGCAGCCATCGAGGAAGTCGCGCACGCGATTCCGCTGATTGGGCTCGATGCGGCGACATTGCCGCGCTATCTCGCGAAACAATCCGAACGCGTCCGCCGCTGGGTGGCCACGCAGGCATTCGTCGCCGATGCAAACTCGGTTTTGCTGCTGCCGGGCGAGGACGGCGCGCCGATGGCCGCACTGGTCGGCGTGGGCGACGCACACGACCCGTACGCGCTCGCGGCCTGTCCGTTCGCATTGCCGCCGGGAACGTACGCGTTGAACAAGCTCGGCTTGAACAACGATGGCCTGCGCATCGACCTGTCCAATGCGATCCTCGGCTGGGGTCTGGGCGCGTACCGTTTCGAGCGCTATCGCAAACCGTCGCGCGCACCCGCGCGCTTGCTGCTCGAAGATGCAGCCGCCGAAAGCTCCGAGGCATTCGCCTTGCTCAAGGCCAGCACCCTGGTGCGCGACCTCGTCAACACGCCGACCGAGGACATGGGCCCGGCCGAACTCGAGGCGGTCGCGTTGCGGCTTGCGAAAGCCTATGGCGGCCGCGTCGAAACCACGGTCGGCGACGATTTGCTCGCGGCGAACTTCCCGACGATCCATGCGGTCGGTCGCGCCTCGCATCGTCCACCGCGCCTGGTTGCGCTGCATTGGGGCGACGCCGCGCATCCGCACGTGATTGTCGCGGGCAAGGGCGTGTGTTTCGACACCGGCGGCTTGAACATCAAGACCGGCGACGGCATGCGCAACATGAAGAAGGACATGGGCGGGGCTGCGCACGCGCTGGGCCTTGCGCAACTGGTGATGGCGACGAAGTTGCCGCTGCGGTTGACAATGCTGGTTCCGGCGGTCGAGAACTCCATCGCCGGGAACGCATTTCGCCCCGGCGAGGTGATCCGCACGCGCGCCGGCATCAGCGTCGAGATCGACAACACCGACGCTGAAGGCAGGCTGGTCTTGTGCGACACCCTCGCTTATGCGGCCGAGCAGTCGCCGGCGATGCTGATCGATTTCGCGACGCTCACCGGCGCGGCGCGCGTCGCGCTCGGCCCCGAAGTGCCTGCATTGTTCTGCAATGACGATGCGCTCGCCGCCGATTTTCTGAAGGCCGCGCAGCAATCGCGCGATCCGCTGTGGCGGATGCCGCTGTGGAAGCCGTACCTGAACTACCTCAAGAGCAATATCGCCGACACGACAAATTCCAGTGCATCGCGGATGGGCGGCGCGATCGTCGCTGCGTTGTACCTGCAGCGTTTCGTACCCGATACGCTGCCGTGGGCGCATGTGGATGCGTACGCGTGGAACGACGCCGATCGCCCGGGCCATCCCGCCGGCGGCGAGGCGCAGGGTTTGCGTGCGGCGTATGCGTTGTTGAAGGCGCGAACGAGCTGAAAGCATGTCGCGATCCGACATCCGCTAATGACGATGTGCGCGTACTGAGGTGACGGTCGTCACTAGCGAGTGGGAGCGCGATCGCCAACAATGGCATCGCACCCCATGAGTCGTAGTCCGCGTATTCGCAAGCCGGCAGCGGCTCCGGCTATGCTTGCGCACCCTTGATCGACGATATCGAACGCCCGCATGGATCATCCACAAAACCTGTTGAACGAACTCCGCATCGAACGCAACGCGCCGCCGCCACCGCGTTCGTGGCGCTGGCTGTGGATCGTGCTGGCGATCGTCGTGGTGGCGGCGGTTGTCGCCGTCGCAGCCTGGATGTTGCGCGCCGACAATCCCCCGCAAGTGCATACGGCGACCGCTACGGCGATCGGTGGCTCCGGCGGCAATGCATCGGTGCTCGACGCGACCGGATATGTGACCGCGCGCCGCGAGGCGACGGTGTCATCGAAGATCACCGGCAAGGTCAAGGAAGTATTCATCGAGGAAGGCCAGCACGTCGATGCGGGCTACGTCATGGCGACGCTCGATCCGATCGATGCCGACGCGCAGCGCAGCCTTGCGAAATCGCAGGTGGCAGCTGCACGCAGCCAGGTGGACAGCATGCAGGCGCAGCTGAAATCGGCCCAAGCCGACGCGGCGCGCTTCCAGCAACTCGCCGCGAAAAAACTCGTGTCCCGCTCGCAACTCGACCAGGCGATCGCGCTGCGCGACAACCTGCGCGCGCAGATGGAAGCCGCCCGCCACAACGTGCAGGTCGCGGCCGATGGCGCGCACATCGCCGACCTCGGCGTTGACAACACCGTCGTGCGCGCGCCGTTCGCGGGCGTGGTGATCGCAAAGTCCGCGCAGGCCGGCGAAATCGTGTCGCCGTTGTCGGCCGGCGGCGGCTTCACCCGCACCGGCATCGGCACGATCGTCGACATGGATTCGCTGGAAGTCGAAGTCGACGTCAATGAGGCCTACATCGGCCGCGTGCAGCCGAAGATGCCGGTCGAAGCCGTGCTCAATGCGTATCCCGACTGGAAGATTCCGGCCGAGGTGATCGCGATCATCCCGACCGCCGACCGCAGCAAGGCGACAGTGAAAGTGCGCATCGCGTTGAAGACGAAAGATTCGCGCATCGTGCCCGACATGGGCGTGCGCGTAAGCTTCCTCGAAGTCGCACCGACGGCTGCCGCAACACCGAAACACGAAGGCGTGCGCGTGCCGGCGGCGGCGATCGTGCAGCGCGATGGCAAGCCGGTCGCGTTCGTGGTCGGCGACAAGGACAGGATTGAGCGCCGCGCGCTGACGCTCGGCCGCACGATGGGCGATGATCGTCAGGTGACGGATGGCTTGAATGCCGGCGACAGCGTCGTACTCGATCCGCCCGAGACGCTGATCGACGGCGCAAAGGTACGCATCGCTTCCGACGATTCCGACGCAGACAAAAAGTAGGGCAAGCAGCGTGCGCCGTGCGCACGCATCCGATCCAACGTGGACACAACGCACGCCTGAGGATGTAACGATGGATACCCTGGTTTCGCTGCGCAATCTTTCCAAGACCTATCAACGCGGCCCGGAAAAGATCGAGGTGCTGCATGGCATCGACCTCGACATCGCCAGGGGCGATTTTGTCGCGCTGATGGGGCCGTCCGGTTCAGGCAAGACGACCTTGTTGAATCTCATCGGAGGGTTGGATTCGCCCACAGCCGGCCAGATCGACATCGGCGGCCAACGCATCGATCAATACAGCAGCGGCAAGCTCGCGAAGTGGCGCGCGTCGAACGTCGGTTTCGTGTTCCAGTTCTACAACCTGATGCCGGTGCTGACCGCTGCGGGCAACGTCGAGCTGCCACTGCTGCTGACCAACCTGTCGGCCGCGCAGCGCAAGCGCAACACCGAGATCGCGCTGGAACTGGTCGGACTGAAGGATCGTGCGAAGCACAAACCGCGCGAACTGTCCGGCGGCCAGGAACAGCGCGTCGCGATCGCGCGCGCGATCGTGTCCGATCCGACCCTGCTGGTCTGCGACGAGCCCACCGGCGATCTCGACCGCAAGACCGCGGATGAAATCCTGACCTTGCTGCAGCAGCTCAACAAACAGCACGGCAAGACCATCATCATGGTCACCCACGATCCGCGCGCGGCCGAGTTCGCGACTCACACGCTGCATCTCGACAAGGGTCAGCTCGCAGAACAGGCGGCGCATTGATGCGCGCGTTCCCCTAAGGACACGAACATGACCAAAACCGGATTTGTCGTTGCCAACCTGTTCCGCAAGAAAACGCGCACGTCACTGACGTTATTGTCGGTGATCATGGCGTTCCTGCTGTTCGGGTTGTTGCAATCGGTCAACGTATTGTTCAACGCCGGCGCCGATTTCATTGGCGCAAGTCGGCTGATGACGCAGGCGCGCGTTTCGTTTACCCAGCCGCTGCCGATGCGCCTGCTGCCGCAGATCGAGTCCGTGCCGGGCGTCGCGCGAGTGGACTGGATCCAGTGGTTCGGCGGCATCGTCGGCGAGAACGACCAGATCGTGATGTTCTCGACCGATCCGACGCGCCTGCACGAGACCTATCCCGAATGGGTGATGCCCGATGCGCAATGGAAGGCGTTCGCCAGCACCCGTACCGGCATGATCGCCGGTCGGAAGATCGCGGAGCAGTACCACTGGAAGATCGGCCAGAAGATTCCGATGAAGTCGAATATCTTCCCGCAGAAGGACGGCAGCAAGAACTGGCCGCTCGACCTGGTCGGCATCTACGACGGCAAGGACGACGAGTGGAACAAGCGCACGAATCTGGTGTACATGAACTTCGCCTACTTCGACGAGGCCAACCAGTTCGGGCCTGGTCGGGCCGGCATGTTCGTCATCAAGCTTGCCGATCCCGACAAGGCCAAGCAGGTCAGCAAGACGATCGACGCGATGTTCGAGAACTCGCCCGACGAGACCAAGACCCAGACCGAGAAGGACTGGAACGTCGGCTTCATCAAGCAGATCGGCGACATCGGATTGATCGTGCGCTGGATCCTGTTCGCGGTGTTCTTCACCCTGCTGCTGGTAGTCGGCAACACGATGGCGCAGAGCGTGCGCGAACGCGTGCCTGAACTGGCCGTGCTCAAGACCCTTGGTTTCAGCGACGGCAGCGTGCTCGGTTTCGTGCTCGCCGAAACCTTCGCACTGTGCCTGCTCGGCGGCCTGGTCGGGCTGGGTGTCGCCACACTGCTTGGAATTTGGGTGCAGAAATCCGCTGGCGGCCAGTTGCCGCTCAGCGTCGATTGGCACGTATGGGTCGCGGGCGTGATTGCGATCGTGTTGCTGAGCATTGCGGTCGGGCTGCTGCCTGCATTACGCGCAAGCCGGTTGAAAATCGTCGACGCGCTGGCCGGCAGATAAGGAGAATAGAAAATGTTCAAACAAGTCTTCGCGATCACTGCAGTCAACCTCAAAAGCATTCCCGAGCGCTGGGCGTCGTCGCTGGTGATCATCATCGGTCTCGCGGGCGTGGTCGCGGTGTTCTCGGCATTGCTGGCGATGGCGGCCGGATTCCAGTCGACTCTCGCGGCGACCGGCAGCAAGGACTCGGCGATCGTGCTGCGCGGCGGCTCGTCCGGTGCAGAGCTGAATTCGGCGTTGTTGCGCGACGACACCACGCTGATCAAGCTCGCTCCGGGCATTCGCAAAGGTGCAGACGGCAAACCGCTGGCCTCTGCCGAAATGATCGTGATCACCGAGATGCTGCGCAAGGGCGATACCAAGAACGGCGCGAACGTGACCCTGCGTGGGGTCGAGCCCAATGCCTTCGTGCTGCGTCCGCACCTGCGCATCGCCGAAGGCAGGATGTTCAAGCCCGGCCTGCGCGAATTGCTGGTTGGTCGCGGCGTGACGCGCCAGTTCGATAGTGCGCAGATCGGCAAGGTGATCCGGATGCGCGGATCGGATTGGACTGTAGTCGGCATCTTCGACTCCGGCGATGCGCACGACAGCGAACTGTGGGCCGATGCCGCGACCGCGCAATCGACGTTCGGCCGCACCGGTTTCAGTTCGGTGCTGGCCGGTCTGGAGAATCCGGGCTCGATCGCGCAATTGAAGGCGGCGCTCAAGGCCGATCCGCGCCTGAACGTGGACGTGCAGACCGAGCAGGACTTTTTCAGCAGCCAGACCAAGCAGTTCCGGCAGACCATCGGCGTGCTCGCCGGCGTGGTGACCTTCATCATGGCCCTCGGTGCGATCTTTGCCGCGCTCAACACGATGTACGCAGCCGTCGCCGCGCGGTCGCGCGAGATCGCCACCCTGCGCGCGATCGGCTTCGGCGGCTTCGCGGTGCTGGTTTCGGTGATGGTCGAAGCGCTGGCGCTATCCTTCGTCGGCGGCGCGCTCGGCGCGTTGCTCGCCTATGCGTTGTTCAACGGTCTTTCGGTGTCGACGCTCGGCCAGAACTTCACCCAGGTCGTGTTCGCGTTCAAGGTCACGTTCGGACTGGTTGTGTCGGGACTCGTGATCGCATTGGCGATCGGTTTCCTCGGCGGCCTGCTGCCGGCGATCCGCGCCGCACGGATGCAGGTGACGGACGCATTGCGGGCGGCGTGATGAATAGCGCGCGCTGACGAATCAGCGCCGCGCCTTCGCCAGCGTGATGATCACCACGCCGACCAGGATCACCGCCATCGCGCCGATCTCGTGCATGCCGAACGTCTCGTGCAGCAGCAGCGCGCCGAGCAGCACCGCGATCGGCGGATTGATGTAGGCATAGCTGGTCGCGAGCGCGGGACGCACGTGATGAAGCAGCCAGATGTAGGCGGTGAAGCCGATGATCGAGCCGAAGACCACCAGATAGGCGACGGCAGTCACGGCCTGAAGCGACGGCAGTGCGTGCATGCGTTCGCCGGTGGCGAGACCGGTCACGAGCATCCACGCAGAACCGCAGAGCATCTGGCCGGCGGCCGACATGAAAGGTGCCGGCAACTTCTGGTCACGGCTCCACACCGAACCCCAGGCCCATGCGATCGGCGCGACGATCAATGCAACCATTCCCTTCGGCGTGGCGCTGAGCGTGCTACCCGCATCCAACCAGAGGATGCCGACGAAGCCGATTGCAAGGCCGATCCATTCGCCCCGACTCGGCCGACTGCCGCGCAGTACGCCGAACAATGCAGCCCACAACGGCATCGAAGCGACCGCTATCGCCGCCAGTCCCGACGAGACCTGCTGCTCGGCCAGGGTCACGAATCCATTCGAAAGCAGCACCATCCAGATGCTGAGCACGGCGAGCGTTTTCCATTGCGGGCGCGTGGGTGCCGCTTCGCCACGCAGGCGCAGCGCGGCGTACATCAACGCGCCGGCGATCGCCATGCGCACCGATCCCATCAGGAACGGCGGGAAACCTTCGAGGCCGATACGGATCGCGAGGTAGGTCGAACCCCACAACAGATAAACCGAGACCAGCGCGAGTGCGATGGCGACGGAGCCTGGCATCTTCCTTTCCACGATCATCGGCACGGAACTCATGCGCGGACTCCTGGAGTTGTCGTGCGGTATGCCGCGGTTCGGCCACCGACAGCTGCATCCTAACGAGACGGCGCGCGCGGCGATTGAAAAAACATGCGCCGTGGCGCAAAATTATTGCGTGACCGACTTTCCTGTCCTCGACGAGTTCGACCATCGCTTGCTTGAACTCCTGCAGCGCGATGCGTCGGTCACGCTAACGGCGCTGGGCGAGACCGTCGGCCTCTCGGCGAGCGCCGTGCAGCGGCGCATCGTCCGCTACCGCAAGGCCGGCCTGGTGCGCGAGGTGGCTGTGCTGGACCCAGGCCTGTTGCCGGCGGTCACGCTCGCGGCGGTCTGGGTGACGATGGAGCGCGACACCTTCCGGCTGCATTCCGCATTCCGCGCCCGCATGCGCGCCGCGCCCGAGGTGCAGCAGTGCTATGCCGTCGCGGGCCAATGGGACTATCTGGTAATCATCGTCGCACGCAGCGTGGCGCACTATCGGGAAGTGGCAGAACGATTGTTCGTCGACGAAGGCACGGTCAAGCGCTACGAAACGCGACTGGTATTCGATACCGTCAAGCAGGGCATGAACCTGCCAACACGGCCGCCGACGCGGCGCAAGAAGTAGTCCCGCAATAACGGAAGCGCGGAATAATACAGCGCGATATTCAGCGCGGGATGGGTTCGGTTTTGCGTATCAATTCGACCACGCGCCGTGCGAGCTGGGTGGCAATACCTGTTGCGCGAGTTTGGTGTCGGCTCCCAGCAGGTCGATCGCATCGCCGAGGATCGCGGCGGCCTCGCGTTGCAGCGGGCTGATGCGATCCTTCGCCTCCTTCTCGCGCCTGGCTTCTTCGGCGATGTTGCGCTCGTCGGCTTGCAGGCCGTCGTCGGCGCGTTCGTCGTCGGGCACGTCGATGCCGGCTTTCTTGCGCTCGGCGTCGCGCTGCTTCCGTTTGGCTTCGTTCTTGTCGCGCTCGGCGGTGCGCTCGGCGAGGTTCAGCGACAAGGTTTTCTTGTCGGCTTGCTCTCGGAACTCGGTGAAATCCTGCATCCACCACTGGTATTCGCGGTCGGTTTTGACCCGCGCATCGTGCATCAGCACGAGTTGCGGCAGCAGGCTCGCGAAATGGCTGAGCGCGCGGTAATTCGCGGACTTGATCTCGGTGTACGGCAAGGCGTTGTCGTAGGTGCTCTCGCCGTAATCCTTGCCGTCGAGGCTCGCCGGGAACGCGAGGTCGGGCACCACGCCCTTGTGCTGGGTGCTGCCGCCGTTGACGCGGAAGAATTCGGCGACGGTCAGCTTCACCTGCCCGTAATGCTCGCTTTCCGGATGCGGGACGCGATCAAGGTCGATGAGGTTCTGCACGGTGCCCTTGCCGAAGGTGTTCTCGCCGACGATCAGGCCGCGACCGTAATCCTGGATCGCCGCTGCGAAGATTTCCGATGCCGACGCCGAGCCGCGATTGACGATCACCGCGAGTGGGCCGGTCCAGGTCGCGTGGCTGTCGTCGTCGTCCTGCACCTCGACATTGCCGTTTGCCTCGCGCACCTGCACGACCGGGCCCGCGCCGACGAACAAGCCGGTCAGGTCGATCGCTTCGGTCAGCGAACCGCCGCCGTTGTCGCGCAGGTCCATCACCACGCCATCGACTTTCTGCGCCTTGAACTGCGCAAGCAGTTTGGCGACATCGCGCGTGGCCGATGCGTAATTCGGATCGTTGACGCGGCGGCCTTCGAAATCCTCGTAGAAGGTCGGCAGTTCGATCACGCCGATCGTGTGCTTGGCGGCGCCGGTACCGGTTTCAATAATCCGCGACTTTGCGGCCTGTTCTTCCAGGCGCACTTTCTGGCGGACAAGGGTGATGGTCATCGGCTTGGCGTCGACACCCGCATTGCCGGGCAGGATGGCGAGCCGCACCTTGGTATTCTTGTCGCCACGAATCTTGTCGACGACGTCGTCGATGCGCCAGCCGACCATGTCATCCATCGGCCCGCTCGCGCCTTGCCCGACGGCGGTGATGCGATCGCCGACCTTGATCTTGCCCGAGGTTGCCGCCGGGCCGCCCGGCACCATCGAACGCACTGCGACGTAGTCGTCCTGCTTCTGCAGCACCGCGCCGATGCCTTCGAGCGACAAACGCATCGAGATGTTGAAGTTCTCGGTGGTACGCGGAGTCATGTAGTTGGTGTGCGGGTCGAGCGACATCGCGTACGCATCGAGGAAGGTCTGGAACACGTCCTCGCCGGTCAGCGTGTGCGCGCGGCTGGCCAGTTGGCTGTAGCGCTTGTCGAGCGTCTTGCGGATCTCGTCGGGTTTTTGGCCCGCGAGCTTCAGCCGCAGCACGTCGTTCTTGACGTAGTTGCGCCACAAGTCGTCGAGCGCGGGCTTGTCGGCCGCCCACGGCACGTTCTTGCGGTCGTAAGCCCAGCTGTCCGTGCCGGTGAAATCGAAATCGTGCTTGAGCAGTTCGCGCGCGAATGCAACACGCTCGTCGACGCGCTGCAGGTAAATGGTGAAAATCTCGAATGCCGGCTGCAGGTGTTCGGACTTGATCGCGTCGTCGAGCGCGGTCTTGTACGGCCCGAAACGGGCGAGGTCGGCCTGGGTGAAAAACAACTTGTCGCCATCGAGGTCGTCGAGGTAGCGCTTGAAGATCTGCGCCGACATCGCGTCGTCCAGCGGTTCGGGGCGGTAATGAAAATTGCTGTCGCTGAGCAGGCCATAGACCAGTCGCGCAGCACGACCTTCCTCAGCGGTCGGCGCAAGCGTGATTGATCCGCTGCGTGGCGCAACCGAACCTTTGCTGGCGAGCGCGGCGGGTGCGTTCGACGCGATCAGGTGCTGCGGTTCGCGCGCAGGCGCGGAGGTCGTCAGCGAACGCCCCGCGATCACCAGCGGGACGACCAACACCAAGGGCAACAACAGAAGCTTGCGCATTGCGAATCAATCCTGAAAAAGAGTGACGAGAACCACGGCATTCAATCAATAGTTGCAGCTTGCCAAGGCGTACAGCATGCACTTTCCGCCTGAATCCGACCTGTGCCGAAAGGGCTAAACCGGATTCGATTCCATCCGGACGAAACCCGCATCCGCCGCCATCCGGTCGGCGTGGTAGGACGAACGGACCATCGGCCCGGACGCTACATGGGTGAAGCCCATCGCCATGCCCAGCGTCTCGAACTCGGCGAATTCGGCCGGTGTCCAGTAACGGATCACCGGATAGTGGTGCGGGGTCGGTTGCAGGTACTGGCCAATGGTGATCATGTCGACCGCGTGGGCGCGCAGATCGTTCAATGCGCCGATCACCTGCTCGCGCGTTTCGCCGAGGCCCAGCATGATCCCGGATTTGGTCGGCACGCACGGATGGTCGCGCTTGAAGCGTTCAAGCAGCGTGAGCGACCAGTCGTAATCGGCGCCTGGCCGCACGTTCGGGTATAGCGCACGGACAGTTTCCAGATTGTGGTTGAACACGTCTGGGGGATTCGTCGCGAGGATCTCCAGCGCCCGCTCCATGCGGCCCTTGCCGCGGAAGTCCGGGGTGAGGATTTCGATCTTGGTGGTGGGGCTGAGTTCGCGCACGCGGCGGATGCAGGCCGCGAAATGCGCCGCGCCGCCGTCGCGCAGGTCGTCACGGTCCACCGAGGTGATCACCACATAGCGCAGGCCCATGTCGGCGATCGTGCGCGCCAGGTTCTCGGGTTCCTCAACATCAGGCGGCTTCGGCCGCCCGTGGGCGACGTCGCAGAACGAGCAGCGACGCGTGCAGACCTCGCCGAGGATCATGAAAGTCGCGGTGCCATGGCTGAAGCACTCGTGGATGTTCGGGCAGGACGCTTCCTCGCAAACCGTCACCAGCCGGTTTTCGCGCAACTTGGCCTTGAGCTTGGCCACAGCATTGCCGGCCGGAATGCGCACGCGGATCCATTCAGGCTTGCGCAGGGTCGGCGCGTTCGCATCGAACTGCACCGGGCTGCGCGCGATCTTGTTTTCGCCGAGTTGCTTTGCCCCGGGAGCGAGCGCGCCAGGCGTCGGCGCATCGGATGCGATCACGTGCAAGGGAATGGATTTTGCGGCGTCGTTGGCGGATGCGCTCACGGGTGCGGCTCTTCGGATGCTGGGATGGTGGAAGCGGGAATTGCGACGGCGGGAATGCAAGCTGCGCCGGGTTGCCAGTCGGCGGTCCGGCCAAGCTGCGCCGATAGTGCCGCAACCAGTGCATGCACCAGCACGGCAGGGTCGGAAGGGCCACCCAAGTCTAACACCGACGTCACCTGCAGGCCTTCGTGACCGCAGGGATTGATGCGCCGGAACGGCTCCAGATCCATCGCCACATTGAATGCCAGCCCGTGGAAACTGCAGCCACGCCGCACGCGCAGCCCCAACGCCGCGACCTTGGCGCCAGCGACATACACGCCGGGCGCGCCCGGCTTGCGTTCGCCGGCGATGTTCCAATCCGCCAGCACGTCGATCACCGCCTGTTCGATGCGCTCAACGAGTTCGCGCACGCCGAGCTTGAGGCGGCGCAGGTCAACCAGCGGATACGCCACGATCTGGCCTGGCCCGTGATAGGTGACCTGGCCGCCGCGATCCACGCGCAGCACCGGGATGTCGCCCGGCGCGAGCACGTGTTCGGGCTTGCCGGCTTGGCCGAGGGTGAAGACTGGATCGTGTTCGACGATCCACAATTCATCGGGAGTGTTCTCGTCGCGCGCATCCGTAAACGCCTGCATCGCATGCCAGACCGGTACGTAGGCGCGCCGACCCAGGTTGCGCACACGCCATTCGCGAGCCAGCGGTAACGCAGGCTCCGCAAGTTTCAGATCGTCCACTTCACTTCCGGATGCGCGCGCAATGCTTCGTGCGCGGCGTCGTAATCGGCACGACTCCCGGCGCGGAAGCTGAGCGTGACCGACACGAACCTTCCTGCGCTCGACGGGCGCATCGATACAGTCTCGTGGAGCACGCTCAAACCCGCCGCGGTCAGCAGGCGCGGGATTTCGCTATCGAGATTGGCCGATGCCGGGCCCAGCGCGGTGATCTCGAATACGCCGGGAAATACGAAGCCCTTGCCGGATTCGCCGCCTTCCGGCAGGCCCGTGTCTTTTTGGTCGGATATCGTCATGCACGCATTATCGGGGTGGGCGTGGCCAAACCCAAGCTGGCGTGCGCGGCGAACGCACCGCAGAATCCATGCATGCGCCAGATTTTCCTGATCGTCGTCGTCCTCACCACCGCGCCAATAGCGCTGCCCGCGCATGCCGATGGCGTCCTGTACCGATGCGAATCGGATGCCGGCATCAGCATCCAAGGCACGCCGTGCCCGAAAGGCAACGCGCAGCGCAAGATCGCCATGCAGGGTCTGACCAATGCCACGCCGACTCCCGCACCAACGCCTGCACCCAAAACGCCTGCGACGCCGGCCGCCGCGCCAGCTATGCCGATCACTCCATCCAGCGCGATGCACGGCCCGAACGATCCCTATCCACTCTGGCAGTGCATGCGCGCGGACGGGTCGACCTTCGACAGCCGCACCGGCATTCCCGGCAAGCAATGGGTGCCCAAGGCTGAAGACCCCGATGCCGCCGCTGACCCCAGCGTGCCGCCGAATGTCGCTAGCGTAAAAAAAGGGCAGCACATCGTGCGTCCCTACGTCGAAGCCAGCGTCGCCACCGTTGCTGACAAAAGTGATGCCGCCAAGGTCGATACCACGCCACCGCCATCCGGCGCCGCACCCGGTCAATGGGTTGCCGATCAGTGCACACAGCTTGATTCGCAGCATGCCTGCGATCGTTTTGCCACGCGCCGGGATGCGCTACGCAAGCAGATCTACACGGCCAAGCCCAGCGAGCGTGCGACTTATGCGCCCGAGGAGCAGGATCTGACAACGATGCTCTACGCGGCCTGCGGCCGCTGAACGCGGCAGCACCATCAATCTGAATTGCAGCGAAAGAACTGCATCGCGCGGCTGTTGCGGTGGAGTTGGCGGGCGCAGAATCGACGCATGCAATCGTCCATCGGCCATGTGCTCATCGGTGCTTTACTCATTGGCGTTTTTTTCGCGGTCGGTGCAGCGCGCGCAGACGATGTGACGATCTATCGTTGCGTCGATGCGGCCGGCAAGGTCAGCCTGCAGGATCGTCCTTGCCCGAGGGATGTGCGCCAGGACGTGCGCCAGATGGTGCGACCGCAGGATGCACCACCGCGCCCCGAACCGATCAACGTGGTTGTGCCACCGGCAGCGCGCACGGTCGAAGTGCACATCGTGCATGACCGCGACCCGCAACCGGCATTCCAGTGCACCACGCCGGACGGCGACACCTATATCAACCACACCGGCATACCGCAGGGACATTACGTACCGTTCTGGACGTTCGGCATGTCGCGCGGCAATGGTTTTGTGGGTGGCGTGGGTGGCGGCCGTCCATCGCCGCAACCGATGCCGCGCCCCGGCGCATCGCAGTTCCACAACGGTGGGTTCGGCATTCCGGTGATGACTTACGTCGAGGATACCTGCGTGCGTATGCCGCAAGACGAAGTCTGCGACAGTCTGCGCGCACGCAACGAGCGACTAGGAACCTTGATCTTCAACGGCCAGCCCAGCGATCGTGCACGCTACGAACGCGAACGCAAGGGCTTGGTCGAACAGATGCACAGCGATTGCGGCGGGAATTGAGATCCAAGTCGCAACGCTTCGCGCATCAGAATCCGTAACGCAAAAAACCACCATCCACCGCGATGCATTCGCCGGTGATGTAGCTCGCTGCGGGCAGGCACAGGAATGCGACCGCGGCTGCGACTTCCTCGGGTTCGCCGACGCGGCCGAGCGGCGTGCGCGCGATGACTTCCTCGTAGTATTCCGGCTCGGCGAGCATCGGCGAGGTGCGTCGCGTGCGGATGTACCACGGCGCGACGCAATTCACGCGCACGCCGTCCCCGGCCCATTCGCAGGCGAGGTTCTTGGTGAGCTGGTGCAGCGCGGCCTTGCTCATGCCGTACGGTGAACCGGTGCGCACGTGCGTCGCGCCCGACACGCTGCCGATGTTGACGATGTTCGACACCGGGTGCTTGGTCAGCAGCGGATACGCGTAGCGGCAGAGTTCGAATGTCGCGAACGTGTTGATCTCGAACAGCGCGCGCCATTCGGCGTCGGCGTAATCCATCGTCGGCTTGCGCTGGTTGGTGCCGACGTTGTTGACGAGGATGTTCAGGCCGCAATCGACGTCCTCGATCCAGTCGAACAGTTCGCGGCGTGCGTCTTCGTCCGCGAGATCGCAGGGGAAAGCACGCGCGATGCGATCGGGGAATTCGTCCTCGAGCTCGGCGCGCGCGGTTTCGAGATGATCGGCATCGCGCGCGACCAGCAGGACGTCGGCACCGAAGCCGAGCAGTTCACACGCGATCGCCTGGCCGATGCCGGCGCTCGCGCCGGTCACTAGTGCTACCTGTCCGTCCAGCCGCCAGCGTTCGTTCGCCATCGCATCACCTCGCCGTCGCCTGCGTTAGCATAGCCTTGGACACTGCCAGGGAGATGCCGCCATGCGTTCGATGCGCCTGTTACTGCTGCCGCTGGCTACCATCGCCTTGTTGGCCGGCTGCCGGGACGATCCCGTGCCAGACAAGTCGAAGAAGCCCGACTCGCCGGTCGGCGATACCCAACTGCGCGACACGATCCAGCGGCCGATCCAGCGTGCCAAGGGTGTGGAGCAGACGATACAGGCCGCCAAGGACAAGGACGACAGCCGTCTCCAGGAAGAGGAAAACGGCAATCCCAACACGTCGCCTCCGTAGAAGCCAAAATACCTGGAGCACCGTCATTCGAGCGGCTTTCGACAGCCGAGTGGCTGGTCAAGCTGGAATGACGAGCAATGACGTTCTACAACCCGCAGAAACAATGCGCGACCGCCGCGAACGGTTTGCCTTTTTCCGCATCCAGCCATTGCAAGCCGTTGTCGATGTCGTGCTGCACCTTCGATGGCAGGAACAATCCGCCGAGGCCGCTTGCCGACAGCATCGAACGTGCGCGCGCATTTTCGGTGAGGCCGGCGAAGAACCGTTCAAACGCGGTCATCTGCTTTTCGACATAGACCACGTGGTATTTGCCCGCGTCGAGCTTGCCGAGTTGCGCGGCGCCGTTGATCGCGTCGCGCAGTCCGCCGAATGAGTCGACGAGTCCGCGATCCTTCGCCTGCGCGCCGCTCCACACGCGGCCACGCGCGATCGCGTCGATCTGCTGCGGCGTGCGTCCGCGCGCACGCGCGACGCTGCCGATGAACAGGGCATAGTCGTGGTCGATGGTGGCCTGGATCAATTCGCCAATGGCCGGATCGAGCGCACGCGTGGGATCGAATGCGCCGGCCCAGCGCGTGGTGCCGACTCCATCGCTGTGCACGCCGATCTTGTCGAGCGCGCGCGGGCCGCTCAGCTCCAAGCCGAAGACGCCGATCGAGCCGCTGATCGTCGACGGATCGGCGTAGATGCGGTTCGCATTCATCGAGATCCAGTAGCCGCCCGATGCCGCGACATTGCCCATCGACACCACGACCGGGATACCCGCGTTGCGGGTGAGTTCGATCTCGCGGCGGATCTGTTCTGACGCGAAGATTTCGCCGCCGGGCGAATCTACGCGCAACACCAGTGCCTTGACATGGTCGTCGTTGCGCGCACGCGCGATCAACGCGGCGGTGGATTCGCCGCCGATCTTGCCCGGCGGTTGCTGGCCGCCGCTGATCTCGCCTGCGGCGACCACGACCGCGACCACGTCGCCGCGCAACGCCGGCAATTCGGTGCCGAGGTGGGCGAGGTAACCGTCGAGGTCGATTTGCCGGAAGCTGTGCTGTTCCTCGTCGACTGCGCCTTTCTTTTCGAGGATGGCCTCGACTTCGTCGCTGGTCTTGAGCGCATCGACGAGGTGTTCGTTGAGCGCCCATTGCGCGAGGTCGCCGTCGGCGCGCTTCAATCCGGTCGACATGTCGTCGATGTCGGCGGCGAGTTTCGCCGGATCGATCCCGCGCGCGTGGCCGACGTCCGACAAATAGCGCTGCCAGATGTCGTTCATCCAGAACAGATCGGCTTCCTTCGATTCCGGCGATGCGGCATCGAGGATGTAGGGCTCCGCTGCGGATTTGTATTCGCCGACGCGGAACAGGTGCACGTCAACCCCGAGCTTGTCCTGCAAGCCTTCGCGGTAATACATGCGGTAGCGCCCGAGGCCTTCGAGCATGAGGCTGCCGGATGGATGCAGGTAGATCGTGTTGGCCTCGGCCGCGATCAGATAACCCATCTGGTCGAGGTTGTCGGCATACGCGATCACTTCCTTGCCGGACGCGCGCACGGCGCGCAGCGCCTGCGCGACTTCCCGGAGTTGCGCGATGCCGCCGGCGCTGATCATGTCGGGACGGATCACCACGCGTTCGATGCGCTTGTCGTTCTTCACCGCATCCAGCGTGCGCAGCAAGTCGCGCAACTGCACCTCCTTGACCGGCTGCCCGAACGCACGCGAAACCGCCATCGAACCAGCGTCCGCGCTGAACTGTTCGACGATCTGCGCATCCGGCGCGATCACCAGCGCGGTGCGGTCGTGCAGTACGGGGCGCCCAGCCAACAGCGCCGCTAGGATCAGCACGACGATCACCAGGAACACCAGGTTCATTGCAAGCCGTCGCGAAAAATCCAGCGCACGCCACATGCCGCGCACGAAGCGATGGATCAGGCCAGGCTGGTTTGCTACAGGTTGGCTTCCGCCAGGTTGAATCACGGCCATGACATTCTCCAGGAGGCTACAGCGTAGCCGATCGCGTTGCGGCGGCCATCAGCCGATTGTCATGCCGGGTCAACCTGTAAAAACGCGTCGTGAGCAATAGCGCGGCCACCGCCAGTCCAAGGATCAATCCGCACCACATGCCCTGCGCGCCGTGGCCCGTGCCGATGCCAAGCCATGCGCCCAGCGGCATGCCGAGCAACCAGTAGGCCGTCAACGTGATCGCCATCGGCACGGACGTATCCTTCAGCCCGCGCAATGCGCCGGCCGACAAGGCCTGGATGCCATCGGGATACTGGAATGCGGCGGCATACAACAGCAGCGTTGTCGCCAGCGACGCGATCGCGGCATCGTGGGTGTACAGATGCGCGATCATCGAACCGCCGAACAGCATCAGCAGGGCCGATGCTGTTTGCGCGACCAGCACGATCGCGTAACCCGCGCCGGCCGACCAGCGTACTGCGGAGGGATCGCCCGCGCCCACCGCATGCCCGACCCGGACGGTTGTTGCCATTGCAAGGCCCAGCGGCACCATGAAGCAGAAGCTTGCGACGTTGATCGCGATCTGGTGCGCGGCGACCGGCACCGCGCCCATGCCGCCGATCACCAGCAGGGTGGCGACGAACAGGCCGCCTTCCATGAACACCGACGCGCCCATCGGCAGGCCGACGCGCAACAGGTCGCGGATTGCGCCCCAGCGCGGAAGCTCGAAGTGCGCGAACAGTTGCAGGTCGGCGAAACGCGGCGCACGCGCGAGGTAGATCGCGAAGCCGCACATCTGCGACCACAGCACGATCGTGGTCGCGTAGCCGAGTCCGGCCGCGCCGAGTGCGGGCAAACCGAACGCGCCGAACATCAGCGCGTAACCGAGCGGCATGAGCATGCACAGTCCGACGATGCCGAACACCATCGTCGGCACAGTCCACGCGACGCCTTCGCTGAGGTAACGGCAGACCATGTACAGCGCAAACGCGGGCGCGCCCCAGCTGATCGCATCGAGGAATGCCAATGCCGAGGGCCGCACGTCGGATGCGACGTGCATCGCAGCAAGCAGCACGCCGCCGAAACGCGCAAGCACGAACAAGCATGCGCCCATCGCGAGCGCGAGCCACAGCGCTTGCCGGAACAACGGGCCGATCAGGTCGCGACGGTTCGCACCGTTGTACTGCGACACGAACGGCGGCACCGCCATCAGCACGCCGATCAGCACCAGCAGCACGATCGACCACATCGCGCTGCCGACGGCGACGCCGGCGAGTGTCAGGGCGCCGTGGCGGCCGGCTAGCAGGGTGTCGACCACATTCAATGCGACCGCAGACAATTGCCCGAGCACCAGCGGCAACGCCAGCAACCATGTGGCGCGCATCTCGTGCACAAGGCGCGCGATTCTCGAATTGGTTTGATCGGAGCGGGAGGGCGACATCACGGCGTAAAACATCGACAATCGACGCATCTTAGCCTGCCGGGGAAGGCGCGGCATGACGACCGACCCGAACGCGCCGGCAACCGAATCTGTCGATGTTGCAAGCGTTGCCGCTCCAATCATGATCGAACCGACCGTGACCGAACCGACCGTGATCGAACCGACAGTGATCGAACCGACCGTGATCGAACCGACAGTGATCGAACCGACAGTGATCGAACCGACAGTGATCGGTGCCGTCTGCAGCAACTGCGGCACGCCGCTGCTTGGCGAGCATTGCTATCACTGCGGCCAACCCGTGAAGGGGTTGGTGCGGCATTTCAGCAGCGTGCTGGGCGACATCGCCGATACGCTGTTCGAGATCGACACGCGGTTGACGCGCACGCTGCTGCCGTTGCTGTTGCGGCCAGGTTTCCTGAGTTGCGAATACTTTTCCGGGCGCCGTGTGCGTTACGTGAGTCCGGTGCGGTTGTTCTTCTTCATCAGCGTGATCACGTTCTTCGTCGCGCAATGGAGCTTCGATCAAAGCAACGTTCACGCAGTGCAACTCGACGACAACGGCATCAACAAAGGAATGACGGTGGCTGCGGTCGAGCAGCAGCGCGACGCGGCGTTGCAGGCGATCAAGGCAAGCACGGCGGCTGTCGCAATGGCTCCCGACGTCGCCAGGGACATCGCGAAAGCCGAGGTGGAAATACGTGCACAAGCCGATGCGCGCATTGCCGAATTGAATGCCGCGCAAAAACAAGGCAAACCGCCGCCGAAGCACTTCGACCAGTTGACCTTCGGCGGCGACAGGCCGTGGGATCCGGTCAAGAATCCGATCCGTTTCGGCGCCTTGCCGGCATTCGCGAACGGCTGGTTGAACCACATGGCAGGGCGCGCGCAGGACAATCTCGCGCGCGTGCAGCACGATCAAAGATTGCTGATCGACGCGTGGCTGAGCGCGGTACCGTCGACACTATTCCTGCTGCTGCCATTGTTCGCGGTGCTGCTCAAGATCGCCTACGTGTTCAAGCGGCGGCTGTACATGGAGCATTTCATCGTCGCGTTGCACAGCCATGCGTTCTTGTGTTTCGCGCTCTTGTTGGTGCTTGTGCTCAATGGCATGGCCGGCGCGATGCAGTCGTCGTGGATGCACACACCGCTGGAGTGGATGAAAGTCGCGCTGGTCGTCTGGATGCCGGCGTACCTGCTGCTGATGCAGAAGCGCGTATACGGGCAGGGCTGGATCATGACCACCCTCAAGTACCTGATGCTTGGCGTCGTTTACGTGGTCTTGCTCAGCATCGGTGCCGGCTTGAGTCTGCTGGTCAAATTGGTATGGCTGTGATCCAGGCTGGACATGGATGAAAGTGGCGCAAGCGGTCGGATACGGCATCCTGCCTTCACCAACACTCTGCATCCATGCACGTCGCAGGATGCGCAGGAGCAGCCGCCCCTGGATATCTGAAAGCGCTTATTGCGCCATGCGCTGCTGCAACAAGGCTATGCGTTGCGCCGCAGGGGTCACCAGCAATTGCTTGCGCAGCCGTTCGCGTTGATCGTCTGGCAGGCGCCGCGCGAGCGCGAACAATTGCCCTCGCGCCTCCTCAGGCAGGGCCTGCAGCATCCGCAAGGTCGCATCGTGTTCATCGTCCGGCACGAACGCGAACATCACGCGCGCCTGCTCGATCCATCCACCGGTGGCTGGGCCAAGCAACCAATCGGCCTGATGGTTCACGTCCTGCGTCGCGAAGCGCGCGCGCCAGGCCGCCTGTTGCGCAACCGGCAAGGCGGCGAACCGGATTGCTGCGGCACGTACGCGCGCCTGCTCATCGGGTGGCAATGCCCGCCAGGCGGCATAGTGCGCACGGCGGCGCGCGCGCTCCATCGGCGGGAGTGCCTGCCAGTCCGCTTGGCGATGCAGGAAGGCGTCGCGCGCTGTGGCATCCATCGTCTGCCAGCGTTTCGCATTCGCCAGCAGGCGCGTGCGATCGGCGGCTGCGATCGTCGCCCAATCGTCGCGCCACGGCGCAAGCAGTTCATGCGTGTTGGAATCGAGCGTTGTCCAATCGGCGTTCTCGGCGTACACCGCCGGCTGCGCCAGTGCGATCGTGAATGCGCAGGCCAGCGAGCATCTCCGGTATTTACTGGGCACTGCCGCTCTCCTCTGTATCGGGCGCGCTGGTTTCTGGCGCCGTGTTGTCAGGCGGTGGGGCGGGCGCGCTCGGGTTGGCTTCGGTTGCATTCAAGCCCGATGCGTACCATGCGTACAGATCCACGTCGCGCGCGATGCGCTCGGCATCCGGATCGTCAAGCAGCTCGAAATCCGCGCCTGCGAGCGCTGCTGCGGTCGCCGATAGGGTCGCGGCTGGAGCCTGCGCGGGCAACGTTTCGATACGAGTCGTCGACGCGGTGTTACTTTTCAGGAATGCGGGCAACCAGAAAAACGAGCCGGCCAGTATCGCCAGCAACGTCATCAACAGCACCATCAGCAAGGCTCGGAGCGCGCGCTGGTCAAGCCGCGTTCGCCCCCGCGTCATCGCAGTCACTGCCATGCGGTCATCGCGATGCCACTGCAATCATGGAGGAAGTCCGGTCGTTGGCGACGGCAGATTCTACCGGTAGCCGCCGACCTGCGTCGGTCGATCTGTGCTATCGATACTGCACGAGCGAACAGGCTTGACAGACGAAATTTTCACGCTCCGCAAGACAGCACAAGGCTTCCGGGATTTTGCCTTGTGCACAGCACCCTGTTTGTCGTCATCAGAGCCAACATGAACGGCCCGAAGCCTGAATGACAGTACGGTGACGTCGCTAACTTATTGATTCAACGAGATTATGACAGTCTGACGAAAAACGCGCCAATACGCTCGGAGCGCCATTGTCGTTGGGACGCGCAGTCCGCGTGAGCCTTTCGTCCACAGACTTATCCACAATTCGTGTGGATAAGCAAAATTTTCTTGCATGTGCAATGGCTTGCAGTCGAATTCTGCGAGACTTCAGAGCAAGTGGCGCTAACTTCAGCCATGTCAGCAGCGCGATGCGATCTTGCACCGTGGCGGCCCATAAAGTACGGATACGGGCATTGCTAGACTGCCGTGATGCCCATGCAATCTTCCGAAGCGGTGCTGCACGTCGTGCTGCCCTTGCCACTGCCGCGTCACTTCGACTACCTGCCGCCGGCCGGTCAGATCGCCGATACCGCGCTGATCGGATGTCGGGTGCGCGTGCCATTCGGCAGCCGTGAACTGGTTGGGTTCATCGATGACGTTGGCGCGCCGGATGCCGATGCGCCCGGTCTTGCCGAGCGCGATCTCAAACGCGCGCTTACCGTGCTCGATCGGGAACCTCTTCTGCATGGTGAATTGCTGGCGACACTGCGCTGGGCCGCGCGCTACTACCACGCGCCACTCGGCGAGGTGGTCGCGACCGCATTGCCCGCGTCATTGCGGCGCGGCGATCCGCTGCCGGAAACCTGCGCGTACGGATGGGAATTGACCGAGGCCGGCCGAACCGGCCTTGCAGGACTTCGCAAGCACACCGGCACGCGCCGGCTCGCCGAACGCATCGCGGCGAACGCGACCGATGAAGACGTGCTGGATACGGATTTTGACGATTGGCGCGGCGCGGCACGCGCTTTGCACAAGCGCGGTTATGCCGAGCGCGTGGCGCTGTCGCGCGGCGGCATCGCAACACCTGCAACACCGGGGCATCCGCTCAGTCAGCCGCAACGCTTGGCTGCCGACGCAGTGCTCGCCGCGGGCGGACGATTCCAGCCATTGCTGCTCGAGGGCGTCACCGGCAGCGGCAAGACCGAGGTATACCTCGAGGCGATTGCAGATTGCATCGCGCGCGGCAAGCAGGCGCTGGTGCTGGTGCCGGAAATCGGCCTGACCCCGCAGACGCTGCGACGCTTTCGCGCGCAGCTCGGCGTACCGGTGCATGCGCTGCATTCCGGCCTTGCCGATGGCGAGCGTGCGCGCGTCTGGACCGCGATGGCGCGCGGCGAGGCACGTGTCCTGGTCGGCACGCGTTCGGCGATCTTCACGCCGCTGCCCGACGCAGGGCTGATCGTGGTCGACGAGGAACACGACGCAAGCTACAAGCAGCAGGACGGCGTGCGCTACCACGCGCGCGATCTCGCGCTGGTGCGCGCGAAAACATTCGGCATCCCGGTTCTGCTGGGCAGTGCGACGCCATCGCTGGAATCGCTGCAGCACGCGCTCGGCGGTCGTTACACGCATCTGCATCTGCGCCAGCGCGCCGGCGATGCGCGACCGCCATCGGTGCGAGTGATCGACGTGCGCAAGCGCGCGCTCGACGGCGGCCTGTCGCAGGACATGCTCGATGCGATCGCCGCAACGCTAGCGCGCGGCGAACAGGCGCTGGTATTCAAGAACCGTCGCGGTTATGCGCCCGTACTGCTCTGCTACGACTGCGGCTGGAACGCGCGCTGCAAGCGCTGCGCGGCTTCGTCAAAAGACATGGCGATGACGGTACACGCGCGTGGCGGGCGTTTGATCTGCCATCACTGCGGCGCACGCCAACCCGCGCCAAAAGCCTGTCCCGATTGCGCCAGTCTTGCCTTGATGCCGCAGGGCGCAGGCACCGAACGCATCGAGGACACGCTCGCGAAACACTTTCCCGATGCGCCGCTACTGCGCGTTGATCGCGAAACCACGCGCCATCGCGATGCGCTCGAAAAACATCTTGCGATGCTCGGCGATGGCGCAGGCATCCTCGTCGGTACGCAGATGCTGGCAAAGGGCCACGACCTGCCGAATCTCACCTTGGTCTGCGTGGTCGGCGTTGACGAAGGCCTGCATTCGGTGGATTTCCGAGCGCCGGAAAAACTTGCGCAATTGCTGATCCAGGTCGCCGGTCGCGGCGGCCGCGCGAGCAAGCCCGGCACCGTGCTGTTGCAGACGCATCATCCTGAGCATCCACTGCTGAGGACCTTGCTCGGCGGTGGCTATCCCGCATTCGCAGCGCTCGAACTCGCGCAACGCGAAGCCACCGGATTTCCTCCGTACGGTTATCTCGCGTTGCTGCGCGCCGAAGCGCCGACCGATGCGGCGGTGCAGGAGTTTCTTGTCGAAGCAAAACAAGCGTTCGCGACGAGTGCAACAACTGCAACGATCCACGGCCCGCTGCCCGCACCGATGCCGCGACGCGCCGGCAAGGCGCGCGCGCAATTGCATTTGTCAGCGACGCAACGTCCCGCCCTGCAAGCGGCATTGAATGCCTGGATGCCGCAATTGCACGCGCTCAAATCCGCGCGCAAGGTGCGCTGGTCGCTCGACGTGGATCCGGTGGACTTGTACTGATGGGCGAGTGACCGCTTATGCTGATCCTCACCGGAGTTTCGGCCGTCCCGGGCAGCGCGGTTTCACGAATGCGCCGGTACGCGTCAACCTTCGCCGACCACCCATCACTTGTACCAAGTCTTGTTCTACCAAATCCGCCATCACGGCTTGTCGGCGTGGTATCGCGCGCGCCGCTGCGGCATATCCTGCGCCGTCAGTGCAACTCGCCTGTTTGCTCGACATCGCGCGCGCGATCCTCTTCCACGCGGACCATCCTCGACAGCTGATGCGCATGACCAGCATAGGCCGACGCTATCCCTGCGTTCTCTGGTTCGATGTTTTATCCACAAATGAACGGCCCCGTTGACGGAGCCGTCGTCAATGCGCGATGACGAAGTCGCTTACGCCGCGAACAAGGCCTTCATCTTCTTCAGCGCATTCGCCTCGATCTGGCGGATGCGCTCGGCGGATACGCCGTATTCGTCGGCGAGTTCCTGCAGCGTGGCCTTGTTCTCGTCGTCGAGCCAGCGGCGCTTGATGATGTCGCGCGAGCGCGCATCGAGTTCGGCCAGTCCGTCGCGCAGCAGTTCGAGCTGGTTGTCTTCGCTGTCCGCGCGTTCGTAGGCGAGCGACGGATCATCGCTGGAATCGACGAGATACGCAGCCGGCGACGGCGGCGCGTGGTCGTCGTCTTCGTCGGTCGGCGCATCGAAGCCGATATCGCGACCGGACAGACGCGATTCCATCTCCAGCACTTCGCGCTTGGAGACCTTCAAGTCCGCAGCGACGGCAGTGACTTCCGCATCGTTCATCCAGCCAAGGCGCTTTTTCGATTTGCGCAGGTTGAAGAACAGTTTGCGCTGCGCCTTGGTTGTCGCGACTTTCACGATGCGCCAGTTCTTCAGTATGAACTCGTGCATCTCGGCGCGAATCCAGTGCACAGCGAACGACACCAGCCGCACGCCCTGGTTCGGATCGAAACGCTTCACAGCTTTCATCAGGCCGATGTTGCCTTCCTGGATCAGGTCGCCCATGCCGAGGCCATAGCCTTGATAGCCACGCGCGACATGCACGACGAAGCGAAGGTGCGCCATCACGAGTTCGCGCGCAGCGCCGAGGTCTTCCTCATCACGAAAACGGTGCGCAAGCGCCTGCTCGTCCTCGACAGCCAGCACCGGCACGCGGTTCACCGCACCGATGTACGCCTCAAGCGAGCCCAGCGCGCTGGGAATCGGAAGGTTGTTGGCCACGAGGGCCGTTTGCAATTGCGGGGTCTGGGTCATGGCGTGCATTTTAGCAGCCTCCCACCGGGAGTGCTAAATAGGCCGGAAGTATCGCTGCGTTCTGTTCATGGAACATTAGACCTGCGCCCAACCGACTGTCGGACAGGAAAAGGGGCGTGGCGTGGAGAATCAAGGGATTAAGGGATCAAGCCACAGATCATCTGACTGTGATCAGGCCCTCTGCAGTTCCGCCCGCTTCGGCAGCGACCAATCCATCTCCTTCGCCCCGCGCCCAGCCAGCCAGCGGTTCGCCGCCGAGAAATGCCCACATCCGATAAACCCGCGATGCGCCGACAGCGGCGACGGATGCGGCGCCTTGAGCACGCAATGGCGACGCGAGTCGATCAGTTTGCCCTTGGCCTGCGCGTAGCTGCCCCAGAGCAGGAACACCAGCCCTTCGCGTTCGCGCGACAGGGTGTCGACAATGTGGTCGGTGAAACCTTCCCAGCCCTTGCCCTGGTGCGATCCGGGCTTGCCCTCCTCGACGGTCAGCACCGCGTTGAGCAGGAGCACGCTGCGCTGCGCCCACGGAATCAGGCAGCCGTGATCGGGCCTGGCGATGCCGAGGTCGCGCTGGATCTCGGCGAAGATGTTGACCAGCGATGGCGGCACCGGCACGCAGGGCGGCACCGAGAAGCACAGTCCATGCGCCTGGCCGGGACCGTGGTACGGGTCCTGGCCCAGGATCACGACTTCGACTGCGTCGAACGGTGTCGCGTCGAGCGCTGCGAAAATCTTCGACGCTGGCGGATAGATGCGCTTGCCGGCGGCTTTCTCGGCACGCAGGAATGCGGACAATGCCTGCATATCGGGCCGTTTGAGCCAGTCGCCGACGTGCATTTTCCAGCTTGCGTCAAGGCGGATCTGGGCAGCCGACTCGCTCACGCAGCGCGCTTCACATCGCGTCGCGCTTCGCGCGCAGCACACGCCCGACGCGTAGCTGGAACAACAGCTTGGTGATCAGCATGCGTTCCTCGATGGGTTTCTCGACGAGGTCGTTCGCGCCCATGCGCAACAGTTCGCTCTGGTTCGCCGGATCGGAATCGCCGGTCATCACGATCGCCGGCAATTCGGACTTCGAGTAGCCGATGTCGTTGCGCACGCGCCTGAGCAGGTCCATGCCGGTCAAATCGCCCTTGAGGTACACATCGGTGAGCAACACGTCCGGCGGCGGCGTGCCGTCTTCGTGGAACACGTGCAGCCGCGTCAGTGCGTCCTCGACCGAAGTGACGTGGGTCACCGCAAGTCCGTGTTTCTCCAGCATGCGCCGCGTCGCGACCGCAACCACGCGGCTGTCCTCGACGTACAGCACTTCGCCGCCGGGCACATCCTCGGGCTTCACATAGCCGCGAATGAAGGTTGCGAGTGCCCCGAAACCCAGCGATTTGTCGAAGTAGTCGGTGACATCGGCGCTGAGCTTGCGCGACTCCAGCCGTTCCTGCACGTTGCCGGACACGACGATGATCGGGATGTAGGCCTGCGGCGTGTATTCGCGGATGAATTCCGCAAGTTCCAGCCCGTCCATGTCGGGCAGCGCGAGCGCGGTGGTCACCAGGTTGACCGCGCCATCGAGCAGCGCTTGTTTCGCCTGCGCGCCGGTTTCGCAGCCGATGAAGTCCACGCCCGGCAATTCGGTGCGCAGCAATTGTTCGATCATCTTGCGCGCGAGCTTCGAGCCGTCAACGACCATCACGCGCGGCGTGTCGGTGTTGATATGGCTGAAGCCGCCTGCGCTCATGTCGGTTCATTCCCTGCCGGGGCGATTGCGACGCAGATGATGCCCGGTTGCGAGCCACGCGCCCAGCCACCCGAGCGCGAACGCGCCGAACAGCAAGCCCAATGCGCCAATGAATCCCGGGCCCTGCAAGGCGAAACCGCCACCGTAGCTCGTGACCAGTTGCGCAAGCGATGGTTGCAAGGCGAGTCCCGCAAGCGCAAGCAGGCCCAGCGCGAACCCGCCTGCAGCCAAACCATAGATCGCGCCGAGGTACAGGAACGGCCGCCGCACGAAGCCATTGGTCGCACCAAGAAATTGCAGCACGCCGATCTCATCGCTGCGGCTCTGGATATCCAGCCGCACCGTGTTGCCGACGACCAGCAGCGCTCCCGCGCCGAGCAAAGCCGCGAGCACCCATGCGATGTGCGCGCCGAACGCCAGCCATGCCGATAGTCGATCGCGCCATACGGCGTCGTGCTGCACGATCTCGGCCTCGGGCATCGCCTGCAACGAGGTCGCGAGCGCGGCGCCATCATCGACGGGATCGACCAGCAGCACCGGCGGCAGAGGATTGGCTTCGAGCACGTCCAGCGATGGCGCGAGTTCGCTCATCTTGCGGAATTCCGCAAGCCCTTCATCAGGCGTGCGCGCGGTGACGGTGGCGACATCGTGGCGCGCGCGCAATTGCGCGGCGAGCGCAGTCGCGCGATCCATGCCGACATCCTGGTGCAGGAACACGGTGATCTGCCGCGACGCACGCACCGTCCCGGAAAACCGCTGCACGTTCGCCAGCGTGAGCCACAACGCGAGGGGCAGCGCGATCGCTATCGCCATCACCCCGACCGTCATCAGCGCGGCGAAGGGCCGTTGCGCCATCCGGCCGAGGCTCGAAACGAGACTGTAGAAGTGCAGGTCGAGCCAATTGTGCAGGCGCGCGAGCGGGCCGCGTCGCTTGCGGCGTGCAGCGGCCGTTGCCTTCGCCGTCTTCAGCGTGGCGGGATCTACCCGAGTGGGATCGACACGAGGTTCGCCTGTCGCGCTCACGATGCAAGCTCCGTCGCCGGAATGTCGTCGAGCACGCGTCCGTGGTCGAGCACGAGCACGCGTTTGCGCATGCGCTTGACCAGTCCAAGGTCGTGGCTCGCGACGATCACCGTGGTGCCGAGCGCGGGCAGCGATGCGAACAATTCCATGATGTCCACGGCGAGCGTCGGATCAAGATTGCCGGTCGGTTCGTCGGCGATCAGTAACGGCGGCTGCGCGACGACGGCGCGTGCGATGCCGACGCGTTGTTGCTCGCCCGTCGACAACTCACGCGGCTTCGCGCGTTCGCGATCGGCGAGGCCGACTTTCTCGAGCCCGCGGCGCACGCGCGGGCCGATTTCGGCGCGCGGAATGCCGGCGATCACCAGCGGCATCGCGACGTTCTCGTAGACGCTGCGATCGTGCAGCAGGCGGTGGTCCTGGAACACCACGCCGACGCGGCGACGCTGCAACGCGATCTTGCGTCCGCGCAATTTCGCGAGGTTGCGGTCTTCCATCAGCACGGTGCCGCGACTCGGTTGCTCGGCGAGATGGATCAGGCGGAGCAGGGTGCTCTTGCCAGCGCCGGAATGGCCGGTGACAAACAGCATCTCGCCCGGTTCGACCACGAAGCTCACATCGCTCAGCGCCTCGTGGCCGCTGGCGTAGCGTTTGCTGACAGCGTCGAAGCGGAGCAGGGTCATCGCGGGGGGATCGCCTTGATCGGTGGCGCTAACGTGTGCAGTGCTACTTTGCAATACAAGAGTATCGCGCCCGGATGCAGTCGCGCGACACCTTGTTTGGTTCGAGCCGCGCCGGCGGTTCACATCATCGAGGTCAATGCCCGCTGCGCGGCGGTCGCTTGACCAGTTTTTTCAGGCCTTGCTTGAGCTTGCCGAGCAGCGACGGCTTGGCTGGCGCTGCGGTGGGCTTGCCCGCGACAGTTGGTTTGGCCGCAGCGGGTTCACGCGGAACAACAGGCACGGCCGGAACACGCTGGGTGATGACTCCGGCCGGTGTTGTCGGCTGCTCGCCAACTGCACTGTCACTGCGCCCACGACCGCCACGACGACGGCGCGGTTTGCGTTCGGACGCAGTGCCTTCGACGACTGGCGCGGCCGGTTTTGAAGCAGCTGGCTTCGGAGCGACCGCGACCGGTTCGGCAGGACGCTCGCGCGGCGCAGGACGTGCACTGCCGCGACTGCCGCCGCTGCGCCCCGACGAAGTGCCCGCACCGCGCCCACCACTGGCACTGCGCGACGAACCACCGCGGCCACCACCACGCTCGGCCTCGGCCTTCTGCGCCTCGCGCACTTCGCGGAAAATCTGGCTGACACTTTCGCTCGAATCGTCGCCACCATCGGTGGCGGGAACCGCAGCGCGTGCAGCGCGTGGAATCGCGACCAGCAATTCGGCTTCGACCGACGCGACCGGGATCTTCTGTTCGATGAAGGCTTCGATTTCCGGCAGCGACTGCGCATAGCGTTCGCAGGCGAAGCTGATCGCATCGCCCTCGGCTCCGAGCCGTGCAGTACGGCCGATGCGGTGCACGTAATCCTCGGCATCGAACGGCAGGTCGAAGTTGTACACGTGCGACACCGCTTCGATGTGCAGGCCGCGCGCGGCCACGTCGGTTGCGACCAGCAGTTCCAGGTCGCCGCGCTTGAAGCGGTTGAGCAGGCTTTCGCGCTTTTTCTGCGGCACGTCGCCGGAGATCACGCCGACCCGGAAGCCCGCACGTTCCAGCCCGCGCGCGACTTTCTCGACCCATGCCTTGGTGTTCACGAAGATCATCGTGCGCGAACTCTCGCTGCGCGACAGCAGGCCGATCAGCAACGGGATCTTTTCCTCGTTCGACGGGAAATAGACCAGCTGGCGCACGCGCGCGGTTGTCACCGTATCGGTTTCGACGACCAGCTTCTCGGGCTCGTTCATGTGCTCGTAGGCGAGTTCGAGCACGCGATGCGACAGCGTCGCCGAGAACAGCAGGGTCTGGCGCTCCTTGCAGCCGGGCATCTTGCGCAGCAGGAAGCGGATGTCCTTGATGAAGCCGAGGTCGAACATGCGGTCGGCCTCGTCGAGCACACAGACCTCGCAGGCATGCAGCGAAACCACCTTGTGCTGCTTCACATAGTCGATTAGCCGGCCCGGCGTGGCGATGATGATGTCGGCGCCGCGTTGCAGGATTTCGCGCTGCTTGTCGTAATCGACGCCGCCGTAGACCAGCGCGTACTTGATGCCGAGCGCGGAACCGAAGGCGAGGGCGTCCTTGTGGATCTGGATCGCCAGCTCGCGGGTCGGCGCGAGGATCAGTGCGCGCGGGTCGGCGTCCTGACGTGTGGCCAGCGCGGGGCGCTTGAGCAGGCGGTCGATGGTCGCGATCAGGAAGGCGAGGGTCTTGCCGGTACCGGTTTGCGCCTGCCCGGCGATGTCGCGCCCGGCGAGCGCCAGTGGCAGGGTCAGCGCCTGGATCGGTGTCAGACGGGTAAAGCCGGCTTTCTCCAAGCCTTCCAGCAGGGCGGGGTGCAGTTCGAAATTGGAGAAGGTTTCGTCGGTCAGGGGTTTGTCGGTCATGCTCTCGATCTTCGGTGACTGGCACGGCGCGGCGTGCTTGCGTGCCCGGCTTCCACGCCGCAAACTGCGGCTGCCCCGGGCTCGGCGCGGCAAGCGTCAAAGCTTGAAGCGCGAATATCAGCCCCCAGTGTAACCGATGCGGTGGCGCATTCTTCGCCAGCCCGGCCAGGCTTGGCTCGCCCGCATTTCGAAACGTATAGCCAGGAGTAACCCGTGAGCGATGCTGTGCAGGATGTGAAGGATTCCGAATTCGAGAACCAGGTGCTGAAGTCCAGCGAGCCCGTGCTCGTGGATTTCTGGGCCGAGTGGTGCGGCCCGTGCAAGATGATCGGCCCGATGGTCGACGAGCTCGCGCAGGTTTACACAGGCAAGCTCAAGGTGGTGAAGCTCAACATCGAGAAGAATCCGACCACCCCGCGCCAGTACGCAGTGCGCAACATCCCGACCCTGATGTTGTTCAAGGACGGCAAGGTGCACTCGACCCAGGTCGGTGCGGTCGCGCGCACGCAGCTGGTGCAGTTCATCGAGCGCGGGATTGCCTGAAGCGGAATGGATTGACATTGATTGCCCGGACTCGTTTCCATTTCGATGTGCGACATGCAGGCATCGAGACGGGCAAAGGTCATTTGAAGTGCCAATTGTTCAACTGACAGGTGGTTCGCGCGGGCGACGCATGCCTGAATCACCAGTCATGTTCCGCCTGTTTTGACTTGCCGCCGCGCGATCACAGTGTTAGGTTTCGCTCACGTGGTTAGGTTTCGCTCACGTGGCGCCAGGAATATGTTGATTCCCGCGCCCACTCGCAGCACCCATCCCCCAGTTTCAATGAAACCCGCCTTTACCTCCGCCCTCACTACAGGGTCACTCCGTGTCCGAATCCGATAATGAAACCGGCGAGGTCGCTGTCAAGCGCCCACGCCAGCCGCGTCAACCCAAGCCAGCCGCTGCATCGACCGAAGCATCGACTGCTCCCGCGCCCGCACCCGTCAAGCCGGAGCGCGCCGAGCCCGCACCGCAGTCACGTGAATCCGCGCCAGCCGACATGCCAACGCATCAGGCACCGACATCGAACAAGCCCGAGCGTGCAGCCGATACGAGCGGTGGCGACAATGCGTCTTCGCAACAGTCATCCGCAACGAATGGCGATTCCTCGCAGCAGCAGTCTCCGCAAGCGAACGAAGGCGGCCAGAACCAGAACCAGCCGCGCCACGGCAACAACCCGCGCCGCGACCGTTTCCGCGACCGCCGCGACCGCCAGCAGCAGGGTCGCGAGCCCGGCAACCAGCCGCGCGAGAACAACCAGCCCCGCGACAACCAGCCGCGCAACGAACCGCGCGACCGCGGCAACGAAGGCGGCGAGTTCAATGACAACCAGCCGCTGCCCGCGCTGCCGCCGGACTTCCCGATTTACGGGCTGACCGAACTCAAGAAGATGCCGGCGTTCCAGCTCATGGAAATCGCCGACAAGCTGGGCATCACCGAAGGCGTTGCGCGCATGCGCAAGCAGGAAGTGATCTTCGCCCTGCTGAAAGTGCTCACGCGCTATGGTGAAGGCGTTGCCGCCGAAGGCGTGCTGGAAATCCTGCCCGACGGTTTCGGCTTCCTGCGCTCAGCCGATGCTTCCTACCTGGCAGGCCCCGACGACACGTACATCTCGCCGAGCCAGATCCGCCGATTCAACCTGCGCACGGGCGACCACCTCACCGGCCGCATCCGTTCGCCGAAGCCGGGCGAGCGCTATTTCGCGCTGTCGCAGGTCACCACCATCAACAACGAGCCACCGGAAGCCTCGAAGAACAAGGCGCTGTTCGAGAACCTTACCCCGCTGTTTCCGCGCAAAGCGTTCCATCTCGAACGCGGCAATGGTTCCAGCGAAGACATCACCGGCCGCATCCTCGATTTGATGGCACCGCTCGGCAAGGGCCAGCGCGGTTTGATCGTGTCGCCGCCGAAAGCCGGCAAGACGATGCTGATGCAGAACGTCGCCCAAGCGATCATGTACAACCATCCGGACGCGCACCTGATCGTGCTGCTGATCGACGAGCGTCCCGAAGAAGTCACCGAGATGCAGCGCACCGTGCGCGGCGAAGTGATCAGCTCGACCTTCGACGAACCCGCGGCGCGCCACGTGCAGGTCGCCGAAATGGTGATCGAGCGTGCGAAACGGCTGGTCGAACACAAGCGCGACGTAATCATCCTGCTCGACTCGATCACCCGCCTCGCCCGCGCTTACAACATGGTCGTTCCGAGTTCCGGCAAGGTGCTGTCCGGCGGTGTCGACGCAAACGCGCTGCATCGCCCGAAGCGTTTCTTCGGCGCCGCGCGCAACGTCGAGGAAGGCGGCTCGCTCACCATCGTCGCGACCGCGCTTGTCGAGACCGGCAGCAAGATGGACGAGGTGATCTACGAAGAGTTCAAGGGCACCGGCAACTCCGAGGTGCACCTCGACCGCCGCATCGCCGAGAAACGCATCTATCCCGCGATCAACATCAACCGCTCCGGCACCCGCCGCGAAGAGTTGCTGATCGAGCCGGACATGCTCGCGAAGATCTGGATCCTGCGCAAACTGCTGCACCCGATGGACGAGTTGTCGGCAATGGAGTTCCTGCTCGACAAGATGAAGGACACCAAGACCAACGACGAGTTCTTCCGCTTCATGAAGCGGTAGCAAAATCCTTCTCCCGCTGGCGGGAGAAGGTGCCGAAGGCGGATGAGGGCAAACGAAGCAGCACAGCCAGAGCATTCCGGCCGCTACGCGGTCGGGTTCATCTTTCTTGCTTGTCCAAGAAAGACGGAACCAGAAAGAAGGCGCCCGGAGATCGCGCCTTCCGCTGTGCTGCAGGTGCGCGATCGCCTGCGGGATTCGCCGACGCCACATCCATGTGCCGACGACGAACGGCGCACTTCCTGTGCGCCGCCTTGCAGGTCTTTTCCGCAGTCAATCGCCGCGACTCAGGGAACCCAAAGTCAAAAGCAGATCAAGCGCCGATCAATGGCAATGCGTGGCTTTTGCTTTTCGGTGAGCGCGTGCGATGCTTGACGCGGGCTTGGGAGGGCGTGGATGAACCGGCTTTATTTCGGCGACAACCTGCATGTGCTGCGCGAGCACGTCGCCGCTGCGTCGGTCGATCTGATCTATCTCGATCCGCCGTTCAACTCCAAGCGCGATTACAACCTGCTGTTCAAGACGCCCAAGGGCCACGAGTCGGACGCGCAGATCACCGCGTTCGAGGATTCATGGCATTGGGGCGAGCAGGCCGAGCGCGAGTTCAACGAAATCCTGCGCCAGTCGAACACGGATGTCGCCGAGCTGATGCCTGCGCTGCGCAGCTTTCTCGGCGAGAACGACATGATGGCGTATCTGGTGATGATGGCGAACCGCCTGCTGGAACTGCATCGTGTGCTCAAGCCAACCGGCAGCCTGTATCTGCATTGCGATCCGACGGCGAGCCACTATTTGAAGATTCTGCTGGATGGTGTTTTTGGAAAAGCGAATTTTCGCACCGAGGTCAGTTGGAAGCGATCAAGCGCGCATAGCGATGCGAAGCAGGGACGCGTTCAATACGGCAACATTCGCGACGTGATTTTCTTCTACACGAAATCCGACGAATGGAAATGGAATTGGAGCTACACGCCGTACGACCAAAGTTATGTCGATGCGTTTTATAACCATGTCGAAGAAGGAACAGGACGGCTCTACCGCCTTGATAACCTTACGGCAGCAAAGCCCGGCGGCGATGTTTCTTACGACTTCTATGGAACAAAACCCTATAAGGGGCGTTACTGGGCCTACTCAAGAGAGAATCTCGAAAAATTCAAAACGGAAGGCCGTTTGTATTTTCCAAAGAACGGCGGAACTCCAACCTACAAGCGTTATCTGGACGAAATGCCAGGTGTGCCATTACAAAACGATTGGAGCGATATCAAGCCGACGCCAACAGGTGAATATTTGGGCTATCCAACCCAAAAACCTCTCGCCCTGCTCGAACGCATCATCAACGCCAGTTCCAACGAAGGCGACATCGTGCTCGATCCGTTCTGCGGTTGCGGCACGGCGGTGGATGCGGCGCAGAAGCTCGGGCGGCGCTGGATCGGCATCGACATCACCCATCTGTCGATCGCGCTGATTGAAAAGCGTTTGAAGGATCGCTATCCGTACATCAATCGCAGCAAGCCCGAGAAGGCTGCCGCGAGCGCATCGGGCGTTGCCGAGCCCGTGCCCGATTACATGCAATCGTTCGAGGTGATCGGCACCCCGGAAGACATCGGCGGCGCGCGCGATCTCGCCGAGCGCGACAAGTACCAGTTCCAGTGGTGGGCGTGTTCGCTGGTCAACGCGCAGCCCTACCAGGGCAAGAAAAAGGGCGCCGATGGCGGCATCGACGGGCTGATCTTCTTCCAGGACGACAAGGGCGCGGCGAAAAAGATCGTGGTGTCGGTGAAGGGCGGCGACAACGTCAACGTCGCGATGGTGCGCGACCTTGCGCACGTCGTGAAACGCGAGAAAGCCGAGATCGGCTTGTTCGTGACGCTCAGCGATGCGACGAAGCCGATGACGACTGAAGCGATCAAGGAAGGCTTTTACATATCGCCAACGACCAACACGGAATTCCCGCGCATCCAGATCCTGACCATCGCCGGATTGCTCGCCGGCAGCGAGCGCCCGCGCTACCCCGATCTCGCGCAAGGCGGGCACACGTTCAAGAAGGCAAAGATCGATCAGGGCAAGAAGCCCGATCAACATGGCCTGTTCGGAAGCTAGACATGCACAGCGGCTCCCTCGAAATCATCCTGGTCTTCCTGCTTGCGGCGGTAATCGCGGTGATCGCGGTGCCGCTGTTCCGCAAGCTCGGGCTCGGCGCGGTGATCGGCTATCTTGCGGCCGGCGTCGTGCTCGGCCGCAGGGGCTGAAACTCGTCAACGACCCGGCCAGCATCCTCGCCGGCGAGCCGGCGAAGAAGTAGCGCAAAGCTGGCGCGTACCGCTGAGCGAGAGAACGAAAGCGCAAGCGCATTCGCGCAACTCATTCCTTGCGCAAGAACCTCGCAATCGGTGGCGCATTCGACCGCAGCGGTTCGAACTCCGCCGCAATATCCACATAGCCGCGCAGCAACGCGAGATCGTACGGCGTACGACCAAGCGTGTCGTGCGGGCGGCGTTCGGCACCGGCTGCGATCAAGCGCTGCACCACGCGTCCGAGTCCGTGCAGCGCGGCGAGGTGCATCGGGGTGAAGCCGCGATGATCGCGTGCTTCGAGCGAGACGTCTTCGTTGAGCAGGTATTCCATCGCGTCGAGCACGATGCCCTCGTCGCAGCTCGCGCCGGGCTCGTGACCCGCGCCGAGCAGCAATAGCAGTGGCGTCTGCCCGTTGTGACTCGGCGCATCGGCTTCCGCGCCCGACAGGAGCACGGCGTCGATCAACGCGAGCACGCGCTGGCGGTCGCGCGCCTGGAAAGCATGGTTCGCCGCGCAATGCAGCACGCCGAGGCCGCGATCGTCGCGGCGTTGCAGGTCGGCGCCGTGCGCGAGCAGGCGCGACACCATTTCCGGCAAGCCCAATGCCGCGGCGAGCATCAGTGGCGTGATGCCGCCCGGAAGCGAACGATCGACCTCCGCGCCTTGCGCGAGCAGCATCTCGACGATTTGCGGATGGCGCATGCTGACCGCCGCGGTGAGCGCGGTCGCACCGGTCGCGGCCGCGATCGTGCTGTCCGCGCCGCGTTGCAGCAGCATGCCGACGACGACGAGCTGGCCGCCGCCCGACGCGCGCAGCAGCGCGGTGCAGCCTTGCGAATCGACGGTGTCGATCGGCAGCCCGAGATCGAGCAAGCGCCGTACCGCGCCCGCATCGCCGACCATCGCGGCTGCGGGAAGATCGGTCGCGAGCAATGGCCGCAGCGGCAGACGCCAGCCGCGCCAGTCGAGCCATGCAACGAGGTCGCTGCGCTCGGCCGCGAGCGCGATGCCGAGTGCGCTTTCGCCATTCGGCGTGCGCAGTTCGGGCGATGCGCCGGCGCGAATCAGCAGGCGCACCGCGGCTTCGCGACCGAGCGTGCAGGCGAGTTGCAATGCGGTGATGCCGCGTGCGTCGCGCGCATCCGGCGCGATGCCGCCTGCAAGCAGGCGCTTGGCGACGCGAAGCCAACCCAGCCGCACCGCAAGATGCAACGGCGGCGTGCCCGCGCTCACGCTGAACGGATCTGCGCCGCGCTCGACCAGGTTCAACGCGAGTTGCTCCTGCGCGAGCGAGCTTGCCTCGCCGAGCGCGCACGCGTGCAGATAGCGCGCGAGCCCGCCCGCGCCCGCTGGAGACGCCGCGCGATCGAGCAATCTCTGTAGCGCACCGGTCGCGCTGCCGCCGCGATCGAGCAACGCAAACAGCACATTGTCCTGGCCCGGTTCGCGCGCTTCGGCATCCGCGCCGTGCGCGAGCAACCAGTCGAACACATCAAGGTCGGCTTCGAGCGCGAACTCGCGCAATTGCGCAGTCGCCAGCGCAACCGGATCGCCAAGCTTCAACAGAGGCACGGCGCGTTCGAAACGGCGCGCAGCGAGCGCGTCGCGCAAGAGCTCGGCGGTGCCGCGCTCGTTCGGCCCGGCGGCGAGGTCCTCGGCGATGCTCTCGGGCAATGGATGCGCTGGATCGAGTTCGGCGACGAGGCGCCAGCGACCTGCAGCGAGCGCGTGGTCGAGTGCACGCCGGCCATCATTGCTCGCTTTTTGCGGATCGACGCCCATGCCGACCAGCGCATGCACGAGCGATGGTTCGGCGTGTTCCGACGCGCAGGCGATGGCGAGCGCGTTGCGGCCTTCGTTGTCGACGAGCGAGGGATCGGGTCGCGCCTTCGCCAGCCTTTGTAGCACCGCTTCGCTGCCACCGTGCGCGGCGTGCATCAGCGCGGTCATGCCGGCATCGTCGCGCGCATCCACTACTGCGCCGGCATCCAGCAGGACGCCGACGATTTCGGGATTGTCCGCTTCGCAGGCGAGCATCAGCGCGGTCGATTGATCGCTGCCGCGCGCGTCGACGCGCGCCTTGTGCTTGAGCAGAAGTTGCACGCCTGCCGCATCGTCGTCGCCCGATGCCGCGGCGAGCAAGGCAGGCTGGCCATGGCCGTGTTCGGCAACCAGGGGCTCGGAGCGCGCGCCGCGATCGAGCAGGAACCGCGCGAGCCTCCAGTTGCCCGCTTCGCAAGCGATGCCGAGCGGGCTGTAACCTTCGGCATTGAGCGCGTCGAGCGGCGCGTGCGCATCGAGCAGGCACGCGGCGACGCCTGCGTCGGAACTGCGCGCGGCGTGATGCAGCGGCGTATTGCCGTCGGCATCGACGGCGCGCGCATCGGCGCCATTCGCGAGCAGCACCGTGACCGCCTCGACGCGGCCGTGCCAGCTGTCGCGCGTCGCGGCGAGCAACGGCGTGAGTCCGGCATGCATGAGGTTGAGGTCGACGCCGCGTGCGATGAGTTCGCGCAGCAACGACAAATCACCCAGTACCGCCGCGAGCACCGGCAGGCTGCGCTGGTCGCGATCGTCGGCATCGGGCAGGCGCTTTGGATCGGCACCGCGCGTGAGTGCGACGCGCGCTTCATCGGCGCGCCCCGCGCGTGCGGCAGCATAGATGCGCTGGCTGGGATCGCCGATGTCGTCGAACTGGAACTTCACTGGAGCAGACTGTGCGGCGATGCGCGCTAGCTTGTTTTCGGCATCGGTTTCTTCCGCGTGCACGACGCGCGGCAAGTTACGACCGAGGCGCTGGATTGCGGCGTGCAGCAGTGGCGCGATCGCCGCCTGCGCGACCAGCAGCGCGATGCGCAGTTTCGCTGCAACGACGAGGCCATTCCAGCCCGCGCACAGCACCAGTGCGAGAATCGCCGCGATCGCGAGCGCGATGAGCAATCCGGACAGGGTGGCGGCATCGCCTTCGTGGTTCGCCGCTTCGTGGAACGCGGCGAGGCCGCCGCCGATGCGTTCGGCGCGCGCGAACACCGGCCAGTAGCGCCACAACATGATGAGCGCGATGCCGATGCCGGCGCTGGTGCCGAGGGCCGCGTTCAAGCTGCCCTGCTGCACCAGCATCGGCAGCGGCCACGCCATTGCGAGCACGGCCAGCAATCCCGCCGCGCCCCACAACAATGCGAGCGCGACTGCATCCGGTAACCAGCGCGCCGCGTCCTCGCCGGCAGGCCTGCTGCCCAGCCACCACGCGGCGGCCAATGCGAACAACGGTTGCGCGAGCCATGGGCCGATCAACCACCATGCCGTGTTCGACAGCAGCGGCAGCAGCGACAACGCGATGCCCGCGATCAGCGCCAATCCGGCACGCAGCGGCTGGCGCGCGGGGCGCTCAGGCATCGCCATCGTTGTCGTCCAGTTGCCATGATGGATGGTCCTGTGGCGGAAACTGCATGTGGAATCCGCGCTCAACGAGATTCGCATGCGCGACTGCGGGATCTGTCTGCGCGAGCTTGCGATCCGGCGTCAGCGCGAGTACCAGCACGAAATCCAGTACGCCCAGCGAGGAACGCAACGGCTCGGGAATCAGCCCGAAACCGTCGCGTTCGCGCAGGTAAACATAGGTATCGGACTTGCGTCGGCTTTTGTAAACGTAGGCTTGCATGGGCGTCCGCTGCGGCGTGGTGCAATTGTGGCGGCAAAAGCCGCGCCGATAAAGCATTCCGCATGCTGTGGCATGACTTTCGGCGCTGCGGCCGCCCATGCGCGCCTGCTAGGCTTGCACGCTGATCCTTGGGGAAGCCTCCATATGCGCACCGCCTTCCTGCTGCCGCTGTCGCTTGTTATTGCCACCGCGACGGCGCAACCCTTGAGTCCGCAGCCATCTTCACCGACGCCAATCACGTCCGCTCCAATCACACCCGCTCCAATCGCACTTGAACAGGCGATGGCCAATCCGGACTGGATCGGGCCGGCAGTGGATGCGGCGTGGTGGTCGTGGGATGGCAAGCGCGCGTATTTCCCGCTCAAGCGCGCGGGCAGCGGCCTGCACGATCTGTACGCGGTGGATGTGTCGGGTGGCGCGCCGATGACGCGCGTGACCGATCCCGAACGCGCGGGCATCGACGCCGCCAATCCGGTGTACGACAGCGCGCATCGGCGCAGTGCCTTCATCCGCAACGGCGACGTCTTCGTGCGCGACCTGCAATCGGGCGCGCTGACCCAACTCACGCGCGGCACCGATGCCGCGGCCGATCCGCAGTTCACCGCCGGCGATGGTGGCCTGGTCTGGCACGTCGACGGCTCCTGGTATCGCTACCGTTTCGACCAGCGACTGACCGAAACCGTGATCGCGCTCAAGGCCGAGAAAGATCCCAACGCCGACGCAAAACCCGACGCATTCCGCGACATGCAGTTGCGTCTGATCGATACCTTGCGTCGCGAGAAAAAAGATCGCGACGACAAGCGCGCGCAGGACAAGACGCTGCGCCAAACCGATCCGACGCGCGCGGCTCCGCCGTTGTTCCTCGGCGACGACATCACGATCCAAGGCTCGTCGCTGTCGCCCGCAGGCCGCTGGCTGGTCGCGGTCGTCGAACCGAAGGACGGCGACACCGGCCGCGTCGGCAAGCTGCAGAAATACGTCACCGAAAGCGGCTACGAAGAGCAGGAGGACGAACGCACGCGCGTCGGCCGCAATTCGCCGAATGCGCAGACGCTGAAGCTCGTGGATGTGCACGATGGCACGGTCGTGAATTTGTCGTACGACGCATTGCCTGGCATCGACGTCGACCCTCTCGCCGCGCTGCGCAAGGCCGCCGGCAAGGACGCGTTGAAAGGCCATCGCGCGCTGCGCGTGCAGGGCATGCAATGGACCGACGATGGTCGCGCGATCGCGGTGGAACTGGTGTCGGTCGACAACAAGGATCGCTGGATCGCGACCGTCGATTTCGCCTCGAAAAAACTGCTCAGCGCGCATCGCGAAACCGATCCGGCGTGGATCAACGATTTCAGCTTCAACGATTTTGGCTGGCTGCATGACAACAAAACGCTGTGGCTGCTGTCGGAGCAATCCGGCTGGTCGCACCTGTACACGCTGGTGCCAGGCAGCGCGGCGCGCGAGCGCACGCACGGCGAGTGGGAGACATCGACGCCACAGTTCGCGTCCGATGGCCGGCATGCGTGGTTCGTCTGCAATCGTCGTTGGGCTGGCGGTTACGAGGTGTGCGAGGAAGATCTCGCGAATGACAACGTGAAGGAAATCACCGCGCTCGAAGGCGTCGAGGACTTCGCCCTGTCACCGGACGAACACCAGGTGCTGGTGCGTTATTCGGGCAGCTACACGCCTGCGCAGCTTGCTGTCGTTCCGGCTGATGGCGGCCACGCGAATGTGCTGACCGACACGCGCACCGACGGCTTCAAGGCGCGCCAGTTCCTGTTGCCGCAATTCGTACAGGTGCCGTCGTCGCACGGCGCCAAACCGATCTGGGCCAAGCTCTATCGACCCGCGCGACTCGAAGCGGGCAAGCGCTATCCGATCGTGATGTTCGTGCACGGTGCGGGCTATCTGCAGAACGTTTTCTCGCGTTATCCGTATTACTTCCGCGAACAGATGTTCAACCAGATGCTGGTGCAGCAGGGCTACGTCGTGCTCGACATGGACTACCGCGGCTCGGCCGGCCACGGCCGCGACTGGCGCACCGCGATCTACCGTAACATGGGGCATCCCGAACTCGACGACTACATCGACGGCGTGAACTGGATGGTGAAGAACCAGCAGGGCGACGCGCAGCGCGTCGGCGTGTACGGCGGCAGCTACGGCGGCTTCATGACGCTGATGGCGATGTTCCGCGCGCCCGACGTGTTCAAGGCCGGTGCCGCGCTGCGCCCGGTCACCGACTGGTCGCAATACGAACACGGCTACACGTCGGCGATCCTCAACACGCCCGACATCGATCCGCAAGCCTACAAGGCGAGTTCGCCGATCGAATTCGCCGACGGCCTGCGCGGCGCGCTGCTGATCTGCCACGGGATGATGGACGACAACGTGTTCTTCCAGGACTCCGTGCGCCTCGTGCAGCGCCTGATCGAGCTCAAGAAAACCGACTGGAGCTTCGAGCCGTATCCGCTGGAACGCCACAGCTTCGTGCAGCCGGAATCGTGGCTGGACGAGTATCGGAGGATCGATGCGTTGTTTGAGCGGACGTTGAAATGATGCTGATCGGCAGGATCGACGACCGCGTGCTTCACCAGGATCGGTGCGCCTCGTGCAGCGCCTGATCGAACTCAAGAAGACCGACTGGAGCTTCGAGCCGTATCCGCTGGAACGCCACAGCTTTGAACAGCCGGAATCGTGGCTGGACGAGTATCGGAGGATCGATGGATTGTTCGAGCGAACGTTGAAATGATGCGCGCGGATTGATCGGCGCGATCGAATCGGCGCGGTCGATGATTATTCGATCAGGTTCACATCAAGCGGCCGCTGGTCGCTGCGGCCATGGTCGTCGACCACGCGCACGTCGTAGTGGCCAGCATTCACCGGTTGCCAGAACAGCGATGTCCCCGGCGCGCTGCTGCCGATGTAGGCGTTGTTGACGAACCAGTACAAGGCATGGGTGTCGGCGTCTGCCGTGGCGATGAAGGCGATGCGCGCCTGCTCCGGCTGGTTCAGGCGCATGGCATAGCTGCTGCCGCGCAAGGGCGAGGTGATGCGCGGCGGATCGCCGACCATCTGACCCGCGTTGTCGCAGTCGGGATTCGTCGGCGGCGCGCGGCGCGTCATGCCTGCCTGGGTGAACACCTGTTGCAGGTCGGATGGCCAGAACTCGAAAACTTCCACGTGCGTGCGCCCGGGCGCGTACGGCGGACATGCAGGCTTGCCGGTCGCATCGTCGATCACCACCGGCCGATGGACGTTGCTGACCTTGATCGGCGACTTGCCGGGAATGAACCATGTCATTCCCTTCTGCGGACACCACTGGTTCGGCAACTCGCCGCTCGCGAGGCAGATCTCCACGCGCTTGACGTTCTCCGGCATGTCGCGAACCGGTTCCTGCAGGTGTGCACGTTCCGCGCCCAGCGCGTCGATGATCTGGAAGAACAGCGGCGCGGCGGCATCGATGCCGACAAACGCCGGATTGCCGGTGTTGTCGAAATTGCCGACCCAGACGACGAGCACGTACGGCCCGAAGCTGCCGGCGGTCCACGCATCGCGGAACGCCCACGACGTGCCGGTTTTCCAGTACACCCGGAACGATGCAGGTTGCGCGCTGGTACTCTCGTCCGGCCGCACGTTCTGGCGCAGGATGTCCATCACCATGAAGCTAGCTTCTTCGCTGAGCATGCGCGTGCCATTGACCTGCCGATCGTCGACGCGCAATCGCAACGGCTGCAGCAAGCCGCGATTGGCGAGCATTGCGTAGAGGCCGGCAAGTTCCTGCGGCGTGACTTCGCCGCCGCCGAGCACGAGCGCCAATCCGTAATGCCGTTCGCTCGCCATCCGGCTGACGCCGGCCTCGCGCAGGAAGTCGTAGAGACTGGGCTTGGCCAGCTGCGAGGCGATCCACACCGCGGGAATATTGCGGCTGCGAATCAAAGCCTGCGTCGCGGTCACCGGGCCGAGGAAATGCCCGTCGAAATTCTCCGGCGTGTACGGGCCGAACGAGGTCGGCACGTCGCGCAGCACGGTCTGCGGATGCAGCACGCCCTGGTCGAAACCAAGCGCGTAGATGAAAGGCTTCAGCGTCGAACCCGGCGAGCGCTTTGCGAGCGTGCCATTGACCTGCCCCTGGATCGACGCATCGAAATAATCGGCTGAACCGATCATCGCCTTGATGCCCATGTCGCGGGTGTCGACGAGAATCGCCGACGCATTGCGGATGCCGCGCGCTCGGTTGCGTTGCACGTAGTGCCCGATCTGCAATTCGACGCTGTGCTGCAGGTCGAGATCGATCGTGGTGACGATGCGTGCCGGATCGCCGCCTCCGCCGATGCGTTGCGCAGCCAGCACCTGCTCGACGGCATGCGGCGCTTCGAACGGCAATTGCGACAGCGGGCGCAGGTTCAACGGCAGCGCGAACAAGGGTTTCTGCGCCGCATCGCGCGGATGCTTGCGCAGCCATTGCGCATACAGTGCGTTGCGCGCCGTAGCCAGCGCAGGATTGATCGTGGTCGCATTAATGCGCGTCGCGTCGTTCGCCGCACGCCCGGCCTGCAGGCGACGCGTCGGGTCCTGCGGGATCACCGCGAGCGTCAACGCTTCCGGCAAGGTCAACTCGCCGACGGGTTTTGCGAAATACACCAGGCTCGCCGCGCCGACGCCCTGCACGTTGCGGCCATACGGCGCCACGTTGAGGTAGGCCTCGAGGATCTGCCGCTTCGAATAGAACAGTTCCAGTTGTTCCGCGCGAGCGAGTTGGCGCAGCTTCCCCGATGGCGTCCGCGTATCCAGCCGCCACAGCAAACGCGCGAGCTGCATCGTGATCGTGGAGCCGCCCTGCGGATGGCGGTGGCGCACATAGGTCACCCATGCGCCACGCAACAACCCGTACGGATTGAAGCCCGGATGCCAGTGGTACCAGCGATCCTCATGCAACTCCACGCCTTCGACGAGTTGCGGCGAAATTTGCTGCAACGCCACCCACAGGCGGTATTGATCGTCGCTGGCGAGTGTCAGCCGCAGCAGCCTGCCATGGTCGTCATAGACCGCCGTCGATGTGGGCATCCAGTCACGCAAGGGCGGATGCGGCCACAAACGAAAACCGACCAGCACGGCTGCGATCAACGCGATGCCGACCAGCCAGTTCTGCCATCGATGGAGCCAGCGGGCGAACGCGCGAATCATGGATGGGTGCGGTTTCGATGCATGGGTGTTTGCGGCGACTCATCTTCGCGCGGCACATCTCTCCGTCGGGAAGATGTGCCGCAGCGGCGACTCAGGGCGCGTGCACCACCGTGAGCGTTCCGCCACCCGGCGAGCGCGCCTGCACCTTGCGGTCGTACATCGATTCGCCGTAGGCCGGCGGCACGATGAACTGGCCGGCATTGGTAGCCTTGATGCGATAGACGAACTCACGCACATCCGGCGTGGCGGTGCCGTAGATCACCACGCGATCCTCGCGGATGTCCGCGTACTCGGGCTGCCATGTCGAACTGGACAGGCCGATCGGCGAACGCCATGCCGCCGGTTGCGCGTCGCTATCGCTGCTGTCGCTCGCGGCGCTGGCGTTGCTGTCCGACGCGGTAGCAGGCTCAGGCGGCGGCTCGATCACCGGTTCGAATCCGCCGGGCAGCAGGTCGACGATCGCGACATTGCCGACGCCCTGCGTGCCAGTCGCACGGATCTTCACGTGCACGTCGATTTCCGCGCCTACCGCGATCTGCACGAGGGGCTTTCCATTGGTATCGGTGTAGTCGCGGACGATTTCGATGCCGTCCTTGATCGCCGTGGCTGGCGCCGCGCGGTCGTAGCCGCCCTGGCTCGCCGCGTGCCACGCAGGCAGCGTGCCGCGATTGACGAAGCGCAGCTTGCGCGCGGCCGCATCCCAGCTTCCCGCCTGCACCAGATTGCCCTGCGGGGCGGTGATCGACTTCATGCTGCCGTTCGCATACACCGCATTGATGCTGAGCTTGGCAAGCTCATCGGTGGTCTGTGCGGCGTAGCTGTCGAGCGCCAGGATCGTCATTGCAGCGGACGTCGTGTTGTACTCGTCGTGCGCGAGCGGCCACGCAATGTTTTCGAATACGCGTGGCGGCAGCGCCTTGGCCCGATCCGGGAAGTGTTTCGCCAACAAGTACAGCACGCTCGCGTCGCGGGTCAGCGGATCGTAGTAGTAGCCGTAAGAAAAGGGTTCGTCGGTCAGCTTGCGCGTGAGTTCCTCCTGCGGGCCGGCGATCAATGCATTGGCCTGCTTGTCCTGCTTGAGCAGCTTGTACGACGCCGCCAGCCACGCGGCAGCGAGGTCATGCTCCCACACCTTCGGATACGCTTCCTGCAGGCGCTTCTGCACCGCGGCCAGGTTGTTGGTGGTGACGTTGCCCTGGCGGGTCAACAGGTACACCGCGTAGGCGCGCTGGCGCAGTTTGTCCAGCGAGTCCATGCCGTTATCGGACGCAAGTTGCAGCAGGTATTTGTCGCCCGCATCGAACATGTCCGGCGGTACCTTGACGCCACGATCGCGTGCTTCCAGCAGGAAGTTCATCGCATAGGCCGACACGAACGGTTCCGCGTCCGGCGTCGCCGACCACAATCCGAAACCACCTGCGCTGTTCTGCCGCGAATGCAGAACGTCAAGATAGTTCAGGACTGCAGCATCGTTGCCGATCGTCCTGTCGCCCATGGCCGGTTGCAGCGCGCGCGCGAACACCGGGACCACGGGCCATTTCGCAACCACGAGTCGTGGCATCGCTGCGCTGATGATCTGCTCGCTGCAATAGTTCTGGTAGTTCACCAGGTAACTCGTGAGGCCTTGCGCAAGCACCAGCGGCAACGTCGACATCGCGGTGTCGCGCGAGGCGTAGGCGTCGTACAGCGGACGCAAATTGGACTGGTCCACCTGCTTGCCCGCATCGACGCGACCGACGTCGACCTGGGTGCGATAGGCCGAGGCCGGGCGCACCGACAGGTCGACGCTTTGCTTCGCCGATTTGCCGGAGTAGGCAGCGACGAAGGTGAGGTTGCCCGAGCCGAGCCTGTCGGTCGCCTTGACGCGGAACAGCGCGACGCCTTCGCGCATCGATGCGAGGTTCACGCTTTGAGTCGCGCTGCCCATGACCTGCAACTGCGGCCCGGTCTTCAGCGCCACGACCACGGGCACGGTTTTCGCGCCGATGCCGGTGAGGTTGTTCGCGACGCCGACGCTGATCTCCGCTTCATCGCCTGGTGCGAGCGTGGTCGGCACATTCGGCGACAACACGAAGTCGCCGCGCACCGTCGTCGCACTCTCGACCGTACCGATGCGATCCGGCGATACCGCGACGGCCATCACCCGCAGCTTGCCGTTGAAATAATCCGGCACGACGTAGCTGAAATCCTTCTCGCCGTTCACATCGACGATGCCAGACCAGTACACCACCGGCTTGTCCCGCTTGCGCTTGAACGGATTGAGTTGGCGGCCGATCGCCGCATCCGCATCGCCGCCGGGAGCCGCATTCATCGCCATGAGCCGTTCGAATTCCGGCAGGATGAGGTCAAGGATCTGCGCTGTCTTCACTTCCAGCATCCGCTTGCGGAAGAAGAATTTCAGCGGGTCGTCAAGCTTGTAGTGCGCGACCTGCAGGATGCCTTCGTCCACCACGAACAGCACCGCCCTCGCCGGCTGCGCGGAATGCAGCTTGAAGGTCGCGGTGTCGCCGGGCTTCACGAGCGCGGGCGCGTCCACCGTCAGCGCGTCACGACGCGCATCGAGGTTCACCGAGAACGGCACCACGCCATAACTCAGCGGGCTCATGAAGACTTCGTCCGACGACGGATCGCGGATGAACTGCACGTTGATGTAGCCGTTGCCCTCGAAATCCTTCGGCACCACGATGCGCTGCACCGAACTCGTCGTGGTCGCCTTGAACCATGCGTGCGCATAGACCTTGTCGCGCTCGATGGTGATCAGGCCGCTGCCCGCATAGGGCGCGTGGATCGCGATTTGCACTGCGTCGCCGGGCTTGTAGTCGTGCTTGTCGAGGTTCAATTGCAGTTCGGCGTTGCGGTCGAGCGAGCGCGATACGTTGGCAGCGCCCGCAACCGTGTAGGCGATGCGGTTGACTTCCTTGCCGTCGCTGCCGCGCAGGATCAGCAGCGCGTAGTCGCCCGGCTTGTCGGTCGGCAACGCGTAGTCGAGTCCTGCCGCCGGAATCGTCAGCGGCCTCTCGCTGACCGGGATTTCCTTGAGCTTGGAATCGTATTTGTAGACGCCGGAATCCTGCTTGGTCAGCACCGACACGTAGCGGCGTTCGATCAGTTGCGCCTTGAGGCCCGTGAGTCCGATAGCCTTCGCCTGCGGGTCGATCGCGACCAGGCGTGCACTGCGCTTCGCGCCGCGGGTGATGTAGCCGAGGTCATCGACGGCCTTGTAGCCGACCAGCCAGTCGTTGCTCGACACCATCGTCTGCGCGGCGGCGGCAACGCTGCGGCCGCCTTCGGCTTCATGCGCCTTCGCGAGGAAATACAACTGATACGTCGCCTCGGCGTATTTCTTCAGGTGCAGGTCGAATTCGGCATGGCCGTTGTCGTCGGTCTTGCCGTCCTGCAGGGTTTCCTCGAAACCTTCCTTCGCGCGGCGGATGTCGTAGAAGTGGTAGTCGGGCCAGCTGTGGAACGCGGGCCATGCGGGGCGCAAGGTCAGCGTCGCTTCGACACGGCGATTCGCCGCCGGCGTGCCGAACAGGTTCTGCGCATCGACGAGGCCCTTGAGCGCATCGGGTTTCACCCAGCCTTCCGCAACTTGCTCGGACAACTTCGCGGCGACCTTCATGCGATCGGGCAGGAATTCCTTGACCTGCACGGAGGTGCTGCCGATCTGCGTGCCGGTCTTGCCGTCGCGCGCGATGTACAGGTTCACCGTCCAGGTTCCGGTCGGCGATGTGTCGAGCGTCGAATAGCCGAGTTCGCCGAAGCCCGACCCGTCCATCGTCAGCGGCAGTTGTTTCACCGTCACGCCGCGCGGATCGACGACCTCGGCCTGCAACGGAATGCCCGCGACGCTGTGCGTCCAGCTTGCCGCGCGCACGATCAGGCCGATGTGGAACGCATCGCCCGGCCGATAGATGCCGCGATCGGAGAACAGGTACGCGGACAACTGACCCTGGTTCACCGCGCTCGCATCGCCACCGATGTCGAAGCGCGAGTAGTCGAGCTGGCGGTCGCTGCCGCCGATCGGCAGGAAGGACAGATCGTCCGCCTTCGTCACCAGGTACATCACCGGTTTCTTTTCGTGGTCGAGTCCCTTGAACGTCGGAAAATGCGCGACGCCGTCGGCACTGCTCGTCTGCTTGTACAACGTCTGGCCGTTGATCGCGAGCACCGACACGGTCGCGTCGCCCACCGGCTGGCCGGTATGGATCGACTGCACGAACACGTCCTGGCTGCCGTCCAGCGATTTCTTGACCAGCATGCCCAGATCGGTGACGACGATCATCCGGTTGTCGGTCGGCGATGCACTGTCATCGCTCGATTCGCCTTCGCCACCCTCTTCATTGGAAGAAGAGGCATCCGCATCAGCATCCGCGCCTGAATCCGCATCCGCCGCTGGCTGCGCTGTCATGCCGGCGTCCGCATCGGCCTTGGCCTTCGCGGCAGCAGCGGCTTTCTTCTTCTCCGCAATCGCGTCGTAGCCCGACAGGTGCAGCAGGAACACGCCGCGCTTGCCTTCCTTCAGGTATTGGCCGAGATCGACGCCTTCGTAGTGCGCGTGACCCGGGTCGTCCTTCGGGAAACTGCGCTTTTGTTCGTAGCGCTCGACGATGTGTTCTTCGCTGAAACTGCCCGGCAATTGCGGATGGCTGAAATTGCCTTCGTTGAGGCTGACCAGGTGCTGCAACTGGTCGGGCAGCACCCGGCCGATCTGCATCTGCATGCCGGGCATGTTGCGCGAAACCACCGAGATCCGCTTGCTGCCGCTCAGCGACAGCAACGAGCCGTCGGCGACGAAACGCAGCAGCTTGGGATAGTCGGGCACGGTGACGACTTGCGTCTTCGGCTTGCCGAGCAGATAACCGCCGAACGATTTCAATCCCTGATCGATTCGCACAAAGACGCGTTGTCCCGGGAGCGCGTGGAACTTGAAGCTCTGCAGCGCCTGGTATTCGGTCTCGGTAGGCACGGTCTCCAGTTTCAATGCCTGCGAACGATGCAGCAGGGCTTCGCTGACTTCGGAGTCGGTCCAGTCGTAGGGCGTGTCGTCGTCCGATGCGTCCTCGCCGGGTTTGCGCGCAGGCAGGACCCACGCGTGCAGCAGGCCGGCCAGATCGCTGTCGCGCACCGCACCGCCCACGTTGATCACGAGTACCTGCTCGGGTTCGTACTTGTCGTTGTCGACCAGGGTCGGGCTGATGTCGTCGATGGTGAGGCTGTACAGCCCCGGGATGCGCACGGTCGCGCGCAATGGCTGGTCGCTGCAATCGCCGCCGCGCGAACTGCACACGCCCTTGTCGATCTTCACCGACACCAGGCCATCGTCGCGCGGCAGATCCAGCGGCTGCGAATGCACCCACGCGTGCAGCTTGTACTGGTCGTAGATCACGGTGAACAGCAGCGCCGGACCATCCTTGCCATCCTTGTCGACAAACGCCAGCGCGATGCTCTTCTCGAAGCGCGCCGGATCGACCGGATAATTGAAATCGACTTCCTGGATGATCTTTTTCGCAGTCGCTTCCTGCGGATCCTGGTAGAACTCGCCTTTGCCAAGCGTGGTCTTGAAGACGGCGGTCGTGAAGTCGAAATGATCGTCGGCCACCAGCACATGCGGCGCGAATGCCTTGGCCGCATCGAAACTCACCATGTAGTGCTGGCCCACCGGCCAATCAGCGACCGGCGTGAAGCGCAGTGTCTTGTCATCCAGCCAGGTCCACTCGCCTTTCGCCGACGGTTGCATGGAAATGCCCTTGGTCACCGGCTTGCCGACCAGTTCGATTGGCGCGGCCGATGCGGAGAACGTCACCTGCAGCGCACCGATCGCGATCGGCTGCTTGCTGTAGTCGGTGACCGAGGGCGCGTGGACCTGCCAGGTGATGCGCGTGGGCTCGGGCGGATGCGGCCGGTGCTTGTACCACTGCCAGCCGTACCAGCCGCCAATCGCCACCAGCACCACGGTCAACCCCGTCAGCGCCGCATGTTTCGGCCGTCGCTGCACCGCACGCATCCATTCCGGCGCATACCAGGACAGGTTCATGTCGCCGACCACCGGACGCAGCAGCCTGGCAGCCAACCGTCCCAGCAACGACGACAACCATCCGATCACGATCCACAGGGCGCGCAGCAGGCGTACCGGCAACAGCAGCAGAAACCGCAGCAGATCCATGACACTTCCCGAGATTGGATCGGTGAATACCGCCAGTGGTCGCCCGAACGCGCATTCGGCTGCGGTTGCGCAGGCACGTCACGCGCACGCACGGGGCCAAAACGACGAGTTTTCCCACGCGCATTCTGCGCCATAAAAATCGCGCTGCGCAGGGGATTTTTCGACGAGAGCCGTCATGGAGATCGAATCGAAAGCGACCTTGGAACTGTCTAATGAAGTCCTGGATAGCGAGTCGAAACCTCTGCCGAGTCCGTCAAAGGAACACGGCAGGGAGATAGCCACGCAAACCTCACTGCGCTGCAAACACACCCTCGAGTTCCACATCCAGCTCCCGCCGGCACACGTCGCCGCGCAGGTAAAGGACGCGCCCGGTCGGCAGTCCGGATGCAGCGATCACTGCTTGCGCGACAGTCAGGTCGTCTGCGTGCCGCAGATACACGCGCAACGCCTCGCAGCGGGTGAGCGCGAACATGCGCCCGCTACGTTCATTGCCAGCCGCGAGCAAGGCTTCGAGATTGCGCAGGCTCTCGCGCAATTGCTCGGCGACATCGCCTGCATGTTGCGAGACGTGGCCGACGATGCTCGCTGTGCCCGATGCGAGCAAGCGTGGCGAACTGCTTTGCGCGCCCAGCACTGCGCCGCGCGAGAAGCCCGGCGCGACCGGGCCGTAGTCGCGCGGATAATTCCATGCCGGAGTCTGTCGCGGATTCTCGAGCGCGATGCCGGGCTCACGTCCGCAGAGTGCGATGACCTGCAAGGTGCCGATGCCTTCGTCGTGGCCGATCGCGGTCGCGGCCGGCGGCGGGTCGTTGAATGCCGCGTCCACCGCTGCGGCGCGGCCGACGCAGAAGCGTCGGTAGCGCTCGCTATCGCCATGCCCCGCATTGATGTCGCCGAGGTAATTCCAGATCCGCAGCAAATACGGATGCGACGAGCCACGCACGCGGGCGATCAGGTCGGCATAGATGCCTTGCGCCGCATCGGCCGGATTGTTGCCTGATTCGGATTGCGCGAATGCAATGGCGCGATAGGCGTCGCCAAGATGCCAGGCCTCCGGTGCGCGCGGCCCGGCCAGCCACGCGCAGGCGATGCGCGCATCGGTATCGCTGGAGCCGGCTTCAACGGAACCTGCGAACAAAAATGCCAGCGATGCGCCCGTTGACGCAGAGAAATCCACACGCAACAGCGTTGCGAAAGCTTCCGCTGCTTGCGCTGGGATGGTGGCGGGGGCTTCTGAAGAATGCGTCACGATGACTGCAATTATAGCCGGCGCGTCGACCAGTCCCTGCGCGCGGCTATCATGCGAGCCTGCATCCGCGAGTCAGAGCATGTCCGCAGCGCCCGATATCGCCGCCGTCGAAACTTATCTGCGCGATCTGCAGCAGCGCATCTGTGCGGCGCTGCAAGCCGTCGATGGTGATGGCCGCTTTGGCAATGACGTCTGGGAACGCGCAGAAGGCGGCGGCGGCAATTCGCGCGTGCTGCGCGAGGGCGCGGTGTTCGAGCAGGCCGGCGTCGGTTTTTCCGACGTGCGCGGCGCCACCCTGCCGCCATCGGCGACGGCCCATCGCCCCGAACTCGTCGGTGCGCCGTGGCGCGCGCTCGGGCTGTCGCTGGTCGTGCATCCGCGCAATCCGTATGTGCCGACCGCGCATGCGAACGTGCGTTATTTTGCTGCGCATCCCAAAGGCGCCGAACGGGTCTGGTGGTTTGGCGGCGGTTTCGACCTCACCCCGTTCTATCCGTTCGACGAGGATGTGCTGCACTGGCATCGCACCGCGCGCGCGGCCTGCGCTCCGTTCGGTGCGAAGTTGTACCCGCGTTTCAAACGTGCGTGCGACGCCTATTTCTTCCTGAAACATCGCAACGAGGCGCGAGGTGTCGGCGGATTGTTCTTCGACGACTTCCGCGATGGCGGCTTCGAGCGCGGATTCGGACTCATGCAGGCGGTCGGCGACGGTTTCCTCGACGCCTACCTGCCGATCGTCGAGCGTCGCAAGGACACGCCGTATGGCGAACGCGAACGCGAATTCCAGCTCTACCGGCGCGGTCGCTATGTCGAATTCAACCTCGTCTGGGATCGCGGAACGTTGTTCGGGCTGCAATCGGGTGGCCGCACCGAATCGATCCTGATGAGCATGCCGCCACGCGTGCGCTGGGAAATTGGTTATGCGCCGGATCCTGGCAGCGACGAGGCGCGTCTCGCGGACTACTTGCAAGCAAGGGCATGGCTGGACGAACTCGATGACAGCGCCAAATAAAAACCCCGCGAGTCAGGGGTAGACTCGCGGGGCCAGGGGTGGAAGCCGGCCTTGGGGAGAGGATGGCTTCCGGGATGCACTCAGGGGAGAGAGTCATCCGACAACGGACGTTGCGTCCGTTGCGAGATAGTTGACCATCACTCACCTTTAGAGTTCGTGAAGACGAACGCAATTTGACGCGCGAGTTCAGGATGCATTCATGCCAAAAACGCCGCACGCTTCGCAAAGCATGACCTTCGGCACACAAAGGCGTTAGGACATCGTTAGAACGCACCCGCATTCGTTCAATGCGCGCGATCCCAGTCGTCGCCGACGCCCGTATCGACCACCAGCGGCACCCGCAACTCAGCCGCATCCTGCATGCGCGAGACGATTCCGGAACGCAGTGTTTCGACAAAGTCGGTATCGACCTCGAAAACCAGTTCGTCGTGCACTTGCATGATCATCAGCGCCCGTGTCGGTGGCTCCCGGCATCCTGCCTCCCGTGACACTGGTGCATCCATGCACGTCGCGTGCTGCCGCAGCCATTCGTCGACCGTGACCATCGCGCGCTTGATGATATCCGCCGCCGTGCCCTGCATCGGCGCGTTGATAGCGGCGCGCTCGGCGCCGGCGCGCAGACCCTGGTTGCGCGCGTTGATGTCGGGCAGATACAACCGCCGCCCGAACACCGTCTCGACATAACCCTGATCCTTCGCCTGCGCACGCGTGCGATCCATGTAGGCGCGCACCCCCGGATAACGCGCGAAATACAGCGCGATGTAATCCTGCGCTTCGCCGCGCGCGATGCCGAGCTGGCGCGCGAGACCGAACGCGCTCATGCCGTACATCAATCCGAAGTTGATCGCCTTCGCCGCACGCCGCTGGTCGCCGGTGACTTCTGCGGGCGATTTCGCGCCGAATACTTCGGCTGCGGTCGCGCGATGCACGTCCTGACCACTCTCGAACGCGCGCAGCAATCCGGCGTCTTCGGACAGGTGCGCCATGATCCGCAACTCGATCTGCGAGTAGTCGCAGGCCATGATCTTGCGCCCCGGTGGCGCGATGAACGCCTTGCGGATGCGGCGGCCGTCTTCGGTGCGGATCGGGATGTTCTGCAGGTTCGGATCGGACGACGCGAGCCTTCCGGTCGCCGCGCCGGCCTGGTGATAGCTGGTGTGCACGCGACCGGTGTCGGGGTTGATCGCATCCGGCAACTTCTCGGTGTAGGTGCTGCGCAATTTCGCGAGACCACGGTATTCGAGGATCAGTCGCGGCAGAGGATGCGCATCGGCGATGGCTTCCAGCGCTTCCTCGTTGGTCGAAGGTTGGCCAGTCGGCGTCTTCACCACCGCATCGAGTTTCAGTTCGTCGAACAGGATCGCCTGCAACTGTTTTGGCGAATCGAGGTTGAACGGACGGTTCGCGATCTCGTGCGCCTTCAATTGCGCCGCGTGCATGCGCTTGCCGAGGTCTTGGCTCTGTCGGCGCAGTTCCGCCGCATCGACGAGCACGCCGTTCGCTTCGATGCGTTCGAGCACCCGCACCAGCGGCATCTCGATCTCGCGATACACGCGTTCCAGCGCAGGTTCCGTGGCGAGTTTCGCATGCAGCGCCCGATGCAGGCGCAGGGTCACGTCGGCGTCTTCGGCGGCATAGCGTGTCGCATCGTCGAGCGCGACCTGCGAGAACAGGATCTGCTTCGCGCCCTTGCCGGCGACGTCGGCGTACTTGACCGTGGTGTAATCGAGATAGCGCAGCGCGAGCGAGTCCATGTCGTGGCGCGTCGCCGTCGCGTTCCAGACGAAGGACTCGAGCATCGTGTCCTGCGCATAGCCGCGCACGTCTACGCCATGCCGGCGCAATATGTGCAGGTCGTACTTGCCATGCTGACCGACTTTCGGCTTGTTCGCGTCTACGAGGACGGGGCGCAATAGGTCGAGCACGGCGGCACGATCCATCTGTTCTGGAACGCCCGGATACATGTGCGCGAGCGGGATATAGCAAGCGCGTCCGGCTTCGACAGCGAAACTCATGCCGACGAGGTTTGCGCGCATCGGATCGAGCGCATCGGTTTCGGTGTCGAACGCGATCAGGTCGGCGGAACGAAGCTTTTCGATCCACGCATCCAGCTGTTCGCGCGTGGTGATGCATTCGTAATCGCCGGCGATCGCGAGCGACGGATCGAGGATCTCTTCGGCAACGCCCGAACGCGTGTGTCCCGCTGCCGTACCACGCATCGTCCCGTCGTCTTTTGTCCTCGTTTCGGCCAGCTTGCCATCGAGTTCGCGCAAGGCCGCCTTGAATCCATAGCGGGTGTACAACGATCTCAGCTTCTCTACCTCGCGGTCACGCAATTTCAGGGTGTGGTGCGGGTTCTCAAGGACGACATCGGTTTTGATCGTTGCCAACGTCCTGCTCAGCGGAAGGTGCCCAAGCGCCGATCGCAGGTTCTCGCCGATCTTGCCCCCGAACGCGTGCGCACTCGCCATGACGTTGTCGAGAGAGCCATGCTCGGCGAGCCACTTTGCCGCCGTCTTCGGGCCGACCTTGTCGACGCCTGGAATATTGTCGACGCTGTCGCCCATCAGGGCGAGTAGATCGATCACCTGATCGGGCCGCACGCCGAATTTCTCGATCACGCTCGCCTCTGAGTCCAGTCGGCTCCCGCTCATCGTATTGACGAGCACGACGCCGGGCCGGACCAGTTGCGCAAAATCCTTGTCGCTGGTGGAAATCAAGACGTCGGTTCCCGCTGCGTGCGCTTCCAGGGCCAGCGTGCCGATCACGTCGTCGGCCTCGACGCCTTCCACGCGCAGCATTGGAAACCCGAGCGCTTCCACGATCAGCAACATGGGTTCGACCTGCGCACGCAGGTCTTCGGGCATTGCCGCGCGATTGGCCTTGTACTTGTCGTAGAGCGCATCGCGGAACGTCGGGCCGCTGTGGTCCATCACGAACGCCGCGTAGTCGGGCTTGTCCTTCAGCGTCGCGCGCAGCATGTTGACCACGCCGAACAGCGCGCCGGTCGGTTCGCCCTGCGCGTTGTTCAGCGGCGGCAGCGCATGGAACGCGCGGTACAGGTAGGACGAGCCATCGATCAGGACCAGGCGGGGCATGCGCGCGCTCGCAGTTGCGGAACGCCATTGTAGGCGCGCGCGACGTGTGCTTTCCCGCGATGCGAGCGCCTCGCTGAACGGCCGGCGTCGCGGCGCTATCCACGCGGTCGCCGTGGTGGGAAGATCGAAGCCCCACCTGGAGAAATTGCCATGCGCGCGCAATGCAATGGATTGCTGATCGGACTGCTGCTGGCGACTGGTGCATCCGTCGCATTCGCAGCGGACCCTGCGCCTGCGGTCGCGCCGCCGCCGCCGTCTATGGACGATCCGGGCCAGCCTGCGACTGCCGAATCGATCAAGCCGGACGATCCGCGACTGGCACCGCTGCCTGCCGAGTCCGCGCGATCGAAACCCGTGACAAATCCCGCAGCCAACGATCACATGAAGTCCGACGGCGACCCGTCCAATCTTCCCAAGCTGCCCACCGACGATGCATTCCATCCACCACCGAAGCAAGTCGATCAAAACCAAAGCGCGGACGGCTACAGCGTGCGGAAGTACACAGCATCCAACGGCGACCATATCGAGGAATACCGCCACGGCGGTCAGCTGACCAAGGTCAGGGTGCAACCGGCGCATGCCAAGGCGTTCGAGTTGAACGACAGAAACGGCGACGGCCGCATCAACCGCAGCGATGTCACCAACAACCAGGTCGTGCCGGTGCAATGGAGCCTGTTTGAATGGCATTGATCGCGCTGCATTGGCTTTGCGCTGGAAAATCCGCATGACCGAGCCAGCCAACCAGCCCGCCGCGTCGCCAGGCGTCGAGGAAGTCGTTGGCCGTGATGCGACCATTCGCTTCGAAGCGCATCGCTGCATCCACTCGCGGCATTGCGTGCTCGGCCAACCCGGCGTGTTCCTGGCGAATGTCGAAGGCCCGTGGATCAAACCTGATGCCGCGAGTGCCGAAGACGTTGCGCTGGTCGCGCAAGCGTGTCCGTCCGGCGCGATCACCTATGTGCGCAACGATGGCCAGCCCGGCGAACCGTTGCCTCCGGCAAATGTGGTGCGCGTGCGCGAGAACGGGCCGCTCGCGTTCCACGCTGATCTGCGCGTGATGGGTACCGAAGGCGCAATGGACGCAACCCATCTGCGCGCGACGTTGTGTCGGTGCGGCGCATCGAAAAACAAACCCTGGTGCGACAATGCGCACCATGATGTCGGCTTCGCCGCGACCGGCGAGCCGCCAAGCAAGCAATCGCAACCGCTCGCCGCACGCGATGGCGTGCTGACGGTATCGCCGCAGAAAGACGGCCCGTTGCTGGTCGAAGGCAACCTGGAAATCTGCTGCGGAACCGGCCGCACCATCGACCGCTTGCAGAAAACCTGGTTGTGCCGCTGCGGCAATTCGCAGAACAAGCCCTTCTGCGACGGCACCCATCGCAAGGTGGGCTTCAAGGCGGATTGATGTGTTCGAGTTGGCCATCGCAAACCTGACGACAGGTCACAGTTTCGCCATCCCGATGCGGGTGTAGTCTGTGCGTGGGATGCGTGCTTCGCGTCTCGGGGAATCGTATTCGACAAGACGGTGGGAACCGTATGTTCGCCAAGGAAGATGCACCCGTTGCTGCCACCTCCGTCGCCGCATGCTGGCGGGTTCTGCTGGTCGATGACGAACCCGATGTGCATACCATCACCAAGCTCGCGCTGTCGCGTTTCGAGCTCGATGGCCGTCGGCTCGAGTTTCTGCATGCGTACAGCGCGGAACAGGCGCGCGCCTTCCTGCAGAACGAGCCCGACATCGCCTTGGCGATCGTCGACGTGGTCATGGAGAACGAGACCGCCGGCCTCGAACTCGCGCGCTGGATGCGCCAGGATCTCAACAACCATTTCACCCGGATCGTCCTGCGCACCGGCCAGCCCGGCCAAGCTCCTGAAGAACGTGTCATCGTCGAATACGACATCAACGACTACAAGGAAAAAACCGAGCTCGACCGCAAGAAACTCTTCACGACCGTGTTCTCGGCGCTGCGCGCCTATCGCGACATCATGCGGATCGACGAAGCGCGCCGGCACGAAGAGCGTTTCCGGATCGGGCTGGAGGTCGTCATCGCCGCTTCGGCGCGCGTGCTCGAACAACGTTCGATGCGCGATTTCGCCAGCGGCTTGCTACAACAGGTCGCCTCGTTGCTGCATCTGGAGGATCGCGGCGTCCTGGTGCGGCTCAGCGCGTTGCATTCGAAAGCGCGTTACGAGGTGCTCGCGAGCGTCGGCGATTGCGTGGACGAACACGGCGACATCGTGCCGGATATCGTCCATGCATTGCAGAAAGCCGAGAACGCGCGCCAGCACATTCTTGCGGATGGCTGCTTCGTCGGCTATTTCCCGTCGCGGCATGTCGCGGCGTCGTTGCTCTACCTCAATGGCGTGAGCGAGGTCGACGAGCTCGACATGCGCCTGATCGACATCTTTTCGACCCATGTTTCGCTCGCGTTCGAGAACCTGCTGCTCAACCGGGAAATCTTCGATACCCAGGCCGAGCTCATCAACAAGCTCGGCAATGTCGTCGAGTCGCGCTCGTCCGAAACCGGCAACCACGTGCGGCGCATGTCCGAAGTCAGTTACCTGCTGTGCCTCGCGCTTGGCTACGACGAAAACGAAGCGGATCTCGTGCGCCGCGCGGCGCCGATGCACGACATCGGCAAGGTCGCGATCCCCGACGCGATCCTGCTCAAGCCCGACAAGCTCGACGCCGAGCAGTGGAAGGTGATGCGTCAACACCCGACCATCGGCTACGACATCCTGAAGGGTTCCGAGCGCCCCATCCTTGAAGCCGCGGCGACAATCGCTCACCAGCACCACGAACGTTACGACGGTACCGGCTATCCGCAGGGCCTCAAGGCCGAGGGCATCCATCCGCACGCGCGCATCGTTGCGGTCGCGGATGTGTTCGATGCATTGACCCACGCGCGTTGCTACAAGCCGGCATGGCCGCTGCAGGAAGTGATCGACTACATGCGCGCCGGCATCGGCTCCCATCTTGATCCGCAGATCGTCGAACTGCTGTTCGCGAACATGGACGCCGTGCTCGAAGTCAACGCGCGCTATCCCGACTGAGCGACGGCTTCTCAAAGATCTCGTTCGTGGTGGGGGTCATCGAGGCGCTCGTAGCGTGATCGAGATGGCGTCTTGAACCATGGCTCGATCGCGGCCCGACCTTCCGGGCTCGAACTGCGACCCAGCACGCACGTTTGGATTTCAAACCGGGACGCTGCACGGGCATCCGGTGAGTCGCGCGCTGCACCTTCAGACGACTAGAATGACCTCGGCCAGATTCGATCAGCCGATTTCCAGGGGAACCGCACATGCCGTCGAACACACCCAAATCCATCGCCCTGGTCGGCGCGCCCACCGATGTCGGCGCCGGCGATCGCGGCGCATCGATGGGTCCGGAAGCCATGCGCGTCGCCGGACTCGTCGAGGCATTGCGCGGACGCGGGCTCAATGTCATCGACCGCGGCAATCTCGTCGGCCCATCGAATCCGTGGCAGCCGCCGTTGGATGGCTACCGCCACATCGACGAAGTCGTCGCGTGGAATCGCCTCGTGATGGGTGCGATGTACGACGAACTCGAAGGTGGGCACTTGCCGATCCTGCTCGGCGGCGACCATTGTCTCGGCTTGGGCTCGATCACCGCCGTCGCGCGCTGGTGCCGCGAGCGCGAGAAAACCTTGCGTGTGCTGTGGCTGGATGCGCACGCCGATTTCAATACCGACGAGGTGACGCCCTCGGGAAACATCCACGGCATGCCGGTCGCCTGCCTGTGCGGCATCGGCCCACATGCGTTGACCCATCTTGGCGGCCAAGCGCCGGCGATCACACCAGATGTGTTGCGGCAGATCGGCATCCGCTCGGTCGACCAGGGCGAGAAGCGCCTCGTGCAGCAGTACAACATCGATATCTACGACATGCGCTACATCGACGAGATCGGCATGAAACGGGTGATGGAGGAAGCGCTCGAAGGCTTGGACGACGACACGCATTTGCACGTGAGCTTCGACGTCGATTTCCTCGATCCGTCGATCGCGCCCGCGGTCGGCACCACCGTGCCGGGCGGCCCAAACTATCGCGAGGCGCAGCTGGTGATGGAGATGATCGCCGACACCGGTCGCATGGGTTCGCTGGACATCATGGAACTCAATCCCGCGTTCGACGACCACAATCGCACCGCGAAACTCGCTGTCGATCTGGTCGAAAGCCTGTTCGGAAAATCCACGTTGATGCGCGCGTGATGACCCACAAGATCGAAAACTGCTCCTGCGTTTTCGACATTTCCGCCATCCTTGGCGGTCAGATGTGGGGAATGCACCCGGGCGCATGGAGCGCCTGTAGCAACGTCCGCGCCGGATCCATGGAAAATCATTCTTCGCCCACCAAGGAGCAGTGCCCATGAAACGCGTGATCGCCTCGACATTGTTGTACCTCCTGGCCGGGCTGCTGCTGGCCGGCTGCAAGACCATGCACAATGATCGGGACATCAAGCCCGTCAGCAGTGCGATACAGATGCCCGCGGTGGAGCGCGGCGCCGTCTGAGTCATCAATGGCGATGAAAAAAGCGGGCCGGCAAGAGCCGGCCCGTTGGATCACGCAATCGTCGCGCGGAACCTCACTGAGCGGAAGCTCACCATGAAGGATCGGGCACGAAGCCGGTCGGAAACGCCTGCGGCGCACCGTCGCGCTCGCGCGGCCAGCGCTGCGCGTAATAGCGCGGCATGATCCCGCGCGCGACCAGTTGCTGCGGCGTGTCGTAGAACAGTTGAGTGACCTGCTGCGGCGATGAACTCAGTCGATTGAAATCGGTCTGCGATGTCGGCGCGTACTCGCGATCGCCGTGGCCGGTACCGATTTCCTGGGCGACGCTGTCGGCGGCCTCCGCGCGATTCATGCTGCCCATCGCCTTGGCTGTCGCATAGCCGGAGCCGGCTGCCTGCGCGGCCATCGAAGCGGGCGGAGCCGCCGGGGCTGCATCGCGCGCAGCATAGCGACGATCGTCGCGATGGTCATAGGAGCTGCCGCCTTCATCCTTGTCCTGGCGCTCGGCGACGGGCGGCGCATACATCGGCTGCTGGTACACCGGCTGCGGCCGACTTTCGCGGAACACCGCCATGCCGATCACGCCGACGTTATCCGGACGACCAGTGCGTGATGCGTAACTGTCGTCGATCGCGGTGAAGACGAACTGGGCGATATCGCTGTAACTCTTGCGCCAGCCTGCGATCTCGGTGGTCTGCCACGGATCGAGCACGTAGCCGTTCTGATCCGCGCCAGCAGTCTGGCCGGTGACGGCATTCACGCCATCGACACTCAGCACCACCATCACGCGTTCGCCGGTGTGGTTGGACAGGCGAAGCGCATAGCGGTGGCCGGGTTCGCCGGGCACGTAGCGGCGGCCATGCTGGAAATAGGTCTGCAGCGTGTTGCCGGTGTCGCGATCGACCACCGACAGATCGACCAGCGGCCGCGCGCAAGCGGTCGCGGACAAAGCGCACATCGAAGCCAGCATCAGGTTCATCAGCGTTTTCATGAGACACCTCGGGGTTGGGTAGCGTGTGGAACGCTGCTTCCGCCAGAACGGGGTTAGCCGCCGCTGCGTGTTTGCCAACCAGTTACAATTTGCGTCGCCTTCGCGAGCCCGACCCTTATGCCCCGCATCCTTACCGGCATCACCACGTCCGGCACGCCGCACCTCGGCAATTACGTCGGTGCGATCCGCCCCGCGATTGCCGCCAGCCATGCGCCCGGCGCGGAAAGTTTTTATTTCCTCGCCGACTACCACGCGCTGATCAAGGTCAACGATCCGGCGCGGGTGCAGCGATCGACGCTGGAAATCGCGGCCGCGTGGCTGGCCTGCGGACTCGATCCCGACAAGGTCTGGTTCTATCGCCAATCCGACATCCCCGAGATACCCGAACTCACCTGGCTGCTGACCTGCGTTGCCGCAAAGGGATTGCTCAATCGCGCGCATGCGTACAAGGCGGCGGTGGATCGCAATGTTGGCGAAGGCGACGATCCGGATGCGGGCGTCACCGCGGGCCTTTTCATGTATCCGGTGCTGATGGCCGCCGACATCCTGCTATTTAATGCCGACAAGGTCCCGGTCGGTCGCGACCAGGTGCAGCACATCGAGATGGCGCGCGACATCGGCGCACGCTTCAACCACCTTTACGGCGAGCACTTCATGTTGCCGCAGGCGCAGATTGAGGGACACGTCGCCACCTTGCCCGGGCTCGATGGCCGCAAGATGAGCAAGAGCTACGACAACACGATTCCGCTGTTCTGCAGCCGCGCCGAATTGAAGAAACTGATCGCCGGCATCGTCACCGATTCGCGCATGCCGGGCGAGGCGAAGGATGCGGATGCGTCGAACGTGTTCGAGCTGTATCGCGCGTTCGCAAGCAACGAAGAAACCGCTGCGATGCGCAAGGCGTTCGGCGACGGAGTGGGCTGGGGCGATGCGAAACAGCAGTTGTTCGAGCGCATCGATGCGGAGATCGCGCCCCTGCGCGAACGTTACGCGCACTATGCGGAAACGCCCGAAGGCGTGGCTGAGGTCGAGAGGTTGTTGCGCGCTGGCGCGGTGAAGGCGCGCGTCCCGGCCGCGTCGTTGCTGATGAAGTTACGCGCGGCGGTCGGCTTGCGCGACTTGCGTGCGGGTAGCGAAGCGCTGGTGGTTACTAAGCAAGTCTCCAACAGCCAAAAGGCTGGTCAATCGGCAATCCCGCAATTCAAGCAGTATCGCGACAGCGACGGCAAATTCTATTTCAAGCTGATCGATGGCGAGGGGCGCGTACTGCTGCAAAGCGCCGGCTTCGCATCGCCAAAGGACTCTGGTGTGATCGTCGCCAGCATGAAGGCTGGTACGCATGACCCTGCCATATTCGACGACAAGGTCACGCGTGCCGCTGGCGTGGATGATGCGGATGTGGTCGCGGCACTGCGCCAATTGCAGCAGGTCGTTTGAAGCGATGCCTTATCTCGCCCTCATCCTGTTCTTGCCTTGGTTCGCGATCCTCGCGGTGCTGTTCTGGCTGTATCCGCGCACGCCCCGCACATCAATGAGACGCTTGTTCGACGCCGCAACGCTACTGATCGCGGGCGGCGGCAGCTTCATTGGCATGCGCTGGGGTTATCTCGATGCCAGCCTCGAAGCCGGCGCGCTGTGGAAACAGGTTCTCGCGACGCTTGTCGCTTACGGCGTTTTTCTCGGCGTCATGACGGTCGCGCTGATCGTGCGTCCTCGCTTGCTGCGTCGCTGATCGCTGCGTCGCACGTCAATCCCAGGCGTTGAGGTGCGGTCCAAATGCATCGCGTTGTTTCTGCACGATGCAGAAACGATGCCCTGTCGGCGCTTCCATCACCCACCAGCGACCGCGCACGAAGGCGATGCGTGTCGCGCCCAGTGCTTCCAGGCGTGCCGCTTCGGCTTCGAGGTCGTCGGTTTCCATGTCGAGGTGCAGCCGCGCCTCGTGCTCGACTTTCTGCAGCAGAATGATCGGTTCGTCTGACTCGGTTTTCAATTCGGCGTACTTGCCGTCGCCGTCCTGATCGACGGTGACGATCGGCTTGCCGAGCGCGTTGCTCCAGAAGGTCGCCGCGTCGCGCAGGTCGTCGACGCGGCAATCCAGAACAAGCGTGCTGAGCCGGCTGTGATGCATGCCAGGATTCCCTGTGGGTCGTTCAGTGCGGCTGCGCGAGATCGTCGAGCAGCGCTTTCAGGAAGCGCGCCGCTTCGCCGCCGGTGCAGGCGCGATGGTCGAAGGTCAGCGAGATCGGCATGCGCCGATGCACTTCGATGCCGCCCATCACCGCGACGACGTCGTGGCAGAGCTTGCCGGCGCCGATGATCGCGACGGTCGGCGGCACCACCACCGGCGTCGCATAGCGGCCCGCGAACATGCCGAAGTTCGACAGCGAGATCGTGTAGCCGGAGAGTTCCGACGCGGGAATGCTGCGGTCTTCCACTTGCGCTCTCAGGCGCTTGATCGCGGTGCGGATGCTGGCACCGTCGAGCATGTCGGCATTGCGCAGCGCGGGCACGAACAGGCCGTCCTCGGTATCGACCGCGATGCCGATATCGACGTGCGGGTGGAGCGTGCGCGAGAGCTTCTCGCCGTCGAACCACGCGTTGAGCGAAGGCACTGCCTTGCACGCAGCCACGATCGAGCGGATCAGGCGCGCGGTGATGTCCTGCTTGCCGATCCATGCGTGCAGGTCGGCGTCGTCGACAAGCGTCGTCGGCACGACCTGCGCATGCGCGGCGGCCATCACCCGCGCCATGTTGCGACGCACGCCCTTGAGTTGTTCGGGTTGGCCGGATGCGACGACGCCTGGCGGCTGCGTGCGCATCGGTTTGCCAGCAGCGGAGAGTGGCGTGCGTGCGGCGTCCGCGCGCGGCACATCGGCAGCGGCATGAATGGACACCGCGTGCGTCGTGACAGCCGCGGCGCTTGCAACAGCGCTGCCATTCGCTGCGGCATCCTTCACATCCTTCAAGGTGATCACGCCATCCGCACCGGTCGGTTTCACGCGTGCGAGATCGACTTTCATTTTCTTCGCGAGCGCGCGCACCGCCGGAACAGCCTTGACGCCGCCGATTGCAAGCGCGGTTTCACTGCGCACGGCATCCGAACTCTGCATCGCGCCGACGACGGTGCCGCTGTCTTCCCGCAACACGACGGTTTTCGTTTCCGGCTCAGCGGCAGGTATCGCTGCAGCAGGTTTCGGCGCTTCGAGTGCCGTAGCGGCATGCGGTGGCCCGTGATGATGACCGGTGTCCTGCGCCTCTGCGCGCTGCGGCAAGCTCGGGTCGAGTTCGACTTCGGCGAGCATCGCTCCGGTGATCACGATGTCTCCGCCCGCGCCCGCGAGCTTGACGACCTTGCCCGAATACGGCGACGGCACTTCGACGACCGCCTTCGCGGTTTCCATCGACACCAGCGGTTCGTCGAGCTTGATGATGTCGCCGATCTTGACGAACCATTCGACGATGGTCGCGTCCGGCAAGCCTTCACCGAGGTCGGGGAGGATGAATGTTTTTTTCTCGCTCATAAGGTTCCTTTGCCTTGTCGCGTCCAGATTGCGAGCCACGGGGATTTCGGAAGCGTGTAATCGACGAATGCCTGGCGCACCACTTGCAGCACGGACGCCGCCGCAGCGTTGCTCGACCCGATCCAGTAGCGGCTGCTGCCGCCGAAGGGTTCCCAGACGTTGAAGCGCTGGCCTTTCAATTCGAATTCGCAAAATACTTCTTCGCGAAATCCTGGAAGCAGGCGTGGACGGCGGAGCATGCGCACGCCCTTGATGGTCGCAACGACGCGCGCGGCGCGGCGCCTGCCCAGCGCTGCGTTGACCTCGAACGCAATCAGGCCTTTGTTCCCGGGCTTGATGTCGAAAACGCGCATCATCAACGACTCAGCTCACAGCCAGTGTACGTTTCACCGCAGCGACGATTTTCTCGACGCTCGGCAGGTATTTCATTTCGAGGCGGAACAGCGGGATGTGGGTGTCGTAGCCGGTCACGCGTTGCACGGGTGCGAGCAGTTCGAATAGGCATTCCTCGGCGACGCGCGCGGCGATCTCGGCGCCGAAACCCGCGGTCTTCGGAGCTTCATGCACGATCACGCAGCGGCCGGTTTTCTGCACCGACTCCTTGATCGTGTCGAAGTCCAGCGGCGTCAGCGTCGCGACGTCGATCACTTCGGCGCTGATGCCGTCTTTCGCGAGCGCATCGGCGGCTTCCAGTGTTTCCTTGACCTGCGAACCCCACGTCACCAGCGTCACGTCTTGGCCGTCGCGAAGGACGAAGCACACGTCGAGCGGCAAGGCTTCGCCGTCGTCCGGCACGTCTTCCTTGTACTGGCGGTAGATGCGCTTGGGTTCCATGAAGATCACCGGGTCCGGATCGCGAATCGCGGCGAGCAGCAACCCGTACGCGCGTTGCGGCGACGACGGCAGCACGACGCGCAGGCCGGGCACGTTGGTGAAGATCGCCTCGTTCGCCTCGGAATGGTGTTCCGGCGCGCGGATGCCGCCGCCCCACGGCACGCGCAGCACCATCGGGCAGGTCAGCCGTCCGCGCGTGCGATAGCGCATGCGCGCTGCGTGGCAGACGATGAAATCGACCATCGGATACATGAAGCCGTCGAACTGCGCTTCGGCAACCGGGCGCATGCCTTGCGAGGCCATGCCGACGGTGAGGCCGGCAATGGTGGTTTCGTCGAGCGGCGTGTCGAGCACGCGTTCAGTGCCGAAAGTCTGCGACAGGCCGGCGGTCGCGCGGAACACGCCGCCGTTGACGCCGACGTCCTCGCCGAGCACGACCACGGAATCGTCATGACGCATTTCGTAGGCGAGAGCCTGGGTGATCGCTTCAATCAGGGTGATTGCGGCCATGTCAGCGTTTCTCCCAGCCGATGGCGTCATCGCGTTGGCCGACAAGATCCGCAGGCAACTCCGCATAGAGGTAATCGAACATCGCTTCGACCGGTTGCGTTTTCGTGTTGAGGTAGGCATCGATCTCGACGTCGACTTTCTTGCCGCATTCTGCGGCCCAGGCTTTTTCCTGCGCCTCGTCCCAGAGTTTCGCGTTGGTCAGGTAGGCGCGCAGGCGCGGAATCGGGTCGCGCGTCCAGCCGTCCTTTACTTCCTGCTCACCGCGATAACGGCGCGCATCGTCGGCTGTGGTGTGGTCGTGCAGGCGATAGGTCATGAACTCGATCACGCTGCCGCCTTCACCCGCCCGCGCGCGTTCGGTCGCGCGACGCATCGCCTCGAGCACGGCGATCAAGTCGTTGCCATCGACCTGCAGGCAATGCAGGCCGCCGGCGATGCCTTTCTGCGCGAGCGTTTCGGCGCCGGTTTGCGCAGAGCGCGGTACCGAGATTGCCCAGCCGTTGTTGATCACGCACAGCACCAGCGGCAACTTGAATGCGCCGCCGGAATTGAGTGCTGCGTAAAAATCGGTCTTCGACGAACCACCATCACCGCAGCATGCGACCGCGATGCGCGGTTGCTTGCGCAATTTGAACGACAGCGCCGCGCCGGCAGCCATCAGGCACTGCGTGGAAATCGGCACGCACCACGGATAATCGTTCTTCGGGCCCACGAAATCGTTGCCGCGCTCGTCGCCGCCCCAATACATCAGCACTTCGCGCGGCAACACGCCGCGCATGAATTGCGCGCCGTATTCGCGATAGCTCGGCGCGAACACGTCGTCCTTGTGCATCGATGCGCCGATGCCGACATGCGTGGCTTCGTGGCCCAGGCAAGCCGCATAGGTACCGAGCTTGCCGGTGCGTTGCAGCGCGATCGCCTTGGTGTCGAACACGCGCACGAACAGCATCTGCTTGAACAATTCGACCAGGCGCTTGCCGTCTTTCGCAAACGCCGGCAAATCCTTGCCGACCAGCTTGCCGGTCGGGTCCATGTACTGGAGATATTCGATCTCGAACTTTGCCGCGATGCTCATGCGTGGGCTCGGTCAGTGGATTGTTTGGTAGCAGCCACGTCATGCCGAAACAGGACAAGCAAGCATGGCCGCAGGCCGTACAATTGTCGCACGGAGGGCACAATGACGACCACGGACAACCAGCGCGCGCTCGAACAGGGCATCACCACCGATCTGCGCGGGCAACTCAGCTATGCCGAATACCTGCGACTCGACATCCTGCTGTCGGCGCAGCAGCCGCATGCCAAGCCAGCCCAACACGACGAGATGCTGTTCATCCTCCAGCACCAGGTCGCCGAGTTGTGGCTGAAGCTGCTGATCCATGAGTTGCGCGCAGTGCTCGTGCATTTGCAGGCCGATCGGCTCGCGCCGTGCTTCAAGATGTTCGCGCGGATCAAGCAGATCCAGCAGCAACTGACCGCGCAATGGTCGGTTCTGGAAACGCTGACGCCGAGCGACTACCTGCAGTTCCGCGACATCCTCGGGCCGGCCTCGGGATTTCAATCATTGCAATACCGCATCGTCGAATTCCTGCTCGGCAACAAGAACGCTGCGATGCTCGCCGCGTTCGCGCACGATCCGGCCGCGCAGAATGAGTTGCGCGAAGCGCTCGAGCAACCATCGCTGTACGACGAATGCCTGCAGTGGCTCGCGCGCCGTGGCCACGCAATTCCCGCGCAATCGCTGCAACGCGACTGGTCGCAGCCGCATGTGCGCGAAGCGGCGTTGCTGCCGGTGTTCAAGCGCATCTACGAGCGCACCGACGAATTCTGGGACGCTTACGATCTGTGCGAGCAACTGGTCGACATCGAGGTGAACTTTCAGCATTGGCGCTTCCGCCACATGAAAACCGTCGAGCGGATCATCGGCTTCCGACGCGGCACCGGCGGGTCATCCGGCGTCGGATTCCTCAAGCAGGCGCTGGAACTGACCTTCTTCCCGGAGTTGTTCGAGGTGCGCGGGATGATCGGCAGCCAACCCGGCACAGCCTGAATGATGTTGCGATGCACCACGCAACATGTTGGACGGCGATCGCCTGCAACAGGTATATGTAGACCAGATGCCGGTTTCTCCGCATTGCTTTCAACCCATACAGTTTTTACTTATCGCTGAGGTGGCTTGATGTCGTCGCAACAAGTAAGAGTGCCGGAAGGGGAATGGCTCGGCCATCCCAGGGGTTTATACCTGCTGTTCGCGACCGAGATGTGGGAGCGTTTCAGTTACTACGGCATGCGCGCGCTGCTGGTGTTGTGCCTGACGGCCGCCACGAACGCGGCGAATCCGGGCTTCGGCTGGACCGATGGCAGCGCGCTGAAGTTGTATGCGTGGTACACGGGCTTCGTTTATTTCACGCCGGTCATCGGCGGCTGGATCGCTGACAACTTCATCGGCCAGCGACTGTCGGTGATCATCGGCGGCCTGGTGATGGCGGCGGGGCAATTCACGCTTGCGTCCGGCATCGGCTCGAAAACCAGCAGTGTGTTCATGGCTGGCTTGGTGTTGCTGATCATTGGCAACGGATTCTTCAAGGCCAACATCTCGACGATGGTCGGCGAGTTGTATCCGAAGGGCGATATCCGCCGCGATGGCGCGTTCACCATTTTCTACATGGGCATCAATCTCGGCGCGTTCATCGCCCCATTCATCTGCTCGACCCTCGGCGAAGATGCCGCCTACGGGTGGAAATACGGCTTCATGGCGGCGGGCTTCGGCATGCTGTTGTCGGTGGTCATCCAGATGCTGTTGTCGAATCGCTATCTTGGCGACCTCGGCAAGCGCCCGGGCGCGAAGCGTTCGCTGGAAATGACCGGCGGCGTCAACGCTGCGTTGACGAGCGAAGAACGCGATCGTCTGAAGGTGATCGTGGTGCTGTTCGTGTTCATCGTCGCGTTCTGGGCTGCGTTCGAACAGGCTGGCGGCCTGATGAATATCTGGGCCGAAAAGTCGACCAACCGCATGATCGGCAGCTTCGAGATCCCGGCCGGCTGGTTCCAGTCGCTCAATCCGATCTATATCGTTCTGCTGGCGCCGTTGTTCGCGGCGTTCTGGCTGCGCCTGGGCAGGAGCGGCAACAACCCGCCCGCGCCCAAGAAGATGATTTATGGCTTGTTGCTGACTGCGGTCGGTTTTGTCTGCATGGTCGCTGCGGTTTACCAGGCGCATGCGGCCCCCGATCACAAGGCGGGCATGACTTGGCTCGCGCTGGCATACCTGTTCCACACGATGGGCGAGTTGTGCATCTCGCCGGTCGGCCTGTCGCTGATGACCAAGCTCGCGCCGCTGCGCTTCGCCAGCTTGATCATGGGAGTGTGGTTCCTGATCAACTTCACTGCCAACATCATCGCGGGCTACGTCGGTGCGTATGCCGAAAAACTTGGCGAGATCGCGATTTTCGGCGGCATCACAGTCGTGCTGGCGGTGTTCGCGATCCTGCTGTGGGCCATTTCTGGCAAGCTTGTTGACTGGATGCACGGCGCGGAAAACATCATCGAACGCAATCCGCTGCAAAACGAGTCCGATCCGGCGATCACCTGATCCCGATGGAATTGTTTCGACGACGGCGGCCTTCGGGTCGCCGTTTTCGTTTGCGGACGTTGCCGGCACCTGTCGGCAATGCGGAGCCCTGGACATCGCTGCGGAAACTCAAGTGGATTGGCGCGCGTCGTCCTCGCCGTTGTAGCGACGGTTGAAGCGACCAAGCTCCGCGATCGCAGTTGCGAGCGCCTCGCGTTCCGGCGTGGAGAGATATGGATTCCACGCATCGATGATCAGCACCACGCGGGTCTCGTCGCTCTGGTTCCAGGCCTCGTGCACGAACGAATCATCGAACACCAGGCATTCGCCAACGCGCCAGGGACGCTGCCCGGTGCCGGCGCGCAGCGCACCGCAGTTCTCCGGAACGATCAGCGGCAGGTGCACGGTCAGCCGACCGTTGATGACGCCCGTGTGCGGCGGAATGTGCGTGTGCGGCTTGAGTACCGAAAACAGGATCTCCGGTGAGTGATCCGGAATTCGCATCAACGGCAGCGATTCAAGCAGCGCGACAGTCTTCGGGCAACGTGCGCAATGCGCATCAACGCGCTCTCCGTGCCGATACAGATGGTACCCGCTCCACGCGAGCGAGCGGTTCAAGTCGCGCCACATCGCCGCGGCCGGAGCGGCATCGGGCATGTCCACGTACGGAAGCAGGTCGCTTTCATCCGACAGAATGCCGAGCAGCTCGGCGCGGATCGTGTCGGTGGCGGCTTCGAGTTTACCGAGCCACGACAGGTCGGTGCGTTCGAACCACGACTGGCTCGGAAGTCCTGGCACGAACAGAAGGCTGGGCTGCTGCAAGGGATCTGTTGGTACCGGCGCGGATTCGCCGTACATGCGCGCGAGAGCGCGGTCGATGCGCGAGATGGATGTCGCGCCGAACGCGTCGCGCAGTGGCTTGAGCACCGATTCGATGGCCGTCTTGCGTGCGGCCTGCACGGCGTCGACCGCACGCTGGATGCGTTCGCGGACAGGCGGCACCAGCGTCGACTCGCGTGCGAGCAGTCCGCTGCGTTCGGCGAGGTCCAGTGCGCGCAACTGGCTACACAGCGCCTGGTCGTCCCGACCCAACGCCGTTTCGCAATCGGCCTGCCACAGCGGTGCAACCAGCAGCGTTGGATCGCACCTGCGCGCGTTCGCGAAAGCCTGCAACGCGGCTTCATGATGGCCGGCAGCGGCGTGGGCGAGACCCAACTGGAACTGCAACCGGGCCGAGCCCGCTTGCGCAATCACCGCACCGCGAGCGACGTTGAGTGAGCGCGCCACATCGCCGCGCGCAAGCGCTCGCCCGATCAGGAAGCCCACGGCGTCCTCGTGTCCAGGCTCGCGAACCGAGATGACCTCGGCCAGCCGCTCGGCAGCGTCGAAATCGCGTTCTGCCTGCGCGCTGCGCATGCGTGCAGCCAACTCCTGCGTGCTGTGGTGAAGGTCGGTCATGGGACGGGTCAACGGGCCTGTGCGCTTTCGGCGGCTTCGAGCCGGTCGAGGATCCGCGTGAGCCAGTGCTGCTCGTCGCTGCCGAGCCGGGACAGCAATTCGCGTTCGAACTTCAATGCAAGCGGCGCGACATCATCGTAGATCCGGTAACCCTTCGCTGATAGCGCGAGTACCGAACGCCGCCGGTCGTCGCCGTGCAGGCGGCGTCGCAGCCGCCCATCGCGGATCAGGCTGGCGACCGCACGACTGACCGCCACCTTGTCCATGGCGGTGCGCTCGGCGACTGCGTTCGCCGACAGTTCCGGATAACGGCCGAGTACAGCAAGTACGCGCCATTCGGTGACGCTCAGCGCGAAGCGCTCGGCGTACAGGCGCGCGATGTCCTGGCTGATCCGGTTCGACAGCACCGACAGCCGGTAAGGCACGAAGCGGTCCAGCTCCAATGCGGCATGCAATACGGCGTGCTCGGGATTGCCCTTGCGGTTCATGTTGCGTTGCCGCTTGCCATTAGTTGCACATGAAACTATATAATCCGCTTCCTTTCCGCAAGCGCCGCGAGCCAGCCATGAGCGCCACGCAGTCGTCCACCCCATCGCATTCCTCCCAGCCCAACCTTGGCATGCAGCCGACCACGTTCGCCAACCCGATGGGGATCGACGGTTTCGAGTTCGTCGAGTTCGCCGCGCCCGATGCAGCGCCGCTGAAAGCGCTGTTCGAGCGCATGGGCTTCTCGCCCGTACTCAGGCACAAGACGCGGGCGATCACCGTGTACCGGCAGGCCGGCGTGAACTTCCTCGTCAACGAGGATCCGGATTCGTTCGCGGCGGATTTTGCCAAGGCGCACGGACCGTGCGCGTGCGGATTCGCGATCCGTTTCAGCAAGCCGTCTGGCGACGTGCTGCAGACGGTACTTTCCAACGGCGGCGAGGCGATCGATCACAAGGAAGCGAGCAAGGCCGTCGATGCGCCCGTCGTCAAGGGCATTGGAGACTGCATGCTGTACCTGGTCGATCGCTACGGCGACAAGGGCAGCATGTACGATGACTATGCGCCGATCCCGGGCGCCGACCAGAACCCACGCGGATTCGGCCTGACCTTCATCGACCACCTCACCCACAACCTGCATTTCGGCAACATGCAGAAGTGGTCGGATTACTACGAGCGCTTGTTCAACTTCCGCGAGATCCGCTACTTCGACATCAAGGGCGTCAAGACCGGCTTGGTGTCCAAGGCGATGACTGCCCCTGACGGCGTCGTGCGCATCCCGCTCAACGAAAGCAACGACCCGAAGTCGCAGATCAACGAATACCTCGACGCGTACAAGGGCGAGGGCATCCAGCACATCGCGTGCTTCACCGACGATATCTATTCCACGATCGAGAAGATGCGCGCGCAAGGCGTTGAGTTCCTCGACACGCCGGACAGCTATTTCGACGTGATCGACATGCGCGTGCCGAACCACTGCGAAGACGTGCCGCGCCTCAAGCGCAACAAGATCCTGATCGACGCCGACGCCGAGACCAAGCAACGCAAGCTGCTGCAGATCTTCACCACCAACGCGATCGGCCCGATCTTCTTCGAGATCATCCAGCGCAAGGGCAATGAGGGTTTTGGCGAAGGCAACTTCCAGGCGCTGTTCGAAAGCATCGAGCGCGACCAGATGAAACGCGGCGTGCTCTGAGTCGCACGGACTTGAGCATGACGAGCGAAACATTCCAATCCGGCTTCGGCAACGAATTCGCGACCGAGGCCGTTGCCGGCACCTTGCCGGTCGGCAGGAACTCGCCGCAGGTCGTCGCGCACGGGCTGTACGCCGAGCAGTTGTCGGGCACCGCGTTCACCGCGCCGCGCCACCAGAACCGACGCAGCTGGCTGTACCGCATCCGTCCGGCGGCTTTGCATGGCAGCTTCGAGTTGCTGCCGGAAGGCGCATTTCACGATCGCTTCGACGAAGCACCGGCGACGCCGAACCAGTTGCGCTGGAGCCCGCGCGCGATTCTGGATGCACCGACCGATTTCCTCGATGGATTGTTCACAGTCGCGGGCAATGGCGGCGCAGCCGAGCAGCACGGCGTCGGCATCCACCTGTACGCCGCGAATCGCGACATGCAGGGCCGCTATTTGTACAGCGCCGATGGCGAGTTGTTGCTCGTGCCGCAACAAGGGCGACTGCGCATCGCTACCGAGCTCGGCGTACTCGCAATCGAACCGCAACAGATCGCGGTGATTCCACGCGGCGTGCGTTTCCGCGTGGAGTTGCCTGATGGCCCATCGCGAGGTTATGTCTGCGAAAACTTCGGCGCGATGATGCGCCTGCCGGATCTCGGCCCAATCGGCTCGAATGCACTCGCGAACGCGCGCGATTTCCTCACGCCGTGCGCAGCCTTTGAGGACATCGACGGAAACTTCGAACTCATCGCGAAGTTCCAGGGCCGGCTGTGGCGCGCGCCGATCGACCACTCGCCGCTGGATGTCGTCGGCTGGCATGGCAACTACGCGCCGTACCAGTACGACCTGCGCCGCTTCAATACGATCGGCTCGATCAGTTACGACCATCCCGATCCGTCGATCTTCACCGTGCTCACCGCGCCGTCGGACACGCCGGGAACCGCGAACATGGACTTCGCGATCTTCCCGCCGCGCTGGCTGGTCGCGCAGGATACGTTCCGGCCGCCGTGGTTCCATCGCAATGTCGCCAGCGAATTCATGGGCCTGATTCACGGCGCCTACGACGCCAAGGCCGAGGGCTTCGCGCCGGGCGGCTGTTCGCTGCACAACTGCATGAGTGGGCACGGGCCGGATGCGGCGACGTTCGAAAAAGCGAGCAAGGCCGACCTGTCGAAGCCCGACGTGATCGCCGACACCATGGCCTTCATGTTCGAGACGCGTGCGGTGATCCGCCCGACCGCGCAGGCGATCGCATCGCAAGAGCGCCAGCGCGACTACCAGGATTGCTGGCACGGACTCGCGCGGCGATTTCAGCCCCCACGCGATTAAGCCGGCCTTCGCAGGACAACTGAAGCGCGGCTCACGCATTCGCAGGCGCTTCGCGTTACTCTTCGGCCATTGCATCGACGCAAGCCTGATCGAGGGCGCGACATGAGCCGACCCCTTGTCCTGTTCGCAGTGTTGTCGCTTTCCCTCGCGGCCTGCCAGCAGTCCGCGCAGGAACCGGCGGCCGCACTACCTGATCCGGCGGACACATCGACCGCCGACGCACAGCCTGCAGCTGCCAATCCTTCCACGAATGCGCTGCCGCTGAAAAAACCTTCCGCGACCGATGTGCCAATGCCCGGAACCGCCGCCGCGCCAGCCGCGACCGTGGGTGCCGCGGGTTACGGTGCGCTGCGTTTCGGCATGACTCGGGACCAAGCCGAACATGCCGCTGGCGCTGTATTCAATGGACCCACGCAGGGCAGTGCGTGCGAACCGTTGTATAGCCCAGCCCAGCCGGGCGTCACGTACTTGTTTGAGGGCGACAAACTGCAACGCATCATCGTGCATACGCCCGACGTGATGGCAGACGGCGGCGGCCACGTCGGCATGCGGATCGACGACATCCGCACGCTTTACGCCGGCAAGCTGCACGAGCAGCAATTGAAGAATGGCTACGACCTCAAAGACCTCGGCAAGAATGGCGACGGGATCGTTTTCGAGACCGATGCCGGCGGCAAGGTCGTATCGTTCCGCGCTGGTATCGCCTCCGCGCTGGATGGCCCCGAAGGTTGCCGCTGAGCCTTGGCCGCGACTGATTCCGATTGCGCAAAGGGTGGCATCCTGAAACGCGCCTTGGTGTTCGGCGCGAGCGGGCAGCTGGGCGACGCGCTGTTGCCGTTGTTGCGCGACGCAAGCTGCGATGTGCTTGCGGTGTCGCGCCAGCCACGCGTTCAGAGCGACGGCTTGCAATGGATCGTCGGCGCGCTCGACGACTCGACGGCAGCGCCGAATGGCTGCGACGCGATCTTCAGCCTCGGCCCGCTGGATGCATTCGCGCGTTGGCAGGAACGCGTCGGGCCGATCGCACCGCGCGTGGTCGCGTTCGGATCGACCAGCATCGCGACGAAGAACGCATCGAGCGCTCCGGCCGAACGCGATGTTGCCGAACGCTTGCGCACCGCCGAGGAAACGCTGTTCGCATTTGCAGCGCGCCATCAAGTCGGCGTGACCGTATTGCGGCCGACCCTGGTCTACGGCCGTGGCCGCGATCGCACGCTGAGCCGGATCGCAGCACTCGCGCAGCGTCGCGGAATATTTGCGCTGCCGCGCAATGCAACCGGCCTGCGCCAGCCGGTGCATGCCGACGATCTGGCGCAGGCCGCATTCGCAGCGGCGAGCGCGGCGCACAGTGCAGGCCGCGCTTATGCCGTGCCGGGTGGTGAAACCCTGCCGTACTTCGACATGGTCGCGCGCACGCTCGCAATCCTGCGCCCGCGTCCGCGCCTGTTGCGAGTGCCGGCACCGCTGTTTCGCGCAGCGGTTGCAAGCGCCCGCAGCCTTGGAATGATCGACGGAATCAATACCGCGATGCTCGATCGCCTCGACGCCGACCTCGTGTTCGATGCGTCCGATGCACGCCGCGATTTCGGTTACGCGCCGCGCATGTTCGCGCCGGATGCGGCGATGTTCACGCCGCCGCTGACGTAATTAATAACGCTAGTAGGCGATGCCGAGCTTGCGATACAACTTCGCGAGCACCCACAGCGGCCCGATCAGCAAGTACGACAGATCGGTGAGGAAGCTCGGTTTGCGACCTTCGATCTTGTGGCCGACGAACTGCCCGATCCATGCGACGACGAACACCGCGATCGCGGTCCACAGCAGTATCCGCATTCCGAGCATGTTGCCGACCGCCGCGCTGCTCGCGCCGAAGGCGACGAAGACCAGCAGCATGCCAAGCGCCAGCGGGCGCGACAGGCGCCAGTAGAAAATCAATGTTGCCGCCATCGCGAGCCCGGCCCATGCGCCCGGCTGCGCGAGCGCTTCCGGCACCGGGATCGTCCACAACAAGGCGATCACCGACCACAGGATCGCCGGCACGCACCCCACGTGAATCAACTGGTTGGTTTTGTTGCGATGATCGCCGGAATAGTTTTCGAACCATGTGGCGATGGGGATCATGGCAATCCTTCGGTTATTTCAACAAGCGATGTCGATGAGCTCGGGATGATGTGCCGACAACCCGGTCGACGATGATCGTACAGAGGAATGTTCATTCCAGCACGATGCCTGCGAGGCGCTGCAAGGCCTCGGCATATTTCGCGCGGGTGCCTTCGACGACTTCGGCGGGAACATGCGGACCCGGTGCGGTCTTGTTCCAGTCCAGCGTCTCCAGGTAATCGCGCACGAACTGCTTGTCGTAACTGGGCGGGCTGATCCCAACCTTGTAGGTATCCGCCGGCCAGAAACGCGACGAATCCGGCGTCAGCATCTCGTCCATCACCAGCAGCCGCCCGTTGTCGTCGGTGCCGAACTCAAGCTTGGTGTCGGCGATCAGGATGCCGCGCTGCGCGGCGTAGTCGGCAGCGTATTTGTAGATCGCCAACGTGGCCGAGCGCACCTGTTCGGCAAGATCCGCGCCGATCGCCGCGACCACCGCGTCGAAACCGATGTTCTCATCGTGAGCGCCGGCCGCGGCCTTGGTCGATGGAGTGAAAATCGGTTCGCGCAATTGTTCGGCCTGGCGCAAGCCGTCCGGCAATGTGATTTCGCTGACGCGGCCGGTGCGCTGGTAATCCTTCCAGCCCGAACCGATCAGATAGCCGCGCGCGATCGCCTCGATCGGCACGGGCTTGAGGCGCTTGGCGACGACCGCACGCTTCGCATACAGCGCCGCATCGACGCCAGCCGGCAATACATCGGCGACCGTGCGTCCGGTCAGATGATTGGGCAGCAAGTGCGCGGTCTTGGTGAACCAGAAGTTGCTCATCTGGCACAGCATCTCGCCCTTGCCAGGAATCGGATCGGGCAGCACGACGTCGAACGCGCTCAGGCGATCGCTCGCAACAATCAGCAATTCGTTGCCCTGCAACGCGTACACATCGCGCACCTTGCCGCGATGCAACAGGTCAAGGCCGGGCAGGTCGGATTGCAGCAAGGTTGTCGTCACGCGTGAACTCCTGCAAAGGCAGCATTGTAACGGCGTGCGGCCATATGCGCGTCCATGCGCGGCTGCGGCGCAGCGTCTCGCGGTAGAATTGACGCACGTCAACGCGGCAGACCTCCGATGTCGAACTGCATCATCGCCCCGTCCATCCTGTCGGCCGACTTCGCGCGGCTCGGCGAGGAAGTCAACAACGTCCTCAAGGCCGGCGCCGACTGGATCCATTTCGACGTGATGGACAACCACTACGTGCCGAACCTCACGATCGGTCCGTTGCTGTGCGAAGCGCTGCGCAAGCACGGCGTGACCGCGCCGATCGACGTGCACCTGATGGTGAAGCCGGTCGACCGCATCGTGCCGGATTTCGCCAAGGCCGGCGCAACATCGATCAGCTTCCATCCCGAAGCCAGCGAACACATCGATCGCACGATCCAGTTGATCCATGCGTCGGGCTGCAAGGCAGGCCTGGTGTTCAATCCGGCGACGCCGCTGGATTACCTCGACTTCGTGCTCGATCGATTGGATATCGTGCTGATCATGTCGGTGAACCCCGGCTTCGGCGGCCAAAGCTTCATCCCGATGGCACTGGAGAAGATCCGTCGTGTGCGCGAGCGCATCGACCGCCAAGGCCGCGACATCCGGCTGGAAGTGGATGGCGGCGTGAAAGCCGACAACATCGGCGCAATCGCGGCGGCAGGCGCCGATACCTTTGTCGCGGGTTCGGCGATTTTTGGTGCCAGCGATTACGCTGCGGAGATCGGCGCGATGCGCGCGGCGGCGAATGCTGCGCGCGGATAAGAGAAAGCCCTGAACAATCCTGGATGGATCGATTCAGGGCTTGAAGAATGAGCATCCATGCCCGACTTTCATCCTTGCGATGGTCGTGCGCCGCACGTCGATAGACTCTGGCGCCAACGGCAGGATCGCATCGGTGAGTGACAACGCGATGACTGCGGCCGGCACTGGCATACTCGCGCATCCGCAACAACGAGCTACGCCGTGATCGACCAAGCCACGTTCGACCAACTCGCCGTCGCCGGCCACAGCCGTATCCCGGTCGTTCGCGAAGTGCTGTCCGACCTCGACACGCCGCTGTCGGTTTACCTGAAACTCGCCGACGGTCCGCACACTTATCTGTTCGAGTCGGTCGAAGGCGGCGAAACCTGGGGGCGCTATTCGATCATCGGCCTGCCGGCGAAACGCACGTATACATTTCGAGGGCACACGCTCGAAATTCGCGAACATTGCGAGGTGATTGAATCGCGCGAACTCGACGATCCGTTCGCCGAAGTCGAAAAAATCCGAGCGCAATTTCATGTGCCGCGCATGCCCGAGTTGCCCGCATTCACCGGCGGACTGGTCGGCTACTTTGGCTTCGAGACGATCGGCTGGATCGAGCCTTGCCTTGTGAGCGATGCCGGCAAACCCGATCAACTCGGCACGCCAGATGCATTGCTGTTGTTGTCCGAGGAGGTTGCTGTATTCGATAACCTCAAGGGCCGCTTGTACCTGATCGTGCACGCTGATCCCGCTCAGCCGCAGGCGTATGCGCGCGCGCGGCGGCGGCTCGACGAACTCGTGCACAAGTTGCGCCATTCCGGTCGAAGTTATCCGGACATGCTCGCGCCATCCGCACTGCAGGAAGAAGATTTCGTGTCGGGTTTCACCGAAGAAGGCTACAAGGCCGCCGTGCGCACTGCGCAGGAAGCGATCAAGGCCGGCGATGTGTTCCAGGTCGTGCTGTCGCAGCGGATGTCGGTGCCGTTCCGCGCACGTCCTGTCGACGTGTATCGCGCGTTGCGCGCGCTGAATCCGTCGCCGTACATGTATTTCCTCGACCTCGACGGCACCCAGGTCGTCGGTTCGTCACCGGAAATCCTCGTGCGCCTGAAGGACAACACCGTCACCGTGCGCCCGATCGCCGGCACGCGCCGGCGCGGCAAGACCCACGAGGAAGACATCGCGCTCGAAGCCGAACTGCTCGCCGATCCGAAGGAACGCGCCGAACACCTGATGCTGATCGACCTCGGCCGCAACGATGTCGGCCGCGTCGCCGTGCCCGGCAGCGTGAAAGTCGGCGAACAGTTCGTGATCGAACGCTATTCGCACGTGATGCACATCGTCAGCGAAGTCACCGGCACCCTGCGCGAAGGATTGAGCTACGCCGACGTGCTGAAGGCCGCGTTTCCGGCCGGCACCGTGAGCGGCGCACCGAAAATCCGCGCGCTGGAAATCATCCGCGAACTCGAACCGGTCAAGCGCAACATCTACGCGGGCGCGATCGGCTACATCGGCTGGTGGGGCGATGCCGACACCGCGATCGCGATCCGCACCGCGGTCATCCACGACGGCCGCCTGCATGTGCAGGCCGGCGCCGGCATCGTCCACGACTCCGACCCGCAGACCGAATGGAACGAGACCATGAGCAAGGGCCGCGCGCTGTTCCGCGCGGTGGCGCAGGCGGCTGAGGGGCTGTGATGCGTCACCCATGCACCGAGGGGAGATGACGATGAAGAAGTTTATGATCCTGCTCGTGGCATGTGTCGGGCTGACGCAGATCTGCGAAGCGCGAGACATGGTTGCTACTTATAGCTGGTACGGCCTTGGCAAAGGGACTATCGATATTGAACAGGATCACTTCGATACAGACGGCGAACTCCACCAGTGGGACGAATTCACGCATGTCTTGCATTGTTCGAAGAAATCCGGCTTCCATTGTTTCGTTATTCATGGAGAGCCATTGGAGTTTGCAGTGCCCCGCCATCCGATCAAGATCAACGAAGCATGGCGATTCCACGGTCGCGACTATGAGGTGGTCACTGGCCTGAAAGTCTCAATTCTGGGCCCGATACCGCACTCGGAGTACATCCAGCGCCATGCGGTGTTCATGGGATTGAATGAACCTTATGTCCTGATTCGATCAGGCAAGCCGGATGAGAGGTACACGCTGTTTTTCTATTCTTATCAGAAAGGGCTCATCGGGTATGTCGGTGGCGGATCCGATCAAAAAGGTGTGATGAGCTATGGACCAATCAGTTGGCTGGAGCAAGCCGATGGCCTGTGTTCGGACGCATTCGAGAAAAACATCGTGAAGAGTGCGCTCGTCGATGATGAGTCGCAGATCCATTTTGACTATCCACCTGCTAAGGGCGAAGAGACGATCAGGTACAAATAGCGGTGTTGCCTCCTCTCTCGCCAGCGGGAGAGGGAGGGCAGTCGTAAACCGCGCGCCTGAACGCATGCCGTCAGTTAAATTTTCCGTCATCTTCCGGCAAGCAGGCGGCGGCGCACGGGGGTGCATCGTGATGCCACGTCGAAGCGCTTTGTTTCGACGGCGACCCTTTCTGTCCTCCAGGAGTTTTTCATGAAGATCCGCACCTCGCTGCTCGCGATTGCGCTGTCCGCCGTTGCCGGCACCGCGTTCGCCGCCGATCCGGCCCCGATGGCTTCCCCGGCTTCCGATGCCGCCGCTCCGATGGCTTCCGACACTGCCGCTCCGATGGCCGCGCCGATGGCCAAGCATCATCACAAGAAGCACCACCATCACCATCACCACCACCACATGGCCAAGCCTGCGCCGATGGCTTCCGACGCCTCGCCGCCTGCCGATGCCCCGATGCCCGCTGCCAGCGGCAAGTAAGCATCGCGCAACACGCTACAGGGATCCGCGCCGGCTCTCCGGCGCGGTATCCTGCGGGGGTTTGAAGGGAGCGACATGCGCATCCTGATCGTCGAAGACGACCCCCACACCGCGGCATTCATCGCCAAGGGCCTGACCGAGGACGGACATACCGTCGATCAGGCCGACAATGGCCGAGACGGCCTGTTCCTGGCCACCACCGAAACCTATGACGCGATCATCCTCGACCGCATGCTGCCGGCCGTGGACGGGTTGACTGTGCTGCGCACACTGCGTGGTGCCGGCAATGCGACGCCGGTGCTGGTGCTGACCGCGCTGGGAGATGTCGATCACCGCGTCGAAGGCTTGCGCGCAGGCGCCGACGATTATCTCGTCAAGCCGTTCGCCTATGCCGAACTCAGCGCGCGCATCGACAGCCTGCTGCGGCGTCGCCAGTCTTCCAGCGCCGAAATCACCGAACTGCGCGTCGGCGACCTCGAACTGAACCTGCTCACGCGCGAAGCCAGGCGCGCCGGCCGCAGCATCGAATTGCAGCCGCGCGAATTCCGCCTGCTCGAATACCTGATGCGCCAAGCCGAGCGCGTGGTCACCCGCACGATGCTGCTCGAAGCGGTATGGGACTACCATTTCGATCCGCAGACCAACGTGATCGATGTGCACATCAGCCGCCTTCGCCAGAAGATCGACCGCAATCACCCGAAACCGCTGCTGCATACCGTGCGTGGTGCGGGTTATCGCCTCGGCGTGCGTGAATAGCCTCATCGGACTGCTGTCCACGCGTTCGACCAGCGCGCGCCTAGCGCTGGCGATCGGCGGACTTTTCCTGCTCTCGTACCTGCTGCTCGGCGCGGGTATGTACTACGCGGTGTCGCAGATCTTCGCGCAGGATCTGCACGAGGTGATCCGCCTTGATAGCGCCGATCTTGTCGACATGTACCGCGAATCGGGACATGCCGCGCTCACCACTGAAATCTCCGAACGCACCGCCGCTCCCGACGACGACAATGCGGTCTATGCGTTGATCGGGCCGCAGGGCCGGCTGCTCGCGGGACAGTTCGCGGTGCTGCCGGACTCTGTGCGCAACGGCGATGGCTGGGTCGAGTTCGACGAACGCAATGACGCTGGCACAGTGCGCGTGGTGGCGAAGCTGCAAAAGCTCAAGGACGGCAGCAAGCTGCTGACCGGCCGCCGCAGCCGCAACCAGGAGCGCTTCGAGGCACTCGTACGGCGCACGTCGATGTTCGCCCTGCTCGCCGCCGCCGGGCTCGGCGGTTTGATCGGCTGGATCACCGCGCGCTGGGTAACGCACCGGCTCGAAAGCACCTACGACATCACCCGCCGCGTCGGCGCCGGCGAACTCGCGCTGCGCATCCCGGAGGACGACAGCGACGATTCCTTCGATCGCCTCGCCAAGCGCATCAACGCGATGCTCGACCGCATCCAGGAGTTGCTCGATGGCGTGCGCCACGCGACCGACCACATCGCGCACGACTTGCGCACGCCGCTCACGCGATTGCGCAATCGGCTCGAGGACATGCGCAACGGGCACATGCGCGACGAACAGTTCGGGAGCCTGGCGAGCAGTCAGTTCGCCACGGAGCTTGACGCCGCCACCGCCGAAACCGACCAGTTGCTCGCCACCTTCAGTGCATTGCTGCGGCTGACCCGCATCGAGGCGCAGACCGCTGGCGCCAACGATCCGGAACTCGCAATGCAGCCGCTCGTGCTCGATGCGGTGGAACTGTATGCGCCGATCGCCAGCGAGCGCGGCATCGTGCTCGATGCGCAGACGGTTGCATGCACGCTGCGTGGCGACACCGACCAACTGTTCCAGCTCGTTGCGAACCTGCTTGACAACGCACTCAAGTACGCAACGCGCGGCACCCGTGTCACCCTGCACTTGTACGACGATGGCGACGCGATCCACCTGATCGTCGGCGACCACGGCGCGGGCATTCCAGCCGCCGACCGCGAGCGCGTGTTCGATCGCTTCGTGCGGTTGGAAGAACATCGCGGCTCGATCGGCAGCGGCCTCGGGCTCAGCCTCGTGCGCGCGATCGCGCATCGCCACGGCGGCAACGTCACCCTCGAGGACAATTCGCCGGGCTTGCGCGTCCGCGTGCGGTTGCCGGCTGTCGCCGCAGCCTGAGCCTAGCAGGCCGAGCCTGGCCGCTACTGGCGGGATATACTCTGCGGCCTTGCGCAGCAGTGTTCCATGGATCGCCCATGCTGCTCATGATCGACAACTACGACAGCTTCACCTACAACCTCGTCCAGTATTTTGGCGAGTTGGGGCAGGAAGTGCGCGTGGTGCGCAATGATGCGATCGACATCGCGGGGATCGAGAAGCTTGCGCCGTCGCACATCGTGATTTCTCCCGGGCCCGGCACGCCAAATGATGCAGGCGTGTCGCTGGAAATTTACGCGAAGCTCGCGGACCGCATTCCGATCCTCGGCGTTTGCCTTGGCCACCAGGCGCTCGGCCAGGCATTCGGCGGCAAGGTCGTGCGCGCCGGACAGATCATGCACGGCAAGACATCGCAGGTGCGCCACAATGGCGTCGGCGTGTTCGCTGGATTGCCCGAGCCATTCGAAGCGACGCGCTACCATTCGCTGGTCGTCGAGCGTGACTCGTTGCCCGACTGCCTTGAAGTCACCGCGTGGACCGAGGACGCGAACGGCGATGTCGAGGCGATCATGGGCGTGCGGCACAAGACCTGGCGCGCCGAAGGCGTGCAGTTCCATCCAGAATCCATCCTTACCCAGCACGGTCATGCGTTGCTGAAGAATTTCCTGCACGCCTAGACCATGCCTATCTCTCCGCAAGAAGCACTGCAACGCACGATCGAGCATCGCGAGATCTTCTACGACGAGATGGTCGAGCTCATGCGCCAGGTCATGCGTGGCGAAGTCTCGCCGGTGATGACCGCTGCAATCCTCACCGGCCTGCGCGTCAAGAAGGAAACTGTCGACGAGATCGCCGGCGCGGCGCAGGTGATGCGCGAGTTTTCGGCGAAGGTCGAGGTTCCAGTCGATACGGCGTCAGTCGGCGCACTTGGCACCGACGACAAACGACACTTGGTAGACATCGTCGGCACCGGCGGCGATGGCGCGAACACCTTCAACATTTCCACCGCCGCGATGTTCGTCGTCGCAGCCGTCGGCGCGACAGTCGCCAAGCACGGCAATCGCAGCGTCTCGTCGAAATCGGGCAGCGCGGACGTGCTTGAAGCGCTCGGTGCCGAGATCGACCTCAAGCCGGCGCAGGTCGCGCAATGCCTCGCCGAAACCGGTCTCGCATTCCTGTACGCGCCCAACCATCATCCGGCGATGAAGAACGTCGCCGCAGTGCGCCGCGAGATGGGCGTGCGCACGATGTTCAACATCCTCGGCCCGTTGACCAACCCGGCGGGCGCGCCGAATATCCTGATGGGCGTCTTCCATCACGATCTTGTCGGCATCCAGGCGCGCGTGTTGCAAAGGCTCGGAGCGCGCCATGCGCTGGTCGTGTGGGGCCGCGATGGAATGGACGAAATCACCCTCGGCGCTGCGACCCAGGTCGCTGAATTGCGCGACGGCGTGGTCCGCGAGTACGAGATCCATCCCGAGGATTTCGGCATCACGATGGCCGCAAGCCGCAACCTGCGCGTGAACGATGTGGCGGAGTCCAAGGCGATGCTGCTCGATGCGTTGAACGACAAACCCGGCCTGCCGCGCGAGATCGTCGCACTCAACGCGGGCGCGGCGTTGTACGCTGCGGATATCGCCGCGAACATCGGCGATGGCGTCGCGCTCGCGCGACAGGCGCTCGCCAGCGGCGCGGCGCGCGCGAAGCTCGACCAATTCGTGCAGGCGACGCAGCGATTGGGCGGCGCAGGTTGAAGACACTGCATCAGACCGACAGGCAGGCATCATGATCACTGGACTCGCCAACACTCCCGATCCGCCGTATTACGCGGTGATCTTTTCCTCGCAGCGCAGGATCATCGACATCGCCGCCTACGAAGAGGCCGCCGATCGCATGATGGAAATGGCCGCGCAACAACCCGGATTCCTCGGCGTGGAATCGGTACGCGGCGCCGACGGTATCGGCATTACCGTCAGCTACTGGGAAAACGAAACCGCTATCGCCGCATGGAAGCGCAATGTCGACCACGAGGAAGTGCGCAAGCGCGGCCGGCTTGAGTGGTACGAACATTTCGAAGTGCGCGTCGCCAAGGTCGAACGCGCCTACGCCGGGCCGCGCGCAGAGCGCTGATGACCGACATTTTGCAGCGCATCCTCGCGCGCAAGGCCGAGGAAATCCGCGAACGTTCCGCACGCGCATCGCAGCAGGAATTGCGTGCGCGCTGCGCCGACCTGCCGGAAACGCGCGGCTTCGCCGATGCGATCGAAGCGGCCATCGCGCGCGGCAATGCCGCGGTGATCGCCGAGATCAAGAAAGCCAGCCCGAGCAAGGGCGTGATCCGCGCGGACTTCGATCCGGCCGCGATCGCGCGCAGCTACGAAGCTGGCGGCGCAACGTGCCTGTCCGTGCTGACCGACATCGATTTTTTCCAGGGCGCGGATGCGTACCTGCAACAGGCGCGCGCGGCATGTTCATTGCCGGTGCTGCGCAAGGATTTCGTGATCGATCCGTACCAGCTGTACGAAGCGCGCGTGCTGGGCGCGGACTGCATTTTGCTGATCGTCGCTGCGCTCGATGATGCGACGTTGCTGGAACTGTCGGCGCTCGCGGCGGAACTCGATCTGGATGTGCTGGTTGAAGTGCATGACGCCGAAGAACTCGAAAGAGCGCTGGGCATTCCGTCACGACTGATCGGCATCAATAACCGCAACCTGCGCACGTTCGATGTGTCGCTGGACACCACGCTCGCTTTGCGAGAACGCGTGCCGTCTGATCGCGTGCTGGTCACGGAAAGCGGCATCGTCACGACCTTCGATGTCGCGCGCATGCGTACGGCGGGCGTGCATACGTTCCTGGTGGGCGAGACGTGCATGCGCGCGGACGACCCCGGCGCGGAATTGCGGCGGTTGTTTGCTGCTTGACGACCAGGCTCAGCAGCGGCCGTCGCCCGAGTGAGCTATCAAATCCCGGAAACCGACAAAGCTGCGGCCGTCTGCTTCGGCGGCTGATTCGGCGGTATGTCAAAGACGTCGTCCGGGAAGCGTAAACCGAAATGTCGAGCCGACACCCAGCGCGCTCTCCACAGTCACGGCCCCGCCATGTGCCTCGACGAACGTCTTGACGATGGCAAGTCCGAGCCCCAGCCCGCCCTCCTTGTCCGGATCCGATTCGTACTTGTCGAACACGCTACTGCAGCGGTCCGAGGGTAACCCCGCACCGTTGTCGCGGACGAAACACTCGACGGCACCTCCGTCATCCGAATGCCGCGCGCCGATGACGACCTCTCCGCGCGGCGTGTAGGAGATCGCGTTCGCGATCAAGTTCTGGAAAACCCGCCGCAGTAAACTGGCGTCGGCGTAGACGACGAGATCCTCGGGCACGGAATTCGCCAGTCGCGTGCTGGATGTGCCGGCGACGGGGTGGATGTCGTGAATGAGGGCCTCGACCAGCGGCCACAGGTCGAACTCCCGGCACTCCAGCTTGATCCCCACCTCGGTTTCGAGGTTCGTATTTTCCTCGATCACCTTGCTTACCAATGCCTCAAGGTGTTGAACGTTCCGACTGAGCACCTTCAACATCTGGGCCGACTGCGGCGTATCGCTACGGTCCCGGGAAAGGATCATCTCCAGCAATCGCGCGGAAAGCGAAATGGCATTTAGGGGAGTGCGCAGGTCATGGGCCACGAACGCCAGGTAGTCCTCCCGGCGGTGTTGGACCTCAAGTGCCTTCCGGGTCGCGAACGACTGCACGGCCGAACCGATCGCCGAATCCAGGACGCGATTCAGGATGTGGAACGGACGACCTTGCAGATTCAGACCGTTCCTGTCTGCCAGGTCGTGTATGCAGCCGCGCAGGATGTTGTACTCCGCGACGACTTCCTCGATGTCGAAGCCGTCCTTGACCCGTTGAATGCCGTGTGCGGGCGGACTGCCGTCGAGAACAGCCTGCGCGATCGTCTCGTCTGACCTCGATCGGAGGGCTGCGGCAAGTTCTGCGAGGAGATAGGGAATGTGGTCGATCAATGTCGGCGTATCGAGATCCCGCGCTGCGGGGAGTTCCCGCACCAGTCCGCGCCACCGGGTGAGCAGCGCGTCGCGCTCCAGCTCGATGAGCCGCGCAAGTGCATCGAGGACGTCAATCGTCATCTCAACTTCCGCTTCCGTCGTTGGTTGAATCAGCCTTATGCCGCCGAACATTGGGCATGAGCGGCATCCGACAGCAAGCGAAGCTCGATGTTGGATGTCCGCTCGATGAAAGGGTTAGGCGTCGCTACGTTGGGTACGCCAAGCCCTACATGCCCATGTCGTAGAAGAACTCTTCGCGGACGATCTTCCCATCCCGTACGTAGTACAAACCTACTTCGTCCATCTTCATCCTGTTGCCGCTCGGCTTGTTCGTGACGTCGTACTGAAACCCCACCACGAACTTGTCGTCATGCGGCCAGGGGCCGGTGACCGAAGCAGAGTGAATTTCGTGATTGGCTCGCCACCACTCACCCTTTGCCTTGACGGCGGCAAGCCCTTTCGCTTCGCGTTCCATTCCATGAGGCGCTCCAGCCTCGACGCTGACCACGTCGGCAGCAAACAATGTGTCCAGCGCTTCTGCGTTCTTGCCTTGTCGGCAAAGATCGGCGAGCTTCCTGGCAATCTCCATGGTCTTCACAGGTGCTCCTTTCAATTCTTCGGCGCGACGAACTGTCGCAGGCACAACGGTACTCTCAATGAATGGCTATCTCGATCGCGTACCGCGGAGACGCTCGTTTGCGCCGCCAAAATACAGACATAAGCCTTATCCGGGGCGACAAGTTTCATCGTGCGTGGCGTGTCCGCAGTGGTCAAGTTGCCTGCTCGCAATGTGGCAATGAAATTGTCGAGCGCCCGGCATCGAAGTCGACTGGCATCACTCGTGTTATCCGCCGCATGCGTGTCGAAAAAATTGATCGCTCCGCGTGCGGCGATAAAAGCGTGACGAAAGTTGTTTCGTGCTCGTCGGGCGTGCACCGATACCCGAGCAAGGTGATCAGCAATGCGATCTCGGCGGTGGGACATCGCCATGTGCACGCGCGTCATCGCGCTGCCCATCGCGGTTCGGGATGCAAGGACTGCGTCATGCGCTCCATGTGCATGCTGACGACGCGGCTGTCGCCACGACGCGCGTCACTTCGCCGCGCTGTACACCACGACGGTCTTCCCGCGTGCGTGCAGCAGGCCGTCGATCTGCATCTGCTTGAGCACGCGGCCGGCCATCTCGCGCGAGCAACCGGCGATGCGCGCGAGTTCCTGTCGCGACACGCGGATCTGAGTGCCGTCGGGATGGCTCAGCGCTTCGGGTTCCTCGCACAGGTCGAGCAAGGTGCGCAGGATGCGCCCGCTGACGTCCATGAAGGCGAGGCGGCTCGCCTTGCGGCTGGTTTCCAGCAAACGCTTCGCAAGCTGAGACGCGATCGCGTACAGCAGGCGCGGGCAATCGGTTGCTAGCGGGCCGTGGAACAGCGCGAGCAGGCGCTCGTAGCTGATCTCTGCTAGTTCGACCGGGCTGCGCGTGCGCAACAGCACCTCGCGGCGCTCGGTTTTCACGAACAGGCCCAGCTCGCCGATGAAGTCGCCGGCGTTGAGGTAGGACAGCACCAACTCGCGGCCGTCGGCTTCCTCGCTGATGATCGACAAGGTACCGCTGACCACGTAGTGCAGGGTGTCCGCGTTGTCGCCGGGGCGAAACACGTCGGTGCGGTTCGGGTAGCGGTGGCGATGGCAGTAGCCGAGGAAATGTTCCATCGTCGCCGCATCGGGCGCGAGCTCCGGTGAAATCAACGGCCGCAGCAGCGGATGCGGCATGAGTGTAGAGACTTTGGACATGGTCATCGGATCGTCATTTCGCCCCTGAATGGGCCAAAGCTTAGGCCGTGTCGGCGCGCAGGGCAACGCGTGGCCGTGTATTTCCCTATGGGTAAGGCAACACGGTGGCCGTGCATTGCTTCAGGAGCAGGGCGCGTGGGTTTGCATGCTGGCGGCTTTGGCCGATAATCGCCGGCCTGCATTTCCGTTTGGAGACCCCCGTGGTCAAGCCGCTGCCGCGCCTGAAGCTCCAGGGGTTCAACAACCTCACCAAGTCGTTGAGCTTCAACATCTACGACCTGTGTTATGCGGTCAGCGACGAACAGCGCGATCGCTATATCGAATACATCGACGAGGTCTACAACGCCGACCGGCTGACCCAGATCCTCACTGACGTGGCCGACATCATCGGCGCGAACATCCTCAACGTCGCGCGCCAAGACTACGATCCGCAGGGCGCGTCGGTCACGATCCTGATTTCCGAGGAGCCGGTCATCGACCGCAAGGACGTCGGCCGCGAGGCGCTCAGCAGCGCGATGCTCGACTATACCGGCGAGGCCAGCGTCGTCGCGCACCTCGACAAGAGCCACATCACCGTCCACACCTATCCGGAAACCCATCCGCACAACGGCATCGCGACCTTCCGCGCCGACATCGACGTGGCGACCTGCGGGGTGATCTCGCCGCTGAAGGCGCTGAACTACCTGATCGAACAGTTCGAGTCGGACATCGTGGTGACCGATTACCGCGTGCGTGGCTTCACCCGCGACATCAAGGGCAGGAAGCACTACATCGACCACAAGATCAACTCGATCCAGGATTTCCTGTCGAAGGCGAACCGCTCGCACTACGAGATGATCGACGTGAACGTGTACCAGGAGAACCTCTTCCACACCAAGATGCACGTGAAAGAGTTCGACCTGGACACCTATCTTTTCGAGGAAAAGGCCAAGAACCTTTCGTTCAAGGAACGCCTGCGCATCGAGGCGCAGCTCAAGCGCGAGATCGAAGAGCTCTTTCATGGCCGCAACCTGGTCGATTGAAGCGCGTTGATTGAGGTCGCATCGATTGACGCCTCATATGTCTGGCGTCGCTGCCACCCATCGTCTCCAGTGACCAATGGCCCATGCAATTGGCGGCCAAAGTGTTAGCGTGCCGACTGCCGCGGCCCGCACCGCATCCGTCTGTGCTCGTTCGCACCACAACCATCGAGGAAACCGCATGAAACGACTGATCGTGTGCGCCGTTGGACTGGGATTGCTGACCGCGTTTGCCGCATCGTCGGCCGGAGCCGCCACGCTCACGTCTGGTCTCAACCCCGCGAACATGGACAAGAAAATCCGTGCGCAGGACGATTTCTACGAATACATCAACGGCCATTGGCTGGCGACGACCGAAATTCCCGCCGACAAGTCCGGATACGGCTCCTTCGACGCCCTGTACGACAAGTCGATCGAGAACCTGCGCAGTATCATCGAGAACGCGCAAAAAACGCCGAATAACGAGGGCGAGCGCAAGGTTGGCGACTTCTACGCCAGCTTCATGGACGAGGCGAAGCTCGAAGCGCTCGGCACCAAGCCGCTGGAGCCGGAGTTCGCGCGCATCGACGCGATCAAGAACGTCAACGACATCGCCGCGCAGATCGCGCACAACGGCATGGTCGGCGTGGACGCGCCGTTCGCCGGGTTCGTGCACCAGGACAACAAGGATTCGACCAAGTACCTGGTCGACTTCGGCCAGAGCGGCTTGGGCCTGCCGGATCGCGACTACTACCTCAAGGACGACGACGCCAAGCTCAAGGGCATCCGCGAGCAGTACCTGGGCCACGTCGAGCGCATGTTGAAACTGTCGGGAGACGCCAACGCGAAGTCCGACGCGGCCGCCGTACTCGCGCTGGAAACATCGCTGGCGAAGGTGCAGTGGACCAAGGTCGAGAACCGCGATCCGATCAAGGGCTACAACAAGACCATGATCACCGATCTCGATGCGGTCGCGCCGGGCTTCGATTGGAAAACCCTGCTCGCCGATTCGCACGTCACCGGCAAGGTCGATTACGTCAACATTAGCCAGCCGAGCTACTTCAAGGGCATGGCCGAACTGATCAAGAGCACACCGCTGCCGGTGTGGAAGACGTACTTCCGTTGGCACCTGCTGCACGCATCGGCGCCATACCTCAACAAGGCCTTCGTCGACGAGAACTTCGCGTTTTACGGAACGGCCCTGCGCGGCACGCCGCAGAATCGCGCGCGCTGGAAGCGCGGCGTGCGCGTCGTCGAAGCCAGCATGGGCGAGCAGTTGGGGCAGGTCTACGTCACCCGCTATTTCCCGGCCGAGAGCAAGGCGCGCGTCACCCAGCTCGTGCAGAACCTGCTCGCCGCCTACAAGCAGAGCATCGGCACGCTGGACTGGATGAGCCCGGACACCAAGCAGCAGGCACTCGCGAAACTGTCGCAGTACATGCTCAAGCTCGGCTATCCCGACAAGTGGCGCGATTATTCCGCGCTCAAGATCGATCGCAACGACCTGCTCGGCAATGTCGAGCGCGCGAACGAGTTTGAATACCAACGCAACATCAACAAGCTCGGCAAGCCGATCGATCGCGCCGAATGGGGCATGACGCCGCAAACGGTCAACGCCTACTACAACCCGGAACTCAACGAGATCGTGTTCCCGGCCGCGATCCTGCAGCCGCCATTCTTCGATCCCAAGGCCGACGACGCGGCGAATTACGGCGCGATCGGCGCAGTGATCGGTCACGAAATCAGCCACGGCTTCGACGACCAGGGTTCGCAATACGATGGCACCGGCAACCTGCACGACTGGTGGACGAAGGCCGATCACGACGCGTTCGCGGCCAAGACCAAGGCGCTGGTCGCCGAATACTCGGCGTTCGAGCCGGTCAAGGGTTACCACATCAACGGCGAACTCACGCTCGGCGAGAACATCGCCGACAACTCCGGCGTTGCGATCGCGTACAAGGCGTACAAGATTTCGCTCGGCGGCAAACCGGCCCCGGTGATCGATGGCATGACCGGCGAGCAGCGTTTCTATGCCGGCTTTGCGCAGGCATTCCGCGAGAAGCAACGCGACAACGCGATGATCGAGCAGATCAAGTCCGACCCGCATTCGATCCCGGTGGATCGCGTGCTGGGCGCGATCGTGAACCAACCTGGTTTCTATGAAGCATTCGACGTCAAGCCCGGCGACAAGATGTACATCGCCCCGGACAAGCGCGTCATCATTTGGTGAGTTGGTGGTGTCAGTGGAACGAAGAAGCCGGCCTCGTGCCGGCTTCTTTTTGACTGGAAGCCGACAGATTCGTTTGCCGTCCATCAATGACGAACCAAGAGCGAACGCACCCTCACGCTAGATGCGATAGGCGACAGCTTTCATCAACGCGCTCGCCGCACGCATCACTTGCCGGATCGATGACGGCAGCGCGCGTGCACCGGCTTCCTGTGCATGGTCGGCGTGGCGCGCCTCGTCTGCTTTCATCACCTGCACGATCGCGCGGCTGCGCGCATCGGCTTCGGGCAGCGATTGCAGATGCTCTTCCAGATGGGCCTCGACCTGGCGTTCGGTCTCGACCACGAATCCAAGGTTCCAGCCATCGCCGCGCAGACCCGCGAGCGCGCCGATCGCGTAGCTGCCGGCATACCACAGTGGATTGAGCAGGCTCGGCCGCGCGTCGAGTTCGCGCAGGCGCTCGCCGCACCACGCAAGGTGATCGGTTTCCTCGGCAGCGGCGGCAAGCAGTTGCGTGCGCGTCGCCGGATCGCGCGCGACCGCGGCCTGCCCGAAATACAGCGCCTGCGCGCAGACCTCTCCGACGTGGTTCACACGCATCAATCCTGCGGCATGCGTGCGCTGCGAAGCATCGAGTTCGGCTTCCGGCACGTTCGTGGCGGGATTCTGGGTGCGCGCGGCGGGCTGCGCGATCAGCGTGCTTGTCAACGCGTGTTCGGCTGCGATCAGCAGGCGATCGATGCGGCTGAATTTGCGAAGAGGGTCGTGGCGCAATGCGTTCATGCGGATCGCTCGACGAGATGTTCGGCCAGGAATTCCAGCGGATGCTGCACGGGGTTGTTCGCGTCGCCCATCGCGAGATGCAGCCGACAGCCGATGTTCGCCGAAAGCAGCAGCGTCGCGCCACTGGCGGCGAACGCTTCGAGCAGCGGCTGGCGCAATGCGCGCGCGCGCTCGGGTTGGTCGAACATGTAACTGCCGGCCGCGCCGCAGCAGCCGCTGTCGGGCAATTCGACCAGATCCAGATTCGGAATCCGCGCAAGCAACGCGCGCAAAGCCGCATCGCTGCGCACGACAGAGCGCTGCGTGCACGGAACATGCAGGGCGACGCGCGCATGCGCCGGACGGAAGCGCAACGCCTCGGCGTGCTGCAGCAGGAACGCGCAGGCATCGCGCACCGGCGCATGGCCGTCGAGTGCTTCGGCGAGCGACTCGTGGCAGCCGGTCGCTGAAGTCAGTACGGGAATACCTGATGCGAATGCCGAACGATTGCGTTGCGCGAGTTGCGAGGAGGCTGCCTTCGCGCCCGCATGCGCATGCAAGGCGCCGCAGCAGGTTTGCGCGGCGGGGATCGCCACGTCGAAGCCGGCGACGCGACACAGTTGTGCAAGCGCGGCATGCGCCTGTCCATCATAACGACGCGCAACGCAACCACGAAACAGGGCAACGCTGGATTGCGAAGTCCTCGAAGACTGCGAGGCATTGTATTGAATCCTGCGCGGCGGTCGCGGCAACAGTTTCGGCAACACGGGATAGAACACGCGGTACACGCCGAGCAATCGATCCAGCAGTGCAGGGCGCGTGGCCAGCCATTCAATCGAACGCTGTCGCAATCCTGCACCTCGCCGTTCGCGTTGGCGATGCCGCGCCTCGACCAGCAATTCGCCGTACTGCACGCCGGCTGGACACACGGCTTCGCAGCGGCGGCAGCCGAGGCAATGGTCGAGGTGTGCGTCCGCCACCGCGTCCGGCGTCAGCGCGCCGTCGGCGAATGCGTGCACGATTGCAATCCTGCCGCGAGGAGTTTCGGCCTCGTTGCGATCAAGCGAATAAGTCGGACAGCTTGGCAGGCACAGGCCGCATTGCACGCAGCGATCGGCTAGCGCCAGCAGTGAATCGACGGCTTGCGAACGAGCGGCTTCAACTGCGCTGGCAGGGGCGGCTGCGGGCATCAGGGGATGCTAGCACGCGGGTTCGCGGTGGCTTGCCTTGCTCCGGAAAGGCCGGTATCATTCCGGCTCTTTGATTCCCCAAACGTTCCCGTTGGAGCTGTGATGAAGACTTTCAGCGCCAAGTCGGAGACCGTGCAGCGTGATTGGTATCTGGTGGATGCCTCGGGCAAGACCCTTGGCCGCCTTTGTTCCGAGCTCGCCACGCGTCTGCGCGGCAAACACAAACCGGTCTACACCCCGCACGTTGATACCGGCGACTACCTCGTCGTGATCAACGCCGAGAAGATCGCCGTGACCGGCAAGAAACTCACCGACAAGATGTATTACCGGTTCACCGGCTACATCGGCAACCTGAAGTCCGAGTCGCTCGGCCAGATGCTGCATCGCAAGCCCGAGCGCGTGATCGAGATCGCGGTCAAGGGCATGCTCCCGAAGAATCCGCTCGGCCGCGCGATGTTCCGCAAGCTCAAGGTCTACAGCGGTTCCAACCATCCGCACGAGGCGCAGCAGCCGCAGGTTCTGGATATTTAATGGCCACTTCTCAGCATTCCTACGGCACCGGCCGTCGCAAGTCCTCCACCGCGCGCGTGTTCATGCGCAGCGGCAATGGCAGCATTACGGTCAACGAGCGTCCGCTGGACGAATTCTTCGGCCGCGAAACGTCACGCATGATCGTGCGCCAGCCGCTCGAACTGACCAAGCACACCGAGACCTTCGACATCAATGTCACGGTCGCCGGCGGTGGCAGCACCGGCCAGGCGGGCGCGATCCGCCTCGGCATCTCGCGCGCGCTGGTCGTGTACGACGAAACCCTGAAGTCCGACCTGCGCAAGGCCGGTTTCATGACCCGCGATGCGCGCGAAGTCGAGCGGAAGAAGGTCGGCCTGCATAAGGCGCGTCGCGCGACCCAGTTCTCGAAGCGCTGATCATTCGTCGCACTGGAATCATTTCTTACGTTCGAATCAGTTCCATAGCCCCGTCGCCAAGCGGTAAGGCACCTGACTCTGACTCAGGCATCGGTGGTTCGAATCCATCCGGGGCTGCCAACAGAAGTCCGCGGCACCAACGACACGGCAACCAAAGCCCGCCACTCGGCGGGTTTTTTGTTTGTGTGATCGGTGGGACGGCGTCGCCACATTCACGGCGTCGCCTTCGCGAATCACCACGCGAGTCGGCAGCGTACAATTCGCCGTCTCTGGCAGATGGAATGGATTGCATGAAACTCGGTTCACTCAAGGAAGGCAGCCGCGACTGGCGAGGCGGCACTTTCGGCAGAAGCCTTGAATGGCAGCTACCGCCGACGAGCGCCGACGCATTGATGCCTGGGCTGGATGGAGAATCGGAATGAAACTGGGCTCTTTGAAAGAAGGTGGTCGCGACGGAACCTTGATTGTGGTTTCGCGCGACCTTGTACGCGCTGTGCGCGCAGCCGGCATCGCCGACACGATGCAGCGCGCACTGGAAGACTGGTCGAACGTCGCGCCGCGCCTGAATGCGTTGTCGGAGCGATTGAATGCTGGTGATGTCGAAGCAGCGTTCGACCTGGACATGACCCAACTCGCTGCGCCAATGCCGCGCGCTTACGAATTCGTCGATGGCAGTGCCTACCTGCCGCATGTCGAGCGCGTGCGCCGTGCGCGCGGCGCCGAGGTGCCTGCGAGTTTCTACACCGATCCACTGATGTACCAGGCTGTCAGCGCAGGATTTTATGGTCCCCGCGACCCGGTACTGGTGCCCGATGCGAGTTATGGCATCGATCTCGAAGCCGAAGTCGTTGTCGTGACCGACGATGTGCCGATGGCTGCATCTCCCGCGGATGCGGCCGCGCACATCCAGCTGATCGGCTTGGTCAACGACGTGAGCCTGCGCAACCTGATTCCGAACGAACTCGCGAAAGGCTTCGGTTTCCTGCAATCCAAGCCGCGTTCAGCGCTGTCGCCGGTATTCGTCACGCCCGACGAACTGGGCGATGCGTGGCGCGACAACAAGCTGCATCTGGCGATGCTCACGCATATCAACGGTGCATGGTTCGGCGCGCCGGAAGCTGGCGTAGACATGCAGTTCGATTTCGCCCAACTCGTCGCACACGCGGCGAAGACGCGGCCGCTGAGTGCCGGCACCATCGTCGGCTCGGGCACCGTGGCGAACGAGAACACATCGCTGGGGGCGTCGTGCTTCGCCGAAAAGCGCACTGTCGAAACGCTGGAAACCGGCGCGCCGATCACGCCGTTCATGGCGTTCGGCGATGTCGTGCGAATCGAAATGCTCGACCATGCGGGCCGCAGTGTATTCGGCGCGATCGAGCAATCCATACGCCACGCCGATTGATGTCGGCCCGTTCAGCGGCGCGCCGATGGCCGTGCGTCGGGTCGGGGCTCCGGGTGCTTTTCATCCGCGACTACAAAGGCTAGCCTGCGTGGGCTGGGCGCAGGATGCCCACCGGGGGCGCGATGATCCACGACAAGCTGAAGCTCTACAGCTACTGGCGTTCGAGCGCGGCCTATCGCGTGCGCATCGCGTTGAATCTCAAGCACCTGCATTACGAGATCGTGCCCGTGCACCTGCTCGAAGCCGGCGGCCAGCACCACATGCCGGAATACCGCGCGATCCACCCGCAGTCGCTGGTGCCTGCGCTAATGCATGGCCATCGCACCTTCCGACAATCGATGGCGATCATCGAATACCTCGACGAAACCTGGCCGGATCCTCCGCTGTTGCCAGCCACCGCCCGTGATCGCGCACGTGCGCGCGCCATTGCGCAAGCGATCGCCTGCGACGTGCATCCGCTCAACAACCTGCGCGTGCTGCAGCATTTCGAGAACGTCTGGAACGTGCCGTCGCCAGAGCGCGACGAATGGGTGCGGCACTGGATCCGCGAAGGTTTCGGCGCGGTCGAGGAGATGCTTTCGGAGCATCTTTCCACCGGCACGTTCTGCGACGGCGAAACGCCCGGACTTGCGGATTGCTGTTTGGTGCCGCAGGTCTACAACGCGCGCCGGTTCAGCGTCGACCTTGAGCCCTATCCGACCATTCGTCGCATCTACGAAAGCTGCATGGCGATGCCGGCGTTCGACGCGGCGCGCCCGGAAAATCAACCGGACGTCCCGACCGCGTCCTAGGTTGTCATGGCGGCGCTAGTACGCGCCGCCCTGGGTCACGTTGGCGTTTCCATCGAACACTTCCGCGTACGGATCGTGTTCCCCGGATGCGCCTTCCGAGAGCCTGATCTTCAATGCGAGCCCGTCGCGCGAGTCGGCCTTGCGCAGCACTTCCTCGAGTTCGGCGCGGCCTTCCTTGTACATCTTGTACAACGACTGGTCGAAGCTGTGCATGCCTTCCTGCAGGGACTCTTCCATCGCCTGCTTGACCTCGTGGACTTCGCCGCGGCGGATCAGGTCGCGGATCATCGGCGTGTTGATCAGGATCTCGCTGGCGGGGATGCGCTTGCCGTCCATGCCGATCACCAGGCGCTGCGAAATCACCGCCTTCAGGTTCAGCGCGAGGTTCATCAGGATGTTCTTGTGCGCCGATTCCGGGAAGAAGTTGAGGATGCGCTCGAGGGTCTGGTCGGCGTTGTTCGAGTGCAATGTCGCCAGGCACAGGTGGCCGGTTTCGGCGAAGGCGATCGCCGCCTCCATGGTGGTCGCATCGAGGATTTCGCCGATCAGGATCAGGTCGGGCGCCTCGCGCATCGCGTTCTTGAGCGCGTTGTGAAAGGCGTGGGTGTCGAGACCGACCTCGCGCTGGTTGACGATGGACTTTTTGTGCCGGTGCAGGAATTCGATCGGATCCTCGATGGTGAGGATGTGGCCGGTGACGTTGCTGTTGCGATGATCGATCATCGAGGCCAGGGTCGTCGACTTTCCCGAACCAGTGGAGCCGACTAGCAGGACGAGGCCACGCGGCTCGAGCACGATGTCCTTGAGGATCGTTGGAAGCTTGAGGTCCTCGATGCTCGGGATGTCGCTCTTGATCGCGCGGATCACCATGCCGATCTCGCCGCGCTGCTTGAAAACGTTCACCCGGAAGCGGCCGGCGTCGGTGACGGAGATCGCCATGTTCATCTCGAGATCCCGCTCGAAGACCGGCACCTGGGTTTCGTCCATCAGCGAATATGCGATCTTCTTGACCAGGCCCGGCGGCAATCCGGTGTTGCCAAGGGCGTACAGTTTGCCCTCGACCTTCATGTTCACCGGCGCGCCGGTCGTCAGGAACAGATCCGAGGCGTTTTTCTCGGCCATCAGCTTCAGGAAGTATTCGATGTCCATCTTGTCGTTCCCCAGTACGGTGGGCGCGGTCGTTGCAAGCGCGCGGGTAGCTTCGGACAATAGCCGCGACGGCCACCGTCCCCGTGGAATTCTTATGACACCATCGCGACGAAAAATCCATCGTACCGCGACAGCAGTCGTCTTGCTCGTTGTACTGACGGGCTGCGCCAGCTTGCCGCCGCCGACCGCCGAAATCGGCGCCGCCGATGCGGCGATCACGATCGCCTCAACGCCCGATGGCCAGCGTTATGCGGCCGACGAACTCGCTGCGGCGCACAACGACGTGGACGCAGCCCAGGTCGCGATGGCCAAGGACGACTTCGATCGGGCACGCCAGCTCGCCGCAGCGGCCCAGGCCGATGCCGATCTCGCCCGCGCCAAGGGTCGCGCGCTCGCTGCGCAATCCGCAGTTGCTGCCAAGACCGAGGACAACACGAACCTGCGTCGACGCCTGCTTGAGCAGGAGCCGCTGAAATGAATCGACTTCAGATTTGTGCAGCCCTGTTTGCGGCGCTGATGACGGCGCCGGTTTTTGCCGCAGGCGAACCGAAGGATCCGGAATTGCAACGCGTGTCGGGTCAACTTGCCCAGCTTGAAGCCGATCCGTCGCTCGGTTCGCTTGGTGCTGTCGATCGGTTCAAGGCGCATCAAGCCATTGCCGAGCTCGCGCAGACCGCGCCGCATTCGCGGGATCGCGCACAGGCGTTGTACACCGCCGAACGCCGGGTCGCTGCGGCGCAGTTCGCGGCTCAGGCAGATCTGGCCGAACGGCAGCTTGAACAACTCGATCGAGAACATGACCGCATCCTGCTCGAAGCCAGCCGCCGCGACGCCGACCAGGCGCGGCAGGAAGCCGAGCGCCTGCGATTGCAGAACACGGCACGCGACGAGGAAGCCCAACGCGCGCAGGCCGAGCAGCAGGCGCAGAACGAGCAGGCGGCGGGCATCGCCAGCAATGAATCCGACCAGGCGCATGCGTTGGCCGAGGCACGTGCGAAAGAGGCCGTGCTCGCGCAACAGGAAGCCGCGTTGGCAGCGGGCCTGGCGACCGGTGCGGCGCCGCCGAAGCCCCCGCCAGCGCCAGCGCGCGAGCCGCGTGGGCCATCGATGGTCCTGTCTGGTGCATCCTTCGTGCCCGGAAAGGCCAGCTTGCGCACGGACGCGCCGACCAAGGCGCGGATCAAGGCCATTGTGGCGTTCGTGCAAGCCAATTCTGGCGCAAGGCTCCGTGTTGAAGGCCATACCGACAACCAAGGTAATCCACAGGCGAACCTGAGCCTCTCACAGCAGCGTGCCGATGCAATCAAGGATGAGTTGCGTGCCGTCGGAATTCCGGCCAGTCGGGTGCAAGCGGTTGGTCTTGGCGGCGAGCAGCCCATGGCGCCGAACGCCACCCCGCAAGGGCGTGAGCGCAATCGGAGGGTCGAAGTGATTGTACTGCGCAACAAAAATTAGGAGATATATCAGCAAGTTACGTTCATTGCGCAGCTTATGCCAGCGGACGTGCCGAGTCGCAGGTATCGCCATGGTTGAGATCGTGATCTCCATGCATTCAATGGCTTGCCGTGTCACTTGCGGCGCCCGATTTGCAGGAGTAGTTTCATATTCCCATGCGTGACCCAACGCATGGAGGAAAGGATCTGGCCCATGAGTGCAGTCGATTTTCCGGAGCAGCGCGCGATCTGGAGCCTCCAGATTCGCGCCTCAGGTTCCAGGGATTCGATCCCGCAAACAACACCGGGTTCGCAAACGCCAAGTTCGACAGACTCAGCGCCCCGCATCGGCAACGATCGGGGCGTTCGCATGTCTATCTGATGATTTTCCGACGCATAGGAGGTCAAGCGCCATGTTTGAAAGCCAATCGCGTGATGAGCTGGACGCACTGCTGAAATCCGACATCGAATTCCGCCAGCTCTACCATCGACATCGAGAGTTGGACAAGCAGGTACTCGACGCCGAACTCGGCGTCCTGCCGCTTGACGACACCACGCTCGCGCAGATGAAGCGCGAAAAACTGCATGCAAAGGATCGTTTGACCCACCTGTTTGAAGTGAAGCAAACGCATTAGTCCGGTCGACCCGGCGGGCGGCGGCGGCCATCCTCGTCGGCTGCCGTCGCCCGCTTTCGTCCTAGATTGACGGCATTTGGGCCGCTGTATGCCGGAATTCGGCCGCTAGAGTTAGCCACGGCGTAGATTCGCGGTTTTCAACGCTCAGGTAGACGATCGGATCGCTTGACCGTATCTGACGCACGCAAAACGATTTACCCGCCCTGATCCTGAGTGCTTGCCGCTTCATCAATCAAGCAGCGCCCTGAAGTGCGATCTGGCCTTGATCGCGGCAAGGGCGCGTATGCCTTGATGCGAACGCAACACGCGGATCAAAATCGATCCTCAGGCAAGTCCAACCTAGGGCGCGCCTATACTTGGCTCTTTGAGCCAGTGCACATGCTGCGAGATGCGTCTTGGAGTGGGGCTCCTGTTAGAATGAAGGGTCTGCCCAGTGCGGATCCAACAGAGATTTCCATGGCACCCCCTAGAAACCCCTCCAATGCGAAGGGAACCGCAGCCCTTTCGATTCGATGACATGGTGGAAGCTGATTCTGTCATATTGCTGGATGCGTGCCTTGCGCATCAGTCGATCGGCACTGATGCTGGCCCTGTTCGAATGGTTGTGAGCCGCGTTAAATCGCATTTGACGAGTCGAGGTGGCAGCCCTCGTATGATTCCGTCCAACCGATCGGTTCCAGCAAGCGGATCTAAGGTTCGATGAATCCTCATCGACTGGTTCGCGTCGGGTTGGGCGAAATGATCGCGAGCCTGCTGCGCAACCGGCAGCTGATCGTCCAGATGACGCGTCGCGAAGTCCTCGGGCGTTATCGTGGCTCGCTGATGGGGCTTGCGTGGTCTTTCTTGAACCCGGTGTTGATGCTTCTGGTCTACACATTCGTTTTTTCAGTCGTGTTCAAGACGCGTTGGGGTGCCAGCGAGCCCACCTCCCGTGCCCAGTTCGCAATGATCATGTTCCTTGGCGTGATCGTGCATGGACTGCTGGCAGAGGGAATCAACAAGGCCCCAAGCCTGATCCTGGGTAACGCCAGCTACGTCAAGAAGGTCGTGTTTCCGCTGGAGATACTGCCGTGGATCGTGCTCGGATCCTCGATGTTTCATGCACTGGTCGGCTTGGTGATCCTGCTGGCGGCGCAGCTCCTTTTCGGCGGAGGGTTGCCATACACAGCTGTCTGGCTGCCTTTCGTGTTATTGCCCTTGCTTCCCATGACCATGGGGTTTGCTTGGTTTCTTGCTGCCACGGGTGTTTTTGTCCGTGACATTGCGCAGGTCACCGGCATCTTCACGACGATATTGATGTTCATGTCACCCGTGTTCTATCCGATTTCTGCTCTTCCCGAAGCTTATCGGAAGTGGCTGTACTTGAATCCCCTGACATTTATCATCGAGCAATCGCGCGCAGTCCTATTTTACGGAAGGCCTCCGGACTGGTGGGGACTTGCATCGTATATGGTTGTAGCCTTGCTCGCGGCAGCATTTGGCTTCAGATGGTTTCAACTTGCCCGCAGGGGATTTGCCGATGTCGTCTAGTTCGCCCGGGGAAGCGTTGCCTTTGAACGATGACGGCCTAGGCGATGCGGTCGCTGTAAGCGTGCGAAATGTCTCGAAGTGCTTCCAGATCTATTCCAAGCCGGAGGATCGACTCAAGCAGTCGGTCTTGCCCCGCGTGCAGGGAATGTTCGGTCGGATGAAAAAATCCTATTTCCGTGAATTCTGGGCTCTTCGAAACATCAGTTTCGATATTCGTAAAGGCGAAACTCTGGGAGTGATCGGTCGAAACGGGTCCGGAAAATCGACGTTGCTGCAGATCATCTGCGGAACCTTGACGCCGACTTCCGGTGCGGTCGAAGTCAACGGACGCGTGGCGGCCCTCCTTGAACTGGGGAGCGGTTTCAATCCGGAGTTCACCGGTCGCGAAAACATCTACATGAGCTGTGCGGTGCTGGGACTCAGCCCGGAGATGATCGACGCGCGCTATGAAAAAATCGTCGCGTTCGCCGACATCGGCGACTTCATCGAACAACCAATCAAGACTTACTCGAGCGGTATGTACGTACGGCTGGCATTCGCAGTGATTGTCCATGCCGACGCGGATATTCTTGTGATCGACGAGGCGCTGTCGGTCGGTGATACGGTCTTCACGCAGAAGTGCAAGAGATTCCTCAGGAAGTTCATTGAGACTGGAACACTGATTTTCGTCAGTCACGATGCGGCGAGTGTGCTGGCTCTGTGCCAATCGTGCATCTGGATCGACAAGGGCGAGTTGCGCATGCAATCAACCGCCAAGACCAGCATCAACGCTTACACGCAGGATTGCATGGAAATTATCGCAGGCGACGACCTGCGCTTCGAAGGCATTCCCGCGCCCCGCGCCATCGCTTCCGACATCAAGGCGCCGCAGCAGATAGTCCCGGAAGTACAAGCATCTTTCTTCGAGGACATCGCAAACGCCGAAGGCTGGAAGACCCAGAACGCCCAACTGGTATCAATCCGGATTGCCAACGACAAGGGACAACCTGCTGCGAGTTTCTTTGGTGGGGAGATGCTCGAATTGACGATCTCCGCCGTCGCCAAGGCCCAGATTGCCAGCCCGATTATCGGCTTCATCGTCAAGGATCGTTCCGGACAAAGCCTCTTCGGGGAGCATACCTATGGGGAATCGGCGGTTCCCGTGGCGGAGGCTGGACAAAATCTCATCGCTCGTTTCGTTTTTGCATTGCCCATGCTGCCAAGCGGAGACTACTCGATGACGGTCTCGATCGCGGATGGAACGCCGCTGAGCCATGTCCATCATCACTGGCTGCACGACGCGGCAATCCTCAAGGTCTTGTCGTCGCGTGAAAGACACGGCCTCGTGAGCATCCCGTTCAAGGAAGCGAGCATTACCGTCATCTGATTTTTACAGGATATATCGATGAAATACCTGGAAGAGAGTACCGAGACGCCGCTAGGAGAGATCCTCGCGATCATGCAGGGCAGGATCGTCAATTCGACGACGTATTTCGGAATTCCAGCGCTCAAGAATCCATGCGATTTCTGGGTGTATCAAGAGCTGATCTATAGCTGCAAGCCTACTCTGATCATCGAGATCGGAAACAATTCCGGAGGCAGCACCCTCGCGCTCGCCCACCTTCAGGACTTGTTGGGCGAGGGAAGAATCATAGGGATCGATATCGACCACAGCAGGATCCATCAACTGGTGAAAGACCATGCGAGGATCACACTCATTGAAGCGGATGCGTGCCGGGCACTGGAGCAGGTCCGCTCGCTGGTGAGGACGGACGACCGCATACTCATCATCGAGGACAGTTCACACACGTATGAAAACACGCTGAATGTCCTTGTCGCCTATGCGCCGTTGCTCAAGTCAGGCGAATACTTCATCGTGGAAGACAGCATCTGTCGCCACGGCCTGGATCTCGGCCCCGATCCGGGACCGTACGAGGCGATCGAAGAGTTCGTCCGTTCGCGACAGGACTTCGAGATTGATCGTTCCAAGGAATCCTTCGTCATCACCTGGAATCCCAAGGGATTCTTGGTCAAGAAGTAATCTTTTCGCCGGGAACCTCCAGTGCACCTGAGTTCGTTCGAACACATGCGGGAACTGATCGCGCGCCATCTAGACCCCTCGCGCGCGCTTCGCGTTGTTGACATCGGCTCTTACGATGTCAACGGATCCTATCGGGAACTTTTTGGCAACAAAGCCTGGAACTATCAGGGCGTCGATCTCGAAGCAGGCCCCGGAGTTGATATCGTCCTGCGATCTCCATACCGATTGCCGTTTCCTTCTGCCTCGGTCGATCTGGTCGTTTCCGGGCAGGCTTTCGAGCACGTCGAATACTTCTGGATGACGTGGATGGAAATGGTGCGGATCCTCCGGCCGTCCGGGATGATTTTTTTGATCGCACCCTCGCGGGGTCCGGAACATCGGTACCCGCAGGATTGCTGGCGCTTCTATCCCGACGGCTACCGCGCTCTAGCAAAGCTGGGCAATTGCGATTTGATCGAGGTCGGCACGGACTGGGAGCCGCACCCGGATCCGGACAGCCGCGATTGGGGCGATACCGTGGGTGTCTTCCGCGCGCGGCCTGCGTCGTTTCGACGGAAGATGGAACAGATGCTCATGAACCTGGTGCTGAAGATGCAGTCGAGGATCCCATGATCGGTTTCAAACTCAATAAAAGCGCCTTCATGGAGCCGTTGCATCTGCCTCCGAGCGCATGGATCGGTCACATCCCGTTCGCGGGGTGGGTCGTAGAGGAAATCAAGCCCAGGGTTTTCGTCGAACTAGGCTCTCACCATGGCACCTCCTATCTCGGTTTTTGCCAGGCGATCAAGGAAAACGGGATCGAGTCCAAGTGTTTTGCTGTGGACACATGGCAGGGCGACGAACATGCCGGATCCTATGATGACTCCGTGTTCGAGGCTCTCGACTCCTATCATGGAGATCGTTATTCCGGTTTTTCGCAGTTGTTGCGAATGACATTCGACGACGCGTTGCCGAACTTCGCGGACGGATCTGTCGACCTGCTTCATATCGACGGACTCCATACCTATGAGGCCGTGCGGCATGATTTCGAAACCTGGCTGCCGAAACTATCGTCGCGAGGCGTGGTGCTCTTCCATGACACGATGGTGCGCGATCGCGGGTTCGGAGTATGGAAGTTCTGGGCCGAGGTCAGGGGGCGCTATCCCTCCTTCGAATTCCTTCACTCCCACGGGCTCGGCGTGCTGCTGGTGGGAGCCGAGTTACCGGACAGCGTGCGTTTCCTCGCGCAGGTCGAAGGCACGCCCGATGGCGCGCAGGTCCTGCGTCTGTTCAATAGCTTGGCGTCGTTGATCGCCTACCGGACGCGCACGTTAGGACTACAAGGAATGGTCGCGGACCGGGACGAGTTGCTGCGTCGCGCGCATGAACAGGACATATCCCGACAAAGGGAGTTGGCGGCACTGGCCGCTTCTCTCTCCGACGAGAGGACGCAGGCGAGTTCCCATGCGCAGCACCTGGCAATGGAAATTTCCGAGCAGGGACGCTGCTTGGCCGAAGTAACCGCGACCCTCGACGAGACTCGGCACAAGATTGCGGAAAGGGACATCTCGATCGCCACGCTCGCAAGTGAAATCGAAGCGCGCGAGGAGCGCCTTAGGGATCTGGGTGGCGAGGTCACTGAACTTCGTTCCAGCGTGGAGAACAACAGGCAGTCATCGGAAAGACTGGGTCGGGACCTGGAAGTGATGCTGCGATCCAGAAGCTGGAGAGTCACCGCGCCACTGAGGAAGATGCTTGCGTCATTCAGGAAACGCGACCAATGACGATAATCCGGCGACGGATCGGCAGGGGACTCAACCGATCTATCTGGGGCGCGTGGTTGAAGGTCAAATTCGCAGTCGACTCGGTTATTCAAGCTGCTGGCACCGTTAATCAGCAACACCGATGCATGTCGGCGCGGTTCATGCGAGGCAGCGATTCTGAAGTCTACGGCGAGATGAATGCCCGCCAGCCGTTACGGCATGTTCGAACGCTACGTCCACCTGATCGCGCAATATCTCCAGTCCCAGTATGTGAATAAGCGACTGTCTCGGTTCCGCTGCGCACAATGTTCACGGCAATAGCTTGCAAAGTAACTGGGCAATCGCTAACGCTTCCTGCTTCGAGCATGACATCGTACCGAGGCACCGTTCGAAAGTTCATCGCTCCGGCGAGCGACTGCTACAATGCCGCGCCCGGTTACAGAGCGGCTGCTACGCTTCGCACAATCCGGCAGCAGCATGACCGCTCCGTCAAATGAGTCGAATTTGCGCGTCGAACGTGCGCCGAGGCGCTTAACTGGTGCCCATAAATGGCCCGTATAATCGCCCAGTCATATGTACCGTCACGAACCGCGACGGCATGAGCACTTGAATGCCTCCAGCAGAAATTTTGATCTCATCTATGGGGCAATACTCGTCGCTGATTGGTGCGGATTGGAGAAAACACGCCTTCCGGAGCCTCGATGCCGCGCGAGGATCACAACGGCGGATGTCGAGATGCGCGCGAACCGGAAATCCTCAGATGCCTCGCTGGAAGGCACTTCTCCATGAATAGTGAGGCCGCAGAGAGTATCGCTCCGACGCCCGTAGTCGCGGAATCAGGAACGGTACGCGGTAACGCGTCGACGAACTATCCATTGCAATACCTGCGGGCGATCGCGGCGTTGAGCGTGGTTGTTTGTCACGCTTCCTATTACGCCGGCCAGGCTCGCGGCGATCAGATGCTGTGGGGAATCTTCGGACGCGGCGGAGGTTTCGGAGTAACCCTATTTTTCGCGATATCCGGATATCTCATGGCGCAGCTGGCGGTCAGCACGCCTCCGTATCGCTTCCTGGCTCATAGGCTGGTGCGGATATATCCGATTTACTGGCTGTGCCTGTTGACGTACGTGATGATAAGCCGGGCGTTCGGAACACCCGTGAATCCAGACCCGCTTGCGCTTCTGCTGGTTCCCGGAGCGACCCGCGATTATGTTCTGGGGGTCGAATGGACACTGCCATTCGAGTTGACATTTTATCTCATCGTATTCGGAGTCATAGCGACTGGGTTGCGGCGACGGCTGCCGTTGATCGCCGCTGTGTGGCTCGCGCTGATACCGATCCTGATAGTTCTGAAACCAGATCTGCAACAAGGTCAGTTTCCTTTGTTGCTCAACCTGCCATTCGCGCTGCCCACTGCTGCGTTCGCTGGTGGGTTGCTAGTTCCGTTCGCAATCCAGAAGCGATGGATAGGCCCGGGCACACCCTTGCTCGCTATCGCGCTTCTGGTCGCCAGTGAAGCGCTCGTCGGGATCCACGTCGCGTTGGGAGCTGGAGCGATGTCTTGCGGATGCATCCTGCTGGTCGCATCGGCTGCCCAAGCCGGCATCACGGGGTCGCGGTTCCCGAACCGCGCGCTGGTTGCCTTGGGAGACTGGAGTTACGCACTTTATCTATGCCACGTGCCGGTGATCATGGCCTTGTGCATTGCAATGCCCAAGTCCGTGCCCCTGATGCAACTGTGGTTTGCTGCCATAGGCATTCCAATTGCGGTATCCATCGTTTTCGGAAAAATCGATCTGAAAATGTATCGGATTCTCAAATCCGTCGTCGACCGTTCCGCCAGACCGGTAAGAGTCACTGTATGCGCCATCTTTCTCGGATCGATGCTGGTTGTCGGCATCTTCACCTATGTCCGGGACATCCAGAGCAGGCACGCGACAAGCAGATCCGCGCCACTCGCATCGAAAATTCTTTCGACCATCAATTCAGACCAATCGAATGCCGACGCGGCGGCACTGACTGCCGGACTACAGAAGGATGACACCCTGCGTGGTTACTTCAACGGTTTGTACTGGTCGGCCGGATCCGTCCAGATCGCCGGCTGGACCGGAGACACGACGATCAGCCGCCGCCAAGTCAAGGTGCTGTTTTTCGACTGCAATAAGTATCTGGGTGTAGCCGAACCCGTGGAGCATCGTCCCGACGTGGCAGCCGTCCTACATACAGATTCGGATCGCTACGGCTTCAATGCGACTTTCACGGTTCCCCAGGCGTGCGCTTCACCCCATGTATGGGGAGTCGTGGTCGCGGCGGACGGTACTTACACGCCGGTCGTCGACTTGTCGCATCATTGATCCTGCATCGGCGATGCGAACGGTCGCGGCTGGCGACGCTTGACCAAGGTCGGAGGCCTGATAAAATCGCCTTTGCGGTGGGAGGATATTTGCGTGCGTCGCGTGATCGAACGCTTGACCGCTTCGGCTTGGATGCATTGCAATCAGGATTGGTAACATGGCTATTTTCTCATCGAAGAAACAGGTTTCCGGGCGCTTCTACGATGCGTCCGTCGTGCCCGAACAGGCTGTTGAACTCAGGGGCCAGGAGTTTCGCAGCAGAAGTTTTCCAGCAAAGGGTCCCAAGCCTTGGCTTGACCGACCAGATGCTGCCGAGCAGATCGATCGCCGCTTGAGTCTTGGCGAAATCAGCGAATATGAGGCCAGCCTTTGTAGGCAGTGGGAAAAAAGCGGATACGTGATTCTGGATCGCTTCTTCGGCGACGAGGAACTGGATCAGGCTTGGAATTCCTACGAACAGGGAATCAAGTCGGGGAAGGTGAAGCCGCCCCACGAGCCTCTATTTGAAGGCGACACGGTGCATGGCCGTGTGCTCAATCCGCACATGAGTCTGGAGCCGATCAACAAGCTTCTGATGGACGTAAGGATGCGCGAAGTCGTCAATCTGCTGCTTGGCGTTCGCGCGATTCCCTTCCAGACCATCATCGGACACAAGAGCAGCGAGCAGTTGCAGCACTCGGATTCCATTCACATGTCGACATATCCGCAGGGATACCTTGTCGCCAACTGGATAGCGTTCGAAGATATTCATCCGGATTCTGGTCCGCTCGTGTACCACCCTGGCAGCCACAAACTCCCTTATCTTCTGCCCGATGATCTGGGTATGCCCTACGACCTGACTTACAGCGCGTATCACGGCACTTACGAACCCGCCGTACAGAAGAAGATTTCCGATCATTCCCTCGAGACGAAATATTTCACGCCGAACAAGGGTGATGTCCTGCTATGGCACGCCAACCTGCTGCACGGCGGCAGCAAGCTCAAAAATCCAGAACACGTCAGCCGTAAGGCGCTGGTCTGTCATTTCTTTGCCGAAGGCTGCGTCTGTTACCACGATTTGACGGGAATGCCCGCGCATATCAACCCAGTGCCATTCAACGCGCCAGCATATCTGCAAGCCTATCCTGAAGTCGCGGCGACCGGCATGGATCCGTACCTGCATTACATCCAGTTTGGCAGGCGCGAAGGTCGTTCGACATACGCTTGATCGGGATGTAGGCGGATGCTGTCGGCCGCTAGTGCTGTGGGCGTTTAAACTTGGCGTTTAGCAGCGTTGCTGGCAAATGCCGCAGCTTTCGTACCGGCCAAATCGTCAATGTTCGGCTCTGTCGAATCGTCATGCATCATTTTGAGAAAGCGATATCGTCGTTGAACCTGCATAGTTCATCGGCCATGTGACCCTTCGTCAGACGATGCTCCGCCACAGCTTCCTGATGGCGCGATAGACAGGACGCAAAAGCCAGGCGACAAACGAGGAGCGGTGGTTGACCGAGCGTCCAATGGCCATGGTGAAGTCCCCAACGGCTGCCCTAAGCAAGGGTGCCCGTTTTTGCATGTCGGCCTGATGGCAAAAATCGCCGTTTGGCAGGGCGGCAGAGAGTTTCTGAAGCTTGTACTCCAGAACAGAGAAATTCCAGTTGGCGAGATGGGTACAGAGTATCTGTTGAGTTGTGAAGTGCGCATCCTGAGCGGCATAGCAAATCAGACGTTCAATCGCATGTCCAAGAGTGCCATTGAGCGGGTACGGCTCGGGCTCGAAGTCAGTCCACTTCCACGGGTGCTCAAACAGCTTGCGCAGCGCCTTGGGACGGAACCAGAACATGCTGCCGAACGTGCCGATCGGCGTATCCCGATCGAGGTGAACGTTGAGCTTCAGCAGCCCGACCAGTTCCTCGGTCTTCGCGCGATTGCCCGCCCAGATATGCCCCATCGTTCCGAACGAGATCTGGATCACCGGCGGCGCGGCGATACCGATCCACGGTTTGTCATGGAACATGTCCATGACGTTCGCGGTATAGCCGGGACTGTTCAGCAGGTTCTCGAACATGTGCCGCTTGAACACGCCACCTCTGCCGGCCGCCAGATGCGGTGTCTTCTTACTGTGCAGCCTGCAGACCAGACCGTAGCGGTCATCGAGGAACAGGTCGCGGCAACTGATGAACAGTGCCGACATGTCGCGCCCGCGATTCTGCGCGACGACGCGAACGATGATGTTGCCGACGTTCTTCCTGCCAGCCACATAC
>JBBRQI010000005.1:0-137728 GCA_038226665.1 Lysobacterales bacterium | reverse complement strand
GTGCACGTCGGTTCCGCCGGATGCGAGCGCGGCGCGCGTCCATGCGGTCAACCGCTGCGTCCAGTCGTCGTTGCCTGCATGGCCGATCGGGCGCGGCGACGCACGCAGTGATGCGCGCACATCACTGGTGCGGATGCTTTGGCCGGGCGCGAGCGCGGCGAGCCGCCAGCACAGGTTTTCGAGTTCGCGCACATTGCCAGGCCATGCGTGGGCTTCGAGCAGGCGCAATGCATTGGCGGATAATTTCTTGCGCGGCGCCTTGAAGCGCGACGCTGCGGTTGTGAGGAAACGTGCTGCGAGAGTAGCGACATCGCCACTGCGTTCGCGCAATGGCGGCAATTGCAATCGCACCACATCCAGGCGATGCAGCAGATCGGCGCGGAACCTTCGATCCGCAACCAGGGTTTCGAGCTGCTGGTGGGTTGCCGCGATCACGCGCACATCGACCCGGATCAGCTCACGACCGCCCACCCGGAAGAATTCGCCTTCGGCAAGCACGCGCAACAAGCGCGTCTGCAAGGACGCGGGCATGTCGCCGATTTCATCGAGAAACAGGAAGCCGCCATTGGCCTGTTCGAAGCGCCCGATATGCCGACGCGTGGCACCGGTAAACGCGCCGGCCTCGTGGCCGAACAATTCGGATTCGAGCAGGTCGGCCGGAATCGCGGCAGTGTTGAGCGCGACGAACGGTTTGTTCGTGCGCGGCGATTCCCGATGCAATGCGCGCGCGACGAGCTCTTTGCCAGTCCCCGTTTCGCCGGTGATCAAAACCGACAACGGTGCTTGCGCGAGCCGGCCGATCGCGCGGAACAGTTCGCGCATCGCGGGTGCGTCGCCGAGTAGCGCGTTGTCGTCGCCAGTTATTGGCTGCGCGTCCGCACTTGCCGATGCGGATGGATCGTTGCTCGTCGCCGCACTCGGCAGCGCGCGTTTCACCAGCGCAACCGCAGCATCCAGATCGAATGGCTTCGACAGAAATTCATGCGCGCCACCGCGAAACGCGCCGGCCGTCGAGGCGATATCGGTCCACGCCGACATCACAATCACCGGCAATTCGGGATTGCGCGTCTTGAGCGCATCCAGAAACGCGAGACCATCCATGCCCGGCATGCGGATGTCGGTGAACACCAGTTGCGGCATCGGTTCGCTGTCGAGCGCAGCGAGCGCGGCGATTGCGCCATCGAATGCCTGAACTGAGAAGTCTGCGTCGCGCAGCGCCTCGGCAAGCACGAAACGCACGCTGCGGTCGTCGTCGACGACCCAGATACGTGTCTGCTTACGCGGATCATGCGGTCGCATCGTCTGCCTCCTGCGCGGGCAACAATAGTGTGAACACCGTGTGGCCCGGGCGCGATCGATAGCTCAATGCGCCGCCGTGTTCGCGTGCAATCTGCTGGGTGAGCGGCAGGCCGAGCCCGGAGCCTTCCGCGCGACCCGACACCAGCGGCAGGAAAATGCGTTCGGTCAAATCATCTGGTACGCCGCGACCATTGTCGGCGATTTCGACGCGCAGCATCAGCCGATGCGCGACCTCGCCGATCAGCACGCCGTGTTCGGCGCGCGTGCGCAATGTCACCGTGTTCGCGCCGGATTCGAGTGCATTGCGCAGCAGGTTCCACAACGCCTGCGTGAGCCGATCGGCATCGCCTGAGATATTCGGCAGGCTCGGATCGTAATCGCGTTCCAGCTTGATTGCCCAGCCCGCGTCTGCGTCGGCGAGCGTGCGCACGCGCTCGAGCACGGCGTGGATATTGAGCGGCTCGTGCGCATGTGTCGGCGCAGGATTCACCAGCCTCTCGAGCAATGCGGTGAGGCGGTCGACTTCGTCGCCGATCACCGCGATCAGCTCGCGTTCGTCGTCGTTGTCGTGCCGCGCCGACGCGCGCCGCGAGAGCAATTGCGCCGCGCCTTTCATGCCGGCAAGCGGATTGCGGATCTCATGGGCGAGGCCTTTCAGCGCCGCATGCAGAGCCGTCGGCAATGCACTGGCTGGGTCGGCGCCGGGAAATTCATCGGCAGGATACGCCTCGATGCGCACGCCATTTTCCGTACGTGCAAGCAGCAGATCGGCGAAGCGTTCCGCGCCATTCGGCGCACGCAGGCGCATGCGACGCACGCGCAACGGTTCGTCGTTGGACGGCAAGCGCGATACTAACGCCGCAAGTCGCCCGTTCTCGGCATCGAGATCCGCGATCGGATAGTCTTCCAGACGCCGCGCACTGACACCGAGCCAGCGCGCAAACGCCACGTTGCAGCCAGTCACGCGACCCTCCCCATCGGCCCATGCGACCGGCGTGACGAGCGCATCGAGGTTCGGAGCGTCATGCGACATTGCACCATTCTAGTGCATCGATGCGATCGCGACGCTGGATTACGAAACACACGGTCGGTTTGATCGCTCGTCACATGACGATTGTTTGCTCAACGAATACAACGTGCGAAACCGCCAAGAAGTGATAGGTCGCGCAAGGCCACGTTCGGCCGCTGGGCTTCGTCGCTTCATCGGCCAGTCGAACATGTACAGACGTACTTGTGTTGACCGGCTTGTTTCGACCCGAAGTGGCCAGTGGCGAACGGCAGCTTTCGGGCGGTTCGATCGATTTGCCACTTGCCCCGTCGGGGGCCGACTCGATTGGTGATAAATCAACCGATGGATCGCTTTCGATCAAACGAACCCGATCTTTCGACGCCCTCCGTCTTTAAGCGCGACTTCGGCACGCAACGCCGCGATGACGTCTTTCGCATCTCCGAAAGCGGTAATGGCACGGCGGCGTGCGACGACAGCAAAATCGCCAAGTGTCAGCGTGGTCATCCCCGCCAGTTCTTGCCGACATCCGGAACCTAACGGGATTGATAGTTCCCACTCTTCCAGATGACGACAGAAGATTCGCCACGCCTGCTCGTGCGTCAGGTAGTCAATTCGGATCTTGTAGTCGAAACGGCGCGACGCGGCCAGATCAAGACCATCCATCAAGTTGGTCGAGGCTAAGAAGATGCCTTCGAACGATTCCAGCTGTGTCAGGAACTCGTTGACCTGACTCACTTCCCAGGGGTGACGGGCTCCGCGCCTATCCTGGAGAAAGCTATCAACCTCGTCGATTTGCAGCACCGCTTTATCTTGCGCGGCCTGTTCGAACGCCTTCGCTAGGTTGCGCTCCATGACCCCAATGTAAGGGCTCTGCAGGTCGGACGTGCGTTTGAGAATCAGCGGCTTATCGAGCTCGCTTGCAAGCCAATAGCCGAACGCGGTCTTTCCCGTACCAGGGGGACCATACAGACAAATACGGCCTGCCCCAGTTCGCGCCAGTCCCTCGGCCAACAAACCGAGATCTTCGCTGGCATTGCACAAGGTGATGTCGTAGCCAGAAGGAGGCGCACCGCGACATGACCGGCGCACGGTTGGGTGGCCCTGTGCTCGCAGAGTACCGTCGAGGATTGCCTCAAGAATCGCGTACTGGGGGCGACTAACATCGTTGACGCGCCGGACGACACTTGCTGCCCGCGTAATGATCGCAGGCGTCACCGTATCGACATGTGCGAAACGGCGTAACTCGGCGGCATCGAGAAACGTCCCGCACTCGCGTTCAAACAGGCGCAGCCGCTGTGTCATCGGAGGTGTGTCGAGCTTGATGACCAGATCGAAGCGGCGAAGAAATGCCGGGTCCATGTTCCAGATCGCGTTTGCGATCCAGATCGTTGGAACCTGATTTTTCTCCAATAGATTGTTCACCCATGCTTTCGCCGATTCGGCCGTCGCGGGCTTCCCAAAGAACGCGCTGCCATCGTTGAAGATCGCATCCACTTCATCGAACACGAGAACCGCCCGTCGGCCGCTAAGCAAAAACTGCGCAGTTGATGCAACAGACAACCGGCCTTTCGGTTCCAGAGGATTGCCATTCTCGAAAGTCGAAGACACTTCGAACAGGGCTGCGTCGATTTCTTTGGCGATCGTCCTGGCAAGTTCGGTCTTGCCCGTTCCTGGCGGACCATGGAGCAGCACGTTGACGCCGCGTCGCTTATTGTCTAAAGCCTGGCGGATTAGGTTGGCGACGAAACCAAAATCGGGCGACACATGCGCATAGTCTTGAGGAGAAAGCGTCGGCGGAGGGCAGGTATGAAGGAATGCCGCGAATAGATCGTCGATCGCTGACATTCGTGTGAGTGCGAGCTTGCGAAGGCCTGCCCGTACAAGACGCAGGTTCATACTAGGAGGACCTCCGTTTCCAACGTCCACCATTGCCGTTCTGCGCAGTGTGCTTGTATCCGACACGGCTTCTGCCATGACGGTCGCCGATGCCCCCAGGATCGTCGCGATCTGGTCGCCGACGTTAATCTGGGTCTTCGCGACTTGTGCGACAGCGTATAGATCCTCGTCTGTGCGCATGAGAATCGCCAAAGCAAGAACAGTTCTTTCCGCTGTTGTCAGCCCGAACTTACGTCCGAGCACCGCCAAGTTGGCTTCTAGGGCGCGCCCTAATCGGAACTCGCGAGCACGTTGATCCATCCGCTCCAAGGTCAGGGTCAGGCGACGGGAGATTTCATCGAGCTGTACATCGTCTCGCCTTGCCGGATTGGGTAGATGCAGACGCTGGAATACGCTGCTACGCGTACTGGCCGCGCGGCCTTCCCACAGCTCGCTGAGTGCGTTGTGCCGCACCAACATGCGCACCATCCAAAGAACAGTGATGTTCCGGCTGCGGACGAGCCACGGGAACGGGGTGAGCGTGGGGGCAGACTTGGTATCAGGTGTCGACATGGTCGCCAACATTGGTGCAAGGGATGTGGCAATGGTGTACATACATGCGACACCTCATGTCGCAGTCAGCTGCCAATATGCAGTTGCCCGTTGAAGCCCCAGGGAGGGAGACAGCATATGCAAGCGGACACGAGTCAGACCTTGGTGCGCCAGTGGGCCATGCTGCGGGCGATTCGTCGTTGGCCGCAAAAAGTGACAGTTACGGAATTGATAACGACCCTTCTGGACAGCGGCTTCGAGACGTCCCGGCGGACGATCGAGCGCGATCTGCAAGAGCTCTCGGGTCGCTTTCCGCTCGTGGTGGATGACAGCGGAAAGCCATATGGCTGGAGCTGGATGATAGATGCGAATTTCGAATTCATGCCACGCCTCACCGCGTCGCAAAGCGTTGCGCTACTGCTCGCAAAAACTCACTTGAAGAGTCTGCTGCCACAGTCGACGCTCAAGGATCTTGCCCCGGTTTTTGATGTCGCGAATCGGGAGCTGGCGTCATCAGGTTGGAAGGACTGGCACAAGCGCACAGCGGTCGTCCCATCGACTTTGACGCTGTTGCCGCCGAAGATCGATGCAAAGGTGCTGTCGGATGTTCAGCACGCACTGGTACGCAAGTGCTGTCTGATTGGGCGATACCGGGCGAAGGGAAGTGCGGTGTGCAAGGAGATGAAGATCCATCCTCTCGGATTGCTGGTGCGCGGCCCGATCCAATATCTGGTCTGCACCTTGTTCGACTATGAGGACGTGCGCCAACTCGCAGTGCATCGCCTCAGCAGCACTAAGGTCACGGCCGAGCAGTACCGGGAGCCACCGGGATTCGACTTCAGCTCCTACGTCGGTACTGCATCGAATTTCCATTCGGGCGGAATGATTCGACTCGTGGCTTGGTTCGATGAGGCGGCGGCGGAACATCTCAAGGAGACCCCGCTCTCGAGGGATCAGATGTTCACGCCTCTGAAGGGCGGCCACGTCGAAGTGACTGCGACCATCGAAGACAATCAGCAGCTACGATGGTGGTTGCTCGCGTTCGGCAGCGGGGTTGAGGTCCGAGAACCGCTTGCACTGCGCGCCAAGTTCGCAGAAGAGGTCCGGTCCGCCGCCGCCCACTACGATGATTAAGAGTGCGCTAGGGATTTAAGTTGCAGGGCCTCGGGTGCGCGGAGCTTCGGTCAAGCGTCTTTAGGGTGCGAGAGTGCGATCTTGGCGCCATAGTCGGCCACGACTGTCAGTTGCTCGGGATGGGGAGCGCCCAGCGACGCGCGCCTGAGGAGTTCGGCGAAGACGCTGATCGCGCTGTCCACGGTCTCGTAGTTCGTGGAAGGGTGGTAAATCCAGCTTGCGCGGGCATACCCGCCATCGTGGGGAATTAGCCACACTTCGCGGTCGTGGCGGTCGGCGTGTATGGCGGCTTCTCCGCTCGAGTAACCTTCCGTGATGTGGTTCCAGAGTTGCGCGCCGAGAACGAGGACCACATCCGGTCGAAGCTTTTGGGCCATTTCGGTCAGCGCCACCTGCCCCTGGATCCACTGCTCAGGGGTGGGGCGCATCCGGGCGTGCGCGCCCACGAAGTCCTGCACGAAGTTGGCAAAGGCAACCCGCCGCCATGCCGCCGCCGATTCGATCTGGGTGACGCTTGTATCACGCGTCACGATCCTCGGAAGCTTTCGAAAAAATTGGCTCTGATTGTCAATGTCGCAAGCATCATCCATGAAGCTGTCGAAGTTGTATTGGGTGCAGTCCCGACCCCACCCTTGCGCGTCGGACGCGACACCATAATGCGATTCCCCGAGAAGCAGGACGCGTACGCCAGGAACCAATCCGTCGTCGTAGTCGGTACCTACCATCGGGAGAAAGTGGACGGCCGGCGACCAGGCGGCAGCCGAAGCCAATGGGTGGGGGTGATTCATTTGAGGCTTCCTCGCGAATAAGTGACTGTCAATGTCAAACGTCGTAGTGCGGACGTTAAGATCGCAATTACACTACACCGCCTTGAGTTTGAGCGGGCTAAGGTTAATCGTCGAGTGTCCGGTTTGACGTGATTCGATTTGATCTTCAACTGCCCGGTAGTGGCCGGTTGCGGAAATCGCAACCTCGTATGGCGGGCTTATTGCACAGACCTTACGGTTCTGCCTACCTGCGCGGCCAGTATCACGAGCAAAGCACACCCGGGAGCAAGACACCGGAAAAACACTTCAAAGCCCAGGTCAGTCTTTGCGTCAATCCATCAGATCGCGTAACAGTTATATTCCGTAGTACATCGCGTATTCAAGCGGATGCGTCGCCGCACGGAATTTGGTGACTTCGCCCATCTTCAAATCGATGTAGCTGTCGATGAAGTCGTCGGTGAAAACGCCGCCGGCCTTGAGGAAGTCGCGATCCTTGTCGAGATAGTCCAGCGCCTGGTCGAGCGAGTGGCAGACGGTCGGGATGCTCTTGGCTTCCTCGGGCGGCAGGTCGTAGAGATCCTTGTCCATCGGCTCGCCCGGGTCGATCTGGTTCTTGATGCCATCGAGGCCGGCCATCAGCAGCGCGGCGAAGATCAAGTAACCGGAATTCATCGGATCCGGGAAGCGGATCTCGATGCGGCGCGCCTTCGGGTTGGTCACGAATGGAATGCGGCAGCTCGCCGAACGGTTGCGCGCGGAATACGCGAGCATCACCGGCGCTTCGTAACCCGGAACCAGGCGCTTGTACGAATTTGTCGTCGAATTCGCAAAAGCATTAATTGCGCGAGCATGTTTGAAGATGCCGCCGATGTACCACAGCGCCGTCTGCGACAGTCCGCCGTAGCCGTCGCCAGCGAACAGGTTGACGCCGCCCTTGGTCAGCGACTGGTGCACGTGCATGCCGCTGCCGTTGTCGCCGACGAGGGGTTTCGGCATGAAGGTCGCGGTCTTGCCGTTGCGGAAGGCGACGTTCTTGATGATGTACTTCATCGTCAGCAACTCGTCGGCCTTCTTGACCAGCGAGTTGAACTTGGTGCCGATCTCGCACTGGCCGGCATTCGCGACTTCGTGGTGGTGGACTTCGACTTCGATGCCGGCCGCAGTGAGTGCCTTGCACATCTCGGCGCGGATGTCGTGCAGCGAATCGGTCGGCGCAACCGGGAAGTAACCGCCCTTGAGGCCCGGGCGATAGCCGCTGTTGCCGCCTTCGTATTTCTTCTTCGAATTCCAGTGTGCTTCCTCGGAATCGACCTCGAAGAAGGTGTGGCCCATCTCGTTGTTCCAGCGCACCGAATCGAAGATGAAGAACTCGGGCTCCGGCCCGAAGAACGCCTGCTCGGCGACGCCGCTGGCCTTGACGTAAGCCTCGGCGCGTTTGGCGAGCGAGCGTGGGCAGCGCGAATAGGCCTGCATCGTGACCGGCTCGAGCACGTCGCAGACCAGGATCAGGGTCGGGTCGGCGGTGAACATATCGACGACAGCCGAATCCGGATCGGGGAGCAGCACCATGTCGGACTCGTTAATGCCGCGCCAGCCGGAGATCGACGAACCGTCGAACATGCGGCCATCCTCGAACAGGGCCGGCTCGACGATGCTGACCGGAAAGGTCACGTGGTGCTGGACGCCGCGCATGTCCGCAAAGCGCAGATCCACCCACTCGATGGCATGGTCCTTGATGAGTTTTTGAACGTGCTCGTACGACATGGCATGCTCCTGCTGGGGAAGTGATGTTCCAGCTAGAGCAAGTGCCGTGCCAAGCGGAGTGAAGCGCAAGTGGTTGATTTTACTTTAGAGTAACGAAACACAGGTGATATCAATGCACTTGTTTGGTGCGTCAATTCGTCATTTCCCTTCATCGGCGCGTCGTCGTCCTTCGACGCGGTATCCTCGAAATTTCTGGAGAATGCGGTCCTCCGTGTCCTCGAGTTCGGCGATGTAACGCCCAGCCTTGTCGTCGGTGAGCGCCGCGCGCAGCTTCGCGTAGTTTTCCCGCAGGCTGCCCGCAAGCGTCGTCGCGGTCGAAACTCCTCGTCCCTGAGCCACGATGTGCGCCGCAAGATCCGCGGCGATCTCACGCTTGCCGTTGGCCATGCACTGGAACAGGAGCTTGCAGTCCGCATCGTCCACCGCCGCGAGGGCGTCGAGATAGAAGTTGCAACCATCGTGCAGGGTTTCGATCAGGTCGTTGAGGTTGGTGGTCGTGTCTGTCATGGGGCTCTCCCTGCCGATGTAACCACTGCACTTACGACGTCCGGGTTGAGCCGCTGCCGCCAGGCGTCGTAGCGCGGCGGTCTCGAAGAAACCGCGCCGGCGCACGACTACAAGTACACTTGCCGGGTTTTTCCACGAGTCCAGCATCCATGCACGATCTGCTCAACGTCGTCGTCCTCGGCATCATCGAGGGCATCACCGAATTCCTGCCGATTTCCAGCACCGGCCACCTGCTGATCGCAGAGAAACTCGGGCTCGGCTCGCGCTCGGATTTGTTCAATGTCGGCATCCAGGCCGGCGCGATCCTCGCGGTCACGCTGATCTACTGGTCGCGCATCTGGCAGTTGCTCACACAATGGCGCGAACCGGGCAATCGCGATTACCTGCTCAAGCTCGGCGTCGCGTTCGCGATTACCGCCGTGCTCGGGCTGATCTCGGTGAAACTCGGCTTGAAGCTGCCGGCGACGATCACTCCGATCGCGTGGGCGTTGCTGATCGGCGGAATCTGGATGATCGCCGCCGAGCAAATCGCCGCGAAGCAACCCGATCGAAGCGCAGTGACCTGGCCAGTCGCGATACTCGTCGGCATGGCGCAAATGGTTGCGGGTGTTTTCCCGGGCACGTCGCGTTCCGCCGCAACGATTTTCACCGCGATGCTCGCCGGCACCAGCAACCGCGCCGCCGCAACCGAGTTCGCATTCCTGGTCGGCATCCCGACCATGTACGCGGCGACGGCACTCGAGCTGCTGAAGACAGTCAAGGGTGGCGGCGTCGCGCACGAGGACTGGGGCGCGTTGATGATCGGTTTTGTGGTGTCGCTGATCGTCGGTTTCATCGCCGTGAAATGGCTGCTCGGCTACATCCGTACGCATCGCTTCACGCCGTTCGCGATCTACCGAATCGCACTCGGCATCGCGCTGCTGGTGTGGATGCCGGGCGGTTAAGCGCGCGGCACAATCACAGCCTGACGAAATACGGAATCGCCATCAGCACCACGCCGATGCCGACCATCGCCCACGTGCTCGCGATGAAGTACGGATAGATCATCAACGACAGCCCGCACACCAGCGCCATGATGCTGGGTTGTTTCTTTCCATACAGGAAATAGCCAAACCCGATCGAGCCGAACACCAACCCCCAGAACAGATACGCCGTAGTCCCCATGCATCGCTCCTCCGTGCGCTTTTCAGGCGTGCAACTTGTCGACGCCGTTCGTCAACGCGCGGCGTCGCCGATCGCCTCGCATTATTCGCGCGGATAACCCAGCCGTTCGGCGATCGGCACAAGCAGCGCGAAGGCTTCCGCGAGTTCATCGCGATAGATCCGCCAATGCCCCGCCGGCAAGAGGGTGGGAAGATGGCCAACACCGACGAGCGGCCGTAGCGCAGGCCGTGGATCGGGCGACGCCGGCAGCGCGGCGAAATCCGCGATCGTTTGCATCGCCTCCGCCGGTTGCGCATCGAAGCGATCCATGTCAACGACCAACACCGGCAATTCCAGCGCGTCGCGGCTGAACAGCAGGTGCTCGACCTGATTGCCGAGCCAGGCAGCTGCTGCGACCGGATTGGCGAACCTCAGGTTCGCCGGCGTACCGAACGCAAGCCAATACAACAGCATGTCGCGTGGATCGCGCAGCACAGCGATCAATCGCGTACCCGGCAATGCATGCCGCAACAACGGCACCACGCGCGCATCCCACTGCGAAAGCCAGTCGAACACACCCAGTCGGCTTTGCGCCAGGTGCGGTTCGAGCAAGCGCGCATAGACAGGCGCGACTTCGTCGATAACGCTGGACAGCTCTGCTGGATTCAGGGCGCGGGTGAGGAAGGATTCCGGATAATGCGGCGCGCGCGGCGCGAAACGTTCTGCGGCTTGCAGGAATCGCAACCCGGGCGACTGCCGCAAGGCTGCGGCGAGCCGTTCCACGCTGCTGCCCGGCGGCCCCCACAACATCACCACTTCGGCATTGCCCGAGGCGGCCGGCAAGCCGGCGACCAACTCACTGGCCACCGCCGCCGGCATGGGCAAGTCGGGCGGATCCATGCCGAATTCCGCGCGCGCCTTCAGCCAGTCCGCAATCGCAAGAGGCAACTGTTGCAGCCGGTCGTGTGCCAGGCCGCGCATCGCAAGGGCAGCGGCGGCCTGCGCAGGCGTAGCTTGCGAGAACGACAACTCCAGTGTCTCGATGCTCGCCGCCGGATCGCGCGGAAGCTCAATAGCCGCCGCTCCGGCCAGCGCATCGAATTGCAGCGGCAAGCGCGCGAGCACGCCGTCATAAGCGGCTACCGCCTCGGCTTCGCGCCCCTGACTCTCGCTCCGGCGCGCCCGATGCAGCAGTGCCGCGACGCTGTCAGGCAGCGCATCGCACCAGCGGTGCAGAACCGCATCGAAGTCGACTTCGATGATGGCGGCAGCCAGTCGCAAGGCCCATGCCAGATCGAATCTGGGATCGTCGCGAAGCACGGTCTCCCATGCGTCGCGCACGAACTCGCGGTCGACAGACCCCGCGAGCGTCTGCTGCAGGCCGCTGATCGCGCGCGCGTCGCCGGGGCGTTGTTTGAGGACATTGCGGAATTCGGCAGCAGCCTCGGCCATCCTGCCCATTCGCATTTGCATCTGTGCCTTGAACAGAACGACGTCTGGATCCTCGGGGCGCTGTTGCAGATACCGTTCCAGTTCGACGTCGGAGTCCTCACTCCGGCCCTGGTCGACCAGGGCCTCGATCAGCAGACTCCGCCAGCCCGTCTCGCGGGGATCAAGCTCCATCGCCTTGCGCACGGACTGTTCGGCGAATGCGGCATGGCCTTGCCGGCGATAGGCGAAACCCAGGGTTGCGAGGATCTGGGCATCGCGCGGTTGTGCGATGGCGGCTTGGTTCAACAATCCGATCGCGCGTTCGCCGTCGCCCTTCAACAACGCAATCTGCCCGACCATGTACAGCAATTGCGGATGATCCGGATCGACGCGCTCGGCGAGGCTCAACTGGCGTTCGGCTTCGGCATGGTCGCCGCGCGCAAGCGCGAGCTGGATGCGCAGGAAGTAAGCGCCGAGCTGATTGGGATCGAGTGCGATCGCGTGCGCGCTGGAGCGATTCGCGGCGTCGAAATCGCGTTCAAACCAAGCCAGCGACGCATGGCTGAAGTGATATTGCGATTCGTCGGGCGCGAGATCGATCGCGCGCTCAAAACTTGCGCGCGCGCCGGCGCGGTCGCCGGCCTCGCGCTGCGCAATTCCGAGCAAGTGCTGCGCATCGGCGCTTTCCGGCGCGGCGGCGACTTCGACGCGGGCCAAAGCGAGTGCTTTTGGATCCTTGCGATGCAACGCTTCGATCACGTCCTGCAACATGCTGGGTAACCGTCAAGGGGAAAGGCGCGCATTGTAGCGCGCGCTGCGGCCAGGCCCTCTTTCAGACGGCCGTGTTGGCGGCAATGGGCGTCGATCGCGGTGCGGTCGCTTCGATGAGCCGCGCGCGCACCCATTTTTCGGCAAAGCCCTGCAAGTTGATGCCTTCGAGAAAGGCGCAGTGGCCGCCGAACGGCGCGATCTCGACCCGCGAATGCGATGGCAATTGCAGCGCGCGGAACGCAGCGACCGGAATCACCGGATCGTCCTCGGCGGTGAGGATGCTGACCGGCACCTGCAAGCCGGCAAGCCGGTCGCCGGACACCGCGTATCCGTCGAGGTATTTTTCGAGCAGGCCGAGATCGGTGTAGCGTTCGACCATCCATGTGGTCAGGCCACGCATGTCCTGCTTGAGGGTCGCATCCTTGAAATCGTGGCGCTTCGGAAACAGTGCGCGCTTGCGCCGCAGCGAGTCGCGCCATTTGCGCATGAAGTACCAATGGTAGAGCGGCATGCCGGTTTCGAGCGCGTGCATGCCGGCGATCGGATCGAGCACCGGGCACACCGCTGCCGCGTGCGCGAGCGGAATGCCCGCCATCGGCGCATGCAGGGCGAGCCGCAGCGCGAAATTTCCGCCCAGCGAATAACCCGCGGCAAGATACGGCCGCACCGGGATGCGATCGGCGACCGCGCGCGCGGCGTTGAGCACTTCGGTCAGCCGACAGGAATGGAACAGGTCTTCGTTGAGGTGATGGGTGTCGCCATGGTCGCGGAAGTTCAGCCGGAACACGTCGAATCCGGCTTCGAGCAGGTTCGCGGCGGTGTGCAGCATGTAACCGGATTCGGTGCTGCCTTCCCATCCGTGCAGCAGCAGCACCAGTCCGCGCGGCGTGCGCGGCAGGGTGGAATGGAATCCCTGCAGGCGCACGCCATCGCCAGCGTCGAGGATCATCTCCTCGGTCTGCGCGCCAAGCGCGGCCAGCGCGCGCGCGCCGCGACGCCGACGCAACGGGCTCGACGACAGCACGGACTGTACGTGCGGCCCGCGCAACCACGTCGGCGGAGCGTAGTCGCGTGCTTCGATCATGATGCGAGCGCCTCGACGATGCGCGCACGCGCGAGCCCGGCCATGCCGCGCCGTCCACCTGCAACCGCAACAAACGGTACGAGGAAATGCACTTCGGCGACGCGCGAACGGTCGCCGAGCAGGCGCAGGAAGTTGTGCAGGAACGATTCCTTCGGCGCGAACGCGACAAGGGCTTGGGCGTCGCCATGTTCGCCATAACGCAATGCAACAGGTTGCACCTGCACCTCGGCATCCACCGCGGTCTGCAGGATGCGGGCGTGGAAGGCGCGCAGCTTGCGGCCGTCGCCGGTGCCGCCTTCGGGGAACACGCCGACCGAAAGCCCGGCGCACATCCGCGCGACCATCTGTTCCATCACGTCACGCAGCGAGTGATCGCTGCCGCGCCGATGGAAAATCGTGCCCGATTGGACGGCGAGCCAGCCGATCAGCGGCCAGCGGCTGATCTCGTCCTTGGCCACGAAACCCACCGCGTGCTGGCTGTGCAGCAGGGTGATGTCGATCCAGCTCACGTGGTTGGCGACGAACAGCGCTGCATCCTGCACGGGAAGTCCGATGCGGCGGAGGCGGAAGCCGAAGATGCGCAACAGCCCGGCTGACCATGCACGGATCGCGCGATGATCGATGCGTTCGCCGTTGCGCAGCCGCATCGATGCGGTCGGCAAGGCGATCAGCAGCAAGGCGATTGGCAGCGACACCAGGGCATGCAGCAGCAACAGCGGCACTCGCAGCAGATAGCGCAACGGCCGCAACCAGTCGCGTCGCGGAACGAGTGACTCGATGGGGCATGGGTCGAGCGATGGCATCGCAACGATTCTGCACGACGCAGCTAGAGCCTGCACTCCGCTGCCCGCATCGTCGCGCGACGATGCGGATTCACCCCGTGGCTCAAACGCTCTTTCAGCTCGTGCGGAACAGGCTCGGCCGCCATGCCGCTTCGCTGACGTAACTGCGGTCCTGCGCGTAACCGCTGCTGTTGCCGTAGCCGGTGCCGTAGTCGCGGCCGCGACGGCGATGCATGCGGTCCTGCAGTTCCTCGCGTCGGTCGCCGAGCCAGTCCGCGCGTCCCACTTTCGCCGGATCCAGGCCGCGACGCACGGCCTCGTGCTGACGGTAATCGCAGAAATCCTCATATGCGCTGAGCTCATGTGCCAGCTCGCGCACGCACAGTTCGATCATGATCGCGTCGTCGAGGAAGCCCAGCACCGGCGTGGTGTCCGGGATGATGTCGTTGGGATCGGTGAAGTAGAGCAGGGCCGAGACCACCCGCTGGGTGTCCTCGGCATTCATCGCCCAGCCCTCGTCACGCACCATCGCGATCAACTGATCGAGCCGATTCAACCGCTGGGCGACGAAATCCGGCACCGACGTGGCCTTGGTCGCGTCCTGCAGCATGCGCGACGCGGCGGCGGTGACTTCTTCGACCGATGCGTTCGCGGCGGTCTGGCTCGAGGCCTTCATGGCATTGGTGAAATGTTCGATGTCCTGGTCGGACAGCTCGATATTGATCGAAAGTGGCATGGCATTCAGCGCCGCAGGTGGGAATCGGCAGACTAGGCCCAGACGGGCGTCGGGTCAATGCGACGGCAATCGCGGCGCAAAGCGGCCACGAATGGCCGCTCAGAGGATCGGCGCGAGCCCCGCGCCGAACGCGGTCAAGACATGGGTCACGAAGGCCTTGAACGAAATCTCGGCTTCCGGAAAATCGCCGACTGGCGTCCAGCAAGCATGGAATTGCGGATCTTCGGGTGGAACCGGCTCGCATCCCGGGTTGAGTTCGTAACTGGTCGCGTAACGAAAAGGCCACACGTCGAACAACGGCAGATTCTCGAACAAGCCATTGATCCGGCCGTTGAGGCGCGAGACCGCCGTATGCGGCCGCCTTGCGACCAGCCACGAATTCACCGGCGACGTGTCGCGCAGGATCGACGCTTGCAACCGCTGCGCCATCACGGCATCGCGGAAGACCAGCACGCCCTCGGTATTGTAGTTGTCCGAACGCGGGGTGAAATTGTGCGAGCCGATGATCCCGATCTCGCCGTCGATCACGAACGATTTCGCGTGCAGGCTGATGCGCAAGCCGGCAGCGCGAATCGGAACCGGGCTCGACCGACTGCCGAGCCCCGGGAAGCGACTCGATTCGCTGGACGAACGCAGTCGCCATCCGTCGGCGCCGGGGGCACGCGCGCTTGCGGCCGCTGCGGACTGCGGCGGCGGCGCCTGTGTTGGTCCATTGATGACCGGTGCGGCGGCATCCTGGCCATCCACTGCGCCGGTCGCGGCAACATCGATCGGCACGTCCAGCGGATGCGGCTTGAGCTCGAACAGATGAAAACCCAGCTCGCGCAGATAGCGACGCAGGTACTTGTACGACAATGCATAGGCCGGCAGTGCGTCGGTCGACGCCAGGCTATTGCTCGACACGGTGACCAGCGGCGGATTGACGCGCCTGTGCATGCTGCGGAACATCTCGCGCGCGCCCTTGGTCAGTACCAGATACGGCGTCTGCATCAGCATCGAGGTCTGTGCGCCTTCGATCAGCTCGCGCAAGTCATGCGTGGTCTTGCCGCCCTCGGTCGGCATGCGGTCGTGCTTGTGCGGGCCATCGGCGATGAAATGCACGTCATCGACCGCGCGCGCATCCACGACCAGCCGTGCGGCAATACCAGCCTGGTCCGATGCGGCGTCCGCAAGCGCGAGCACGCGCGGCGTGCGGTGTTCTTCCGCCAATGGCTTGGTGCGCGTCGGTGGCCCCTGGTTCGCGATCAGCAGGCCGGCGACATCCTTGAGCCGCGCGATCGGCACGCTGCGCTCGCTGTTCCAGAACGATTCGAAGGCGCGTTCCATCTCCGCGACGCCGGGCCCGGCCAGGATTGCGTCGCGATCGCGAAAGTCGAAGTCCGGATTCCAGTCGAAATACTTGTCGTCGATATTGCGGCCTCCGGTGAAGCCGACGCGTCCGTCCACCAGCAACAGCTTGGTGTGCATGCGCTGGTTGAAATTGCGGAAGCAGCACACGATGGCGCCGACGTACTGTGCCTTGGATGTGTAAGCGCGGCCGAAGGTCGGGTTGTACATGCGCATCTGGAAATTCGCATGCGCTGCCGACAGGTTGGCGAGCAGCGGGACGTCGAGCAGCGAGAACAGCTGGTCGGTCAGCAACCGCACCTTCACGCCGCGCCGCGCGGCCTTGAGCAGCTCGTTGAGGAACAGGAAGCCGCTGTCGTCCGCGTTGTAGATGAAAGTCTGCACGTCGATGGTGCTGCGCGCGCTGCGGATCAGGTTGATCCGGCCGAGCAGCGAGTCCTGCCCGGACTCGACGATTTCCACGTAGTTGACCGGCTTTCCGGCCTTCGATTCAGCCCGTGCACGATCACCTAGCGCGTACAGCGGCGACGTTTCCGCGCAAGCGTCCGCGCGATCGCAATCGAGTGCGGTCGGGCGCGCGACCGCGGCGAGCGCTTCGGCATGATCCAGATCCTTCCCGCGCAATCCCGCGCAGCCGCACAGCAACGCGCACAACAACAGCGCGGCAACGCGCGCGCTCATCGCCACGGTGATCGTGCAGCGCGAATGCATGTCCAGGCATGTTCAGCCGTCTGCAACGCAATCCATGCGCAAGACAGCTGCATGTTTCACGGCATCCAGAACGCGACCAGTTGCGCCACGCCGGGCTCGAGCGCGGCGTCGGCCGGCAATCGCAGCACCGCAATGCCGGACGTGTGCATGCCGCGGAAATCGCCGGACTGGCCGGTGGTCATCAATGCGGCGAGATGTTCGAAGCCCGGGTTGTGGCCGACCATCAACAGGCGCGGCACATCGCGATGCGCGTCGGCGAGGGCGATCAATTCGCCCTGCGTGGCTTCGTAGATCGCATCCGCAAGTTCGGTCTCGCCGTGGCCGATGGCGTCTTGCGCCGACTCGAGGGTTTCGCGCGCACGCCGTGCCGGCGAACACAGTGCGCGGTCGGGAATATAGCCATTCTCGCGCAACCAGATACCGGCGGCGGCGGCCTCGCCACGTCCACGCGCGGACAGGGCTCGGTCACGGTCATCCTGGCCGGGCAAGGCCGACTCGGCGTGGGCATGTCGCAACAGAATCAACTCACGCATTTCAGCCCACCTTCTTCAGCCATTTGAACAGCGGTGCCCAATCGGCTTGGTGATTGCGCACCTGTTCGGAACGATAGTCATACAGGCCTTTGCCCAATCCGGCCAGCAAAACGTAGGCCTGGGTGTCGCGCAATTGCGCCACGACCGGATACGGCCATGCCTTGAGTTGTGCCAGCGCGTGCTGCGACGCATTCGTCCAGGGCTTCATGCGATTGGCGACCAGGCCGACCTTGAGCTTGCCCTTGCGCACGCGCGAAAGCTGGGCGAGCGAATCCAGAAACGGCACCGTCGCTTCGATGTCGATCGTCGACGGCAGGATCGGCACGATCACCGCATCGGCTTCCTCGAGGAACGTCGCGAGCTCATCGGCCATCGCGCCCGCACGGCCATCGATGATCACCCGTTGGGCATCGTCGGGAACCTTGTCCTGCCAATCGCGACGCGTGCCGTCTACCGGCAGCACCGCGCTGTCCATGCCGGCACGCTTCTCGCACCAGTGCAGTGCCGAGCCTTGGCGATCGGCATCGACCAGCACCGTGCGCTTGCCGGCCACCGCGTCATGCGCGGCGAGATTCGTGGCCAACGTCGTCTTGCCGACGCCGCCCTTGGAACTTGCGACCAAAATCATCCGCATGGCTGGCCCTCCCGAATGCAGGGCTTCACTCTACCATCGCGCCGCGATGCAGCAAGCAGGCGCCAGCCGTTCCACCATCCGCCCCTGACGGCGGCGCGGGCTCTGTTATCGTGCGCATTTTCGGAATCATCCATGCCCGAATTGCAAGACCTCGCCGCGCTGGTTCGCGCGAACACGCCGCTGATCGTCATCGAGACCCCGGACGAAGGCCGCGTGGTGGAATTGTTCCGGCGCCTGTTGCTGGACGTGTTCCGCGCGCTGTATCGCTGGTCGATCACCGAGGGCATGTGCCGGCTCGACATCGACCGCGAGGATCCGCCCGAAGGCGCGCCCGATGCGACCAGCACGCTGCGCACGATCCAGCAGTCGAACCAGCGCGGCATCTACCTGCTGCTCGATTTCGTCCCGTATCTCGGTTATGCCGGGACGCAGCGCCAGTTGCGCGAGATCGTGCAGCGGCGCAATTGCGAGGCGCACACGATCGTGCTGGTCGGCACCAGGATCGAATTGCCGCCGGGGCTCGACGAACTCGCGCTCCGTTTCGAACTGCATCTGCCCGACGCGAACGCGATGCTGAAGATGGTGAAGGAGGTCGCCACGGACTATGCAAAGGAAAACGGCGGCCGCACAGTGACCTTCGAGGCCGAAGCCGTGCGTACCATCGTGCGCAATCTGGCGGGCCTGTCGATGACCGAAGCGCAACGCATCGCGCGGCAATTGATCTTCGACGACGGTGCGCTCGACGCGAACGACCTGCCGCGCCTCGCGAAACTGAAGTTCGAATTGCTCAATCGCTCCGGCCACCTGCACTTCGAATACGACACCGCGAAGTTTGCGGACGTCGCCGGCGCACGCAAGCTCAAGCAATGGGTCGCGCAGCGCCGCGAAATCTTCATCGCCGACGATGCGACCGCAGCAGCCGCATCCGCCAACGATTACGCACTCGATCCACCGAAAGGCATCCTGCTGCTCGGCGTGCAGGGCTGCGGAAAGTCGCTCGCGGCCAAATCCATCGCCGGCGGTTTCGGCGTGCCGCTGGTGCGGCTGGATTTCGGCACGCTCTACGACAAGTACCACGGCGAAACCGAAAAGAACCTGCGCGACGCGCTCGCGTCGGCCGAACAGATCGCGCCGTGCGTGCTGTGGATGGACGAGATCGAGAAAGGCCTTGCGAGCGGATCGTCGGATTCCGACGGCGGCGTGTCCAAACGCGTGCTCGGCTACCTGCTGACGTGGATGGCCGAAAGAACGTCTCGCGTGTTCCTCGTCGCAACCGCGAACCAGGTGCAGGATTTGCCACCGGAATTGCTGCGCAAGGGCCGCTTCGACGAGATTTTTATCGTCGACCTCCCTAACGAAGAAACGCGCATCGGAGTCTTCAAGCTGCATCTCGCCAAGCGCAAGGTTGACATGGCCACGCTCGACCTGCCCGCGCTCGCCGATGCCTGCGACGGATTCTCCGGCGCCGAGATCGAACAGGCGATCGTGTCAGCTCTGTATGCAGCGCGCGCCGCGCATGGCGCGGTGACCCAGGAAGAATTGCTCGCCGAACTGCACAACACGCGACCGCTGTCGGTGCTGATGTCCGAGAAGATCAACGGTCTGCGCGAATGGGCGGCGGGGCGAACGGTGCCTGCAGATTGATGGAGCAGAATTGAAACTATTTCTTTGCAGGCAGCCGACCCGTAAGGATCAGCGAACGATCACGCTCGTCATCCGGCAACCAACCGACAGGTGGTTCAGTAGAGATGCCGTGCGATCGCAAGAGAATGCGAAGAGCCTGCACTTCACCTTCGCTCAGCATCGTATCGATATCAATCAGCTTGTCGGGTTTTGGTTTTTTTGCTTGTGCATCCATCAATTGCATATCTTGATCTTCAAGCCAGCGCAATTGCCGGAACTGTTCACGCCAACCTGACGCGCTTTCGGCTTTATCCAATCGAACGAGATAGGAAAGCGCCATCGATTGGCCGAGCAATGTGTCGTCGTCTGCCGCCTCGCGCCGGGCAATAGCGGTGCAATCACGGCGGCGCATCGGATCGAGTGCCGGTTCGTGATTGACCCAGCACTGCTTCGGCTGAATCGGGACAATGTACAGACCGGCGAGAATGGCAACGGCACGCACATCTCCTTCGTCGTTCGCGCTCCAATCCTGGTTCGGTTTGCCTGATGCTGCATGTTGCCGTCGCACCACCTCGGGTATGGCCGGTGAAGACCAGCGATGCAATGCCGAATGCAACAGAGCAAGCGTTTCACGCCAATGCATGTCGTAACGCGTGGAGCGCGCGGCCCTTGCGAGCCATCCTGACCCGTCACAGTGTCTCTGTGTTCAAGGGCGATTGACGCAGCCAACGCATGTGCAATCGCATTGTCTGGTTCAAGTGCGACAAGATGATGAGTGGCCGCATCCCGATTGCATGCAATCGAAAGAAACCGGCAATCGGTCACGTCGATCCATGCAACCAGCGGGTCGGCAGCACCCAAATGTCGAGCCATATCAAACCACGCCCGCGCTTCGGCTGGCACAGGCGTCTCATAGGTATTCGTGTCGAACGGAAATGGGTTTGGATAAATCAGAGCAGCCGCAAGCAGTGAGCGCGCGCCTCCATGTTTCGCCAAATCGCGCGCGCGATTACGCAGACTTTCCCGGACAGCCTCATTCCAGACTTTCTCTTCCGGTGTCATTTGTATCGGATCGTCATCATCGTCTGTTGCAGACGCTGTATCCGGTTTCCCGTGCTGCTGCAGTTAGCTGCCATCACATGCACCGAAATGCATGGCGACAAAAATAACGTGAGCACTGCAAAAAGTCGCGCACGCCCACTCGACCGATTCATGCCGGCTTCCCGTAAGCAACGCGTTTGAGGCGCGGCATGGTGTTCAATACCCCGCCGCCTGCCCATCCTTGCGCGATTCACTCGCTCCGATCCAGCCGCCGTTTGGATTGACCTCGATCGCCTGGTAGCCGCCGTACGGGCCATCCGAATAACGCACGTTATGGCCCATCCGCATCAGGGCGCGCACGGTCTCCCACGAGAAACCGGTTTCGAGGTCGACCTCGCCGCCATCGTCCATTGCGATGTTCTGCCCAGTCGGTTCGGTGGTGCCGTCGTGCTGGATGCGCGGGGCGTCGCCGGCTTCCTGCAGGTTCATGCCGAAGTCGATCAGGTTCATCAGGATCTGCACGTGGCCTTGCGGCTGCATCGCGCCGCCCATCACGCCGAAGCTCAACCACGGCTTGCCGTTCTTCGTCACGAATGCGGGGATGATGGTGTGGAACGGACGTTTGCCGGGCGCGAACGCGTTCGGATGGCCTTCCTTCAGCACGAACATCTCGCCGCGATCCTGCAGGATGAAGCCGAGCCCCGGCGGCGTCATGCCGCTGCCCATGCCGCGATAGTTGGACTGGATCAGCGAGACCATCATGCCGCTGGAGTCGGCGGTGGTGAGGTAGATCGTATCGCCACCATCGAGTGCGGGCGGCGTGCCAGGCGCGACCACGCGCGCCGCCTTGTCCATCGCAATCAATTTACGACGTTCGGTCGCATAGTTTTTCGAGAGCAATCCCTTGACTGGTGTCTTCGCGAAATCCGGATCGGCGTAGAAGCGCGCGCGGTCGGCGAATGCGAGTTTCTTGGCTTCGACGAACAGATGCACGTGCTCCGCGCTGTCGAATGCGATCTTCGAGAAATCGAATCCTTCGAGGATGTTGAGCATCTGCAATGTGGCGATGCCTTGCCCGTTCGGCGGCAGTTCCCAGACGTCGTAGCCGCGATAGTTGGTGCTGACCGGCTCGACCCATTCGCCGTGGTGTGCGGCCATGTCCTCGTACGACAGGAAGCCGCCCTGTGCCTTCATGTAGTCGCCGATCACGTGTGCGATGTCGCCGTTGTAGAACGCGTCGCGGCCGCCGTCGGAAACCTTTTGCAGGGTGTCGGCGAGCGTCGGCCGCGTCCACATCTCACCGGTGCGCGGGCCGCGGCCATCGCGCGTGAATTGCTCGCTGAAGCCCGGATATTTCGACAGGCGCGGCACCGATGCATTCCAGTAGTACGCGATCACTTCGCTGACCGGAAAGCCTTCGCGCGCATAGCGGATCGTCGGTGCGAGATCGTTCTTCATCGGCAACTTGCCGAAGCGATCGTGCAGCGCGAACCAGCCGTCGACGCAGCCCGGCACCGAGACCGGCAGCGGCCCGTACGAAGGAATGTCCTTCAATCCGCGCTTCTGGAACTCGGCCAGCGTCAGCGATTTCGGCGAGCGGCCCGAACCGTTGTAGCCATAGAGCTTGTGCGTCTTCGGGTCCCACACGATCGCGAACAGGTCGCCGCCCATGCCCGCGCCGGTCGGTTCCATCAGGCCGAGCGCCGCATCGGCCGCGATCGCGGCGTCAACCGCGCTGCCGCCGTTCTTCATCGTATCGAGTGCGATCTGCGTTGCGAGAGGCTGCGAGGTCGCAGCCATGACGTGCGGCGCATAGACCTCCGAGCGCGTCGCGAAGCTGCGCCCGGTAACGCGGTCGGCGGCATCCGCGCTGGCGAGGATGAGCAACAGCGGCCAGATCGCGTGGCGCCAGCATGATGGCTGGGGGTAATCTGTCGGCTTCATTGAACTCTCCAGTCGGTCGCCGATGCTGCAAATCCGCCCCATGTTCGCCCTGCCATTCGCTTTTTGCCAGCACCCCGATCCCGAGCGGATGAATGCGGCCTTGTGTGAGCTCTTTCTTGCCCGCGAAGCCGAAGGGACGCGGCATGCGAACCCGCATCCCTACACGGAGCGCAACACCCAGCTCTTCGAGAGCCGCTTCAACCTGTTCGCGTGGCCAGAACCGGAGATCGCGGCATTGCGCGATTACTGCCTGTCGCAACTGTCGCAGGCCGTGGCCCAACTCAGCGGCTACGACCAAAAGGCCATGGACGGCCTGGGCGTGAAGACCGACGCCTGGTTCCACGTGACCCGTCGCAACGGTTACTTTGGCGTGCACAACCATCCGCTCGCATCCTGGTCCGGGGTGTATTGCGTGGCACCGGGACGGAACGATGCAAACGAACCCGACAGCGGAAAGCTGACCTTCATCACCCCGCATCACATGAGCGGCATGTACGTCGATGCGGGATCGGAATTCCTCGTGCAGCCGTTCGGCATCCAGAACTTCGGCCTGCTGCTCGAAGCCGGACAACTGGTGCTGTTCCCGTCATCCGTGCTGCACCACGTGATGCCGTTTTTCGGCGAAGGCGAGCGCATCACGGTCGCGTTCAACTGCGCATTCAGGCATCGCGCTGTCTGAATGTTTTCAAGCTCTACGCGGTCGCGGTTTGGCGTGCGAATGCGGCGGATGTCGGGTCGGGTCGACCGGAATCAGATGCACCATGCCATGGCGCACATCGCGTTCGGCAATGAGTCCGTTTGCTTCGTGCTGCACTTCGGCCAAATGCCCGCGCAACACCGCGACCTCAAGGCAATGCTCGCGATCCAGATGTACATGCAGGGTCGAGACCGAGAGCTCGTGATGGTCGTGCTGGCTTTCGAGCAAGCGCTGTCCGAGCGAGCGTTCGTGGTGGTCGTAGACATAGGTCACTACCGCGACGCAGTGATCGACCTTCGCGTCCTGTAGCGACTCTTTGCCCAGCCGGTCGCGAACCAGATCGCGGATCGCCTCGGATCGATTGGCGTAGCCGTGCAGTTCGGACCATTGCTCGAACTGCCGAGCCAGATCGTCGTCGAGCGAAATGGTGTAGCGCTGCATGGTGCTTCCATGATCAGAGACGAGCATGCATCTTGGGCGCTTTCGCGGAAATTTTGGAACCGCGTGCGCATCCAACGACAAAGTATGATGAATTCATCATTCGACACACGTTGTTTACAGGTTGTCGCTTAGCTTGCGAATGCGCCGGCGGGGAGATCTCGGCGCGCCACCGCGATCTGCGGGATTTCTCAGGGAGGAGTGATCCATGAAGCCGACCATCCGTCCGCTATGCCTTGCGCTGGTGTTGATTCCGTTGTCGGCATTCGCGCAGGACGCCGCGCCGGTCGCTGCTCCTGCAGCAGGAACCGACGCCGACGTCGACGCCAAACCCGATAGCACCAAACCGACCCCAGCCAAAAACCTCGATGCCGTCACCGTGATCGGACGCCGTGAGAATCTGGTCGGCGATGCGATCTCGGCTTCGCAAGGCTCAATCGGACAGGCCGAAATCGCAGCGCGCCCTAGCAATCGCACCGCCGATTTGCTGGAATTCATCCCCGGCCTGGTGATTACCCAGCACTCGGGCAGCGGCAAGGCCAACCAGTATTTCCTGCGCGGCTTCAACCTGGATCACGGTACCGATTTCGCAACCTTCGTCGACGGCATGCCGGTGAACAACCGCACCCACGCGCATGGGCAAGGCTACAGCGACCTGAACTTCCTGATTCCGGAGACCGTCGGCGCACTGACTTATCGCAAGGGCGTGTACTACGCGGATGTCGGCGATTTTTCGTCGGCCGGCTCCGCGAAGCTTGAGCTCGCCGATACCGTTCCGCAGGGCCAGTTGCTCGGAACGCTCGGCGAATACGGTTATGCGCGTGGCCTGCTGTTGAATTCCACGAAAGTTGGCGACGGCAATCTGCTGTATGCGGCCGAGGCGCAGACCTACAACGGGCCGTGGACGAATCTCAACGAGGATGTCGGCAAGGCGAGCGTGCTGTTGCGTTACAGCGCGCCGTGGTGGGGCGGGCTGGGCCATCTGAATTTCATGGGCTACCACAACGAATGGAATTCGCCCGACCAGATACCGCAACGCGCGATCGACCAGGGCTTGATTGACCAGTTCGGCCAGCTCGAACCGACCGACGGAGGCAAGACCTCGCGTTACAGCCTCTCCGGTGGCTGGAAGGGTCCGGCGTTCGGCGGCAACTTCGAGGCCAGCGCATACGCGATCGACTACAGCCTCAACCTGTGGTCGGATTTCACCTACTTCCTCGACAACCCGGTGCAGGGCGACCAGTTCGAGCAGGTCGATCGACGAAAGATCTACGGCTTCAACCTGTCGCAACAATGGGAGAGCGGCCGCAGCCGCTGGCGCGTAGGGGCGGAAGGCCGCTTTGATGACATCGGCGAGGTCGGCCTGTTCCATACCGAAAAGCGCCAAGTCATTGGCACCGTGCGCGACGACGCGGTTGGCGAGGGAAGCCTCGGCGTGTTTGCGGCGAATGAATTTCGCTTCACCGACAAGCTGCGCAGCTACGTCGGCGCGCGCTACGACGCCTACCACTTCAACGTGGACAGCTCGCTGCCCGCGAACTCGGGCGCTGCCAGCGCCGGCAAGGCCTCTTACAAGGCCAGTCTGATCTACCGCGTTGCGCAGCCGCTGGAACTGTACGCAAGCTTCGGCACCGGCTTCCATTCCAACGACGCGCGCGGCACGACGATCACTGTCGATCCAGGCACCGGCGATCCGGCGCAAAAAGTCACGCCGTTAGTCGGTTCAAAGGGTGGCGAACTCGGCGGCCGCTTGTACTTCAGCGACAACTTCAGTGCGACGCTGGCCTTCTGGACGCTCAAGCTCGATTCGGAGTTGCTGTTCACCGGCGATGGCGGCACCACCGAACCCAGTCGCCCGACCAAACGCGATGGCACCGAATTCGCGCTGTCCTGGTTCGCCAACAAGTACGTGACCGCAGATATCGAAGCGTCGTACAGCAAGGCGAAGTTCACCGATCCCGATCCGGTCGGCAACGAAATCCCTGGTTCGATCCCGCTGGTCATCAGCGCCGATGTGGTCGCCAAGTCCGATGGCGGCTGGCTCGCGAGCGCGCGACTGCGGCACTTCGGCAGCTATCCGCTGATCGAGGACAACAGCGTGCGCTCGAAGGGCTCGACCCTGCTGAACCTGCGTGTCGGTCGGGAATGGAAGCAGTACGGCGTGTACCTGGACGTGCTGAACGCACTGGACGGCCGCGATCACGACATCGACTATTACTTCGCGTCACGCCTGCAGGGTGAACCGGCTGACGGCGTGAACGACATCCACTTCCATGTCTTCGAGCCGCGATCGCTGCGGCTTAGCTTGCGTTACACGTTCTGAGCAACGTGCAACCGCAGGCGTTCGACGGCTGTCTCCAGTTCGGCGAGCAGCTGCGCCATGCGCGGCGGATCGGCGGTCCGCGCCGCCTGCTCGAGGGCGGCGGCGGCGCTGGCGAGTTCGCTTGCGCCGACCAGCATCGCAGCGCCCTTGACCCGGTGCGCTTCGCGCGCAAGCTGCAGATAGTCGTTGTTTGCGAACGCGCGCGCCGCAGCCTGCAAATCCTTCGTGGTGGTGGCGAGATAGTCGTCGAGGACCATGCGTCGTTGCGCGGCATCGCCGCCGATCAGCGCATCCAGAACGCTGATGTCGATCAATGCGGTCGTGGTTTGCGCCGCCGCGGGAGCGACTTCAGTCGCCGGTGCTGGCGCTTGCACTGGCGTCACCGGATGCGCATGCGGCAGCCAGCGCCCGAGGCATTCGGCAAGCTGCCGTATGCTCACCGGCTTCGACAAATAATCGTCCATGCCGGCCGCCAGGCAACGCTGGGCTTCGCTCTTGAGCGCGGCTGCGGTCAGCGCAATCACCGGTGTGCGCGCATGTCCCTCGCGCACTTCCTCTTCGCGCAGCGCGCGCGTGAGCTGATAACCGTCCATGCGCGGCATGTGGATGTCCGAAAGAACCAGCGCGTAACGTCCACTGCGCCAGCGTTCCAGTCCGTCGACTCCGTCCTCGGCCGTCTCGCAGGCGTAGCCGGCCAGTGCAAGCTGGCGCGCGACGACGAGTCGATTGGTCGGATGGTCGTCGACCAGCAAGACCAGGCTGCGTTCGCTCTCGGCCTGCAGCACACCGGGCATCGGACGCGGCTGGAACTGGTCGCGGTCGGACGCCGATTCCGAGGCGGCTTCCACATCGGCCATGTCCGCTACGGGTAACTTCAGCAACAACCGCATCGTCGTCCCGGCACCCGGCGCGCTGTCCATCGTGATCGTGCCGCCCATCAATTCGGCCAGCCGCTTGCAGATCACCAGCCCCAGTCCGGTGCCGCCGAACCTGCGCGTGGTGCTGCCTTCGGCCTGGCTGAAGGGCTGGAACAAACGTTCCTGCTGTTCGGCGGTCACGCCGATGCCGGTGTCGGTTACCCGCAGGCACAGGCGTTCGCCGTCGGCGTCGACGCCCAGCGATTCCAGCGCCGCGACCACCGAGCCCTGCTCAGTGAACTTCAATGCGTTCGACAGGAAGTTCGACAAGATCTGGCGCAACCGCATCGGATCGCCGACGTGCGCCGGTGACGCGCGCGGATCGATTTCGCAGACGAGGGCGAGGCCCTTGCTCGACGCGGAATCGAAATAATTCTCGACGGTCTTGCGCAGCAGCGGCTCCAGGCTCAAGGCGACCGGTGCGAGCTCGAGGCGTCCGGCATCGATCTTCGAGAAATCGAGGATGTCCCCGAGGATGCGCAGCAAAGCCTGCGCCGAATCCTGGATGGTACCGACGATGCGGCGTTGCTCGGGTGCGAGCGCTTCGTGCGAAAGCACTTCGAGCATGCCAGTCACGCCGATCATCGGCGTGCGGATCTCGTGGCTCATCGCGGCGAGGAATTCGCTCTTGGCGAGGTTGGCATCGCGTTCGGCAACCTCGCTTGCGCGCAATGCGTCCTCGAGCAGCTTGATCCGGGTCAGGTCCGTCGCGACGCACAGGTAACCGGTGATCTCGTTGCGCTCATCGCGCATCGCAGAGGTCGCCAGCAAGATCGGCACTTTTTCGCCATCCTTGCGCACCAGCGTCCACTCATGGGCCTGCAGGCCGAGTTCGAGCAACGCCGGAATCAGGCGCGCGTCGGCTGGCACGGTTTCACCGAGTACCGCGCCGAGGTGTTCGGCCACTTCGCGTACTTCGGTCAGCAGCAGCAGCCGCGCAAGACTGCGCTGGCCGATCATCTCGGACGCGCCGTAGCCGGACAATTGCTCGGCGTACGGGTTGAAACTGCTGAAACGGCCAGCGAGGTCGATCGACATCACCGCCACCTGCGCCGCCGCGAACAGCGAACGCTGGAAATCCTCGCTGCGCGCGAGTGTCTTGCGCACCTGTTCGTTGCGTGCGAGCAATTCCGATTGCGCCGCCTCGGAATCGCGTACGCCATCGCGCATTGCGAGGAAGCTGTCCAGAACCTCGCCGAGTTCGCCCTGCGCGCGGTAGCTCGGTAGCGCGGCGTAGTCGCGGCGGCGCATCTGCGAGGTCAGGTCGATCAGGGCTTCCACGCCGCGATAGATGTTGCGCAAGACCCGGTTCGCGAACCATCCCGCCAGCAACAGCATGAACAGGCTAAGGCCGATGCGCAGTTTGCCGGCATTCAGTGCGCGCGCATTCTCCTCGCGCACCTGCTGCTGTCCGCGGGCCAGGACCAGGGTGCCGAGGTGTTGCAGGCGCGAGGTCACCGGGTCGATCGCGGGGAACACCTCACTGCCAGTCAAGCGTCCAAACGAGCGTTCGTCATGGATCTGCAGTGCCAGGCGCAGTCGCGCCATGAGGTTGTCGGCACGGACGCGTGCGCCCGCGATCTCGTGCAGCAGCACGGTCTCCTCCGGCGTGTGCGGCAATGCCTGCAACGCGGCCCATTCCGTGTCGATGCGGCTGCGCGCCGCATCCATCGTGTCGCGACCAGCGCTCCAGTCCAGCGCATTGTTGCGCACCCGAAAGACGGTGTTGACGACATCCAGGCCATAGCTGTCCGACACCGCCTGGATACGCCGCAGGCTGACCAGGGTTTCGTCGCCAAGTTGACGCAACGCTTCCTCGTGCTGGCGTCGCCCCCATTCGTCGAGCCCGAGCACCGCCACGAGCGCAAACACCCATAGCCCAAACAGGCCGAGCAATTGCAGGCGGATCGTGGACCTGCCGGGCCATTGCATGGTTATTGCCGCGTGTTGCGCCAGCGCTCGACCGCCTCGGCCAACCGGTCGCCCGGAACCGCCGGCGAGATCAGGTAGCCCTGGGCTAAGTCGCAACCGCGCTGGGCGAGAAGCTGCCATTCCTCCATCGTCTCGACGCCTTCGGCGACGACCTTCAGGTCGAGCTTGCGCGCCAGGTCGATGCTGGTCTCGATCATTGCCACCTTGCGCGGCTGCTCGGGTGCGCGATGCACGAAGCCGCGATCGATCTTGAGTTCGGTAAACGGGATTTCGGAGAGTTGCGCGAGCGACGAGTAGCCGGTGCCGAAGTCGTCGACGCTCAGGCCGAAACCCTTGAGGCGCAGTCGCGCAAGCATCGCCAGCCCGCTCGCGGTGTCGCTCATCAGCGCGCTCTCGGTCACTTCCAGGACGATGTCGGCCGGCTGCAAGCCGTGGCTGCGCACCACCCGTTCGTAGTGGTCGGCGACCTCCGCCCCGGTGAGGTTCTGCGCGGAGATATTGACCGAGACTTTCAGTCGCATTCCTTCCGCCGCCCAGCGATGCTGCCATTCGCAGCTCAGCCCCAGCATGCGTTCGGTAAACGCCCCGATCATCCCGTGCGCCTCGACAAGCGGCATGAAATGCACCGCGCTGAGGGCCTGTCCGTCCGGCTGTATCCAGCGCGCGAGGGCCTCGACGCTGACGACCTTGCCATTGTGCATTTCGGCCTGCGGCTGGAACCACGGGACGATCAGGTTGTCGTCGAACGCCGCGCGCACCTGTTCGACGGTCGTCTGCACGAGTGCATACGGAGTTTTGGCGCTCGGCTCGGTATCCAGCAGCCCCAGCAGGTGCGCCAGCTTCTCTGTGGTGAGCGGCTTGGCCACGCTGCCGAGCACGCGCAGGCCCAGCGCTTCGGCCATGACCTGCACCGTATGCAGCAATGCCGCATCCATCGCACTGACCATCGCGATCGCCGGAGCCAGCCGGTGCTGCGCGATCAGTCCGATGAATTCGACGCCGTCCATGCCGGGCATGTCGAGGTCCACCAGCACGACGTCCGGAGGCTTGTCCATCGAACGCAGGAGTTCGAGCGCTTCAAATCCGCCCGCGGCCTCGACCGTGCGGCCGATGCCGAGTTCGCCGAGTAACCGCATTCCGAGGCGACGCTGGAAGTCGTGATCCTCGACCATCAGCACGCACATGTCGGAATACTGCATTCGGAACCCCTGGCGAATGGCGCCGGACTCTGTTGCGCGCCCTCTTGCGCGAACAGTGAACCATCGGCGCAATGCGTGCAAGGCTAATACCGCGAACGCGGTCGCAGCAACAGCCGGCAGACGCATGACTGATATGCTTTGCGGGTTCTGGCCCGGCGCGCAACAACGTACGCCTGCCGCGTCGACTCATCCGGAAATCCGCCATGTCCGCCATGTCCGCCATACCTGCCCTCGCAAGACACGACGCAGCATTCGATCGCGACTACACGCTCGACGACAAGTACGCGCGCGAAAGCGGCCGCATTTTCCTGTCCGGCGTGCAGGCTCTGGTGCGGTTGCCGTTGATGCAGCAGTTGCGCGATCGCGCGGCGGGACTCAACACCGGCGGTTTCATTTCCGGTTATCGCGGTTCACCGCTCGGCGGTTTCGATCTGGAATTGTGGAAAGCGAAGAAACACCTGAAGGCAGCGTCCATCGAGTTCGTTCCGGGGATCAACGAGGACCTCGGCGCGACCATGGTCTGGGGTTCGCAGCAGACCAACCTGTTCCCAGGCGCAACCGTCGATGGCGTGTTCGCGATGTGGTACGGCAAAGGGCCGGGCGTGGACCGCTGCGGCGACGTGTTCAAGCACGGCAACGCGGCGGGCACGTCGAAGCATGGCGGCGTGCTCGCGCTCGCGGCGGACGATCACGCGTGTCGGTCGTCCACATTGCCGCACGGATCGGAACTCGAGTTCGTTTCTGCAATGATGCCCATCCTCAATCCGGCCGGCGTGCAGGACATCCTCGACATGGGCCTGCTGGGCTGGGCGATGTCGCGCTTCACTGGCCGCTGGGTCGGCTTCAAGACGATCGCGGAAACGGTGGAATCGTCGGCTTCGGTGATCGTCGATCCGCACCAGCTCGACATCATCATTCCTGCGGATTTCGAATTGCCGCCGGGCGGGCTCAACATCCGCTGGCCGGATCCGCCACTGAACCAGGAAATGCGCCTGCACCAGTACGGCGTGCGCGCGGCCGAGGCGTTCGCGCGCGCGAACCGGATCGATCGCGTCGTGTTCGATTCGCCAAAGGCGCGGCTTGGCATCGTCACCACCGGCAAGAGTTACCTCGACGTGCTGCAGGCGCTCGAGTATCTGGGGATAGACCGCAAGGCCGCCGCCGATATCGGCATCCGCGTCTACAAGATCGGCATGACCTGGCCGCTCGAGCCGGTCGGCATCCGCGCGTTCGCGGCTGGGCTTGAAGACATCATCGTGGTCGAGGAAAAGCGCAGCTTCATCGAATCGCAGATGAAGGAGGCAATGTACAACTGGGATCATGCGCGGCGTCCGTCGGTCGTTGGCAAATACGACGAAGCCGGCGAATGGATCCTGCCGTCGACGAACGAACTTACACCCGCGCGCATCGCAAGAGTCATTGCAAAGCGCCTCGCACGCTTCCACACCACCGAAACGATCCGCGATCGCCTGAAGTGGATCGCCGCAAAGGAAGCCGAACTCGCATTGCCGCGCGCGAACTTCCCGCGCGTTCCGCACTACTGCGCGGGCTGCCCGCACAACACCTCGACCGCTGTGCCGGAAGGTTCGCGCGCGCTTGCGGGTATCGGCTGCCATTACATGGTCACGTGGATGGATCGCAACACCGACACCTTCACCCAGATGGGCGGCGAAGGCGTGACATGGTGCGGGCAGGCGCCGTTCACCGAAACGAAACACGTGTTCCAGAACCTCGGGGATGGAACGTATTTCCATTCTGGCTCGCTCGCCATTCGCCAAGCTGTCGCGGCCAAGGTCAACATCACCTACAAGATCCTCTACAACGATGCCGTCGCGATGACCGGCGGGCAGCCCGTGGACGGCACGCTCAGCGTGCCCGGCATCGCCCATCAGGTGCGCAGTGAAGGCGTCGAAACCATCATCGTGATGAGCGACGACATCGCGAAGTGGTCGAAGCCCGACATCTTCCCGAAAGGCGTGGAATTCCTTGACCGCGACCTGCTCGACGCAACGCAGAAGCGACTGCGCGAAATTTCCGGCGTGTCGGTGCTGATCTACGACCAGACCTGCGCGACCGAGAAGCGTCGTCGCCGCAAGCGCGGCAAGCTTCCCGATCCGAAAAAACGCGTGATGATCAACTCGCTGGTTTGCGAGGGCTGCGGCGACTGCGGCGAGAAATCGTTCTGCGTCGCCGTGCTGCCGAAAGAAACCGAATTCGGCCGCAAGCGCGCGATCGACCAGAGCGGCTGCAACAAGGATTACTCCTGCACCAAGGGCTTCTGCCCGAGTTTCGTTACCGTGCATGGCGGCGAACTGCGCAAGGGCAGCGCGAAATCGGCGAAGGACGCGGTCGCCGAGCGTCTCGACAATTTACCGTTGCCGCGCTTCAAGTCGAACCTCGACCAGCCCTGGAACATCCTGATCACCGGCGTCGGCGGGACTGGCGTCGTCACCATCGGCGCGCTGCTTGGCATGGCCGGGCATCTGGAAAACAAGGGCGCGAGCGTGCTCGACCAGACCGGCCTCGCGCAGAAAGGCGGCGCGGTGACGACGCATGTACGCATCGCGAAATCGCCGGACGACATCCACGCGGTGCGCATCGCCGCGGGCGAAGCCGACCTCGTGCTCGGTTGCGACATGGTCGTGGTCAATGATTACTGGGCTTTGTCGAAGATCCGCGCCGAGCGCAGCCAAGTGGTGCTCAACACCCATGAGGCGATGCCGGGCGGTTTCACGATGCATCCCGACATGCGCTTTCCCGCGAACGAGATCGTGGCTGCCGTGCGTACCGCGCTGGACGGTGGCGAACCGATGCAAATCGAAGCGACCGCAATCGCGACCGCGCTGATGGGCGATGCGATCGCAGCAAACCTGTTCATGCTTGGCGTCGCTTGGCAGCAAGGCCTGGTGCCGGTATCGCTGGATGCTTTGTTGCGCGCAATTGAATTGAATGCAGCCGCGGTCGAAATGAACAAGGCCGCATTCGCATGGGGACGGCTGGCCGCGATCGATGCGGATGCCGTGCGCACTGCCGCTGGCTTGCGGGTCGCGCAGGCGTCGGATGCGCAAGTACTTGCCGACCCGATTCCGCGTCAACGCGCAACGAAGAAATCCGATGTCGCCGAATTGCCTCTCGACGATGCTCGCCTGTCGCGCAATCTCGACGAAGCGATCGCACGTCGCGACGTCTTCCTCAACCAGTACCAGAATGCTGCCTACGCACGCAAATACCGCGCGCTCTTGGACAAGGTCCGCTCGACCGAAGCCGCGCAGGTTCCGGGTTCGACCGCGTTGACCGAAGCCGTCGCTCGCTATGCGTTCAAGTTGATGGCGTACAAGGACGAATACGAAGTCGCGCGCCTGTACACGTCCGGCGATTTCAAGCGTCGCGTCGCCCAGCAGTTCGAGGGCGATTACAAGATCCGCTTCCACCTCGCTCCGCCGCTGTTCGCGAAAAAGGATGCAGGTGGTCGCCTGATCAAGAAGGAGTTCGGGCCGTGGATGCTGCCCGCATTCGGCATGCTCGCGAAATTCCGCTTCCTGCGCGGCGGCATGTTCGACATCTTCGGCCGCACCCATGAACGCCGTACCGAACGCAAGCTGATCGCCGATTATTTCTCCGACATCAATGCGCTGCTTGCCGGGTTGTCGCCGGGCAATGTCGCGCTGGCCATCGAAATCGCCAGCGTGCCAGAGCGCATTCGCGGCTACGGACACGTCAAGGAAGCGCATCTGGCCGCAGCGTTGCCGCAATGGAAGTCGCTGATGCAGCGCTGGCGCGAGCCGGCCGAGGCGCGCAAGGCGGCCTGATCGCTTTGCCAGCCCGCGCATACGGTGTCGTAATCGCGCTAATCTCTAGCCCTCCCACGACCGGTCGGTGCGCCATGTCCGATCTTCGCAACCTTCTGCTGGATTGCCGCTCGGCGCTGCGCCGCGCGAATCGTCGTTTCGACGACGATCCGTTGCGCGAAAAGCTCGACGACGCATTGAATGCGCTGGACAAGAACGACGACGACGAACTTGCCGAACCGGAAACGCGCACCGCGCAACAGGTCGCGTATGCGTGGCAGATCGCCACCCGCAGCGTGAAGCTCACCCATCCGGATCTGTACGCGAAGCTCACCAAGCGCGTGACCGATATGCTCGATACCGACGTATTGCAGGATCCGGCGGCCGAATTCCTCAAGCTCGAGGGTCAGCTCGAAACCACCACGGCGGCGCACGCGTCCTCCGCGAAAGAACTCGCCGACCTGCGCCAGGCGCTTGCCGATGTCGTGCCGCTGGTCGGGCGCGACGCGATCGGCAGCGATGCCGAATGCACGCAACGGCGCTTGCAGTTACTGGTCAAGGCCGCGGAGAAAGGCACCGGGCTGCCGCAACAGGTCAACGACGATCCGCACGACCAGACGCACACGCGCGAGGAATTGCAGGCCGTTGCAGCCGGCCGTCGGCAGCTCAGCCGCTGGGAGCGTTCGTGGTGTCTTGCCGAAGCGCTGGTGATGACCGACATGACCGCGGCGCAGCTGAAAAAGATGGCGGATGTGGCACTGGTAAAGTTGGTTCTGACTGGGCCAACGGCGTCGTCGGCCTGAGCTTGCGCTAAGCGCGGTTCACAATCTCCAATGCCGCCGCCTTCGCAACCTTGATACCGTCGACGCCAGCGGACAGGATGCCGCCCGGCGTAATCCGCGCCCTCGCCGGCCGGAAACAGTCCGCGTGTGTTGAGGCTCTGGCCATCGTCGCCGCGCTTGATGCGCGATGGTGACGACGTGCGCGTTTCAACTCCGGTGAGGAGTGCATCGTGCATCGCGAAGCCCTTGAGCTGGCGGTCGTACATCAGCAACGCTTCGTGGATCGCGGCGATGCAATAGTCGGGTAACGATTGATCCAGCTTGCCGAGCTTTACACCGGGCTTGCACGACGGCTGCACGGTTCCGGATTCCTTCGACGCCTGCGCCTTGATCTAGTCGCAGACCAATTGTCCCGGCGAACTGTAGTCGCCGCCGCCATCGACGAAGGCGCGCGATCCCCAATGCCGCTGTAGCGCGATGCCGGCGAGCGGGCCCGCGCCGTACGGTGTGTAATCGTGGGCGTGATGCCGACGACGATCGCGGCGTTCGCATTGCGTTCGTTGCGCGAATACTGACTCATGCCATTGGTGACGACGCGGCCTGATCGCGGTTTTCAGTGGTGTTCGGCGTGATCGAGTGGAAGCTTGAGGTCGGTCAGAGGGAGCATGGCGGAATCTCGAAAGGAAGCCGCATTCTAGCGATCGCGTCGGCGGCGTTCGTTTTGAGCCTATAACGGATTCAGCGAAAGTCGATGGTGGATTGCGCTCGCTGCGATGGCCGCATGCCCGACCGCGACGCTGATCTGATTCAGCGCGCTCACCACATCGCCTGCGGCATACAGGCGATCGACACTGGTCTGCAACGACGCATCCACGATCAATTCGCCGTTCGCATCCACGCGTGCACCGAGCGCAGTCGCCAGGCCGGCCTGCGCTTCTGCGCCGAGCACCGGATACAACGAATCGAAAAGTTCCTCGCGATCCGCCCACTTCACCCGGCAACCAACGATTTTGCGATCGCCAATCTTGCGATCGTTGCCGGAGACGAGTTCGATCGTCATGGGCGGCGGCAGCACCGGCACGGCGAGTTCGAGCGCAAGCTCGCGATCGCCCGACGCGGGTTCGCCGGGTTCGGACAACACCACCGCTACGCTGTGCGAATACGAGCGCAGGAAGGCGGCGTGGCGGATTGCAGTCTTTGCTGGCCCATACACCGCGATGCGATGGTCGTGCGCTTCGTATCCATCGCAGACCGCGCAAATGCGCACGACCGCGTCGGCGATGCCGCGTTTGATGCGCGGCACCGGCGGCAGGCGATCCACGATGCCCGTCGCCAGCACGACCGTGCGTGCGCTCCAGCTGCGGCCGTCGGCGTGCGCGATGAACCGGTCAGTGGCGGCTTCGAGGCGCTGCACGCGCGCGTCGATCGGCGCAACGCCGAATTGCGCGGCCTGCGCCGTCATCTTCTCGATCAGTTCGCTGCCGGAGATACCGAATGGAAACCCCGGGCAGTTGTGGCTGACCGGAATGTAGTGCGCGCGGCTCTCGCCCAAACCGATCAGCGCGATGCGGCGGCGGAAGCGGGCCAGGTAAGTCGCCGCGGTCAGGCCGGCCGGGCCTGCGCCGACGATGATGCAATCGAGCAAATCGTCGGCCATGCGCTTCCCTGTCGGCTTGGTAAACCGGAAGAATACCGATTGCGCCGCACGCCTGCGCAAAGACGCATCCTGCGGCGCTGCGTCTTCACATCAAGCAAGCGCGCGTTGGCCCAAGCTGCGCCGATGCGCATCGCATCCATTCCTTTGTTGGCCGTTGCAATCGCATGCGCTGCGCTGATCGGTGGTTGCGCAAGCTTGCCATCGGCGCCGTCGCACCTCACTACGGCCACGCCGCGTTTCGATCCGATCGCGTATTTCACCGGGCCGACACAGTCGTGGGGCGTGATCGAAAACCGCGCGGGCGATCCGAAAAGCCGTTTTCGCTGCTCGATGTTTGGGCGCCGCGATGGCAATGGACTTGCGATCACCCAGGATTTCACCTTCGACGACGGCCGCAAACAACAGCGTTTCTGGAAGATCGAACGCATCGACGAACATCGCTTCGACGCGACCTCGCCGGATGTGATCGGCATCGCCACCGGCTACGCGTACGGGAACAGTTTCCATTGGGAATACACGCTGCAACTGAAGCCCGGCAATGCGCTGTCGCGCGTGCATATGAAACACTGGATGTATCTGGCCGACGATGGCGACTTGATGATCAATCGCGTCGTCATCAGCAAGCTCGGCATCGTCATCGCCGAGACCACCGAATATTTTCGGCGCGGCACGCCTCGCTGATACGGCGCGTTTGCACGAGCGCACGATTCAATGCGCGGCGCGCAGATGTCCCGTCGTCCACCATGCAATCCCGAGCGCCACCAGCACCAGTGCCGACGACAGCAGGAACGGCGCGCCCGGCAGATGCACCGGTGCACGTTCGCCGATGAAGGTCGCGAACACGGTGGTGAACAACGCCGGGCCGATGATGCCGGCGGTGCTCGCGAGCGAGGTCACGCTGCCTTGCAGTCGGCCTTGTTCGTGCGGATCGACCTGGCGGGTCATGATCGATTGCGTCACCGGGCTTGCAAGTCCCCACAGCGCGCCGATCGGCATCGCGAGCAGGAACACCCAGCCGGTCGTCGCGAAGCCGTAGATGCCGAAACCGATTGCGCCGCAAGCCGTACCCAGCAACAAGGTGCGGCGCTCGCCGATTCCACCGACCACGCGCTTCGCAAGCCATGCCTGCACGAATGCGCCGAGCACGCCGACGCCCGCGAGCACGTAACCGACCTGCTGCTGGCCCCAGCCGTAACGGTAGTCGGCGTACAGCACGAACACGCTGTTGAACACGTAATGCGCGAGCTGGAACAGGAAGATCGTCAACGCAAGTCCGAACACCTGCGGATAGCGGCGCAACAGCAACAAAGCGCCGACCGGATTCGCGCGCTTCCAGTCGAACGCGCTGCGACGTTCCGGCGGCAGCGATTCGGGCAGCACGAAATACCCGTAGCAGAAATTGGACAGCGCGAGCACCGCCGCGGCCCAGAACGGCGCGCGCGGATTCCAGATCGACAGCAGGCTGCCAAGCGCGGGGCCTATTACGAAGCCGATGCCGAACGCCGCGCCAAGCAGGCCGAACGCGGCCGCGCGTTTCTGCGGCGGCGTCACGTCGGCGATGTACGCATTCGCGGTGGAAAAACTCGCCGAGGTAATGCCGGAAATCACCCGGCCGATGAACAGCAACGGCAACGTGTTCACCACGCCCATCAGGATGAAATCGAGACCGAGGCCGAGGTTCGACATCAGGATGACCGGGCGACGCCCGAAGTGATCCGACAGCGCGCCCTGCACCGGCGAGAACACGAACTGCATGATCGCGAACACGGTACCGAAGATGCCGACCCAATGCGCGGCCTGCACGAAACTGCCGCCGGCCATCGACTTGATAAGATGCGGCAGTACCGGAATGATGATTCCGAACGACAGGATGTCGATCGTCACCGTGATGAAGATGAAAGCGAGCGCAGCGCGGCGCACGCGTACGCCGGTCGGCGGATCGTCCTGCTCGCTCGGCGGCGGCGGGATGTCGATGTTCGGCGACAGCGGCAAGGTCGACGTCGGTTCCGCTGGAGCGGGAGTTTCTGGCGGCTGGGTCACGAGCATTCCAATGCGCGAACGCGGCAGTTTAGCCCAGCGAGCTCGCATCAACGCCGGCGTGCGACGCGTATCCGCTTTTTCAACAGCGCGAGGGCATGGCTTTCGAGTCGGCGCAGCGAGCCCTGCCGCGACAGGACGCGTTCCGGCAGTGCACGCGCGAGGACGCCCTCGCGCCACGCCGCGAAGACCTCCGGATGAATGTAGGACTTGCGGCAGACAGTCGCCGTGTTGCCGAGCAACAAGGCGACCTGTTGCGTGGCGGCTTTTTCAAGCTGGACGAGTGCGCGCTCGCTCGGTGAGGCCTCGCCTTCCGCGACGGGCAACGGCATCTGCGCAAGCACGACCATCGCCGCAAGCGTGCCGCCCCAGGTGCGGAAATCCTTGGCGGTGAACTCCGCTCCCATCGCCTCGCGCAGGTAGTCGTTGACCATGCCTGAGTCCAGTGGGTGCGACGCGCCATCGGCATCGATGTACTGGAACAAATGCTGGCCCGGCAATTGTTGGCATCGGCGCACGATATGCGCGAGCCGGTCATCGCCGATCGTCACGTCATGATCCTTGCCGGATTTGCCGCGGAAGCGGAACGCGAGCCGGCCGTTAGCGTGTCCGAGGTGGCGGTTGCGCAGCGTCGTCAATCCGTACGAACGATTGCCGCGCGCGTATTCTTCGTTGCCGACCCGGATCAGGGTTTTCGCCAGCAATGCCACCACCGTCGCGAGCATTTTCTCGCGCGGCAATCCGGGCAGTTTCAGGTCGCGCCGCACCGCACGCCGCAAGCTCGGCAGCGCTTCGGCGAACGCCACGACCCGCGCGAACTTGCCGCCGTCGCGAAGCTGCCGCCAGCGCGCGTGATAGCGGTATTGCTTGCGTCCGCGCGCATCGCGTCCGGTCGCTTGGATGTGGCCGCGCGGATCGGCGCAGATCCAGACATCGACGTAGGCCGGAGGAATTGCAAGCATGCGGATGCGATCAAGCGTCGCCGCATCGCTGATCGCCCTGCCCTCGGCATCGCGATAGGCGAAGTCGCCGGGCGTGCCGGTGCGCTTGATTCCGGGCCGCGCATCGCTGACATGGATCAGCCCGGCTTTCGCCGCGCTGGCGTGCTGTTCTGTCGGTGTTTGCGCTATCGGCATCCGTGCCAGCGCTGGTCAGCGCCCCGGCCCGACGTCGATGAAACGCAGGAACTCCGCGCGCGTCCGCGCGTCCTCGCGGAAACTGCCGAGCATCTTCGAGGTGACCATGCTTACGCCGCGCTTGTGGATGCCGCGCGTGGTCATGCATTCGTGCGCGCCGACCACGACCACGCCGACGCCGCGCGGCTTGAGAACGGTCTCGATGCAATTCGCGATTTGGGAAGTCATTTTTTCCTGCACCTGGAAGCGTCGCGCGAAGGTTTCGACCACGCGCGCGAGCTTGCTGATGCCGACGACTTTTCCATCCGGCAGATAACCGACATGCGCCTTGCCGATGATCGGTGCCATGTGGTGTTCGCAATGCGATTCGAACTCGATGTCGCGCAGCACGATCAACTCGTCGTAACCGCAGACTTCCTCGAAGGTGCGCGCGAGATAGTCCTGCGGATCTTCCGCGTAACCCGAAAACCAGTCTCCGTAGGCCTTGGCCACGCGCTTGGGCGTGTCGAGCAAGCCTTCGCGTTGCGGATCTTCACCGGCCCAGCGCAGCAGGACGCGCACCGCGTCTTCAGCCTGCTCGCGGCTGACCTCGGTTTTTTCGGGCGGCCTGGTTGGAACCGACATGCGAATTCTCCGGATGGAAACGGCATGCTACGCCAGCGCGCAGTGAAAGCGCCGCGAAGCATGTGCGAACAACCACTGTACCGCTCCCCGGACCTGTACAAGCATGGGTCGATCCGCCAGCGTGTCGGGCGGAATCATGGAGCGCGTTACGCGTCGGTCTTGGAGCGGCGCGCGGGCTTCGCGTCGAGCGGCGCCAGCATCCAGTGCAGCGCAATGCGCTTGCCTCCTCGCGTCGGTCGCGTGCCGAGCAGGAGATTCGCCAGGCGTTGCAGCAGCCCGGTGACGTCGGTGAGCTCGGCCGGATTGACCCATCCGGTGAGCCGCGCGGCCCACAGTTCCCGCGATGGGCCCGTCACGACCGTGTTCGCCTGTCCCAGCGCGCGGAGGAAGTCGCGCTGCGCTAGCCGCGACATGCTCGACGCGACCCGCGCCACGGCTTTCGCATTGGGAGTAGCACCGGGCTTGTAACGCAGGCTCAACGATTGTCCGGCAGGCACCTCCAGTTGGAAACTCCGTCCGTTCGCACCCGCCCGTTCTTTAAGCAGGCCGCCCTTCACCAGCGCACGCAGATGGTAGTAGAGGCCATCCGCAGGCCGACCGAGCTGGGCGGCGAGCTCGGCAACCGTAGCTTTCCCGCCGAGCGCCTGGATTGCGGTCGCGAGTTCGACGCGAACCGGTGTCGCCAGTACCGCAATTTTTTTCGGGTCGTCGATGATCCCGCTGGTCGTAGCCTTCCGTGCCATCGGTTGGGTTGCCTTTGTTGAAAATCGCGCTCATTCTTCAACACATCGGCCCGCGACGCAATCGTGGCGGGGCGCCGATCCCCACAAGGAGTCGGTCATGCGCACCCTCGCCATCAGCCTGTTGTCCCTCACCATCGCCGTGACCTGCCATGCCGGCGACGCGGTCGGGATTTTCGCCCGCGCCAGAGCCGCCAGCGGAGGCGCGAGCTGGGATGGCGTGCGGAGCTGGCACAGCGCCGGCACCGTCGCGACCGGAGGCTTGAGCGGCAACTTCGACTCCACCATCGACTTGCGCACCGAGCTGCGCATCGACGGCATCGCGGGCGATCTGTACACCGGCAACAAGGGCTCGTTCGCGAACCCCGACCTGACCGGCAATCTCGGCGGCGGCGTGCTGCGCCGCTTCGACGTCGGCTTCGACTACGCGAAGAAGATCATGTACCTCGCGCCGAACGCGGATTGGGTCGGCAAGGCCGACGCATTCGATCGCAGCGGCCTGTGGCTGCTCGGCGACGGCGATGCGTTCAAGATCGTGGATGTCGCGGCCGACAGCGCGGCGCTCAAGGCAGGAATGCATTTGAACGACCGCATCGTTTCCATCGGCGGAGAAGCGATCAACAAGCACAGCCTCGCCGAATGGCGCGAACGCCTGCGGACAACGCCTGCCGGCACGCATCTGGCGATCCGCTTCCAGCGCGATGGCAAGGAGCAGACCGCGGATCTCGTGCTTGCAGACCGCATCGCGGCGACTGTTTCTCCCTGAATCCAGTCGAAGAACGACGCCCCGGCATGTCTCGCGGGGCTCATCTACGCGCCCGCGCCGTCGATCCTATTTGCCGGCCTTGAGTTCCTCGCCCTTGCAGACCTGCAGCGTAGGGCCATAGGTGACCATGAACTGTCTGGTGCCCTCTTGGTCGTGGGCCGCATCGGCCTCATAGGCCTTCTGCCAATCGGTGCGCGACACCTTCTCTCGCAAGACCCTGATCATGCAGCCGCAGAACGCGCGCACTTCTACATCCGGCTGCCCATGCTTTTTTCCGGAACTCGTGCAGCCGGTTTCCATTCCCGATTGCAACTGCGACAAGCGCACATCGGTGATCGGCGGCAAGGACGGGGCAGCCTGCGCCATCACCGACAAGCCCAGCAGCACCATCCCCAGCAACCATGGAGTTCGGATCATTTGACGTCCTCGCAAGGGTATGGAAGAACTTGGTGAACCGAGTAACGTTCGTCGATCCTGCGGCGGCCGATCACTCGACCCTGCAGAACGCGGCCTTGAGATACCGGCTCTCCGGCACTTGCGCCATGAACGGATGGTCGGCGCCCGCGCCCGACACCTTCAATACCTGCAACGAGCGTCCAGCGTAGAACGCAGCTCGCCGCAGCATGTCGAGAAATTGTTCTTCGCTGACCAGGCCCGTGCATGAGCAACTCAGGAAAAATCCGCCCGGCTTCACGACCGATAGCGCGAGCTTGTTCATGTCGAGGTATTTCTTCAGCGCGGGGATGATCTGCTCGCGGTCGCGGGTCATCTTCGCGGGGTCGAGGATGATTGCGTCGAAGCGCTCGTTCGCAGCGGCCGCATCGCGCAGCCACGGGAACAGGTCGGCCTGGATGAATTTCACTTTCGCGTCGTTGAGTTGCGCGTTCTTTTTCGCGATCGCGAGAATTTCCTCGTCGAGGTCGAGGCCGATGACTTCACCTGCGCCGCCGAGCGCCTTCGCGTAGATGCCGAAGCCACCGGAGTTGCAGCACAGGTCGAGCACGCGCGCGCCGACGACGTGCCGTGCGAACCATTCGCGGTTGTCGCGCTGATCCGCAAAAAATCCGGTCTTGTGGCCACTGCCCGGACTCGCGCGGAATTTCACGCCGTACTCGGTGATCACCGCGGGCTGCGGCGGTTCGGGCGCCCGGTGGTCGAAGCTCTCCTGCTTCTGCACATGGTCCTCGGAATACGCGTAAAAGCGGCAGCCCGGGAATTGCTCGCGCAGCGCCTCGTAGATCCATTCGCGGTGGCGGAACATGCCGGCCGAGAAGAATTCGACCACCAGCAAATCCGCGTAGCGATCGACGACCAGGCCCGATAGCCCATCGCCCTCGGAATGCACGACACGCCAGGCATCGCTGACCGTGTCGAGCTTCAGCGTTTCGCGACGCAATGCGACCGCCTGCGCGATCCGGCGGCGGAACCACTCCGCGTCGATCGCCTCGTCCGCATCCTGGGTCAGCACCCGCAAGGAAATCCGCGAATGGCCATTGTAGAAACCGCGACCGACCCAGCCGCCTTGGTTGTCGAAGATCTCGACCACGCTGCCGGGCTTGGGTTTGGCGACCGGTTTCTCGACCATTTTCTGGTAGATCCACGGATGCTGCGCGTTCGGATGGCTGGCCGGGCGCGCGGTCTTGAGCTGGATGGTCGGGTTGGCAGTCGTATTCATGGGCGCATGATAGCTGGGTCGCCTTGCAACACCTGCGGGTTGCGTCGTCGCCAATCATCCCCACGTGATGGCAATGGACCTGCCGTTGCCCGATCCGACCGCCGTCATCGCTCACGCACGACCGATGGCGCAACGCTTCAAGCGCGGCGCGTGGATCAGCCTCGGCTTCGTCGCGTTGCTGGCGTGGATCAAGCTGGTCGAACACTGGCTCGGTCACCCATTCGATGGCCTCGCCCTGCGACCGCACGCCATCGCGGGACTGATCGGCGTTCTCACCGCGCCATTGCTGCATGGCTCGCTCGACCACCTCGCATCGAATGCGCTGCCATTGCTGATCCTCGGCACGCTCGCCGGTGGCCTGTATCCGCGGGCGACGCTGCGTGCGCTGCCACTGATCTGGATGGGTTCGGGCACCGGCGCGTGGTTTCTCGGCGAGTCCGGCAGTGCGCACATCGGCGCAAGCGGTGTCGCCACCGGCCTGTTGTTCCTGGTGTTTGTGCTCGCTGTCCTGCGCCGCGACCGTCAGGCGATCGCTGCCGGGATGATGGCCTTTTTCCTGTACGGCAGCATGATGGTCGCGATCTTTCCGCGCGAAGCGAACATCTCGTGGGAAATGCACATGTCCGGGGCGATCTGCGGCGTGCTCGCGGCGATCATCTGGCGTCGTCTGGATCCGCCGCTGCCGCGCAAACGCTATAGCTGGGAAGACGAGCCCGACGAGGAGTTGCTTGAAGAAGAGCCATCCGAGACCAGTCATCCGGTGCCCGGGCCGCCGGTGTGATCGTCCGATCCAGCTAGTTGCCGGAACCCGGAAGCGGCGAAGACGATTGCGCCGAACCTCCGGGCTGCCCTTCCGACCTTTGCGCGCGTGCGGCTTGCATGCGTTCGTGCGCGGCGCGCATTTCGTCGCGGGTGATGTAGCCATCATGGTTGAGATCGATCGCGTCGAAGTGCTTGGCGATGTGCGGCAATGCCTGCGCTTCGCCGCGACTGAGCTTGCCGTCGCCATTGGTGTCGGCGGCGATGAATTTCTGTTTGCCGCCGCCGTGGCGCGGCATCGGGGCCTGCGTGCCGGGCGCAGGGCCGGCATCAAATGCCTGATCGGACGGCGACGGATCCGACTGCGATGGAACCGGCGCAGTTTGCGCAATGACCGACATCGACAGCGAAAGCAAGGGAATCAGCAACAGCGACAATGGTTTCATGAGTAATCCCGAACGGTGTGGGATAGGCGATAACGCCCGCAAGCGGCGGCGGTTGACAGCGCGCGCGACTCGGCAGCGCGTTGCGGCTTACACTCAGCTTGGCGTCAAGCGCTGTTATAGAGGAGTCCGCCATGTCCACGCCTCCAGAACGGGTCGAACACCAGCTCACCGACAAGGGCTATGTGCCGGTTTACACGACCTCGGTGGTCGAGCAGCCGTGGGCGAGCTACACCGATACCGACCATGCAACCTGGGCGACGTTGTACGCGCGCCAGCAGGAAGTCCTGCCCGAACGCGCTTCGCGCACTTTCCTCGACAATCTTTCGCGGATGCAGATGCATCCGGACGTCATCCCCAAATTCGATGACCTCAACATCGCGCTGCGCAAGACGACCGGCTGGGAACTCGTCGGCGTCGAAGGCCTGCTGCCGGAACTGACGTTCTTCGATCACCTCGCCCATCGCCGCTTTCCGGTGACGTGGTGGATCCGCAAGCCCGAGCAACTCGATTACCTGGCCGAACCCGACCTGTTCCACGACCTGTTCGGCCATGTGCCTCTCTTGTTGGAGCCCGTGTTCGCCGATTACATGCAGGCTTACGGGCAAGGCGGCGTCAAGGCGCACGCGATCGGCGCCGACGCGCTGGCCCACCTCACCCGATTGTACTGGTACACGGTCGAATTCGGTCTCATTCGGGAATCGAGTGGGCTACGCATCTACGGTTCTGGGATCGTGTCGTCGAAAGGCGAATCGATTCATTGCCTGGAATCGCCCGCGCCCAACCGCATCGGCTTCGACCTGCGCCGGATCATGCGCACGCGCTACCGCATCGACACCTTCCAGAAAACCTATTTCGTGATCGACAGCTTCGACCAGTTGATGGATGCGACCCGGCCGGACTTTGCGCCGATCTATGCCGGTCTTGCGTCGCAGGATTCGATCCCGGCCGGCGATGTGCTCGGCAACGACCAGGTATTCCATCGCGGCAGCGGCGAGGGCTGGGCACGCGACGGCGATGTCTGACCGGCGTCGTCGGGCCTGATCAGCAATGGCACCGAGTCGCGACATTGAATCGCTCAGCGTCGTTGCGTCGAACGACGACGCCCGCGGCCCGCTTTTGAGAGAATTGTTCCGCTTCGCCAGGGAGAGCTCGCCATGCAGCATTGGTTGATCGTGTTGTTGGTGCTCGCGTGGCCGGTCTACATGATCGTGCTCAGCGTGTGGGTCATCATGCAGCGCAGCGAACCCGTCGCCACGCTGAGCTGGATCATGGCGCTCGCATTTCTGCCGTATGTCGGCTTCCTGATCTATTTTGTCCTTGGACCACAGCGGATCAAGCGCTCCGGGCGAAAGCGCGAGTCCTCCCACAAATCGGTCGGCGCCCGCGGCCACAGCAAGGCCGCGACGGACGCCAGCGAACTCGGTCGCATGGCGCAGGCCATGACCGGATTTCCGCCAAGCACGGCCACCAAGGTTGATCTGCTGATCGACGGCGGGACGACCTACGACGCGCTGACGAAGGCGATCGAATCGGCGCAAAAACATATCCATGTGGAGTACTACATCTACGCTGGCGACCGCACCGGCACGCGTCTCCGCGACGCGCTGATCGAACGCGCCAAGGCTGGCGTCAAGGTGCGCGTGCTGCTCGACGGGGTCGGCTCGAAGCTCGCGCGCAAGTTTGTCAAACCCCTGCACGACGCGGGCGTTGAGCTCGCTTTTTTTCATCCGGTGCGCTGGTGGATGCTGCCGTTCGCGCGGCCCAAGCTCAACATGCGCAGCCACCGCAAGATCGTGATCTGCGATGGCACGATCGGTTTCACCGGCGGCATCAACGTCACCGACGACGAGAACGAGACGCTCAATCCACAGGCGTTCCACGACCTGCACATGCGCGTCGAAGGCGAGGCGGTGCGCTGGCTGCAGGTGGCTTGGCTTGAGGACTGGCACTACGCGGCCGAGAAGGAAGTCACCGATGAAGGACTCTATCCAGAGCCGAGTCCAACTCCGGGGCCGATCAGCGCACAGGTCATTCCCGCAGGCCCCGACAACGACTGGGAACCGATCCATCGCACCCAGGTGGATGCGATCCATCGCGCGGAAAAGCGGGTCTGGCTGGCGACACCGTATTTCGTGCCGAGCCGGGCCGCGTTGTTCGCGCTCGAGGGCGCGGCGATGAGCGGGCTCGATGTCCGGATCGTGATCCCGAAGCGCAGCGATTCGCGCCTGGTCACCGCCGCGGCGCGTTCCTATTTCGACAAGCTGCTCAAGGCCGGTGTGCGCGTGTACGAGTACGGCCCGCGCATGCTGCACAGCAAGGCGCTGCTGGTAGACGACGCACTCGCCATCGTCGGCACCTCGAATTTCGATACGCGCAGCTTTTCGCTCAATTTCGAGATCGTGATGCTGTTCTGCGACAAGGGCGTGGCCAAGGATCTGGAAGCCAGCCTGCAAGCGGACATGGCCGCCGCGAAGGAAGTCACCGCCGATTCGCCCAAGCCATCGTTTCTTTGGCGATTCGCCGAAGCCGCCGCGCGGCTGTTCTCGCCCATCCTCTGATCGGGCGCGGACCCGCACGACGCACCGTACAATGCCGCCCTCACCGCAGCCGAGTCCGCCATGAACCGCATGTCGCTTACCCGTTACCTGATCGAGGAACAGCAGGCCGGCCGCATCAATGCCGACCTGCGCCTGCTGATCGAAGTCGTCGCGCGCGCGTGCAAGATGATCTCGATCGCGGTCGGCAAGGGCGATCTTGGCGGCGTGCTCGGCGATGCGGGGACGCCGGATTCATTGAGCGTGAACATCCAGGGCGAGGCGCAAAAGAAACTCGACGTGTTGTCGAACGAGATCCTGCTCGAAACCAATGCCTGGGGCGGCCACCTGGCCGCATGCGCATCGGAGGAAATGGACCACTGCCAACCAATCCCGGACAAGTATCCACGCGGCAATTACCTGTTGCTGTTCGATCCGCTCGATGGTAGTTCCAACATCGACGTGAACATCTCCGTCGGCACGATCTTCTCGGTATTACGTTGCCCGGATGGCGTGGAAACGGCGGCCGACGAACACTTCCTGCAGCCAGGCAGCGCGCAGGTCGCTGCGGGTTACGCAGCCTACGGGCCGAGCACGATGTTGGTGCTCACGATTGGCCACGGCACGCACGCGTTCACTCTCGATCGCGAACTCGGCACCTTCATCATGACCCGTCGCGACATCCGCATTCCCGAGGAAACCCAGGAGTTCGCCGCGAACGTGTCCAATCAGCGTCGCTGGGAAGCGCCGATGCAACGCTACGTCGGCGAGTTGCTGCGAGGCAAGGAAGGTCCGCGCGGCAAGGATTTCAACATGCGCTGGGTCGCGAGCATGGTCGCGGACGTGCACCGCATCCTCACCCGCGGCGGCGTCTTCATCTATCCGCTGGATTCCAGGATCGCGGCACAGGGCGGCAAGCTGCGCCTGCTGTACGAAGCCAACCCGATGGCGCTGCTGGTTGAACAGGCTGGCGGCATGGCCAGCACCGGGCGCGAACGCATGCTCGACGTGCAGCCAGTGCAACTGCACCAGCGCGTGCCGGTGTTCCTTGGATCGAGGCGCGAGGTCGAGCACGTCGTCTCTATTCATCGCGAGCACGACGCTGCCGGCTGAATGTTGCGCGAAGCGCTCAGGGATTTCGCTCATCCAATCCGCGCGCTTCGGCACTGCGCATCGACCGGCCTGACCGCCGACCTCGCGGTCGCCCCCATGAAGTGGCCAAGCCGGCGCCGAAACCCTCGTTTCCGCAGCGACTCGGCGCGGGTTTCGCCCGACTGTTCTCGCCCATTCCCTGAACCTGGAAACGGCGGTGTCGCGGGGCGGATTCGGCTAGACTTTGCGTGTCCGATAGCGCGAGAAGAAAGCCATGGCCTGGATCCTGATGCTGCTTGCGGTTGGCTGCTTCCTGATGCTGTTTGTCACCAAGTCGTTCGCGCTCGGCGTTCTCTGCCTCGCGCTGGCGCTGGTGCTCGTGGTGACGGCAACGATGATGCTGTTGTCGGCGCGGATCGGCAATGCCGCGCGCAACGTCCCGATCCTGTCTCCCGAAGAGCTGCGTGCGCTGCGCGAACAGGCCGAAGCCAAGCGCGCGCATGCGGCAAGCGCAGCCGCCAACCCTGCCGACGCGGAGGGAGCAACGGCTTCCAACACGGCCAATCCACGGCCTCCTTCGACCACCACGTAGTCCGTGCTAGGCTCGGAATGGACCGCAGCGTGCGGTTCGTTCCATTACGGACGGGGAAACACACATGGACGCTCAAAGCATCATCATCATCCTGTTGATCGGTGGCATCGCCGGGTGGCTTGCCGGCGTCGTCGTACGCGGTTTCGGTTTTGGCATTCTCGGCAATATCGTGGTCGGCATCGTCGGTGCGTTCCTTGGAAGCTGGTTGTTTCCGCGGCTGGGCCTCAACCTCAACCTTGGCGGCGGCATGGCCGGTTCGATCCTGTTTGCGTTTATCGGCGCGGTGGTTCTGTTGCTGCTGATCCGGCTGATCAAACGAGCTTAGCCGCTGCATTGGATACGAGCACGGCGGCCATGTGCCGCCGTTCTCGTTTTTGAATCCGCGATCGCGATCGCGCGCACAAACTGGCCCTGCGCATGGATTGGCAACCGATTGCAGTGAATCGACTCGCAGCGGAGCAAACGATCGATGCGGACGCGCTGCATGTCTGGTGGTGGCCTGAGCACTTGCAACCGGTCGCGGCAACGCGGCGCATGCGCACGGATGCCATCCTGCGGATCTTGCTTGCGCGTTATCTGCCGATCGCTCCCGGCGCATTGCATTTCGGCCGGGAAACGAAAGGACGGCCGTATCTGCTGCATGCCGACGCACCGGACTTCAATCTCAGCGATACCGGCGGTGGCAGCGTGATCGCGATATCGGCAGGCGGGCGCGTGGGCATCGACATCGAGCGCACCGAACGCGATCCTCCCGTCCACCGATTGGCGGCGCGCTGGTTCGCGCCGGATGAAGCCGACACATTGCGCGCATTGGATGCGGACGCCGGACGCCGCGCGTTCCTGCGCCTGTGGACGGCGAAGGAAGCCTCATGCAAGGCCACCGGCACCGGTATTTACGGGCGGCTGGCTGCGTGGCGCTTCGCGATTGGCGACGACGCGGCGCCTCCATGCGTGCTGGGTTTGCCTGACGACGCCGGATCGGCGGAACGCTGGCGTTTCCATCGCCTCGCACCTGCAGCATCGCACACGGTCGCGCTCGCCTGTCGCGATACGGTTGCACCGCTGCGAGGTTATGCCGTCGTCGTTTGAGCTTGCAGAATGTCGGATTGGCTCACTGTTTGCCGGCGACTTCGACACGATTGCGTCCGCGCCGCTTGGCTTCGTACAACATCTGATCGGCATCGCGCAGCAGCGCTTCGGGGCTGTCGTCCTCGCCCGGCACACGGGCGGCGACGCCGATGCTGACAGTCACCTGCGAACTGTCGGCCTCGAACGACTGACGCAATGTTTCAGCTCGGCGCTGCGCCTCGTCCAGCGACTTGCCCGGAAGCAGCAGGCAGAATTCCTCGCCGCCGTAGCGCGCAAGCAATTCACGTTGCGGCTCGAGGCCCACCCCAAGGCGTGCTGCAACCTCCTTGAGCACCGCATCGCCTGCGGGATGGCCATGCTGGTCGTTGAATTGCTTGAAGCGGTCGACGTCGATCATCAATAAGGCGATCGACACGCGCTGATCCAGGCAGCGTCGCCATTCGCGCTGCAGGCCGGTTTCCAGGGCGCGCCGATTGTCCACGCCGGTGAGGCTGTCTTCGGTCGCCAATTCCTCAAGCTTGCGATTGGCGATTTCCAGATCGGCAGTGCGCTCGGCGATTTTTTCCTCGAGCATCAGCTGGCGATCGGCATAACGCCGCGCTTGGCGGTGTTCGCGCCAGCGGAACAGCAACAGCAGCGCGATCAGCGTACCGAGCGCGATGAACAATTGCACAAGGATGATCTGGTACCAGCGCGGCACAATGGTGAACGCATACTGCAAGGACTGCACAGCGCGCCCGCTCGGCGTGCGCGCCTGGACTTCCAGGACGTGATCACCGGGCTGGTTCATTCCGCTGAATCCGAGCGAACCCTGCTCGCGCCAGTCGGTGAATGTGTCGATGATGCCGGGCACGCGATAGCGGAATTCGATGCCTGGTTCCGCGGTGAACACGCTGAAATGCAGGCTCAGCGATTCGTCCTGGGTAAACGAATTGGCGCTGCGGTTGTCGATCGTCAGGTTCTCGGCCGAGCCGTCGTGGCGCATGCGACTTGCAGCGGTGAGACGCACCGCCAGCGGCCGTTCCGATGTCGCGGGTTTCGCATCGGAATGGTATTGCAGCAAGGCGCGCCAAACGCTGAGCCGCAACACGCCATCGCCGCCATAGCGCAGCACGCTCTGCGAGGCCGCAGGCAAGGCGCCGAAATCCAGACGCGTCCACTTGCCGTTCTTGCCGCTGCGATACAGGCGGCTGCCGGTGTAGGCGAAGGTACCCACCGGCGTGTCGAGCGTGGTAAATGCATTCGGACTTTGCATGTACGAAAACGGCGGCCCCGCGTAGGGAGCGAAGGCGTGTCCGTCGAAACGATAGGCATCGCGCCCGACCGTCAGGTAGAGCTGCCCCAGCAAGCCCACCACTTGACGCGCACCCTGCACGGCGGTTGCCGGGTGACCCGGCGCGTTGAGTTCAAAGTGTTCGCGCTTGCGCAACTGCGCTGTTTCGGTATCGATCGTCCAGCGTTCGGGCATGCCGCGACTGTTGTTCACCCACAGGACGCCTGGCGCGGTTTCGACGACCATTTGGGTGGCAAGCTCCGGCGCGCGCAGCAACCCCGCGAGCGCCCACTGGCCCGCACGGCGACGAAGGACGTAGACGCCTTCGTCGCCGGCTGCATACACCAGGTCGGGATCGAACCGCGAACGCACGACCACATAGATCGCATGATCGTCCGCATGCACGATCGGCAACACACGGCCGTCATCGCCGATCACATCCAGGCCGCCGTCATGGGCGACCAGCAGACCACTGTCGGTGCTGGTCAGCCCAAACACTTGACGCTTGCTCTCGCCGTCGATCCAGTCGATGCGGCGTTCCCCAGCGTCGTCGCTGATGCGTGCCAGCCCACGCGCGCCGACCGCCAGCCATAGCGCGCCGCGATGCCATTCGCAATCGGTGATCACGCCTCCCATCTCTGACACGTCGATCCGCGACCACGGCGACGGCAACTGCAACCGAAGGAGTTCGTCGTCGGCGATGGCCCATAGGCCGCCTTCCGCGTCGTAGTCCATCGCGCCGATGGGGTTGTGCGCGAGCGTGTGCCGTTCAAGCAGGTGCGCACCGACGTCGTACAGCAGCAATTGGCCGGTGCTCGTCCCCACCACGAAGCCGTGGTCGCGCAATGCATGCACGCTGCTGAAGACGCCTGCGGAGATGGGCACCGGCGGCACGTCGAGGGTCACGATGCGACCATTGCTCAACCGATAGAAGCCGCCAACCGACAAGGCCAATGCGCTATCGCCCTGATCGATCATTTCCACACCCAGATGCCCGCGCATCGCATCGCCACCTGGCACCAGCAGCAGACTCCCGTTGTCGAAACGCTGCAAACCGGTTTCCTTGTGCAGCATGTACAGGCCGTTACCATAAGCGCTGAAGGCACCGTCGATTCCATCCATGGGCCATTGCTGGTGATGGCCGTCGAAACCATAGAACAGCAGTTTGTGTTCGGCGTGGAAGTAGACGCCCTTGGAGACCGGCAGCACTTGCCAGATCGAACCCAGTGCGCGTGCGTCGCCCTTGAGGCCGAACGCATCTCGCAAGTCGCGGTAGACCACGCGGCCATCGGGCGCGGTCTCGATCACGCCGAAACTGTCGTAGCCGCCCAGGTAGACACGCGCATCGTTTCCGCGCGCGACTGCCCCGGCCGGCATACCGCCCGGCAGCGGAATCGTCTGCCATTCATGGCCCTGCTTGCGCAGCAAGCCGTCGTTGTTGCCGACATACATGCGTCCGTCGGCATCGCCAGCCAGCCCGAACAAATACGGCGTGGCCTTGAAGTCGGCCGGGGTGAACCGTTGCAGCAACGGCTCGCCCTCAATGGCCCACGCGCATGCGCATAGCGACCAGCCGCACACAAGCAGCGCCAGCAAGCGCAGGATTGCGCGGAACCTTTTGTCCATTTCAACAGTATGAGCGCGACGCCGGCGCAGTTGTAGGATGTGGGTCACTGTCTGGCGGTGGGATCCGGGATGGACCCATCATGGCCGCAACCGGAAACTATCGCGTCGCGCACGCACGGATTAGGCTAGGGCGATGCACGCATCCACCACCTTGCTCAGCGTCAACCTCAACAAGATCGCCGTGTTGCGTAACTCGCGCGGAGGTCTTCGGCCCGACCTGCGGCGCGCGGCCGAAACGGTGATCGCCGCAGGCTGCGGCGGCATCACCGTGCATCCGCGTCCTGACCAACGCCATATCCGCCCGGATGACGTGTTGCTGCTGGCCCGACTTTGCCGCGACCGGGTGGAATTCAATATCGAGGGCAATCCGTTCGCACCGGCGCGTGGCGACTATCCGGGCCTGCTCGAACTGGTCGAGCGCACCCGCCCCGTCCAGGTGACCCTGGTGCCCGATGACGACGGCCAGCTGACCTCGGATCATGGTTTCGACCTGGATCGCGATGCGGAACGGCTCGGGCCTCTGATAGACGCCTTCAAAGCGCTTGGCTGCCGCGTTTCGCTGTTCATGGATTGCGCAGCGCCGAACCTTGAACGTGCAGCGCAACTCGGTGCGGCGCGCGTTGAGCTCTACACAGGCCCGTACGCTGAGGCACATGCAGCCGGTGATGCGTCGCGCGAGCTGGCTTCGTGCGTCGAAGCTACGCGCCGTGCGCAAGCGGCCGGACTTGGCGTGAATGCGGGACACGATCTGGATCAGGTCAATCTCGGCCCATTGCTGCGTGCCGCACCGGCAATCGGCGAAGTATCGATTGGCCATGCGCTGATCGACGAGGCCTTATACGCGGGACTCGATGCAACCGTCAGCAGCTATCTGCGCGTCATTGCGGCCGCGCACGGATGAGGCAACCGGGTGCGATTTGTGCTGCGCCAGATTTGCTCAGCGCTGGCCGTTGTCGACGAAACCGATCCTGACCAGACCAGCATTCCTGGCAGACGAAAGCACATTGGCCAGATCGTCGTAGCGTGCATCCTTGTCGGTATCGATCTGGACGACTGGCTGTTGGAAGGGATCGCTGTAGCGTCCGGCTTCAATCTTCATTGCGCCCTGCAATGCGCTGAGCGGCATGGAACTTCCGTTCCAGGTGATCTGCCCAGCGGCGTCGATCTTCACGTCGATCGGACGCGCAACCGGCGGCGGTACGGGCGGGCCTGCCTGTGGCAGATCAATCCCGATCCCGTAAGTCCGCAACGGCATCGTCACCATGAAGATGATCAGCAGAACCAGCATCACGTCCACCAGCGGCGTGATGTTCATGTCGGCCATCCGACGGACGTTGTTGTCGTTGGTGAACGTCATGGCGTCGCTCCACTTGCGGGGACGCTCCCACCATACTGCTACGCATGTCCTCTGTGAAGCCCCTTGGGCACCAAATAAAAACGCCGCCCGAAGGCGGCGTCTTTCACTCCGATCGCACGGACTCAGCGTTGGCCGTTGTCGACAAATCCGATCTTGACCAGACCAGCATTTTTGGCCGATGCAAGTACCTTGGCAAGCGTGTCGTATTGCGCATCCTTGTCGGTGTCGATCTGGATCACCGGTTGCTGCAACGGGTCGCTGTAACGCTCGGCTTCGACCTTCATGGCGCCTTCCAGTGTGGTCAAAGGCATCAAGCTGCCGTTCCAGGTGATGCCGCCACCAGCATCGATCTTCAGGTCGATCGGCTGCGCCATGGTTGGTGGTGGTGGATTGACCGAGGGAACCGGCAGATCCACGCCGACCGGATAGGTCATCGGCGGCATCGTGACCATGAAGATGATCAGCAGAACCAGCATCACGTCCACGAGGGGGGTGACGTTCATGTCCACCATCGGACCACCGCTGTTGCCGCTGCTGAATGCCATCGTGTCTTTCCTCGATCCTGACTAGAAGTGGCTCTGCCCGTGCGGGGCAGAAATGAAGCCGACCTTCTGCATGCCATTGTCCTTGGCGGTACGGATCACCTGCCAGATCGTGCCGTAACGCGTGGTCTTGTCGGCGCGCACATCCAGTTCCGGCTGCGGCACCAGCTGTGCGGTCGTCGCAAGGCGGCTGTCCAGCAAGGTCTGGTCGATCGGTTCGTCGTTCCAGTACACGCTGCCATCGGCCTTGACGGTCAAGGTGATCGGCGGGTGCTTGGGTGCTTCGGGCTTCTTGTTGAGGACTGCGTTCGGAAGCTTGACCTCGATCTTGTGCTTCATCAGCGGCGTGGTGATCATGAAGATGATCAGCAACACCAACATCACGTCCACGAGGGGCGTGACGTTGATCGAGGCCATCGGGCCGCCGCTGTCGTTGCTGCTGAAGGCCATGGTTCGGCTCCGTTACGGTCTGCGGTCGTCTTAGTGAGCCTGGGTGTCGCCGACACGCGAGCCGGTCGCGAAGAAGTCATGCAGGTCGTGCGCAAACGCATCGAAACGCGAGTTCGTCACGCGGTTGGCGCGCACGAAGAAGTTGTACGCGAGTACCGCCGGGATCGCGACGAACAAGCCGAGCGCGGTCATGATCAGCGCCTCGCCGACCGGGCCGGCGACCGCTTCGATCGACGACTGGCCAGACGTGGCGATACCGGTCAGCGCATGGTAAATGCCCCACACGGTGCCGAGCAGGCCGACGAACGGCGCGGTCGAACCCACGGTCGCAAGAACGGTCAGGCCATTCTCGAGCGATTCGCTCTCGCGGCTCACGGCCTGGCGCAGCGCGCGGTCGATGAACTCCGAGCGATTCAAGGCACCGGTCAAGCGGCCGCCTTCATTGCGCTGGTGGTGCGCGGCGGCTTCGGCGCAGTCGAGCGCAATCTTCGAGAAAGGTTCGCTTTTGGGCTGCTGTTCCATGAACTGGATCGCGTCCTGTGCGTTCTGGGTATCCCAGAACGTGCGGATCACCTTGTCGGTGCGCGTCTTCAGGCGCGCATTGCGGAAGGCATTCACGACCATGAAGTACAGCGAACCGAACGAAAAAAGGAACAGTGTGCAGAACACGACCAGACCGACGTTGTTGTCGCCGGAAATGAGCGTCTGCCACATGTGGCCAAAGCCCATGTTGTTGAAGGCTTCCGCATTCGAGGTAGCCGTGGGGGTGGCCGCAGCGGCCGACGCAATGGTGTTACCGGTATCCTGCAGCATGGCCTGGCCCTTACGTTGATTGATTACAGTTTGAATTCGACGGGAACGCGCACGACGTCCCCCACATTAGCGTTGTTTTTCTTGCCTGGATTGAAACGCCATTTCCTTGCGGCCTCAATGGCGGCGCGATCCAGATTCCGGTTGCGGCTGCTTTTCTCGACGGTTACGTTGGTCGGTGTGCCGGACGCATCGACGGTCACCAGCAAGACGACCGTGCCGGTGATTCCATCTTTCATTTCTTCAGGCGGATAATTTGGCGGGTTGTTGTTCATGAACGAGATATCGACGCTGGCACCGATATCCTGCGACTGCACCGGCGGCGCGGGCGGTGACGGCGGCGGCGCAGGCGGCGACATCGCATTCATCGTCTGCATGATCACCGGCGGTGTCGGCGGCGGCGGCGGCGTGTTCACGCGCGTCGGCGGCGGCGGCACTGCCTTCGGTGGCGGGGTCTTGATCTCAACCGGCGGCGGCGGCGGCGGCGGCGGCGGCGGCGGCGGCGGGGGTTCGATGATCGTCGCCTTGGACGTCTCGTCCTGGTCCTTGTCGGTGTTCTGCACCGATGGCGGCACCAGCAACATCATGACCACGGTCGCCTGCACTGCAACGGCAAACGCAATGCCGCAGATGCGCCCCCAGTTCAGGGGATCTGGCTGGTCTTCGTAGCGGGAGTGATAGCTGGGTTGCGTCATGCGCTTGGCGGCTTGGATGAACCTGTGGTCGTCTCGATCGTGGCCGCGTCAGCGCATTTGCAGACGCGGGATCTATTAGCTTATAGCAAACGTGCAGCCGGTCAAACAACCGACCGGCGTTCTGTCTAATCCATCACTTTTTCTTTCCGGGCTTGCGCGTCGCCGTCCCTGCGTGATCGATGATAACCCGCGCTTCTTCCGGGCGCTTCACGCCTTTTTGCAACGCGCGTTCGGCCGTGGCTTTGGCTTCCGCTGCCTGGCCCTGGTTGTTGTAGATCTTCGCCAGATTCAGCGCGGCCTCGCCATTGGTGGAGGCGGCATCGGCTTTCTTGTACGCATCGATGGCCTGCGGAATCTGGTTGGTGAAGTAGTAGTCATCGGCCAGCACGGTATAGACCTCCGCACTTGGTTGCAGCACTCCCTTCTGCAAGCCTTCGTTGATCACGGCAATGCTGTCCTTCTCGTGGCCGGTGATCTTCGAATAAAGAACGTAGAGCGTGCGGTATCCCTCGGGATCCTTGAGCTGGCCGCTCTTGCGGGTGTCGTCTAGCAACGCAACGGCTTTGTCGGTATGCCCGGCCTGCTGGTACACGGTGACGAGATTCATGATCGCGTCCTTGTCGCCCGGATGGGCATGCAGGATGTCCTCGCCGAGTTTCTCCGCACGCGCGGGCTGCTTGAGTTCGAGATAGCTCGCCATGAGCATCTGTTGCATGGCCGTGTCGGGCTTGGTCGATCCATCCACTGCTTTTTGCAGGGCTGGCGCGGCGGCGGCGTAGTCTTTTTTGGCATAGGCCGCGCTGCCGCGCAGCCCGTCGTATTCGGGTTTGTCCTGCTTGGTTTCGGCGACCACGCGAGCGAGCGTGGCAAGCCCCGCATCGGATTGGCCGGCCTTGATCTGCGCACGAGCGATCAGCAGCATCAGCTGGTACTGATCGTTATTTGGCAGGGTGTTCTCGCCGATGCTCTTTTGCAGGTAGTCGATGCCCTTGGCGGTGTCGTTCTTGTTCAGGCAGGCGTAGCCCAAGGCCTCGTAGATGTAGGCGAGATCGTAGGGTTTTGCATCCGGGCTCGCCGCGAGTTTCTCGCCCGTTGCGAGCACTTCGTCTTCATGACCGCGCACATTGACCAGCGCAAGCAGGTCGTTGATGGGCTTGCCGAGCGAGGGCGACACGCTGCCTTCAGGTTCGGCGCGCGTCGCATTTGGAAACAGCGCTGCCGTGTCGTCCTTCGCCTGTTTCTTCGTGGCTGTTTTGGACGCATCGCGTGTATGGAAATCTGCCTGCGCGAACGCGGCCGGAACCATGCAAACGGCGATGGCGAGCGAGAGCGCGGCCGTCTTGAAGGTCGATCGAATCTGCATGAGAGAGCCCTTTGCGTCGGATGGCATTGTTGCCGCGGGCCGCACAGACTAATCGGAATTGGTGCTTTTACTCAAGTCGTGTGGCGATCGACCAGCTTCGCATCGCTCTTGCGCCAGGCGGCGTGCCTGCGCGCCACTGGTGCGCGCGGCACGGAGCGACTGATGCATGCAGCCCGGGAGCCGGTACGAGCCGGGGTCTTGGCAAGGCCAGGATGGCCGCACCTTCAGCATCGACACGAGCCGCGCGGCCGCCCGTTGATCAAACGTCGAGGTTGCTGACCCGCAGCGCGTTGTCCTCGATGAAGTTGCGGCGCGGCTCGACCACATCCCCCATCAACGTCGCAAAGATCTGGTCTGCGGCCACCGCATCCTCGATGCGCACTTTCAGCAGGCGCCGCGTCTCGGGATTCACCGTGGTGTCCCAGAGTTGCTCGGGATTCATCTCGCCGAGGCCCTTGAAGCGTTGGATCGTGCGGCCTTTCTTGGCCTCGTCGAGCAGCCACGCATGCGCTTCCGCGAAGCTGTTGATCGTCTGGGTCTTGCCAGCGCGGCTGACGCTGGCTCCTGCCTGCAGCAAGCCATCGAGCGAGCGCGCAAAGTCGCCGATCGGACGCAATTCGCCGGCGTCGAACAGGCTGACTGGCAGGGTCTGGCTGACCGACATACCGTGCTGCTGGCGTTCGACGACCAGCGCAGCAAGGTGCGCATCATCGGCGGCCAGCGCGCGCAGGACGTATTGTGGGCGACCCAGCCGAACCGCTCCGAGGCGCTGTTGCAAATGCGCGAGCCAAGCGTCGCGCGCATCGATTTGCTCGAATAGCGCTGCGCTCGGCGGAGGCAGTTCCAGCATCGCGTGCAACACCGTGCTGTCGAATCGATACGCATTGCGCGCAATCGCGTCCTGTGCGGCGACCAGATCCAGCAACAGTTTTTCGAGAGCCACGCCCGTGATAGGCGGCGCCGATTGCCCTGGACGCAACTCTGCGCCTTCCACAGCGTTGTTCACCAGATACTGGTTCAACGCGCTGTCGTCCTTGAGGTAGATCTCGGTCTTGCCCTGCTTGATCTTGTACAGCGGCGGCAGGCCGATGTAGATGTGGCCGCGCTCGATGAGTTCGGGCATCTGCCGGTAGAAGAACGTGAGCAGCAGAGTTCGGATGTGCGAGCCGTCGACGTCGGCATCGGTCATCAGGATGATGCGGTGGTAGCGTAGCTTGTCCGGGTTGTACTCGTCCTTGCCGATCCCGCAGCCGAGCGCGGTGATCAGGGTGCCTACTTCGGCGCTGCCGAGCATCTTGTCGAAACGCGCGCGCTCGACGTTGAGGATCTTGCCCTTGAGCGGCAGGATCGCCTGGGTCTTGCGGTTGCGGCCCTGCTTGGCCGAGCCGCCGGCGGAGTCGCCCTCGACGATGAACAGCTCGGAGAGCGCGGGATCCTTTTCCTGGCAATCGGCGAGCTTGCCGGGCAGGCCGGCAATATCCAGCGCGCCCTTGCGGCGAGTCAGGTCGCGCGCCTTGCGGGCCGCTTCGCGAGCCCGTGCCGCATCGACGATTTTCTCGGCGATCGCGCGCGCTTCTGATGGATGCTCTTGCAGGAAGTTATTGATCTTTTCGGCGACGATCGCTTCAACTACCGGTTTTACCTCGGATGAAACGAGCTTTTCCTTGGTCTGCGACGAGAAGCTCGGATCCGGCACTTTGACCGACAACACCGCGATCATGCCCTCGCGCATGTCATCACCAGCCAGCACGATCTTGGCCTGCTTGGCGATTCCGGATTGCTCGATATAACCGTTCAGCGTGCGGGTGAGCGCCGCGCGGAATCCAGCCAGATGGGTACCGCCGTCCTTCTGCGGAATATTGTTGGTGAAACAGAACATCGTTTCCTGATAGGCATCGGTCCATTGCATGGCGATGTCCACGGTGATGCCGTTCTGCTCGCCCGAAGCCGAGATCACCGACGGGTGCAGTGGCGTCTTGAGCTGGGCCAGATGTTCGACGAAGCTGCGAATCCCGCCCTCATATTCAAACAAATCGCGGCGGCCTTCACCGCGTTCGTCGACCAATTCGATCTTGACGCCCGAGTTCAGGAACGACAGCTCGCGCAGTCGCTTGGCCAGGATGTCGTAGTGGAATTCGGTATCGGTAAAGATCGTCGTGGCGGGTTTGAACCGAATCTGGGTGCCGCGCTTGGCCGAAACGCCAACATTCTTCAACAGGTACAGCGGCTCGCCGAGCGCATATTCCTGCTGGTGGTGCTGGCCATCGCGCCAGATATCCATCCAAAGGTGTTCGGACAACGCATTGACCACCGACACACCGACCCCATGCAGGCCGCCCGACACCTTGTAGCTGTTGTCGTCGAACTTTCCGCCTGCGTGCAGCACGGTCATGATGACTTCGGCGGCTGAAACACCCTCTTCCTTGTGGATATCGGTCGGTATGCCGCGCCCGTTGTCGGCAACCGAAACCGAACCATCCGCGTGCAACACCACTTCAACGCGGTCGCAATAGCCTGCAAGCGCTTCGTCAATCGCGTTATCGACGACCTCAAACACCATGTGATGCAGACCCGTGCCGTCATGGACATCTCCGATGTACATGCCGGGACGTTTGCGGACGGCCTCAAGGCCGCGCAGGACGGTGATTCGGGTGGAATCGTACGTGTTGTTCTGCCGGCTTTCGTCGGGCATCTTGTCGTCGGTCATGCGCTGCTGAGATCCTGTATGCGCCCACACGACGTCCTTGCGGTGCCGCGACGGGATTGCGTGGAGACCAGCAATTATAGCAGCGCGTGAACCTTGCCTTGTTCCACGTGGAACAACGTCGGACGAAGGTTTGTTGCCGCAAGTCCAAGAGGGGCTTCAGTCCCCGTCAACAGAACCTGCGCGCCGCTGGAAGCCAGATCAAGCAGCACGCGCTGTTGATGGGCATGGTCAAGTTCTGAGGCCAGATCGTCCAGCGCAATGATCGGCCATTCGCCGCGTGCTGCGGCGTAAGCATGGCCTTGGGCGAGTACACAGGAGAGGGCGACGAGTTTCTGCTGTCCCCGTGATAATGCATTGCGTCCGGGAAGACGCTCAAAATCGAGGCTCCAATCGGCGCGGTGCGGGCCAGTGCAACTATAACCGAGCATCAGGTCGCGATCACGCGAGTGCGCCAGTGCGTCGCCAAGCGAATGTGCGTCGCGTCGCCAGCCCGGCAAGAACTCCAGGCGCAATGCACCCAGTTCCGGAAGATATTGTTCTGCGGTTTGCGCAAGTAGCGGCTTGAACTGCTCCAGATACAGCGCACGCATGCGCGTCACCGGTTCACCGGCTTCTTCCATTTCGCGATCCCACGGGGCCAAGACCTCAGGGCGAGGGCGGCTTTTGAGCAAGGCGTTGCGCTGCTTGAGCGCGCGCGCGTAGCGTCGCCAGACAAGAAGGAAGTCGGGTTCCACGTGGAACAATGCCCAGTCGAGAAATTGCCGGCGCTGTTCGGAGCCGCCCGCGATCAGGGCATGGCTACCGGGATCGAAAGTCAACACAGCGAGCGCCGCGCAGAGCTCAGCGAGGCTGCCAACAGATTCTGAATCCAGGCGCGCTTCCCAGTTGCGACCGGAATGTCGCAATCCTGCGCGCCGGGCGCGTCGGCCTTGCTCACGCCATTCGGCAAAAACCTCCAGGTCGGATTGGCCTTGCCGCACCAAGCCATCACGCACCCGACCGCGGAATGAACGCCCGTTGGCAAGCAGATGCGCGGCTTCCAGCAATGTCGTCTTGCCAGCGCCATTGCCGCCGGTGATCAGATTGATGCCGGGTGCCGGGCGCAACTCGGCCGCTTCAAAGCCACGAAAACGGGCCAGCGTGAGCCGATCAAGCAGCATCAGCGCTGCCGGTCAAAAAGGTCACAGCCGTAGCGGCATCACCACATGGCGACAGCGATCGTTGCCGGCCTCGCGCAACAGGGCGCTGGAATTGGCATCGCGCAAGGCGATCAACACCGTGTCCTCGCGCAAAGCACCAAGTGCGTCGAGCAGATAGGTCACATTGAAGCCAACCGCCAAGCCGTCGACCTTCGTGTCGGCCTCGACCTCTTCCTGTGCTTCTTCCTGCTCCGGATTGTGCGCGACCAAGAGCAGCTGACCCGGGCTGACCTCGATCTTCACGCCGCGGTATTTCTCGTTTGAAAGAATCGCCGCACGCTGCAGGGCTGCACGCAAGGCCTCACGATCGACCCGCACTTCCTTGTCGGCACCGATCGGGATCACCGCGTCGTAGTCGGGGAAACGACCGTCGATCAACTTGGAGGTAAAGGTCAGGTCTTCACGGCGTACACGCAGATGGTTGCGCCCGATTTCGAGCTCGACTTCGCGATCGCCGCCTTCGAGCAGGCGTTGCAACTCCATCACGCCCTTGCGCGGCACGATGATCTGCTTGCGTGCTTGCGCCCCCGTAGCAAGCGGAACCTCGCACATCGCCAGCCGATGGCCGTCGGTCGCCACGCAACGCAGCGCGTTTTCGCGCAGATCCAGCAGCAGACCGTTGAGGTAATAGCGAACGTCCTGTTGCGCCATTGCGAAAGCGGTGCGCTCGATCAGTTCCTTGAGCGCAGCCTCTGGAACACGGATCCGCTCGACCAGCTCGATGTCTTCGATCGCCGGAAATTCATTCGCCGACAACCCAGCGAGAGTGAAGCGGCTGCGTCCGGCCTGCAGGGTGATCTTGTCGTCCGTCTGGCTGACTGTGATCCGGCTGCCATCGGGCAGGGCGCGCACGATCTCGAACAGTTTGCGCGCAGGGATGGTCGTTTCGCCCTCTTTCGCATCTTCGACCGCCGTGCGGGCAACCATTTCGACTTCGAGGTCGGTCCCGGTCAAAGAAAGCTGCCCTTGCTTCACCACAGCGAGGACATTCGCCAGCACAGGCAGCGTGTGCCTGCGTTCGACCACGTTGACGACTTGCTGGAGTGGCTTGAGCAGGACTTCACGCTGAAGGCTGAAACGCATGTACGGCCCCAAGAGTTGTTGTTGTAAAGAATAGAAAGACAGGTGGTGGTGGTGTTTCAATAATCACTGCATAACGTTCTTATCTTATTGCTTTTGTTATGTTTTACGGGCCGTCAAGGTTTGTGCGTGAGCTCACTTCTTTGGTGGGAAAGCCTGTGGATATCTTTTGATCCAATCCTTGATCCCCAGCTTATCCACAGCATACGGTGCGGCCTTATTCGATCCAGCTTTACTCGGTCAATTTGCGAATCAGCTTTTCCCAGTCCTCGCGCAGTTTGCCGTCGGTTTCGATCAGCTCCCGGATCCTCTTGCAGCCGTGCAGCACCGTCGTGTGGTCGCGGCCGCCGAACGCATCGCCGATTTCCGGCAGGCTGTGTTCGGTCAATTCCTTGGCCAGCGCCATCGCCATCTGCCGCGGCCGCGCAAGCGAACGCGTACGCCGTTTCGAGGTCAGATCCGCAAGGCGCAGCTGATAGTAGTCTGCCACGGTCTTCTGGATGTTGCTGATCGAAATCGCCTGTTGTTGCGCGCGCAACAGATCGCGCAGGGTTTCCTGGGCGAACTCGACCGTGATCATGCGGCCAGTGAAGTTCGCACGCGCGGCCAGCGTGTTGAGCGCGCCCTCGAGGTCGCGCACGTTCGAGCGCATTTTGCGCGCCATCAGCAGCGCGACGTCTTCGGGGATCTTCAGGCCGCGCTCGGCGGCCTTAGATAGCACGATCGCCGCACGCGTCTCGAAGTCGGGCGGATCGATCGCGACCGACAAACCCCACGATAGCCTGCCTTTCAACCGGGGCTCGAGATTTTCGACTTCGCGCGGATAGCGGTCGCAGGTCAGGATGATCTGCTGCTTGCCTTCGAACAACGCATTGAACGTATGGAAGAACTCTTCCTGGGTGCGATCCTTGCCGGCGAAGAACTGGATGTCGTCGAGCAACAGCGCGGTCACCGAGCGGAACTGCGCCTTGAACTGATCCATCGAGTTTTCCGTGAGCGCTTTGCGCATCGCCGAAAAAAACTGCTCCGATCGCAGGTACAGCACCTTGCTCGCCGGATTCAGCGCGCGCATGAGGTTGCCCGCGGCGAACATCAGGTGGGTCTTGCCCAAACCGGTTCCGCCGTACAACAGAAGCGGATTGTGGGCGCGATCGCCGGGACGCTGCGCGGCCTGCAACGCGGCTGCGCGACCCAGCTGGTTGGACCGGCCCTCGACAAAATTGTCGAAGGTGTAATGCGGATCGAGCGTGGATGGCGCATTCGATACGGCCAGCCTTGGCGCGTCGGTTCCGTTCGATACCGAGGCCGCGCGCGGCAATGCGCCGACTTCGACATGCACTTGCACCGCCGTACCGGCAAAATGGATCGCCAGTTCGCGGATGCGCGGCAGATGGCGCGAGCGGACTTCCTCCACCACATAGGCATTCGGCGCGTACAAGGTCAGCCGGTCGTCGCGCGCCTCGGCCTGCAGCGGCTTGAGCCATGTGTGCACGTCCGCAGCCGGAAGCTCGGCCTCCAGGCGTTCAAGACAACGGGGCCAGACGGATAGCATGGGGGACAGGTAGGGCTCGCTGGGCGACGCGAGCGCCGCCGCTGGAAACTGCAGGGTTTGGTAACAACAGGAATGACTGCAGTCTAACCGCGCCGAAGCGATCATGCCAAGCGCGTCGTGCTTGCGTGCATGCCGTAGCCCCGCTATAGTTCGCGGTTCTACCCACGCAATGCCCGGAGTGCCGTCATGGCCACCAAGCGCACCTATCAACCCAGCAACATCAAGCGCAAGCGCGACCACGGATTCCGTGCACGCATGAAGACCGCCGACGGCCGCAAGATCCTCGCGCGTCGCCGCGCAAAGGGTCGCGCCCGCCTCGCCGTCTGAATTGCGCGCGGCGCAAGCCGCAGCGTTTGGTGTCCATCTCGTGATCGCAGACACCGACGTCGCAACGTTTCCATCCAGCGTGCGCGTGCGCACGCCGAAGCAATACCAGGCAACATTCTCGCAGGGCCGCCGCATCAGCGCGGCCCTGTTTCGTTTGCACGTGCGCCCGGCCGAAGCCAGCATGATCGAGATGCTGCAATCACCAACGCGGGGGGGGGGGGTTGATTCACAGCGCCATGTGCGCTCGGATGAATCGACGGCCTCGTATGAACCGATATCAACGATCGCGCGCCTCGGTATTTCCGTTTCCAAACGCGTCGCCACGCACGCGGTCGAGCGCAACCGGATCAAGCGCATCGCACGCGATAGCTTCCGCCGCGTGCGCCTGCAATTGCCGCCCGGCGACTACGTCCTGCTCGCGCAGCGCGATGCTGCTGGCGCCTCATCCGAGGCACTGCGCGCAGGGTTGGCGTCGCTATGGCAACGGGCCAGTGCGTTGAAGACGATGCCCGCAGCCCCCACAATTCCTCCCCGCGTGCCGGATTCGGCGACGGATCCAAGCTGATCCTTGATCCGGGCAACGATGCCCGGTTTGAGTCATGGCACCTGCAACCACCACCGCGAAGCACCGCACCCAATGAATCCGATCCGATGAATCAAACCCGCACATTCCTGTTCGTCGCATGGCTGATGCTGGCCTTCCTGATTTGGCAGGCCTGGCAACAGGATCACGCCCTTCCGCAAACCGAGGCAACCAGCACTGCCATCGCGAGCGGCCCATCGTCAGCGCCAGCCGATAGCGGTGCGACGATCCTGAAACCCATGCCTGCGATACCGAAGGCAGCGCCCGCCAATCCGACGCCAGCGACCGCAGCGATTGCAACAAGTCCAATTGCAGCCGCCACGACACCAGCCGCCGCGCCTCCGGTCGAGCTGAGCAACGACGTGCTGCGCCTACGAATCGATCCGCTCGGCGCCCGGGTGGTTGGAGCGGAATTGCTCGCCTATGGCCAGACATCCGCGCGCCACAGTCCTCCGGTCAAGCTGCTCGATGACGCCGTCGCGGATCTATTCGTCGCTGAATCCGGCCTGGTCAGCAATGGCCCTGCACCAAACCACCAATCGGTGTTCCAGGTCGAAGGCGGCAACGTCGACAAGACCATGGCGCATGGCGGCGACAGTGTCGCCCAATCCTTCCTGTGGATCGATCCGAGCGGCGTGCAGGTGCGCAAGACCTACACCCTCAAGCGCGGCAGTTACGTCATCGACGTGCACGAGGACATCCGCAACGACAGCGCCAGTGCATGGATCGGCAACGACTACCGGCAACTGCGCCGGGTGCCGCCGATCATCAAGAAAACCGGCGGTCTGACCAACCCAGAGTCCTACAGCTTCGTCGGCGCGTCCTGGTACAGCCCGGAAGACAAATACGAAACCCGCGCCCTCACCAAATACGACCAGCCGCTCGACAAGACCGTCACCGGTGGCTGGATGGCGATGGTGCAGCACTACTTCCTCGCCGCGTGGATACCGGATGCGAAGGAGCCCGCGAAACTTTCGATCGCAACCGATGCGTCGAGCGGCGGACCAATCTATCGCGTCATCGCGCAGGGGCCAGCGCTGCAGATCCCTGCGGGCGGCAGCCGCAGCATCGACGCGCGACTGTATGTCGGCCCGAAACTGCAGGACACCTTGCCCTCGGTCGCGCCCGGGCTCGGGCTGACCGTCGACTACGGCTGGTTCACGATCTTCGCCGGCCCGCTGTACTGGTTGCTGTCCAGGCTGCACTGGCTGCTCGGCAACTGGGGCTGGTCGATCATCGCGCTGGTGCTGCTGATCAAGCTTGCGATGTTCAAGCTGTCCGAGGCGCAGTACAAGAGCATGGCCAAGATGCGCGCCGTGCAGCCGCGCCTAGAAGCGCTCAAGGAGCGCTACGGGGACGACAAGCAGCAATACAACATGGCGATGATGGAGTTGTACAAGAAGGAAAAGATCAATCCCGCCGGCGGTTGCCTGCCGATGCTGGTGCAGATCCCGATCTTCTTCGCGCTCTATCGCGTGCTGCTCGAAAGCGTCGAGTTGCGGCATGCGCCGTGGTTCGGCTGGATCCACAGCCTCAGCGATCAGGATCCGTACTTCGTGTTGCCTGCGCTGAACATGATCGTGATGATCGCGACCCAGCGCTTGACCCCGTCGCCGGGCATGGATCCGATGCAGAAGAAGATGATGCAGTTCATGCCGCTCGTGTTCGGCGCGATGTTCGCGTTTTTCCCGGCCGGTCTGGTGTTGTATTGGGTCACCAACGGCACGCTTGGCCTGCTCCAGCAGTGGTGGCTGATGCGCAAGCATGGCGCGCCGACCGTGGTTGCACGCAGGTAATCGTACGGGCGCCTCGGCGCCTGATTGACGCAACGCAATCGGTGACGCATGCAAGGGATCGATACTATCGTCGCGATCGCCACCGCACCGGGCGCGGGCGGAATCGGGGTGGTGCGTTTGTCGGGACCGCGCGCGCTGGTGATCGGCGAAGCGCTGGGCGGCGGCACGCTGCGCCCGCGGCACGCGCATTACGTGGTGTTCCGCGATGAACACGGTGATGTGATCGACGACGGCATCGCGTTGAGCTTTCCCGCACCGCATTCCTACACCGGCGAAGATGTCGTCGAACTACAGGCGCACGGCAGCCCGATTCTTTTGCAACAGTTGCTTCAGCGCTGTTTGAAACTCGGTGCTCGCACGGCGCGGCCCGGCGAGTTCACCGAGCGCGCGTACCACAATCACAAGCTCGATCTCGCGCAGGCCGAAGCAGTCGCCGACCTGATCGCAGCCGGCAGCGAAGCCGCAGCGCGCGCGGCGCGGCGTTCGCTTGACGGGGCGTTCTCGCAACGCGTCGATGCATTGCTCGCCGCGCTGACAGCCTTGCGCGTGCATGTCGAGGCCGCGATCGATTTTCCCGAAGAAGAACTCGACTTCCTCGCCGATGCCTTCCTGCAACGGCGTCTTGAGGGTGTCCAGGGGGAACACGCTGCATTGCTTGCTGAAGCCGCACGCGGGCAGCGCCTGCGCGATGGACTGCACGTGGTGATCGTCGGCGCGCCGAATGTCGGCAAATCCAGCCTGCTCAACGCGTTGGCTGGCAACGATCGCGCGATCGTTGCCGCCGTGCCCGGCACCACCCGCGATCTGTTGCGCGAAAGCGTGCAAGTGGATGGCATCGCATTGACCCTGGTCGACACAGCCGGCCTGCGCGCATCCGACGACGCGATCGAACGCGAAGGCATGCGCCGCGCCCGCGCGGAACTCGCGCGCGCCGACCTCGTGCTTGCAGCGATCGATGCGCGCGAACCAGACGAAGGACGCGCCGCCCTCGCCGCTGATCTGGCCGGAATGCAACATGTGTTGTGGCTGCACAACAAGGCCGATCTGCTGGAGTCGCCCGGACAGTTTTCCGCACAACCAGATCAAATCCGGTTATCGGCGCACAGCGGCCTCGACATCGACAAGCTTCGCCTTCGTTTGCGCGAAGCGGCAGGAGTCGGCGGCGCGGACGGTGCGTTCAGCGCGCGCGCCCGGCACGTGGATGCGTTGCGCAGGGTTGGGGTACACCTGCAGACGGCGGCCCAACATCTGCGGGTCGGGCGCGCTGGTGAACTGGCAGCCGAGGAACTCCGGCTGGCCCAGGCCGTCCTTGGAGAAATCACTGGCATGACCAGCAGCGATGACCTGCTCGGCGCGATCTTTGGAAGCTTCTGTATCGGCAAGTGACGGAGCGCACACCATTCAGGAAAAATCTGGTTAAACTCAGGTTAACGACTCACCCGGGGGGATGTCCCATGACGCAACAATCAGCTACTGCAAGCTGGCGAAGTGCGGCTTTGGCCGCCGCGATTGTCGCCGCGCTCGGTATCGCAGGCTGCTCCAAGAAGGCCGCCGCTCCGGTCGCGCCGGCAGCTGGTACGCCGGCCTCCTCTTCCACGTCGGCAGCGCCACCTGTGGCAGCAGTCGACACCGATGCCGACGTGTTGACCAAGGCGAAGACCGCCGAGAACGACAAGCGCTTGTATGCGCCGGCCGGCGACAATGCGATCGAGTATTACCTGGCGTTGCGTCAGCGCAGTCCGAACGATGCCAATGCCAAGAACGCGCTGACCGATCTGTTCCCGTACGCGATGATCGCCACCGAGCAGACTTTGCAGAAAGCAGCCGCAGCGAAGGATCCCGCCCAAGCCGCGGGATTCCGCACCGAAGCAGCGCGCATTTTCGCCCTCCTCGAACGCGTGGATACCAATGCGCCATCGCTTCCGCGTCTGCGCGCGATCATGCAGAAGCAGGCGGGCGACGAACTCAAGCAACAGCAGGTTGCGGCCAAGAAGACGCAGGACGACCTCGCCAAGAAGACCGAAGCGGACAAGGCGTCTGCGGCCTTGAAGACGCAGCAGCAAGCTGCGGCGCAGGTACCCGCGACACCGCCGCCTGTCGAACAGCGTCCGCCGCCGCCGCCGCGTCCGGCGCAAACCCAGGCCACCGTGCCAACGCCTGCACCGGCGCCAGTGGAAGCGCCGCCGCCACCCAAGCCCGCGCACGCCGGTTTGCCTGACGTGGTGAGCAGCGTGCAGCCGACATATCCGCGCGACGCATTGCGCGATGGCGTTTCGGGCGAGGTCACCGTCGCGTTTACCGTCAATACGGATGGGGGCGTGGGTGGCGTGAGTATCGTCAGCAGCAATCCGCGCCGGGTGTTCGATGCAGCCGCAGTGGAGGCGATCAAGAAATGGCGTTTCGAGGCGCCGAGCGAGCCGGTCTCGGGACATCGTACGTTCGCATTCAGCCCCGGCAACTGATCGCGTCGGCTTTTTGCGAGGGTAATCAACGCGAGCCGGCTTCGTTCATTGGCGGCCCGCAACGAAGATCGTTGCGTTGTCGCCAGGATCGTTACGCAGAAATCGCGAGCTTTTCGCGGTGGTATAGCCGCGCCGCGATCGCCCATAGCACGATGCCGACGCCGAAACCTGCCAGCAGATAGGTGCCCCATTCGCTTGCGGTCACGGCCTCCATGCGCAGCAGTTTCATGATCAGCTGATTCTGCGACAGGAACGGCACCGCAAACATCCACAGCTGGTTCTTGATCGGATTGATCATCAGCAGCAGGGTCGGGATCAATGGCAACAGCATCAGCACGCTCATGTAGCTCTGCGCCTCCTTGACGCTCTTGACCGATGCCGAGATCAGGGTCAGCAGCGTGGTGCCGAGCAGGACAATGGGCGCCAGCACGAGCAACAGCTTGAACATGGTCGCGACCGAGACATCCAGAGTGACCCCGATCTGCGGCGCGAACTGGAAGCTGAGCTTGAACACGAACAGCGTCAGCATGAGGCTGAGCATACCGAACGTGCAGGCTGCGGCGATCTTGCCGCTCATGATCGCCGCGCGCGACGCAGGCGTAGCCAGCAACGGTTCCAGTGATTGCCGCTCGCGCTCGCCTGCGGTGGCATCGATCACCAGATGCGAACTGCCGAGAAAGCCGGTGAGGATCAGCAAATACGGCAGGAACGACAACGCGCCGCCGCGTCGGCCTTCCGGTGTGGACAAGTCGCGGTGCGCAATGCGCACCGGCGATGCGATGGCCGGACTCACCCCGCGCACGAGCAGACGCAACGAGCCGACGACGGCCTGGTAATTCCTCAGCAGAGCCTCCACCCGCTGCACCGGAATCGCGGCGTCCTGTCGCGACGAGTCTTCAATAATTTCCACGCGCGCCGGCTGGCCCTTGTTCCAGTCCTCGGGATAGTCCTTGCCGATCGACAGGATCACGTCGCGATCCTGATTGCGGATGGCCGCGTTGGCATCGGCCGGCGGCGGCAACACATCCACGTTCTGTCCGGCCAGCCACGCGACGAGGTTCGGCGCGTATTGCCCACCGATCACCGGCAACTCCAGCGGTTTTTCGAGTTGGCTGCTCACCCGTTTCTGCGCCATCGTGAGGATGCCCAGCATCAGCAGCGGCGTGAAAATCGGCCCCATCAGCAGCGCGATGCGGATCGTGCGCTTGTCGCGGAACAGGTCGCGCAGTTCCTTGAGCATCACCGTGACCGTGGTGGCGATCGCATTGTTGTTCATGCGTGCAGTCCTTCGTCCGATCCGATCGCCTTGACGAAGGCGTCTTCGAGATTGTCTTGGCAGGTCTGCGCGCGCAGCTCATCGGCGCTGCCTTGCGCGACCACGCGGCCCTTCGCGATCACCACGATGCGATCGCACAGAGCCGCGACCTCCTGCATGATGTGGCTGGAGAAAATCACGCAGCGTCCTTCCGCGCGCAGCTGCTGCAGGAATTCGCGCAAGCCGCGTGTGGTCATCACGTCGAGTCCGTTGGTCGGCTCGTCGAGGATCACGTTCATCGGATCGTGTACGAGTGCGCGCGCGATCGCGGTCTTGGTGCGCTGGCCCTGCGAGAAGCCTTCGGTCTGGCGATCGAGGAAATCGTCCATGTCCAGCGCCTTCGACAGCAGCGCAATGCGCGTGGCGATCTCGTTCTCGGGCATCTGGTGCAGTCGGCCGAAGTAGGCGATGTTCTCGCGCGCGGTCAGCCGCTTGTACACGCCGCGCGCATCCGGCAGCACGCCGAGCCTGCGGCGCACCGCTTCGGCATCGCGCACCGAATCGAAACCGTCCACGGTGACGCGGCCCTGCTCGGGTTTCATCAGCGTGTAGAGCATGCGCAGCGTGGTCGTCTTGCCTGCGCCGTTGGGTCCGAGCAGGCCGGTGATCTCGCCGTCGTTGGCGACGAAACTCACGTCGTCCACCGCGACGACCTTGCCGGTCTTGCTGGCGAACGCCTTGTGCAGGTTCTTGGCTTCGATCATCGGAATTTCCGATTGGCGACGAGTGTGTTTCGCACATGGATGTGCGAATCGGAAGAAAGCCATCGGCGTTCATCCGGCGGACGAGCGCGGGCTTGGCCCGCGCCGTTCGCACGAAGGCCGCGGCAGGATGCCCGGTCGATCGTCATCAAGAAACGCAATGCCAGGCCTTTCGCGATCAAACTCATGGCTCCCACCCGCTGAAGCTCGTGAACGGCTGCGGAGCAGGCAGCTTGTCGAGGCAATGCGCGTCGAGCGATTTTGCATCGGCGGTATCAATGAAGCGCGCCATCAATTTCGGCATGCAGCCGATCGGGATCACATTATGGCCCTGTCCACGCAGTAGCAGCAGGCGGCCGTGGCTGAGGTTCTTCACGACTTGCTCGCCGTATCGCGGCGGGGTGACCGGATCGAATTCGCCTTCGAGCACGAGGATCGGCAGGTCGCTCTTGAGCGGTTCGTGGAAATCTGTCGGGCGTTCGCCATGCGGCCACACCGCGCATTGTTCGCGCAAGGTCTCGACCAATTCATTGCCGAGAACGCTGTCGGCATACGCCGGATCGGCCTTCAGCCCGTCGCCGTCCTCGCTGCAGATCACCGACAACTGCATTCCTGCCGTCATCGAATCCCCGAGTTCGCCGCCGACCATCTTGGCTTGCGCCATCAGCGGTTCGTAGCGGCCCTTCTTCGCTTCGGCAAGGGTGAGCGGCAGTGACGCTGCGAGCGCGGGCAGGTACGCATACATCCGTACGACCAACGCAAGGTGTCCGCGCGTCAGCATTTCGCGTTTTTCCTCGCCGGTCAGCGCGTCGCGATAATTCACCGGCACCGGCGCAGCCTTGAGCTGGGCGAGCAACGCGGTGAGGTTCGCGCGCGGATCGCCCATGCGTTCGACGCAATGCGGCGTCTCGGCGCATTGCTTGAAAGTCATCGCGAGCGCGCCGTCGAGGTTGCGCGCGAAATCGTTGCCGAGGATGAGTTCGTTCGGCGCGACGCTGTCGAGCACGACCGCGCGGGTGCGGGTCGGATAGCGGCGTGCATAGTGTTGCGCGACGCGCGTGCCATACGAGATGCCGACCAGGTCGACCTGCATCGCGCCGATCGCCGCGCGCACTGCATCGAGGTCGCGGATCGCATCGGTGGTTGTGTAAAAGCGCAGGTCCGCCTTCCTGGCGAGCGCATCGCGGCAACGTTCGGTGAGATGACGCACGCTATCCGGATCGGTCGCGGCAGCCTGTTGTTCGACGCTGGTCTTGTCGCCTTCGGCGTCCTTGCACGCCAGCGGATTCGAACCGCCGGTACCGCGCTGATCGACGAGGATCACGTTGCGCTTCTTCAGCGTTTCGTCGAACGCAGCCGCGATGCCGGGATACGATTCCAGCGCCGACTGCCCGGGACCCCCGGCAAGCATGAACACGGGATCGCTGGCGGCGTCGTTGTGCGCTGGAATCCAGGCGATCGCGAGCTGGATCCTGCGGCCTTCCGGATGCGCGTAATCTTCCGGCACGCCCAAGTGCGTGCACTGCGCCTCGACGGTCGCGGTCGCAAGCTTCGGTGCGAGCGTGCAGGCCTGGAATGTCAGTGCGCCGAGTGTGCGCAGCGCAATTTGCCGGGCAGGAGCCGAGGTCAAGACTGTCTGCGGTCGTGACGCGTTGTCCGCGGGTTTGAAATATCCGTAACCGAGGTAGGCGAGCACGCCCACGGCGACGCCAATGCGGATGAGGTTTCGCTTGTCCACGGTTCAATCCTTCCCCGGTACGAAAATCGATTCGATCGATTGGCGAAAAAGTCTTGCGATGCGGAATGCGAGCGGCAGGCTCGGATCGTACTTGCCGGTCTCGATTGCGTTTACGGTTTGCCGCGACACGTCCAACTGCTCGGCGAGATCGCCCTGCGACCACGCACGCTTGTCGCGCAGTTCGCGCAAACGGTTCTTCATCCGCAGCCCATGCCGCCATAGCGCCTCGCAAACAGCCAGCGCGCGGCCGAATAACACAGGCACAGGACCGGAAACACCCAGAGCAGGACATCGCCGCCGAACTGCAGCACTTGCACCGAGACGAGGAAGCCGCCGACCAGGCTCGCCGCGGCGACGATGCCGGTCGCAGCGCTCAACGCCATCAGCTCGACGCGTTGTACAAGTTCGTCGCTGTGCATCACCCGGAGCACCATCACCCAGATCATCGCGATCACGGGGGAAACCGAAAGCAGCGCCAGCAAGGTTCGGGCGGGCATCCCATTGCCGGGATCGCGTGCATGTGGAAACACGAACCACATCAACGGCAGATAGACCACCACCATCAGCAAAAGGGCGATCAGGCGGTAGCGCTTGATGAAAACGTGCGGCATGCGGCAGTCCGATGTATGTCAAGCAAACTTGACAAGCGCAATCTAGGAGGGCCGCAACGTCTTGTCAAGTGTCCTTTACATGCGGGTGGAGCGGGCTGCAGGGCTGCGTGCCCGGCCGGCCCGTTACACGGCGAAGACGGCATGATGGGATTACTTGCTGGAGACGTACTTTTCCCTGCGGATCCTCGGCACCGGCATGCCGTAAACCTTTAGCGCCTCGAAGCAGGTATCGACCATCACCGGATTGCCGCACAGATACGCGATGTCGTTTTCTGCGTTCGGCACGAATTCCGGTAGCGCGTCCTGCACGTAACCACTGCGCACGTCGGCATGTGGGTCGGTGGGCAATTCGCGCGAGAAGCACGGCACGAAACGGAAGCCCGGATGCGTGTCCGCGAACGCGTAGAAATCGTCCGCGTAAATCAATTCCTCGGGACGGCGCGCGCCGAACAGCAGCACGACCTCGATGCCGCGCTCGGCCATGAGTTTTTCGATCATCGGCAGCATTGCGCGATACGGCGTCACGCCGGTGCCGGTGCCGATCAGCAGATAACGCGTGTTGGTGTCGGCGGGCATCAGGCAGAAACGTCCGTACGGGCCGCTGGCATCGATGCAGTCGCCCTCGTCGAGCGACTCGAACAATTTCGTCGCCGCGCCGCCGGCCACGTAGCTCACCGCGATCTCCACGGTTTCGCCAGCGCCCAGCGCGTGGTCGTGGATCGTCGCGAGCGAATAGCTGCGCTTGGTCGCGGTGCCGTCCTCGTAGTGGAAATGCACCTGCACGAACTGGCCCGGGATGAAGTCCAGCGGCAAGCCGTCATCGCGCGTGAACGCGAGGTGGCGCACGGTCGGCGCAAGCATCCGGCACGACACCAGTTTCAACGGGAAATGGACGATGGCCACGAAACCTCGACTCGACGATGCCGCGATCGCCGCGGCAGGCCCGATATACTAACGGCCCGGCGCGGTCTTTGCTTCCGCCGCGCGCACTGGATTCCCATGACCGATCTCACGCGGCAAGCCGAACCGGCGCTCCAGGTCATCGACCTGCGCAAGACCTACGCGACCGGCGTCGAAGCACTCAAGGGCATTTCGCTCACCGTCGAACCCGGCGATTTCTTCGCCTTGCTCGGCCCGAACGGCGCCGGCAAGTCGACCCTGATCGGCATCGTCAGCTCGCTGGTGAACATGACCGCCGGTTCGGTGCATGTGTTCGGCATCGACCTGCAGGCGCATCGCAGCGAAGCGATGCGGCAGATCGGGCTGGTGCCGCAGGAAATGAATTTCAATTTCTTCGAGAAGCCCTTCGATATCCTGGTGAACTACGCGGGTTTCTACGGCGTGCCGCGCAGCGAAGCCCTCGGCCGCGCCGAAGAGGAACTCAAGCGCGCGCAGTTGTGGAACAAGGCGCACACCATGTCGCGCACCTTGTCCGGTGGCATGAAGCGTCGGTTGATGATTGCGCGCGCGATGATGACGCGGCCGCGCCTGCTGATCCTCGACGAGCCCACTGCCGGCGTCGATATCGAAATCCGCCGCGGCATGTGGAAGACGCTCAACGAGATCAACACGGCCGGCACCACCATCATCCTCACCACGCATTACCTCGAGGAAGCCGAGAGCCTGTGCCGCAATGTTGCGATCATCAATCACGGATTGATCATTGAACAGGGACCGATGAAGACGCTGCTGTCCAAGCTTGATGTCGAAGGCTTCCTGTTCGATATCGACGGCAGGCTACCGCAGGCGTTGCCGCACATCGAAGGCGCGACCTTGCTCGCGACCGACGACCACACCATCGACCTCGACATGCCGCGCGCGATGGATCTCAATCGCGTCTTCACGGCGCTCGGCGATGCCGGCATCCGCGTGCGTTCGATGCGCACCAAGTCGAACCGGCTGGAGGAATTGTTCGTGCGCCTGACCGGCGACGACGATCGCGCCGGCGCCAATGGAGCCGCGCCATGAATGCCATCGCCAACCCGGTGCCAGCGAGCCCGACACGCGCGAATTTCATCGCGCTCGGCACCATCGCGCGCCGCGAAGTCGCGCGCATCCTGCGCATCTGGGCGCAGACACTGGTGCCGCCAGCGATCACCGCGACGTTGTATTTTTTGATCTTCGGCCGCCTCGTCGGCAGCCGCATCGGCAGCATGAACGGCATCACCTACATGCAGTTCATCGTGCCGGGCCTGGTGATGATGGCGATCATCCAGAACGCCTACGGCAACATCTCGTCGAGTTTCTTCGGCGCGAAATTCGGTCGCCACGTCGAGGAGCTGCTGGTCAGCCCGATGCCGAACTGGGTGATTCTCGGTGGCTACGTCGCCGGTGGAGTGTTGCGCGGATTGATGGTCGGCGTCATCGTGCTGATCATCGCGATGTTCTTCACGCCGGTGCGCGTGCCGCATCCGCTGATCATGATCAGCACCGTGCTGCTCGGCGCGACGATCTTCTCGCTCGCCGGTTTCATCAACGCGGTGTACGCGAAGAAATTCGACGATGTCGCGATCGTGCCGACCTTCATCCTCACCCCGCTGACCTACCTCGGCGGCGTGTTCTATTCGGTGAAGTTGCTGCCGCCGTGGGCCGAAGCCGCGACCCACATGAACCCGATCTTCTACATGGTCAACGCATTCCGCTACGGCCTGCTCGGCGCGAGCGACGTGCCGGTGTGGGTCGCGTACACATTGATGCTGGGGTTCAGCGTCGCGCTCACGGGGCTGGCGTTGTGGTTGTTGAAGCGGGGCGTTGGACTACGGAGTTGATTTGGGTGAAGCTGTAACCGAATCATCAGGCAGAGTTGCCTGTGTGAATGACAGGGGAGAACTCATGTACATCCGAATGATCACTGCAGCATTGGTGCTGTCACTTTCTGGTTGTGCCACTGCGCCTCAAACCTATTCATACGAAAAATCAAAGACTTCAACAAGAACTTACGACGAGGTGTGGGAAAACGTCATCGAATTTTTCGCATCCCACAACATTCCTGTGAAGAATATAGCTAAGGACAGCGGGGTGATCTACGCCGAAACGACCAAGTTTGACAACAACATCGCCGACTGCGGCTCGCCAGGCATCATGGTAGTCACAGGAAGACAAGCTAACTTCAACGTGTTTGTCAAACACACAGGCGCTGCTCCTACTGTTACCGTGAATAGCCAATTTTCAGAGATTCGCTCATTCGACATGTCTGTTGTAAAGGTTGAATGTAATTCCAAGGGTGTTCTCGAGCGAGAAATCCTCAGCGCTATTGGTAATTGAAGCTAGCAGTTAGGCTGGAAGTACGCCGAAGCGATGAAATATTTAGCTTTAATTCCAAGAAATCGCTGTACGGTTTCAACAGACTCGCAGGATGGGTTGACAACAGCACTAGGGCTGAAATGCGCAAATCCATCCTGGCCACCAGCGTGGCCGCTCTGCTTCTGAGCGCAAACGTTCGCGCTCAGGATTTACAGCCGCCACCGCCGCCGCAACCGCCCGGTGCGACGGCCGATGACGCCAGCCCACAAGCGCGCGAGGCGCAGCAACTGGTCGCTTCGATGCACAGCGAGGCCAGCGCACAGGCCGATGCAGCCAATGCGCAGGCAAGCGGTTCGCAGCAGCCGAATCTGTCTGATCCGCGACTAAAGCAGGCGCAACAACTGGTTGCATCGCTGCACTTCCAGTCCGGCGAGATCGCGATTCCCGAAGCCAAGGCGCACCTGCATCTCGGCGAAGGTTTTCGCTACCTGCCCAAGCCCGACGCGCGCAAGGTGCTCGAGCAGTTGTGGGGCAATCCGCCGGACGACAAGATCATCGGCCTGATCGTGCCGACCGATGCGGCGCTGCTCAGCGACAAGTCGTGGGCGACGCTGGTCACCTATGTCGATGACGGCCATGTGGCCGACGCGGACGCGGCGAAGACCGACTACGACAAATTGCTGAAGGACATGAAACAGTCGACGATCGACGCCAATGACGAACGCAAGAAGGCCGGCTACGACGCGATCGAACTCATCGGTTGGGCCGCGCCGCCGCGCTACGACGCGCAGGGCAAGAAACTCTACTGGGCGCGCGAGCTCGCGATCGCGAACAACAGCGGCCACACCCTGAACTACGACATCCGCGTGCTCGGCCGCACCGGCTACCTCAGCCTCAACGCGATCGCGCGCATGCAGGATCTCGCCGAAGTGCAGGGCGGCATGCAGCGCATCCTGCCGATGGTCGATTTCGACGCGGGCCAGCGCTACGCCGATTTCAACCCGAGCACCGACAAGCTCGCCGCCTATGGAATCGCTGCGCTCGTCGCTGGCGGCATCGCCGCGAAAGCCGGCTTGTTCGCGAAGCTCGGCGTGATCCTGCTTGCCGCGAAGAAGTTCATCATCATCGCGGTGGCCGCGATCGCTGCGTGGATGAAGAAGGTGTTCGGTGGCAAGGACAAGAACAAGCCGGGGCCGACCGTGCAATGACGTTCACCGTGAAAATGTAACGTGCGCTGTGCGCGCAGCGCACGCTACAGGCGAAAAAACTTCCGTGCTGTTTCGGTCGCATGCGCAGCGGTGACTGCAACATCCTCGCCGCGATCGCGCGCAAGTTCCTCGACGATGTGCGCCAGGTACATCGGCTCGTTGCGACGGTGCGATGGCGCCGGCTTCACCGTTCGCGGCAGCAGGTAAGGCGCATCGGTCTCGATCATCAGCCGGTTCGCCGGAATGTGCTTCACCAGTTCGCGCAGGTGCAGGCCACGGCGTTCGTCGCAGAGCCAGCCGGTGATGCCGATATGCCAGTCGCGGTCGAGGCAGTCGAACAGTTCCTCGCGCGTGCCGGTGAAGCAATGCACGACCGCCGGCCCGAGTTTGCCATCGAAGTTCTGCATCATCGCGACGAAGTCCGCATGCGCATCGCGCTGGTGCAGGAACAAAGGCTTGCCCGTATCGATCGCGATCTGCAACTGCCGCTCGAAGGCTTTCCGCTGCGCGGGGCGCGGCGAAAAGTCGCGGAAATAATCCAGCCCGCATTCGCCGACCGCGACAACTTCGGCATGCTGGTGCAGCGCGCGCATCTCGGCGTCGGCTTCGTCGGTGTATTCGGTTGCGTGGTGCGGATGCACGCCGGCCGTCGCGTATAACAAGCCCGGATGCGCCTGCGCGAGATCGAGCGCGCGCGGCGAGCCTTCGCGGCTCGCGCCGGTCACGATCATCCGCGCCACGCCCGCATCGCGCGCACGCGCAAGCACGGCATCGAAGTCATGCGCGAAATTTTCGTGGCCCAGGTTGGCGCCGATATCGATCAATTCCATCGGAACAGTTTAGCCGAGCGCGGCGATTAGACTGTCGCGGTGAGCCAGCCCGACTTCCCGATCAGCGAATTGCTGCCGCGCATCCGCGATAGCCTCGCCGCGCATCCGCGCCTCGTGCTCGAAGCGCCGCCGGGCGCGGGCAAGACCACACAGGTGCCGATCGCGCTGCTCGACGCCCCGTGGCTGGCGGGCAGAAAAATCGTGATGCTCGAACCGCGCCGCGTCGCCGCGCGCGCTGCGGCATATTTCATGGCGCAGCAGTTGAACGAAGCAGTCGGTGACACCGTCGGCTATCGCATCCGTTTCGAGAACAAGGTCTCGGCACGAACGCGCATCGAGGTCGTCACCGAAGGGATCATCACCCGGATGATCCAGGACGATCCAACGCTGGATGGCATCGGCGCGTTACTGTTCGACGAGTTCCACGAACGCCATCTCTCCGCCGACCTCGGCCTGGCGCTTGCGTTCGACGTGCAGGCGCAATTGCGCGACGACCTGCGCATCGTGCTGATGTCGGCAACGCTCGACGGGGAGAGACTGGAGGCCTTCCTCGACGCGCCGCGATTGAGTTCGGAAGGGCGCAGTCATCCGGTAACCGTTGCGCATTTTCCTGCGCGTCGCGACGAGCCGCTCGTCGCGCAAGTCCGTCGCGCGACCGAGCACGCGCATGCACGGCACGAAGGCGATGTGCTGGTGTTCCTGCCGGGCCAGCGTGAAATCGCGCAGGTACTCAAGGCGCTGGCCGATGTCCCGGCGTTGAAAGATGCCGTGCTTCTGCCATTGCACGGCGAACTTCCGCTCGAACAACAAAACCTCGCGCTCAATCCCGATCCGCAGGGCCGCCGCCGCATCGTTTTGGCGACGAATGTCGCCGAATCCTCGGTGACACTGCCCGGCGTGCGCGTGGTCATCGACGCCGGTCTCGCACGCGAGCCTCGTTACGACCCGAACTCGGGATTCTCGCGGCTTGAAACCGTCGCGATTTCGCAAGCATCCGCCGACCAGCGCGCCGGCCGCGCCGGCCGCGTCGCCGAAGGTTTCGCATATCAACTGTGGCCGGAATCGCAGCGGCTCGAAGCGCAGCGCCGCGCGGAGATATCGCAAGTCGAATTGTCGAGCCTCGCGCTCGAACTTGCGGCGTGGGGCGATGCGAATCTGCGCTTCGTCGATGCGCCGCCAACTGGCGCGCTCGCAGCCGCACGCGATTTATTGCGACGCCTTGGCGCACTCGATGAAAGCAACACGATGACGCCGCTTGGCCGGCGCATGCTCGCACTCGGAACGCATCCGCGACTTGCCGCAATGTTGCTTGCACCGAGCGAAGCAGGCGAACGCGCGCTGGCCTGCGATCTCGCGGCGTTGGTCGAAGCGCGCGATCCGTTGCGCAGCCGTTCCGATGCATTGGCGGAACGCTGGCAAGCGATATCCGCATACCGCAACGGACGCACCTCACCTGGGACCAATCGCGGCGCCCTCGCTGTGATCGACCAAGCCGCGAAACAATGGCGTCGCCGTACCCGCATCGACACATTACCGCCCATTAGTGCTCCGGCACATCTGCTTGGCGATCTGCTGCTGCACGCATTCCCCGATCGCATCGCGCGACAAAGTCCGTCTGATCCACGCCGCTATCAGCTCGCCAACGGACGCAGCGCGCGCTTGTTCGACGACAGCGCGATGTACGGCGAACCGTGGATCGTGATTCCCGAATTGAGCGGTGCCGCCAACCGCGAAACGCAAATCCTGCGCGCCGCACCACTTGACGAGTCGCGTCTTGCACGCGATTTTCCCGCTCGTTTCGTCGAACAGGACAGCGTGCGTTGGGACGGCGAAGCACGCGCGCTGGTTTCGCGTCGCGAAAAACGTTTCGACGCGATCGTGCTTGAATCCAGACCAGCCGGTCGCATCGATCCGCAGCTTGCAGCGCATGCCCTGTGCGACGCCGTGCGCCAGCTTGGTCTTTCCGCATTGCCTTGGAGCGCCGCGCTGTCGCAATGGCGCGAGCGCGTGCGTTGCGTACGCGCGTGGAGTCCGGAATTTGCGCTGCCCGATCTGTCCGATGCAGCACTGCTCGCATCACTCAATGAATGGCTGGAACCCGCGCTCGCCGGCAAGACGCGACTCGATGCGCTCGACGAACAAGCATTCGCGGACGCATTGAAATCGCGCATCGACTGGAACGTGCGCCACAAAATCGACGCGCTCGCACCGACGCGCATCCGCGTACCGTCGGGCATGGAGCGCGCGATCGTGTATCGCTACGACGACCAAGATGATCGACCGGATGCGCCGGTGCTCGCAGTGAAACTGCAGGAGCTGTTCGGCCTCGCCGACACCCCGCGCATCGCCGACGGCCGCATCGCGCTGACGCTGCACCTGTTGTCGCCGGGCGGCAAGCCGCTGCAGGTTACCCAGGATTTGCGCGGCTTCTGGGATCGCACCTGGCCCGAAGTCAAAAAGGAAATGAAGGGCCGCTATCCGCGGCACCCGTGGCCCGACGATCCCTGGACTGCCACAGCTACCCATCGAGCCAAGCCGCGCGGGACTTGAATCAGGCGGCCGTGCGTGATTTCCACGCGGCGGCGTATACCTCCCGGGATGCCATCAAATCCTGGGCAAGGGATCGTGACCCCGCCCGAAAGCATTGACTTGAGGGCGTCCCAACGCGGATCATGATGTTGGCGCGAACCGTTCATGGGGCCCTGGGGGGCGGGGAACGGGACGCGAGCTAAACCAATTTCGTATCCGAACCGTTCGTGCCTTTGGCGCACGACACACCCGTGTCTCTGCCTGTCGAGGCAGCAACGCGAATACAGGGGAATCACCATGAAAGGCCTGAACCGTCCGCGCATCGCGCACCTGACCGTTTCCATCCTTGTCGCCATCAGCGGCAGCGCCGTGACCGGCGGCGCCCTCATCGGCGGGGCCGTGATTGGCGGATCGCTCGCCAGCGACATGGCGATCGCCGGTCAGCCCTGCGTCCTCGGATCGATTGGGGGTGCCTATTACAACGGCGGTTCGACAGCCACCGGATCCAACGCCGTCGCCTGCGGCTACGGCAACACCGCCACCGGCGACCACGGCAGCGCGTTCGGTTCCAACAACACCGTGTATGCCAGCGCCAGCGCAAGCAATGCACTGGGCAACAACAACAAGGCGGGTACTTCCGCTGACTTGGCAGGCACTTTTTCGGATGCCAACGCGGTAGGTAGCAACAACACCGCGAGCGCTTCGGGCGCCAACGCATTCGGTACCACCAACAAGGCGAGTGCGCTTGGCGCGAATGCGATGGGTTACCGCAATACCGCATCGGGTTTCGACAGTAGCGCGGTCGGCGGTTTCAACACGGCGACCGGTTCCCGTGCCAGCGCATTCGGATTCAAGAGCTACGCGAGCGCTTCCAAGTCCAGTGCGGTCGGGTACTACAGCTTTGCAAATGCGACAGGCAGCAGCGCCTTTGGCTACGAGAACAACGCGCACGTCGGAGCCGATGGCAGCAATGCGTTCGGCAAATTCAACAAGACCTACGGCGTGGATTCCAACGCGATCGGTACCAGCAATGTCGCCACAGGGAATCAAAGTAGCGCGATCGGCAACAACAACGCGAGTACCGGCTACCAGAGCAGTGCAATCGGTGTACGCAATACTGCCGACTACAGGGCTGCCGCGTTGGGTTACTACAACCGGGCACTCGGCAGATCCAGTAGCGCAGTGGGTACATCCAACCTTGCCACCGGGGACTTCGACAGTGCGCAGGGTGTCAACAACAAGGCCGGCGGCAACTATTACCACTACAACACCACCACGTTCTCGGGCAGCACCTACCATGCCACCAATGCCAGCGCAGTGGGCCACAGCAACTTTGCCTACGGCAACCGCGCCAGTGCATTCGGCAATGGCAATGTCGCCGGTGCGGCAGTTGTCGATGGTTCGAGCTACGTAAGTTTCACCAGCAACGACAGCGCCGTCGGCGCGTTCAACGTTGCCACGGGTGGCGACAGCAGCGCGGTCGGTCGCAGCAACCGCGCCTATGGCAGCTTCAGTAGCGCGATTGGCAGCTACAACCATGCGAACGGCAAGTCGAGTAGCGCGATCGGTGCCAACAACACATCGACCGGCGATTTCAGCAGCGCTATTGGCCGGGGCAACAGAACGTACGGCGCTAAAAGCAATGCATTTGGCGCATCCAACACCACCTATGGTGATGGCAGCAGCGCGTTCGGCACCTACAACAATACCGCGGGCTATCGCAGTAGCGGCTTCGGACTCAACAACACCGCCAACGCTTCGTCCTACACCTACAATGGCCTGACGGTGGTGGGACGCGGCAGCTCGGCGGTCGGCGAATTCAACACCGTCAGCGGCAGCTACAACAACGCGGTCGGCTACGGCAACGTCGCCGGCAGCACGACCCTCCACCGGCCCGGCTACGTCTCCGGCTCCGGCTACACGGGTCCGGAAACGCCTTACTTCACCACCGGCGCGAGTGCGCTCGGCTCCAACAACACGGCCATCGGCAGCAACACCAGCGCGTTCGGCCACAACAACAACGTCCCGGCCCTGACGTATGCATATAACGGGCTGACTGCGCATTCGAGTGGAAGCAACGCATTTGGCAATGGCAACACCGCGAAGGGCAGTTACAACAGCGCGGTCGGTAGCGGCAACACGGCGGGTGGCGAAACGTTCCACCGGGATGCCTACGTCGGCGGTGCCGGCTTCTCGGGTACTCCAACGCCGTATTTCGGCACCAACGACAGCGCCTTCGGCGCCAACAACGCCGCCTACGGCCGTGACAGCAGCGCGGTGGGCTCGTCCAACATCGCCTCGGGATACAGAAGCAGCGCGATGGGTCGCTACAACAGGGCTTTGGGAAGCGAGAGCAGTGCGATAGGCGATGGCAACCGTGCTACCGCGGCGGGCGACAGCGCCCTGGGCTCGGGCAACAATGCCGGCGGCGACTTCCATGTCGGCCCGTACGGCAGCTACGTGTTCTACCGCGCCAGCAATGCCGTGGCTGTGGGTCGCGGCAACTCCGCGATCGGCGATTTCGGCACCGCGATCGGCCAGAACAACACGGCCGGCGGCCACTACATGTCCGGCGACTTGGTGAAGCTCACCAGTGGCGACACTGCGATCGGCGTGGGCAACACCGCGGACGGCGGCCAGAGCAGTGCGTTCGGCAACAACAACGGCGTCCATGGCTATCGCAGCAACGCATTCGGTCGTTACAACAGGACCTACGCTTCGTCGTACTCCTACAATGGCTACAAGGCGGTGGGAACCCGCAGCGAGGCGCTGGGCGATAACAATACCGTCAGTGGCAGCTTCAACGAGGCGGTCGGCCAGGGCAATACCGCCGGGAGCATTGCCTACCACAAGCTCAACTACAGCGCGGTGGAGGCACCATTCTTCACTGGCGGTGCCAGCGCGTTCGGCTCCGGCAACACGGCCATCGGCCTCAACAACAGCGCGTTCGGCCACTACAACAAAGTCCTGGGCGTGTCGTACACCTACAGCGGTCTGACGGCATTGGCACGCGGCAGCAGCGCGGTTGGCAACGGCAACATCGCGCTCGGCAGTTACAACAGTGCGATCGGCAATGGCAACACCGCAGGAGGCGAAAAGTTCCATCGCCCGGGTTACGTCAGCGGCGCCGGCTTCAGCGGACCGGAGACGCCGTACTTCGGTTCCGGCGACAGCGCCTTCGGCTCCGGCAACCTAGCCAACGGCGGTGATAGCAGCGCGGTGGGCTCGGGCAACAAGGCCACGGGCCAGTACAGCAGCGCGATCGGTCGCGGCAACCATGCTTACGGTCCCCGCAGTTCGGCGGTCGGGCGGAACAACACGGCGCTGGGTGATTACAGCAGCGCCTTCGGGGCCGGCAGCTATGCCAAGGCCGTCGACAGCATGGCGATCGGCAACGGCGACAAGGCCTATGGCGGCGGCAGTAGCGCGATCGGCCACGACAACACCGCCACAGGCGGCGCCAGCACCGCGCTCGGCATCGATAACCAGTCGAAGGGCGACAACAGCAATGCGGTTGGGCGCGGCAACACCACGGGAGCGTTGGCCAGCTACAGCAGCGCGGTCGGCAGCGGCAACTATGCGAAGGGCGACCAGAGTTCCGCGGTGGGCCGCGACAACAAGGCGTTCGGCGATTTCAGCAGCGCGTTCGGCGATTACAGCCATGCCTACGGATTCGACAGTGTCGCGGTGGGCCAGGGCAACACGGCCGCCGGCGTGCGCAGCAGCGCATTCGGCCATGGCAGCGTCGTGTCTGCGTTGGGCACCGACGGCACTGCGGTCGGCTACAGCAGCAGGGCGGAGACCGCCAACAGCACCGCAGTGGGAAACAACAACGACGCAGGCGCCGGCGTCTACAATCCCATCACCCACACCACCTACCACGCGGACAAGGGCGGCGACGCAGCGGTGGGCATGGGCAACAATGCGGTCGGCAATTACAGCAACGCATTCGGCCGCAATAACCGCGCCGGCAGTGGCGCCAAGTCCGGCGGCGTGTATGTCTTCACCGCCAATGACAGCGCTTTCGGTGTCGGCAACACCGCCACTGGCGGCGCAAGCAATGCGTTCGGCTACAACAACACCGCCAGCAGTTATCGGAGTAGCGCGATCGGCGTGAGCAATACCGCAGCCGGCAAGGACAGCACCGCGATCGGTTACTCCAACACGAGCAGCGGCTACCGCAGCAACGCATTGGGTCGCTTCGACACCAGTGCTGGTGCCTACAGCAGTGCGGCTGGCTGGAACAACAGGGCCTACGGCGATCGCAGCGACACGCTTGGCGGCAACAACTTCATCGGCGTTGCAGGCATCAAGAGTAGCGCGGTCGGTTACAGCAACAACGCATCGGCCGCAAAAAGCGACGCGATGGGTTACGGCAATACCGCAGGCGCCGCGTCCTACAACTCCTTCACCCACACCAATGTCCTTCCGAACAAGGGCGGCGACAGCGCGATCGGAGTGGGCAACGTCACCAGGGGCAATTACAGCGACGCTCTTGGCCGCAACAACACGGCCGGCAGGGGCTACATGGTCGGCAATGCGTTGAGGTTCACGGTCAACGACACCGCGGTCGGCGACAACAACACGGCCAGCGGTGGCAATAGTGGCGCGTTTGGATTCAACAACTCCGCTAGCGGATTGAACAGCGAGGCGTTCGGCGATTCAAACACCGCGAATGCGAAGGATAGCAGCGCGTTTGGCATCAACAATTACGCGAGTGGCAACTTCTCCAGTGCATTCGGTTACAACAACTTTGCGACTGCATCGGGCGCCACGGCAGTCGGCCGAAGCAGTACTGCTTCTGGCCTCGACAGCAGTGCGTTTGGATATCGGGACGCAGCCTCGGTATTCAACAGTACGGCGGTCGGTCGCAGCAATGCCGCTTCCGGAGTCACGAGTAGCGCGGTTGGCTTCAGCAATCAGGCTTCCGGCACCAATAGCAGTGCATTCGGCGACACCAACGTCGCTTCCGGCGGCAGCAGCAGCGCATTCGGGTTCGGCGATACCGCATCCGGACCGAACAGCACAGCACTCGGTCGTAGCGATGTTGCGTCGGCCAGCACCAGCAGTGCGGTCGGCTTCAACAACAACGCCTCCGCCAGCAACAGCAGTGCGTTTGGTCGCGGAAATGCCGTCTCCGTATCCGCGACAGATAGCAGCGCAATTGGGTCCATCAACACCGTCACGGGCACGAACAGCAGTGCCGTAGGGCACGGCAACAACGTGTCAGGAGACACCGACTCCAGCGCGTTCGGCGTCGGCAACACATCCTCCGGACATGACACCAGCTCATTCGGCTCATTCAACGTCGCTTCCGGCGCTGGCAGCATTGCGCTTGGCTTTACCAATGCCGCCGCAGGGATCGACGCCAGCGCGGTTGGCTACAAAAATACTGCTTCAGCGAGAAGCAGCAGCGCACTCGGTTTCGTCAACAATGCATCTGGAATCAACAGCAGCGCTGTCGGGCGCAGCAATGCCGCATCCGGCCTTAGCAGCAGCGCATTGGGTTTCAGCAATACCGCCTCCGGGACCAACAGCAGCGCGTTCGGTTATGAAAGCACTGCCTCCGCAACCAACAGCAGCGCATTCGGCCGTAGTGCCGATGCTTCGGCGGTTGACAGCAGCGCGTTTGGCCGCAGCGATGTCGCTTCCGGTATCGACAGCAGCGCGGTCGGTTTCAGCAATACTGCCTCCGGGACCAGCAGCACGGCAATCGGTCGCAGCAACGCAGCTTCCGGTATCGACAGCAGTGCAGTCGGTTTCAGCAGTACGGCTTCAGTGACCAACAGCAATGCGTTCGGTAACAATGATGTTGCGTCCGGCGTCGGCAGCAGTGCGTTCGGCTTCAGCAGCTCGGCTTCGGGAATCAGCAGCAGCGCGTTCGGTCGCAGCGATATCGCATCCGGTTTCGATAGCAGCGCATTCGGTTTCAGCAACACCGCCTCCGGGACAGACAGCAGCGCGTTTGGCTTCGGCAACACTGCCAGCGGCCCCCTGAGCTTTGCAGCCGGCGCCAAGGCGACGGCGAGCGGCAATGACAGCGTCGCAATCGGAGGCTGGATCGACGCGAACAGCAATGGTCTTGTTGATCCAGGTGAAGCAGCCAACGCCGGCGGAGCCAATAGCGTCGCGATTGGCACCGGCGCGTCTGCCAGCGGCCTGAACGATAGTGCCTTTGGCGAGGGTAGTTCGGCCACCGGCATCAACGACACCGCCGTCGGTGCCGGGTCCAGCGTAACGGCAGCCAATGCGGTTGCAATCGGCTTCGGTTCAATCGCCAACCAGGCCAACACGGTCTCGGTAGGCGCCCCGGGCAGTGAACGCAGGATCACCAATGTCGCGGCGGGCGTGGCCAGTACCGATGCGGTGAATGTCGCGCAGGCGACAAGTCTTGCAACAACCCTCGTCGCCCACGTCAAGGCCACGGCCGACACCGCGATGAGTACAGCCACTACGGCCTTGACCACCGCCAACAACGCATTGGCCGAAAGCAGCGCGCAGGTGACGGCGCTGGCCGGATCGGGCGGAACCCAGGCGATGGATGCGGGCGATGCGCAGACCCTGGTCGCTGCGAATGCGCATGCTGATGCCGGCGATGCGACGACTCTTGCCGCGGCTAATGCACACACCGACACCAGTGCCGCAGCCACGCTGACCTCGGCCAACACTTATACCGACACCAAAGTCGGAGCGTTGTCGGACGATTTCAACTCGTTCAAGAGCGACGTGAGCGCGCAGTTCGTGCAGCAGGGCAACCGGATCAACACGGTCGGCGCGCTGTCGGCTGCGTTGAGCATGATCGGGCCGGACGGGCGTATCGCCGGTGACAACCAGTTCAGCATGGGCGTGGGCAATTTCCACAATCAGCAGGCGATCTCGGTCGGCTTCAGCCGCCTGCTGACGCCGCACGCATCGGTGCGCCTCGGCGCAGCGTTCGCGAATGGCGAGAACGAAGCGGGCGTGGGCTTCAACGTCGGCTGGTAAGGATCGCGTTCAGTGCCACCGTGCGAGCGGTGGCGCTGATTCAGGCGCGACCGACGTGCACGGTCAGCGGCCAGCACACGGCGCGCATGGTTTGCGGATCGCCCCATGCCGAAGACAATTCCGCAAGGATCGGCGCGAGCGCGTCCTTGCCGGTCGCGCGCAGATAACGCTCGCACGCCGACCAACTGCGCAGGTAAGCGACGTATTGCGGCAGGTTCCAGTCGCAGTGCATCGCAACGGCCGGCACGGCGGCGACACGCTCGAATGCGAACGGCAAGGTGCGGTAGCTTGCGATGACGTGCTCGCGACCATCCGGCCACCAGTCTTCGAGCAACTCGTCGTGCAGGCGATCGAACGCAACGTCCACCGCCTGCGTCACCCGCGACTGCGCATACGTCCACGCAGCGAACAGGCCGCCGGGCTTGAGCACGCGCCGTGCCTCGGCCTGGAAGCGCGGCACGTCGAACCAGTGCATCGCCTGCGCGACGGTGACAAGATCCGCGCACACATCGCCGAGGCCGCAGTGTTCGGCAGGCTCGACGACGTAGCGGATATTCGACGCCGGTTCGGCGAGCGCGATCTGTTCGGCGCTCGGATCGCTTGCGTACACCTGTCCGAAATGCGCTGCCAACGCGCGCGATGCCTGGCCGTTGCCGCATCCGGCATCCCAGGCAAACGAACGCGTGGCGCACTGCTGCGCCAGCCACGCGAACAGCGGAGCCGGATAATGCGGCCTGGCGGCGGCATAGTTGGATGCGTGGCCGGAAAAATGGTCCTTGAAATCGCCATCGTTGGCGGACATCGTTGCCTCCGTCGCGCATTGCGCGTCGCCCCGAATGTTGCGTTCATGTTCGGTCTGCTAGCGTACCGATTCGCGCAGAGATTGTAGCGAGAGATGTCTTACGACAAGGAGAAGGTCATGAACAATTCCATCATGCGCACCGCATCCAACGCATTGAGCGTCGCCGGCGGCGCCGCATCGCATCTGAAGGACGGCGTCCGCAGCCGCGTCGCGCGCTGGGTGCCGATGGCGATCAAAGCGGTCGGTGCGGGCGCGCAGATCGCGGTTCTGCGCGACGGCAGCCGCAAGGCCGTCAAAGTGGTCAAGCGCAATCCCGCCGCTACGGCAGCGGTCGTCGCGGCGGCGGCAGGGGCCGGCGTCGCGCTGTGGCTGATGCGCAGGAACAAGCAGCGCCGTGGACTCGACGAGGAATTGCGCACGATCGAGATCAAACCGGTACGCGCCGCGCGGAGCAGGGTAGCGGCAAGCAAACGCACGCCGCCCAAGGCCGCAGTGAAAACAGCAGCGAAGGTCAACGCCGACGCGTAGCGGTTCCGGGCGCGCGGCGCTGGACGAAGGATGGCGCCTCTTCGCGCCACGTCCCCGACGTGAGCCCATCGAGCGTATGGTCGCCGATTGCAACGCGGATCAACCGCAGCGTCGGCAACCCGACCGCAGCAGTCATCCGCCGCACCTGGCGGTTGCGGCCTTCGCGGATGACGAGTTCGATCCACGCATCGGGCACCGTCTTGCGATAACGCACCGGCGGGTCGCGCCGCCACAGCCAAACGGGTAGTGCATCCAGCGCGCGCACCTGCGCCGGCAAGGTGCGCCCGTCGTTGAGCACGACACCGTTGCGCAATGCGTCGAGTTGCGGCTGTCCCGGCAATCCTTCGATCTGCGCTAGATAGGTCTTCGCGGTCGCGTGGCGCGGGTCGCTCAATCGCGCCGCGAGCGCGCCATCGTCGGTCAGCAGCAACAGTCCTTCGCTATCGAAGTCCAGGCGGCCGGCCGCGTACACGTCTTTTGGCAAGCCGAATTCCGCGAGTGTTCGTCGCAAGCCATCACCAGCCGCTCCTGCGCTTCCTGCGCTCGCGGCATTCGCACGTCCATGTCCATCCGTGAACTGGCACATCACCTGGAACGGCTTGTTGAAGGCGATCAGCATGGACGCAGTGTAACGGGGTACGCATGCGACGATTCTGTCGCAGCATCCCGGGAATTACATCTTCCCTCTAGCCAGCGCGACGATCCTTTGTCGTGCCGCAGAAAACGTTTACTTCGCTCCGGCCAGCGCGACGATCCTTTGTCGTGCCGCAGAAAACGAGGACTTCGCTCCGGCGAGCGCGACGATCCTTTGGCCGTGCCGCAAAGAACGATTACTTCGCTCCGGCCCTTGGCTTCACGAAGCGCAACGTCATCCGATCCGATTCGCCGATCGCGAGATATTTGTCCTTGCCCGCTTCGTGTTGCGACAAGGTCGGCGGGAGCGTCCACACGCCGTGCGGATAATCCTTAGTGTCCTTCGGATTCGCATTGATCTCGCTCTTCGCATCGAGCACCAAACCGGCTGCGGCCGCGTAATCGATGACCTGCTGTTCGGTGAGATAACCCTGCCTGCCGTCGGTTGCAGGGCCGGCGTTCGCGCGATGGTCGGTGACGCCCAGCACGCCCCCGGGTTTGAGCACGTTGAAGAACGCCTTGAACATCGCCGCCTGCGTGCCATCCATCACCCAGTTGTGCACGTTGCGAAAGGTCAGCACCGCATCGGCAGAGTTCGGCGGGCCGAGCACCGGCGCGGCGGGATCGATCTGGCGCACCTGGGTCAGGGCGTATTGGTCCTGATGCATCGCCAGCTTGGCTTCGAAGCGTGAATTCAGCTCGTCGGTTTCAGCCCGCGCGTCGGCTTTCACGCTTGCAGGGTCGTTGACGATGCCGATGTAATGCCCGCGATCGTGCAGCAGCGGCGCGAGGATCTCGGTGTACCAGCCGGCGCCGGGCGTGACCTCGATGACGTTCTGGTTCGCCTTCAAGCCGAAGAAGGCCAGCGTTTCCTTCGGATGCCGGTACTTGTCGCGCGCGACATTCACCGGATTGCGCCACGATCCGGCGATGGCGCGATCGAGCGCGGCCGTATCGGCGGTTTGTGCGGAGGCGGGCATGGTTTGCATCGGTTGCGGCTCGGCATGCGCGGCCGCCGCGATTGCCAACGTGGACGCGATGGCGAATGCGGCGATGCGATGAAAGCGGGCAGCCTGGTACGTCATGGATGCGTTCTCCCTGGAAGCGCGCACGCTAGCATTGTCCGTGTTGCGATGCATCCGCCAATGGTTCATGCGCCGTGCCTAGAACAGGTTGCCTTGCGGCGACGGCTGCGCGGGCGCATGAAACAGATCGCAGCGCAGCGGCGGCAACCGGGCGAATCCGAGGCGCGCGTACGCCAGCGCGAATCGCCGCTGCAGCAACTGCGCAAACGGTCCCTCGCCGCGCATGCGCTTGCCGAACGTCGCGTCGTAATCCTTGCCGCCATGCATTTGCCGGATGATGCTCATCACGTGCTCGGCGCGCCCGGGATCACGCTGCGCGAGCCAGTCGCGGAAGATCGCCTTGAGTTCGTGCGGCAGGCGCAACAGCACATAACCAGCCGCGCCGGCGCCTGCATCGCGCGCGGCTTCGAGGATGGTTTCGAGCTCGGGATCGGTCATGACGGGAATCACCGGCGCGACCATCACCCCGACCGGCACGCCCGCATCGCGCAATGCGCGCATCGCCTGGAGCTTGCGATGCGGCGCAGAAGCGCGCGGCTCCATTTTCGCAGCCAGATGGTTGTCGAGCGTGGTGATCGAGAAACACACAGTGACCAGCCCGTCGCGCGCCATCGGTGCCAGCAGGTCGAGATCGCGTTCGACCAGGGCGCTCTTGGTGATCAGCCCGACGGGATGCCGTGTTTCGGCGAGCACTTCGAGAATGCTGCGGGTGATCTTGTAACGGCGCTCGATCGGTTGGTACGCATCGGTATTGATGCCGAGCGCGATGGGCGAAACGCGGTAGCGCGGCTTCGCAAGCTCCACGCGCAGTTGCTCCGCGGCATTGGTTTTCGCGTACAGCCTCGTTTCGAAATCCAGTCCAGGCGAAAGATCCAGGTATGCATGCGACGGCCGCGCAAAGCAGTAAACGCATCCGTGCTCGCACCCGCGAAATGGATTGATCGACTGGCCGAAACCGATGTCCGGCGAATCGTTGCGGCTGATGATGCTGCGCGAGCGTTCCTCGGTGACTGTGGTTTGCGGTCGCTCTTGGCGCCGTGCCTCCCGCGACACTAGTCCATACATGGACGTTAGATGCGGCGGCGTCTCGCCATCCGTATCGAACCAGTGCGGCACATCCCATCCATCGTCCACGGCTTCCGTACGTTCTTTCGCAAAACGATTCGCTGGCTGCGCAGTGGTGCCGCGGCCTTTCAATACAGTGGGAATTTCCGGGCGTCGCATGCACGCAATTATGGACGCCCGCGTCTCACAGCACGCGACTAGCGGTGAAATGCCTTCGCCGCGTTCTGACGCTTGACAATGCACAACTGTATTGTTGTACTAATACACATGGACGCATTGTTGTTCCACATACAACCCGCGTCGCCCACGCCGATCTACCGGCAGATCGCTGAACAGGTGCGCCGTCTCGTCGCGGGCGGGCAGTTGGTTGCTGGAGAAACGATGCCTTCCGTGCGCGACATGGCGGGCACCCATGCGATCAATCCGATGACCGTGTCGAAAGCTTACAGCCTGCTCGAGACCGAAGGTGTACTGCAGCGCCTGCGTGGGGTTGGCATGGCGATCGCTATGCAAGAGCGTCGTATCCGACCGTTGGCCGAACGCCTTGCACTGATCGAGCCAGCGCTGGATGCGCTTGCCCGCCAGTCACGCGAACTCGAATTGCCATCCGCGCGCGTTCTGGCGCAACTGAAATTCTTGCTGGAGAACGACCCGTCATGAACGTCATGGCTGCGCAAGATGCGCCTGAGTCGCCGCTGCAAGCGTGCGATCTTTCCAAGAACTACGGCCCACGCAGGGTCTTCACTAGCGTGTCGATGGATGTGTCGAAAGGTGCGGTCCTTGGCCTGATCGGACGCAATGGCGCCGGCAAGTCCACGCTGCTGCGATGCCTGCTGGGGTTAAGCGAACCCAGCGTCGGCGAAGCCTTCGTGTTCGGCGAACCAGCGCTGCGCGTGAGCGATGCCAGCAAGCAGCGCCTCGCCTATGTGCCGCAGCAACCAGAAGCGCTGGCGTGGCTGGAGGTTGGCGACATGCTGGATTTCGTCGGCCGCTTCTATCCGCGCTGGGATCGAAACTATGTGGACACGATGTTGACGGGCTGGAATTTGCCACGCAACCAGCAGCTCGCCAAGCTCTCTCCAGGTGAGCGCCAGCGCGTTGCGCTGATTCGCGCGCTCGCATCACGGCCCGACTTGCTCGTGCTCGACGAACCGGCCGCATCGCTGGATCCGGTCGCGCGTCGCGATCTGTTGCGTCAGATCGTCGAGCGTGCCGGCGAATCCGGAACCACGGTGGTGTTCTCCACACACATCGTTTCCGATCTCGAACGCGTCGCCTCGCACGTTGCCTTCCTGCACGAAGGCAAGCTGCTGTTGAACGCGCCACTCGACGACCTCAAGGAACGTTGCGCGCGCATCCTCGTGCCGGCTGATGTCGCCTCTCAACATCCAGGAAAGCTGAATGGCGAACTCTCACGACGCAGACTCAACGACGGCGGCATACGCTTGGTCCTGCAACGCGCGGAAGGTCAGGACTGGCCTGCCATCGTTCATGCGCCCGGCGTTGTGTTCGATGCGCTGGGATTGGAAGACTTGTTTATCGAGGCGGTGGAATGAAAGTTTCCGCCATCTTCGGAATGCTGATCGGCAGCATCCATCCGCGATTTCGGTTGGTACTTGGAATCCTTTACGGGACGTGTCTTTTTCCGACAGCCGTTTTATTGCTGGCGACGACGAACCCGAGAATTGATGAGATCGAAGCGGTCATGCTGTTCTGGTTCGCAACCGCCAGTCTGTGGGGAATGATTGCCGGTGGAAGCATGTTGCTGATCCAGGACGCACATGCGATGCGGATGCCATCCATCGTGTGTCCGCTGCTGACGGCGCTGTTGTCGCTTTTTGCGGCGACAGTGTTGTTGCCGGCTGCATTGTTCAGCCTCACGCGAGGCATCTTTCCGTTGCTGTCAGCGCAACTGGCTTGCGCCGCGCTGGTTGGAGTGCTGTGGGCGCAATTGCCGGGCAGGCTGAGTATCGCGATCTTCTGTGCAGTCATGTTGCTGGCGCAAACTCCGATGTATTCCTCGGTGGAAGGCACTCAGGTGCCGCCATTTCTCTGGGGGCTTTGCTCGTTGCTCGGACTATTGGCGCTCTGGCGATGGTTCGTCTTGCAGCGCGCACTGCGCGACAGCAAGCCGGATACCACGATCTCATGGCGAAGCCCTGTCTTGCAGCATCTGCGTACGCCACCGGAAACGGACTTGCGCAGCAGCATGCCAGCGGAGTCTGGGCCAACGCATCCGGTGACCGCGATGCGCGTGTTGCTGGGCGCACCATTCGCTCCGAAGGCGTGGGGTCGTTCGTTGCGCGATGTTGGGTTGATGTTGGGAATGTTCGTCTTGTTGGGCACGATTCTGCCGGACTCCCGCCACCTCGACCTTCATGCCAAGTTTTTCAAGCTGCTGCCGTCAGGGCCGCTGATTTGGTTATTGATTATGCCGATGCAATCCGGAAGGCGGCTGCGGGCCCTGCGTCAACAGCATGCTGGCGAACTGAATGAGCTGGCGCTCCTGCCAGGATGGGGAGGTGCCGCATCGGCGCGCCGCATGTTGTTTTCCGCCGTGCTTCAGCCGATCGCGGCATTCTTTCTTGGTGCGCTGGTTCTGGCGGGAACGATCGCGTTTTTATTGAAGTTGCGCACGAGCGAATATCTGTTGATTACAAGCGTCATCGTCGGCGTGGCGGTCGCAACCGCAACTTACTGTCTGCGGATTCTGGCAGCGCTGCCATCGTGGTCTCGGCTGACGCTATGGCTTGGAGTGATCGGGCTTCCTCTGGCCGTCATCAGCTTTGGACCACTGAATTCGACACCGCCTGAAGTGATCTTCATCCTGCTACTGAGCTGGCTCGTCTTCTGCCTGCTGCAGTTTGTGGCGGCACGACAGGCTTACGATGTCTTTCGCACCCGCCCCCACCCATTCCTGATGGAATGATCGCGATCAACGCATCGCCCATTGCGAGCGATGCCCGTCCATATCCAAACGAACACACCTACATCGCCCGGCAACTACATGGCACGAATCAGCGCATCGCCGAATTCGCTGCACTTGATCTCGGTCGCGCCCGGCATCAGCCGCGCGAAGTCGTAGGTGACGCGCTTGAGGCCGATCGCCTTGTTCGTCGCCGCGATGATCGCATCGGCTGCCTCGGTCCAGCCCATGTAGCGCAGCATCATCTCGCCGGACAGGATGACCGAGCCCGGGTTGACCTTGTCGAGGCCGGCGTACTTCGGCGCAGTGCCGTGGGTCGCTTCGAATACCGCGTGGCCGGTGACGTAGTTGATGTTCGCGCCGGGCGCGATGCCGATGCCGCCGACCTCCGCCGCCAGCGCATCGCTGAGGTAATCGCCATTGAGGTTCAGCGTCGCGACCACGTCGTATTCGGCAGGACGCAGCAATATTTGCTGCAGGAACGCATCGGCGATCGAATCCTTGATCACAATGCCCGCGCCTGGTTTGCCTTCCGGAATCACCATCCACGGGCCGCCGTCGAGCGGGATCGCACCGTAGAAATCGCGCGCGACCTGATAGCCGAAGTCGCGGAACGCGCCCTCGGTGTATTTCATGATGTTGCCTTTGTGCACCAGCGTCACCGACTTCCTATTGTTCGCGATCGCATAGCTGATCGCGCTGTGCACCAGGCGTTCCGTACCAAGATAAGACACCGGCTTGATGCCGATGCCGACCTGCACCGTGCTGTGGCGATGCGGCATGCCGATGCCTTCGAGCGCATGGTTCCACGCGTCGGTTTTTTCCTGGGTGCCGAAACGGATCTTGTCGAACGATTTCGGGAATTCCTTCGCGATGAAATCCAGAATCTTTTGTGCATCCGCCGAACCCGGCTCGAACTCGATGCCTGCGTAGATGTCCTCGGTGTTCTCGCGGAAGATCGTCATGTTGACCTTGCCCGGATCCTTCACCGGCGAAGGCACGCCCTCGAACCAGCGCACCGGGCGCAGGCAGACGTACAGATCGAGCATCTGCCGCAGCGCGACGTTGAGCGAACGGATACCGCCGCCGACCGGCGTGGTCAACGGCCCCTTGATCGACACGAGATAATCGCGACATGCGGCAACGGTTTCATCAGGCAGCCAATTGCCGGTCGCATCGAAGGCCTTCTCGCCTGCCATCACTTCCATCCACATCAGCTTGCGCGCGCCGCCGTAGGCCTTCGCCACCGCCGCGTCGAGCACGCGCACCGATGCGCGCCAGATATCCGGGCCAGTGCCGTCGCCTTCGATGAAGGGAATGACGGGATGCGTCGGCACGTTCAAGCCATGCGGCGATTTGGTGATGCGCTCGCCGCCCGTCGGCGGAGTGGGATTTGCTGCAGTCATGGTTTGCTCCGTGCTGCCGCGCTGCGCGCGACGTGGTCGATTGGGGTGGCCTTTGACCGGCCATTGTCGCGGTTTGTGGCGACGGAATGAAGCGCGCGCGCTGCGCGACGTTATGGCTTCACGTCGAATACGGTGAGCGCAACCGCATGATTGCTGCCGTCGGGGCGGTCGTTGACGAGGATCGTGACCTTGTACTGCCCGACAGGCCAGCCATCGCCGTTGCTGACCTGGAAATCGGTGACGAGGGTGTCGGTCGGATTGATCGTCTTGGTGATTTCCTTGAAGGTGGTTCCGTCCTGGAACATCCACTTCGCCTTCAACGCGATGCCGTGGCCGGGTCGCACCGTGGTCACGGCGGCGTAAATGGTGTCGGCGGGCTTGAACGTCGCTACTGGATTGCTGACGGTTCCGTCCGGATTGACCGAAGCGCCGAGGTCGATCCGAGTGACGTCGATCGGGGAAATCGCAAGAGGCATCGGCGCATGCTTGCCCGCAGTCGGCGCGCCCGCGTGTTGGTCGCACGCAGTCATGATGAAAGTGGTCGCGAGCGCGATCCATAACACGTACGGGCCCGGCTTGCGGATGACGCTCATGCGAATCTCCCGGCTTGTTGGCGAGCAATCATTGCCGCGCACTGCGTGTCGGCGCGGGACCAGCATACCCCGGCGTCGCGCGCCAAGGATTGATGTCGATGCCGCCGCGTCGCGTGTAGCGCGCATACACCGACAGCCCGTCGGGTCGGCAATGCGCGAGAAGGTCGCGGAAGATGTGCTCGACGCATTGCTCGTGGAAACCATCGTGCGTGCGGAAAGACACGAGATAGCGCAGCAGGCCGGCGCGGTCGATGCGCGCGCCGCGATAACCCACCTGCACGCTGGCCCAGTCGGGTTGACCTGTCACCGGGCAATTCGATCGGAACACATGCGAAACGAGAGTTTCTTCTTCGCCGTCTTCGTGCACGCGCAGATGACCGGGATTCGGCGGCCCGTAGTCGTCGATGTCCAGCCCAAGATCGTCGATGCATTCGCCTTCGAGTTCGCGCACGGGCATTGCCTCGGTCGCGGGCAGCAAGGACACAGCGGCATCCGCGCCGGCGGCACTGGAAAGATCGCGCGCGATGATGTCGCGCAGCGCATCGGGAGAATGCATCCGTGTCTGCGCGAAACCGTTGAGGTAGAGCTTGAGCGATTTGGATTCGATCAGGTTGGGCGAATTGAACGGCACCCGCAATTCGGCGATGCCTCCGCAGGGTTTGCCGCGTGCATCCAGCCACGCGAGTTCATATGCGGTCCATAGGTCAAAACCGATGAAGGGCAGCGCGTAGCGCAGGCCGAGTTCGTCGCGTCCGTTTGCGCGCGCGATAGGAAACAACAGCGACGCGTCGTAGCGATCCGGCCACGCAACGACTTGGCCGAGCGGCGAATGCGCGGGCGTGGTCATCGGCGTGAATTTTTCATGGAGGCAATTGGCTTCATGGACGGTGCTCCAGTGCGAGGTAATCGTCGGACTGCATGTCGATCAGCCTGCTCTCGGTACGCGCGAACTCGGCGGCATGGCGGCGCCCACGATACAACGCGACCGGCGCGGCCGCAGCCGATGCAAGCAGGTTCACGTGGCGGTCGTAGAACTCATCGATCATCAACACGAAACGTTTCGCCGCATCTTCGCCGAGCGCGTCGAACACCGGGACGTTCGAGACCAGCACCGTGTGGAAATCGCGCGCGATCTCGATGTAGTCGGCGACCGCGCGCGGGCCTTCGCAGAGTGCGTTGAAGTCGAACCACACCACGCCATCGGCGTGCGCCTTTGCGGCGATCGGCCGGCCGTTGACCTGCAGCGTTTCCGGCAGGCGCGGCAGGCCCATCGCGAGTTGCGCGAAACTCGCGCGCAACCGGGCATCGCAACTCGCGTCGGAGCTCGCCGCGTCCGCAGTCACGCACCAGGTCGCAGCGTGCTTGAGGTGTTGCAGGCGATAATCCTGCGCGCCGTCGAGTTGCAGCACCGCGCAGTTATGCTCGATCGCCGCGATCGCAGGCAGGAATTGCGCGCGTTGCAGGCCGTCCTTGTAGAGATCCTCCGGCGCGATGTTGGATGTCGCGACCAGGGTCACCCCGCGCGCGAACAACAATTCCAGCAGGTGCCCGAGCAGCATCGCGTCGCCGATGTCGGTCACGATGCATTCGTCGAGCACCAACAGGCGTGCGTCGGCCGACAGGTCGCGCGCGACGATGCGCAGCGGATCGCGCTGCTCGCGCAAGGCATGCAGGCGCGCGTGCACCTCGGCCATGAACCGGTGGAAATGCAGGCGGCGCTTGGCGACGATCGGGATGTGCTCGAACAGCAGTTCGGTCAGGAAGGTCTTGCCACGGCCGACCCCGCCCCACAGATACAGCCCGGCGATCGGCGCTGACGGCCGCAAACTCGAAAGCAAGCGACGCAACGGCCCGGCGTTTTCATCGGCCGACGCAAGCAATGCACCGTGGATGCGATCGAGTTCGGCCAATGCAGGCTGCTGCGCCGGATCCGCCTGCCATTCGCCGCCAGCGACACCCGCTGCGTATTGCGTCGATGGACGCGACACGCCTGGCTCAGACATGCGACCACTCAGCCATGCAATGCGGGTGGCAGGTTGCGACGCACGCCGTTCTTGACGGCGCCGCGCAGGTCCATCAAACGTCGATGGAAGAAGTGCCCGGTATCGGGCATTTTCACCAGGGTCGGATGCGCGTCGAGCTTGCCGAGCCAGTCGTATACCGCCTGCGGTGCGACGATGTCGTCGGCCTCGCCTTGCACGACAAGCCATGGGCACGCGGGCGGCAACACCGCGGAAAAATCCCAGCGCCCTGCTGGCGGCGCGATCGAGATCACCTGCGCGACCCGCAGATGGCGCGCGCCGAGCAGTGCGATCCATGCGCCGAATGAAAATCCCGCCAGCCACATGGCGTGATCGGGTCGCGCCTGTTGCGCCCATTGCGCGACCGCGAGCAGGTCGAGCGTTTCGCCGCGGCCGTTGTCGTAGCTGCCCTGCGATTCGCCGACGCCGCGAAAATTGAAACGCACCGTGATCAGCCCGAGTTCGCGCAACGACCGCGCGAGCATGGTGACCACCTTGTTGTGCATCGTGCCGCCTTCCAGCGGATGCGGATGGCAGACGATCGCGAGGCCGGCGCGCGCTTCGGCGTCTTCGGGAAAATCGACGGAAACTTCGAGGCCCCCGGCCGGGCCCGGCAGCATCAAGGAGCTGGCGACGTCGGGAAAAGCGATCGTGGATTGGGCCATGACGGGAAAACCCACTCAGCCGGCGCGGGGCGCGCTGCGCGGATCATACCGGAGCGCGGTGCCATGCCTGCAGTTCCTGTCAGCTGACTGGGATATCCGCCCTGGCCAAGTCGATTCAAGGCGGCGGCATCGTCCCTTTCGAATCTAGTTCGATGGAACCATTTCCCGACACGCATTAGCGGAACGCTCGGGCAATATGTGGCTTACTTGATCTGTCCGACCATCCACTTCACGGTGGCTTCGACCTGCGCATCGGACAGCGCGGGATTGCCGCCCTTGGCCGGCATCTGGTTGCCGTCCGCGCCCTTGTAGCCATTGATCGCGTGGCTGACCAAGGTCGGAATGCCTTCGGCGATGCGCGCGGCCCACGCGGCTTTCTCGAGCTTCGGCGCGCCACCGGCGCCGCTGGTGTGGCAGCCCGTGCACAACTGGCCGAAAATTTGCGAACCGTCGAGGGTGCCGCCGTAGGCGACCTGCGATGCGGCGGTGGCCTTGGCTGCATCGGCCGCAGCGGCCATTGCCGCTGCACCGGTCGAGCCGGCGTAGACCGAACCGAGTGGCGCAATGCGCGCGTCGAGCTTGACTTGCCTGGCGGGATTGGCCTCGACCGGCATCCTGGAGTGCATGTAGCCGGCGAACGCGAGCAACACGATCGTCACGAAGACGAGGAAGCCGATCACCATCGAGAAATGTTTGAGGAAGACGAGGTCGTGATTGCGCACGGCGTAACCTTTGAGAATGGCTTGATTGGGCCGGCCTGATGCATGCAGGTCGGTTGATCGGGATCGGATTGAGCGGGCTTGATTGATTCGGACCAGGTTCCAGCCTTTCAGTATAACGGCAGCCCGGCCGCAGGCCCACCCCGCAGCTTGCGCTGGCTCGCAGGCCATCGCGGCTGCCGGCCCGGCGGGATATCCTGCGGGATGCGTGGCCCACGCGCGCCTGCACGTGACGGGCGCGCAGGGAAACTTAAGAACCCGTCGGTTAGTGTGTCCGACTCCGAACGCAGGCAGCACAACGTGTCCGACTGGATCATCCTTTGCGACTTCGATGGCACCATCAGCATCGAGGATGTCACCGACTCGTTGCTTGAGCGCCATGCGCACCGGGATTGGTTGATCATCGAGAAGCGCTGGAAGGCCGGCAAGATCGGCTCCCACGACTGCATGGCCGGACAGATCGGCTTGATCGACGCCGACCGCGCCCAGCTCGACGCCTTGTTCGCGGCGATGCGGATCGACCGCATGTTCCCTGCCTTCGTCGAAGCCGCACTGACCGCCCGGATTCCCATTCGTATCGTCAGCGACGGGCTCGACCTCGCAATCGAAAGCGTCCTCGCGCGCCATCAGCTTGAACATTTGCCGATCGCCGCCAACCGGCTCGAGACCGATGGTCCGCGCAAGTGGCGGCTGTCGTTTCCGCATGCCAGCGATGCCTGCAAGGTCGCCAGCGGCATGTGCAAATGCGCGCAGGTCGAGCTGGCGCGCATGCAGAAGAAAAAAGTATTGCTGATCGGCGATGGCGTTTCGGATTTCTGCGCAGCCGGCGCGGTCGACCTGGTATTCGCCAAGAACCGCCTGATCGAACATTGCCGCGCGCACGGCCTGCCTTATATCCCGATCACCGGGTTCGAGGATGCGCTGGTGCTGTTGCCATCGCTGATCGAAGGCATGCTGTCTCCGGCCCAGCCAGCTCCGCAAGAAATTCCCTTATCCAGGAAAGGTCCTCGCTCCCATGCCTGATAGCGCTTTGCACGTTGTCCGCCCGCCCGTCGAAGGCCTGACCCACGCCCAATCCGAGAGCGATGCTGCCCTGCTTGCCGACGAGGCGAAATATTGTTCCTTCGGCGACACCGTGCATTACTCCGAGCCGCCGAAGATCTTCGCGCGCTGCGAAGGCAGTTATCTCTACGACGGCGCGGGCACCGCCTTCCTCGACCTGCAGATGTGGTACTCGGCGGTCAACTTCGGTTATTCGAATCAGCGCCTCAACAATGTGTTGAAGCAGCAGATCGACACCCTGCCGCAGGTTGCGAGCCAATACCTGCATCCGACCAAGATCGAACTCGCCAAGGTCATCGCGCAGGACGCCGAGAAGAAGTGGGGCCGCAAGGGCCGCGTGCATTTCAACGTCGGCGGTTCGTCGTCGGTCGAGGATTCGCTGAAGATCGTGCGCAATGCGAGCAACGGCAAAAGCCTGGTGTTCGCGTTTGAAGGCGGTTATCACGGGCGCACGCTCGGAGCGTCGGCGATCACCTCGTCGTACCGCTACCGTCGCCGCTACGGCCATTTCGATCGCGCGCAGTTCGTCGAATTCCCGTACCACTTCCGCGGCCCGAAAGGCATGTCGAAGGAGGAATACGGCGAACATTGCGTCGCCAAGTTCGCACGGCTGTTCGAGACCGAATACAACGGCGTCTGGGACGCCAAGGCTGGGCAGTGCGAATACGCCGCGTTCTACATCGAACCCATCCAGGGCACCGGCGGCTACGTGATCCCGCCGCCGAATTTCTTCAAGGGTTTGAAGAAGGTGCTCGATCAGTACGGCATCCTGCTGGTCGTCGATGAAATCCAGATGGGTTTCTTCCGCACCGGCAAGCTGTGGGCAATCGAGCACTTCGGCGTGCAGCCCGACGTGCTGGTGTTCGGTAAAGCACTCACCAACGGACTCAATCCTCTTGCGGGTATTTGGGCGCGCGAGGAACTGATCAACCCGACCGTGTTCCCACCAGGCTCGACGCATTCCACGTTTGCGTCCAATCCACTCGGTACCTCGGTCGGCCTGGAAACGATGAAAATGCTCGCCGAGACAGACTACGAATCCATGGTGATGGCGAAGGGCGCGCACTTCCTCGAAGGCCTGCGCGACCTGCAAAAGCGCCACAAGGAAATCGGCGACGTCGATGGCCTCGGCCTCGCGCTGCGCGCCGAGATCTGTGAAGCAGACGGCTTCACGCCGAACCGCAAGCTGCTCGACACGATGGTCGACATGGGCCTCGCCGGCGAACTCGACCACGAGGGCAAGAAGATGGGCCTCGTGCTCGATGTCGGCGGCTACTACAAGAACGTGATCACCCTCGCGCCATCGCTGCACATCAGCACCGAGGAAATCGACCTCGGCCTGAAACTGCTCGATCAATTGCTGACCAAGGCAAAAAAGGCCTGAGCGCATGATGCTCAAAGGCCGCACGGATCGATGCCGAAAGTCGGTGTCGACATGACTCCCGGAGTCGTGCTCCTTGTCGCCGCTTTGCTGGTTCCGGTCTGGGCATTGTTGCTGATCGCCTGGCTCGGCGGGTTGTTCCAGCGCGCGATCGCGACCCGGCGCCCATCCGTGGCCCTCGCATGCCCCGTGGAATCAACGTGTTCGCGATGCTCCTGGCCGGAACGATCAGCCTGATGATTTCCAATTCGACCCATGTGCCCTACTGGGCGCAGGCACTCGCACGCAGTTCGCTGGTCTACGCGGCCAGCGTGCTGATCTATTCGCAGTCGTTCGAGCCCGAGCGCCCAGGATCTGGCCAAAGGTCCGGATCGGATGGCAGCGCATGGGATGACTCGCCCTGGTTCCGACGTTGCTGACGTTCTGCGCCTTGCTGATTTTCTGGTACCACTGATCGGAGTCGCGGATGAACGACTACATCTTCTTGATGCATAACGACTCGCCTCCGACTGGCGAAACCAACGACGCGCGCGACTGGGGCGGATACATCGCAAAACTCCAGCAAGATGGCCGTTTCGACGGTGGCAGCGACATCGGCGCGGGCGTCTGCGTGAGGAAATCCGGCAAGCCGGCTGATATCTCCACCCACTTGGTGGGCTACATCCGCGTCGGCGCGGCTTCGCTCGAGGACGCGCGCAAGTTGCTCGAGGGCAATCCAGCGTTCGAAGCGGGAAGCACGATCGAGATCCGCGAGTTGCCGCGGTCGGGTTGAGGAAGACGTTGCAGCCTTCATGCGGATCGCGAACCAAAACCTAACACCAGATTCCCGAAAATACCGAACACTACGCGCCCGATCAAAGCGAGCGTAGCCGATGCATCGAATCCTGTTGGCATGCCTGATTGCATTTGCCTCCGCCACTGCCGCGATTGCGCAGGCCGATGCACCAGTTTCGCAGGCGCAAGACGCCGCAGACGTGCGCGATCTCGATTCCGTCGTCGTCCGCGGCGTGCAACCGGGCCCGGGTTTGTGGAAGGTCTCGAAGGGCGATCACGTGCTGTGGATCCTCGGCACACTCGCGCCGTTGCCGCGCGACTTCACCTGGAATTCTCACCATGTGGAAGCGGTGATTGCGGCATCGCAGGAAGTGATCCCAGCGCCAGAGGCGAAACTCAAATCAACTGCCGGGCTTTTCGCCAACCTCGCGGCAGTGCCTTTATTGATCGGAGTGCGCAACAATCCGGACGGCAAAAAACTCTCCGACGTGGTGCCGGCAGACGTTTATGCACGCTGGCTCCCGCTGAAACAGAAATACATCGGCCGCAACGACACCGTCGAGTCCTGGCGGCCGCTCTTCGCGGCGCAGAAGCTGTACGACGACGCGATCCGCAAGATCGGGCTCACCGCCAAGCTGGTTGTGGAGAACGCAGTCTTGTCCGCCGCGCGGCGTGAGCGCGTGAAGATAGTCGCGCCCAAGGTCGATGTAACGGTGGACAGTCCGCGCGCGGCGGTGAAGGAGTTCAAATCCAGCGCGTTGGCCGATGGCGATTGTTTCAGCAAGACCATCAAGCGGATCGACAGCGACCTCGCAACCATGACAGCCCGCGCGAACGCGTGGGCGACGGGCGATGTCGATGCACTTCGCAAACTCCCTTACGACGATCAGATGACCGCATGCCACGCGGCACTTTCGCAATCCGGTCTCAGCCAGACCCATGGCCTCGTCGGCATCAGTGCACGTGCCCGTCAGGTCTGGATCGACGCAGCCACGTCGGCGCTCGAACGCAACAAGGTCACCTTTGCGATGTTGTCCATCGACCGCCTGCTCACGTCCGACCCCTATCTATCCCGCCTGCGCGCGCTGGGGTATACGGTCGAGGAGCCCGCGTCGAAGGCGCCTGCATCGAAGCTGCAAGGGGCTGTCGAAACGAAGTCGGCGTACTAGGCTGCGATAAAGCCGCAACGCCGATCAGTCCGCGCGCCTGAGCGCCAGCACCGCATTCAATCCACCGAACGCAAACGAGTTCGACAACGCGGCGCGCACGGGCTTTTCGCGCGCGGTGTTCGGCACGTAGTCGAGATCGCACTCCGGATCGGGATCGATGAAGTTCGCGGTCGGCGGCAGCACGCCGTCGCGCAGCGCGCCGATCGCGGCGACGAGTTCGAGCGCTCCGGCCGCGCCGAGCGCGTGGCCGTGCATGGACTTCGTCGAGGACACCGCGAGTTTGTCCGCGTGCGCGCCGAACACCTGGCGGATCGCGGCGGTTTCGGTCGGGTCGTTCGCCGGCGTGCCGGTGCCGTGCGCGTTGATGTAGTCGACGTCGTCGGCATTCATGCGTGCGTCGGTCAGCGCACGCCGGATCGCGCTCGCCGCGCCATCGCGCGACGGGAACACGATGTCCGCTGCATCCGACGACATGCCTGCACCGGCGAATTCGGCGAGGATCGTCGCGCCGCGTTGCATCGCATGTTCGTATTCTTCAAGTACGAAGATGCCCGCGCCTTCGCCGAGCACGAGCCCGCGCCGCTGTTTGCAGAACGGCCGGCAGGTGTCGTCGGCGAGTACGCGCATCGATTCCCACGCACGCGCGACGCCATAGGTGATGCAGGCTTCGGTGCCGCCGGTCACGGCGGTGTCGGCCATGCCCGAGCGCACCATGTGGAAGGCCTGCGCCATCGCGTGGTTGGCCGACGCGCATGCGCTGGACACCGCGAACGCCGGGCCGCGCAAGCCGAATTCGATGCTCACCTGGCTGGCCGGCGCGTTCGCCATCAGCCGCACGATGGTCAGCGGATGCAGGCGTGGATTGTTGTCGGCATACAACCGGCGCGAAGCCTGATCGTTCGTGTTCTCGCCGCCGACGCCAGTGCCGATGATGACGGCGGTCGTGTCGCCCAGACCATCGGCGCGGAAATCGAGTCCCGATTGCGCGACCGCCTCTCGAGCAGCGACCAGCGCGAACTGCGAGACACGATCAAGCAGCAAGAGTTTCTTTTCGTCGAAATGCTTCAGTGGATCGAAGCCGCGCACTTCGGCGGCGATCGGTGCCTTCAGCAATGCGGGGTCCACTGCGGAAATCGTGCCAATGCCGCTGCGGCCTTCGCGCATCGCCTGCCAGCAAGCCGGCGCGTCGTGGCCGAGCGCGCTGATCGAACCCATGCCGGTGATGACGACGCGACGCATGCGTGCTCCCCTGGCCTGCAGCGCGTCAGTTGACGGCCGGAGTGGATGCCGCTTTTTCAGCGACGAGGCGTTCAACTGCCGCGACGAGCCCGCGCACGCTTTCGGTGTCCACCGTCGGGTCACGGTCGGGCAGGGTGATGCCGAACCGGTCTTCCAGTTCGAAGATGATCTGGACGATGTCCAGCGAATCGATTTCCAGGTCTTTCAGCGTGGATTCGAGGCTGATCTTCTCGACCGGGATGTGCGCTTCCTTGGCGATGATCGCGAAGATCGCGTCCTGGGTGTTGTCCATGTGCTACTCCGTGATGATCGATGGTGGAATGACGGTCGACGTACCCTTCGGGCAATTCTCCGGATCGTCGCGACGCAATTGCAGGATACCGGCAACGATCACCGCTGCGCCGAGCAACTGTAGCGCGCTGACCGGTTCGTGCAGCACCAGCCACGATGCAAACATCACCGCGACGAACACGATCGCGGTGGTCGGAAACGCGCGCGACAGGTCCGAATCCCTGAGGATCAGCATCCAGACCAGGAAGATCGCGCAATAGCCGGCGACAGCAGTCCACAGCCAGCCGGATGCGATGGCCAGCGCGAACGCGTGCGCGGAAAAATCGAACTGGCCGGTCTGGCGGCCGGCAAATTTCAGCGCGAGCTGGGTCAGGATTTCGGCCGCGATCATCGCAAGCCAGGCCAGCGCGATGATCCTGCGCGACCGGGGTTCGACGGGAACGATCGCGACGCGCAGCGGATCCATCAGACCGCCTGCAATACCGACGAGACGCCAGTTCCATCGCCGCGATCCGAATCGATGCAGCGCGAGAAGAAACTCGCCGAGCGCGCAACGACTTCGCGATGCTCCTGGTCCACGGTGACCATGTGGTAGCTGTTGTGCAAGAGCAACGTCTCGACATCGGCGCCGACGCTGCGTTCGACGATCTGCGCATTGCGCACGCTGGCAACGTCGTCGTTGGCCGAATGCACGACCAGGCATGGCGCGCGAACCTGGTCGAGTTGCTTGCGCACGTGCGACGAGAGCCGATAGAACTCTGCCAGCGATGGCCATGGGTTGCCCGGCAGGCCACCGGCCGAACTGTCGCCGGCCAGCATGCTGCCTGCGATCCGCTGGCGCACGCGCTCGCATTTGATGCCGTACGGCGGCTTTTCCATGAAGCGTTGCTTGCGGCCGATGCCGAGCCGGATCGCGAGTGGCAACAGGAACGAGAGTTTCGCGATGCGCGGAATGGTCCAGCCATCGTAGGCAAAGGTGGTGCCGTACAACGCGAGGCCATTGACCTGCTTCGGGCGATCGATCGCGAGCTTGAGCGCGAGCAGCGCGCCCATCGACAGGCCACCGACGAACAGGCGGTCGACCTTCCCCGCCAGGCGATCCGCAGCTTCAGTCACGCTCCGATACCAATCCTGCCAACCGGTCGCGAGCAGGTCGTCCTCGTTGCCGCAATGCCCGGCAAGTTGCATGCCCAGCACGCTGTACCCGGCACGATGCAAACCCTTGCCGACGAAGCGCATCTCCGCGGGCGTGCCGGTCAGGCCATGGATCAGCAGGACGCCGTCGCGACCGCCAGGAAGAAAGAATTCGCTCGACTTCATCATGGATGGGCTTGGAATCTCATGGTGCGTTCAATGCAGTGTGCGTTCGATGCCAGCGTTCAGTGTGCTTGCGGCCAGCACACCAGCGCAACGCCGACCGCGATAGTGCAGGTCGCGCGCCACTGGCGCTTGCCGACATGTTCGTTCAGGAATATCCGGCTGGCCAGCAGCACCCCGCAATAGGACAGTGCGGCGAACGCGACCGCAAGGCTGAGCGGCGCGAGCGATAGAGCGGCGAACCACAGCACGAATTCGAGTGCATAGACCGCGATGCCGACACCAATCCATGGCGACCGAACAAGCCCGCGCAAGAAGCCGATCACGCCGCCCCCGCTCGTCTCGTGGCTGGCCCGGAGGATCCGGTGAGACAGGCCCAGTTTGAAACTGACTTGGCCGGCCACGTCGCAGGCTACGGAGCCCAGCAGCAGCAGGAACATCAACATCTGCGCGGCCTGGTTCGCTCGAATGTGCCGAGCATGCCACGACCGCCGTTAAGCCGGGCTGAGAATGACGCAGCGTGGAAATTCATCCGGATGTTGCGCGTTCGAGCGGCGTATCCGATGACCAGATACGCATGCTCAACAGGGTCGGTTGGGTCGTGTCATGCGCGAGCTCCAGCGCCCAACCGTAGCGTTGGCAGAGCCGGCGCAACATGCCGATGCCGCCCTGCTCATCCGAACGCCGCAGGTCCGATCGGGGTGCATTGCCGGTTTCTTCGACGTTGTGGAGCAGTTCGCTTGGGGTCTCTGCGTGCGTCGGGAGACTCGCGTCCAGTGCATGCGGATCCGAATCGGCCGAAGCCAGCACGATTCCGTGCGCGTCCGCATCAAGCCGCAAGCGGATGCCAAAGGCGCCGCTCGCGATGCTGCGGAACAACAGGCGCAATGCAACGCGCAACAGATCCGGCGGCGCATGCACGCAGGCAGATGGCGCGCAGCGCAACTTGATCGTGACTTGGGCTGCGTCGAGCTCCTCGCGAAACTCCGCGATCACCGATGCGAGCGTCGGCCCGAGTTCGACGGCCGCATGCGACGATTCCCCGGTCTCGCCGGAACGCGCAATCAACAGCAACGCATCGAGCAAAGTGCCGATCCCGGCAGCGCTGCGGCGCATGCGTTCGATGCGGCGTTGTCCCGGCGCAGTCGGGCCCTGGCTTTCGCGCATCAGATCCAGCGCGCCCTGCAACACGCACAGCGGCGTGCGCAGTTCGTGGCTCGCATCGGCCGAGAAGAGAACCTCGCGCTCGATCGCAAGTTGCATGCGCTCGCGGTAGCGGATCAATGCGTGCGCCAGCGCGCCGACCTCATCCGCCTTGTGATCCGCCGCGATCCGCTGCAATTCATCGCCCGTTTCCGCGCTGTCGACTTCGTGCGACAGCCGCAGCACCGGCGCCAGCATGTTGCCGGCGAGCATGCGGCCGAGCCATGCGCCAAGCACGATGCCGAGCATGACCATCGCGAACAATTCCTCCGAGAACCGCAAGTCGCGTTCGGGCGAATTCGGCAGCCCCGCGACCATCGTGACGCGACCGATCGGCCCAATCCGCACCGCGGCGAAGCGATCGCTGTCGTCGTCGCCGAGTTCGTGCACGCCCGGCGGCAACCCACGCAACCCGGAAGGCGATGTCGGTGGCTGGCCGGGCCGGTCGATATACAGGCTTTTCCACGCGCTGCGCGGCAAGGACTCGTCGGGATTGTTGCCGTGGTGGGCGATCTGGGCATCCAGTTCGGCATCGATCTCTTCGTTGATCAGCACGTGCTCGAAGTGCTCGGAGATCTGTTCGGCCACGAACGCCAGGCAAACGCCGATCAGGCCGCCCAGTGCGGCGCAGCACACCACCACGCGCATGCGCAGGGTCGTCTTACGTGGCAGCAGGTTGAACAATGCGGTATCCGAAGCCGTGGACGGTGAGGATCAGGGGTTGTTCGTACGCGCGATCCACCGCCGCGCGCAGCAGCGACACATGCGTGTGCAAGCGCGCAGGATCGTGTTCGGCATCGCCCCACAGCGCCTGCGCAAGCTCCGCGTACTGCATCACGTGCGGCGACTTGCGCATCAATGCTTCAAGCAGGCGATAACCCGCAGGCGAGAGGTTCAACGGCTGGCCTTGCCGCGTCGCGCTGCGGCCTGCGACATCCAGTGCGAGATCGGCGACGCAAAGGATCGCCGGCGATTGCCGTTGCTGGCGTTTGTGCAGAACCTGGATGCGCGCAGCGAGTTCGCGCAGCTCGAAAGGTTTGGTCAGGTAATCGTCGGCGCCTGCTTCGAAGCCGAGCAATTTGTCTTCGAGGCGGTCGCGCGCGGTCAGCATCAGGATCGGCGTGGTGCCGCCTTGCGCGCGATAACGCCTGCACACCTCGATGCCATCGAGCTTGGGCAGGCCGATATCCAGCACGATCACGTCGTAGGTGTTGTCCAGCGCAAGTTGCAGCCCGGCTTGGCCGTCGGCGGCATGATCCATGACCTGCTCGCGCGACTCGAGGAACTCCCAGATGTTCTCGGCCATCGGCCGCTGGTCTTCGATCAGCAGGATGCGCAGCTTGGCTGGTGCCGGATCCATAGGGCGCCGCAGGTGGGTTCGGCGCATTGTAGCGGCGGGGTGTTAAGCGCGTCCCGCGGTCGCGCGCAGACGCAGGCCGCGCGCGCGGCTACAATGCACGGCCGCGCGCCTGTAGCTCAGCCGGATAGAGTAGTGGCTTCCGAAGCCATTGGTCGGGGGTTCGAATCCCTCCAGGCGCGCCATGTTTTCAATGGCGCTGCGACGATGGCCGAACGCAAGAAACCAGCAGCGCGTCGCGCATTGCCCCGACGTTCGGAGAAGCATTCCGAAACCGCGACGCCGGGCGAAACGCTTAAGCCGCGCGCCACACGTTCGCCGCGCACGAAATCGCACGTTGGCCCGACGCGTGCTGCGCCAACACCGGTCGAGATGCCCACCGCCACGGTATCGCCGCTGAACTGGCGCGACAGGGTCGGCCAATACTGGCTGCTGATCCGCGGCCATCGTCCGATCGGAACCTTGCTGCTGTTATGGCCGACGTGGTGGGCGCTCTGGTTGGCGGCCGCTGGCTTCCCGACGCTGGGCCTGTGGCTGATTTTCACCCTCGGCGTGTGGCTGACGCGCTCGGCCGGTTGTGTGATCAACGACTACGCCGATCGCTGGCTCGATCCGCAGGTCGAACGCACGAAGTCGAGGCCACTTGCGACCGGCGCGGTGAGCGGACGTGAGGCGCTGGTCGTGTTCGCGGTGCTGATGCTGGTCGCGTTCGGTCTCGCGCTGCTGACCAATCGCCTGACCGTGGAGTTGAGTTTCGTCGGCGCGCTGCTCGCGGCGAGTTATCCCTACCTCAAGCGCTACACGTATCTGCCGCAGGTCTACCTCGGCCTCGCGTTCGGCTGGGGCATCCCGATGGCGTTCGCCGCGACGCAAGGGACGGTGCCTACGCTCGCATGGCTGCTGTTCCTCGCCAACGTGGTGTGGGCGACCGCCTACGACACCTGGTACGCAATGGTCGATCGCGACGACGACCTGCGCGCGGGCGCGAAATCCACCGCGATTCTTTTCGGATCGATGGATCTCGTCGCGCAGGGCGTGCTGTATGCGCTGTTCCTCGCAGCGCTGGTGTTCGTCGGCCTGCGCGCCACGCTGGCGCCGGCGTACTACATCGGCGTTGCGGTCGCTGCGGGATTGATCGTGTGGGAGTTCCGCATCGCGCATCGACGCGACCGCGAAGGCTGCTTCCGCGCGTTCCTGCACAACAACTGGATTGGTGCGACGGTGTTCGCGGGGATCGTGCTGGGCGTGGCGATGCGATGAACACCACGAACGCTGACGAACAATGCCGTGCATGGAGGTGCCGACTGGCTCTCCCTATTCGAGGACGAAGCATGTCGTTGGCCACTAAGATGCTGGCTGCTCTACTGATTGTTGCAGGGAATACCGTTCCAGCTGCGCCTGTCGCTTCAGAGCCCTTAGGCACCGCGAATGCGTCGACGCAGACGGTCGAGGACAGCGCGGACACGGCGAATGCACGCTACTTGCACCGTCTTGTGAGGTTGCTGCGCAACAGCGCGTCACCTCAGGATTGGGCGCTCGCATGGCAATTGGATTTCGGCGACGATGCAGCGCATAAGCGCGAAAAGGGCGCGTTGCTGCGCAAGGCTGCCATGGCCGCCCCTAGGAATCGTCTCGTACAGAGGATGTGGGCGACGGCAGCGCCCGATGTCAGCGGCTGCGATGCGCAGCATCCATGTCGTGATCGCGCATCCGCTCTTGCGAGACAATATCCGGATGACGGCGTCGGGTGGTTGCTGGTCTTGACGGATGCATGGAGAAGGAAAAATTCTGCCGAGATAAGCATAGCCGTCTCACGTCTGTCTCGTGCGAGCCGTTTCGACGATTCAATAGGCGATGCATTCCAGGCTTGGGAGACGGTGTTTCGGCACCATCCGAACCCTCCGCAGGTGATGCGTCTGGCAACCAGTCCTGAGGAAAGGTTTCTGTATGAGCCCACCTACAGTGCCTACATGGAAGCGACCGCTGTTCATGAGCCGAGCTTTCGAGGGTTGATTATTGTGTGCGATCGCACGCAACCACATGATGCCGCCTTCACCGGGAATTGCGGAAGGGCAGGGCGCTTGATACTCCGCCAGTCCAGCACCCTCCGCGGAAGATACTGTGGAATGGAAGTGCTGCGGGCGTCGGGCACCGCGAATGAACAGGATATCGCGGCAGCGCGGGTGATCTATTGGCAAAGACACCAGCAGGTCGTGTTTGAACAACTCGAATCGGACGATCGCAACCTGCAGCGAGATTTTGCCGCAGATTACGGGAACACTGGCAGCGAGATAAACGCCTTGCTCCGATGGATGTTGCGGGCGAATTTCAGGCCGACGCCTCCGCAAGATTGGCAGCCTGCGGAGAATCGCCCGTTCCGCCTGCGCCTTTACGACTGCGCATAGAATGCTCGGCTAATTTCTCCCTAGCTCCGCGGCACCCGCGCCGCGACCCACGCATCCACGCGTTGAACGCCGGCGCCCTTGAGTACGCGCGCGCATTCGTACAAGGTCGCGCCGGTCGTCATCACGTCGTCGACGAGCGCGACATGCGCGGGCAACGCGGCGTCGCCGATCGCGAAAGCACCGCGCGGATTGCGGCGACGCGCGAGTGCGCCGAGGTCGCTTTGCGGGGCGATGTCGCGGAGGCGGCGCAGGCCGTCGCGCAGCAGCGGGATTGCGAATGCCTTGGACAAGGGCTTCGCGAGTTCGAGCGCCTGGTTGTAGCCGCGCCGGCGCAGGCGTTTCGGATGCAATGGAACGGCGATCAGGGCCTGCGGATGTTCGCCAGCGTTCGCCATCGCATCCTTCAACATCGTGTGCATCGCCTCGGCAAGTTCGCGACCAGCGGCGAGATCGTGGTGGAACTTGAAGCGTGGCAGCAAGTTATCGACCGGAAAACCATAACGAAACGCGGCATGCGTGCGATCCAGTGACGGCGGTTTTTTCAGGCAGCGCCCGCAGGACGCGACGGGTTCCGGCATCGGCAGCCCGCACCGCGCGCACGCCGATCGGTTCCATGGCAACCCACGTTGGCATGGCGCGCACAGATCGTGGCAATGGACGCCGGCCTCGCCGCACACGAGGCAGCGCAGTGGCAACAGCACGCGGCCGAGCCGCGCAAACCATCCGTCAACTTCCATGATGGCATTCGAGTTGACAGGCATCCGCAGCGTTCCCAGACTGGCGTACTGACACAGTGCCAGCCGCGAGACCGTCATGCCAGCCACCCCGCAAAAGCCCATCCCTACTCAAGGCGGCGCGCCTTCCCGCGAAGTCGTGCGCGCACTGTTCGAGCTGCCGTTCACCGAGTTGGTGTTCCGCGCGGCCAGCGTGCATCGCGAACATTTCGACCCGGCTGAAGTCCAGGTCTCGACCCTGTTGTCGGTGAAAACTGGCGGCTGCCCCGAAGACTGCGCGTATTGTCCGCAAGCCGCGCGCTACGCGACCGGCGTGAAAGCGCAGAAATTGATGACGACCGCAGCCGTGCTGGAAAAAGCGCGCGAGGCCAAGGCCGCCGGCGCGAGCCGTTTCTGCATGGGCGCGGCGTGGCGTTCGCCGAAGGATCGCGATGTCGCGAAAGTCGCCGAGATGGTGTCGGCGGTGAAGGCGCTGGGCCTGGAGACTTGCGCGACACTCGGCATGCTCACCGGCGAGCAGGCCGATGCGCTCAAGTGTGCGGGACTCGATTACTACAACCACAACCTCGACACCGCGCCCGAGTTCTATGGCGAGATCATCCACACGCGCGAGTTCCAGGATCGCCTCGACACGCTCGAACACGTGCGCGCCGCGGGCATGAAGACCTGCTGCGGCGGCATCATCGGTATGGGCGAGTCGCGCGACCAACGCGCCGGCCTGCTGCACGCACTCGCGAGCCTGCCCGCGCATCCGGATTCGGTGCCGATCAACCGCCTTGTGCAGGTACCCGGCACGCCGCTGGCCGGCACCGCCGAGATCGATCCGTTTGAATTCGTGCGCACGATTGCAGTCGCGCGAATTTTGATGCCGCGTTCGATGGTGCGATTGTCGGCCGGCCGCGAAACGATGCCCGATGAATTGCAGGCGCTGTGCTTCCTCGCCGGCGCGAATTCGATCTTCTACGGCGAGAGGCTGCTGACCACCGGCAATCCGGATGTCGCGCGCGACCAGGCGTTGTTCGCCAGGCTCGGATTGCGCCCGATGCCGATCGAAGCGGGGGAAATCGACGCCATCGAACCTGCACCGACGACCGTGCATGCCGACGTATTGCTGCCGGCCGCTGCATCCGTTTGCGCGGCATGAAATCCTTCGAAGCCATCCTGTCGGACAAACGGTCGGCTCTGGCCGACAAGTTCGAGCGAAGCGCGCAACGCGTCTCGCTTTCGCAGCGGATTTCCGCTCCATCATCGGCATCATCGGTTACAGGGGCCGGTTTGACGGGGCGTGTCATGAGCACGGACAACGACAGGGTCGTCGACAAGCGGGTCAGCATCCACCAGCGTTTGCAGGAGGCCGCCGAACAGCGCGTCGAACTGGATCTGGTGCGCCATCGGCGTGAGCTGACCCAGCGCAAGGACGCACGCGTGCTGTCCGACGGGCAGCGCCTGATCAATTTCAGCAGCAACGATTACCTCGGCCTCGCCCACCATCCGGCGATGGTCAGTGCGATGCAGGTCGCAGCGCAGAATTGCGGGATCGGCGCCGGCGCATCGCATCTGGTCTGCGGCCACCATGCCGAGCATTCCGCGCTCGAGCGTGCGGTCGCCGACTGGCTCGGTTATCCGCGCGCGCTGTTGTTCGGATCGGGATATCTGGCGAACCTTGCGGTCGCGCAGTCGTTGCTGCGGCCTGGCGACGTGTGCCTGCAGGACAAGCTCAACCACGCGAGCCTGATCGATGGTGCGCGCCTCGCGAAGTCGCAACTCGTGCGTTATCCGCACGCCGATGCCGAGGCTGCGCGCAGGCAATCCGAAACGCGCGCTGGCGGCGCGTTGATGATCGCGACCGATGGCGTGTTCAGCATGGACGGCGATGTCGCGCCGCTCGCCGAACTTGCCGTGATCGCGCGCGAGCAGCAAGGCTTGTTGTACGTGGACGAAGCGCATGCGGTCGGCGTGATCGGTCCTGATGGACGCGGCAGCGCGGCAGCCGCCGGGCTCGGCCCCGACGATGCGCCGCTGTTGCTGGTCACGCTTGGCAAGGCACTGGGCAGTTACGGCGCGTTGCTGGTCGGGCAATACGCGGTGATCGAACATATCGCGCAAACCGCTCGTCCCTATCTCTACACGACCGCGTTGCCGCCGGCGCTCGCGGTCGCCTCGCTCGCGGCGGTCAAGCTCGCGCGGCAGGATGCTTGGCGGCGGGTGAAACTGGCGGCGCTGATTGAACGCTTCCGGCGCGGCGCGCGCGAACGCAGCCTGCGCCTGCTCGATTCGCAGACCCCGATCCAGCCGTTGCCGATCGGCGACAACACGTTCGCGCTGAAAGTCGCGCGCGATCTTGAAGCGCGCGGTTTCCTGGTCGCGGCGATCCGTCCGCCGACCGTGCCCGCAGGCAGCGCGCGCCTGCGCATCACTCTCACCGTTTCGCACGAGAACCAGGATGTCGACGCGCTGCTCGACGCGCTCGAGCCTCTGGCGCCGATCCTTGCGGAGCGCGCCACAGGACAAGCGATTTCGGAATCCGGCTGATGCACATCGCAACGCGCGGCGACGGGCCGCCACTGGTCCTGATCCACGGGTGGGCGATGCATTCGGGATTGTTCGGCGCGCTGCTCGATCGTCTCGCTCCTCATCGCACACTGCATCTTGTAGACCTGCCCGGGCATGGCCGCAGCCGTGACGATGCAACGCCGCTGGAACTCGAATCCTGCGTCGCCGCGATCGCAGCGCAGACGCTGCGCGCGCCGTGGCTGGGTTGGTCCCTGGGTGGATTGTTCGCGCTGCATGCAGCCGCGACGCGACCCGCGCATGTCGATGCATTGATCATGCTGTGTTCGACGCCGCGTTTCGTGCGCGCCGACGATTGGCCGCACGGAATGGATGTCTCGGTGTTCAAGCAATTCGGCGCGGATCTGGGCGGAGATTATCGTGGAACGCTCGATCGCTTCCTTGCACTGGAAACACTCGGTTGCGAGCGCACCGTCGCCGAGTTGCGCACCTTGCGTGCCGAAGCGTTCGCGCATGGCGAACCTGCGCCGGCCACGCTTGCCGATGGATTGAACCTGCTGGAAACCTGCGATCTGCGTTCGATGCTGCCAACGTTATCCGTGCCAAGCCTGTGGATCGGCGCGCGCCGTGATCGCCTCGTCGACTGGCGCGCCGTCGCGGCTGCAGCAGCCCTGACGCCGCACGCATCCACCCATCGTTTCGATACCGGCCACGCGCCATTCCTCACCCACGCCGACACGTTGGCCGATGCGATGCTAGCGTTTCTTGATGATGCAGCCATTGAAGAAGGCGCGCGCGACTACTCAACGCACGCCGAGATGCGTGCATGAGCGAGATCGACGCGCCACGCCTGCGTCGCGCCTTCGGTCGCGCGGCCGATGGCTACGAGGCAGTCGCCGCGCTGCAACGCGAGGTCGCGTCGCGCCTGCTGGAACAACGCGACGCGCTCGGCCAGCGCGAACCAGCGCGCGTGCTTGACCTTGGCTGCGGGCCGGGTAGCGCGGCACAGATAATGCACAAGCAGTGGCCAAAGGGGGATGTGCTTGCGGTGGACTTCGCGCTGCCGATGCTGCGCAGGCTGGGCGCGAGCAAACCATGGTGGAAGCCGGCGCGACGCGCGGTGCAACCGGTCTGCGCGGATGTCGCAGTGCTGCCATTCGTCGACGACAGCGCCGACCTGCTGTTTTCCAGCTTGTGCCTGCAGTGGGTTGCGGACCTGCCGCGCGCGCTGATCGGGTTCCGCCGCGTGCTGCGCCCGAATGGCTTGCTGCTGTTCTCGACCTTCGGGCCGGACACGCTGACCGAATTGCGCGACGCATTCGCGCGAGCCGATGCCGGCGATCCGGTCACGCCGTTCGCGCAGATCCAGCAGGTCGGCGATGCACTGCAGGCAGCGGGTTTCCGCGATCCGGTACTGCATCGCGACCATTTCACATTGACCTACCGGGACGTGCCGACGCTGATGCGCGAACTGCGCGCGCTCGGCGCGCACAACGCACGCGCCGACCGGAGGCGTTCGCTGATGGGCAAGGCGCGCATGCAGCGCGTGTTCGATGCGTACGAAACGCTGCGTCGCGACGGCGTGTTGCCGAGCACGTGGGAAGTGATTTACGCGCAGGCCTTCGCGCCGCGGCCTGGCCAGCCGATCCGCGAAGACGACGGCGAGATCGCGCGGGTACCGCTGAGTGCGATTCCGATCCGGCGACGCGGAAATTGATTGAACCTGTCTCGAACTCGAAGTGAGATGCTTCTGTTCGTCATTGACCGGCTAGCGCAGTTGAAAATCGTTGGGATGACAAGCCAACAGACCCCGCTCAATGCGGGCCAGGCTCGGCGTTCATGTCGATCTCGCGCACGCCCTTGGCATCGCGTCGCGCCTCGACCAGCGCACGGATGCGCTCCCACAACGCCGACGGATCGTTCATGCCGTCGAGCATCACCTGCGGGGAGTTGTCCTGGGTCGTGCGCAACACGATCGTGCCGATACCGAGCAGGCGCTGCACAAACGTCTGCGTGAAGTGCGAGTCCTTCACCCGGTACAGTTCGACATTGTCGGTGACGTGGGTGAGCACGCCGCGCTGGATCTTCATGCGCTGGTCGGTCAATGTGTACACACGGCTGTTGGTCATCAGCCAATGCCATCCGGCCAGCACGATCGGCAGCAGCAGCAGGACATAAAGGTAGTGCGCGTATGCGGACGCATCCAGCTTGATCGCGGCAACCACGATCACCACCGCAATCAACGCGCACAGCATGAAAATTCCGAGATTGTTTTTCTGCGACGGCGTGCCCGACCAGACCACGGTTTCCTGGGTTGGGTTTGGTGGCAACGAGCTCATGGCGTGTTTCCTGGCGGCGTTGCGCGCAAGTGTGCCAGAAAGCACGCGGACGCCGCATGCATGGCGGATGGCTTGATTCAGTCGGCGGTGTTGCCGCCGGAAAGGATGGCTCCGACACGCAGCCCCGCAAAGCGCTCGCGATGGCGCAGCACAGCGGCGAACACGACCGCGCTGGATGGCTCGACGACGATCTTCAGGCGCTCGGACAGCAGCCGCATCGCGTCGAGGATCTCATTTTCATCGACGAGCAGCACCTCGACGCGATGCCGTTGCAACAGTTCGAGATTGATCGCGCCAATGGTGCCGCGCAGGCCGTCGGCGATGGTATGCGGAACGATGTCGGTGATGCGCCGGCCTTGCCGCAGCGATTCGTAAGCATCGGCGGCACCGGATGGTTCGGCGGCGAATAGCAACATGTCGGCCGAATGCGCGCGCGCGACGATCGCGCTGCCGCCGATCAAGCCGCCGCCGCCGATCGGAGCGATCAACGCATCCAGCGTACCGGTTTCGCGCAATAACTCCAGCGCGGCCGTGCCTTGCCCGGCGATCACGCGCGGATCGGTGAACGGATGCACGATTTCGGCGCCGATTTCGGCCTGCACGCGCGCGCATTCGGATTCGCGCGCGGCCATCGTCGGCGCGCAAGCGTGCAATGTCGCGCCATAGGCCCGGATTGCGGCGAGCTTGGATGCGACTGCGCCTTCGGGCACGACAACGTGCGCTGGAATGCCACGATCGCGCGCCGCCAATGCGAGTGCCGCACCATGATTGCCCGAAGAATGCGTAACCACGCCGTGCATCGCCACGGCATCGGACAAGGACCTCACCGCGTTGCAGGCACCGCGGAACTTGAATGCGCCAGCGCGCTGGAAGTTTTCGCATTTGAAAAGCAGCGTGCAGCCAGCCAGTGCGTCCAGACTCCCCGAGCGCAGCACCGGCGTGACGTGCGCGTGGTGCGCGATGCGTGCAGCAGCTTGCTCGATCGAGCCCAGGTTGATCGAATCAGAGTCGATCGAATCCGGACCGACCGACTTCGAAATAACTAACTCCGGATTGGGTGTTTCGCGGCTGGTCATTTTTGCGACGTACGTCGGATTGGCTCCATCCCGCGCATGCTAGCCTAGCCGCCGCGTCGCAGCGCCCAGTTCCCCCGGATTCCTGTATGCCCGATTCCCGGCCAGACGGCCATGCCGATGTCTACCTGTCCCATTACCGTGCCCCAGCCTGGCGTATCACCCACGCCGAGTTGTGCTTCGACCTCGACGCCGACGCGAGCGAGGTGTCCGCGCGCCTGCAGCTGAGCCCGGATCCCGCACAACCCCGAACAGCGCTCGTGCTTGACGGTGAGGACCTGGAACTGCTCGCGATCGCGCTCGACGGCAGGTCATTGGATGCCACGCAGTACCGCATCGAGGACAACCGCCTGACGATCGAGCGCATCGATGCCGCTTGCGTGCTCGAAACCCGCGTGCGCATCGCCCCATCGCGCAATACCCAGTTGCAGGGCCTGTACCGCAGCGGCGACACGTTGCTGACCCAGTGCGAGGCCGAGGGTTTTCGGCGTATCACCTGGTTCACCGATCGCCCCGATGTGATGCCGACGTGGAAGATCGCGTTGCGCGCCAAGCGTGCCCAATACCCGATACTTCTTGCGAACGGCAATCCTGTTTCGCAAGACGATCTCGGCGATGGCCGCCATGAGGCCGTCTGGGAAAACCCGCATCCGACGCCCAGCTATTTGTTCGCGCTGGTTGCGGGACGGCTCGACTGCGTCGGCAAGGACATCGTCACCACCGAAGGCCGCATGGTGCGTCTGCAAGTCTGGGCCGCGCAGAGCGATGTCGCACGCTGCGCGTTCGCGCTCGGCGCAGTCGAACGCGCGCTGCGCTGGGACGAGCGACGCTTCGGCCGCTGCTACGATCTCGACATGTTCAACATCGTCGCCGCCCAGGATTTCACCATGGGCGCGATGGAGAACAAGGGCCTCAACATCTTCAACGCGCGCTACATCCTCGCCGACGAGGACAGCGCGACCGATGCCGATTACCAAGGCATCGAATCGGTGATCGGCCACGAATATTTCCACAACTGGTCGGGCAACCGCGTCACCCTGCGCGACTGGTTCCAGCTTGCGTTGAAGGAAGGCCTGACGGTTTTCCGCGATCAGGAGTTCGTGTCGGACCTGCATTCGCGCGAGGTCAAGCGCATCGAGGACGTGCGCCTGCTGCGTTCGCGCCAGTTTGCCGAGGACACCGGTGTGCTCGCGCATCCGGTGCGGCCGACGCGCTATCGCGAGATCAACAATTTCTATACGCTCACCGTGTACGAAAAGGGCGCCGAGATCGTGCGCATGCTGCATACATTGCTGGGCGAAGAAACCTTCCGCGCCGGCATGGATCGTTACTTCGCCGACAACGACGGGCGCGCGGCGACGATCGAGAATTTCCTCGACGCGCATGCGCAGGCATCGGGCCGCGACCTCGCGCAATTCGCGCACTGGTACGAGCAGGCGGGCACGCCGGAGATCGATGTTGCGGATGCGTACGAAGACGGCCGCTATACATTGCGCTTCATCCAGCGCCAGTCACCGACCGCTGGCGCCGATGCGCTACCGTTGCTGATTCCGTTGCGCTGCGCGTTGTACGCGGCAGATGGCAGTCGTATCGATGCGCGGCCGAGCGGCGATGCGGTGGTGCGCGGCGATTTGATCGAATTGACTGGCGAGAACCACACGTTGACCTTTGAGGGCTTGCGCGGACGCCCGCTGCCTTCGTTCAACCAGGGCTTCAGCGCGCCGGTGAAGCTGCACTTTGACTACACGCCCGACGCGCTGGCGCGACTCGCGCGGTGCGAACGCGACGGCATCAATCGCTGGGACATGCTGCAACGTCTCGCGCTTGGCGTGCTGCTGCGGAAATTCGACGCAAGCACGGAGGCAGAGGCGGCGCTGTCGCTGGCCATCGGCGAGCTGATCGACGACGACGCGGCCGATCCGGCCTTCGTCGCCGAATGCATGCAGTTGCCTGATTTCGACACGCTCGCCGATGCGATGGCGGTGATCGACATCGACGCGGTACTGGCATCGCGGGCGGGCTTGCTGCACAGGCTTGCGCAGACGCATGCCGCGCGCTTGCGCAAGCGCTATGACGCGCTCGCAGTGCTTGCCGCACACGGGCTCGATGGCCGCGCGATGGGTGCGCGCCGGTTGCGCAACATGTGCCTGGCATGGCTGACTGAAATCGATCCTGGTAGCGCGCTCGCGACTGCGCAGTTCCATGATGCGACACGAATGACCGACCGACTCGGTGCATTGCGTTGCATCGTGCACGCCGACGCACCGATGGCCGCGCAGGTGCAGGACACATTCGCCGAACGCCATCGCGACGATCCGCTGGTCACCGACAAATGGCTCGCAGTCGCGTCGACCCGACCGCATGCAGATGCCGTGGACCGCGTGCAGGCGTTGCTGGAATCGCCGTGGTGGACACCGACCAACCCCAATCGCGTGCGCGCGGTTCTCGGCAGTTTCTCGCGGATGAATCCGACCGCATTCCATCGCGCGGATGGTGCGGGGTATGCCTTGCTCGCCGGGCAACTGCCGATGCTCGACGGCATCAATCCGCAAGTCGGGGCACGTTTGCTGTCCGGTTTCGAAAGTTGGCGACGCTGGTCGGGCGGTCGCGATGCGCTTGCGCACGAGGCCCTGGAAACCTTGCGTGGACGGTTGCAGTCGCGCGACGCGAACGACCTGCTGACGCGGCTGTTGCGCGAGGTTTCGCCGACGCGGTAAGCAATCGCGCTGCGTTCCGGGTTAAGCACGGATTCACCACGCGGAGCCAAGACTCAGCCTGTCGATACCTGCAAACGTCGACAAGAGGTGACGCCATGATCCGCCGCATCGCCATGACCGCTCTCCTTGCGTTGGCGCTGGTTGGCTGCGCGACCTACGATTCCGTCAATCGCGAGGCCTATCGCGATGGCAGCTATCGCGGCAATTACGATGGCGGCTACTATTCCGCGCCAGCCGATGGTTACGGGGACTACTACTACGACCGCCCGGAAGTGGTGTTCAGCGCCTATGACGCCGGTTACTTCGGCGGCCCCTATGCGGGCTTCGGCTTTGGCTCGGCTTGGGGCAGCGGATTCGGCTACGACCCGTGGTTCTACCACCCCTGGTATGGCTACCGATACCCCTATTACTGGCACAGGCCATGGCATCATCACGCCGTTTCCGTTGGTATCGACGGGCGCGACGTGCAGCGCCCGATGCAGGCAGCGCCAGTCCGGCATTCCTTCCAGCCAGACACTGGTTCGAGGACTGGTGGACCACGCGATGGTGGGCGCATGCGACCGCGCCACCCACCTCGTTGAGCGCTTCAAGAATCGTTTGGGCGGGCGCGTGGAGGAGAACACAAAGCGCAAAACTGTGATGGTTGTCGCGAATTGAAATGAACGACTTGCACCAGACTAGACGCTACGCAGATCATTCAAGACTGACATCAAGCGTCGCATTGCGACGCAGTGCGACAAGGCGCGCCATGCGCCACGGTCGTCCGACGCCCGGCACCCGGTTCCAAGGATCCCCCTGTTCCTGAAGACCCGCCGGGCGTCGGCTTTTTCAAGCAGATGCTTGCTCACCAACGGCGAATTTCCCGGACGGAACCCACAAAAATATGGCCGGGAGCCTCCCCCGAGACCCCCGGCCGTGCCCCTTGAACGCGATCGCTGTCCCTGTTCCTGTTGCCAGCTCGGCGTGCGGCGCGATGCCGCAGGTGCAATGAGCACTGAAGCAGGAAGCGTGCCAAGGTTCGAGAACGATGACGGGCCGGGTCGGATAAAATACCGATGCGATCCCGCATGCGAAAGCACTATTGGTGTAACTACATGAATCAATACGATGTCATCGTGGTCGGCGGCGGCCACGCCGGTACCGAAGCCGCGCTGGCCTCCGCGCGTGCTGGCGCGCGCACGCTGTTGCTCACGCATGCGATAGAAACCGTCGGCGCGATGAGCTGCAATCCGGCGATCGGCGGCATCGGCAAGGGCCATCTTGTCCGCGAGATTGATGCCTTGGGCGGCGCGATGGCGCATTGCGCCGACCTCGCGGGCATCCAGTGGCGCCGGCTCAATGCAAGCAAGGGTCCGGCTGTGCGCGCAACGCGCTGCCAAGCCGATCGGGCGCTGTATCGCGCGGCGATCCGGCGCACCGTCGAGAACCAGCCCAACCTCGAACTGTTCCAGCAAGCCGTCGATGACCTTCTCATTGAAGGCGACCACGTCAGCGGCGTGATCACCCAGATGGGTCTGCGCTTCGACGCCGTGTGCGTCGTGCTGACTGCCGGCACTTTTCTCGCCGGCAAGATCCACGTTGGCCCGGCGAATTACGCGGGTGGTCGCGCCGGCGAGCCGCCATCGTCAGCGCTCGCGCAAAAATTGCGCGAAGGCCGCTTCGTGGTCGATCGCCTCAAGACCGGCACGCCGCCGCGCATCGACGGCCGCAGCATCGACTACGCGGCGATGGAGGAACAGCCAGGCGACGATCCCGCCCCGGTGTTCTCCTTCCTCGGCTCGCGCGCGCAGCATCCGCGCCAGGTTTCGTGCTGGATCACCCACACTTCCGCGCGCACCCACGACATCATCCGCGGCGCGCTGGATCGCTCGCCGCTGTACACCGGCGCGATCGAGGGCATCGGTCCGCGCTACTGCCCGTCGATCGAGGACAAGGTGGTGCGCTTCGCGGACAAAAACTCGCACCAGATCTTCGTCGAGCCAGAAGGCCTCGACACCCAAGAAATCTATCCGAATGGCATCTCGACCTCGCTGCCGTTCGATGCGCAGCTCGCGCTCGTGCGCAGCATCCGCGGCTTCGAGAACGCACACATCACGCGGCCCGGCTATGCAATCGAATACGATTATTTCGATCCGCGCGGATTGAAGGCGTCGCTGGAAACCAAAGCGGTTGAAGGCCTGTTCTTCGCGGGCCAGATCAACGGCACCACCGGCTACGAGGAAGCCGCCGCACAGGGATTGATCGCGGGCCTCAACGCCGCATTGAAGACGCAAGGGCGCGATGCGTGGACCCCGCGCCGCGATCAGGCCTACATCGGCGTGCTGATCGACGACCTGATCACCCACGGCACCACCGAGCCGTACCGCATGTTCACCTCGCGCGCCGAATACCGGCTGCTGCTGCGCGAGGACAACGCCGACCTGCGGCTCACTGAAACCGGTCGTTCGCTTGGCCTCGTCGGCGACACGCGCTGGGACGCGTTCGCACGCAAACGCGATGCGATCGACCGCGAAACCGCGCGGCTATCGGCACTGCACGCGGCGCCCGGCAACGCGCTGGGCCGTGCGATCGAAACGACACTCGGCGTCACGCTCAGCCACGACGCGTCCGCGCTGGAGTTGCTCAAGCGCCCCGAATTCGATTACGCCGCATTGATGCGCATCGATCCAATCGGTCCCGGCGTCGACGATCCCGCGGTGTCCGAACAGGTCGAGATCGGCGTGAAGTATTCAGGCTACTTGGAGCGCCAGAACGAGGACATCGCGCGCCAGCGCCGCAACGAAGACACCGCCATCCCGGAAGGATTCGACTACGCGGGCGTGCGCGGACTGTCCAGCGAAGTGCTCGCCAAGTTCTCGAAAGTCCGGCCGCAGTCCGTCGGCCAGGCCCAGCGCATCCCCGGCATCACTCCGGCCGCGATCTCGCTCCTGCTGGTGCATTTGACCCGGCACGGCGGGCTCTCGCAGGCACGCCATACGGCCTAGTGCGGTTCGCCCAAGCTTGTATTAAGATAGCGTTACGCCAGCATTGCGCTGGCGGGCGGGCGCAGGCAAAACTTGACGCCTTGTCCATTCCGGAACCACTGGTCCAGGAGTCTTTCCATGCCCCGCATTCGTCTGCTTGCCAGCGCACTCGCGCTCGCGATCTGTTCAACTTCCACGGCTGCCGCTTCCACTGCGCAGGTTCCCGCCTTTGACGGCGTTATCAGCTTCGGCGACAGCCTGACCGACGCGGGCAATGTGGCCGCGCTCAATGGCTTGCCGCCGGGCTTCAGCTTCACTACCAACCCCGATCCGGTTTCAGTGCAACTCATCGCGGCCGCGTTTGGCTTCGACCAGACCAATATTTCGCCGCTGATCCCCGGTTCGCACGGCACCAACTACGCCTACGGCGGCGCGTGCGTGCAGGCCAACAGCGCGACCTTTACCTGCGGCTTGTCGCCGGCACCGTTCTCGATCACCACCCAAGTGACCGGGTATCTCGCCGCGAACGGCGGTAAAGCCGACGGCCAGGCGCTCTTCACGATGTGGGGCGGCGCCAACGACATCTTCACCTATGCTGGACTTGCTGGCGCCGACATCATCACATCGGATCAGGCAGCGGCCGGCACGGCGTTTTCTGCGCATACCGAAGCTGGGCTCATTGATGCCCTGCATTCCGCCGGCGCCGGCAACATCATCGTGTTCAACCTTCCCGATATTGGCGTGACACCCGAATTCAAAGGCACCGCCGGACAGGCCGGAGTCACCGGTTTGGTGCTCACGTTCAACGGCCAGCTCAATGCCGCGCTTTCCGGCAAAACCGGCATCATCCCCGTCGACGTGTTTGGACTCGTCAACGAAGTCCTTGCCAACCCTGCGGCTTACGGCTTCGCCAACGTCACAGGAACCGCGTGCAGTACAGGTCCTGGCGTGGGTGGACCGCCGAGTTCGGTAGCTTGCGGCCCTGCCAGTCTGGCCGGACAACTGCCATACACCTACGCGCCCGGTACCAACTTGAGCTACTTCTTCGCCGATGGCGTGCATCCCACCGGCGCCGCGCATGCGCTGCTCGCGCAAGCCGTGCTACAGGAAATCGAGGCGCCCAGCTTCATCTCGATGCTCGCCGAAACCCCGCTACAGACTTTCGCCACCACCACGCGCGGCGTCCACGACCAACTGCAGGCAGACCTGTCGGGCCAGCGTGCCGATGGCACCCTGCGCACCTATGCCAACGTCGACTACAGCCGCCAGCGTTACGATGCGACGTCGACTTCGCCGCAAACCACCAGCGACGATTCGACCTTGCTCATGGGTTCCGATTATTACGTGAACAACGCGGTGTCGCTGGGCCTGTCGTCGACCTTCAGCCACCAGTCGGCCACGTTCGACGGTGGCCGTGGTCGTTTCCAGAACAACGAGCCGCTGATCAGCGCCTATGGCATGTGGCATACGCCGGACTTCTATGTGTCCTTGCTCGGTTCTGTCGGCCAGTTGAATTTCACTGGCGTCAACCGCGTGATCCAGATCGGTACCGCGACCCGCACCGAGAACGGCAGCACCACCGGTTCGCACACCGGCGTCGAACTGGCCGGCGGCTATTTCTTCCATTGGGGCGACATCAAGAGCGGCCCGTTCGCAAGTTTCTCGGCCCAGCACGTCCGCGTCGGCAGCTACAACGAGGATGGCAACGACAGCACCGCGATGGTGTTCGGCCGGCAGAGCCGCACCTCCACGATTTCCAGGATCGGCTGGGAACTGTCCGGCGACAACACGATGTTCGGCGGCGGCATTCACCCGTTCGCGCGCGTGGCCTACGAGCATGAAGGCGATGCCAATGTGCGCGACGTCAGCGCTGGGCTGGTCGGCTTGAATGGGACTTTCAGCCTGCCGGGCTTCCAGCCCGACTCGAGCTACTGGAGCGGCGAGCTCGGTGTGTCCGCGAACCTGGGCAGCAGCTTCACCGGCTATGCCGCGTACGCAGGCCACTTCGGCGATTCCAGCCAACGCGTCGACAGCTTCAACCTTGGCTTGAAGTGGAGCTGGTGACCGACATGGATGTCGCGAATGCCGGAAGTGCAGGAGCAATTTCCGGCTGACCGCCACGACCGCCGCATGAAGCAACGCAAGAAGCCGCCTCCGGGCGGCTTCTTTTTTATGCACATGGATGCGCTATCCATGGCGCTCAGATGCGCAGGAGCGGCTGACAGGATTACTTCTCGATCCGCCAATTGATCGACGCGCGGTTCTCGCGGCTCGACTCGACCTGGATGTCGAAACCTTTGCGCAGCAGGTATTTCAGCGTCAGCACCTCGCCCGTGCCGACCAGGGAAACGCCGTAGCTGACCAACAAGCGCGGCGAAATGTATTTGCCCACGGTGAATGCCGAACTGCCGAGCGCGCGCGATTCGCTGACGCCGGTTTCGTCGAGTCCCAGCCGTGCGCCGATTTTCTGCGCGATCAGGTTGCCACCGACCGACATCGCCGCAGCGGCCGCGCTGATCTGGCGACCATCGTCCACGTTCGCCGATTGCAGCGGTCGACCCAATACGAGGTATGCGAGCGCATCGCTGGCCGCCATCGCCGGCGTCGAGGTGATTTGCGTCAGCGGCCGCCGCGCGGTACCGCGCACCTGCACGCCGATAGTCGCCTGGTCGAACTCGCGCTGCGCCAGGATGTCGAGCGTCGGATTGTCGAAGCCGCCGCCGGAATAACCGAGCCTGCCGCGCACGATCTCGAGTTGCTGGCCGTATGCGGCGTAGCGCCCACTCACGTCGAGTCCGCCGATCGCGGTCATCGCATTGCCTGGCGCGCGCCGTACCCGAAGCTGTCCGCCAAGCTTGCCGTCGAGGCCGAATCCCTTGAGCTTCACGTCGCCGCCGAGCGCGAGCGCGAGATCGATATCCGTTGCAATCGCGCTGCGTTGCGTGGCTTCGACCGGATCGAGCACCACCACATCCGGCGATGGCGACACCGTGTTGTCGAGGCGTTCTAGATCCATACGCGCTTTCGGCACCTCGACCTTGCCGCGCACGCTGAGCGTTCCCGCCGCGTATCCGATTTGCAGATCGGGCGATGCGTCCGCGCTGAGCTCAGGCGTATCGGCGATGCGTACATTCTGTCCGCGCAGGGTGACATTCAGCGGCGCGTCCGGATTGTCCCAGCGCAGCGCGCCGCCTACGGTGAGCGTGCCGTCGCCCGAACGCAGCGAACCGCTGATGCGTGCTGCACCGCTCGCGTCGGCATCAAGCTGAATGTGGCCTTCTTTCAACGCGATGCCGAGCGCGGGCAATTCGGTTTCGAAACCGTTGAGTTCAGCACGACCCGAGACTGTTGGATGCGCGCGCGTTCCACCTAACGTGAGCCGACCATCAAGATGTCCTTTCGGCGCGGCGATGTCGGTGGAGAACAATTCGATCCAGGTGATGTCGCGCAGGTCGGCCGCGACATTGCCGGACAACGCTGCGTCGGCTGCGGTTCCAGTCGCAATTTGCGCATGCAGTGCGCCGCCTGCGATCAGTCCGCTGTCGAGTTTCAGCTGCAGGCGTTCGCCATCAAGAGTCGCCAGCGCGACAAGATTGGTGTAGCCGAACAACGGATGCGCGAGTTGCGGCTGCACATGCACGCCGCCTTCGGCCGAATGCGCGGTCGCCGTGCCGGTCCAGCCGTGCGCTGCGGGCACGATGTGCGCGTCGATATCCACGGTGCCGTATGCGCGTACGTCGAGATCGGGTCGCGCAATATCGGGTCGCGCAAACCAGGCATCGAGCAGGTTCAATGGCAACGCATGCGCCTGCACGTTCGCGCGGCGTGGCCAGTCGGCGTCTGCGCAAACCGATGCACCCGACGAGGTCATGCACGTTTGCTGAAGGCGGACCGCGTTCGCTCCGTAGTAGCGGAACGTTGTCGGCACCGACAATGTCCATGCCGCTCCGCGTAGCGGCGTGTAATGCAGACTCTCGACGCGCCCGTTCCAGATCGCTCCTCGATGCTCGGCGTTGCCACTCAGCGCGAGCGTGCCTAGCGCGCCACTCAGTTCGCCATCCACGCGCGGATCCTGTTCGGAGCCCGCAACGCGCAGATGCACTGCACTCAGGTTCGGCACGCCCGCAACGCCATCGGCATCAATGCGCAACGCGCCGTCGACACCGCGCGTTGGCAATGTTCCATCAAGCGCAAGATGTACTGCACCGTAGTTTCGCCAATGCAGGCCATTACCCTGTAGTTGTCCGCCAATCGCGGGCGCTGATGGATCGCCGCGCAATGCAATCCGGCCACTCAATACGCCCTGCGCGTTCGGCGTCAGATCGTCGAGCCGCAGGGGATCGAAATCCGCAACCAGATCGAGCGCGCGACCGAACGCACCACTGGCCTGCACGTGGCTTGCGCCGATACGCAGATCGACATCGGCGCGGCCAGTGCCAGCATTCCAATCGATGTTGCCGCGCCCGGCCAGGCGACGTCCGCGCAACTGTCCACTCAATTGATCGACTGCTGCGTGCAGCGACAGGGATCCGTTCGCATCGATACTACCGCTGGTTTGCACGCGCCCTGACATTGCGCCTTCGAATCCAGGCGCGACATAACCCGGATCGAAACCTGCAAGCGCTGCATCCGCAGTCCATGCAGTTTGCGGCGACCAGCGCAATTGTCCTTTTGCAGTCATCGCGCCGACCGGCGTGCGCGCGTCGAAGTGATCGAAGCGGATCTGTTCGCGATCGCCGCGTCCTGCAAGTGCGACGTGCGCGTGCTGTTTGTCGCGCAGCAGATCGAGCGCGCCATCGACCGTCCACGCATCGAAGGTTCCGGCAAGCGCGAGCTTTCCGCTCGCATTCACTGGCGGCGCATTGGCAACGGCGTTCCAGCGCAGGCCGTCGAGTTGCGCTGCGACATTGAATACCGGCGACTTCGAACGCAGGTCGGCACGCCCGCGCAACTGCAGATCGCCATCAAGTAGTTTCAGCGCGAGCGGTTGCGCATCCACGACGCCTTGTTCGTAAGCGAGTTGCGATGGCGCGACGACGAGCACGCGTTCGCCTTGCGCGATGCGCCCGTGCACGGACGCACGACCGCCGGTGCCATCGACCTGCAACGCGACCGCATACGGTATCGCCGCAACAATTGGTTGCGACGACGGCGGATACAGCGCGACCAGCAATGCCGGATCGAAGCGCTGTGCCAACGCCGACAGCGACCAGCGCGGCGTCGCGCGGCCATCGTCGAGCGAGAGCTTCAACGCATACGCATCGGGCGCGTTGCCACCGACCGCGAGGATGAAGTGGTCGAGGTCGCCGCCAGCGCGTGCGTGAAGGTCGGCTGTTGTCGTCAGCAACGTTGCGTGGAGGCGTGTCGAATAATTGCGACCGACATCGACGCGTCCGTCGATTTGCAGCTTGCCGCGATCGCTGACCACGTCAATCGTGTTCAGCGCGAGCACGCCGGGCGCGAGCACGATGCCGCCATCGATGCTGCTGGCAACGATCAACGGCACGCCTTCGCGACTGACGCGCAATGTGCGCACGCGCAGGCGATCGGCACTCAGCGCAAAAGGCATCGCGAACTTCGGCAGGCTGCCGGGCCACGACGGCAATGGCCGCGGCGATCGGTCGACCGGCAGGTCGAGTGCTGCATTGTCTATTTCCAGCGTGATCAATCGCAGGCGTCGGCCGAACAACTGGCGCAGCGACGGATCGAGCATCACTCGCCGCGCGCGCAGGTCGACGCCGCCGTGCCGATAATGCACGCCGTACAACGTGAGTGGCCCATACACGACGCCATCGGCGCGTTGCCATGTCAGCGAATCCGCAGGCAGCAGATTCACGACGCGAGCGAGCAAGGTGTCGCGACCGCCAACCGTCAATAGCAACCATGCGACCAGCACGCCCGCACACACGATCAGCGCGATGCTGCCGAAGCCGATATGCCGGACCCAGCGCCTGCGTCGGCGCGGTGGTGGCGACGTGTCGCGCTGGATATCGGTCGCGCTCACAGATCAGTACCGATGTTGAGGTGCAATCGCACGGGCGAGATCGGATCGTTCAAGCCGTGTGCGATGTCGATGCGCACCGGCCCGACCGGCGAACGCCAGCGCAGACCGACACCGATGCCGACGTGCGCGTGCGGCGAATCGTCGAACGCATCGCCCGCATCGACGAACGCGGCCGCGCCCCATTGCCGGCTGAAGCGATGTTCGCCCTCGATGCTGAACACCGCGAGGTTGCGCGCGCCGACATTGCGACCATTCACCTGCGGGCCTATTTCCTGGTAACCATAACCGCGCACGCTGACATCGCCGCCCGCGTAGAAGCGCAACGACGGCGGCAAGTCGTTGAACTGATTGGTGAGCGTGTGCCCGACTTCGCCGCGCAACAACAAGCGGTTGCGCCAGCCGAAACTGTGCACGTAGCTGGCCTTGATGCGCAGCTGAGCGAAGTCCACATCCGATCCGATCGATGTGGCTCCACCGCGCAAATCGACGTCGAGTCCCCAACCTTTGGTCGGATATAATTTGTCGTCGCCGTCCGAAATCTGCGCCGACAACGATGGAAACACCAGGGTCGCGTAGCGATCGAAATCAGGGAACAACGCATCCTGGTAGCGTTCGCGCTGCTCGTGCATCGCGGCGGTGAGGTTCCAGCCGTGCCACAAACCGGTGCGGCTCTCGACAAGTTCGAGCAGGCGTGTATGGCCTGCGTCGGTCACCTCGTCGCGCGCGCTGGTGGACAACGCATACCAACCATCGAGCCAGCCGAACGCGGGCACGCGATATTGCGCGGCGACGATCTTGAGTTTCTGCGCCCACTCGATCTGCGCACTCGCCTTGTGCCCACGCCGGTTCACCCAGCGCCGATTGAAGCCGAGTTGCAGGCCGGCGCCGCTGTCGGTGCCGTAACTCAGCCCCGCGCTGTACACGTTGCGCTTCGCCGCCGTCGTGCTGATAGCGATCGGCACCACGCCATCGGCCTTGTGTTCGAGGTCGGGGCTGACATCCACGACGCCGAAATAATCGAGGTCGATCAGCGACTGCTGCATGTCGAGCAGCTTCGACTGATCGTAAGACTCGCCCGGTTTCCATTGCAGCAACGGATCGAGAAGGCCCGGACGCAACTGGTTCGCGCCGAATGTGGTCGTCCCAAAGCTGTAACGCCCGCCGCTGTCCCAGGCGATGTCGATCACTGCGGAATGCGTTGCACGGGTGACTTCGACGCGACGCTTTGCAAGGTTCGCATCGAAGTAGCCGCGCTCGTCGAGATCGCGCGACACCTCTTGCTTGCTCGCTTCGTACACGCGATGGTCGAGCGCCTGGCCCTGACTCGGCTTGAAGCGCGACACCGACCGCATCACCACGGCGTCGTCGTGCGCCGCGCCATGCATTGCGACCGAACTGCTGGCGACCTTCACCGGCTCGCCGGGCGTCACCGCGAATGTCACGCTGACCGTGTCGCCATCGCGCTGCACGTCGGCAACGACCTTGGTGTCGTAGTAGCCCCATGGTTCGAGCGCGGTGCGGATTTCTTCCGGCGCCTTGCGCAACAGGAACGACAAACGTTCCTCGCCGATGTCGGATGTTTTCGACGTGCTGTCGCGCAACAGCGACAGCGTGAGTTGCGCGTTGTGCAGCTGGTCGGGATCGGCAATGCCGGTGATGCGCACGCCCTGCACATGCACCGCAATGGCAGGCGCGGCTGCGAGCAGCGCGGCGAAGGCGATGAAGATTCGGAAGCGTTGAGCCATTGGCGTCAGGATAACCGCCGCATCCGCGCGGCGGGTTACGCCGCGATGAACCACTTGCGACCGATTGCGACGCGCATCAGCCCGACGCGAGCAACGCGATCTCGGCGACCGATGCAAAACGATCCGTGATCTGCTTGAGCAGCGCGAGGCGGTTGCCGCGCACCTTCGGCTCGTCAGCCATCACCATCGTGCCGTCAAAGAACGCATCGACCGGCGCACGCAACGCCGCAAGGTGCTTGAGCGTACCGACGTAGTCCTTCGATGCGAGCATCGGAGCGGTGTCGTGCACCGCCTGTTCGACGGCTGCATGCAATGCGCGTTCGGCATCGTTGTCGAACAGTGTTGGATCGACTGACGCTGGAATCGTTTCGGCCTCGGCGGATTTTTTCAGGATATTACGAATACGTTTGTTCGCCGCGGCGAGCGCGGGCGCCTCAGGCAGTTTCGCGAATTCGCCGATGGCCTTGAGTCGGCGGTCGAAGTCGAGCAGCGATGCGGGGCGCAATTCGGCGACGGCATCGAAGTGCGCGGCGGGTACGCCTTGGTCGGCGTAGTAACTGCGCAGGCGGTCGAGGATGAAGTCGTAGAGCGAGGCACAAAGTGACGTGTCTGCTTCAATCACTCTCGTAAAGTGTGCTCTCTCGTTCTCTTCCAGCGCGTTTCGGCGTGCTTGATCAACAACCGAAGCCCCTACAGGACCATCTTTGACGATCAGACCGATCGTGGCGTAGTAGATCAAATCGCGCATCACAGCAACTCGCGAGGATTCGAGTTGAAGGAAAAGATCAATGTCTGACTGACCCTCGATAGCAGTTCTGGACAGCCCGAGGGCCGCACGACGAAGTGCAAATGGATCTTTGTTGCCAGTTGGCTTCATCCCGGAGAGGAATCCAACAATCAAGGTATCCAGCCGCTCCGCAATCGCCAGCACCTGCCCCACTTTCGACGGCGCAATCGCATCGCCACCAAAGCGCGGCATATAAGCCTGGTCGATCGTATCGGCAACATCGCCCGTCTCGCCGATCGCGCTCGCGTAGTAACGGCCCATGATGCCTTGCAGTTCCGGAAACTCACCGACCATGCGCGATTGCAGATCTGCCTTTGACAGTTCCGCAGCACGGCGCGCATGTGCGGGATCGACGCCGACTTCCTTGGCAATCGTTTCAGCCAGCGCAGCGATGCGTGCCGTCTTGTCTGCATAGCTGCCAAGCTTCTGCTGATAGGTCACCGATGCAAGGCCTTCGGCCATCGACGCGATGCCCTGCTTCAGATCCTCGTCGTAGAAGAACTGCGCATCGGCAAAACGCGGACGGATCACACGCTCGTAGCCTTTGCGCACTTCGGCTTCGTCGCCGCTTTCGACGTTCGCGATGCCGACGAAATGTTCGGTCAGGCGATGTTCGGAATTCAGCACGGGAAAGAACTTCTGGTTCGTTTCCATCGTCAGGATCAGCACTTCGTGCGGCACGCGCAGGAAGCCTTTGTCGAAGCCGCACAGGATCCCGCGCGGCCATTCGACGAGGCAGTTCACTTCCTCCACGAGGCTGTCGGAAACGCGAGCGTAGCCATCGACTTTCTGCGCGGCTGCTTCGACTTCGCTGCGCACGCGCGCACGACGCTCGTCCGGGTCGACCAGCACCTGCGCACCGCGCAAGGCATCGATGTAGTCGTCGGGTTTTCCGATCCACACCGACTTTGGATGATGGAAACGGTGGCCGCGACTCATGCGGTTGGTCTTGATGCCGAACAGTTCGGCGTCCACGACCTGCTCGCCCAGCAACATCACCAGCCAGTGCACGGGCCGCGCGAACGCATAATCGTGATCGCCCCAGCGCATCGGTTTCGGAATCGGCATCGCCTTGACCGCCTCGGCGAGGATGGCCGGTAACAGCGAAGCGGTAGTCGCGCCCGGCTTCACGCTGCGCGCGACGAAGCGCTCGCCTTTCGCATCGCTCGCGCGTTCGAGTTGCACGACATCGAGTCCGTTCTTCTGCGCAAAACCCTTCAGTGCGGGGGTCGGTTCGCCGTTCGCATCGAGCGCGACGTTGACGTACGGACCGGATACTTCGCTGCGTTGTTCGGCTTGCTCGGTCGCGACCCCTGGCAGCAGCACCGCGAGACGACGCGGTGTGTACAGCGGTTTCGCGCCGCCGCGTTCGACCGCGATGCCGCGCTTCTCGAAGCCCGCGAGCACGGCATCGAACAAAGCCTGCGCGAGTTCGGGCAATGCCTTGACGGGCAATTCTTCGGTGCCGATTTCGATCAGCAAGGATGCAGTCGTGCTCATGCGGGCTGTACCGGGCTCGGGCCTGCATGATTGGGAACGGGCGTGAAAAACGGCACATAGAATTGCTGGAACACCGGCAACGCCTCATAACGTTCGACGCGCGCCTGCAGCGATGGATGCGCAGACAGATCGAGCGGCACGGCGTCGCGCAGGTAGGTGACGTAGCACGCGAGCGTGATGTCCGCCTGCGTCATCGCATCGCCGAGCAAGCAGAGGCGTTCGCCTGCAGCGGCGCAGAGGCGATCGAGTTCGGCGAGCGCGCCGTCGATCTGCGCGCGGCAGCGATCGATCCATGGCGCGTGACGTTTTTCTTCCGGACGAAATGCCCGTTCGATCACGACGTGGATGCCCTTGTCGGCCGCGCCGGTCGCGAGCGCCATGAAGGTCAACGCTTGCGTCCGCGCAGCGCCGGACGCCGGCAGCAGCGCACGCGCGGGCCCAACTTGCTGGTCGAGCCAGTCGAGGATCATCGCTGACTCGATCAGTGTCTCGCCGTCGTCGAGCACGAGCGTCGGCACGCGACCGAGCGGATTGAATTCGCGGATGCGATCGAAATCCTTGCCGACCGACCAATTGCGATGTTCGAACGGAATTCCGAGCAGGGTCGCGCTGATCGCGACGCGGCGCGTGAATGGCGAGTCAAACATGCCGATCAGGATCATGCGTTCGCTCCGGCGCAGATCGAGCCGCGGCGCGTGAACGGCGGGCGTGTTCCAAACATGCCGATCAGGATCATGCCGCGACTCCTTCGCGACGCAGGCCGGGAAAGCCGAGCTTCTCGCGCTGCGCGAAATACGCTTCGGCGCATGCGCGCGACAAAGTGCGTACGCGCAGGATGTAGCGTTGGCGTTCGGTTACGGAAATCGCGCGCCGCGCATCAAGCAGGTTGAAGCAGTGGCTGGCCTTGCAGACCTGTTCGTAGGCAGGCAACGGCAGGCCGAGCTCGACCAGCTTCAACGCCTCCTTCTCGCAAGCGTCGAAACGATGGAACAACTCCGCTACATCGGCATGCTTGAAGTTGTACGCGCTCTGCTCGACTTCGTTCTGATGATAGACGTCGCGGTAATACACGGTGCCTTGCGGGCCATGCGTCCACACGATGTCGAACACGCTTTCGACGTTCTGCAGATACATGCACAAACGTTCCAGCCCGTAGGTGATTTCGCCGAGCACCGGCTTGCATTCGATGCCGCCGGCCTGCTGGAAATAGGTGAACTGGGTGACTTCCATGCCGTTCAACCACACTTCCCAGCCCAGGCCCCACGCGCCGAGCGTCGGCGATTCCCAGTTGTCCTCGACCAGCCGCAGGTCGTGAATAAGTGGATCAATTCCAAGTTGCCTCAGCGATCCGAAATAGAGTTCGACGATGTCGTCGGGGCTCGGCTTCATCGCGACCTGGAACTGGTAATAGCGTTGCAGGCGGTTTGGGTTGTCACCGTAGCGGCCGTCGGTCGGGCGCCGGCACGGCTGCACGTAGGCCGCATTCCACGGTTCCGGCCCGAGCGCACGCAGGAAGGTCGCGGGGTGGAACGTGCCCGCGCCGACTTCGAGATCGAGCGGTTGGATGAGCACGCAGCCTTGCCCGGCCCAGTACGCGGACAGGTTCTGGATGAGTTGCTGGAAGGTCAGGGCTTGATTTGCTGCTGGCGCTGGCATGCAGTGGGCTTGCGGGGAAAGACGTTAGTATATCTTTACGGCCACGCATCGCTCAGATACAAGCTGCGGATCGCGCAGCGCATCCCGACAGACCAAAGTCCCGCAGCCATCATTTCACGATGGCTGCAGAGCTTCAGTCCGTCTGGACGCCGGGCAACGGTGTTCCC
>JBBRQI010000004.1:0-162814 GCA_038226665.1 Lysobacterales bacterium | reverse complement strand
CCATCGGCATGCCTCTCGCGTTTTCCTCCGACCAGCCGGTCAGGGACTGCGCCACCGCGTTGAGAAACGTTACCCTGCCAGCGGAGTCGGTGGCGATCACGCCATCCCCGAGACTCGCCAGTGTCAGGCGAAACCACTCGCGTTGTTCGTACAGGAGGCCAGCGGTCTTCTGCCGGGCGGCCAGACTGCGACGCAAGAGCCAAATGAACGCTCCGATCGCGATCAATCCCACGAAGGCGGTGACCAGGCCGGTGGTGACGGCAAGTCGATAGGTCGCGCCCTCCTCGCTCTCCCGCTTCAAGAGTAAGTCGTCTTCTGCCTTTACGATGTCGGCAACGGCCTGCCGAATGGCGTCCATCTGCGTCTTCAGCTTGCCGGTGAGCACAAACGCTTGGGCCGCCTTCTCGTCCTTGTGCCGCAGGTCGATGACCTCATTCATCAGCGACATCTGCACACCGGTCATCTCTTGCAACTTTGTGATGCGGGCTTGCTGGCCGGAATTGTCTTTGGTTCTGTCTTTCAGCTTTGAGATGAGACCGTTCAACCGGACGAGGGCGGCGTCGTAGGGCTGCAAAAACTCGTCCTTGCCGGTGACGAGAAAGCCCCCCTGTCCTGTGTCGGCATCTGCCAACGCCAGCATCACCTTGGAGGTCAAGTTCAGCACTTCCTGGGTGTCGGCAACCCAACGGGCGTCCTCATTGAGTTGGCGGGTGTTCCGATACGCTAGACCTGCGAAGAGAAGCAGCAACGTCACCGCCATTCCGATGCCGATTACCAGCGGGTCGTCAAAGGTTCGTTTCATTGCCCGTACCTCAGACGTTGCGTAAGTCAGTGGGTCGCATAGCGGAATGCCGATCCCCTTCCTTGAGCCGGGGATTTTTCGGAGATACCCTCACGCCTCCGGCACGACATACAGCAGAAACCGGACCGTCCCGTCGTCCGTCGCGTTCACCACGCCAGCATGGCTGGCCTCCCCGGCGACCGACTTTAGCAGAAAGCAAACGGGGGACTGAGTCACCACCACCGTGACCAGCAAGTGTCCTTCGACCCGCCTGCGGCCGTTGACGGTTTGGCTACCCGAACCAATGACGGCACGCTCAGCTTGGCTGTCATAACTCCTTAAACCAGCGTAGGCTCAGCGTCTTCCTGAGTCGCGGAGCAAGTCATGAACGCAGAAGTCGAAAGCCTGATGGATGAACTGCTCGGCGCGGGCAGTGGCCAACCATCGCAAGACATGCAAAACCGCTTCCAGCAGGTCGCAACGTCGAGCTCGTCCAATGCAGTTGCGCAAGGAATGACCTCAGCGTTCAACTCGCCGCAGACGCCACCGTTCGGGCAGTTGGTGGCGCACCTGTTCGGCCAGTCCAATCCGGACCAGCGGAGCGGGCTTCTCAATCGGCTGCTTGCGGCGGCCGGTCCAAACGCTGGGGGCTTGTTGTCTCAACTAGGGTTGCAGTCCCCGGCCGGCTCGCCGACGCAGAACATCTCGCCTGAACAAGCGTCGCAGGTGACGCCCCAGCAGGTGCAGGAGGTGGCAACACAGGCGCAAAACAGCAATCCCGGCATCGTCAACACCGTGAGCGAGTTCTATGCCCAGCATCCCATGGTGGTCAAGACCTTGGGTGCCGCAGCACTCTGGGCGATTCTCGATCACGTGCGTCGCTGACGGAAACTCGGACGCATGCTGCACCTGCCGCCGCAGCCGCGCGGCAGGGCCTGCTGCTGAAGCGATAAGGCAGTGCGCGGCTGCCCTTTCGTGACTGAGAAATCCGAGCTTACAAGCCCTTCCGAGCCACTCAAAGACTGCGTGCCTTTCGGCCATCCCGATAAACTGCACGCCGAGCGCGATCAGCGCTTGGCGATTGGTAAGTTGATCCTTCAGTGAGTCATTGAAGGCATCGAGTTTCGCTTGCCGGAGCCGGGCCGACTGACGCATCCAGGGGAAAGGGGCAGCCCACGAATTCCGCCTGATTCTGCCCCCCATTCAAGTCGCGCCCAGCACTTATTTCCCGGCGGCCATGACGCCCACCAGCTTGGGCACCGCGATGTCGACCACTTCGTTCGCCGCAGCCTCGAACTTCGCCGGATCGGCTGCGAGGGTGTAGTCGCCGGAATCTTCAGTGCCCTGGATCACGCCCAGCTCCTTTGCGGAGCGCACCGGCCGTTGCAGGAATGCGACCGCCGGGAATCCGCCCGAGTCCGGGCTCCAATATTCCACCAGGGTGCCACTGTCGTTGATGTTGCCGGCTTCGATCGTCGCGCCGGGGTTGAAGCTGGCAGACGCCTTGCCCATGCCGTGCTTCTCGCCGCTGCTGGAATACGCGCCGTAATCCACAACCAGCGTCACCGCGATGATGCCGAGCTTGCCGTCGTGCGCGATGTACGGCGAACGGCCGAACGCCTGTGGCCGATCGAGTCCGCGAAAAGCCGTCATCGGCTGCCCGAACATCCCCGAGGTGTCGCGCTTGGCCGTATCGCCCTGCAGAAAGTGCACCGACATTCCCGTGGGCGCCACATACGCACCGAACCGGCCTTCGCTGAAGTTCGGCAACTTGTCCCAGGTCGCATACTCCGGCGCTGCCTGCACGAGCCCTGCCTGGTCGACCACCTCGTAACCCGCGTCCTTGAGTTGGGCGACGAACAGCGCGTACGCCCTGTCGGCAATGCGCTGCTGCGTGGCCTGGTCGACGCCGGTCATCGTCGTTTTCATGCTCGCCTTGGCCGAATGGGTGAACAGGGAATTGCTGCCGCTCGTGTTGGCGCTGAAATGGTTCTCGCGCGGGAACGCGACATTGAACACCGAGATCGCTACCTTGTGCGTCGCCTGGAATTCGCTCGCGCGAAAAACCTGAAACTCGTCCGGCTCGATGGTCCGGCCGAGGAATCCGTGCTGCTCGATCACCCCGTTGTTGCGCTCCTGCGCATGTGCAATGGATATCGACAGCGCGACGGCGATTGCGGCAACTACCAGACCCTTCGAATGCATCGAGACTCTCCCCGTTCTAAATGGCAAATGGATGCCCGCAAGCGGCCTGGCGGATGGCTTCTGGAACGTGAAACAGTTCAGCGCTGACCCCGTCGGCACTATACAAGCAGTTGCCGATCGCAGCTGCTCGGGCGGCGACCGCCATCCGACACACGCTCATGGTTGTAGGGAAAACACCGCATGGACGTTGCGACGGCATGGCATACGGCGGGAACAGCTCGAGTTGCCGACGTGAATTTGCGGGATGCCCCAGACGCTGATCGCACTGTTGTTATCGCTGCTGCGCAAGCACCCACGCCGCGATCGTGCTGGCGTAATCGGGCACATGGATCGGCCAGGCGTTGGCATGCGCAGGGTCGACGATCGTGAAGGTGTGGTCGGCGTTCGGAAATTGGCGAACAGTCACACGATCATTGCCTGCGCCGTGCAGCGCGGCGACGATCGAAGCGATGCTCGCGGAGGCAGGCACGCGCTCGTCGTGGCCGCCGTAGAGCAGCAGCACAGGCACCTTCACTCCGGACCATGCTTTCGCGGGATCCAAATCGCCGATCGCACGCGAAATGATCCAGTAACTGTTGTCTGACGGCGGCAGCGGAATGAACCATGCGCGATCCTTGAACTTCACCGCAAGCGCTTCAAGGCGCGCGTGGTCGCCGCCCCTGTAGGCCGTCTCGACCAGCGCGCGAACGTAGGCGCGTGCATCTTCCTGCTCGCGCTTCGTCAGGCTCGCGATTCCGATGTCGTTTTCGACGCTGAAGATTTCCACGTCTTCCGGATCGCCACCCGCGGCCGCCGACGCGATCACGAATCCGATGCCCTCGGCGCTTTTCGTCACGAGCGGCGCGATCGTCCCACCTTGGCTGTGGCCATAGACGCCGACCTTGGCAGGATCCACCTCCGGTTGCGCCGCGAGCAGCCTCGCCCCGGCTGCGCCGTCCCCGGCCAGCACATCGAAGCCGACCTTCGCCCAGTCGCCCGACGAACCGCCGACTCCCCGCTTGTCATAGATCAGCCCGACGATGCCCGCCTTGGCGAACGCCTCGGCAAGATAGCGGTTCGCCCATCGCCCCTCGGGGCCAGAACCCTGCAGGAACAGCACTGCGGGATGGCGGCCGGTCGTCGAAGGCAGTATGAGCGTGCCAGACAGGGTCGCGCCGTCGTTGCGGAACGTCACGTCCCGCGTTCGCACCGACGTCGGCTCACCCGCGATGCGGGCCAGCGTAAAGGTTCCCTTCGAATGGCCGTCGGTGAAGGTGCCGACCATCCTGGGCCCCTCCACTGTCCCGTCGAACGTCGTCGCGCTGTCGTCGCCCTTGATCTGGAAATGGACGACCCCGCCGCTATCGACCACGCTGGTGACCGGAATCCCGGCGGCCTGCAACGCGTCCGAACCGAAAACGCCGACGACATGGCCACCGTCTGCGCGAAAGCTGAATGTCACCGGCAGGTGATCGCCCGACTTCACCCACTCGCCTTGCCAGTCCCCTGCGATCGTGTTGTCTCCGGCGCTGGACGCGCTCGATTGAAGACACGCGGCGGCGGCGATCAACCACCCCAGCAACAATTTCCTCACGACGTGCACCTCGGGTTCGCGCGCGTTCGCGCTGCGCCCATTCTGCGCTCGCCAATGGCTGAGCGCGCTCGGCCGTCAAGTCGCCTTGCTCCGCTCGCGCTGAGGTGCGGATTGCCAGCAGACCTTCATGCCAACGCGACGGAGCGCGCGTCGTGCGGCGGCGTGCCGCCGGATGCATGGCTGACCGTGCTCACCAGCAAGGCGCAAATAGCGCAGTCCTCGCTCGACGCCTGAACAGCCCTACCCTCCAACGACTGCGTTTCTGCGATCGGCGTGCAGCCATGCCGCATGTGCGGCATCACGTACTTCCTCCCAGGCGAGTGGCGAATTGCCGCTGTTGCGTTCCCAGACTGCGAGCATTTCCGCCTCCGCTTCGGCCCACGGCCGATTGCGGTAGAGATAGCCCGCCATGAAGGCCGGCGCGTAGTCATCAAACGGGTGCGTGAGGTTGTAGCGCGTGTCGCTTCCGTACATTTCGCGCCAGTAGGTCTCTTCTGGAGTGGGGTTGATGGCCTCGCCTACCTCGTGTCCAGCGAGCGCACCGATGATCGCGCCGATGAAGCCGCCGACAGCCGTTCCCACCGGACCTGCGAGCGAGCCCATGGCCACTCCGGCCATCGCGCCACTGGTGGTGCCGACGCCGGTACCCAAAGCGTGCGATCCGGGCGTGCCGGTAATCGGATCGCGATTCATCATCCTGCTTTCGATGCGCGCCGCTTTTTTCTCGAACTCGTCGCGCTCGCGGCCGAGTTCCTCCGCGGCCTGGTCGACCTTCTGCTGCGCGCGCGCATTTGCGGGCGGCACCGACTCAGTCGATGAATTTTCGATCGGGATATCTTTCATGACGCATTTCCTTCCGTGGCGAATGCACCGATCTTGCGGGAGATCGGCTGTCTGAGGCTTGAATCACCGCGCGATTCGTCGCGCTCCCCGGTTCGATCTCACGCGACGCCCTGCGCCCGCGCCTGCAAACACTGTAGGAAAACTCCTACACGCGATCGAGCAATCCGCCGATGCCCAGGCGCGGCTTGCGCTGACACAGTGGCCTTGCTCCGCTCGCGCGCAGGGGTGCGCGGCAATCCAACAGAACACTTCCACGCGACGGAGCGCCCCGTCCGTGCGGCGTCGTGCCGCCCGATCTTTTGAAAACATATCCACAGAAACAACAAGGACGAACACCGTGAGCCAGAACCTGATAACGCTGACCCTTTCCCCCGCGCAGTTGACCGCTGCGGACGCAGCACTCACCGCGCTGGAAGCCGCCTTCGCCGGGCTGATCGCGCTCGACGCCGCCGAACTGCGTGGCCTGATGCGCATGGGCCCCAAGTCCGAGCAATTCTGCCGGCAGACGCTGAGCGTGCTGGGGCAGAACCCGCAGGTCGTGCCCGCCAGCATCAACCTCGCCGGCGCACAGGCCGACCTGACCGCACTCGACGCCCTGCGCCCGCGCCTGCAACGCCTGCAGAAGCTGGTGGAACGCGCCGACAGCAGCGAAGCCGCACTCGGCAGCGACATCATGTCGTTGTCGCTGGAGGGCTACGCCCTGCTGAAGGTCGCCGGCAAGAACGCCGGACTGGAAGGCCTGCGCAAGGACCTGTCCATCCGCTTCGCCAAGACCCGCGCCCCGGCCGCTGCACCTTCGACGATAGCCGCCGACCCGGCAACCGCCAAGGCCTGAGCCGCCCAATGGAACACCGGAAAGCCGCTACCCGGCGGCTTTTCGGCTTTCTGGAGTTGGAAAATCGAGGGGTCAGCGAAACCAACGCCTCTCGACATCAGCCCGTCAACTCGATCTTTGCCGGCTTGCCAAGCTTGGCCGCGAACTGTACCAGCGTATCGAGGCTGAACTTCTCCACCTTGCCGCGCGCAAGATCCGACACACGGCTCTGGCTGACGCCCAGCAGCTTGGACGCCGCCATCTGCGTCATCTTGCGGGCCTTGATCTGCTGTTCGAGCTGGGCCATCAGGTCCGCGCGAAGGGCAAGCACCTGCGCTTCGGCGTCGTCGAACCCGAGGTCGGTAAACACATTTTCGCTGGACGTCGTGATCTTGCTTTCCCGAGCACTCATGCGCATGGGGCACCTCGTTGTCATGGGATCAGTTTAACGCGGCAGGTCCTGGCGACAGCCTACCGAGCATCCCGGCAGCGCCAATCCGCCCCTCGCTGCCCGGAAAGCCGCTACCCAGTGGCTTTTCGGCTTTCTGGAGACGCGAAAAGCGTGGGCGATGACGCTGGCAGCGTCGGCGTTGAGCGGAAAAGGGTCAGCGTTGAGCCGGATTGGCTCAGTGTTGAATGGAAACGGCTCAGCGTTGAACGTAAATGGCTCAGCGTTGAACCGGATTGGCTCGGCGTTGAGCAAAAAAGCATCAACGGCGACTGGAATTGGCTCAGCGTTGAGCGAAAAAGCGTCAGCGTTGAACCTGTCTGGCTTCAACGTTGAGCAAAAAAGCATCAGCCATGAGTGGAATTGGCTTAGCGTTGAACCAAATTGGCTTAACGTTGAGCGACAAAGCGTCGGCGTCGAACCCGGTGGGTGGGTGCTGTGGCTGAACTGCTCAGCATTGAGTGAATGTGGCAGGTGTAGTGAGTAAAAACAGACACCCTCGAATCAAAATAACTTGTGGAGGAAACGCCATTGTGGATTTTAGGCGTTTTACTTCATGCCTTCTTCTTTTTCTTTCTTGTAGTCACAGATTCTCCAAAATAGCTCCTTACATACACATCCAGAAGCTTATCCATTGCGTCATCTGCGTAGTCGTGTCGAATCGGGCTTCGTATTTTGTTCAGTAGCCCTAAGAGAAATTTGGCCGTTATGATCATAACTACTTTCGAGTGTTGGCTCTTGAGCTCTCTAACCCACGACAATTCCCGATCTTTTCGAAGAGCTACTTCATCACCTCTTGTAATAATAAAACCAAATCTTCCATAATCTTGGCAAAGATATGAATTCATCTGCCAAAAATGTTCGCGGCTCAAATCTATAATGTTTTTTACTTCAAAAACAATTTGACGAGATCCATACTCAACCAAAATGCGATTCCAGAAATCGGTAGTTCCATGATTTGTTCCCAATACATCCCGCCGTTGTAAATTGGTCTTATTATCATGAAGCTCAATATTTCTAAGCCCTCCAGGGAAAAGCACTCGAATAACCTTAAGGCACCACTTCTCGAACGCCACTGCGCCGTCGAGGCCAATTTCGATTTCGCGAAGTTCAGACTCCATTTTCCCTATGGCGCGTGCACGTTGTTCAGGCGTTTCGGATCTTACGGTTATGTCATATTCGTCATAAATTTCAGAAGCCGAAGTCTCTGCTATATCCCTGTTCGTTAGATTCAAGGCTATCCAATAGCAAGGATGCACAATTAGCTGCTCCGTTGCTCCAAATTCTTTATCAGGCTTTCGGCCGTCATGACAGAAAACAAAATTATGAGCACTTGATTCCTTCACACCTATAAAACCGACACTGTAGAGAGCCCTCAATGCCTCTACAGGGCTTGAAAACAAAGCAAACTGTTGCTGTACAGCCGACGAATATTTATCTTGGTGAATCACAGCAGAAATGATTTCGGCGGCGGCAGCGATTGTATGCGACGGGTTCATTCCGGCGAAAGCCCAAACTAATTCCGCAAGCCCGGGTAGCTCCGCAGAATATTCTTTGGTCAAATCAGACATTCGCGGACGCATTTATGTCAGCCTGCTCAATGGCATATCGATCCGAAGCCGCTGCATTTCTAAAAGCGTCATTTAACAAAAGCAGTAGGTCGCGCGGGCGGTACAAAGTCAACCGGAGGCATGTGTGAAAGCCGGACTCTCCCTGTAACGTCCCTTGAGTAACTGAGTCCCACACTTTGATAGTCTTTTCTACTTTGATGCCTGTGGCTTTTTTTATGCGATTCGCCATGACGTTTTGAAGACTTCGCTCGTCCCAATGAATTCTCAAAACCGCCTGTTCTAAATTTCTTGAAAAATCTTGATCTTTCTGCGCTACCGCCCGGTAGATATTATCTCTTAAGAAAACTATCGCTCTACAGTAAGGCGAATGATCGTGCAGGTCGACAGACGCTTGGATAAATCCATCAACTATGCCTATTCCGGCTTCGTCTGGCTTGTAGCCCTCATCAAGCTTATCGATCAACACAACTACTTTTCTTTTCATACTCTCGAGAACGTCATTTAAACAACTCTCAAGCTCGTTAAGTTTAAGATCATCAGCAATTGCCCCTACTCTGGCTTCGACATTTGATTCATTGGCTGTCGCCTTAATTAAAATATGACGAAGCTTGTCAATTACAGTTCCTGGAGTTCGCCAAGCTTGCAATCGTTTCAACAGGACTGGAGCTTGCGCAGCCTGATTGAACTTAAACTTCGTAGACAGTCCGAGGGCTATCTCCATAAGCAGCGCAAACCGAAATCCTAGTCTGGTAGCGGCCCGTATTAACCCAAATTGCCCGTCAAATAATTGCGTAATCGCGCGTAGCGCTAAGACCTCGTGTTCATCCGGAGCAATTCGGATAACATCAGTTCGTTCATTCGCTTCATAGTATTCGCCCAATCTAATGAACAGCGCGGACTTCCCAACGCCTCGACGACCCACAACAATCGATTTTATGTCTGATTCTATGAGAGTTTTGTAGTCGGCCGACTCGAAGAACGCCTCTCGAAGCATCGAACGATCATGCTCTGCTCTCACATCGCCCAGTGATATGGCGGCCATCTATTTAATTCCTTTCGCTGATATATCGAACTCGCAGACTATTTTCTTCACTTTATTTGTTTTCCAACCAACCGCAACTTCCCATCAGCCCCCACCACCCGCGTTGTCCGCTGGCTGTTCTCGATCCCGATCACGGTATCGAACACGTCCCTGGTGAACACCGCATTCCCGAAATACCAGGAGTGGCTTTGCGCGCCGCTGAAGCCCTTGGGTTGGTCGGCGGCCTGTGCGGCCTTGTCGGACGCGAGCTGGGCGTAGTAGTCGGTGCAATCGACGTTCACGGCGAGCGCGGGGCTGTCGGGCGGCAGGCCGATGCGGCCCACGCGCGGGGCGATGCCGAGGCGCTTGACGTTGGAGATGTCGAGCACGCTGTCGTTGCGGTTCGAATAGTTGGTGAGCCGCAGGCAGTGGCGGTAGATGGATTCGGCGCCCTTGTCGCCCGCGTTCATCGAGCCGGACGAGACGTCGCCGGCGGCGAACATTATCTGGCTGACCAGCCATGAGGATTGCGCGAGCTGGGTATCGTCGGCGTCGTCGAAGGCTTCGCGGATGACGTAGGCGCCGGTGGAGTGGCCGAGGATGTGGATGTTGATCGGGCAATCGGGCGTCTGCCGCGCGGCGAGCTGGCGGATGCCGTCGTCGACGAGGCGCAGCGCGGTTTGCTTGGCGCGGTGGCGATCCGGCAGGTAGGCGAGCGCGCTGTCGCCGCTGGGCCAGTCGAACGAGACGATGACGCCCTTGAACGCGAGCGCGGCGAGGCCGTCGCGGATCAGACGGTGGCGCTGCATCACGTCTGTTTCGGAATTGTTGTAGCCGTGGACGACGAACAGGATGTCGCCGCGCGCCTCGAACTTGGCATTCGTCCATTTGCCGGCGTCGGTGACGGCCTTGTACCAGGCGGCGGCGGTGATGGCCTGCGTGGGGTCGGGATCGACGCCATCCAGCACGCCGAGGAAGCGCGTAGTGCCGATATCGGCCACGAACTTGCCCTTGCTCACGGCACGCACCGACATCACGTAATCGACAGCAGGCATTGGCTGGATCACTCCGACTTGATGTGTGAGCTTAACGCCAGCGATGAGGCAATGGGGCGAGGATGATCGGGATGGCTGCGAAAGGTGTCGGGTTGATGTGTCAGCCAGGAAAATAAACGGCCCTCGTAATCGAACCCATCCTGGTCGAACCCTCCTGATCGAACCCATCCTGACCGGCTGGTAACATGCACGCTGGTAGTCTTCAGCGAATCACAGGCAAGGATGCCCCATGACCGATGCGGATGTGCCAGACACGGAATCAGCGCGCCTTGCCGCCCTCAGCAGCTACGGCATCCTGGATACCTTGCCGGAAAAATCCTACGACGACCTGGTCGCGATCGCCGCTGGCATCTGCGATGCGCCGATGAGTTCGGTCGCGTTGATCGACTATGAACGCAAATGGTTCAAATCCCAGCATGGATTCGCGCTGCCGCACATGACGCGACACGGGACTTTCGGCGCGCATGCCATCCAGCAGCCCCACGAGATCCTGGTGGTGCCGGACGCCCTGGCCGATACACGCTTCGTGAACAATTCACTCGTGACCGGTGATCAGAAGGTGCGCTTTTATGCCGGTGCACCACTGATTGGCACCGGCGGCGCTGCAGTCGGCACCATCTGCGTGATGGATCGCACGCCGCGCGATCTCGCGCCGTTCCAGAGAGAGGCGCTCGGCGGCTTGTCGCGCCAGGTGGTCAACCTGCTCGAACTCGGCATGGCCCATCGGGAATTGACCAGCCACCTTTCCGAACGCGACTGGTATGAGCGCAAGCTCCTCGGATACCAGCAGGAATTGATTGCCGAGAATGCGCACCTCACCGAAGTCACCCGCACCGACGTCCTCACTGGATTGTTCAATCGGCGCGCCTTCAGCAGCATCATGAAAGCGGCGATCGATACCGCGGTGCTCGAATGCAAGCCGCTGGCAATGGCGATCGTCGACATCGACCACTTCAAGGTCATCAACGACCGGCACGGGCACCCTGCTGGCGACAAGACCCTGATCGCCGTGGCGCATGCGCTCAAGGCCCATTGCGGCGACCGCAATACCGTTGCGCGAATCGGTGGCGAGGAATTCGCGATCGTGATGCCGGGCGCGGATGTGGCGCACGCAACTGCCCAATGCGAACGCCTGCGCACGACAATCGAGGCCTTGCCGCACGATTTTCAGCTTACGGTGAGTATCGGACTCACGGCCTTGCGCATCGGCGGCTCGGTGAGCACCCTCTACGCGCGCGCCGACGAAGCGTTGTACGCGGCAAAGCGTGGCGGCCGCAACCGGGTGGAGTCGATCGCCTGAAGGCTGTGCGGCTGATGGTTCGGGGGCAGGGGACGGAGGGCAAAGGGGCAAAGGGGACGGAGGTAATTAACTCGCCATAGCCGTTCTCCTACATCGCAACAGGTAGATCGCCGAGCTTCTTCGTCCGAGGTTGGCTGCAAGCTTGCCGCAACGCCCAAGCCAGGTGTGCTCATGCCGCGCCGTGCCCGCCTTGAACTACCAGGAACGCCGCTGCATGTGACCCAACGTGGTGTCAATCGGGCTGCAACGTTCGTCGACGATGACGACTGCCACCACTATATGCATCTGCTGCACAACTTCCGCCGCGAGGAAGGTGTCCAGATCCATGCCTATGTGTTGATGGGCAATCACGTCCACCTGTTGCTCTCGGCTCCAGCGTGCGGCGGCATTTCTCGGCTGATGCGCCTTGTCGGGCAGTGCCACGCGCAGGCGTTCAACAAACGACATGGCCGTAGCGGAACATTGTGGCAGGGGCGCTTCAAGTCGTGCCTGGTCGAGAGCGAACGCTATCTGCTGACCGTCTACCGCTACATCGAACTCAACCCGGTTCGTGCCGCGATGGTGGCGGCTGCTGAGGCCTATCGATGGTCCAGCGTTCACGCCAACCTGGCGCTGCGAATCGATCCGGTGGTCACACCGCATGCCAGTTTCCTCGCATTGGGTCGCGACGACGCCACACGCGCTATGGCCTATCGGCAATGGTTGGAGCAAGGCGTCAGCGAGGATGACCTGGCGACGATCCGTGACCACCTGCAGCAGGAACGCGCGCTCGGCGACCTGCGGTTCCAGCTGATGGTCGAGAAGGCCCTCAATCGCCCGGTCGCGTGCAAGCCGATTGGCAGGCCACGGGTTACGACGGGTTAATTACCTCCATCCCCTTTCTTGGGGGAATCCTTTGCTTTGAATGATCCAAAAGAGCAAGCCTGAAATGGATGAAGCCAACGAATTTATTAGAACCCCGCTCGAAAAAATATTTGTGGGATGACCAATTAGAATTGTCGCCAGCGCGCCGATCAAGAATCCCGATACCATGCTAGTCCACCAGAACACAGCCCCTATTCGCAACAACAGGCGAAAGATCGGGTAACCAAGCACGACGGTGAACCCCAGTGCGAATGAGTAGGTAATTAGCGAGAATATTATGAAAAGACCGACATCGAAGGTGTTATGGAAAATAGATTCCACAACCACGACGCCAACGATTGGCAATGGAGCGACCAAACAACCAATAGCTTCGGCAATTCTTTGCAGCATGGCTGTTTGACTATTTACCGCAACCGCATTTATTAGATGAAGCCCCGGAAATAATCCGATCCATTTGCCCGCCCCAAACGTATTCATTTACGTAGCTGTTGATAGGATCCTGCTGAAACGGTCCATTAGCCTGCATAAAACTTGTGCCCTCACCGTAAGTGTGGGCAATACCGTCAGTGACCGTCCTAGCAACATATCCAGGCCCGAAGGTACTTCCGTTTCCAGTCATGTTCACGACAAGCCATTGTCCGCTATTCAGGTCCACGGTCTTATAAGAAGTAACGTGGTTGTCAGAGAAATAGCCTATCCCTGGAACATACGCAATATTTGGCGTGCCCCAAGAAGACGCTGCTCACGGCAACGGGGACGGAGGTAATTAATTGGCACCATAGCCTAGCTTTCGTCTGTATCCCAGTCGCGATCAATCGCCCATCTGTTTCTGGCGGTGTTCCCAGCGTTCCTGCGCGTCGATGGTGCGTTCGGCGGTCAGGCGGGCTTCGAGGCGATCCAGGCCGATCTCGTCGCCGGTATCGACGCAATAGCCGTAGATGCCGTCGTCGATGCGCTTGAGGGCGTCGTCGATCTTGCCGATCAGCTTGCGGTAGCGGTCGCGGGTGCGCAGTTCCAGCGAGTTTTCGGTCTCGCGGGTAGCGCGCTCGGCTTCGTCGCCGACATCGCGCACTTCTTCCTTGAGGTTTTCGATGGTCTGCTTGGATTCCTCGACCAGATCCGCACGCCACGACAGCAGGCGCTGGCGGAAATACTCCATCTGGAACGGGCTCATGTACGGCTCTTTGCCGGAGGGCTTGTAGCCCTTGGGCAGCTTCACGCCAGTCTGGACAGCCAAAATTGGGATCACCTTCTCGGGCAGGTTGTTGCGCACCACGGCCTTCGCGCGTGCACCTTGCGGGCGTACGACCGGCGTCGGCGGCACGGGTTCGGGCTTGGGCGGCGCGACCGGCGCGCTGGCCTTGCCTTTCTTCGCGGGTGCGGATGCTTGGGCGGGCGCGGGCTTGGCATGTGCGGCCGGCTTGCTTGTTATGACTGGCTTACCCACCACCACTGGTTTGCTCGCCACGACTGGTTTGCTCGCCACGACTGGCTTGCTCGCCACGACTGGCGCGGGTGCGGGCTTCTTCGCAACGACGGCAGCTTTGGCGGGTGCAGGCTTCTTCGCGGGGGCTTTCGTCGCAACGACCGGCTTCTTGGCCGGCTTGGCGACGACGACTGGCTTCTTGGCAGGCTTGGTCGCGACAGGCTTCTTGGCGGCCGGTTTCTTCGGCGCTGGTTTCTTTGCGGCGACTTTCTTCGCGGCGGCGGCTTTCGTGACAGCCTGGCGCGCCGGCTTTTTCACCGGTTTGGCGGCCGGCTTGGCCTTGGCGGCTGGCTTGGCGGCCTTCTTGGCGGCTGCCGACCTGACGGGGCTCTTCGCGGAAGTCTTGGCGGTTTTCTTGACGGGTTTTTTGGCAGCCACGTTGGGCGATTCCTGATGTTGTGTGCAAGCGAGGGTGTGACAAAGCAGCGGGCTGTTATAGCCTAGTCGGATGGCAGCGGCAACCACGCCCACGCCAGGCCGCGCGGAGCCGTCGGTGAACCCGGTAAAATCGCTCGTCCTGCTGATACTGCGCGGCTACAAGCGCTTCCTCAGCCCCATGCTGGGCACGAATTGCCGGTTCCATCCGAGTTGTTCGAGCTACGCGATGCAGGCTGTGGAGCGCTTTGGCGTGCTGCGTGGGGGCTGGCTGGCGGCCAAACGCATCGCGCGCTGCCATCCGCTGCATCCGGGCGGGCTGGATCCCGTACCGGACGCACCGCCCGACTGCAAACCGCATCCCCACGACTGAGCCCCCATGACCGACACCCTGATCGTCAACGCCCAACTGGTCAACGAAGGCCGCCAGTTCGCGGCCGACCTGCGCATCCACGACGGCCGCATCGAAGCCATCGCCCCGTCGCTGGCCGCGCGCGGCAACGAAACCGTGATCGACGCCGCCGGCAAGCTGCTGCTGCCGGGCGTGATCGACGCCCAGGTGCATTTCCGTGAACCCGGGATGGAAGACAAGGGCGGCTTCGACACCGAACCGGCGGCAGCGGTCGCGGGCGGCGTCACCAGCTTCCTCGACATGCCCAACACCAAGCCGCCGACGCTCGACAACGCGGCGCTCGAGGACAAGTACCAGCTCGCCGCGGGACGCTCGCGCGCCAATTACGGCTTCTATCACGGCGCGAGCAACGACAACCTCGACGCGATCCGCCGCATCGATCCGAAAACCACGCCCGGGCTGAAGATATTCATGGGCGCCTCGACCGGCAACATGCTGGTCGACGATCCGAAAGTGCTGGAGGCGATGTTCGCCGAATGCCCGACGCCGATCATCACCCATTGCGAAGACACGCCGATGATCGAGGCGGCGCTGGCCGAGGCGCGCAACATCTACGGCGACAATATTCCAATCGACCTGCACGGCGAAATCCGTTCGCGCTTCGCCTGCATCAAGTCCACCGAGCTTGCGATTTCGCTCGCGCGCCGCTGCGGCACTTCGCTGCACGTGCTGCATATCACCACCGCCGAGGAATTGCAGCTGTTTACGCCGGGCCCGTTGATCGACGCGTCGGGGAAGATGAAGCAGATCACCGCCGAAACCTGCATCCATTTCCTGCATTTCGCGCGCCCCGATTATGCGCGGCTCGGCAACCTGATCAAGTGCAATCCGGCGATCAAGGAAACATCCGACCGCGCCGCAATCATCCGCGCCGTGGCCGAGGATCGCGTCGACGTGCTAGCGACCGACCATGCCCCGCACACCTGGGAAGAGAAACAGGAGCCCTACATGAGTGCGCCTTCGGGCCTGCCGCTCGTGCAGGATTTCCTGGTGTGCGCCTTGCAGAAGGTGCGCGACGGCCATTTCAGCCTGCCGCATCTCGTGCAAAAAATCTGTCACGCGCCCGCACAGCGTTTCGACATTGCCGAGCGCGGATTCCTGCGCGAAGGCTATTTCGCGGACCTGGTGCTGGTCGATCCGGATGGCGGCACCGACATCACCCGCGAACGCATCCTCGCGAAATGCGGATGGTCTCCATTCCTCGGTGAGCGCTTCGACGCGCGCGTCGCCGCGACCTTCGTCAACGGCGAGCTTGCATGGGATGGAAACCAATTGATCGGCGCCCCACTCGGCCAGCGCCTGCGTTACGCACGCTGACCTTCAAGGAAATGATCAACATGAAACCAATATTTGCCGTCGTGCTGGCCCTTACCTGCAGCGCCTGCGCAACCACGCAAACGAATCCGGCGGATCACTCGCGGGAAGCCAGCGCAGCATCCGCGTCTGCCGACGTCGGCGTCGTGCAGATTCCTTCCAACGCCCCCCAATCGAGCCTTGTGATCGGCACGGTACCAGCCGGCAGCACGCTCAGTTACGACGGCCGCGCGGTGCGCGTGGCGAGCAATGGCCGCTTCGTGATCGGCGTCGCCCGCGAGCAGTCCGGCACGATGTCGCTCAAGCTCACCGCCCCGAATGGCAGCTCACGCATGCTCAGCATCGCGATAACGCCGCGCACCTTCCCGATCGAACGTGTCAACGGCGTGCCCGAAAAAACCGTCAATCCGCCGCCCGATATCGCTGCGCGCATCGAACGCGAGCAGGCGTCGGTCAACGCCGTGCGCACGCGCGACGATGACCGCAACGATTTCGACACAAAGTACGTATGGCCGGTGAAGGGTCGCATCAGCGGCGTATTCGGCAGCCAGCGCATCTACAACGGCACGCCGGCGTCGCCGCATTCGGGCGTCGATATCGCAGCGCCCCAGGGCACTCCGATCCACTCACCTGCTGGTGGCATCGTGACTTTTGCGAATCCTGACCTGTATCTCACCGGCGGCACGGTCGTGATCGACCACGGCCACGGCGTGAGTTCGAATTTCCTGCACATGAGCCGCATCGTCGTGAAAGTCGGCGATCGCGTCGAACAGGGCCAAGTGTTTGGTCTAGTCGGCAAGACAGGCCGCGCGACCGGCCCGCACATGCACTGGGGCATGAACTGGTTCAACGTGCGCATCGATCCGGAATCGCTGATGCCGGCTGGCGACGCGAAGTAGTCGTTCCTGCTACTTCGGTTTCTGCGGCGAACGCAGCAATCCGATCACCATGAACATCACGGCGCCCGCGCCGAGCACCAGCACGCCCCACAACATCCATGTGCGGCTCTCAGTCGCGTTCCAGCCATGCAATGCGGCTTCGCCTGCCGATGCGCGCATCGCGCCGTGGCCGATCGTCGGCGGGCGCCACTGCTGGCCGTAGTGCGCGCGCAACTGGCCGATGAGGGCTTCGATCGGGAACGTACTGCGTTGCGCGCGATGGCTGCCGGCGACGATCACGTACGGGGCGAGTCCGTGGGTCAGCACGACCCAGCTTTCAGGCCGGTAATCGAAGCGCAAGTGCGGCGGCTTGGCGATGTTCGCATCCGAATCGATGCGCCATTCGCCAAAGCGAACTCCATCGATGTCCATCGGTTCGGCGTCGAGCATGATGCCCGCGCCGCGCAAACGAAACGCGGTGTAGTCGCCGAACTGGCGCCAATCGGATTCGCCACGTTCACGCTCGGACACCTTGAAGTGCGCCACCTCGTTGTCGTCAGCCAGCGCAATCGACACCCGCTCCACCGCAATGCACGCGGGCAATCGATAGATGAAAGCGTTTCCATCGCGGCGCACGAAGGCTGCATCGAATGCTGCACGCGCCGGCTCGTTGCCGGTATCGCGCTGTAGCTGATGCATTGCGAGCACAGGCAACGGCGTCGATGCGTGCACACGCAGATAGGCAACCGATTGCGCATCGAATTCCACCATGCGCCGCAGCAGATACTGGTCGTGTTGGTGGAAACTCGCGAGCGGCGCATCCGTGACGACCGAATGCCAGTTCTTCAGGTCGTCGCTCGCTTCGACTTCGATGCTTGCGCTGAAGTCCGGCGCGTTGTCGATGAAGTCGAAGGATATCGCTTCGATCAAACGATCCTTCGCGCGCACGTCGATCAACACGTCCTGCGTTCCCGCCTTCGCTGCGCTATTCGCCGTACCCGACAGTGTCGAGTCGAGCGACAGCGTGCCGTCCGTGCTACGCGTGACATGCAGTTGCAGGTCGCCGACGTTGGGCGCATTCATCGGCTGCACAGGCAACGCGAACCACACCGCATCGTGCCACTTCCGCGCTGGCGCGCTATATGCCGACGGCAGCGGACCGAACGCGAGTTCCTCGCCATCGGCGTTGAAGGCCGCAAGATCCGACAGGTCCTTGCGCGTGACTTGCCGATAGATGCCTTCGTCGAGCGTGATCGCATAGGCGTCGGTCTTGTCGGTCGACAGCGTCCACTCGTTCGCATAGTCGGCGGGTGTCGCGGCGGCAACGCTCGCGCTCAACAACAGACTCGCCAGAACGATGCGGAATTTCATGATACGCGGCCTCATGTCGATTCCACCTTGTCGGATGGGTTTCCATCGGCGGGCATGCTTTCGTCCTGCGCAGTTCCATCTTTCTTCGGAGGCGATGGCGCGATGTAGCCGACGACGCCCATCAGGATTCCCACGGCAAGCCACGACACGATGCCGGGAATGTCGCCCATGTAATGCCGGTCCAGCGCGATGAGTTTCAACAGCACGACGCCCATCAGCAGCGCGCCTCCCATCCACAGGCGACGATTGCCGCGTCTCGATCCGGCGATCCACGCGCCGACGCCGAGCAGGCTCCATACCAGCGTCAACGCCATCTGGGTCACGCCCGAGTCGAACACATTCGCGTTCCAGGGTTCGCCATGCCAATGGTGCACGGCCCGCAAGGTGGCCGACGTGACCAGCGCGAAACCCGCATACGGCCAGATCCTGCGCAGCGCAAGCCATGAACCCGCGCACAGCGCATACAGCAGCACCGCGACCGCGACCAACATCAGTTCGAGTGGATTGAGCAACGGCAGATATGACAGCGGTGCCGCGCTGCCTTCAACAAACAATCCCTGCGCGAAAGCGAGCACCAGCAATGTCGATGCCGGTACAAACCAACCGGCGCGATAACTGACGAACAACGGTGCGCGCGGCCACGCGAACACGGCGGGCTTGCGCCGCAAACCGAGCGTGAGCAACGCCAGCGGCGCGATCAACGCGGCATAACGCCAACCATCCGCGAGTTGTTGCACGCCAGCGATGTGATCCGCCTGCAGCATCACCGCGACCGCAAGCGTCCACAGCCAGAACACGTGCGTCGCAGCGAGAGCGCGCGACGATTCTTCGCGCGCACTCCACAACGCCCACCCGATCGCGATGGCATATGCCGCCCACACGGCAAGTGTCTGCGGAGCCAGCGGGCCACCCATCCGTGCATCGAATGCGAAGACCATCGGCAACGTCAGAATCGCTGCGACGGCGGTCAGCCAACCGAGTCTCTGCCACGGCAGGCTCGCGCGCAGGACAGCGGCTACTGCGATGGTTCCGGCGAAATATCCCAAGCCGAAACGCCATTCGCCGATGCCGAGCCCATCCGCGCGATCCAGTTGCGTCACGCCCGCGACCAGCCACCAAATTGTCGCCCACGCGAACAACAGCGCAGGCAACACGCGCATGGGTCGCAAGCGATCGTGGATCATGCTCAACGCATAACCGGCGAACGCGATCAGCGCCGCGCCCAGCCATGCAGGATTGAGCAGCAATAACTGCGAGGTTGCATGCGGTGAAAAACCGATCTGCCCGATCACATACGCGCCCGCCGCGAGCAATTGCAACGCAAACCCGCTCAGCCACGGGAACCAGCGGTTCTGGCGGATGCCGAGCCACGCGACGCCCGCGCCTTCCAGCGCCCACACCGACGACGTCGTACCCGCCGAAAATGCGAGCGGCACCGCGAGCGTCGCGAAGCCCAGCGCGAGCGCGCCATAGGCTTCGGTCAGCAATCGCTCGTCGCGATTGCGACGCAACCAATACACCAATCCCGCGTACACGAGCGCAACGACCAATGCGCTGAATGCGAGCGCCATGTGATCGGGGTCATCCTTCAGCAAGGCCGCCTGCAACGGAAACGCGAGCAACGGCGTGCCGAATACCAACGTACCGTCGACCCACGGCCGCCGATGTTCGGTCTGGCGGATCACGTACAACAATCCGATCACGACATAGAACACGAAGAACAGGATCAAGAACGGTTCGACGCTTGCGAACAACTCGGGCCGATAGAACTTCGCACCCCACAGCGTGCCGACGCCGAAGGTGAACGCGAAGCCGATCAGATTCAGCAAGCGCCAGCTGCGCGTCCACGATACTGCGAACACCGCGGCGTTGAGCATCGCGTAATACGAAAACAATCCCACCGGATTGTTGCTGCCGGTGGAAATCAGCACCGGCGCGAGATAACCACCGAGGAAACCGAGTGCAGCAAGTGCGATCGCGTCCTGCAGCACCGCGAGCAGTGCCGCGCCCGCGACCAGCACGACGACCAGCGCGAATGTCGCCATTGGCGGCAACAAGCCATACATGCGGTACGCGGCGAACACCGTCATCAACAGCACGCCAAGTGCTCCGCCTTGCAGGCTCAGTCCGAACGCCGGGCGCAGCAGACGCTCGCGCCAGCCGAACAGCAACGCCGCAACGCCGCCCGCGCCGATCAGCGCGAGCCGCACTTCGATCGGCATCGTGAAATAACCCTGTGCAGCGGCGTAACGCAGCGCTGCCGCGATGGCGACGAACGAGACGAGCACGCCGATCTTGACCGGCACATTGCCCTCGGTGAACCACGCCTTGATCCGCGCGATGAGTTTCTGATCCCAGGTCGGCTTGTCCGGTGCGCGTGGGGCGACAAAGACGGTGACAGGTTCACGCGGGAGTGGTTCGGAGCTCTCCGTTGCAGGCATCGGTGGCGGTTCACCGATACTGGATCGCGTATGCGTGGGTTCGGCTGGGATGGTGGTTTCCAACGCGGCCGTCATTGGTTCGATTGGCAGCGGCGCTGCAGGCATCGGCGCGGGGGTAACTACGGCTGCAACAGGTTCAGCAGCCGCCGCAGCTGCACGATTCAAAGTGTCCGCGCGCAACACTTGCGCTGCAATCCAGGCGCGCGCCGTCGTCAGTTCGCGCTCCACCGCATCGAGCCGATGCCGCAGGCGCGAATTCGCGCCCACGAAATACATCGCAAAGAATCCCACCGCCGCGCCGAGCAGCCAGCTGCTGCCCGACACCATCATGCCGATCAACGCGCCGATCACGCCCAGCACCCAATTCATGACGACCTACTCTCCCCGAGCCTGGGTCAGTCTGACCGATCGCTTCGATCCGCGACAGCGGCCGATCCGCGACTGCAGGCGATCCGCGACACAGATGCGCATCGACCGCTCAGGCCGGCAACGAGTGAGTCCGATCGCGAACGATCGCCTGCATGCACAGCAACCACAACGCCAGCGCGGTCGTTGCGACTTTCCCCATGCCGCGATGCTAGCCGATAACCGATCCGCTGTACCCGGCCGGCCGTCGATCAGTCGCGCGCGTGGCCGGATTTGGGCATCGGCTTGCCTGCTTCCGCCACGGCATCGTGGGCGTGCAGGCTTTCGTGGTGCGCCACGCGCAGGTGGAAATCGCGCACGCCGGGCTCCACGTCGAATGCCGTCTGGAGTCGCCGCGCGGCATCCTCGCAGAACATGGGGTTCTCGCCATTGCGACGCGCGAATGCCTGTTCGTCGATGCGTTTGACCGCAGTCTGCACGGGCGTCCCGAGTGCGGCTTCTGCGCGCTCGATCAGCGCGGTGAACGGCAACGTCGCGGTCGCCGCGTCGAGCCGCACGCGGATACTCGCCGTACTGCGCTGGCTATGCGGCGTTGCGCGCATGCCGTATTCGCCGGCAAGCCAGCGCAGCGCGGCGGCGCGGTCAAGCGGTGCGTGTGCCGGGAATGCGCGTCCGAAATCTTCGGCAACGAGTTGGCGTGCAAGCGCGGTCGATGCCGGACAAGTGCTCGAATAGACCACATCGAATGCTAAGTCCAGCGTGAACGCGTCGCCGTCCAGCATCGCCGTCAGCACGACCGGATAACGCCTCCAGCCAGCGTGCCCGCTCGCAAGCGCAGGACGACGCAGGAAGTGATCGAATGCGATTCGCACGCGCGCGCGCGTCGAAAGACCGACATGCGACGCAAGGAATTCGCGCAGCAGCGACTGCAGCACTACTGGCGACAAGGGCGCGGCGGATGCCGCATCCAGCGCGAGGTAGAGCCGCGACATATGGATACCACGCGCAACGCCCTCTACAAGGTCGACTTCTGCGGAAACGCGTGCTGGAACTCGCACTTCAGCATCGCGCAGGGCGGTATTTCCGTCGACGATGCGGATCGGCAGTTCGATCGCATCCATGCCGACCCAATCGAGCGCGCCGAGGCTTTTCGTGGCACGGCTCGATGCGATATCCGGCAATGCGATCGAGGCCTCGTCGGTGAGCGGATCGGCGTGATGATCGGTGTGCATGTGGTTACCTTGGGTATTGCAGTTGATGGAATGATGACTTCGGCACAGGCGTTCCAGACGCCTGTGCGCATTCCCCACATCCTTGCGGGTCGCGACTGGCGTTCCAGACGCGTGTGTGCAGCCCCCACATCCTTATGGGTCAGATTCTATGCCGTGCGATGCGACTGCCGCGCTGCATGCCATGCCAGGCGCAGTGCGCGCAGCCTCGGCAGCGCGCGCTGTGCGTGACCTATGGCCATTTCGCGCAAAAACCAAGTGTCGAATGCGGTTCGGGCCGCCCGATACAGCGTGGCACATGCGATATCCGATGGATGTGCCGCAACCAGTTCGGCTGCCCAGTCCGATACCGCAGGCGCGCCCTGCGCCTGTGCGAGCGCGGAACCGGTGATGCCATGCCGCGCAAGCAGCGCAAGCGGAACGCGTCCGCCGTCATTCGCGGCAATGCCGATGCGCAAGCGTTCACAGAGCAAATGTACAGCGACCACAAGGCCTGCACCGCGCGTCATCGGCGCACCGAAAAGCGCCGACTCGACCATCGCAATGCCTTCAGCAAATGGCGCGACTGCAGCGAGCGCGGCGTCGCGATCCACCGGCCTTGAAGCGTCCGCGTGCGCCATCGCCAGCATGCCGCGCGCCAAGGCATTCCACGGAAGCTGCGGCGCTGCGAGCGCCTGCGTCAGCGGATGCCGCGGCGCGCCTTGCGCGCTTCGCAGCAATTCATCGGCCCACCAGGAAGACTTCGCTTCGATCAGCCGCGCGTCGCTGAGCTCGAACGCCGCCTCGCGCAACTCGAACAAGAGCGCGCCCCACAACACGAATTGCGCGCGCATGCATCTTGCGCAGAACACTTCCGCATACGCCATCTCCGGTTCACGCCTGCGCCACTTCGCGATGAATGCGGTGACAGCGGACGTGTCACCGATGACGCGCTCAATACTTGTCACGTCCGATTCCGTCGGCGAGTTCGAAGCACAGTTCGAGCGGGTGCGCGATGCTGCGGTTCGCGCCCCAGGTTGCCGGATCGTCGTGCGCCTCGCGATAGCCCCAGAGCGCGATGATCGAAGGCATGCACGCAGCACGTGCGGCCTGGACATCGCGTTCGTCATCGCCGACATAGACGCAATGTTCGGGCGAGGTCGCCAGCACTTCGCACGCATGCAACAACTGTGCAGGATCGGGTTTTTTCGTTGCGAGCGTATCGCCGCCGACCAGCACCGCGCAGCGCTCGCTCCAGCCCATTGCCTGCACGACCGCACGCGCGAGCGCTTCGGTCTTGTTGGTCACGATGCCCCAGCGCAGTCCAGCGCGCTCGATCCGGTGCAGCAGGGACTCGATACCGTCGAATGCGGCACTGTGTACGGCGATCGCGGCGGCATAGTGTTGCAGCAGCGCCGGGATCAATTGCTCGCGCCGATCCGCTTCGAGATCCGGAAACGCGACCGCGAGCATCGCGCGCGCGCCCTTGGAAACGATCGGACGAAACACCGCGATACCCAGCGGCGCACCACCCCTATCGGCAAGCACGCGGTTCGTTGCCTCCAGCAGATCCTGGGCGCTGTCCACCAGCGTGCCGTCGAGATCGAACAAGACGCAGTCAATGCTGGGCGAATTCATGCCGGTTTCACCGCGCAGGCGAGGTAATTGACGTCGGTGCGACGACCCAGCGTCGCGCGACGCGTCATCGGGTTGTAATGCAGGCCGCTGACATCCTCGAGCCGCAATCCAGCAGCGCGAAACCAGCCTGCGAGTTCGGCCGGGCGGATGAACTGCGCATAGCTGTGGGTGCCTCGTGGCAACAATCCGGCAACATATTCGGCGCCGACGATCGCAAGAGCGAACGCCGCTGGCGTGCGGTTGAGCGTCGACACGAACAGGTGTCCGCCCGGCTTGAGCAGGCTCGCGCATGCCTGCACGATCGAGAATGGATCGGGGACGTGTTCGAGCATTTCCATGCAGGTGATCGCGTCGAAGGATGTAGGTGACTGCACGGCGAGCGATTCCACCGACTGCACGCGGTAGTCGATGCGCAGCGTCGGTTGCCTGGCCCGGGTTTCGAGCAGGTGCAGCTTGGCGATCTCGATCAGTTCCGGCGCAAGATCGAGTGCGGTGACGTGCGCGCCCTCGCCTGCCAGCGCTTCGCTGAGCAACCCCGCGCCACAACCGACATCGAGCGCATTCGCGCCGCGCAATGCGCAGCGTGAACGCACGTATGCAAGTCGCGTCGGATTGAGTTCATGCAGGGCGCGTTGCGGGCCATTGGGATCCCACCATCTGTGCGCCAAGCCAGCAAACTTGTCGAGCTCGGCTTGATCGAAGTTGGCATGAGTAGTTGTCATGAATTCACTTTCAATCCGTCGTTGAACCATCCATTGTGCATGGTGCAGCCCCGGCTCATCCCTGGTCGTGCGTTCAGCACCGCGCGCGACCTCACCAGGCTCACGCTTGCATGGCGCATCACCCGATCTTCGCGATCCGTTCGCGCCATTGCCGTGCATTCGCGATCAAGGCAGCCGTGTCGATGCCGGCCAGCACGCCATCGCGCAAACGCGCGCGGCCATCGATCCAGACATCGGTCACATGCTGGCGGCCAGTCGCATACACGAGCTGCGAAATCGGGTCGTACAACGGCTGGGTCTCGATGCGATCCATGTCCACGCAAACGAGGTCGGCGCGCTTGCCCGGCACGATGCTGCCGATTCGATCGCCGAAGCCCATCGCAGTTGCGCCGCCAAGCGTCGCCATGCGCAGCGTGTCTGCAGCATTCAGCGCCCCGGCATCCTGCGCAACGCCCTTCGCGAGCAAAGCAGCAGTGCGCATTTCACCGAACATGTCGAGGTCGTTGTTGCTCGCGCAACCGTCGGTCCCGATAGCAAGGTTGACGCCTGCCCGACGCAGGTCTTCGACGCGACAGAACCCCGAAGCAAGCTTGAGGTTCGATTCCGCACAATGCGCAACGCTCACACCGCGCTCCGCGCACAGCGCGATTTCGGCGTCGGTCAATTGCGTCATGTGCACGGCGATCAACCGGTCGTTCACTAGCCCAAGTCTGTCCAGTCGCGCGATCTGACGCATGCCGTGCTGCTTGAGTGCGTCCTCCACTTCCTGTGCGGTCTCGTGGACATGGCAATGCACGGGCACGTTGAGCACGTCGGACAACACGCGGATGCGCTCGAAACTCGCATCGCACACCGTGTAGGGAGCGTGCGGCGCGAAGCAGGTGCGCACCAGATCGTCGCGACGGTAAAGATCGTGTACTTCGCCGGCGCGATCGAAGTATTCGTCCTGGCTCGACGCCCAAGCGGTCGGAAAATCGATGATCGGCAAGCCGACCAGCGCACGGAAGCCATGCTTGCGATACGTCGCGGCGGAAACATCCGGAAAGAAATAATTGTCGTTGCAGCAGGTCGTGCCGCCGCGCAGCATTTCCGCGATTGCAAGCTCGACGCCATCGGCGACGAATTGCGGGCCGATCACCGCAGCCTCGATCGGCCAGATGTGTTCGGTCAACCAACGCATCAACGGCAGATCGTCGGCGACGCCGCGCAGCAGCGTCATCGGGTTGTGCGTGTGCGCATTGACCAGCCCAGGCATCAGCACCGATTGCGGACGAGCAATGGTTTCGGTTGCGCGATACATTTCGCGCGCTTCGGCAAACGGCAGCACCGCGAGGATCGCGCCGTCGCGTACTGCGACCGCATGATCGACCAGCACCGCGCCACGCGGTTGGACCGGGACGACCCAGCCCGCTTCGATCAGCAGGTCGCAGGCAATGGGCGCGGGGCTGTTGATCATGCCTGCAGCTACTTCACGCGGCTGACATACTCGCCGGTGCGGGTATCGACCTTGATGATTTCGTCCTGGCCGACGAACAACGGCACGCGCACGACCGCGCCGGTTTCAAGCCTGGCAGGCTTGCCGCCGCCGCCGGAAGTGTCGCCGCGCACGCCGGGATCGGTCTCGACGATCTTCAGCTCCACGAAATTCGGTGCCTGCACCGCAATGGGCGTGCCGTTCCACAGGGTGACGACGCAGGGTTCCTCGCCCTTGAGGTATTTCGCGGTCTCGCCAACGCCGGTGGCGTCGGCCTGGACCTGCTCGAAGGTCTCGCTCTGCATGAAGTGCCAGTGCTCGCCATCGCTGTAGAGGAACTGCATGTCGGTATCGACCACGTCGGCGACTTCGAGCGCATCGGTCGCCTTCATCGTCAGCTCGACCACGCGGCCGGACTTGATGAAACGGTACTTGATGCGGGTGAAGGCCTGGCCCTTGCCGGGTTTGACGTATTCGGTTTCGGTGATGACGCAGGGTTCGGCATTGACGATGATCTTCATGCCGTTCTTGACGTCGTTCATGCCGTAATTGGCCATGCGAAACACTCCGTGGGCGTGCGTGCCGTTGCCATGAACGGGTACACTGATTGTTGGATAGTAAATTCGATAGAAGCTGGGAAGACGATGGAAGCCGGGTAGCCGCTACCGGCAATGCCGCAGCCCGATATGATAACCGCTCATGCCCATCCCATGCAGCCGCGCTGGCAGCAGCTCTGGCGCGACGCCGTGCAGGATCCGCGCGAATTGCTGGGCCTGCTTGGCCTGCACGGACTTGGCGGAGCGTTGTCCGACGCGGCTGTTGCGCAATTCCCGCTGCGCGTGCCGCGCGGTTTCGTCGCGAAGATGCGCCACGGCGATCCAGGCGATCCGTTGTTGCGCCAGGTGTTGCCGATCCTCGATGAAGAACGCATTGCACCGGGTTTCGACCTCGATGCGGTCGGCGATGCAGCCGCGCGCGGCGCGACCGGCGTCATCCATAAATACGCAGGGCGCGCGCTGCTGGTGGCGACGGGAAGTTGCGCGGTGCATTGCCGTTATTGTTTCCGTCGCCACTTCCCATACGCCGGGCAAACCGCTGCCGCAGGGCACTGGAGCGCGGCGCTGGATTACCTGCGCGCCGACACCAGCATCGAGGAAGTGCTGCTGTCAGGTGGCGATCCATTGTCGCTGTCCACCGCGAAACTCGGCGAGCTCACCGACGCCCTGGCGCGGATCAGGCACGTCCGCAGGCTGCGCATCCATACGCGTCTGCCCGTCGTGTTGCCTGAACGCGTAGACGACGAATTGCTCGACTGGCTGCGTCGCTTGCCGCAGCAAGTCGTGATCGTGATCCATGCCAACCATGCCAACGAATTCGACACCGATGTGGACGCCGCACTCGATTCGCTGCGTTCGCTCGGAGTCACGCTGCTGAACCAATCGGTGCTGTTGCGCGGCGTGAATGACGACGCCGATGCATTGGTCGCGCTTTCGCAACGGTTGTTCGACGCGGGCGTGCTGCCCTATTATCTGCACCAACTCGATCGCGTCGCAGGCGCCGCGCATTTCGAAGTCGCCGATACCGAGGCGCGCATCCTGCACGCCGCACTGCTTGCGCGTTTGCCCGGCTATCTCGTGCCGCGGCTGGTACGCGAAGTCGCTGGCGAGCCGTCCAAGACCCCGTTTTGACCGCGCTGCGTTACGATGCCGATTCTGGCCACAATCTGACCAATCAGGGTTAAGATCGTCGCCGAACCCGTTGAAGTCTCTGGGACATCAGGCATGGCCGCAAAAGAAAAAGAGACCGTCATACGACTGTTGCTGGTGGAAGACCAGCTCGAGCATGCCGAGCACCACATCAGCGTACTGCGCAATGGTGGCGTAGCAGTGCGTCCGCAGCGTGCGCAGACTCTCGCTGAGTTGAACACGCAACTGGCCGAAGGCACGGTCGACATGATCCTCGCCTCGCTGGACGCGACCGGTCTGACCCTTGCTGCGGTCATGAACGCGGTCAATGCGAGCGGCAAGGATATTTCGGTCGTGGCCACGGCCGGCGCACTCGACGAGGACCGGCTGGTCGCAGCGATGGTCGCCGGTGCGCGCGATGTTGCCTTTCGCCACCGCCCCGAACACCTTCGCCTGGTCGTGCGCAACGAGTTCGCCGTGCTGGAGAATCGACGCGCACTGCGTCAACTCGATGCCACGCTGCACGAATCAGAGCGTCGCTGCGATTCGCTGATCGCCTCCTCGCGCGACCCGATCGCCTACGTGGTCGATGGCATGCACATCCGCGCGAACGAAGCCTACCTCGAGATGTTCGGCTACGAGGAATTCGACGAGATCGAAGGTCTGCCACTGATGGATATGGTCGCGGACACCGATGCCGACCGCTTCAAGCAGATCCTCAAGGACATGGCCAAGGGTGAGCCGCCGCCGCGCACGCTGGAACTGCGTGCGCGCCGCGCCGACGGTTCCGATTTCGATGCGACCCTGGAATTTGCGCAGGCCAAATACGAGGGCGAATCCTGCCTGCAGATCATCTTCCGCCAACGCGCGATCGACGCAGACATGGCGCGCGAACTCGACGAACTGCGCTACCGCGACCAGGCCACCGGGCTGTCTAACCGCCGGCATTTCCTCGAACAACTCGAGCCGGTGGTCGCCGCGGCGGCAACAGGCCGCAACGATCAGCTGCTGCTGCTGGTCGAGCCCGACCACTACAGCTCGCTGATGCAGGAGATCGGCATCGCCCATACCGACGAACTGCTCGCACGCGTGGCGACGCGGCTGCGCGAAACCGCGGGCGAGAACGTCATCAGCGCGCGTTTCGGCGACCACACCTTCGCGGTGCTCAAGACCGATTCTCCTCCAGCCGCGAGCGTCGCGTTGGCGGAAAGCATCCGCGCGGCGTTCCAGGGTTTCATCGTCGAAGCGGGCGACCGCTCGGTCAACATCACCGTGAGCATCGGTGGCGTGCAGATCGGCGAGAAGATCGCGAGCTTGCAGCAGGTGCTCGGCAAGGCCGGCCAAGCGGTGAATTCGAGCAGCAACCTCGGCGGCAACCGCGTCGAGATCTTCGATCCATCCGCGCGCGATCGCGCCGAAACCGAACGCATCGCGGAGTGGGTCAAGCGCGTCCAGGATGCGTTGGCCGGCGACGGGTTCGTGTTGCACTACCAGCCGATCATCAGCATGAACGGCCAACCGGGCGAGATCTACGAAGCGTTCGTTCGCATGAAACTCGGAACAGGCGAGGTCGTGCCGCCGCTGGGTTTCCTGGCTATCGCCGAGGAACACGGACTGCTTGACGACATCGACCGCTGGGTTGTCAACCGCGCCATCACGGTGCTCGCCGAACGCAAGAAAGCCGGCAAGCACACCACCCTGATCGTCAAGGTCACACCCTCGTCGCTGGTCGAAGGCGGCCTGGAGACGCTGATCCTCGAACAGCTCAAGAAATACGATGTTCCGGGCGATCGCCTGGTGCTGGAAATTCCCGAGTCGAAGGTGTTCACCAACCTGCGCGCCGCGCAGGATTTGCAGCAGGCGATCAAGCCGGCCGGGTGCAGGATTGCGCTCGAGCAATTCGGCGCGGGCCTGAACTCGTTCCAGTTGCTTACCCACGTCGATGCCGCGTTCCTCAAGATCGATCGTTCCTTCATGGTCGATCTCGCGAAGACTCCGGACAACCAGAAAAAAATGCGCGAGATCACCACGGAAGGCCATCGCCTCGGCAAGCTGGTGATCGCCGAATTTGTGCAGGATGCAGGCAGCATGAGCGTGTTGTTCTCGACCGGCGTGGATTATGTCGAGGGTCACTTCCTCGCTGCTGCCGGCCCGGACATGAACTACGAGTTCTGACCGGCGCGGATTGGAGTCGTGGCATCGCTGTCGCCGACAACCCGTTACCGCGGGCGCTTCGCGCCATCGCCCACCGGACCTCTGCATTTCGGTTCGCTGGTCGCAGCCTTGGGCAGCTGGTTGATCGCGCGGCACCACCACGGCGACTGGTTGCTGCGCATTGAGGATATCGATGCCCCGCGTGAAGTTCCGGGCGCAGCCACGCAGCAGATCGAAACCCTTGCGGCATTCGGCATGCAGTCCGACGAGCCGGTGCTATGGCAAAGCACACGTAGCGATGCCTATGCCGATGCGCTGGATCGGTTGCTGAGCGAACGGCTTGCGTTCGCCTGCATGTGTAGCCGCAGCGATCTCTCGGCGAACGATGGCATCCATCGCCAGTGCGTCGCAAACGCTATCGCGCGTAAACATGCAGATCGGCGGCAGGCGATCCGGTTGCGCGTGCAGGATGGCCGCATCGATTTCGACGATGCGATCCAGGGGCACTACGAGCAGATCGCGGAACGCGACATCGGCGATGTCGTGCTGCGGCGCGCGGATGGTTTGTGGGCGTACCAGCTCGCTGTCGTCGTCGACGATGCCGCGCAAGGCATCACCGAAGTCGTGCGCGGTGCCGACCTGCTCGATTCCACGCCACGACAAATCCTGCTGCAACGCGCATTGGGTCTGCCAACGCCTGCTTATGTGCACTTGCCGCTTGCTGTGGATGCCGAGGGCCGCAAGCTCGCTAAATCCAGCGCGTCAATGCCGGTGGATGCGGCCGACCCCATCCCTGCCCTGCGCGCGGCGTTTGCATTCCTCGGACAGAATATTGACGCCATAGTGGATGCACGCAAGTGCGCCACGTTGCTGCGGCATTTCCTGGAAGTTTTCGACATCGCCCGCATACCACGCGTGTTGGCCGCTAATGGCATCCTGCCTTTTGCCGCACTTGCACAGCCCTGGGCGTCGCGCGGCGTTGTGGATTAGTCATCGTCGCAGCGTAGAATCGATTCCACATCACCACTCGGGGAACAGCATGAGCAAACGCACCGCACTCGTGACCGGCGGCACCGGCGGCATCGGCACCGCCATCGTCCAGCGCCTCGCCAGCCTAGGCCACCGTGTCGCCACCAACTACCGCGACGAAGCCAAGGCGACCGCCTGGCAGGCGCAGATGAAGGACAAGGGCTTCGATGTCACCATCGTCCCCGGTGACGTAACCGATTACGCCGCCGCCGAAGCAATGGTGAAAAGCGTGGAATCCGCGATCGGCCCGGTCGACATTCTCGTCAACAACGCCGGCATCACCCGCGACGGCACCTTCCACAAGATGAGCCCGAAGCAATGGCACGACGTGATCAGCACGAACCTCGACTCGTGCTTCAACGTCACCCGCCAGGTCATCGACGGCATGCGCGAACGCAAGTGGGGCCGCATCGTGCAGATCAGCTCGATCAACGGCCAGAAGGGCCAGTACGGCCAGGCCAACTACGCCGCCGCGAAGGCCGGCATGCACGGCTTCACGATCTCGCTGGCGCAGGAAAACGCGAAGTTCGGGATCACGGTCAACACCGTTTCGCCGGGCTACATCGGCACCGACATGGTGATGGCAGTGCCCGAGGAGGTCCGCGCAAAGATCACCGCGCAGATCCCGATCGGTCGTCTCGGAAAACCTGACGAAATCGCTTATGCGGTCGCATTCTTCATGCCCGACGAAGCCGCGTGGATCACCGGCGCCAACCTCTCCGCCAACGGCGGGCACTACATGGGTTGGTAAAGCGCGTGCCTCGATCTGCCGGTGGCAGATCGAACGCGCTTTACCAGAGGAGGCATGGATGCCGACTGGGCAGCATGCCAAGAATGGCTGCTTGCCTCAGCCTCGATCGAAGTTTAATTGCCAGTGGCAGATCGAATGCGCTTTACCGGATGAGGGTCGCTTGCGGCCTCCGGGTTCACCCGACATATGCACGTCCCTGTGCTTCGCAGGAGTCGAATGGCCAGCGTGCCATTGACGGCTTCTTGCCTTAGCCATGATCGGAAACTGCGATGAACGACATGATGTGCCATGCGCACGATACAACCGACGCCGTCACACTTCGCGCATTGTCATCCGCTTGCAACCAAGGAAATGCTGCGCCATGCTGCAACCTCTGGTGCGCCGCAATACCTTCCGGAACGAACGTCGCATGGCCCAAGTCCGCATCATCAAGAAGTATCCGAACCGGCGCCTGTACGACACCGAGATCTCCAGCTACATCACCTTGGAGGACGTGCGTCAGCTGATCGTCGAGAACGAAAAATTCGAGGTGCGCGACGCCAAGACCGGCGACGACCTGACCCGTGCGGTGCTGCTGCAGATCATCACCGAGCACGAAGACGATGGGCAGCCGATGCTGTCCACCGAACTGCTCAGCCAGATCATCCGCTTCTACGGTGACTCGCTACAGGGCTTCATGGGCAGCTACCTTGAGCGCAGCATGCAGATGTTCCTCGAACAGCAGACGCAGTTCCGCAGCCAGCTCAACAGCCTGATCGGGCAAACGCCGTGGAGCATGCTCAACCAGCTCACCGAGCGAAACATGGACCTGTGGAAATCGTTCCAGCAAGGCTTGCTTGGCACGATGGGCAACGCCGCCGAAGAGACCAAACCGGGCAACGGTCACAAGTCGCGCACGCGCTGATCGTTTTCGCCGCAATACGCATTGACGGGATCGCGAACCCGCACTAAGCTCGGGCGGATTTTGTGCGTCGCAACAAGTATTCCTGCGCGCAGTCCCTCCCCTGAAGGAAGCACCGAATGAGCAAGCGCATCGCCGTCGTCACTGGCGGCATCGGCGGACTCGGCACCGAGATCTGCAAGCACCTCGCACAGACCGGACACACCGTCATCGCCGCCGACCTGGCGGCGCGTGAAGAACGCATCGCCGCTTTCCGCACCGACATGCAAGGGCTCGACGTGCATTTCGAACCATCCGATGTCGGCGATTTCGACAAGTGCGCGGCGCTCGTCCGCAGGGTCGAATCCGAACATGGATCGCTCGACGTGCTGGTCAACGCCGCCGGCATCACCCGCGACACCACGCTGCGCAAGATGGATCGCGTGCAATGGGACGACGTGTTGCGGATCGACCTCGGCAGCGTGTTCAACATGTGCCGCAACGTCGTCGACGGGATGCTGGCGCGCGGCTACGGGCGCATCGTCAACATTTCGTCCGTCAATGGGCAAACCGGCCAGTTCGGCCAGACCAATTATTCCGCGGCGAAAGCCGGCATGCATGGTTTCACGATGGCCCTTGCGCGCGAAGTCGCGCGCAAGGGCATCACCGTCAACAGCATCAGCCCTGGTTATTGCGAGACTGCGATGGTGATGGCTGTACCAGACGATGTGCGCGCGAAGATCGTCGAATCGGTGCCGGTAGGGCGTCTCGGCAAGCCGGCGGAAATCGCTCGCACGGTTGCATTCCTCGCGGCCGAAGACGCCGGCTTCATCACCGGCGCGAACATTCCCGTGAACGGCGGGTTGTTCATGAGTTTCTGATTGGCCGCTCCTGCGTTGCCGAAAATTTCAGGAGCGATTTTCGACCTGCGCCGTGAAGCAGGAAGCAGGAAGCGACCGCTCGCGGCATCCGTGCATCCATGCACATCGCGTTGGCGCCTGATTTACTGCGCAGGCGCCGGGCCTTGCGAGCAATACTTGTCGTGCAACGCCATCGCCTGCGGCATCAGTCCCTGCAGGCGCTGGATGCGATTTGCGTCGCTCGGGTGATCGGACATGAACTCAGGCGGCTTTCCGTTTTCGCCCTGTTGCTGCATGCGCTGCCATAGCGGGATCGCGGCTTGCGGGTCGTAGCACGCGGCGGCAGCGAGCATGAGTCCGATTTCATCGGCTTCCGATTCGTCCTTGCGCGAGAATGGCAGCAGGATGCCGAATTGCGCGCCGACGCCAAGCGCGCCCATCACTTCACGCTGCTGTTGCGGATCCATGCTGCCTGCAGCGACTCCAGCCGCCACCGTCCCTATCTGCGCAAGATGTTGCTGCGCCATGCGCTCGGCGCCGTGGCGCAACAGCGCATGCGAGATTTCATGCCCGAGCACGATCGCGATCGCATTGGCGTTCTGCGCAACCGGAATCAGGCCCGTATAGACCGCGATCTTGCCGCCTGGCAAACAGAACGCATTGACCTCGGCGGACTGCAGCACACTCACTTCCCAGTTGAACGAACTCCAGTCGATCTTCGGTTTCAAGCCTTTTGCGGCTGCGAGATCGGCCTCGACTTTCGGCGCAACCGCGATCAAACGCTGCGCGATCTGATTGATCTCCGTGACTTCCGGCCCACTCGTCACGACCTGGGATTGCGACAGCACCTGCTTGTAGGCCTCGATACCCAATGCGGCTTCCTGTTGCGCATCCGTCGCGATCAATTGCGTGCGCCCGGTCATCGAGGACTCCTGTCGGTTGGACAGGTAGTAGTAGCCCGCATAGGCGAGGAACAACAGGATGATCCACCAATGAAAACGTCCGCGTCCCGATGAGCCACCCTGTCCAGTCGGATCCATGTTCATGCGCCTGCTCCTTTGGTCGGTTGCGCCGCGATGCGCAAGTGTCGCACCGCACGGCCTTTGATTGAAGCCTTTCGCTGAACCGCAACACCGACTCGACGTGCATCAGAGCTGGCGCACAACCCGGAAGCCGAGCCGCGCATTCGTGTCGTCGGCATCGACCGACCCGCGAAAGGCCGACCGCGCCGTGTCCGGCGAACTCGCCCACGACGCGCCGCGCGCAACGCGCTTCGTGCAACCCGGGTTGACCCATGCACTGCCGTTTTCCGGCGCACGCCGGTAACTGTCGTGCCAGCAATCCTGCGTCCATTCGCCGACATTGCCGACCATGTCGTACAGGCCGAATGCATTCGGCGCAAAATGCGCGACCGGCGCGGGGCCCCAGTAGCCATCGCTGTAACCTGCAAATGCATCGCCCCAGTGACGACCGCTCGGCGATGCATCGTCGCCAGCGAGGTTGCCCGTTTTCTCCAGCGGTTTGCCACCTGGCCACGGATATGCGGTATGGCTTCCGGCGCGCAATGCGTATTCGAATTCGGCTTCGCTCGGCAGGCGGTACAGCTGCGCGGTCTCCTTCGATAGCCAGATCGTGTACGCCTGCGCATCGTTCCACGACACATGCAGGACCGGCTGCAGCGGCTTTGCCGGTTGGCCATTGTGATCGTCGCGCCAGGTCACGCCATCGCGCGCATCGAGCTTGCCCTTGGCCTCGTCGTACACCATCGAATGGCCACTGCGTTCGGCGTCGGTGCGGTAATGCGTCGCCTGCACGAAATTCCTGAATTGTTCGACCGTGATCTCGGTGCGCGCCATTGCGAATCCATGCGTGAACGCAATCACCCGCTGCGGCGTTTCGTTCGCGTCGTGGCCGGGTTCGTCATCGGGCGAGCCCATCTGGAAGCTGCCGATCGGCACGACGACCATTTCCGGCGAACGGCCGCCAAGAGCTGGCGAATTGTCGACAAGTGCATCCGTGAAGACCTGTCCGGGTTTGAACAACCCATAATTGCGCTCGTTGACGATACGCGCGCGCAAATCGCGGGCTTGCGGGGATTGCGGCGTGATGTATTCGATCTGCACCAACAATTGCTCGGCACGATCCGGCGCGTTCGCCGCTAGCGCGGCATCGGCCTGGGTCAACAGCAAATCCGCGCGCTGCTGACGGATCGCGAGGATACGCACCCTGGCGTCACGCACGATGCGCGAATCCTGGCGCACGCTGGCGGCTTGCACGATCAGCCGATCCGACTGCACATAACGCCCGGCCTGCACTTCGGCCACGGCCTTGCTGATGAACTCGCCTTCGATGCGCGCAAGTCCGGCATCCGCAGCTGCGCTGTCCGGCGCGAGCGCGAGTGCCTGCCGGTATGCCGCGCCGGCATTCGACGCGCGCGGCGCAATCAACGCTCCTGCACTTTCAAGACGCTGGCCGCGTTCGATCAGTCCGGCTACACGCCAGCCCTTGTCCAGCGCGGCAGTCAACGCCGGCAATCCGGAATCGTCCGCGCGCAACAAGGCGAGACGATCGGCATCGCGTTGCGCATTGATCATGTCTTCGCGCGCCAGCGCCGCCTGCGCGCGCGTGCGCAGCGCCACAACGATTGCGTCGATGCCATGGAGTGCAGCCACGTTGTTCGGATCCGTGATCAGAACGCCGCGATACTGCGCCAACGCATCGGCCTGAACTGCTCGCGCAGGCGTGCCGGGCGCGCGAACGCTAGCCGCGTTCATGTCGTCGAGCTGCGGTGGCGGCGCATCGCCGGAAGGGACGTTGCGTTCATCGAAGCTGCCTGCGTCGAATGCCTGCTGCGCCTGCTTGAGCGCCGCCGCGATCTTTTTCGTGGGCACTGCGACAGGCGCAGGCAATGGTTCCGCGGCCGGCCTGCGCAACACGACAGGCTGCGCAGGAAATGGTTCGGGCCGCCCGGCTGACGATTTCGCGTGAACAACTGCTGGTGCCGCTTTCGCGACAGGTTGCGCCGGAGCCTTGCCACGGCAACCCGTCGCCATGGCGATCGCCAGGACGAGGGCTAGCAATAGACAATTGCAGTGATCGCGCACGCGGCCTCGGGTGGATGGTGATAGGCGTTCAATGACGATGAGTCGACGGCAACAGATTGTTGAGGCGCGCCATGCAACGCGCGGCACCACGAGGAAAGTAGGCTATCGTCGGGTCTGTCGCAAGCCAACGAGACCGCCGTGAATCATACGTTTGTCGCCCATCCCGACGAACTCGCCGAACACCTGGCGCGCTGGGCCGACACCGAATTGCTCGCGCTGGACACCGAATTCATCCGCGAACGCACCTGGTGGGCGCAACTTGCGCTGGTGCAGATGACCGCCCCCGGCCACGACGTGCTGCTGGTCGATCCGACCGTTACCGGCATTCCCGAATTATTGCGCGCGTTGATCGGAAATCCCGCGATCGTCAAGATCATGCACAGCGCCAGCGAAGACATCCAGGCCCTGCAACACGGCTGCAATGCCCTGCCCGCGCCATTGTTCGACACCCAGATCGCCGCCGCGCTGTGCGGCCTCGGCGCTGGCATGGGTTACCAGAAACTCGTCGAAACCCAACTCGGCATCGTATTGCCGAAAAGCGAAACGCGATCGGACTGGCTGCATCGCCCGCTGTCGCCCGCGCAACTCGTGTATGCCGCCGATGACGTGCTGCACCTGCACGCGCTGCATGCGCTGTTGCGCGACAAGTTGCGCGAACTCGGCCGCGAAACGTGGCTGGCCGAGGATTGCGCGCGCCTGCTCGCGAATGCATCCAGCGAAACACCCGAACCCTATCCGCACCTCGTACTGCGCGGCGCGCAATATCTCGACGCCGACGCGCAGGCCCTGCTATGCCGTTTGCTGCGCTGGCGTGAGGTGCAGGCGCGCGCGGGCGATCGTCCGAAAGGCTGGATCCTCGACAACGAACTCGCAGTCGCACTTGCGCGCAAGCCGCCGATCGACGCACGCGCATTCCACGCCTTCCTCGACACCCAGCCCAAATCACCGCGCAAGTTGCGCAGCGAATTATGGGATGCGCTGGCAACGTCGTTGAGCGCCGAGGAGCGCGACGTCCCGCTCGTGCAACCCCCCGACGGCGCGCAAAAGAAAATCCTGCGCGCGTTGCAGGATGCCGTTGCGGCCGAGGCAGCGCGCCTGCAACTCGACGCAGGCACGCTTGCCTCGCGGCGCATGCTCGAAGCCCTGCTCGACGGCAACAACTGGCCTGCGGCGCTGGGTGGATGGCGTCGCCCCATCCTCGAACCCTTGCTGCGCCCGATTCTCGACACACGGGATTAACGGCCACTAGCGCTTGAACGTCGCGAACGGTATCCTTTCCGGCCTGTTCGATGGGGCGGTAGCTCAGCTGGGAGAGCGTCGCGTTCGCAATGCGAAGGTCCGGGGTTCGATCCCCCGTCGCTCCACATCAAACGATGAAAAGCCGGAATCCCGCAGGATTCCGGCTTTCTTGTCCGGGCAGCGCCTGGCGCGATTTATCCGATCACCTCGAATTGCGTCGAACGTTTCGATGGATCGGCCTCGACCAGCTTCACGCTGACATCTGCGCCCAACGTCAATTCGCAAGACGAGGACACGGGCGCTTCGATCGCCGGATCGCGCAGCATCACGATGCCCGCGTGCGAATTGCCGTTGTTCGCCGCACCGTTGCGACCCCCGCCATGCCAGGTTTTAGGCGCTGCTACCTCGACGATCGCGCCATTGAAACTTTCGCCGACATGCGATGCGAGAAGTACCGATTCGACGAGGTCGATCACCGCACGCTCGTACTGGTGCGCGCGACGATCCGCAGCCTGCATCGTGTCGGGGAGGCTGGGCAATCCATCGAGCGCCCACAGCGGAACCGGTTGCTGCGCGCACAGCGCGACGCAGACTTCGCTCGCATAGCGATCCACCAACCGGCGCATCGGCGCGGTCACGTGCGCGTACTCCGCTGCGATCGCCGAATGCATCGGCTGGGCCGGCAATGATCCGTTGAAGGCCGCATAACCGGCGCCGCGCAACACCGTCGTGCACGCCAACATCATCGCAACGTGTTTGGGTTGCGCCGGATCGAGCGTGCGAATGAAATCCGGATAACCCTGCGCGGCCGGCCACACGATGCCGAGCGTGCCCGCAGTGATGCGCAGGCGCGCGATGGATTGTGTGTCGGGCGGCGGCAAGGTGCGCAGCACTCCAACCTTGCCCTGCACCATCAAGCGCGCGGCCGCCATGCCGGTCAGCAACGAAATCTGCGCGTTCCAGTCCTCCACCGGAAGGCTCACCCGATATTCGAGTTCCCACTGCCCATTCATGCAATCGACTTCCGCATCCGGCAACGCAAGGCTGACGCCGCCGCGCGCCTTCTCCAGTTGTTGCCGCAACTGTCCGATCTCGCGCAACGTCGCCCAGACCGGATCGGCGGTACTGGCGTCGATGCTTTGTTGCACGCTTGCGTAATCAAGTTTGGCGCGGCTTTTGACGCACGCGCGGCGTACGTCGATCGTCGCGATTTCGCCGTTCGCATCCAGATCGATCGTCCACAGGATTGACGGCCGCATCTGGTTCGGCAGCAACGACGCCGCACCTTCGCACAGCGACTTCGGGTGCAGCGGAATGATCGAACCGCCGCCATACAAGGTCTCGCCGCGCCGGTTGGCCTCGACGTCGATCGCATCGCCAGCGGTGACGAATGCGGCGACATCGGCGATCGCGTAATACACGCGGTAACCGCTTGCGTTGCGCTCCAGGTGCATCGCCTGATCAAGGTCCATCGAACCGGGCGGATCGATCGTCACCAGAGGAATGTCGGTGCGATCGAGATCCGGCAGGCGCGGATTCGCAGCGGCCTGCGCGGCGGCGGCTTCGACTTCCGGCGGAAACGCGAGCGGCAATCGCAGCTCGCGCTGGATGTCGGCGACGCCCCGCGCGAGCGTGTCGTCGTCGGACGGCTGGATATGGATGACGCGCGTTGTCGGCATGTTCGATGGTCCGTCTCTGGTTCAATCGTTGGCGATTCGGGCGGTCGCATGGCCGTGCTCGCTGGCCATGATCATCGCGAATATACAGGCGCAACCGTTCGTGCCGCATGTTGTCTGCGTATTACCGTGAATCATCGACCAATGGTTTGATCCCATGCGGGGATCCCCTCGACGTCCGCCGCGTTATCCACGCAGCCGTCGCGAATCACGACGATTTTCTAGCGTCCCAACACCAGATTCACCCGCACGCCAACGACCAACGCATTGCGCGCGTTCGCGGTGCCGCCCGGATCGAACACGTATTGCAGGTCGGGCTGCAAGGTGATCCTTTCGTTGAACGGCATGTTCAACGTGCTCTCTAAAATGGCCTCATGGCGCAATCCCTGCGGATTGTCGGGCGAGCGCAACTGCTTGTTCAGATCGACATAGGCGAACGCGAGCCCCAACGTGTTGCGTGGGCCGAACACCGCGCCGACGTTGACGCCGGTTTCGAGCGACCACGGCACCGTGCTGCGATCGTGGTCCGCCACGCCCACACGACCGAACCAGACCAGACGCTTGTTGATGGTGTGGTCGATCACGCCGATCATGCCCCAGGTTCCGCGCGCGCTCGGGCCATCGATATCGGTGGAATCGCGGGTGCGGAAGAACGCGCTGATCCGCGCGCTCGCCGTCGGCGCTGCGACGGTGCCGAACAGGTGCTGGTCCTCGACGACGAGTAATGCTCCGTGATCGAGATCGATGCGCAGCCCATGCCGGTTCGCACTGGCCGGATCGCCGCCGTCTCCGTCGATCAAGGCGACGCGCAGCGTGTCCTTCTTGCCGAGGTCGTATGCGGCGCGCGCGCCGAGCACGCCCTGCGGAAAAATCGGCGCGTGCGGCAGGTTGCCGCTGATCACGCTCGGCGCGCCGAATGCACTGCTGACGAACAGCGCCGCAGTGTCGCTGCCCCAGAATTCGGTATCGGCCGCGAGCAATCCGATCCTGGCGGAGACGGGCCCGAACTGGCGTTGTCCCCACAATTCGTGCAAGCGCAGTTGGTGCACGGCATCGATGTTGCTGACCACCGAGAAATCGCCGACATCGTGTTGGGACAGACTGTCGCCATGTGGAAAGTAGGCATCGCCATGCGCGGTCCACGATCCCCAGTGCCAGTCCAGCGTGCCCTGCAAAAGCCCGGTGTAGACGACGCCGGTCTGCATGCCGCCGTTGGCATCGGCAAATACTTCGCCCGTGTAGTTGAAGCGATGCACGTAGCCGGTCGCCTCATCCGCGTCGGCGAGCGGCATGTTTGCCAGGGCGAGCGCCGCGAACAACGCAAGAACCGCGAACCGTATTCCGCGCTGGATCGTACAATGCGGTTGCATGTCGCGCCTGTCGCCAACGAAACCGCAGTCGCGTCGATCGCGCATGCGCGACGACTTTCAGTCGGCCGAAGCGGACGCGCCGCGCGCCAATGCCATCGCCTTCTGCATTTTCGCGAAGTGCGCGTGCATCTCGGAATAGATGCGGTCGGTCTTCTCGTGCAGGTGCGCGACTTCGAGTTCGGCCTTGATGTTGACCTCGTATTCGATGTCGGAACGCACGCGGTCTTTTTCGGCCTGCCGGTTCTGGCTGATCAGCACGATGCAGGACAGGAAGATCGCTTCCAGCGACACGATCATCGTCAGCAGGCCGTACGGATACGGATCGAATGGCGTGATGCCGATCGAACCCGTGTTGATCAGGATCCACGCGATGAACCAGACTCCGTGGATGGCGAGGAACACCATGCTGCCGCTGAACCACGACACCCAGTCGGCGATGCGCAGGACGAGGCCGCGTTGTACTTCGGCCTCCTCGTTCGCGTTGCGTGACACGCGCGTGCGCAGCAAGGCGTCGGCCTTGCGGGTCATGTGGCCCATCGCGGCGAGCAGGGCCAGCGCCGCCGCAGGGGTTTTCTTGAACAACAGCAGCAGGTCGTCGCGGTCGAGTTCAAGCAGTTCGCTATCGACCAGCGCGACCGCCGTCGCGGTGCGCGCGCCCTGGTCGAGCAGCGACAGCTCGCCGAAGATCTCGCCCCGGCTGGATACGGTCAGCACGATCTTCTGGCCGGCGGTGTCCTTGATGTAGAGCTCGACCTCCCCCGCCTGCACGACGAACAGCGAATCGCCCGGCTCGCCGGCCTGGAACAATGTCGCGCCAGCGGCAAGCGACCGGCGATCGATCACCTCGGCGAGGCTGCGGCGATCGTCGTCGGTCAGGTGCTCGAACAGCTCGACGCCGTCCAGCATTTGCGGATCGCAAGGCATTGCACAGCTCCCCGTGGCAGCGCGCAGAGTGTAGCTGTTTGGATGATGGGCTTGTTAATGATCATTCCGGCCCGCGCGCGCAGCGCTCCGGCGTTCCTTACGCCGCTCGTCAAGAGGCTAGCAAGCGGCCTTCATTGCCCCATGAAGTCTTTCTTGCCGATCTCGATGCCCAGGTGGCGCAGGATCGCGTAGGCCGTGGTGTAGTGGAAATAGAAATTCGGCTGAGCGAAGCCCAGCAAGTAATCCTGGCCAACCATCTCCAGCGTGCGATCGCGCATCGGGATCACGATCTGGCGCTCCGCGGCGCCCTCGAACTGCGCAGGTTTGAATCCTCGCACGAAGTCGGCAATGCCCGCGATGCGCTTCTTCAACGCGGCGAGCGTGGTTTCCTCGTCGGGGAACTTCGGCACTTCGACGCCAGCCAGGCGGGCTGCCGGGCTCTTCGCGAAGTCGGTGGCGAGCTGCACCTGGCGGGTTAAGTCGAACATGTCCGGCGCAAGCTTCGCATGCAGGACGGTTTCCTCGTCGAGTTTGCCTGCGGCGATGTCGGCAGCAGCCTTGTCGAGGATCGCATCGAGGTTCTGCAACATGCGCAACGGCGTGGTGACGACGGCGTCGAAAATGGCGACATTCATGGCGATGGCCTTGGATCGGGAGTTTGATGATCCCATGTCCGTACCTGAGCCGCGACCATTCATTCTCCGGCATGCATCCGCTCATCCGGACACGCGAGCAATGCGCATGCGACAGGAAGCGCCGTTCCTTGCGATAATTGCCTATTGGGCCCCGTAGCTCAGCTGGATAGAGCGCGCCCCTCCTAAGGGCGAGGTCACAGGTTCAAATCCTGTCGGGGTCACCAGAAGCCTTGCGAGCCGCTCGCATCACCCGCACATCCGCGCGTACGTTCAACTTGGATCGTTCGCACCACTTCGCAACATCCGAACGACCCGCACATGCATGTGCGGCTCTCGGAAAAAAACAGGAGTTTCAAATGACCCACCCCGTTCTCTCCGCACTCGGCCTTGGCGCTGACGAATCCGGCACCTACCTAGGCCGTGGCGAATGGTCGCGCACGCAAGACGCCGGCGTGATCGAACCGATCAATCCGGCGACCGGCGACGTGCTCGCGCGCGTGCATGCGTCCTCGCAGGCCGACTACGACACCATTCTCGCGCGTGCGCAGGAAGCGTTCACGATCTGGCGCACGACGCCGGCGCCGCGCCGTGGCGAGGCCATCCGCCTGTGTTCCGATGCATTGCGCAAGCACAAAGACGCGCTCGGCTCGCTGGTCGCGCTCGAAATGGGCAAGTCGAAGCCCGAAGGCGACGGCGAAGTGCAGGAGATGATCGACATCGGCGAATTCTCCGTCGGCCTGTCGCGCCAGCTCTACGGCCTCACGATGCACAGCGAACGCCCCGGCCATCGCATGTACGAACAATGGCATCCGATCGGCATCGTCGGCATCATCAGCGCGTTCAATTTCCCGGTCGCGGTGTGGGCGTGGAACGCATTCGTCGCGGCGATCTGCGGCGATATCTGCATCTGGAAACCGTCGCCGAAAACGCCGCTCTCGGCGATTGCAGCGCTGAAGATCTGCAACGAAGCGCTGAAGGACGGCGGCTTCCCGGACCTGTTCTTCCTGTTCAACGATGCCGGGACCGAACTCGCCAGCACCTTCGTCGACGACCGCCGCATTCCGCTGATCAGTTTCACCGGCTCGACCAGGGTCGGCCGCAACGTCGGCGAACGCGTCGCGCAGCGCATGGGCCGTTCGCTGCTGGAGCTTGGCGGCAACAACGCGATCATCGTCGATGAAACCGCCGACCTTAAACTTGCCATCCCGGCCATCGTATTCGGCGCGGTCGGCACCGCCGGCCAGCGTTGCACGACAACGCGCCGCCTGTTCGTGCATACCTCGATCTACGATGAAGTGCTCGCAAAACTCGTCGCCGCCTACGCGCAGGTCGAGAAAAAAATCGGCGACCCGACCGATGCGAACAACTTGATGGGTCCGCTCAACAGCCAGGACGCGGTGAAGGGATATCTCGCCGCGATCGCCAAAGCCAAGGCCAGCGGCGGCACCGTCGCCAGCGGCGGCGCTGCGATCGAGGGCAAGGGCAACTATGTGCTGCCGGCCATCGTCACCGGCCTGAGCAATGACGCCGACGTCGTGCAGACCGAAACCTTCGCGCCGATCCTGTACGTCATGAAGTATTCGACGCTCGACGAAGCCCTGCACGTGCAGAACGCCGTGCCGCAGGGATTGTCGTCGTCGATCTTCACGACCAACCTGAAAACCGCCGAAGCATTCCTGTCCGCAGCGGGTTCGGATTGCGGCATCGCGAACGTCAACATCGGCACCTCGGGCGCGGAAATCGGCGGCGCATTCGGTGGCGAGAAGGAAACCGGCGGCGGCCGCGAATCGGGTTCGGATGCGTGGCGCGCCTACATGCGTCGACAGACGAATACGATCAACTATTCGAATTCACTGCCGCTCGCGCAGGGCATCAAGTTCGATTTCTGATTGCAACTCGACAGGGGAAACCGCATGAATTCGCAAATTCGCCAGACCTGTACCGCGGCGACGATCAGCCTGGTCTTCGGCATCCTCAGTTGGTGCTTATTGCCCATCATTGGCGCGGTGATCGCGATTGTCAGCGGGCACATGGCGCGTTCGGAAATCCGCCGCACCAATGGTGCGCTCGATGGCGACGGCATGGCGGTCGGCGGATTGATTCTCGGTTACCTGCACCTGGCCGTGATTGTGCTCGCGATCATTGCGGTGTTCCTGTTCTTCGGCGGACTGGTGGCCTTCGTTGCGCTCGCGCAACACTTCGGCCATCACTGATTCGTGTACGGACTCGCGCGCCCTTTCCTGTTCGCACTCGACGCCGAGGTCGCGCACGGGGTCGGCCTGAAGGCGATCGAGGCCGCGTACCGCAGCGGCATGAATCCGCTGCACGCCGCGCACACGAAAGCGATGCATGTGAATGCTTTCGGCATCACGTTCCCGAATCCGGTCGGGCTCGCAGCCGGGCTCGACAAGAACGGCGCGCATATCGATGCATTGCTCGCGCTCGGTTTCGGTTTCATCGAGATCGGCACGATCACGCCGCGCGCGCAGGTCGGCAATCCGAAGCCGCGCATGTTCCGCCTGCCCGACCAGCAGGCCGTGATCAACCGGCTCGGCTTCAACAACGAAGGCGTCGATGCGCTCGTGCGCAATGTCGAGCGCGCGCGCAGGAAAGGCATCCTCGGCATCAACATCGGCAAGAACGCGGATACGCCGAACGAAAGCGCAGTCGCCGATTACCTGCATTGCCTCGATCGCGTATACGCGCTCGCCGATTACGTGACCGTCAACATCTCGTCGCCGAACACCAGCGGTCTGCGCGATCTGCAACAGACCGACACCCTGCGCACGTTCATCGGAACATTGCGCGAACGCCAGGAACAACTCTCCGGCCTGCACGGCAAGCGCACGCCGCTGCTGGTGAAGATCGCGCCGGACCTCGACGATGCGCAGATCGATGCGATCGCCACGACGCTGATCGAAGCCGGCATCGACGGCATCATCGCGACCAATACAACGACCGCACGAACGCAGATCCAGGGCCATCGTCTCCAGAACGAAACCGGCGGACTCTCGGGCAAGCCGCTGTATGCGAAATCGACGGCAGTCCTGTCGCGGTTGCGCGCACGCGTGGGCGAGCGCATTCCGCTGATCGGCGTGGGCGGCATTGTTACCGGCGCGGACGCGGTTGCGAAAATCGTTGCCGGCGCAACGCTCGTGCAGTTCTACACCGGCATGATCTACCGCGGACCGAAGCTGATCGCCGAATCGGTCGAGGCGATCCGTCATCGCCGCGAAGGCACGCTGCGGTGACCGACTCGCATTCCTTGGACGATTTGCCAGCGGCAAACGCGTTGCGCATCACATCGAACGCCCCACTAGACAATCGCAACACCTTCCGCATCGCCGCACGCGCCGAAACACTGATTGAGGCAGCCAGCGTCGATGCTTTGCGCCAAGCGCTCGATCATCCCGGCGTGCGCCAAGGCCCGCTGCTCGTGCTTGGCGAAGGCAGCAACCTGCTGTTCGCTGGCGATGTCGCTGGCACCGTGCTCACGATCGAACTCGCCGATATGCGCATCATCGAGGACCACGTCGATCACGCACTCGTGCGTGCGGACGCTGGCGCGGACTGGAACGACCTCGTCCACTGGACGCTCGGCCACGGCTTGCAGGGGCTCGAAAATCTCGCGCTGATTCCCGGCACGGTGGGTGCCGCCCCGATCCAGAACATCGGCGCATACGGCGCCGAAGCCGGCGAATTCATCGAAAGCGTCGAAGCCTTTGATCGCCACGATGGCGCTTTGCGCACGCTATCATCGGACGCCTGCGCATTTGGCTATCGCGATAGTCGTTTCAAGCGCGAACCGGCGCGGTGGATCATCACCGCCGTCACATTTCGCCTGCCACGCGAACACGCACTGCGCCTCGATTACGCCGGCATCCACGATGAGCTCGCAGCCATGTCGATCGCGCAACCGACGGCACGCGATATCGCCGATGCAGTGACGCGACTGCGCCGACGCAAACTTCCCGATCCAAAAATCATTGGCAACGCCGGCAGCTTCTTCAAGAATCCACTGGTCGATCCCGAAATCGCCGACGCATTGAAATCGTCGCACCCTGCTCTGCCGGTTTTCCATTCCGGCGACGACGCGCAGCCCAAACTCTCCGCCGCGTGGCTGATCGAAGCCAGCGGATGGAAAGGCTTTCGTGACGGCGATGCAGGCGTGTCCGACCAACACGCTCTCGTGCTGGTCAATCATGGCCATGCAACTGGTACGCAATTGCTCGATCTTGCGCACAAGATCATCGATTCGGTGCATACGCGTTTCGGCGTGAAGCTCGAACCGGAGCCGCGCATCATCGGCGCGCCATGAACAACGAACCATCGCGATTCCTGCGTGCAGCCGGCCTGATGCTCGCAAGCACGATGCTGTTCGGGCTGATGGCGATCACGATCCGGTTTGCATCGAAATCGCTCTCGACATTCGAGATCGCCTTCTTCCGCAATGCTTTCGGAATGCTTGCCCTGTTGCCGCTGGTGCTGCGCAATGGCAGCACCACATTGCGCACACGACAATTGCCACGCTATCTCGTGCGCAGCGCGATCGGCATGGGTTCGATGCTCTGTGGATTCTGGGCGATCGGCCACCTGCCTTTGGCGCAAGCGGTTTCGCTGTCCTATTCGACGCCATTGTTCGCGACCATTGCCGCGATGATCTGGCTCGGCGAGAAAGTCCATGCGCGTCGCTGGACTGCAGTGTTCGTCGGCTTCATTGGCGTTTTGGTGGTCGTGCGGCCGGGCACCGACGGCTTCACCGCCGGCTCGCTGGTCGCATTGCTCGCAGCCGTTCTCAGCAGCATCGTCGCGATCCAGATCAAGCAACTCTCGCGGATCGATTCGGCCGACACCATCGTGTTCTACACCTATGCGTTCTGGGTGCCGATGTCGCTGGTTCCGGCGTTGTTCGCGTGGCAATGGCCGCAAGGAACCGTATGGCCGTGGCTGGTGTGTACCGGCATCTTCGGCACCGGCGCGCAATTGCTGTGGACGCGCGCGTTGCGGCTCGGCGACGTCTCCGCACTCACGCCGATCGGCTTCATGCAATTGCCGCTGGTCGCGGTGCTCAGCTACTTCCTGTTCGATGAGGCGATCAATCGCTGGATCGTGCTCGGCGCCGCGATTATCTTCATCGCCAACGCCTACATCGCGCACCGCGAATCGTTGCTGTCGCGCAGCGCCGCGACCAGCGCACCGATCGTGGCGGCGAAACCTGGGGAGTAAGATGAAAGCAGAGCCTCGATGTATCGTTGCAAGATTGCTGTCGATCCAATGGAGCTGCTGTTGAAGGGTGGCGAAAGCCTCCTGCAAGACCTGAACGATCATCAAGGCCGCGTTTGAAGAGGTTCGATCGATTGCGGCCGCAGAAACACGCTTTTCCTCACCACCACCCCGACTTCGGAGGTTCCATGAAACGAGTCACCGGCATTGGCGGCGTCTTCTTCAAAGCCAAGGACGCTCCGGCACTACAGGCCTGGTACAAGCGGCACCTCGGAATCGACGTACAGGAATGGGGTGGCGCGGCTTTCGACTGGGCCGACGGCGAAGGCAAGCCGATTGGCGGGACAACCGCCTGGTCCATTGCTTCGGCCCAAAGCGACCAGTTTGCGCCCAGCACGGCGACATTCATGGTGAATTACCGGGTGGACGATCTCCACGCACTGGTCAAAGTCTTGCGCGAAGAAGGCTGCAATGTTCTCGAGAAGATCGACGATTCCGAGTACGGGAAGTTTGGCTGGGTCATCGATCCAGAACGAAACAAGGTGGAACTTTGGCAACCGCCTGATGGCCAATGACCAAGGCAGTCAGCCTCGGTACGAAGCTGCGGGCTAACCGTTCGGTCAATCCGGCCCACTCCGGGCTGCGCCATCCGCAGGCGGCTTGCCTCAAAACGTTGGCAGCATCTTCAATCGGACGAACGTCCCGTGCACATCATCACCACCATGAACTCCTGCGCGATCTTTTCTCCGCGCCATGTCATTGCCTTCTATGCATCGACGGAACAGGCCGCGGCATACGGAAAACCAGGAGGTGCGTCGCCATCGCCCATGCAACGCCTGCGCTCCAGCCGGCGAGGACGTCCGATGGATAATGCACGCCGATGTAAATTCGCGATGCGCCGACGATCAACGCGAACGCTATAGAAACCAGGAGGATCGGCCAGCGCCAGCGTTCGCGCCAAGCCAGCGCACTCACGACCACGGCGAGCGTGGCGCAAGCCATCGCGTGGCCGCTCGGAAAGCCGAATGTATGCTGGTGTTCCGCCGTCATCCACAGCGTCGGCCTGGGCCGCGCAAAGACGATCTTCAACGCTTCGTCCAGCAGCAATGAACCGCCTAGCGCAATGAGCGCGAATCGGGCATCGCGCAACCGATGGCGCGCTGTGAGCACGATCAACAGCAGGACGTCGAGCGGAATCACGCCGACTCCGTACCCGATGCGTGCGAGCCACCAGGCCACACGGTCAAGGGCCGCTCCAGCGATGCCGTGCGCTGCGAGCAAGATGGGCTGATCGAATGCAAAAGGAATTCCAGCCTGCAATGCCGATGCCAGAAGGATGAACACCGTTGCTGGCACGACGCAGAGCCACCATCGATGGCACCGGCTGCGCGACGGATGTTGCGCCGTTGGATCGGCGACACGCTCGCCGTCAGTCATTCTGGTGAATCGCCACGCCGTAATGACGCGTCACGTAGTCGTCGATCACCGCAACGAACTCCTGCGCGATGTTTCCGCCACGCAACGTCATCGCTTTTTCACCGTCGATGAACACCGGCGCGATAGGTGCCTCCCCAGTGCCCGGCAACGAGATGCCGATATTCGCGTGGCGCGATTCGCCGGGGCCGTTGACGACGCAACCCATCACCGCAAGCGTGAGGTTTTCCGCGCCGGGTCGGCTGATCCTCCATTCGGGCATCTTTGCGCGCACGTGTTCCTGCACGGTCTGCGCGAGTTCCTGGAAAAATTCCGACGTCGTGCGCCCGCAACCGGGACATGCCGTGACCAGCGGCGTGAATGCGCGCAGGCCGATGGTCTGCAACAGTTCCTGCGCGACAATGACCTCCTGCGTACGTGACGCGCCTGGTTCCGGCGTCAACGAGATGCGCACGGTGTCGCCAATGCCTTCCTGCAGCAGCACCGAGAGCGCGGCTGTGGACGCAACAATTCCCTTGCTGCCCATGCCCGCTTCGGTGAGGCCGAGATGCAATGCATAGTCTCCGCGCGTGGCGAGGTCGCGATACACCGCGATCAATTCCTGCACACCGGACACCTTGCACGACAGCACGATGCGATCCGCAGCGAGGCCGAGTTCCACGGCGCGTTCGGCCGAATCGAGCGCGGAACGGATCAGCGCCTCGCGCATCACCCGCGGCGCGTCCCATGGTTCGTCGCGCAGGTGGTTTTCGTCCATCAGCTTCGTCGCGAGCGCCTGGTCGAGCGATCCCCAGTTCACGCCGATGCGCACCGGTTTCGCATATTTGATGGCGAGTTCGATCAATGTCGCGAATTGCGTATCGCGCTTGCGGCCGAAGCCGACATTGCCGGGATTGATCCGGTATTTCGCGAGCGCTTCGGCAGCGGCCGGCTCGGCGGTCAACAACTGGTGGCCGTTGTAGTGGAAGTCGCCGATCAGCGGCGCATCCACGTTCATCATGTCGAGCTTGTCGCGGATGCGCGGCACGGCGGCGGCGGCCTCGGGCGTGTTCACTGTGATGCGCACCAATTCGGAACCGGCGCGCCACAGATCGGCGACTTGCTTCACGGTCGATGCGACATCGGCGGTGTCGGTGTTGGTCATCGACTGCACGACCACCGGCGCGTCGCCGCCAATCACGACCTTGCCCACGCGCACCGCACGCGATGCCCTGCGCGCAACCAGGCCGAAAACGTTGCTCATCCACATATCCTCGAACTTCCCTTGCATATTCTACCGTCTCGCCGCGCATGCCTCGCGTGCGGCAGCCCCTGGCGCTAGAGTGCAGGCCATGAGCGCCATCGCGATCCCGCGCAATGTATTGACCCCCAGCCAGCTTGGCGCATTGGCGCGCGATTTGATGGAAGGCAGTTTTCCGCTGGTCTGGGTCGAAGGCGAACTGGGTGGCATGTCGAAACCCGCGTCGGGCCATCTATATTTCAACTTGAAGGATGCGCGCGCGCAGTTGCGCTGCGCTATGTTCAGGCCGAAGAGCCAGTACTTGCCCTTCGCCCCGCGCGATGGCGTGCAGGTTTTGATACGCGGTCGGCTCACCGTTTATGAAGCGCGCGGCGATCTGCAACTGATCGTCGATCACATGGAAGAAGCCGGCGAAGGCGCGCTGCGACGCGCATTCGACGACTTGAAAGCGAAGCTCGCTGCGGAAGGCCTGTTTGATGCGGCGCGCAAGCGCACCCTGTCGAAATTCGTGCATCGGCTCGGCGTGATCACCTCGCCCAGCGGCGCTGCGGTGCGCGACGTGCTGCACGTGCTGGAGCGACGATTTCCCTTGATCGATGTCGAGATCATTCCGGTGCCGGTGCAAGGCGCGGCAGCTGCTCCTGCGATCGTCAATGCATTGCTATGGGCCGGCGCCAGCTGCCGCTACGATGCGCTGCTGCTGACGCGCGGCGGCGGATCGCTGGAAGACTTGTGGTGCTTCAACGACGAAAGCGTGGCGCGCGCCATCGTCGCGTCGCCAGTGCCGGTCGTGTCCGGCGTAGGCCACGAAATCGATACGACGCTCGCCGACTTCGCGGCCGACCTGCGTGCTCCGACACCATCGGCTGCGGCGGAATTGCTGGTTCCGGACCGCGCCGAATTGTTCGCTGTTTTGTATCGACAACGCGCACGGCTCGACGAATTGTTGCATCGCCGGATGGATGTGCCTGCGCAACGCACCGACCGTGCGTGGCTGCGCTTGCAGGCACTGCGCCCGCACGCACGGCTCGAGCGCGGCGCAGAACGATTGGTCGAATTGAGGCGTCGGCTTGATGATCAATTGCTGCGCCCGCTCGCACGTCGACGCGAACACTCGAGTTCGCTCGCTGCGCGCCTGCGGCTGCTGCATCCACGCGCGTCGTTGCAACTACAGCGCGAAATCCTCGCACGCGACGCGATCGCGTTGCAGCGGAACTTCAGCGAAAACATGGCGCAACGTCGCCTGCACCTGCACGGCATCGGGCGCGCACTCGACGCCGTGAGTCCGTTGACGACATTGCGGCGCGGTTTTGCGATTCTTCATGATGTCGATGGCGCCATCGTGCGAAGCGTCGCGCAGACGCGCGTTGAACAGAAACTTTACGCAACACTTGCCGACGGCAGCATCGGGTTACGCGTCGAACCGTCGTCGTAAGTCGTCGTAAGTCGTCGTAAGTCGCCGCATGATTTCGGCAAACGCAAGGAGCGAACCATGCTGAAGAAACGCTATCCCTACTACCTCGCCAACCGTGCGGTCGCCGCGAACCACGACCTCGAAGTCCGCGACAAATACACCGGCAAGGTCGCGTTCCGCGTCGCCATGGCGGATGCGCGCGCAATCAAGCAAGCCATCGCTGCGGCGGTGAAATCCCAGGCTGCGCTCGCCGCCTTCGCACCCGACCAGCGCCAGGCAGTGCTCGAACACTGCGTGACCCGTTTCACCGCGCGCCAGGAAGAACTCGCGCTTGCGCTCTGCATCGAAGCCGGCAAGCCGATCAAGGATGCGCGCGGCGAAGTCACGCGCCTGATCGACACGTTCAAGATCGCTGCGGGCGAAGCCGTGCGCATCGGTGGCGACGTGATCGAGATGGCGATCTCGCCGCGCACGCGCGGGTATCGCGGCTTCGTCAAACGCGTGCCGATCGGACCGTGCTCGTTCATCAGCCCGTTCAATTTCCCGCTGAACCTGGTCGCGCACAAGGTAGCGCCAGCAATCGCCGCAGGTTGCGCTTGGGTACTCAAACCCGCATCGCGCACGCCGATCGGCGCACTCATCATCGGTGAAGTGCTCGCCGAAACCGATCTGCCGCCGGGAAGTTTCTCGATCCTGCCCTGCCACCGCGACGGCGCCGACCTGTTCACCACCGACGAACGATTCAAGCTGCTCTCGTTCACCGGTTCGGCGGCAGTCGGTTGGGATCTGAAAGCACGCGCAGGCAAGAAGAAGGTGGTGCTGGAACTTGGCGGCAATGCAGCCTGCATCGTCGATGCGGATCAGCGCCGCGACCTGGACCATGTCGTCGAACGCCTCGTGTTCGGTGCGTTCTATCAGTCCGGGCAAAGCTGCATCAGCGTGCAGCGCGTGTTCGTGCACGCATCGTTGTACTCGGAACTGCGTCTGAGACTGGTGAAAGCGGCCAAGGCGTTGAAAGCTGGCGATCCACGCAAGGAAAGCACTTTTATCGGCCCGATGATCGATGTCGCCGCGGCGAAAAAACTCGAAGGCTGGATCGACGAAGCCGTCGCTGCAGGCGCGAAGGTGTTGTGCGGCGGCTCACGGCGCGGTGTGATGCTGCAGGCCACGGTGATGGAAGATGTTCCAAAGGGTGCGGCCATCGAAGCTGAAGAAGCATTCGGCCCGGTCGTGCTGCTCAAGCCATTCGACATCTTCGAGCAGGCATTGCGCGCGGTGAATGCGAGCCGCTACGGAATGCAGGCCGGCGTGTTCACCCACGACATCCGCCACGCGATGCGCGCGTGGGACGTACTCGAAGTCGGCGGCGTGATCGTCAACGACGTGCCGAGCTGGCGTGTCGACCACATGCCTTACGGCGGCGTGAAGGATTCCGGCCTCGGCCGCGAAGGCGTGCGCTACGCGATCGAGGACATGACCGAACCGCGCCTGATGGTCCTGCGCGGCTGATTGCATAACGTCGTCCGCTCGGCGGGTCGCCTTGAACGCCGACCAGCGCACGGTGATGGTCGGTCGTGCTCCTTTGGTCGTCCTTCAATGATGGATTGGGCGAAGTTGCGCCAGGGCCGGTCAGTTATTCGTCGCCACGCGATGCTGCATGCGACAGAAACACTTCTTCATGCCGCTCCTGCGCACCCTGCGACGAAGGGAGTGCAGAGCCCGCGGCACTCGCACTTCCATGTGCTTCGGCCGCTCCTGCGCATCCTGCGCTTGCCGCACTCGCACATCCATGTGCTTCGTAACCCCGATGGCGCACATTGTGCGTTGCATGCATTGCCAATCCACCAAGGAGTCCTGTCATGCATCGCAACCGTCTCGCCCTCGGTATCGCCCTGTGCCTCGTCGCCGCAGGTTGCAGCACCACCCAGACCCCGCACTCGTCGCAGGCCGTCGACAAGGATGCAGCGGCCTCCACGCAGAATGCCGTTGCAGCCACCGATCAGCGCCAGAACCATGGCAATGCCGAAATTGACATCGCGCAAACGGCTGCATCCACGCGGGCGCAAGCAGCAGAACCCGGGCGTCGCGATGAAGTCGCAAAGGATGCGCACAAGACCGAACTCAAATCGGCCGGGGTTGTCGCCGGAAATGCGGCGGCGGCACAGCCGATGCGTGAAATGACGATGTCTGTCGACGCACCGGCGGAAACACCGGCTCCCGTTGTCGCGGAAGAATACGCACCTGCTGCTTCGCCCGCGCCGCCGCCGCCAATGATGAAACAGGCGATCGGTGGGTCGGGAGTCGTGCTCGATAGCGTGACGGTAACCGGATCGCGCGTGCGCGCAACAATGGCAGCGCCCGCATGGAACCCCGCACAGGCCGTTTCTGCAGGCGAAAAATACGCGGCGCACGACGATAATCCCGTGCAGCGCACGGCGGAAAATCCGGTTTCGACATTCTCGATCGACGTCGATACCGGCAGTTATTCGAACGTGCGGCGCATGCTTGCGGCTGGCCAACGACCGCCTGCGGATGCGGTGCGCGCGGAAGAAATGATCAACTATTTCGATTACGCCTACCCCGCGCCGACATCGCGCGCGGTGCCGTTTCGCGTGACCACCGAGATGGCGCCAGCGCCGTGGAACACGAAACACACGCTACTGCAGATCGGCATCAAGGGCTACGAGGTTGCACGCACCGACATACCGCCCGCGAACCTGGTGTTCCTGATCGATACGTCCGGCTCGATGGACGAGCCGAACAAGTTGCCGCTGCTCAAGCAGGCTTTCGCGCAACTCGTCCCGCAATTGCGCGCGCAGGATCGCGTCTCGATCGTGGTGTACGCCGGTTCCGCAGGGCTCGTGCTTGCGCCGACGCCGGGGAACCACCATGCGGAAATCCTCGCTTCGCTCAATCAGCTCGCCGCTGGCGGCTCGACCAACGGCGGCGCGGGCATCGGTCTTGCCTATGCAACCGCGCGCAGTTCCTTCATCAAGGGCGGTGCGAACCGGATCGTCCTGGCGACCGACGGCGATTTCAATGTCGGCGTTTCCGATACGGGATCGCTCAAGGAGATGGTCTCGAAGCAACGCGACAGCGGCATCGCGCTGACGACGCTCGGCTTCGGCGTGGACAACTACAACGACACGATGGCCGAGCAACTCGCCGACATCGGCGACGGCAACCACGCCTACATCGATTCGCTCAACGAGGCGAAGAAGGTCTTCGTCGAGGAAATGGGCGCAACGCTATTGACAATCGCCAAGGACGTGAAGATCCAGATGGAGTTCAATCCCGCGGTCGTGAGCGAGTACCGGTTGATCGGCTACGAAGATCGCGCGCTGCGTCGCGAGGATTTCAACAACGACAAGATCGATGCCGGCGAGATCGGCGCTGGCCATAACGTGACCGCACTGTACGAACTCACGCTCGCAGGTTCCGGAGGCGAAGCGAACGACCCGCTGCGTTACGGCAAGCCCGGGCTTCGATCAGGCTCGATGGTGTCGGGCTCGAAAGGCGAAGTTGGCCTGCTGCGCCTGCGTTACAAACAACCCGACGCGAAAACCAGCAAGCTGATCGAAACGCCGTTGCAGCTCGGCCAGGTCAGCGCGAATGCAAGTCCACGTTTGCGCTTCGCGGCATCGGTCGCTGCGTTCGCCGACGCATTGCGCGGCGGCAAACACCTGAACGGCTACGGCTGGGAAGCGATCGGAAAGCTTGCGCGCGGGACCGGCGGCGTCGATCGCTGGGGTTATCGCGCGGAGTTCGAGCAACTGGTCGAGCGGGCGAGCGCCATGGATCGCGGCACCACGCCGGTCGCGACGGCACGTTGATCGCCAGCCTGCTAACGAGACTGCAATGAAGCCGACTCATGCATATTGCGCGCAGCACCCCGGCGCGCAACGCAGTTTGTCCGAACGCATCTCAGGTGCTGAAGTCGGGTATCGGCATCGGATGCGCGAACAGGAATCCCTGGCCGTAATCGCAGCCGAGTTCTGCAAGCAACGCGCATTGTGCGTCGGTCTCGATACCCTCGCCCACCACGTCGATGCCGAGCGACTTGGACAGCGCAAGGATCGCGCGCACGACGACTTCACTGTCCTTGCCTTCCGCAACGATCAGGTCCGCGACGAACGACCGGTCGATCTTCAGCGCCTTGATGGGGAAACGATGCAGGTACGACAGCGCGGAATATCCGGTGCCGAAATCGTCCAGTTGCGCAGTGATTCCGCCATCGCTCAACTGTTCAAGGGTGTTGAGCACCAATTGCGAGTTGTCGAGCAACGCGCCTTCGGTCAATTCGATGCGCAGGTATCCCGGGGTGATTCCGTGGTGCCGCGCAAGACCGAGCAGGCGCGGCGCGAGGTCGGGCGTGCGGAAGTGCCGCGGGGATACATTGATGCTGATGTACTGGTTGTCTCTGGCGATCGTCTTGAAGCGACGGCAGGTCTCCTCGAACATCAGCCAGTCGATCTGTTCGATCAGGCCGCTGTCCTCGGCGACATTGAGGAAATCCAGCGGCAACAACACGCCGCGCTGCTCATGTCGCCAGCGCAGCAAGGCCTCGTATCCGATGGTCGAACGATCCGACAAGCGCACGATCGGCTGGAAATACGGGACGAAATCGCCTGCCGCGATCGCGCGCCGCAGGTCGCTTTCGAGGTCGTGCACGCGCAAGGCCTCGAAACGCAGCGCCTCATCGAACAGTTCGTAGCGATTGCGACCCTTGTTTTTCGCGCGGTACATCGCGACGTCCGCATCGCGCAGCAATTCTTCCGGACGCTGGTATTGCGCGCCGGCCAAGGCGATGCCCACGCTCGCCGAGGTGAACAATTCCTTGCCCGCGACGTTGATCGGCGCGCTCAGCGCGCTGATGATCCTGTCCGCCACATCGCAGGCATCGCTCGTACTCGCGATGTCCTCGACGAGCACTGCGAATTCGTCACCACCGAGGCGCGCGACGGTATCCGGCAAACGCACCGCGCCGGCGATCAGGCGACTGGCCTGCTTGAGCAATTCGTCGCCGACGAGGTGGCCGACGCTGTCGTTGACGACTTTGAAACGATCGAGATCGAGGAACAACACCGCGAAACCATGCTCCGGATCACGCTGGTACGCGGCCATCGCGCGTTGCATGCGATCGAGCAGGCGCGTGCGATTCGGCAATCCGGTGAGCGCGTCGTGCAGCGCCTGGTGGGTCAGCGATTCCTCGGCGCGCTCGCGCTCGGCGATCTGGCCGCGCAGCTTGCGGTTGGCGTTCGCGAGCTCGCGCGTGCGCTCCTCGACGCGGCGCTCAAGCTCGGCGTACGCGGCTTTCAGGTTGTCCTGCGCGCGCTTGCGCAGAAGTCCACTCGCGATGTGGAACGACACAAAGGTCAGCAATTCCTGGTCGCGATCGCTGAACAGGATGTCATGCGAATAGCTCTGTACGGCGATCACGCCGACGGTACGCTCGTCGCGCAGCAACGGCACGCCGAGCCAGCATACCGAACGCGTACCGACCGTCTGCACCTCGCCGGCCCTCGCGAGTTTGTCTGTCGCGGCACGGTCGGCAAGCAACGCGCGCCCGGTGCGCAACACGTATTCCGTCAATCCACGCGCGAGCTTGCGGCGCGGCCTGATCACATCGCGTTCGTCCACCGAATACGGGAACTCGAGCTCGTCGCCGTCCTCGGACAGCAAGGCGATGTAGAAATTGCGCGCGTACAACAGTTCGTCGACTTCCTTGTGCACGGTCGCATAGAACTCCTCGAGCGTGTCGGCTGCGATCGAGAGCTCGGCGATGCGGTACAGCGCGCGCTGCAGGTGCTCACCATGCTCGCGCTCGACGACCTCCGAGCGCAGCTCGAGGTTCGCCATCGCCAGTTCGCGGGTGCGTTCGAATACGCGGCGTTCGAGTTCGGATTGCTGTTGCTTGCGCTCCAGCGCGGTGAGTATGTGCTGCGCGACATAAGTGAGCAGCGCGCGATCCTCGTCGTCGTATCCGACGTTCGCGTCGTAGCTCTGCACCACGATCGCACCACGCACCTTGTTGTCGCTGAGCATCGGGACGCCGAGCCACGCAGTGCTTTCGGGACCGTGCTCGTCGTCGTACTCCATGCCGAGCTGGTCGCGGATCGTGTCCGACGGCCCCATCAGCGCGTGGCCGTGGCGGATCAACCCCACCGTCAGACTGTTCGGCAGCGCTTCGAGCGGTATCTCCATGTCCGGATCGGCTTCGTACTGGTCCAGGGTGTCGGCGAAATACAGGAACCGCAGGCTGTCCTTGTCCTCGTCGTAGAGGGCGATGAAAAAGTTCTCGGCGTACATCAGGCCGGCGACGATCTGGTGCAGGCCGCGCAGCATCTTCGGCATTTCCATCTGCGCGCTGGCCATGTCGGCGATCGCATACAACGCACTCTGCAGCTGTTCGGCCTTCTGCAACCGCTGCACCCGCGCACCGAGATGGGTGCGCTCGAGCAGCGATGCCCCGAACAAGTGAGTGCGGTCGATCAGCAGGCTCCAGTCGTGCTGCAATCCGGAGGGGTCTGTTTCGATCGCCAGCGCGAACCAGCTGTCGGCGTGCTCGACACGCCATGCGATGGTCGTACAGCGCGGGTGCGTTGCGACCAGCCCATCCGGATGCGCGACCGCGCGATCCAACGCGCCATCGACTTCGGGCGACAGCGGGCCGCTGCGCCAATCGACGCGTTCGCCGCCCTGGCTCCACGCCAGTGCGAGCTGGCGGAAACTCGGTATGGCGCGCGCGCGCTCGGCAAGCGCGAAGCCGAGGTCCCGCATCGGCCCGGCCCCAGGCAGCGGCAAAGCCGCGATCGGCTCGGGGAAAGTGACTCTGATGTGCGGGGATCGTTGCATGTCACCACGAAACTGCCTGCCTGGACGGAGCATAGCAATGCCGGCGCATTGCGTGGAAATCGCGATCGTCGCCCACGGGATGCGGTCGCTCACGGCATCCTGCCTTACGCGCGTCGCGCATCCTTGCGCTTCGCAGGATGCGCAAGAGCGACAACATCACGTACGCTGTCGCGCATGGATGCCGAACCCACGGACGAATCCCTGATGCTCGCTTATGGCCGCGGCGACGTGGGTGCGTTCGAGACGCTGTACGCGCGGCATCGCGGTGGGCTGTTCCGATACCTTGTGCGGCATCTGCGCCAGCCATCGCTCGCCGAGGAGTGTTTCCAGGATGTCTGGAGTCGCCTGATCGCGGCGCGCGAGCGCTATCGCCCGGATGCGCGCTTCACCACCTGGCTGTACCAGATCGCCAGCAACCGCCTCACCGATCACTGGCGCGCGCAGGGCCGGCATGGGACCTTCGTCGAGGATGGCGCCGAACGCGCCGAACGCGAACCCGATCCTTCCACGCCCGATCGCGCGTTGTCCGAGTTCGAGCAACGTCGGCAATTGCAGCTTGCACTTGAGGAATTGCCGCCGGAGCAACGCGAAGCGGTGTTGTTGCGGCTGGATCAGGAACTTGGGCTGGAGGAAATTGCCCAGATCACAGGAGTCGGACGCGAAACCGTGAAATCCCGTTTGCGCTACGCCATGGACAAACTGCGCACGAGGCTGGGCTCATGACGCAACCGCCGCTACCGCCGCAGATGCCGCCGCCGGAACCGCTCGACGAAGCTGAGCGTGTACTCGCGCGTGCGCTGCGCAGCCTGCCCGTGGGCGCGCCGCCGCCGGAACTCGACGCGCGCATCCTCGGCGCCGCGCGCCGTGCAGTGCACCTCGCCCAACCGCGCAAGCGCGACCGGCGCTGGCTGGTCGGATTCGGCACCGCGGCTAGCGCGTTGCTCGCGCTCGGTCTGTTCGTGAAAACACATACGCCTGGCCAGGACGCGGTGTACACGCCACCTGCCGAGACAGAAAGCGCGGCACCAGCGTCCGTGCCGGCAAATACAGCAGCACCTGCAGCGATGAAAGACCAGGTCGAGCCGCAAGCGGCTACCGACGCGGTGGCACCGGCCGGAAATATGGATTCGGCCCAGTCCGCTGGTCCGATCCAGTCCGCTGCGCCGATGAACGCTGCGCCGGTCGAAGCAGTGCCACCGAAGCAGATGCCCGGGCGTGCGGGGCTAGTGATTGGCAGTTTGTCTGCGGCCAAATCCGCACCGCAGGCATTCCCAAGTGTCAATGGACCACCGCCGCCGCCAACCCCGATACCGCCGCGAATGCAGTCCACACCGGCACCGATGTCGCCGGTCGTGATGGAGGACACGGCGCCAATGTCGGTGCCGCCAGCGCCGCCTGCCCCGCCACCGCCTGCGCAGGCCGTCGATCAACGCCAGGAACACAAGGTCGACCAGGGTTACGCCGCGCGCCGCGATGCCGCAGCCGCAGCATCCATCGCTACACCTGCATCACCCGTAGCTGCCGGTGGCGCCGCACGCGACCAGCCTGCGCTCGGCAAGACTGCATCGAACGCGTTGAAATCCACTGTAGCGGAATCCGACATGGCTGCATCGGGTGCTGCGCGTGCAGCCGATGCGCAGAAGGACAAATCACTCGATCGCGTTGAAGTGACCGGCAACCGGATCAGGCGCGCCAAAGACGAAGGCGCGATGCTTCCATCCGTCGATGACGACGCAAAGCTCTCGCCAACGCAATGGATTCAACGCATCCGCGCACGCGTGAAAGCTGCCGATGGCGATGGCGCGCGCGAAAGCCTGCGGCGTTTTCGCCTGCGTTATCCGGGCGCGGACATTCCTGACGACCTGATTCCACTGCTGCATTGAAGGCGGTGTTGTCAAATGCACTTTCAGGCGAAGACAGCCCGATGATCCTGTCGACGCTGGCTGCGCCTGCGCGCTTCGAATCGATCGTCAGGAAAAGCCGCTTTCTCGCGCAGGCGATCGCGCTCGACAGCGCAGAAGACGCGCCTTCGTATCTCGCTTCAGTGCGTGCAGCCGATGCAAACCATCACTGCTGGGCGTATCGCATCGGCGGCGCATACAGATCATCCGACGACGGCGAGCCGTCCGGCACCGCAGGCCGGCCGATCCTGGCGGCGATCGATGGCCAGCAATGCGATCGCGTGATGGTGGTCGTCGCGCGCTGGTTCGGCGGCATCAAGCTCGGCGCGGGCGGACTCGTGCGCGCATACGCCGGCGCGGCGTCCGAATGCCTGCGCGCCGCAGAAAAAATCCCGCTGATCGAACTGGGGCAGGTCATGATCGCCTGCGGTTTCGAGCATATCGGTACGGTGCATCAGCTCATCGCGCAATTCGGCGCGGAAAAACGCGCGGAAACGTTCACCGGCGATGGCCTGCACTTCGCGATCGAATTGCGTCGCGATCGCGTCGTGGCCTTGCAAAACGCGCTGCGCGACGCCACTCGTGGCCACGCATGCCTCACGGAAGCGAGCGAATGAATCAACCTGCGGACGAATCGACATCCTCTGCAAATGCCGCGCCAGCGCGCACGAACCTGCAGCCATTGCGCGCGCTATGGCCGTATGTGCGGCGCTATCCGAAGCTGATCGCGGGCTGGCTCGGCTTCCTCGCTCTGTCGTCGGCTTCGACGCTGACGCTGCCGGTTGCGGTGCGTTACATGATCGACCGCGGCTTCAGCCACGCGCAAAGCGGTTCGGTCGATCGCTGGTTCCTGTTGCTGCTCGCTGTCGCGCTGGTGCTCGCGTTCGCGACTGCAGGCCGTTTCTATTGCGTGAGCCTTCTAGGCGAACGCGTGATCGCCGACCTGCGCCGCAATCTCTACGACCGCCTGATGCGCCTGGACATGGCGTTTTTCGAGCGCACGCGCAGTGGCGAGCTTGTTTCGCGTTTGTCGGCCGACACCGAACTGTTGCGTACCGTCGTCGCGTCGAGCATGTCGATCGCCTTGCGCAGCGCGATCACGATCATTGGTGCAGCGACGATGCTCACCGTGACGAGTCCGCGCCTTGCAGGTTTCGCGGCGATCGGGATTCCACTGGTGATCCTGCCGATCGTGCTGTTCGGCCGGCGCGTGCGCGGGATGTCGCGCAACAGCCAGGATCGCATCGCCGATGCCAACGCACGTGCCGGAGAAACGCTCAACGCGATGCATACCGTGCAGAGTTACGCGCGCGAAACGCACGAGAGCGGGCGTTTCGCAGGTGCGGTCGAGAACGCGTATCGCGCTGCGCGCCGGCGTGTGCGCATGCAGGCGACGCTGACCGCATCGGTGATCATGCTGGTGTTCGGCGCGATCACCGGCGTGCTGTGGATCGGCGCGCACGATGTGATCAGCGGCGGCATGAGCGCAGGCACGCTGACCCAGTTCGTGTTTTATGCGGTGTTCGGCGCAGGCTCGGTCGGCGCGCTCAGCGAAGTCTGGGCCGAAGTGCAGCGCGCCGGCGGCGGCATGGCGCGGATCAACGAGCTGCTCGCCGAAGTGCCGCGCATCGCCGCGCCTGCAAATCCGAAAACATTGCCAACAGCGACCAGCGCGCATCCGGTCGGTGCGATCGCGTTCGAGCATGTGCGCTTCCACTATCCCGCGCGACCGGACACTGCGGCGCTCGAGGATTTCTCATTGAGCGTGCGGCCCGGCGAAACCATCGCGCTGGTCGGCCCGTCCGGCGCTGGCAAGAGCACGGCGCTGCAGTTGCTTCTGCGGTTCCACGATCCCGACGCAGGCGCGATCCGCGTCGATGGAATCGATCTGCGCGATCTCGATCCGAGGCAATTGCGCGAACGCATCGCACTGGTTCCGCAGGACCCGGTGATTTTCGGTGCCGACGCGCTGGAGAACATCCGCTACGGACGCCTTGAGGCAAGCGAAGAGGACGTCATCGCTGCAGCGCGCAATGCCGAGGCGCACGAATTCCTCAGCGCATTGCCGGAAGGTTACAAAAGTTTTCTCGGCGAGAAAGGCGCGCGCTTGTCTGGAGGACAGCAGCAGCGTCTCGCGATCGCGCGCGCGGTGCTGAAAGACGCGCCGATCCTGCTGCTCGACGAAGCCACCAGCGCGCTCGACGCCCAAAGCGAGCGCGCAATCCAGCAGGCGCTTGAACGACTGATGGAAGGCCGCACGACATTGGTGATTGCGCATCGTTTGGCGACCGTGCTGCGTGCGGATCGCATCGTCGTGCTCGACCACGGTCGCATCGTCGCCGAGGGCACGCATGCGGAACTCGTCGCGCAAGGCGGTTTGTACGCGGAATTGGCGCGGCTGCAATTCGCGCCGTGAGGTGTCTCGATGCTGCAGCCGGCGCGGCGTCGTAACCGTCAAATCCCGCTGAACGATCAGTCGTCGTCGTCGAGAAGAGTCGAGGACGACGAGGCGCGCCGCGGAATTGCGAGCGGAGCGATGAGGTTGATCGCGCGCTGCAACGACACGCGTTCCTGCGTGTATTGCGGGGCGAGTTCGACGACGCGCTTCGAAGTCGCGTCGAGCGCATCGGTGATGGCCTTGTCGTTGGGCAACATGCCGATCAGGCACTTCATGAGTTCGCGCAGCACGGTGACCTCGGCGCGCAGGTTGGTTTCTTCGGCGGGGTTCATGGATTGCTCCGTGCAGGTTGCGTCGACAGACGATTCGACGCCGATTCTGGCACGCGCGACTCGCCTCGTGGCCTCCAGACGTGCCGCGCAGCGCGGCGAAGCTACCGCTGGTCGCGCCGGCGGCAGGCGCTCCCGGCGCCTGGTATGCACTTCCTACATCCGTGTAGGTCGACGGCAAGCGCTCCCGGCGCCTGTGTGCACATCCTAAATCCGTGTAGGTCGGCAGCAATCGGGCGGGTGCCTGTGTGGACTTCCTAAGTCCTTGTAACCCGGAACGGAAATGCGAGCTGCCGCAGCAAGTCGCTTGGCACCGGCGTAGTGGTCCCGAACGAGGTCGGCCGCGCGTCGTTCGGCATGTAGTAGGTGCCGAAGATCTTGTCCAGCACCGGCAGGAATCCCGCGAAATTCTTGTCGCGTCCAGCTGCTTCATCGGTGTGGTGCCAGCGATGGAAGCGCGGCGACGCGATCACGCCGCGCAGCGGTCCCCAGTCCCAATCGACGTTTGCGTGGAGCAGGATCGCGAACAAGGTCAGCATCGGCATGACACCGGCCACCGCGATCGGCGCGAAACCCAGCACCAGAATCGGCAAGGTCGATGCGATCCGCATCACCACGTCGTTGGCCGGATGCAGGCGCACCGACGACAGCCAGTCGAGGTCGACCGACGAATGATGCACGGCGTGGAACTTCCACAGTCGCGACGTGTGGAACCAGCGATGCATCCAGTAACCGATCACTTCGCCGACCAGCAGGATGCCGATTCCCTGGGCCCATAGCGGCAGGCGCGACACCGGGCCGTATCCGTGCATGATCAGATCGCGGTCGATCCTGCCGTAGATCGCATAGGCGACCGGAACCAGCACGATCGCCACGCTGACGCCGGTCACTGCGCGCGCAAGCAGCGGCGTGAACGCCCAATAGCTGAGATCGGTCCAGAACCCGCGACGCAGTATTCGCAACCGCTGCGCCTGTGGCCGCAGCAGTTCGAGCAGGCGGAAAGCGACCAGCAGCACGAAAAAAGCAGCGATCACGGACTTGATGGTCGGACTCATGGCGTCGCCTCGGTCTAATCCTCCGAACTCCAACGTACGCCAACGACCTGCGGTTGACGCCGTCGCGCAAGACAGTGTGCGCGTCATTTGTGCCGATTTGCTATGTTCGCAACCTGACCGCGCGCCACGGCGCGTCCTGCCGACGAATCCCGGAACCGACGATGCCCAGCCTAGCCGTGAACACTGCGCCACCGATCGATGCAACGCCGCGCAAGGAGTTCACTCTCCGCGGAATCGTCATCGGCATCGTCATCACACTTCTGTTCACCGCCGCGAACGTTTATTTCGGACTCAAGGCCGGACTAACCTTCGCGACCTCGATTCCCGCAGCGGTCATTTCGATGGCGATCCTGCGCTACTTCAAGGACGCGACGATCCAGGAAAACAACATCGTGCAGACCGTGGCCTCGGCGGCCGGCACGCTGTCGTCGATCATCTTCGTGCTGCCGGGCCTGATCATGATCGGCTGGTGGTCCGGCAAGTCCGATTGGTTGCAGGCATTCCCCTACTGGGAATCGTTCTCGGTCTGCGCGCTCGGCGGCATCCTCGGCGTGATGTATTCGATCCCGCTGCGGCGCGCGCTGGTGACCAACTCAGACCTGCCATATCCGGAAGGCCTGGCTTGCGCCGAGGTGCTGAAAGTTGGGGCCGGTGAAGAAGGCCATTCAGCGACCGCAGCCGCAGAAAACCGTGCCGGGCTGCTCGCGGTCGTGTGGGGTTCGATCGCTTCGGCAGCATTCGCATTGATTGTTGCGACGCGGGTCTTCGCGGGCGATGTCGTGAAGTATTTTCGCGTCGGCAGCAGCGGCGCAGATGCCGGGGGCGGCGTGACCGGTTTCGATTTCTTGCTGTCGTTTGCGCTGTTCGGGATCGGTCACCTGGTTGGCCTGTGGGTCGGCATCGCGATGCTGGTGGGGGCGTTGATCGGCTGGGGCTGGGGCGTCCCGCATTTTTCCGCACTCGATCCTGGCACCGGCGCTGCAATCGCCGATCTCGCAGGCGCGACGTGGAGCCACAAGGTGCGTTTCGTCGGTGCCGGCACGATCGGCGTCGCGGCGATCTGGACCTTGTTGAAGCTGGTCAAGCCCGTTGCGAGCGGGTTGTCCTCGGCGATGGCGGCGTCGCGCGTTCGCGCAGCTGGCAATGCCGGTTCGTTGCCGCGCACCGAGCAGGATATCCCGATCGGCCAGGTCGGCCTGATCAGCCTCGCCTGCATGTTCCCGATCGGATACCTCCTGTGGAATTTCGCGACCACAGCCGGCCACGGCCTGGGCGACCATCTGTGGCTGCTGGTCGGTGGTGGCGTCGTCTTCATCGTGCTGATGAGCTTCTTCGTGTCTGCGGTCTGCGGTTACATGGCCGGCCTGATCGGTTCGTCGAACAGCCCGTTGTCGGGCATCGGCATCATCGTCGTGATCGGCGCCGCATTGCTGCTGGTGGTGGGTGTCCGCGGGTCGCTGCCTGCCGACAGCCAGAATGCATTGGTTGCGTTCGCTCTGTTCGTCACCTCGATCGTGTTCACCGTCGCGGCGATCGCGAACAACAACCTGCAGGATCTCAAGACCGGGCAACTCGTCGATGCCACGCCGGCGAAGCAGCAATGGGCGCTGGTGATCGGCGTGCTGGCCGGCGCTGCGATCATTCCGCCCATCCTCGACCTGCTCAATCGTGCGTACGGATTCACCGGCGCGCCGGGAGCCGATCCTGCGCACGCGCTTGCGGCTCCGCAGGCCGGCCTGATCTCGGCGCTTGCGAATGGCGTGATCACCAACCACATCGACTGGAGCCTGATCGAGATCGGCGCCGGCATCGGCGTCGCCGCGATCATCCTCGACATCATCCTGCGGAACACCACGAAGTCCGTGCATCTCGCGCCACTCGCGGTCGGTCTCGGCATCTACCTGCCGACCCAGAGCACGCTGATGGTGGTTGTCGGCGCGGTCATTGGCTGGTGGTTCGACCGCAATGCGGATCGCACCTCGAAGAACCCCGAATCGACCAAGCAGCTTGGCGTGCTGCTCGCATCGGGCATGATCGTCGGTGAAGGCTTGATCGGCGTGCTGGTGGCGGCCCTGGTCGGCTTCTCGGAGCAACTCGGTTTCTCGAACCACGATTTTCCGCTGTCGCTCATGAGTGACGATTTCGCGAACAAGCCGTGGCTGCTCGGCTTTGCGCCTGCGGTCTGGGTCGGCGGCATCGCCTTCGTGGTGGCCATCACGGCGATGTATGCATGGATCACCCGCCTTAGCCGGACGGCTTTGCACGGATAGCCAGAGATAACAGCGGGTCAATCGCTGAAAGGTCGTTCCGCACGGGACTGGCGGGCGGATAACCGCATCCGGCTGCTACACTGACTTTTGGATTTCAAGACGTCGAGGCCGATGTCCCAGCAGCCGCAAATGGTGCGTGAAACCGAGTCCTTCTTCCGCTCCCTGCTCGGGAGCCAGGACATGTACGGCCTTGCCGGAACGGCAGTACGGCACCTGCGCACGCTGGGCTGCGAGTGGGTGCAACTGGCCTGGAACACCGAGCCGGGCCAGGAAAATTCCGAGCAATCGTATCCGCCGGGACCGATCGGGCATTCCTTCGAATCCCTGCTCACGCGTGCGCGTCATCGTGGCGGCATGGTCGAACAGGACAGCAGCGACGGTGACTGCATCGAGGGCGCTTTCCCGCTGACCCGCAGCAACCATCCGTGGGCGATTCTGCTGTATCGCCGCGTGCGCGATGCGCTCGCCAGCCCGCAACGCCAGGCCGAATGGCACGAGGCGCTGAACCTGCTGTCGTTGCGTTGCGACTCGATGCTGCAGACCGAGCGCCTGCGCACGGATGTCGAACGCCTCGCCCGCGCAGAACGCCTGCAACGCGCGCTGTTCGCGATCAGCGACTGCGCGAGTTCGAATCGCGAAACGGCCGACGTGCTGGCCGAGCTGCATCAGATCGTCGGCCGGCTTATGTATGCGAAAAACTTCTACATCGTCCGCTACACCGCCGAACCCGAAACGATGCGCTTCATCTATTTCGCCGACAGCGTTGATCGCAATGCGCGGAAGCCCGACGAAGCCATCGATATGGCCACCATGGGCAATTCGCTGACGCTGGCAATCCTGCGCAAGGGCTTGCCGAGGCACGGCCCGGGCAATGCGCTGCGCGAACAATTGAAACTCGTGCGCGACGACGTGGTCGGCCCGAAAAGCGAGGACTGGCTTGGCGTGCCGATGATCGAGAACGGCCAGGTGCGTGGCGCGGTCGTCGTGCAGAGTTACGATCCGGCGATCCGCTACAGCTACGACGACCAGACCTTGCTCGCCTACCTCGCGCAAAACATCCTGACCACGCTCGCACGCCGCGAGGCAGCCGAGGAAATGGAACGTCGCGTCGCCGAACGCACGCTGGCCTTGCGCCAGGAAATCTCCGAGCGCATGCAAGGCGAACGCCTGCAGGCCGCGCTGTTCCGCATCGCCGAAGTCGAGAACACCAGCGAAACCATGGATGGTTTCTACCGTGCGATCCACGGCATCGTCAGCGAACTGCTGGATGCGCGGAATTTCTACGTTGGATTGCTCTCGGAGAACGGCGAGGAAATCGATTTCCCGTTCAGCATCGACGAGAAACAGCAGGAACGCTATGCATCGCGCAAGTACGGGCATGGCGTGAGCGAATACGTCATCCGTACCGGCAAGCCGTTGCGCAAGCAAGTGGCAGCCCTCCGGGCCATGGAAGCGGCTGGCGAATTCGAGTTGTTCGGTGGCGCGGCCACATCCTGGCTCGGCGTGCCGCTGACGCTCAACGGCAAGACCATCGGCCTGATCACCGTGCAGACCTACGATCGCGAATACCAGTACAGCGCGCGTGACGAGGAGCTGTTGAGCTTCGTATCGTTCCATATCGCCAATGCGCTGGCGCGACGTCGCGCGAACGAATCGCTGCGCATCGTCAATCTCCAGCTCGCGCACGCGAGCCAGACCGATCCGCTCACCGGCCTGCATAATCGCCGCTACCTCGCCAGCCAGCTGCCCATCGACCTCGCGTTCTACGATCGCGAACAACTGCGTTCGGGCGACAACGAACAAGCGCTGGTGTTCGCGATCGTCGACATCGATCATTTCAAGCGCATCAACGATACCTACGGGCACAAGTTCGGCGACCGCGCATTGCAGATGTTCGCCCGGGTGTTGACCGACCTCGTGCAGACCGGCGATTACGTCGTGCGTTGGGGCGGCGAGGAATTCCTGCTCGTGTTCCGGCCGATGCCGCGCCAGGCGGTGTCGGGGCTTGGCGAACGCATCCGCTGCAAGGTTGCCGAACATGCGTTCGAGCTCGGCGAGAGCGTGCGCGTGGCACTGACGTGTTCGATCGGCCTTGCCGAATATCCGTTGTTCCGCGATGCCCCGTACGAGCTGGGCTGGGAACAGACCGTGGAACTGGCCGACGCCGCGCTGTACTGGGTCAAGAACAACGGCCGCGACGGCTGGGCCGTCCTGCGCCCGACCGAAAACAGCGATCGCACCAGCCTGTTGCAAAGCCTGCAGGCTGGCTCGCAGGCATTGATCGACAACCGCCAGCTCAGGATCGTCAGCTCGCGGGACACGGTCGCGGCATGATCGGGAGCGCGTCGCTCCATCGCGCTTTCCACCGGGCGTCGAGCTCCGCACCCGACAGGATAGGCAACGCCTGAAGAGCGCCGCCTGAGCACGGACGGAGCTTCCCGGCGGATCGCGCTACACTCCGTGCACTTCGCGGGCACCGCCCGCAGGGAGTGCCGCATGCCATTCCTCATTCCTGTTGTTTTCCTCATCATGATTGTCCTCTCTGGCCTGCGTGTGTTGCAGCAGTACCAGCGCGGGCTGGTGTTCCGGCTTGGTCGTTTCCATGGCATCCGCGAGCCGGGCCTGACCTGGATCGTGCCGGTCTTCGACCGCATGATGGTAATCGACATCCGCGTCATCACCCAGGACATCGAACCGCAGGAAACGATGACCAATGACAACGTGCCTGTGAAGGTACGCGCCGTGGTCTGGTTCAGGGTGGTCAATCCCGAGAACGCGATCGTGCAGGTCGCTTCCTATGAAGATGCCGTGCGCCAGACCGCGCTGACGACCCTGCGCAGCGTGATCGGCCAGCATTCCCTCGACGAACTCCTGAAAGAGCAGGAGAAACTCTCGCACATGCTGGGCGAGGTCATCGACAAGGTCACCGAACCCTGGGGCGTGGCGGTTGATCGCGTGCAGATCAAGGATGTGGAAATTCCCAAGACGATGCAGCGCGCGATGGCGCAGGAAGCAGAAGCACACCGAGAGAAGCGCGCGCGCATCATCAAGGCCGAAGCCGAATTCGAAGCCGCCCTGAAACTGACCGAAGCGGCCACCAAGATGGCGCAGACGCCGATGGCGATCGAATTGCGCAGGATGCAGATGCTGACCGAAGTCGGCGCCGAGCAAAACACGATGACCATCGTGATGATGCCGTCGGAATTCGTCAGCGCGGCAACCGCGATGGTGCGCCTTGCGGACAAGGTCTCCGGTACCGATCCGAGGCCGTAACTGCGTGCGCGGCACGGCTCAAGACTGGCAAGGCTACAGAGACCTGCGATGGTTCTGGCTCGCTTACGCACAACGCGAATCCAGGTCGATCGCGAACGATCTCCCGCTGATCCGCCCATGCAAACCACTTGAACAGCAGTCCGGCGCGAGGTGGCTGCGGTTTACAATGGCGGCCTTCCCCAGGAGCCACCCATGTCCCTCGCTATCTCGAAAGTTCCGACTCCACTCAATGAGCCGGTGAAAGGCTACGCGCCAGGATCGCCGGAACGCGCGAGCCTCAAGAAAAAGCTCACGGAAATGTCGGCTGAAAAAATCGAGATTCCGCTCGTCATCGACGGCAAGGACGTGCGCACCAGCAAGCTCGGCCATTCGGTGATGCCGCATCGGCACGCGCACGTGCTCGCCGATTTCCACCAGGGCGGCGAAGCCGAAGTGCAGATGGCGATCCGCGCTGCGGTGCGCGCGCAGAAGGATTGGGCGAACCTGCCGTGGGAAGCGCGCGCTGCGGTGTTCCTGAAAGCCGGCGAATTGCTGCAGGGTCCGTATCGCGATGTGTTGAACGCATCGACGATGCTCGGCCAGAGCAAGACCTGCCACCAGGCCGAGATCGACAGCGCGTGCGAACTCATCGACTTCTTCCGCTTCAACGTCGCGTTCTACGAACAACTGCTGCGCGAGCAGCCGCAGAGTTCGCCGGGCATCTGGAATCGCCTCGAACATCGCCCGCTCGAAGGCTTCGTGTTCGCAGTCTCTCCGTTCAACTTCACCTCGATCGCCGGAAACCTGCCGACCGCGCCCGCGCTGTGCGGCAACTCCGTGCTCTGGAAACCGGCGAGCACATCAGTCTACAGCGCGCACTTCCTGATGAAATTGTTCAAGGAAGCCGGCCTGCCCGACGGCGTGATCAACCTCGTCACCGGCCAAGGCGGCGACATCGGCAATCCGGTGCTCAACAGCAAGCACCTCGCCGGCATCCACTTCACCGGCTCGACGAAAGTGTTCCACCAGATGTGGCGCACGGTCGGCGACAACATCGACAAGTACACCAGTTACCCGCGCCTAGTCGGCGAAACCGGCGGCAAGGATTTCATCATCGCGCATCCGAGCGCAGACGCCGTTGCGCTGACTACCGCGATCACTCGCGGCGCGTTCGAATACCAGGGCCAGAAATGTTCCGCCGCGAGCCGCGTGTACGTGCCGAGCAACCTGTGGCCGAAGGTCAGGGACATGCTGGTCGCGCAGGTCGAGAGCATCAAGATGGGCGACGTCGCCGACTTCGGAAACTTCATGGGCGCGGTGATCGACGCATCGAGCTTCAAGACGCAGAAGGCGGCGATCGACGAAGCAAAAGCATCCGGCGACGCATCGATTCTCGTCGGCGGCCAGTACGACGATTCGGTCGGCTACTTCGTGCGCCCCACCGTGATCGTCACCACCAATCCCGCATACCGCACGCTGTGCGACGAATTGTTCGGGCCGGTGCTCACGCTGCACGTATACGATGAAATGAAATGGAGCGAGACGCTCGACATCGTCGATCGCACCAGCCCGTATGCATTGACCGGCGCGATCTTCGCGCAGGATCGCTACGCAATCCAACAAGGCCTCGAACGCTTGCGCAACGCGGCCGGCAACTTCTACATCAATGACAAGCCCACTGGCGCAGTCGTCGGCCAGCAGCCGTTCGGTGGCGGCCGCGCGTCCGGCACCAACGACAAGGCCGGCTCGATCCTCAACCTGCTCCGCTGGATCAATCCGCGCAGCATCAAGGAAACCTTCGTGCCGGCTACGAGCTACCAGTATCCGTTCATGGAGGATGAGAAACCGTGAGTGATGTAGGCCGGATGAAATCCGTCCACTTCATCAATCTCTACAGGTTTAACCCACGCATCGCATCATGGCGCTGTCAGCGCATTGATGAATGCGACACCGATCGGGCTGCCCCAGCCGGTGACGAGGTCGAAGTTGGCGACGGCGTTGAAGCCCGCGCCGCTACCAAGATCGGGCTTGTTGTTGCCGCTGGTGACGTCGTGGAAATCGCCGTGGTAGCCGCTGCCGAGCGCGATGTTGTACAGCTTGGTGTTGACGAAGCCGACGGTGCCGTGGCCGGCGGCGACGGACTTCTGGTTGGCGAGTGCGAGCAGGCCGGCGATACGCGGCGCGGCGAAGCTGGTACCTCCGTAGCCGGTCTGGAACTGGCCGTTGCTGACGGTGGGATTGTCGAAGTCCGCTTCGGCCGACACGTCCGGATCGTTGCGATAGGTCGTCGATCCCTTGTTCGCGGTCGTGAGCACGCCGGCAAGTTTCTGGTAGGCAGGCGTGGATTCGCCCGCCTTGCTGTAGAACCCGCCGCCGCTGTAAGGCCAGCCCGTTTCCGAAACCCATGAGCCGCCGGGAGCGGAGGTGACCAGCACGGTGCCGCCGACATCGACGATGTTCGCATCCGCCGATGGCGCGATCCAGGTCCTGGAGTTGTAAGCGCCATCATCGCCGGTCGCGTTGAGGAAGGTCTGTCCCTGCGCGGCCATCTGCTTGTAGATCGCATCGTCGGTCTTGTTGCTGAAACCGCCGCCACCCCACGAGCAGCTGATCACCTTCGAGGTATTGTCGCTGACCATCTTGTTGAGGATGTTGGTGGCGCTTGTGCCTTCGTAGAACTGCACCTTGCTCAAGCCGGGCGCCATGCCGATCACGTTGACGATGTCGAGGATCTGCTCGCCGTCATCGCATTTCGAGCCGCCACTGCACGCACCGCTGTAAGCATTCACCAACACGTTCTGGATCGGCACGGACGAGGTCATGCCGGTCTTGGTGTAGAACAGGGTCACGTCGGCGGCCTTGTAGCCGTCGAACGAGAAGATGCCGACCGTCTGGCCGGTGCCGGTCAGCGAACCGCTGCCGTAATACACCTTGCGCATGTCGCTCGGCAGGTATTCGCCGCCAGGGCCAGAACCATGCACCTTGGTGACGGCATTGATGTGTTCCACATCGCTGCCGTGGCGCAGGCGGTTGATCTTCGGCGCGTAGTCGGTCAGGTCGGAGATCGCAAGTAACGGCACGCGCAGGTCGGTCGTGGGCTCGCGATCCGGCGCGAAGAACGTGCGGTTTTCGGTCGGGTGCTTGAAGTTGCCCATCTGCACGTGCAGCGCGCGATTGATCGCAGCGATCGATCCTTCTACATTCACCACGTGCCGATTCGGCGTCGTCTCGATGACCTTGAGGCCATTTGCATTTGCCCAGCGAATGACCTCAGCGTAGTCGCTTTGGGTTGCGCTGAAACGCTGGGTGAATTCGTCAACCGAAAGATAACGGTGGAAGTTCGGGCTGTGCGGATCCTGAAGTTGCTTGAGCAGCACATCGAGCTCGGCTTCGTTGCGCAGCGGCAACACGAGCGCGAACTTCAGGCTCTGCATTTCCGCCATCGGCGCGATGCGGACAGCCTGGCCGGAGGCAACCGCTTCCGGCATGCCCGCCACGGCCAGGCGATTCGCGCCGGTGGACAGACTGGCTGCCTGCGTTGCGGCGCCAAACAACAGGGTAGTGGCAACGACGGTGGCAAGAACGGTCTTGAGAACAGGCATGCCACGACGCGCATTGTTGATCGGCATTGATTTCACAAAACATCTCCCATGGATGGATTTTGAAAATGGCGCCATTGCAACACCGCGATTTCTCCGACACACCCTCGTTGCATCACTGCATTACCTGTGCCCGCGCATTCGATGGATTGAACCATGCGAATGGGACTGGTGCCTTGCGCCAGGCAAGCCAAGCTAACCGAGCTTGGTGGCGTTCGCAAATGCAGGCAGGAAGCGCGTCAGGGAGGTAATACGGACTCCTCCCGACATTGCCGATCCGAATGACCGGACATCGAGTGTACCCTCGCGAAAACGGACCTGCCTGACCGAAAGATGATCCGCAGCGCGAGACCATGCGTGCATCCCCGGAACGCAGGCGTCCCATACTCAGAGTGATTCGTCCGCGCGTTCGTACATGATTGCACAGCGGATACACTGCGCCGCGATCGCAATCATGTACCGGCCAGCGCGGTATCGACGATGCTTTGCGCCTCTTCGAGAATGCGCCGCAAGTGCAGGTCGTCACGAAAACTTTCCGCATAGATCTTGTAGATGTCTTCGGTCCCCGATGGACGCGCGGCGAACCATCCGTTTTTCGTGCTGACCTTGATGCCGCCGATCGCTGCACCGTTGCCGGGCGCCTTGTCGATCACGCTATCGATGGGATCACCGGCGAGTTCCGTTTGCCTGACCTGTTGTGGCGCGAGTTTCCCGAGCGCCTGTCTCTGCGCCGCGTTCGCGTTGGCTTGCAATCGGTCGGCAAAAATCTCGCCGAATGCGTTGCACAGGTCTCCATGCAACGCTCCGGGGTCGCGTCCAACGCGCGCAGTGATCTCGGCCGACAACAACGCTGGCACGATGCCATCCTTGTCCGTCGTCCACACGCTGCCGTCGCGGCGCAGGAATGCAGCGCCTGCACTTTCCTCGCCACCGAAACCCAGCGAGCCATCGAACAGTCCACCGACAAACCACTTGAAGCCCACCGGAACCTCGTACAACGTACGACCAAGCCGCGCGACCACGCGATCGATCATCGATGTGCTGACGACCGTCTTGCCGACCGCTGCAGTCTTGGCCCATTGCGGCCGATGCTGGAACAGATAGTCGATCAGGACACTGAGGTAGTTGTTCGGCGGCAGCAATCCGGCGCTGCGGGTCACAATGCCGTGGCGGTCGTGATCGGTATCGCAGGCGAACGCGATGTCGTATTTGTCCTTGATGGCAATCAATCGTTGCATCGCGTAACTGGACGACGGATCCATGCGGATCTTGCCGTCCCAGTCGAGCGTCATGAAGCCGAACTGCGGATCGACCTGCTCGCTGACGACCTCGAGATTGACCTTGTATTGCTCGGCGATGCGCGCCCAGTAATGCACGCCCGCGCCGCCGAGTGGATCCACGCCCATGTGGATTCCGGATGCGCGTATCGCATCGAAATCGACTGCGTTGCCGAGATCGGCGACATAGGCACCAAGGTAATCGTGCACGCAGGTTGTGGACGCATCCTGCGCCTGTTTGAACGGCACCCGGCGCACGTCCCCGAGGCCGGCTTCAAGCGATGCGTTCGCGCGATCCTGCACCCAGTTGGTGACATCGGTATCGGCAGGGCCGCCGTTCGGCGTGTTGTACTTGAAGCCGCCGTTGTCCGGCGGATTGTGCGATGGCGTAACGACGATGCCGTCGGCAAATCCTTGCTTGCGGCCCCGGTTGTAGCAAAGGATCGCGTGCGATACCGCCGGGGTCGGCGTGTATTCGCCACCTTGCGACGTCAGCACCTGCACGCCGTTTGCAGCCAGCACTTCCAGCGCGGTCTCGTACGCCGGCTGCGACAACGCGTGGGTGTCGATGCCGATGAACAACGGCCCATCGATGCCCTGCTTCGCGCGGTACGCGCAGATCGCCTGCGCGATCGCAAGAATATGGTTTTCGTTGAAGCTGCCATCGAACGACGAGCCGCGATGCCCCGACGTTCCGAACGCAACGCATTGCGCGGGATTCTTCGAATCGGGTTTCACGCTGTAATATGCATCGACGAGTTTGCCGACATCGACCAGCTGCGCGGGTTGTGCGGGTTTTCCTGCAAGCGGGCTGATGCTGGTCATCGATCGGACTCCATTCGGTGGCGCGACTGTTACTGCTTGTCGAAAACGCGTCGCGTCGTCAGGTGACGACTCCAGGCTGGCGATGTCGTATTTCGACGCGATGCTCGCGTCCATCATCGACCAGCTGGATCGTGCGTGCTGTTTGTTCGACGCCATCGACGGTCACGCTGCCTTCGCTGCCGTCTGTCGCAGTTTGCGAAATGCTGATCCGATAGATCGCCTTGCCATGGCGGTAATCCATCGCGTATGCCGGCCAGTCGGCGGGAATGCACGGCGCGATGCGCAAGGTGTCGCCCTTGCGATGCAGGCCGAGCAGCGATTCGACGACCAGCCGATACATCCATCCCGCCGAACCGGTGTACCAGGTCCAGCCGCCACGACCGGTGTGCGGCGCAACTGCATAGACATCGGCCGCGACGACGTAGGGTTCGACCTTGTAGGTTTCAATCGCTGCGGGCGAATCGCCGTGGTGGATCGGATTGATCAGGCCCAGCAATTCCCAGGCTTTCTTCGCTTCGCCGAGTTGGGCGAACGCCATCGTCGCCCATACCGCAGCGTGCGTGTACTGGCCACCGTTTTCGCGCACGCCCGGAACGTAGGCGGCGATGTAGCCGGGATCGTGGTAGTCGGCTGCATGGGTCGCGCTGCGATCGAATGGCGGATCGAGCAACTGCACGATCTTCGTATCGCGATGTACCAGGTGCGCGTCAAGCGATTGCATCGCCTGCCGCGAACGTTGCGGATCGCCAGCGCCTGACAGGACCGACCAGCTCTGCGCGATCGAATCGATTGCGCATTCTGCATTGCCCTTCGCGCCGAGGGGTGTCCCGTCGTCGAACCAGGCGCGTCGATACCACGCGCCATCCCATGCCTGTGCTTCGATCGCGACACGCAGTTTTTCGGCATCGTCGAGGCATTGCTCGGCGAAACCGGCATCGTCGTGCAGGCGCGCGACTTCGCTGAATCGCATCAACACGTCGTACAGGAAAAACGCGAGCCATACGCTCTCGCCTTTGCCGCCCGCGCCGACGCGATTCATGCCGTCGTTCCAGTCGCCGCTGCCGATCAGCGGCAAGCCGTTTCCGCCGCGCAACGACAATCCGCGCTGGATCGCCTCCACGCAATGACGATAGAGGCTTTCGCCCTGCGCCGAACGCACCGGCATGTCGTAGTAGGATTCTTCGTCCGCGGCAAGCGCGCGGCCTTCGACGTGCGTTGCGGGCGCATCGAGGATGCCCCGGTCGCCGGTCACTTCCACGTAACGGCATGTCGCGAGCGGCAGCCACAGGTAATCATCGGAACAATGCGTGCGCACGCCACGGCCTTGCGGCGGATGCCACCAATGTTGCACATCGCCTTCGGGGAATTGATGCGCGGCGCAAAGCAGCAGGTGCGCACGCACGAGCTCCGGCGCGGCGTGAACCATCGCGAGCGCATCCTGGATCTGGTCGCGGAATCCATACGCGCCGCCCGATTGATAGAAGCCACTGCGGCCCCAGAACCTGCACGCGATCACCTGGTACAACAGCCAGCCGTTCGCGAGTGCATTCACTGCTGCGTCGGGCGTTTGCACCTGCACCGTGCCGAGCATGTCGCGCCAGTGCGCGCGCACGGCGTCGAGCGCCTTCTGCGCAGCTTCGGCATCGCGCGGCTTCTGCACCAGCGCGCGCGCTTCGGCATCGGTGCGGCCCGCACCGAGCCGGAACACGATGGAATGTTCGACCTCGTCGATCAACGAAACGGTGATGCCGATCGCCGCGCACGGATCGAAACCGGCACCGACGCGCCCGGACAATTTCGCGCGTCCGAGCGCGGCAGGATTGCGCAAGCTGCCGTTGCGGCCGATGAACTCGACGCGGTCGCCGGTGACGCTGCGCAAGCGCTCGTCCACATCGAAGAAGCCGACGCGCCCGGCGAATTCGGTGTTGTACGGATTGCGCCCGAACAACGCACCGCTGGCCTTGTCCTGCTCGGTCACGACATGCATCAGCGACTTCTCGCGCAAGTCGCCGAACACCCATTCCACGTAGCCGATCACACTGATGCGGCGCGCGCGTCCGGACAGGTTGCGCAGTTTCAGCACTGCGTACTTGATCGGTGCGTCGATCGCGACGTACACCCACAACTCGCTCGCGATGCCGTCCTCGATGTGCTCGTACACGGTGTAGCCGAAACCATGGCGGACGCGATACGCGCCTTCGCCGCGGCATGGCAACAACGTCGGCGACCACACGCGCCCGCTGTCTTCGTCGCGCAGGTAATACGCCTCGCCGCATGGATCGGAAATCGGATCGTTGTGCCACGGCGTCAGCCGGAATTCGTGCGCGTTCTCGCCCCACGTATAACCGAGTCCGCTATCGCTGACCACGCAACCGAATTGAGGATTGGCCAGCACGTTGCACCACGGTGCCGGCGTGACCTGTCCGGCGTCGATGGTGATGATGTATTCGCGTCCGTCCTCTGAGAACCCGCCGAGACCGTTGTCGTGTTGCACGGCAATCGCCCCGAGCGCAACGACCGGCGATGGTTCGTACACGACCTGGCTGGGCGCGAAGCGCGACGGCAACGCATCGGCGGGCTTGCGCCGCACGACCTGCTCGGCAAGCGTGCCTTGCGCATCGCTGAGGATCAGCCGCGCGACCGACTGGATCAGGACGCGATCCTCCGTGCTCATCTGTTGCGCGGGACGCACGAAAATTCCTCCGGGCTTGTCGACCAGGTTGGCATCGATGCCGGCCGCGATCAGCCCCATGATCTGGTCCTGCAACACCTGCCGGTAACCTGCGTGATCTTCGTTCCAGATCACCAGGTCGACCGCGAGCCCCTTCAGTCGCCAGTACGCATGCGCCTGCACGACCTGGCGCACGAGGTCGATGTGTTCGGGATCGGCGATCTGCAACAGCACGATCGGCAGGTCGCCGGAAATCGAATGCCCCCACAAGCCGGATTGACCGCGCTGGTTCTTGATCAGCACGCTCGCATCGGCGCGCAACGCCGGATTCGCATGCAGGATCGAGCCGGCTAGGCGCTCGTAGAGTTGCGCGTCCGACTGGCTCGCGTTGATCTGGCGACGCACGACCTGGCTATGCGTCCATGCAAGATCGAACACGCGATCGGCAAGGTGGCGGTCGCGGTATTTCTCGATCAGTCCGAGGCAGGCATCGCGCTGATCGCCAACACCGGACACGTAGTCGATGATCGCGATCTGGTCGGGTTCCAGCACGATGCGCACGCGGATCGCGACGACGGGATCGAGCACCGAGCCATCAGAATCCGACAACGCGTCAGCATCCAGCGCCTGCGGGTTGGCAAGGTCGCGGCCACGCCCGATGAAGCGGGCGCGATCGGTCTCGTAGGAAATCGCCTGGATGTCTGCACCGTGCACCGCAACGAGATGGAACATCCATGGCGAGCGATCGTGCTCGGCCTGCGGTCGGCGATTGCACAGGATCGCCTGTTTCGGACGCAGCAATTCGGTCTGCACGAACAGCTTGCTGAAAGCCGGATGCGCCGCGTCGGATGCGGCCGTTGCGAGCACCACTTCAGCGTAGCTTGTCAGCTCGATGGTGCGGCGCGCGCGGCTGCGGTTGGTGATCGTGATGCGGCGCAGTTCGATGTCGTCCTCGGGCGAGACCGCAATCTCGGTATGCGTGTCGATCCCCTTCTTGCGCCCACGGAACTCGGCGCGCGCATCGGAGAAGATCGCTTCGTAACCATCCACCGGCACGCGCGTGGGCTGATACGCTGCGGACCAGAACGCGCCGCTCTCGACATCGCGCAGGTAACAGAAACTCCCGTAGGCATCGCAGGTTCCGTCCTCCAGCCAGCGCGTCACCGCCATGTCGCGCACTTGGCTGTAGCCGCCGCCGGAGTTGGTCAGCATCAGGTGGTAGCGGCCGTTGGACAACATCTGCACCGCAGGTATCACACTGTCAGGATTGTTGAACACGCGCAGCCTCGTTTCGGTTGGATCGACGGTGACGCCTTTCTCCAGGGATTCGACGACGTGCGGCTGGATCACGGCGGTGCGCGGCACGCGTTCCTGCAGCAACAACATGGTTGCCTGGAAATGACGGTTGGCGTTGAAGCGTTTCTGCATCGGCTGGTCCAGCAGCACGTACGCCAGCGACAACAGGCTCATGCCCTGGTGGTGCACCATGAACGAACGGATCACGACCGCGGTTTGCCCGCGTGGCAAACGCGCGGGCGTGAAATCGATCGCTTCGTACAATCCGTAAATGCCGCCGTAGCCTGCCGCGGTCAGGCGTTGCAGGTTCGCGCAGGCTTGTTCCGGCGCGACCATCAGTGCCAGCGCCGATGCATACGGAGCGATCACCAGATCCTGCGCGAGCCCGCGCTTGAGCCCCAATCCCGGCACCCCGAATGCGCGGTACTGGTAATTCAGTTGCGTGTCGAGCGTGTTGTAACCGGATTCCGACATGCCCCATGGCACGCCGCGCTGGCGGCCGTAATCGATCTGGCGGGTGACCGCAGCGCGCATCGTGGCGTCGAGCAGGGTGTCGTCGAAGTTCGGCATGACCAGTTGCGGCATCAGGTATTCGAACATCGAGCCGCTCCACGACAACAGCAGCGGATCGCCATCGGCGCTGGTGAGCTGGCGCCCGAGCGCAAACCAGCTTTCCTGCGGCAGTTCGCCCTGTGCGATCGCGACGAAACTGCACAGCCGCGCTTCCGATGCGAGCAGGTCATAGTAGCTGTCGTCGAGTCGGCGTTCGTCGACGTTGTAGCCAATCGCCAGGAGATGGCGACTGCGCTCGTAAAGGAAATCGTATTCCATTTCGGCAAGCTCGCACGCAGCGCGCGCGAGCCGGTCCAGATGCGCGATGCGCTCGGATGCACGCGCTGCGGCGATATGCAGTTGGGTCGACGCACTGTTACCTGAAACGGCATCGATTGCATTGGCCGCAGGCGCGTGTTGCGCCAGCTCGCGCAAGCTCGGCATGACGGCGATTCCATCCGGTGTTGCCGCATGCGGCTCCGTCGATGCAGCAAGCCATGGTGCGCACCAGAGCAGATCGGCGATCGCATCGCGACAGTGCGCGTGCAGCGCCTCGCTCCAACTTTTCGCGGTATCGGAAACCGATGGCGATCCGGCAATCGGCAATTCGGCGCACAACGATTCGGCATGATGCGCAAGCTGTTTCAATGCGGCGTGCGCGGCATGCAGATCACGTGGCGGCTGGATGCGCGACGCGGTGAGCTCATCGCGGAATGCAGCGAGCGGTTTGGACGGAACGACATCAGCGTATTCGCACAAAATACCGAACGTATCGGCCAGGCCGTCGAACGTGCGCGGGTTCAGCAATGGCGCGTCGGCCAGCATCACCAGGCCTTCGGTCAACACCAGCAAGTGTCCCGCGAGATTGCCGCTGTCCACCGTGGACACGTAGCGCGGCGCCAGCGGCTTGAGCGTCTGCGTGTCGTACCAGTTGTAGAAATGGCCGCGATGGCGTTCCAGCGACGATAGCGTGTCGAGCGTCGCTGCGCTGCGCGCGAGTAGCGTCGTGGTCGTGATGTAACCGAAATCACGTGCCGACAGATTCGCAAGCAAGGACAAGCCGATATTGGTCGGCGACGTACGGTGCGCGACGACGTAAACGGGCTGCTCCTGCACATTGTCCGGAGGCAACCAATGATCGTCCGCGCCGACATTGCTTTCAAAGAAGGCCCAGGTACGGCGCGCGAGACGCCCGAGGAAATGCACTTGCTCGACGCTCAGTTCCGGCGCCCGCCGCGGCAACGGACGACTGATCCACCACGTCAAAGCCGGCGCGAGAAGCCACAAGACCAGGATCGGCGCGGCCACCGGCAACGTGCCGGGATGCGCGTATCCGATCCATGCCGCGACGACCGCCGCGAGCGTCGGCGCGAACCACATCGTGCGACAGGAAGTGGCAAGATCGGTGCGCTGGGTGCGCTCGACTTCGCTGGATGGATTCCATTGCAACAGGTGGCGACGCGTCACCAGCAATCGCCACAAGGTGCGCACGATCGCATCGAGCGCAAACCACGCTTCGTACGGAAGGCATGCCAGATAAAGCCCCACGCGCACGCTCTGTAGCCATGCGGCGTGGGCGACGCCATTCAGATGCGTGCTCAGCGGAAGTTCGTCGGACTTGCGCAGCAGATCCATCGCCAGCGCTGCCATAGGCGTGATCAGCAGCAACCCAAGCAATGATAACGTCCACGCAAGCGCGCGATCGAGCACACACCAGCCCACGACCATCAGCAAAAGCAGCGCTGCCGGCACCAGGCTGCGGCGCAGGTTGTCGAAAATCTTCCATTGCGACAGTCCCGACAACGGGTTGCGTTCGCGCGAACCGTCCTCGCGGCGCACCCTGCGCAGCAGCCATGGCAGCAGCTGCCAGTCGCCACGAATCCAGCGGTGCCGACGCGCGACATCGGCTGCATAGCGCGCCGGATAGTCTTCGTACAACTGCGCGTCGCTCATCAAGCCGGAACGCGCGTAGCAGCCTTCAAGAAGATCATGGCTGAGGATCGCGTTGTCCGGGAAACGTCCATCCAGCGCGCGCTCGAACGCCTCGACGTCGTACACACCCTTGCCGATGAACGAGCCTTCGCCGAACAGGTCCTGGTATACGTCCGACACGGCGCGTGTGTAGGGGTCGATGCCAGGATCGCTTCCGAACCAGCGCGCGTAGCGCGAACGCAACGCGCCGGACAGGCTCACGCCCACGCGCGGTTGCAGAATGCCGTAACCCGCGACGACGCGACCGACCCGATCGTCCCAACGCGCGCGATTGAGCGGATGCGCGAGCGTGCCGACGAATTCGAGCGCTGCATCGCGTGGCAACTGGGTATCGGTATCGAGGGTGATCACATAGCGGACGTTGCCTAGCAGGCGCGTATCGCCCTCCATCAGCACGAACGCGGACGCATCGCCCTTGCGCAACAGCGCGTTGAGATCGGCAAGCTTGCCGCGCTTGCGCTCGCGGCCCATCCATGCACGTTCGCGTTCGTTCCAGGCGCGAGGCCTGTGCAACAGGAAGAAACGGTCCTCGCCGCTTGCGTCCGCGTATTTTTCGTTGAGTCGCGCGATGCGTTGTTGTGCAAGCTGCAGCAAGGCTGCGTCGTTCGGCGCGTGTTGCTGCGCGGCGTCGAGGAAATCGGTGAGCAACGTGAAATGGATGTGCGGCCCACGATTGGCGAGGAAGCGCACTTCGAGCGCCTCGATCAGGTTTTCCACGCCGTCCATGCTGCCAAGCAGGGTCGGGACAATGACCAGCGTGCGCGACTCCGAAGGCAAGCCATCCGAATAATCCATGCGCGGCAATGGATGCGGCGCGACCATCAGGGTTGCGGCCCAATTCACCAACGCCAATGCAAGATCGCTCGCTACCAGCGCGCATGGCAGCGCGAAGAGCCACAACGGCCAGCCACGCCAACCATCGAGGCGCAGCTGCAAGAGCAAGGCAATGCCTATCGCGAGCGTCCACAAGCCGATCGGTCCGAAAAAAGCCCACAGCGGCACGCTTCCCGCGCGACGATGCGGCAGCAACCGCAATGGCGCGCGGAACCCAACCTCGCGCTGGAGCAGTGGCAAGCCATCGCCGATCAGGTAATGCCCGACATGCGCGGCAGCCGCTTCCCCGCCTTGCTCGATCTTGCTACGGATGGCAAGCGCGATCGTTTGCTGCGCGATCTGCGTTTCGGATTGATTGCTGCGCCGCGCGAGGCGTTCGACGACATGCCGATAGCGATCCCGGGTCGCGAAATCCATCTGCGCATAGATACCCGTCGGGTCGTCGCGCAGGACGCCTTCGACCACGCTCATGGTCTCGACGAACTCGCGCCAATCCATCGACGAGAGATAACGCAGACTGCCGATGCTGTTGCTGATCGATACCTGATCGGCTGCCTGTTGCTGGTTCTCGGCCTGCACGAGTTGTTCGATGGTCTGGCCGGATTCGCCCAGCCATTGTTCGACCCACGTCAGGGGCAAAGCCAGCGCGGAGCTTCGTCCCTGTAACCGGCGCGCGAGTTCGGCGACGAAGGAACTCGCCTGCGGCGGCTCCGAACGCGCCATGTCAGCGATTACCAGCACCATGTTTTTCGGGTCGCTCTCGGCGACTTCGGTCAAGCGATCGGCCCATTCGTCGGCGACGTTGCGATCGATGCGATCGACGATCACCGCAGCGCCGACGCGGCGCAGGTTCTCGATGAGCGCCAGGCGCAGCATGATCGGAATCGCCCACAACTCGCCCAGCGCGAGCGGCGCGACCGACTGGTACGACGCCACGAAGCGGCTGAGGCTTTCGGTATCGACGCGGCCATCGCCGTGCGAGATCGCTTCCAGCGCAATGTCGTAGACGCGCGGAAAACCCGCCGATGGACCTTCGGCCAGGCGCGGCAATTCGCGGCTGTAGCTCTTCGGCAAATGCCGCTTGGCGGTGCGGATCTGTTCCTCGATCAGATAATAATTATCGAGCAGCCATTCACCAGCGGGCGTAAGCCGGCGATTCGCGGACGTCGCCTCGGTCAATAAATCGCAGGCCCGCAACAGCAATTGTTCGTTGGATGACAACCGGGCGATCAGCTGGTCGGGTGCGCGCCCTGCACTGATCTTGTGCGAGCGTGCGAGCGCGCGCCCATGTCGCTCCATCTGGTCGGCACTGAACAGTTCCGATCGCAGTGGCAACTCGTGCAGGGAATCGTCCCGCGCATGGCCATCGCCGCGCAAGACGCTGCGCAGTCGCAACCAGGATTCAAGGATTGCCTCACGGCCAGCCGTCATGCGTCCGCATCCGTCCGTGGCGGAATGATTCTTTCCATCAGGACGATGATGTCACGTCGTGGATGTACTGCAACTGTAATCGACCGCTTCCGCCAGACAAAAAGCGTCCAGTGGCATCCCACGTTGCCCGAGCCGGCAATGCGGGATGCACCCGGAGCACTTCATAGGCGTGACGTGCGCGAAGTTCAATAAGTCACGGCAATCCGATCGTCGCGTAGTGACCGGAGGCCGCTCCAGATAGATAGATCACAAACGAACCGCGAACAAATCTTCATCTCGCGGCACCGACTTTTCAGTCAGTCGCGACCCCTGAGTTTCGCAAGGACGTACCCGACAGCCAGTGCAATGCCGACCGTGGCCCATGGGCGGCTGCGAATGACATCAGCCGCCTGACTGGCGATGTCTTTTCCCTGATCAAGCAGCACGTCGAATTTTTCGCTGGCCTGGGCCTTCACTTCGCGCGCAGCATCCACGCCCGAGTTGACCGCATCGGCCACGCCTACGGTGATGTGGTCGCGTGCGAGGCCGAGTTGTTCTGTTGCGTTCTGCAGGTGTGAGACTGTGGCATTCGACATGACGTACTCCTTAAAAATGTTGTGTCGGTTGGACATCCTTGTGCAGCGTGCCTTGAAACATGGATCAATCGTCCGGGCAACGATTCTCTGAGGTGCTTGAACCGCGTGAGACCACTCTTGAATCGTCCCATGACCCGCCGGAAACGCCATCAATATCTTCAACACGATTCACGCAGGTTTTCGGTTTGCCTGTGCACGCCATATTCGATGGTTGGTGCGTCACTTTCACCAAGGAAATTGTCAAACCAACTTTACCTGCGGCAGGCCTCGTTTCAATGAAACTTTCAATGGCATTCATTGCCAAGCCGCCAGTGGCGCTCAATGATTCCCGCATGTCCATGAAGTCCATAGCCCTCTCCTTGGCTGTCTGGCTTGCTCTTCCGATGAGCATCAATTCCACCTGATGGCTGATGCACGGACTGACTATGTTCCAGCCTAGATGAATTCCACGATAACCGCGTGCTGGTAACTAACAACCTGTTAAGCGTGCAAAAAACGAGTCAGTACAACGCCCTGACGCAGCAGACCAACCCGACGTCACGAGTCCAATTGTGCCAGTTCCAGCGGCAAGCGAATGATGTAGCGCAAGCCCTTCCCGCGCGGACTGTCGACGTTGATCGTGCCGCCGAGCTTGCTGGTGACGAGGTTGTAGACGATGTTCGCGCCCAGGCCGCTGCCGCCCTGCCCGCGCTTGGTGGTGTAGAACGGCTCGAACAATCGCCTGAGCGCGTTCGGTGCCATGCCACTGCCGTCGTCCTGGTACTTGATCGTCACCCTGGCATCGTCGCCGCGCGCTTCGATGCGTATATGCCCCGCGTCGGTGTCGTCGAATGCATGCGTGATCGAATTGATCACGAGGTTGGTGATGACCTGCGAAAGCGCGCCGGGAATGCTGCGCAGATGAAGGTTCGGGTCGCAGCAAACCTCAATGGTGTGCCCGGTCCGCTTGAACTTCGGTCGCAGCGATTTGAGGATGTCCTCGATGTAGTCGGCAAGCGCGATGTCGCGGACATCGTGCGACGACTGGTCGACCGCGACCTGCTTGAAACTGCGGATCAGCCCGCTGGCGCGCTGGGTGTTTGTCGCCAGAACGCGCAGCAGTTCGTCGCTCGACCTGAAGAACTCCTGCATGTTTTCGTCGATCGGCTGATCCTCGGGGAATGCCTGCTGCAGCCGCTTCATCTCCTCGGCGAGCAGGCTCACGGCGGTCGTGCAGATTCCGAGCGGCGTGTTGACCTCGTGCGCGATGCCGGCGACCAAGGCTCCCAGTGAAGCCATTTTTTCCTGGCGCACGAGTTCGCCTTGCGCGATGCCGAGATGGTTCAACGTCATCTCGAGCTGGCGGTTCTTCGCCTGCAATGCCTCGTTGCCCTGCGCAAGGAAGGCATGGGCCGCGCGCAATGCGTCGTCGGCCTGCTTGCGCGAAAGAGCAGCGGCGATGTGGTCGGCGACGAAGGTCAACAGCGAAAGGTCGCGGTCATCGTAGCCGATCGCCGGATCGTAACTCTGCAGGATGATCACGCCGAGCACCTTGCCCTGGTGGATCATCGGTGCACCGATCCATGCGGTGAAATCGACGCTGCCCAGGACGTGGTGCAGGACGCCGGCGTCCTGTAGCGCCTGGAAACGTTCCTGGTCGATGCGCTGCGGCATCCGCGTCCGCAATACGAAGCCGGTGAGTCCATGCCCCGCCGGACGCCGGTAGTTCGCCGGGAGATCCGAATCCTTTTCATCGACGAAGTACGGAAAACCGACGAGATCGTGTTCGTCGTTGTAGTACAGCATGATCGCGATGTTCCGCGCATACAGCAGTTCGCCAAGGATGCGGTGCAGTTCCGCATAGAACGTATCAAGGTCGATGTCGCGCACCGACAACGCGGAAATCTCGTACAAGGCGCGTTGCAACTGCTCTGCATGCCGGCGTTCGGCGACTTCGTGCTCGAGGATGCGGGTGCGCTCGGCGATCGCGTGCTCGAGGCGCGCCGCGAATTGCACGCGTTCGACCGCATCCGCGACATGCTTGGACATCAATTCGAACACTGCGATGTCTTCGTCCGTGTAACGGAAACCGGGCGTATAGCCCTGCACGACGATCGCGCCGAAGGCGACGCCATCGCTGCCAACCAGCGGCATGCCAAGCCAATGTTCGGCGTGTGCGCCAACGCCCCAGCGCTGCCCGTTGGCCTTGCGCGACACGATGTCGTCGATCGTGATGCACAAGCGCTCGCCACGCCTGATCACCCATGCCGTCGGCGAATCGTCTTCTCCATGCAGGGCAAAGACCTTCGCCGGATCTGGACTCGCCTCCTTCTCATCGGTTCGATAGATAAACCGTACGCCCTTGGCTGATTCGTCCAGCAATGCGATGTAGAAACTGTTCGCGCACATAATGCGGGCGATCGCGGCATGCACTTCCTTGAAAAAAGCATGCAAATCGCGGCATCGCGCGGAACGGTGGCTGATGTCCAGCACGACCGACTGCACCGCTTCGAGGCGGGCGAGTCGCTGCTCGGCTTGCGTTTCAGACGCGATTGCGTTCATGGGCCTGGCACTGCGACGGTCGACGCGACCATTGGATTCTAGCGGTTCTACTGGAACTGTAGCGATTCTGCCTGCCAAGGCGATATGCGTCGCGATCAACCGGTCCCGGTCACCGACCAACCCCCGCCGAGGCGCTCGAAAACCTGTCGTTTCGCGCATTCGAAAATGGCTCGATCCTCGATCCACGCGTGACGTTCCACCGTGATGCACGGTGCGGCGATGCGGATGACGTTGAACGAGTTGGCTTCGCCCCTGCCGCGCGTCGATGTCGCCGTGCCGGCTTGTACCGCAAGCGCGGAATAGTCGCCCAGCCGATAGCGCACGGCGGTATCGCCCGCATGGCTGGCGTGCAGATGACCTGCGAGCAACACAGCCACGCCGGAATCCGCAAACATGCGCATCGCGAGGGATGCCCGGCCGACCAGGTCACGTTCCCCATGGTGTGCCGGCAAATCGAACGGGTGATGGGTCACCACGATCTTGATGGCGTCGGCTCCCGCCTGTTGCAGGCGCAACGCGAGGCGGGCGATTTGCCCGGCGTTGATGCGGCCGTCCTTGATCGTGGCCGAACGCGTGGTATTCACGCCGAGCACCGCGATCTCTGCGTCGATGTACGTGGGCTCGAGATCATCGGTGATATGGCGGCGGTACTTGTCCAGCGGCCGCACGAAGCGATCGAGAACGTTGTGCAGCGGGATATCGTGATTTCCCGGCACCACGATCTGCGGGCTTGGCAGTGCATCGAGGAAGGCGCGAGCCGCCTTGAATTGCGCACTGCGCGCGCGTTGGGTCAGGTCGCCCGACACGACCACGACATCGGGCGCGATCGCATCGATGCGCTCGATCAGCGGCATGATCAGGGCTGGATCGACGCGACCGAAATGCAGGTCCGAAATGTGGACGAGGGTGCGCATGGCCGGCCTATGCGGGATTACCGGCAGCGGCGGGAACGAGCACACTGAGCGCACCAGGATGTGTCCGATAGCGCAGCGGCATCTCCATCATCGTCACTTCGCCATCGGTTGAAACCCGCATGCGCTTGCGTCGGGTCCGGATCACTACCTGCTTGCTGAGCACCGCGTCGAAATCCCTTGCCTGGCGCAGGCGCCCGAACAGCGCGCGCACCGCAAATCCGAACAAGCCAATGCGCCCTGTACGCTGCGCAACGTAAAGGCTCAGCTGGCCCGCGGCGAGGGTCTTGCGTCCGCCCAAATCGAATCCGTCGATCGTGTATGCATTGTTGCCGATGAACACGAATGGCGTGCGCCGCGCAAGGCTCTCGCCGTCCGCATCCAGTTGCACGTCGAGGAACGGATAGCGCCGTGCGGCGTTCAGGCATGCCCAGAAAAACGCCGCCCATTTGGATTTTCCGAAGCGCCGCTGCTGGGTCTCGCGCTCCTTCACAATGTCCGGATAGATGCCGATGCTGGAGTTGTTGAGGAAGAATTTTCCATTGACTTCGGCGACATCGACCGCGATGCGACGGCCCGAGACGATCGTCTGCAACGCCTGATCGAGTTCGAGGGGAACGCCCAGGTCTTTCGCAAAATGATTGAGCGTACCCAACGGCAGCACTCCGAGGACGATTTCAGTACCGATCAGTGCGGATGCGATGCAATTGATGGTGCCATCGCCGCCGCCCGCGACGACGACGTCGCTGCGATCGGCGATCGCGCGTTTCGCCGCGACGGCGATTTCGGAGCCATCGCGCGCGAGGATGACGGATGGCTCGAATCCGCCGGCGCGCAACGCGTCCTCGATTCGCACAATATCGACTTCTTCGGTCGATCCGGCCCGGTGATTGACGATGACTGCAATGCGCGGCATTTATCCTCCGTGCAATTGCACGGGCGAAGCGATGTCCCGTTCGCGTCCCTGTCGCTTCGACATCGTCATAGCTGTGAGCGGAAAGGCACCACGACAAGTTCGGCGAATTTCTGCGTCCATGGCCGGTCCTGCCACATCGCGTACGTATAGTTGTCGGCCTTGGCCAGATCCTGTTCGTACACCTGGGTCATGCGGGCGGCAAACGCCTTGTCGTAGACGTTCAGGCTCGCCTCGTCGTTGAGCTGGAACGACCGCAGGTCGAAATTGGTCGATCCGACCGAGACCATTTCACCGTCCAGGATCAGCATCTTGCAGTGGAACATCGTCGAATTGTACTCGTGGATCTCAACGCCAGCCTGCAGAAGTGGCCCCCATTCGTGCTTCGAGGCGATGCGCACGGTTGTGGAATCGAGATGCTTGTCGGGGAGCACAACACGAACGCGGACACCACGGCGGCGCGCGGCGAGCAACGCGTCGCTCATCATCCTGTCGGGCACGAAATACGACGCATCGATGTCGATCGTGTGCTCGGCGGCGGCAATCGCAAGCAGGTACATCAGGTGCATGCTTGCGCTGCCGCCGGCGGGGGAGCTGATGAAGAGATGCGCGCGCAGGTCGCCGACCTTCTGCAAGGACGGGAAATAGCCGTCGCCATGCAGGACGCTGCCGGAGGTCTTGATCCAGTTGTCGAGAAACGCGGTCTGCATTTCGGCGACGACCGGGCCTTCGACCTTGAAGTGCATGTCGCGCCAGTGGTCGGGGTCTTGGGCATGGCCCTGCCAGGTGTCAGCGACTCCAACGCCCCCTGTAAAGCCTGTGGTTCCATCGATGACCAGCAGTTTTCGATGGGTGCGATTGTTCAACTTGGCGATGTTGTACCAGCGCAGCGGATGGTATCTCTCGACCTGCACGCCCGCCTGCTTGAGCCCGGACACCATGTCGTCGCCCATTTTCGAGCTGCCCGCCCAATCCAGGATCACGTTGACCTTGACGCCGGCCCGGGCCCGCTCTTCGAGCGCCTTGGCCAGCGCGTCGCCGATGCTCCCGGACCAATAGATATACGTTTCGAACGTGATCGTGCGGCGCGCGCCGTGGATGGCGTCGAGCATCGCGGGAAAAATCTCGTCGCCGTTTTCGAGTGGAGTGATCCGGTTGCCATCCAGGATGGCCGGCCCCATGAGCACGCTCATCTCACGCTGGAAGCCTGGATCGTGGATCCCGTGGATGTGCACGACCGCATGGTCGAGTTCCTTCTCGGGCTTCTTGAACATCATAAACGTGCCGATGATAATGAGTGTCATCAGAATCGTGATGACAATCGTTTCGAGCTTTACTTTTTCCCTGTTCAAGAATTTCCCCTTCCCGGATTGGCCGACATGCTAGCGGAACGCGTGGCTCCGCCGGTGGTCATGCTGCGGCAAGTTTAACTGTGGTTCGTATTTGGCGGTGCAATATCCACCGCAACCAACGACAGGGTACGGGACTTTCCATGGAAGGAAATCAATCACAGGCATCAGGCACACCCTTGCCTGCAGCGGTCACCGAGCCGGTGAAGCAGGCAGCGCATGTCGCCGGCGACGAAATTGGCTATGGCATCGGTTTTCTGCGCAAGCACGGCTGGCGCATGGCGCTCTGGTTCTTTTGCCTGCTGGTTCCCATCTGGGGATTCGCCGCGCTTGTTGGAGAAATCCACGAGAAGGAAATATTCCCGTTCGATGCGCCGATCCTGAACATGTTGCATGCAATCGAGACCCCGGCGCGCGATCGGTTCTTCGTCTGGGTTTCGAGGATCGGGTTCCTTTGGGGCACGATTCCCATCGACATACTCGTCCTCGCCTATCTGGCAATGCGTCGCCGGTTTCGCGACGGCCTGTTTTTCGGGCTTGCCGTGATCGGGTCGGCGGTGCTCGATATCGTGGGCAAAAACTACTTCGCGCGGGCGCGTCCCGATTTGTGGCTGTCGATCACTCCCGAGACGAACTACAGCTTTCCCAGCGGCCACGCGATGGGCTCGGCGACGCTTGGCATGGCGCTGGTGATGTTGTGCTGGGGAACGCGCTGGCGCTGGCCGATGCTGACGAGCGCAGTCGTGTTCGTGTTCCTGGTTGGCCTTTCGCGTCTCTATCTTGGCGTGCACTATCCATCCGATATTCTCGCAGGCTGGTGCGTTGCGATCGCCTGGGTGTTCGGCATCCACACGCTGGTGGATCGAAAGGCGCCCACTCCGCCACCGACCGCCGCAAACAGCAAGGATACGATCGGCAAGACTGCGTCTGCAGGGACGCACTAAGCTGCAGCACTTGTCCCCGACGCCATGGGAGGTGACGCCACTTCGCCGCCCTGAAATCCGGAACTGGACAAGGCTCCGGCGGCGCGATCCCCTAGAATGCCGCTTCCTACGCAAGGAAGCCCATGGCACCCAAGGCGACAATCCACAAAGTCGAACTGCAGGTGAGCGACATGGATCGGCATTACTACGCGACCCACGCGCTGACGCTTGCGCAACATCCTTCGGAAACCAGCGAACGCCTGATGGTGCGCCTGCTCGCGTTCGCACTGCACGCCGACGAGCGTCTGGAGTTCGGGCGCGGCCTGGGCACCGACGACGAGCCTGACCTTTGGCGCAAATCGTTGACCGGCGAAATCGAGCAGTGGATCGAACTGGGCCAACCCGACGAACAGCGCATCCGCAAGGCATGCGGGCGGGCGCGGCAAGTTGTCGTGATCAATTACGGCGGACGCAGCGCGGACATCTGGTGGGACAAGATCGGCACCGATCTTGCGCGCTCGAAGAAGAAGAACCTGACCGTGATCGACATTCCATCTGTTGCCGTGCAGGCGCTCGCCGCGATGCTCGATCGCAACATGCAGTTGCAATGCCTGATCCAGGATGGACAGGCGCATCTGCTGGGCGAGACAGCGAACGTCGCAGTAGAGCCCGTGTCGCGAATGGCGCCACCCGCACAGCCCTATTGAGCGGCCAATAACAAATCATCGCATTTCGCGAAAGATTCTTGCGCGAGGGCTTTGGCAAGGATTGCTGAAGCTATTGTTGCAATACGACTTCATACACATGCACATTACATCGGGCATGGCGATAATGCGGCACGCCCGGCAGAAACGCATGGATGGAAGTGAATGCAAGATCGCTTACGTGATTTTCCGCTGCGTTGGTTGGCGTTGATCCTGCTCGTTGCGGTCGCGGCGTGCTCGCAAGAACCTGCGCAAAAAACCGAGCCCGCAGTGCCTGTCAGCGTCGCCAAGGCGACGCGACGATCGGTGCCCGAGCGCGTCATCGCAGTCGGCAGCGTCGAGGCGATCAACAGCGTCGCGATCAAATCGCTCGTGGATGGACAATTGCTCGAAGCGCACGTCAAGGACGGCGCAGACGTCAGGAAAGCCCAGCTGCTTTTCCGGATCGATCCGCGCCCGGCGCAGGCCGCACTCGGCCAGGCAAATGCAGCGCTCGCGAAAGACGAAGCAGCGCGCAGTCTCGCGCATGCGCAAGTGGTGCGTTACCAGCCCATTGCGGACAAGCACTACATCTCCGCCGACCAGATGCAGCAATACGTCACCGCCGAGTCGGCCGCCGCAGCAAGCGTCAAGGTCGACCAGGCAAATGTCGAGGCGATGAAACTCACCCTCGCCTACGCCGACATCCATGCGCCGATCGATGGCCGCGCCGGTCGCATCCTCGTGCAGGCCGGCAACATCGTGAAAGCCAACGACACCCAGGCGTTGCTCACCATCAACCAGATCGCTCCGATCTTCGTCAGCTTCGCCGTGCCGGGGCAAACCGTCGACAAGGTACGCGCGGCGCAGGCGAAAGGCGTGCTCGCGGTGCAGGCGACCGGCGATGGCATCGACGGAAAGATCGGCGGCGAATTGTCGTTCGTCGACAACGCGATCGACTCGGCCACCAACACGGTGAAGTTGCGCGCGACTTTCGTCAATGCGGACGAAAAACTGTGGCCGGGCCAGTTCGTCAACATCGCGCTCAACCTCGGCAACAATGCCGATGCGCTCGCAGTACCCGATGCCGCGGTGAAGGCCGGCCCGAACGGCAGTTATGTGTTCGTGGTCGGTACCGGCGACAAGGCCGAGCAACGCGCCATCACCGTCGTGCGCAGCGTGGATGGCGCAGCGATGATCGGCAGTGGTCTTGCCGATGGCGAAATCGTGGTCACCGATGGCCAGTCGCGGTTGACCGATGGCAGCAAGGTCAAGATCGCCGATGCGCGGCCTTGACCTCATTCAAAGCGATCGACGGACATGAGTTCTATCTCCGAAATCTTCGTGCGCCGCCCGGTCATGACCACGCTGGTCATGATCGGCATCCTCGTGTTCGGCATCGTCTCGTACCGCCAATTGCCGGTGTCGGACTTGCCGAACGTGGATTTCCCGACCATCCAGGTTTCGGCAGCCTTGCCGGGCGCATCGCCGGAGACGATGGCCTCGGCCGTGGCGACACCGCTGGAGAAGCAGTTCTCGACGATTCCGTCGGTGGATTCGATCACCTCGCAGAGCGGCACCGGCCAGACCCAGATCACCATGCAATTCTCGCTGGATCGCGACATCGACGCGGCCGCGCTTGATGTGCAGTCCGCGATTTCGGCCGCGCTCAAGCGACTGCCTTCGACGATGACGGTGCCGCCCACGTTCAAGAAGGTCAATCCCGCCGACGCACCGATCTATTACATCGGCATGCATTCGACGACGCTGCCATTGTCTAAGGTCGACGAGTACGGCGAGACGCTGCTCGCCCAGCAATTGTCGATGATCAACGGCGTCGCCCTGGTGAACGTGTACGGTTCGCAAAAGTTCGCCGTGCGCATCGACCTCGATCCGGCAGCGATGGCCGCGCGCGGCCTTGGCATCGACCAGGTCCAGGTTGCCGTCGGCAACGGCAACGTGAACAATCCGACCGGCGTGCTGTACGGAGGCAACCGCACCTACAACGTGATAGTCAATGGCCAATACGCGAATGCGAAGGCATTCGCGGACCTGATCGTGAGCTACCAGAACGGTGCGCCAGTACGCCTGCAGGACATCGCCCACGTCTACGACGGTGTGCAGACCGACAAGCTTGCGGCCTGGGTGAATGGCCAGCGCGGCGTACTGCTGGCGATCCAGAAGCAGCCTGGCGTGAACACGATCGACGTGGTCCAGCGCATCAAGGCGTTGCTGCCAGGATTCGAAAAACAGCTCCCCGCCGGCATGGAGCTCAAGGTGTTCTACGACCGTACGGTCAGCATCCGCGCATCGGTGAACGACGTGCAGTTCAGCCTGATGCTGGCGTTGTTCCTGGTCGTGCTGGTGATCTTCGTGTTCCTGCGCAACCTGCCGGCCACGCTGATTCCGTCGCTTGCCTTGCCGATATCGATCGTAGGCACGTTCGGAGTGATGTATCCGTTCGGCTACAGCTTGGACAACCTTTCGCTGATGGCGCTGACGCTGTGCGTTGGGTTCGTGGTCGACGACGCGATCGTGATGCTCGAGAACATCACCCGCCACATCGAGATGGGGAAAACTCCGCTGCAGGCCACGTTCGACGGTTCGAAGGAGATCGGTTTCACAATCGTTTCGATGACGCTCTCGCTGGCCGCCGTGTTCATCCCGCTGCTGTTCATGGGCGGCATCATCGGCCGCCTGCTGCACGAATTCGCGGTGACGATCGTGGCCGCGGTGCTGGTCTCCGGGCTGGTATCGCTGAGCCTCACGCCGATGCTTTGCAGCCGCATGCTCCATTCGCACAACGGCGAGACGCACGGCCGCATGTACCAGGCGTTCGAGAACGTGTTCGATCGCGTGCAGGATTCCTACCGGCGCACGTTGCGGTTCTGCCTGCAGCATCACCGTATGGTTCTGTTCGGTTTCGCTGGCATCCTCCTGGCAACAGTGCTCCTGTTTAACGTCGTGCCGAAGGGATTTCTGCCGGACGACGACATCGGCCAGTTGTTCGTGTTCACCCAAGGCGACCAGGACATCGGCTTCGACACGATGGCGGCCAAGCAGCAGCAGGCGGCAAAGATCGTTGGCGCCGACCCCAACGTGCAGGGCGTGATGTCGTTCATTGGCGTGGGGGGCAGCAGCGGCACCCTCAACCTAGGGCGCATGGTGGTCGCGCTCAAACCGTCGGGCCAGCGGCCATCGTCTCAGGATGTGCTGCAGGAACTGCGGCCGAAGCTCAATGGCATTCCTGGATTCAAGATCTACCTGCAGAACATCCCGATCATCCGCCTCGGCGGCTCGCAGTCCAAGACCCAATACCAGTACACCCTGCAGGACATCAACACGAAGGAGTTGTTCGGCATCGTGCCGAAACTGGTGGAAGTGATCGGCAAGTTGCCAGGCTTCCAGGACGTGACCAGCGACCTGCTGATCGCCACGCCGCAGGTGAACGTTCAGATCGACCACGATGCCGCAGCGGCCGTCGGCGTGAGTACGGCGCAAGTCGAGAGCGCTCTCTACACGGCGTTTGGGCCAGCGCAGGTCTCGACGATCTACACCTCGATCGACCAGTACTGGGTGCTGATGCAGGTTGATCCGAAAAAGCAGGACGACACCGGCATCCTCGGGCAGATCCATGTGCGCTCGGCCAGCGGAACGCTCGTGCCGCTGTCGGCGGTCGCGCACTTCGACAAGTCGGTTGGTCCGGCGACGATCAGCCATCTTGGCCAAATTCCATCGGCCACGCTGTCGTTCAATCTAGCGCCGGGCGTTTCGCTGAGCCAGGCCGTCGAGCGCATCCAGCGCGCCGTCACGAAAATGAAGGTGCCCGACTCGATCACCGGATCCTTCCAGGGAACCGCGCAGGCATTCCAGTCCTCGGTCTCGGGCATGGGCCTGTTGCTGGTGCTGGCGATCTTCGTGATCTACCTCGTGCTCGGCATCCTCTACGAAAGTTTCATCCACCCGCTGACGATTCTTTCCGGCCTGCCGACCGCTGCCTTCGGCGCCTTGTTGACGCTGCTGGTCTTCCACATCGACCTGAGCCTGTATTCGGCGGTCGGTTTGATCATGCTGATCGGCATCGTGAAGAAGAACGCGATCATGATGATCGACTTCGCGGTCGAGGCCGAACGCGAAGGCAAGACCGCCGAGGAAGCGATCTTCGAGGCGTGCATGGTGCGTTTCCGCCCGATCATGATGACCAGTTTCGCGGCGCTGTTCGGCACCCTGCCGATCGCTCTTGGCCTCGGCGCGGGGGCGGAATCACGGCGACCGTTGGGCTTGGCCGTTGTCGGCGGCCTGCTCACCTCGCAGGTGTTGACCTTGTACCTGACTCCGGTGATCTATCTGTATTTCGATCGTTTTCAATCGCAGTTTCGCGCGCGCGGCGCACGGCGCCGTGCACGGCACCCCGTCGCGAACGCCTGACATCGGCGCGCGAGCGCAGCGAAACGATGCGCTTCTGCGCTCAGTTCATCAACTCAGCAACTTCGACAGTGCGTCCGGGTGCAGCGCCCATCCGAGCAGGCCAGCCAGGCCGATCACGACACCGCCTGCTGTCGGGACCAGGGCGATCACGTACAGCCATCGCTTGTGGGTCAGTGCAGTGAGTGCAAGCAGCGAGATCGCGATCGCGAGCATTGCGTCGGACAGGTCGAACTGGTCGTCGCGGTAGTTCAACGCGTCGTAGTTTTTCTGGTCGTCCTGCGCCTGCGCCATCACCACCCGCTTCTTCTCCGCCTGCTCCTTCGCGAGCGCCTCGTAGCCTGCGATTGCCTTGGCATAGGCCGGTTGCCGGTTGGTCGGACGATCTGCCGCTTCGAGCGTGAGTTGTGCGACTGTCGCGCTCGCCACTTCCTCGCGCAGGTTGCGCGCCTGGTAGTAGCTCCAATGGTCGATCTTGTCGGCCTGCGCCTGCTGCATGCCCTGGCAGATGTTGTCGTCCTTGATCTTGCACACTGCCATGAAGGTGGCGAGGATCGCGACCGTGAGCGCGACCCACGTGTTCAGCAGCGCGATCCTGCGATCGTTGGCGTCCTCGGCCTGTTCGCGCAGGCTCTCGACGGTTTCCATCGGGTTCACATCCATTGCATCGTACCTGTTTCGATTTCCTGCAATGGTAACGCGGACGCGCGGGGCTTCCATCCATTGCGGAACTGGCGCATGCCGTGAACGTCGCCGCATGAACTAGCGCGCAACCTTATGGCTTCCCCGATGCCCGACTGCATTCGTCCGCCGGGCGCTTTCAATCCAAACGCCCGGCGCTTCGATCATCAACCGCCGTGAACGATTGCCGCCGATGCAACAACAAGCCTTGGTTGCATACGGACCAGTTGTTTGTGCGGCGGTTTCGCGAACGCAGTGCGCGCGCCCTTCGGCACGAAGAAGAAGTCGCCGCTTTCGTGGCCGGCGAACTGGATCGGCGAATAGCCCGGCGATTGCGCGATCGGGGAATCGATTGCGGCAAGCGCGAGCGAACTTGAAACCTCGCGGTATAGCCGTTGCGCTTCGAGCATGCGGTCGTTGTCCTGCAGCGCATTGAGGAAGGCGCGCGTGAAATACGAGTGCTTGCCGCTGCCCGTATCCGGAACCGGCTGCACGCCGCCCGACGTCAGCGCGGTGCGCGACTTGCCACTGGTCATCTTGCCGACCCATGCGGACCACTTGTCGGGCGACATTGCGGCGAGATCGAAGACCGGTACCGCGGCGCGCGTCATCGTGCCGGAATAGCACGAGTCGGCGACAACCAGTACATGGCGCGACTTGATCGTGGTCAGGATGTCGCTGATCGCGGAATTGGAAATCCACGTCGACGCGGTGTTGTCCTTCGCGTCCACCGGAATCCAGTAACCCTGGCGCCCTTTCAATTCACCATGGCCTGCGTAGTAGATCAGCAGGTTGTCGTCCATCCCGAGTTTCTCGCGCATGGTGTTGAGCGCGGTCAATATCTCGAGGCGCGAGGCGTTGAGCAGTAGCGATGTCTGGTATCCATACCGCGTCTTCAGCACCTGCGACACGGCCGTGGCATCGCTGACCGCACTCTGCAAGGCCTGATAGTTCGGATCCTGGTACGTGTTGTTGCCGATGATGACGGCGTAGTTGTTGCCGAGGCGCAGATTCGCCGGCACCGCACCGGCACCGCCGGTGGCGCCGACTCCGGCCTGCGCGCCGCCGCCGGCCTGGGTGATCAGGTTGAAGTCCATTCCGGCATGCTGGCCATTCTTGGTCACGAATGCGACTTGCACGCTCGCGCCGCCAGCGGGCACGTTGACCTGCGTCTTGAATGCGCCGTTGGCGCCGATCGGGACCGGATGATTGTTCACGGTCACCTGTGCGACTGCTTGCGGCTGGCTCACGCGACCGATCAAGTCGTGCGGTCCGGGCGCACCATGCACGACCGCGGTGTTCTGCTTGCCGCGCGTCGCGATGACGGTCGGCTCGAGCATTTCCAGCGATGGCAATGCGCCAGCCAGCACCTGCCCGGAGCCTGCTGCACCGCTGCCGATGCGTTGTTGCAACGAAGCAATCGCGCGATTCTGCTGGCGCACTTCGGTCTGCTTGTCGACAAGCTGGTTTTCGAGCAGTTTCATCAGCTCGATATCCTGCTTGCCCTTGGCCGGCGCGCGCGCCTGCATGCTGCGGATCTGCGCCTGGAATTGCGCGCGCTGGCTCGCCAATTGCGCCTTGAGTTGCGCGATCTGCGCGGTATTGGCGGCATTCGCCGCATCGCCATTGCCTTGCGCATCGGCCAGCGCGTCGGCGCTGCTCTGGATCTGCGTGCGCGCCTGATCGACCTTGGCAAGGTCGGCAGCGCCCACCGATGAACGGACTTTATCGAGCTTCGCCTGGGTGTCCTCCAGGTCGTGTTGCGAGGATTCGAGCGCCTGCTTGTGCTGGTCGAGTTGCGTCTGCAGCTGCTTGACCTGTTCGCGCAACTGATCCTCGGTCACGTGTTCGGCTGCGACGGTCTGCTTCAGCGAAGCGATCTGGGTGTCCTTCGCCTGCAATTCCACCGCAACGGTCGACGAGAAAACCAGGTCGTCGTTGGTGATGCCCTGCGCCTCGCGATACAGGTTCAGCGCCATGGCCATGTCCTTGTTCACGCCCAAGCCTTCCTCGTACATGTAACCGAGGTTGATCTTCGCGCGGTTGTCGCCCTTGTCGGCGGCCTTCTTGAACCAGACCTGCGCCAGCGCGTAGTCCGGATCGGTGCCGAGTCCCTTCAGGTAAATCTCGCCGACGTAATTCATCGCCTCGACGTCGCCGATCATTGCCGACTCCATCCAGACCTTGAGTGCGGTCTGGTAGTTCGCGCGATCTTCGGCCACGTATTCGCCGCCGCGGATCTGGCAGTCCGCCTGCGTCGTGCGTATGGGTCGGCGTGCGCTCATGAAGGTCGCTTGAGCGCCGAGTCGGCGAATCTGTCCGGGCAGCAGGCAGTCCACTACGAGCAGATCCTCGGCGTTGCGCACCGTCTGGGCATGCGCCACCGGGACCGACGAGGCGGTTCCGACGATCATCCCGATCGCTGCGGCAAGAACGCTGAAACGAAGGAAGACCGGACATGTCGGTATCGAGTTCATGACGCGAAGCTCCGTTGGAGGGGGTTCGCGACTCGCGCCGACCCCTTGCAGCGGCGCGCGAGCCGCTATACTGGGTGCGGCGAGTATAAGCATGGTCTGGGGAGAAATGCGATGCGTACGCAACATCGGGATCTGGCGTCCGTCCGTTCCTGCGCGCTGTCTGCGCACGACAAATGGAAAGCGCTTGTTACGCGAACATTGTTTGCGTTGGTGCTCGCGATTGCCGGTGCATGGTGCCAGCACGCCCACGCCCAAGCGGCTCCGATGATGACGGTCGCCAAGGTTCTGGCCTTCAATTCCGACAATGATTTAAGCGGGACGGTCACCGAGGGCGACATCCTGCATTTCACCGTCACCGCGACCAATGCCGGCAACGTGCCCCTGACCAATGTCGTCGTCAGCGACCCTCTGCTTTTTCCCGCGTCCAACACCTGTGCAACCGTGCTGGCAAAGGGCAACAACTGTCCGTTGAGCGGCACCCATACGGTGACGGCGACAGACGTGGCGAATGGCGTCTTCACCAATACCGGCTCGGCAACATCCAGGGAGATCACCACGCCGGTGAACAGCAACACGGTGAATACCCCCGTGTTCGGCAGCCCGGCGATGAAGGTGAAGGTCGTCTTGTCGAGTTTTACCGACAGCGACAACAGCGGCAATGTCACGCCAGGCGATACGTTGTTTTACCAGGTCACGGCGAGCAATACCGGTAATGTCGCGTTGACCAACGTGCATGTAACGGATGGCAGCGCACCGCCGGTGGATTGTTCGCCGGTTGCACCTCTCGGCACCTGCGTCCTGTCGACCTCGTATGTCGTGCAGGCATCGGATCTCGCCGCCGGCGCGGTGAAAAATACCGGATCGGCGACTTCCACGGAAGTTCCAGGACCGATCAACAACACACTGAGCACGCCTGTCTTTGCCAGCCCGGTATTGAGCCTTGTATCCGGCAACAACCAGGTCGGCGTGGTCGGAGAACATTCAACGCATCCACTTGTCGTGCATCTCGTCGACAGCAATAACCAACCGTTCGTGGGCAAGACCGTGACCTGGCAAGTCACCAGCGGTGTCGCTACGCCTGATGGTGGCAGCAGCAACACGGACAACGCAGGCAATGCGCAGATGGGTTTCACTTATGGAGCGACCACCGGCGCGATCGTGATTCGCGCGGCGTTCGGCACATCGACCGTCGATTTCAACGCGATGGCGCAGTCGTACCAGGTCACGGTCCTCAGCGGCAATGGCCAGACCGCCGGGCCGGGCCAGCCCTTGCCGCAGGACTTTGTCGTGCAGGTGTCCTTGCCATCCGGGATCACCGCACTGGCGACGCAAGGTGCGCACCCGAATGCCCTGCCGACCCTGGCTGGCGTTGCAGTGCAATGGCAGGTCATCAGTGGCGGCGGAAGCCTGTCGCAAGGTGCCAGCACGGTGACTGGCCCGAACGGACAGACGACCAACCATTACACGCTCGGCGCGGCTGCGGGCGTGAACCAGGTGCGCGTTGTCGTCCCAGGCGGGGCTAGCGTGACCTTCAACGCATCGTCGGCTGCGAATGTGGCGCTGCAGATCGTGTCCGGCAACGCACAATCGTTGGCCACGAATACCCCATCTGCACCGCTGGTGGTCGAGCTCACCAACAATGGCGTGCCGATCCCGAATGCAACGATCGCGTGGAGCGCGACCAACGCGATCCTCGCGACTGCAACCTCGGTCACCGACAGCAGCGGTCGCGCCAGCAACACCGCGCGCGTCACCAATCCCGGCGCAGCAACCGTTACCGCATCGTCGAGCACGCCACCGGCTGGCCCGACAACGTTCGGTTTGAATGGCGGCATCGCGAACCTCGGCGGCCTCACGCCCCAGCAGGGCCAGATCGCCCACGCGATCGACAACGCATGCCCGGCATTGGCGGCGCGTGCATCGCTGACCCCAGCCGAACAGGATCTTCTGACGCAGTGCCAGGCGCTTGCGTTCTCGGCAGGGCAGGATCCGGATCAGGCCCGCAACGCACTAACCGAGATGTTCTCGAACGTCGCGTTCCTGCAAACCAGTGCTGCGCTGCTGATTTCCACCGCGCAGTTCGACAACATCAAGGCGCGCATCGCCGCGTTGCGCAGCGGCACCGGCGGCACCCACTTCGGTGGACTGGCGTTCAACACGCCCGACGGCAGCCTGCAGTTCGGCTCGCTAGGCGATTCCCTGCCCGGATTTGCCGATCCGAAAAAGGATGAAAAGAAACAGGAAGTCGGCACCGACTTCGACCGCTGGGGTTTCTTCGCATCCGGCACGTTCGGCAAGGGCACATCCGATCCGCGCCAGGTGACACCCGGCTTCGGGTTCAACACGAATGGACTCACCGCCGGCGTCGACTACCGCTACAGCGACAAGCTGATCTTCGGCGTCAGCGCCGGTTATGCGAAGTACAACGCTGATGTGAACGCCGGCGCGGGCGGGATGGACACGACCGGCTGGAGCCTGTCGGCCTACTCGACCTTCTACCGCCAGGATAGCTGGTACCTCGACGGCGTGCTGACCTTCGGCAGCAACAACTACGACATCAACCGCCAGATCGTGTACACGCTGACCACCAGCACCGGCATCACGTCGGTCAATCAAAGGGCGACCGCGAGCGCGGGCGGAAGCACGTTCGCAGGCGCGCTGACCCTGGGCCGGGACTTCTCGAAGGGACCGTGGTCGTTCGGACCGTATTTCCGCGGCACCTACACCATCCTCAATTTCGACAATTACCAGGAAGTGCTGCAAGCTGGCACAGGCAATGGCCTGGGGCTCGCGATCCAGGCACGCGACCTCAAGTCGACCGCAAGCGTGCTGGGCGCCAAGGTCAACTATGCGTCCAGCCAGAGCTGGGGCGTGCTGATGCCGCACGCGGAAATCGAATGGCAGCATGAGTTCCAGGACAGCCCGGACAGCATCGTTGCCCACTTCATCCACGACCCGACCGCGACCCCGATCCAGGTGACTGGCGATTCGATCGATACCGATTTCTTTCGGCTCGGCCTCGGACTGTCGTTCGTGTTCACCCACGGCCGTTCGGGTTTCATCTATTACGAAAAGACGCTGGGACGCACCGGCATCACCCAGGACAACATCGCGATCGGCTTGCGACTGGAGTTCTGAGCCGATGGAATTGGCATCAGGGACGATGCCCACTAGTCACGCACCTAAAGGCATGATGTAGTCAAGGACAGGCGTGCGGGAGAAACCCCGCGTCGCAAGGCAACCGCTGTAATCCGACGTCACGGGTGGCGCCGGCCAACGCATTCAGGGGAGTCGGCTCATGAGCATTCCGCATGTCGCGCGCATTGGCGTTCGCAATTCCTTCGTTTCCGGATCGCATCTTCTTCGATGCGGATTGGGATTGCTGCTGCTGATTGGCTTTGGCGGACAGGCGGCGTTCGCTGCCGACAGCGATAACGCGATGGCCCCAGTCGCAACGCTCACCCCGTTGCAACCGGATTCGGGATCCGCCACGGTCGCCCCAGGCACGAACCTCAGCCTCGCTGCCGTCAAGAAAATCGGTAACCAGGGCGTCGCCGGACAGGAAGTGGATTGGGCCGTGACCGGTGCCGGACCTGCTTCGCTGACTCCCGTCAGCAGCATGACCGCGGCGCAAAGCACTACCAGCGATGCTGGTGTCGCCAGCACGGTGTTCGATGCGACCACGCCCGGCAAGTACGTGGTGACAGCAACGACGCAGAAGAATCCCGCGTGCGCCAAAAAATCCTGCGCGAGTTATGTGAGCATCCGCTATGCGATCGACGTCGTGGCGGCTACGACGGATACATCGGGCAACCCCAGCAACGCGAGCCGCAATGAAGCGATCGGCGCAGCGGCGGCGATCGCGGCAGGCATCGCGCTTGCAGCGAACCACGGCAACGACAACAACTCCGCTATCCCGGTGATGCGCACCCTCGCCAAAGCCGGGGGCGATGGACAGAGCAGCGCAGCGAACAAGCCGCTCGCGCAACCTCTGCGGGTGCATGCCGAGAACAACGGAGCAAGCGCGGCAACAGTTCTCATCAGTTGGTCTGCAAGTGGCGGCGCCGTGCTCAGCGCATCGCTGAGCAATACGGATGCGAACGGCACGGCCAGCATCCAGGTGTTGAGCGTGGGCCCGGGTCCAGGTCCGGTCACCGTGACTGCAACCCGCAGCGACGATGCAAGTGCGAGCGTGAGTTTCACCGTCAACGTGCTCCAACCGCCTCCGCAATCTCTGAACATCGTGTCGGGCGATGGGCAATCCGGATTCACCAACAGGCGCGTTGCCAACCCATTGGTGGTCGAGGCCGATCTCGGCAACGCACCGCAGGCCGGCGTGCCGATTGCATGGGCGGTTACTGGCGGCGACGCAACGGTCACCAGCGTCAGCAATGGCGGGAATACCAATGCTTCCGGTCGATCCAGCGCGGTCATCACATTTGGTGCGACGCAAGGCCCGGTCGATGTCACTGCGACGCGTAGCGACGGAACCGGGCTCAGCCAGACCTTCCACCTGACTTCGGTCATCACCAACACGTTGGCCAAAATCAGCGGCGACAATCAATCCGGGCCGCCGCACGCAGCCTTGCCAGCCGCCTTGGTCGTCCAGGCGAAAACCAACAACGCCAATGCGGCCGGGGTGACCATCAACTGGATCGCGAGCGGCGGCGCGACACTCAGTTCCCCGACCAGCGTGACCGGCGTCGGCGGCAAGGCCGGTGTGCGGGTAACCAACACCGGACCGGGGCCTGGCCCGATCATCGTCACCGCGACGCGCGCGGACGATCCCACGGCGAGCGTGCAATTCAGCGAAAATATCTTCCCGCCCAGCCTGAGCAAGGTCAGCGGTGACCTGCAATCCGGCCTGATCGGCAGCAACGCCGCAGCAGCGCTGGTGGTGAAACTGGTCGATGGCGCTGGTGTGCCGGTGTCCGGACAGCCGATTGCATGGACTGTCACCAGCGGTTCGGCGACTTTGTCGTCGTCCAGCACGAACACCAACGGCAGCGGCCAAGCGACGGTCACCTTCACTTATGGCAACTCCACCGGGCCGATCACGATCAGCGCATCGGCGTATTCCGGCTCGCAGACCGTCGTTTTCAACGAGACCGCAACGACCGCAAGCGCATTGATGAAGATCACGGGCGACGGGCAAACCGGAAACCCTGGCAGCACGCTACCAATCGCGCTTAAGGTTCAGATCCAGGCGCCTGGTTCACCCAATCTGCGCGGCGTACCGATCATGTTCACGGTCGTCTCGGGCAGCGCCAGCGTGACGGTCGCTTCCACCACGACGGACGGGACGGGCTCAGCAAGTACCCAAGTCATCCTGGGCCTTACGCCGGGCCCGGTCAGCGTGCTGGCACAGGTGTCCGGAGGCGGCCCGAGCGCGACGTTCACCGAGACCGTAAGCGGAACCCTGGTTCCCGGCGCATTGACGATCGTGTCCGGCGACAGCCAGGTAATCGAGCCGAATACCGCGTCGGCACCGATGGTCGTTGTGCTCAAGGGCAATGGCGTCCCGCTTTCCGGTCAGACGATCAACTGGAGCGCCAGCAGCGGTACCTTGTCGGTCGCCAGCAGCGTGACCGGCGCGAATGGCCAGGCAAGCGCAACCATCACCCCGGCCACGACCGGGCCGATCACGGTGACCGCGAGCTTCCCCGGTTTTGCGCAGTACGGCGCGGCGCAGATCACGTTCTCGCAGAACACGACACTGGCCACGTTGCCGACGCTCACCAGCAACGATCAGTCGATCGGCGCGGCGCTCGATTCGGCTTGCACTAGCTTGCAGAAAATTCCCAATCGCACGCCGCAGCAACAGGATCTGTTGAACCAATGTCTGTCGTTGAATGCATCCAGTGGCGTCTCGCCCACGGCCGCCGCCGCTGCGGTTCATGCGCTCACGCCAGCTGTCGCCGAAACCCAGACCCAGACAGCGTCCACCGCGACCACGGCACAGTTCGACAACCTCTCGGCACGCATGAACGCACTGCGCGGCGGTGCAAGCGGCATTTCGCTGAGCGGTCTGGAGTTCAACAACACCAATGGCAGCCTGCCGGTGTCCGACGTCGGTTCGGCGCTGCTGGGCATGGACGACAAGCCAAAACAGGATGCAGCGTCCTCGTTCTCGCGCTGGGGAGTGTTCGCATCGGGCCAGATCGGTCGCCAGGACGGCAGTGCGCAAGGTTTGACCCCGGCGTACAACCTCGACATCCACGGCCTGACGTTTGGCGTGGACTACCGCGAAACCGACCAGCTGGTTCTCGGCGGCGCGGTCGGCTACACACGGCAAACCACCAACCTGACCGGTGGCCAGGGCGACCTGAGCATGAATGGCTGGAGTTTGTCCGGCTATGCAACCTGGTACCAGAAGAGCAATTGGTATCTGGACAGCTCGATCACCTGGGGCAGCAACAACTACAACTCGCGCCGGCACATCGCCTATGCCCTGCCCTTGCCAGGTGGAAGCACGGTGGTCGTGGATCAACTCGCGCAGGCCTCTTCCGGCGGCAACGATCTCGCGGGATCGCTGACCTTCGGCCGCGATTTCAACCACAAGGCCTGGGCCTCCGGGGTGTACGGGAAGTTGCAATACAGCCATCAGAACTTCGATGCATTCCAGGAGCAACTTAATGCTTCGCTTCCGGGCAGCGGCCTCGGCTTGCGCGTGGATTCGCGCACCGATACATCGGTGGCATCGGTCCTCGGCGGCAAGGTCGACCACACCAGCAGCACCAGCTGGGGCGTGGTGATCCCGCATGCGGAGATCGAATGGCAGCATGAATTCCGCAGCGATCCGAATGCGTTCCGCGCATTCTTCGTCAACGATCCGACCGGCACGCCGATCCTCATCACCGGCGACGCGATCGACACCGACTTCTTCCGGCTCGGGCTCGGCATGTCGTTCGTGTTCCCGCATGGACGTTCCGGCTTCATCCTGTACGACAAGACGCTCGGCCGCAGCGGCATCACCCAGGACAACTTGTCGATCGGCTTCCGGATGGAATTCTGATGGAGGCTACGCACTCCATCGCGTGTTGGTTGCGCCTGCATCGGGCGCGCGCGCGGCGTCGAACGTGCACGCCGGACTTGTGCGACCAGCCGAGCGCCGAGCATCATGCGGCGCAGATGACCGCAACGATCCGTCCCAACCCGGCGAGCGGGCGCGCTCCATGATCGAATTCGGCCACCTCAGCCACGTTGGTCTGCGCCGCGAGCTCAACGAAGACACCTATTACGGCGACTCGAACCTCGGCCTTTGGCTGGTCGCCGACGGCATGGGCGGCCACGAGTTCGGCGAAGTCGCGAGCGCCGTTGCGCGCGAAGCCATCGTCACCAACGTGCGCAACGGCAAATCGCTGGTGGATGCGATCCGCATTGCGGACGAGGAAATCATCCGCCACTCGAAACTGCGCACCGAAGGCCTGCCGATGGGCACGACGGTTGCCGCCGCAAAGCTCGACGGCAACCGCTTTGAGGTCGCGTGGGTCGGCGACAGCCGCGTGTATCTGTGGAACGGGCAACTCTGCCAGCTCTCGCAGGATCATTCGTACGTGCAGGAATTGATCGACCAGGGTGCAATCACCGCGGAGCAGGCGCGCAGCCATCCGCATCGCAACGTCGTCACCCAGGCACTGGGCGTGACCGATCCGCAGAACCTCAAGGTCGAGAGCATCACCGGCGAATTGCGTCCCGGGATGCAGCTGCTGTTGTGCAGCGACGGCCTGACCGAGGAAGTGGACAACGCCGCGATCGGCCGCATCCTGACCCAGACCCAATACTCGGCGCAGGAGTGCGTCGACCACCTGATTGCCGCAGCGCTTGATGGCGGCGGCAGCGACAACGTGACGGTGTTGCTGGTCAGGCAGCTTTAAGCCGCGAGGTAACCGCGCCTCGCATGGCATTGCAAAACCAAAATCGGACGAAGGCTTTAATTGCCGGATGATATGCCGCGCGCCGCGTCGTCCGCGAGCTTGTCGAGTTCCTTGAGCTTTGCATTGTCCGGATCGGCCTGCAGGCCGTTCTCCGCGTTGAGCTTGCAGGCGTCGAAGAGCCGCGCGTCGCAGGTTCTCTGGGCAAAGCTGATATAGAACGCCGCAATATCCTGAAGCCCCTGCTTGGCCTGCTGGTTGTCCGGTTGCGCATTCAGCACCTTGCGGTACAGCTCGGTGGCGTTGCTGCCCTCCGGATCCACGAGGTTGCGGCCGATGTCTTCCTTGCTGGTGATACCGTGCTTCCGGTACGCATCGGCCTGATCGAGCATTTGCTGCACGTCGCCGCCGTACTGTTCCTCGATCGTCCTGGGTTGGACGATGCCCGGCTTGTCCGCGCCATTGCTGCCGGCGTCGCCGATCATGCTCGCGTCCAAAACGGTCGAAGGCGTCGCGGTCGCGATAACGGGGTGATCCAGCACATCCGCAGGGGGGAGTTCCGCCGGCTGGCGAAGCAGGAAGAACCATACCGCCAGCGCAATTGCGGCAACCCCGGCTCCCAGAGCAGGCCACAGCCAGCGCGGATAGCCGGCATCGCGATGCACCATGCGCGTGCGCTGCATGGTTGCGCCACTGCTGATCCGGTTCGACGATTTCGCTGCGGTCTTGCTGAGCGTGCTCGAGCCCTCGGGCGACTTCGCGAGCAGTTGATGCACTTCGTCAGCGAGGATCGCACCAGTCTGCACGCGCTCGGACGGCTGCTTGTGCATCGTGCGGTCGATCAGCGGCTGCAACCACGAAAACTCCGACGGCAACTGCGGAATCGGCTGGGTGACGTGCATCAGCGCGACGGTGAACGGATCTGCGGCCTGATACGGCGGTACGCCCATCAGCATTTCGTAGAGCACGGTGCCGAGGCTGTACAAGTCAGAACGACCATCCACCGGTTCGGCGCGCGCCTGCTCGGGACTCATGTAGTCGGGGGTGCCGATCGACGCCCCAGCCACGGTCGAACTCGAACTCGAATCCATCGCCTTGGCGATGCCGAAGTCGGCGAGCACCACGCTCCCGTCCTTGCGAAACAGGATGTTGCCTGGCTTCACGTCGCGATGGACGAAGCCTTTCTGATGAGCGAAATCCAGCCCGCGCGCCATCTCGACCAGGATGTCGAGGATCTCGCCGACGCTCAGCCCGCCGGCGTCGATGCGTTCCTTGAGGGTGCCGCCCGGAATGTATTCGGCGGCGAGGTAATACACGCCGGCATGCGTGCCGATGTCGTACACCGTCACCAGGTTCTGGTGCTGCAGCTTCGCGGTGATCCGGCCTTCCTTGAGGAAGCGCTCGGTGAATTCGGAGTTCGCCGCAAGCGCGGGTGCCATGACCTTCAGCGCGACTTCGCGATCCAGCGATTCCTGCACGGCGAGGAACACCGACGCCATGCCGCCCTCGCCGATCGGCCGCAGGATCTTGTATCCCGGGATCGCGATATCGACCGAATGCAACAGGACGGTGGAGTCGTTCACTCAAAGCCTCGCTGCGCGCGGAAGGACGACCGGACATCGACCATGATCATGCCGGCAATTATCCACGAGCGCGAGGTTTGCGGACGCTTTCACCGAATCGGCTCCGTGGAGAATGTTCACGCCGCTTCCTCGGGCCACAGGCAACGACCGCCGCTCGCGGCGTCGATGCGTCGCACGCGCTCGCGATGCAAGGCGCACTCGGCAGCGTCGGCGCGCAGGACGCGACGTGGCTGCGTGGACATGACGGCCGGACGCGACCTCCCATTGTAGGTCGGCGTCCCCACATCGAATCCAAGATCGCCCTGCCCTGCAGTCAAGTGCAGGTAGGCCTCGGCAAGCAATTGCGCATCCAGCAACGCGCCATGCAGGACGCGCTGGGTATTGTCCACCCCGAGGCGCTTGCACAGCGCGTCGAGGCTGTTGCGCTGGCCCGGGAAACGTTGCCGCGCGAGTTCCAGCGTGTCGAGCACCTCGCAGCGCTCGCGCAAGCGCGCGTGCCCCGCACTCAGCAGGGTCAATTCGTAGTCGAGAAAGCCCACGTCGAATGCGGCGTTGTGGATGACAAGTTCGGCGCCGTCGATGAAGTCGAGGAATTCATCGACGATCTCGATGAAGCGCGGTTTGTCGGCAAGAAACTCCAGGGTGAGCCCGGTGACTTCCTGAGCGCCGGGTTCCATCTCGCGATCCGGGTTCAGATAGCGCTGGAAATGCCGGCCGGTCGGACGCCGCTGCACGAGCTCGACGCAGCCGATCTCGACAACGCGATTGCCTTTCTCCCACGACAATCCCGTGGTTTCGGTGTCAAGCACGATCTGTCGCGTCATGCAGTTGTCCTGGAGCTTTGCGCTTGCACTGCCGCATCACGCGCGAGCTTGTCCACGCGTTCGTTTTCGGGATGTCCAGCGTGGCCTTTCACCCAGCGCCACTCTACGCGATGGCGCGCGGCAGCGGCATGCAGGCGTTCCCACAGATCGCGATTCTTGACCGGCTGGCCACTGCTGGTTTTCCAGCCTTGGCGCAGCCACTTCGGCATCCATTCGCTGATGCCCTGCTGCACGTATTTCGAGTCGGTGTACAGCACCGCCGTACACGCCTCGCTGAGGGTTTCGAGCGCCACGATCGCGCCCATGAGTTCCATGCGGTTGTTGGTCGTCGCGGCATCGCCACCGGATAATTCGCGTTCGCGGCCCGCAAAGCGCAACAACGCACCCCAGCCGCCGGGGCCGGGATTGCCGAGGCAGGCGCCGTCGGTGTGGATTTCCACGGATTTCATGGCGTCTGGTTTCACCGCGCGTGATTCATCGCACGGATTTTAACGGAACGGTCTTGATCAAGGCTGGCTTGGTCAAGACTGGCTGCATCGAGCGCATGCATGTCGAGCGCACCGTCATCGACCGATCCGCATCCGCGCCGCCGGTACCTTCGCAGAGCCGGCGCGCGCTCCAGCGCCGAAGCGCACGCCAGCCGACTGCGCACGCAACAGCGTCATGCCGGGATCGCGTCTGCGCGCTTCAAGCAGAAATCCACTGCGCAATGGCGAGCCGGCAATTTGCACGGCGCCGACATCCACCGCAGCCATCTCGCCAGCCGACCAGCGCGCGCCTAGATAACGACAACCCATGATCTCCAGCCCGAGTCCGGTCAACAACGCGCGCAACGCACCCGGCGACCAAACGCGCAAACCTCCGAACATCCAGCGCAGATGCGCCGGACTCCACGGGTTCAATCCGAGCACGAGCAAGCTGCCTTCGGGTTCGAGCAAGCGTGCTAATTCCGCGGCAAGCCCGATCGCATCGCGCGCAGTTTCGAACATGCAAGCGGCGAAGATCAAGGCGACACTTTCATCGGCCAGCGGCAACGCGGATTCGCTGCATTGCAGGTCGCCGTCGAACCCATCGCCATCGCGTTGCAATTGCAGTCGCGTGTGCAGGTTCGGTGCCGCAAACCCATAGCCATCGTCCAGATGCGGCTCCAGAAACAACCCGTAACGACCGCTGGATCGCGCGATATCCAGCGACGCATCGCGATGGCAGCGCTGCAATAACGCACGTATGCGCTCGCCGGACAATGTCGCCTCGGCACGGCTCGTGGGTTGACGCGAGGATTGCAGAGCGGGCATGGTGTTGATTTTGCGGCAATCGGCCGCGGAGGTCACCCTTCATGTTGAAGCTGCGCGCCATCGAAGCCTTTGACGACAACTACATCTGGACGCTGGCAGATGCCGATGGCCGCGCGATCGTTGTGGATCCGGGCGATGCCGCGCCGGTGTTCGCTGCCATCGACGATGGCCTGCGTCCGGTCGCAATCCTGCTGACGCACCATCATCCAGACCACATCGGCGGCGCGGAACAACTGCTGCAACGCTTCGATGTGCCCTGCTACGCCCCGGTCGAATCGCGCATTGGTTGCGCGACGCATCGCGTGGGCGACGGCGACACGTTCGACATTCCGGATCTCGGCCTGTACTTCACCACGCTCGAAGTGCACGGCCACACCAGCTCGCACATCGCCTTCGTCGGCAACGGCTTCGTGTTCTGCGGCGATACGTTGTTCAGCCTTGGCTGCGGTCGCATGTTCGAAGGCACGCCGGAGCAGATGCTTGCATCGCTCGATCGACTCGCCGCGCTGCCGCCCGACACGCAAGTTTGCTGCGGACACGAGTACACGCTGTCGAATGGCGCATTCGCGAGCGTGATCGAGCCCGACAACATCGCGTTGCGCGAGCGTCTCCACGAAGCGCGCACGCAGCGAAGTGCAGGACGGCCAACCGTTCCGAGCACGATTTCGAGCGAACGCGCCTGCAATCCGTTCCTGCGCGTGGACGCCCCAGCCGTGCGCGCTGCAGTCGAGAAACACCTCGATGCGCCCTGTACGGATCGCGTGCAGGCATTCGCCACGTTGCGGCGCTGGAAAGACGGGTTCCGCGCATGACGCCTTCATCGCGCCAATGGACTCCTGCAACGCTGCTCGCAATGGCAATGCTGGCGCTTGCAGGCTGCGTACCACCCGATCAAACGCGTCCTTCAACAACCGCCGTGACCGCCGCGCCAGTCTCGGAACCAACGCCGCTTCCATCTGCTCCGCCGGTGCAGGTGTCGAACCTGCCGGTCGAGATCTCCGCACCGATCAAACCGCCATCGAATGCGCCGCTTCCTGCCGAAGGCGATGTGCTGACCAGTGGCGAGGTACTCGATCGCCTGCGCGCGCGGCTGAGTACGCCGACCTGCATCGTCGGACCGAACAATACGCGTTGGCGCCGCAAGTACGCCGGCTACCCGCAGCATTTCGCCGACGAGGTGCAGGCGACGTTGCCGATGATGCTGGTCGTGCTCGACGAACTCGAGAAACGCAAACTCCCCGGTGAATTCGCGCTGATCCCGATCGTCGAAAGCTGGTACCGCCCGGACGTGCGCAGCTTCGGCGGCGCGGCCGGCATGTGGCAGATGCTCGATGAGACATCGCGGAACAACGGCGCAACCGTCATCAGCGGCTACGACGGTCGCCTGTCCGCGCTGGACTCCACCGACGCTGCCCTGACCTATCTCGACAAGCTGCACGGAATGTTCCATGACTGGCGCCTGACCGCGATGGCGTACAACTCCGGCGAGTACCGGTTGATGAAGACGATGCCTGCCGACGAATTGCAGCAGCGCAGCGTCGGCACCATCCAGTATCGTCGTCCATACGGGCTCTCATACACCACCTACGAATACGTCTCGAAGATGCGCGCGCTGACCTGCCTTCTCGCGCAGCCGCAACGACAGTCCATACCCTTGCAGACGACGCTGCCGGTAACGCACTGGGTGCGTTACACGATGCCGGCCGACATCACGTCGCTCGACGAACTCGCGCGTCGCCTCGGCACCGACGCGGAAGAGCTCAAGATATTCAATCGCGGTTATCGCAACGGACGTGTAATGCCGGGTGTGCCACGCATGTTGCTGGTTCCGGCGAGCACGCGGTCGCGCTGGGCGAACGCGTCAGCGCAACCGGCCGGGGCCGCGCCTGCATCGGCAGCATCCGTCGCCGATCCTGAAGCGCCGAGGATACTGTCTCCGGCCACGCTGCCTGCGACGCCCGTTGCCAATGAGCGCACGCATGTGGTCGATCATGGCGAGACGCTGGAAATGATCGCGCAGCGCTACCATCTCGATGTCGACGATCTGCGCAAGTGGAATCACCTCGGCCGGCATCGCTCACCACGGCCTGGGCAAACCATCAAGCTGGAACCATGAAGCGGCAGCGGTCACACTAACGGCCGGGGCCGGGTGCATCGGCCATCACTATTCGGAGGCACCATGGGTTTTCTGCAAGGCAAACGCGCGCTGATCACCGGCGTACTCAACCAACGTTCCATCGCCTACGGCATCGCCAGCGCGATGCATCGCGAAGGCGCGGAGCTTGCATTCACCTACGTCAACGACAAGCTCAAGTCGCGCGTCGAGGAAGCCGCGGCTGCATTCGGCTCGAACCTTGTTCTCCCCTGCGATGTCGGCAACGACGAGCAGATCGCGCAATTGTTCGTGGATCTCGGCACGCACTGGGATGGACTCGACATCCTCGTGCACTCGATCGGCTTCGCCCCTGGCGAGGCGCTGGCCGGCGGATTCCTCGATGGACTGACCCGCGCGAACTTCGCGATCGCGCACGACATCTCGGCCTACAGTTTTCCCGCGCTCGCCAAGGCGGCACGGCCACTGATGCAAGGCCGCAACGGCGCCCTGTTGACGCTGACCTATCTCGGTGCCGACCGCGCGCTGATGAACTACAACGTGATGGGACTTGCGAAAGCAAGCCTGGAATCGAGCGTGCGCTATCTCGCCTACAACCTCGGCCCCGAAGGCACGCGCGTGAATGCGATTTCCGCCGGCCCGATCAAGACCCTTGCAGCCGCAGGCGTCGGCAACATCCGCAAGATGCTCGATCATGTCGGACTCAACGCGCCGCTGCGCCGCAACGTCACGACCGAAGAGGTCGGCAATGTCGCCGCGTTCCTGTGCTCGGACCTTGCTGCAGGCATCACCGGCGAAATTACCTACGTCGATGCCGGTTACAACATTTTGGGGATGACTGGGCTGGAGTGAGCGCTGATGCGATGAATCAACGTCATCACGCGCGAATTCCAGCGTCTGTAGCAGATGCGCGAGGCGCGATTGCAGGGCATTGCCTCGCGCGCCCGCGAACGCTCTGGCAGAGTCCGGGCCGCCCTATCGATGAAGCCGGATTGCGCAATCGAAAGCCGGCTGCCGGGAGACCTGGGCCGGGCGATTGAGCGAGATCGGGCGATGTGCCGACTTGACGTCCGCACTCCTCATTCGAGGCCGAACAAAATCGATGCAAATCCCGCGCGCTGGAAGATGCGGAACGCTACAACCGATCCTCAGCTACCGTGACCAGGAATTCGCGTCGCAGTGCGTTGATGTAGATGCGTGCATCCAGGCCCCCGCGCAATTGCTGCGCGAAACGTTGGCGCAGCGCGGCGCGTGTGTTCGCGTCCACCTTCGTCACGTCGCCATCGACGACGTTTGTCGCCTCGACCAGTGCGTAGCGATCCGCTTCGAGCAGTGCGATGGCAACCTGTAGAGCCTTGCCCTGCGCTGGTCGCGGCAAGCGGAATCCTGCGGCGATCAACTCGGCCGACGGAGCGGTGAGATTACGCGTCACCTGCGTCGCAGTCAGCACGGTGCCGCCAACCGCCGTCGCCAATGAATCTAAAGTCTCGCCTTTCGCAGCGCGGGCTAGCAAGGCACCGGCGGCTGATTTGGCGGCTTTCGAACGCCGATCGGCTTGCAAATCCGCCTGCACGCGGCCGCGCACTTCCGCAAGCGTCAATACCTTCACCGGCAAATGCTGGGCAGCGCGGATCACGACCATGTGATCGTGGTTCTTGCCGATTTCGATTGCATCGCTGGTGTTGCCGTCCTCCAGCACCGATGCCGAAAACGCCGCCTTCAGCACGTTCGGATCGGCGGCGATGCCGGTGCCGCCTGCGCGGGTGAACAGCGGCGTTTTCTGGACAGTCATGCCGAGTTCGCGTGCGGCGGGCGCAAGCGTCGTGGAATCCTTGAGGGTGAGATCGACGAGCTTGCCGGAGCGATCACTGAACAGTTTTTCGCGAGCATCCTTGAGTTCATTGCGCTCCAGTTCGGCGCGCACGCTTTCAAACGGAACCTGCCGGCCCTGGCGCACATCGCGCAACTGGATCACGTGCCAGCCTTCGTTGGTACGCACCGGGTCGCTGATCTGCCCGGGCTTGAGCGCATACAACGCACTCGCAAACGCCTTCTGCTCGATCACCGCTTGCGTCAGCCAGCCGAGGTCGCCGCCAAGGTTCTTCGAGCCTTCATCCTGCGAATTGGCTTTCGCAAGCACAGCAAAATCCGCGCCAGGCGCTCGCGCTTGCACGGCGAGAGCGGCGGCCTTTGCGCGAGCGGCCTTTTCGGTCGTCGCATCGGCATTCGCGGGCACATTGATCAGGATGTGCGAAGCGAGCCGCTGTTCCGGTTCGATGAAACGGTTCTTCTGCTCGTTGTAGCGGTCGTGAAGAGTTTGATCGTCGACCGTAGTCGGCACCTGCAATGTCGCGGCATCGAGTTCGAGGTATTCCAGTGCGACCTGTTCCTGGGTGCGGTAACCCGCGGCATGCGCTTGGTACCAGGACTGCAGTTCGGCGTCGCTTGGTGCTGCTGCGGCGTCGGCCGGAACCGGTAACGCGAGATAGCGCAGGTCGCGCTTCTGCTCGCTCAGGCGGATGGCATCCTCGGTGTCTGCGTTCACCGCTATACCCGAAGCGGCAATCTCTTCCGGCACCGTCTCCACGAGCAGATCGTCGTGCACCTCGGCCTCGTACTCGGTCGGTGTCCTGGGTGGACTTTGCGCAGCGAGGACTTCCTTGTAACGGGTTTGATCGAACTTGCCGTCGACCTGGAACAAGGGCTCAACGGCGATCTTATCGTACAGCTGTTGCCCCGAAACGGTAAAGCCATCGCGCCTGGCTGCGGCGGACAACAGCTCACGCTGGACCAGGTGGTCGAGCACTTCGCGCTTGTTGGCGACCGCGTCGAAGGTCGCCTGGTCGAACTTCGCGCCAAGTTGCTTGCGCTGTTGCTGGCGCTCGAGTTCGAACTGCTTGCGGAATTCGTCGACCGAGATGTCCTTGTACCTGGCGCCGATCCCGGTGCCAAACCATCCACTCTTGAGCGTGATGCGCGCGGCATAGTTTTCCGTTCGGCCTTGGAAATAGCCGTTGATGCCCCACAGCGCGAACGTGACGATGATTACGCCGAGCACCACCGTGGCCATCCAGCCAGAAGACGCTTCGCGGATTTTCTGCAGCATGTTATGGACCCGTATGGGTTAGAAAAAAGGGTGCCTTGCGGCGCCGCAAGTCTTGCGTCGCTATTGCGCATCCTGCGCACGCGACATTCGCACATCCATGTGCATCCGTCGCTCCCGGCATCCTGCCTCCCGCGACATTCGCACATCCATGTGCATCAAAAAAGCAAGGGCGCCTTGCGGCGCCCCCGGTGTAGTGGCGGAGTGGACGGGACTCGAACCCGCGACCTCCGGCGTGACAGGCCAGCATTCTAACCAACTGAACTACCACTCCGCATTTGAACCTGTAACCTGCGACGCAACCAGGGACTGGTCTTGCCTGGAAGTCCGCACAGGGCTGCACGAGCTTGCGGATGGAACCGCGACAAGTCATCTATGGTGGGTGCTGAGGGTTTCGAACCCCCGACCCTCGCCGTGTAAGAGCGACGCTCTACCGCTGAGCTAAGCACCCACGTGTTTGCGAGAAGCTGGGCGTTTTTTGAGAAGTCAGGCCTGATGGTCCGGCTTCTCTCGCGGCGGGAACCGCATGTGCTCAGTTTACGGCATCCTTGAGGGCCTTGCCAGCCTTGAACGCAGGATTCTTCGAAGCCTTGATCTTGATCGTCTCGCCGGTGCGCGGATTGCGGCCCGTACGTGCAGCGCGCTTGCGGATCGAGAACGTGCCGAAACCAACGAGCGTCACGGTGTCGCCTTTCTTGAGCGCATTGGTGACCGTCTCGACCATCGCGTCGACGGCGCGGCCTGCATCGGCCTTGGACAGTTCGGCGGATTCGGCAACCGCAGCGATGAAATCAGCCTTGTTCATTGAGTAACTCCTGGCAATTTGGGACCCGCGATGATTGCAATCCAGACATGCCGATGTCCCCGCATGTCCGATTGACCTGTGCCGCATCGCACGCTCCATGGCATCGCGTTGCGGTCGAAACGATTTATACCAGTGCCTGTTGTGGCGTGCAACACGTTAGAGCAAGGAATGGCGCGGTTTTCAGCGACGCGCGCCGCACGTCGATTGACATATTCCGCGCGCACATGCTTGCAAACTCGAACGTTATCAGTGCGTACGCAATGCGTCGGATTTCGATGCACCTGCTTCGGCATCGCTCGCATCGGGCGAACCGGGCGGAGAGCGCGGCACCAGCGGTCGCTCCAGCGCGATTTCAAGCACTTCATCGATCCAGCGCACCGGAAGAATCTTCATGCCCTGGGTGACATTGCGCGGAATCTCCGCGAGATCCTTGCGGTTTTCTTCGGGGATGATCACGGTGTGGATGCCGCCGCGCAAGGCGGCAAGCAATTTTTCCTTCAGCCCACCGATCGGCAACACGCGACCACGCAACGTGATCTCGCCCGTCATCGCGACATCCGCGCGCACCGGAACCTTCGACAACGCGGACACCAATGCGGTGGCCATCGCGATGCCTGCGCTCGGGCCATCCTTCGGCGTTGCACCTTCGGGCACATGCAGATGGAAATCGAGTTTCTGGTGGAAATCCTGATCGAGCCCAAGCGATTCGGCGCGCGCACGCACGACCGAATGCGCGGCCTTCACCGATTCCTGCATCACCTCGCCAAGCTTGCCGGTGAGGATCATCTGGCCCTTGCCGGGCACCAATGTCGCTTCAATCTGCAGCAGCTCACCGCCAACTTCGGTCCATGCAAGACCCGTCACGAGGCCGACTTCGTTGTGCTCTTCTGCGCGGCCAAAATCGAAACGGCGCACGCCGAGGAAATGCTCGAGGTTCTTCGGCGTGACCTGTTTCGTTGATTCTTTCTTCGCGCCGGTTTTTGCGGATGTTTTTTTCAGTGCCTTCGGGCCTTCCAGCGCGATTTCCTTGATCACCTTGCGGCAGACTTTTGATATCTCGCGCTCGAGGTTGCGCACGCCCGATTCGCGGGTGTAATAACGCACGATGTCGCGGATGGCGCCTTCGCTGACTTTCAACTCTCCTTCGCGCAATCCGTTTGCCTTGAGCTGTTTCGGCAACAGGTAACGCATCGCGATATTGAGTTTCTCGTCCTCGGTGTAACCGGGAATGCGGATGACTTCCATGCGATCGAGCAGCGGGCCCGGGATGTTGAGCGAGTTCGCAGTCGCGATCCACATCACCTCGGACAGGTCGAAATCGACTTCGAGGTAGTGATCGCTGAAGGAATGATTCTGTTCCGGATCGAGCACCTCGAGCAACGCAGACGATGGATCGCCACGGAAATCCATCGACATCTTGTCGATCTCGTCGAGCACGAACAGCGGATTGCGCGTGCCGATCTTGCTGAGGTTCTGCAGGATGCGTCCCGGCATCGATCCGATGTACGTGCGGCGATGTCCGCGTATTTCCGCCTCATCCCTCACGCCGCCGAGCGACATGCGCACGAACTTGCGGTTGGTCGCCTTGGCGACGCTCTGGCCGAGCGATGTCTTGCCGACGCCTGGTGGTCCGACCAGGCACAGGATCGCCCCTTTCATGTTTTTCACGCGGCTCTGCACCGCGAGGTATTCGAGGATGCGCTCCTTGACCTTTTCGAGCCCGAAATGATCGGCATCGAGGACTTCAAGCGCGACCTTCAGATCCTTGCGCACCTTGCTGCGTTTCTTCCACGGCACGCCAACCATCCAGTCGAGGTAGTTGCGCACGACGGTGGATTCGGCCGACATCGGCGACATCTGCTTGAGTTTGTTGAGCTCTGCCTTCGCCTTCGCCTCGACGTCTTTCGGCATGCCGGCTGCGGCGATCTTGCGCGCGAGCTCCTCGAGTTCGTTCGGCGCTTCGTCGGCTTCGCCGAGTTCCTTCTGGATCGCCTTCATCTGCTCGTTGAGGTAGTACTCGCGCTGGCTTTTTTCCATCTGCGACTTCACCCGGCCGCGGATGCGCTTCTCGAGCTGCTGTACGTCGATTTCGCCATCGACGTAACCGATCAGCAATTCCAGCCGCGTTGCGACATCGAGCGTCTCAAGTAACTTTTGTTTCTCCGGAACGCGCACGCCGATATGCGCCGCGACGGTATCGGCAAGCCTGCTTGGATCGCTGATGCCGTTGATCGTCGCGAGCAATTCCGGCGGCAATTTGCGATTGGTCTTGAGGTACTGCTCGAACTGCGTGGTCAGCGAACGCGCGGTGACTTCGATCTCGCGCAAGTCGTTCGATTGTTCGGACTCGACCACGTCCGCGATCGCCGTCATCACGCCATCGCGCTCGCCGCACGACTTCAAGCGCACGCGCGCGGTGCCTTCGACGAGTACCTTGATCGTGCCATCGGGCAACTTCAGCAGTTGCAGCACCTGCGCGAGCGTGCCCCATTCGTAAAGGTCCTTCGCGGTGGGCTCGTCGATGTCGGCGCTTTTCTGCGCGACCAGCAGGATCTGCTTGTCGCCTTCCATCACCTGCTCGAGCGCGCGCACCGAACGGTCACGACCGACGAACAGCGGGATGACCATGTGCGGATAAACCACGACATCACGCAGAGGCAGCACCGGCAGATCGACGTGGTTCGGTTGACTGGTTGCCATCGAAAAACTCCTGCGACGCGGAGAGCGTCCTGCGGAGTTTATGGGGCTGGCTGCGCATGCTTGCAAGCACCGCGAAAAACCGGCGTTGCGCCGGTTTCAGAGTCTTGTGGAAACAGCAACTTATGCGCGCTGCCAGCGATCGCGGCAAAGCCGGGCGATGCCCGGAGGCGATTATTCGGACGAGGCTGCGCGCTTGGGTTCGGCGGCGTTGCTGTAGATGAGGTACGGCTCGGTCTGGTGCTCGATCACCGATTCGTCGACAACGACCTTGCTGACGTTCTCCAGCGACGGCAGCTCGTACATCGTGTCGAGCAGCACCGACTCGAGGATCGTGCGCAACCCACGCGCGCCGGTCTTGCGCTTGAGCGCCTTGCGCGCGACCGCAGCGAGAGCCTCCGGACGCAACTCGAGCTCCACTCCCTCCATGTCGAACAGCTTCTTGAATTGCTTGCTGATTGCGTTCTTGGGCTGGGTGAGGATCTTCACCAGCGCGGCTTCATCGAGTTCTTCAAGCGTTGCAACGACGGGCAAGCGACCGACGAATTCCGGGATCAGGCCGAACTTGATCAAGTCTTCGGGTTCGACTTCGGCAAGCAATCGACCGATCTCGGTTTTCTTCGATTGGCTCTTCACCTTCGCGCCGAAGCCGATGCCACCAGCGTCCGTGCTGCGCTGCTGCACGATCTTCTCCAACCCGGCGAACGCACCACCGCAGATGAAGAGGATGTTGCGCGTATCGACCTGCAGGAACTCCTGCTGCGGATGCTTGCGGCCACCCTGCGGCGGGACACTGGCGATCGTGCCTTCGATGAGCTTGAGCAACGCCTGCTGCACGCCTTCGCCCGACACGTCACGGGTAATCGACGGGTTCTCGGACTTGCGCGAGATCTTGTCGATCTCGTCGATGTAGACGATGCCGGTCTGCGCCTTCTCGACGTCGTAGTCGCACTTCTGCAGCAGCTTCTGGATGATGTTCTCGACGTCTTCGCCGACGTAGCCGGCTTCGGTCAGCGTCGTTGCATCGGCGATCGTGAACGGCACGTTGAGCAAGCGCGCCAGCGTTTCGGCAAGCAGGGTCTTGCCCGAACCGGTCGGGCCGACCAGCAGGATGTTCGACTTCGACAATTCGATGTCGTCGTTCTTTTGGCGGCTCTCGATGCGCTTGTAATGGTTGTACACCGCCACCGAGAGTGTTTTTTTCGCGCGCGGCTGGCCGACCACGTATTGGTCGAGCACGTCCATGATCTCGCGCGGCTTCGGCAGGTGGCTGCCGGAAGCCTGCGCCTTCTCCTCGAGCTCTTCGCGGATGATGTCGTTGCACAGTTCGACGCATTCGTCGCAGATGAAGACGCTCGGGCCGGCAATGAGCTTGCGGACTTCGTGCTGGCTCTTTCCGCAGAACGAGCAGTAAAGGATCTTGCCGCTGTCGCTGGATCGGCTGGTACGGTCTTCGCTCATGCGTCTCGCTCTCCGGATCGGAGTTTCATCGGCAGAATAGCATAGCCCGCACCAAGGTCTGGCGCAGGCATTCGGCTGGTTTGGATACTTGCGACGACGGTCTCAGTCCGCTGATTCAATCGGTTTCACTCAGGACGACTGGATCGTCTCGTCGGCACGCCGCGCGATCACCTGGTCGATCAAGCCGTAGGCCTTGGATTCTTCGGCGCTCTTGAAATTGTCGCGATCGGTATCGCGCGCGATCGTCTCGACCGACTGGCCGGTGTGCTTGGCCAGGATCTCGTTGAGCTTGACCTTGAGCGACAGGATTTCGCGCGCGTGTATCTCGATGTCGGTGGCCTGGCCCTGGAAACCACCCAGCGGCTGGTGGATCATCACCCGCGAATTCGGCAGCGCGTAGCGCTTGCCGTGCGTTCCGGCTGCAAGCAGCAGCGAACCCATGCTGGCCGCCTGGCCCACGCAGATTGTGCTGATGTCCGGCTTGATGAACTGCATCGTGTCGTAGATCGCCATGCCCGCCGTGACGATGCCGCCCGGCGAGTTGATGTACAGGCTGATGTCCTTTTCGGGATTGTCGGCCTCGAGGAACAGCATCTGCGCGACGATCACATTGGCCACATAGTCGTCGATCGGACCGACCATGAAGATGACGCGTTCCTTCAGGAGGCGCGAATAGATGTCGTACGCGCGCTCGCCACGGCTGGTCTGTTCGACCACCATCGGCACCAGGTTGAGATTCTTGGTCGGGATCACTTGCTTCGCTCGCTTTATTTGATTGCACTGATATCGGCCCATCCAGGGCCGAAGCAGCACTCGCCGAGTCCGGCATATGTCCGGACTCGGCTCCGACGCAACAAACGCTACGCGTTTGCTGCGCGCCTCGGCATCCTGCCTCGGATCCCGATCTTGCCTTTCCGTCAGCTCCGACGTTGCTGCATCGCGTCGGCAAAGCCCAGGTGATGCTCCGTCGCGTTTGCTTTTTCGGCAACCCAGTCGATCACCTGCTCTTCCATGACGCGCGACTGCAGGTCGGACATCAGGCGCCTGTCGTTGCGATACAACTCCAGAACTTGCTTCGGTTCTTCATACGTCGACGCAATCAGGGCCAGCATCTCGTTGACGCGCTGCTGTTCCAGCTTGAGGTTGTTCTGTCGGGCCACCTCGCCAACCAGCAGCGCAGTCGCGACGCGCATGCGGGAAGCCGGCAGGAAACCCTCGAATGGAATGTGCGGATTGGCCTGCCCGCTTTCAAGGGCCTGCTGTTCGGCCTGGTGCGCCTGTCCACGCGCGTCGCTCTCAATCAACCGCGCCGGCAGTTCGACGTGCGCATGCTGGGCTATGAGCTTGTCCAGGACTTCTGCGCGCAAACGTGCCATCAATGCGCCCTTGAGTTCGCGTTCGAGGTTGCTGCGTACTTCCTTGCGGAATTCCACGACATCGCCGCTGCCAACGCCGAAGGTGCGGATGAAACCCGCCTCGAGTTCCGGCAGGTGCGACTCGGACACGCGGACGATGTGCGCTTCGACCTTGGCGCTCTTGCCAGCCAACCCGGCATCGCTCCAGTCCGGTGGATAGTCCAGGTCAAGCGCAAGGTCCGCGCCAGCGATCTTGCCGACCAGTTGCGCCTCGAGTTCGCGATCGAGCATGCCCGATCCAAGCACGGTCGCAGCGCGTTCGACGCCTTCCTCGGGCTTGCGGATACCATCGATGTGGGTCACGGTTTCGACCATCACCAAGTCGCCTGTCTGCGCGGCGCGCTCAACCGGGTTCCAGGAACGGCGCTGCAGGCGCAGGGTTTCGATCATGTGATCGACATCCGCGTCCTGCACTTCGGACGTTGGGCGCACGATCTGCAATCCGCTGACATCGATCGTGCCGAAATCCGGCACGACTTCAAACGTGGCGACGTAGCCCAGTTGGCCTTCTTCGGCATCGGTCGGCTGGATTTGCGGCTGGCCGGCGGGGCGCAGGTTTTCCTTGCGCATGGCTTCGTCGAAGCTTTCGCGAACCAGGTCGCCGAACACTTCGTTGCGTACCTGTGCGCCGTAGCGCTGCTCGATGATCTTCTTCGGCACCCGGCCCGGGCGGAAGCCTTTGATGCGCGCGGTGCGCGCGATTTCGTTCAAGCGCGAACCAGTGATCGACTGCAGACGGTCCAGCGGCATGCTGACCGTGAGCTTGCGCTCGAGATTTCCGACGTTTTCAACCGACACTTGCATGACGACTCCTGTTGGCGCGCCTGCTACGGGCGCGTGCGAATAGCACAGCATTTGGCTTCGCGCAGGCACGTGTTGGTGCGAAAGGAGAGATTCGAACTCTCAAGGGTTGCCCCACTGGAACCTAAATCCAGCGCGTCTACCAGTTTCGCCACTTTCGCGATGCCGCGCGGCTGCCAAGTACAGGAAGGATTGGTGGGCCGTGAAGGATTCGAACCTTCGACCTATTGATTAAGAGTCAACTGCTCTACCAACTGAGCTAACGGCCCGTCATCATTCCTGCCGCCAGGCAGCGGACACTGCATTATGCCGCATCCGGGAACTGGGGTGGAAGACGGGATTTGAACCCGCGACCCCCGGAATCACAATCCGGTGCTCTAACCAACTGAGCTACATCCACCATTGACTGACATTGCGCTTCGTATCTGTGCTTGGAGCGCCTTCCGGTCGGCATCGTGCCTCCCCCGAATCCGCAGCGCGATAGTCCACCGGACTATCGCAAGCGCTGCGCATTCGACCAACTGAGCTACATCCACCATTGAGCAACTTGATCCCTGCAAGCGGCTGTGGCGCGCCCGACAGGAATCGAACCTGTAACCACCGACTTAGAAGGTCGGTGCTCTATCCGTTGAGCTACGGGCGCCTGCTGCAACTATACCGGCGACTCCGCAACCGACGCATCTTGTCGCGCGAACGGCGGCACCGCGACTGCGCTGGAACTGGTCGGGGTAGAGGGATTCGAACCCCCGACATCCTGCTCCCAAAGCAGGCGCGCTACCAGACTGCGCTATACCCCGCTGACTCTCCCGTTTCACGGTGCTCGCGCATCGCTCAACGGATATCTGCTCACGAACGGCTGGAGCAGACAGAAAAAGATAAAGGGTGCCGGCCGGAAAATGCTCCTGCCATGTCGGCATTTCCGCCATCCGTGGCGGTCAAAAGCTCCCTTTCCTGCAATGTGGTGCGCCCGGAGAGATTCGAACTCCCGACCACCTAGTTCGTAGCCAGGTACTCTATCCAACTGAGCTACGGGCGCACTGAACGCGGAATTATGCGGATTGGGTGAGGTCGCGTCAATTCCCGGATGGGAAATTGGGCTTGGTCGTTTCTTCCGAGGGTCAACTCAGGAAGCCGAAGGGTTCAGGCAAGGATGCGTTCGGGGCTTGTGTGGCGCTGTCGGCAAGCATCAAAGCGTCGTCTTGAGTTGAGCAGTTCAAGACCTCCTCGCAAATCAGTCGTACGGGGTCTCATCAAAATCTGACCGCCATGGATGGCGGGAATGCCGAAAACGCAAGAGCAGTTTTCGGTCGCTCTCCGCCACACACGCAAAAGGCCCCTTTCGGGGCCCGTGCGTATGTGGCGGAGAGAGAGGGATTCGAACCCTCGATCAGGCTATTAACCCGATACTCCCTTAGCAGGGGAGCCCCTTCGGCCTCTCGGGCATCTCTCCGGGTTTGTTGCGTTGCGCCTCGCGGCGTGCGAGCGCGATCCATCGCGACGATGTCGCGGCAGATCGGACGCGCAGGATACCGGCTAAGGCTTCGCGGGTAAACCGGAAAGATCGCCGCTGTCGCTGGCAGCCGCGGGAAGCGTGCTGGCCGCTACCGCGTCATCGCGATGGATGCGCTGGAAAATTTCCTCGCGATGCACGGCGACATCCTTGGGCGCGGTGATACCGATACGCACCTGGTTGCCTTTCACGCCAAGCACGGTGACGGTCACCGAATCGCCAATCATCAGGGTCTCACCCACCCGACGGGTCAAGATCAACATCGTCCTCTCCTTCCCACGGCATCCTTCCGGGGTTGCGCACCTGGCGTTGCAAAGGCCGTTGCCGACGCAATCCAGAGCATTGGGACGATGGTAACACCGCGTTGTTCAGGCGCAACGAAACAGCCCCATGACCAATGGCCTATGACGCGAGCCGTTCAGCGATCCAGCCGCGCACTCCATCGAGCGCCGCGATCAGCGCAGGGCCATCCGCGCCGCCGCCCTGCGCGAGATCCGCGCGACCGCCGCCCTTGCCGCCGATCTGCGCCGCGATGTGCGCAAGCAACTCGCCAGCCTGCATGCGTTCGAGCGCCTTGCCATGCACACCTGCGATCAATGTTGCACGGCCATCGGCAACAGAAGCCAGCACGATCACGGCATCGCCGAGTTGCTGCTTGAGCTGATCGACGCTTTCCCGCAACGCTTTTGGATCAACGCCTTCAAGTCGCGCTGCGACCAGTTTCAAATCCCCAACATTCTGCGCGGACGCCGCAAGATCATTCGCTGCACCGGCATTCGCTTTCGACTTGAATTGTTCGAGCTCGCGCTCGGTTTTTTTCTGCCGATCGATCAACTGGCGCAGTTTCTCTTCCGCGTCGCCCACGCCACCGCCAAGCAACCGCGCGAGCTGGATCAAGCGCCGCTCCTCGTCGGCGATGTGGTCGAGCGCGCCCTGCCCCGTCACCGCCTCGATGCGGCGCACGCCTGCGGCGACGCCGGATTCGCCGAGCAGCTTGAACACGCCGATGTCACCGGTGCGGTGCACGTGCGTGCCGCCGCAGAGTTCGGTCGAGAACTCGCTCATCTTCAACACGCGCACGTTCTCGCCATACTTCTCGCCGAACAGCGCCATCGCACCGAAATCCAGAGCTTCCTGCATCCCCATCTGGTGCACTTCGGCTTCTGCGTTGCGGCGGATTTCGGCATTGACCATCGACTCGATCTGCGCGAGTTGCGCAGGCGCGATCGGCTGGAAATGCGAGAAGTCAAAACGCAAACGATCCGGCGCGACCAGCGAACCTTTCTGCGTCACGTGTTCGCCAAGCAGCTTGCGCAGCGCGGCGTGCAGCAGATGCGTGGCCGAATGATTGAGTACGATCGCCTGTCGGCGCGCGCCATCCACATGCGCACCGACCGCATCGCCGACGTGCAATGTGCCGCCGGCGAGCTTGCCGATGTGGCCGTGGAACGTGCCCGCGAGCTTGATCGTGTCGGCAACGTCGAAGCGAGCATCGCCCGAGATCAATTCGCCTGCACCAAGCCAACCCGTGTCGCCGACCTGGCCACCGGATTCGGCGTAGAACGGCGTGCGATCAAGGATCAACGTGCCTACTTCGCCGTCCTCGAGGGACTCGACGGTACGGCCTTCGCGCAGGATCGCTACCACCGGCAGGTTGTCGGCAGTCAGGCGTTCGTATCCCAGAAACGTGGTAGGCGAAAGACTCGCGACGAGCTCCGCAGGCAGCGCCCCCACCCCCGCGAACTTGCTCGCGGCACGCGCCTGTTCGCGCTGGCGGTTCATCGCCACTTCAAAGCCGACCATATCGACGATGAGTCCACGCTCGCGCGCGATATCGGCGGTGAGGTCGACCGGGAAACCATAGGTGTCGTAGAGACGGAACGCATCGCCCCCTGGAATCGTGCCCGGCGCCTTCGTCGCATCGAGGCGCGCGACGATGTCCTCGAACACGCGCATGCCAGAACCGAGTGTTTCAGCGAAGCGCTCCTCTTCGGCGCGCAAGGCCGCTTCGACCAGGCCGCGCTTGAGTGCGAGTTCCGGATACGCTTCGCCCATCTGCTCGATCAACGGGCCGGCCATCTTCCAGAAGAAACTCTCGCGCGTACCGAGCATCCAGCCATGGCGCAGCGCGCGACGGATGATCCGGCGAAGCACGTAGCCGCGACCTTCGTTCGACGGCAGCACTCCATCGACGATCAGGAAACTGCACGCGCGGATATGGTCGGCGATCACGCGCAGCGACTTGTTCTCGATGTCGGGCGTACCCGTGAGTTCGGAAGCGGCCTTGATCAGGTACTGGAACAGATCTATCTCGTAATTCGAATGCACGTGCTGCAACACGGCCGCCACGCGCTCCAGGCCCATGCCGGTGTCCACGCACGGTGCCGGCAGCGGCAACAATGTACCGTCGACACTGCGGTCGAACTGCATGAACACGAGATTCCAGATTTCGATGAAGCGATCGCCGTCTTCATCGGGCGATCCCGGCGGCCCGCCGGGGATATGCGCGCCGTGGTCGTAGAAGATTTCGGTGCACGGGCCGCACGGACCGGTGTCGGCCATCTGCCAGAAGTTATCGCTCGCGTACGCCGCGCCCTTGTTGTCGCCGATGCGCACGATGCGATCGGCAGGCAACCCGATCTGCGTGTGCCAGATGTCGAAGGCTTCGTCGTCGGTGTGATAGACCGTGACCAGCAGTTTTTCCATCGGCAATTTCCAGACGCCGGTCAGCAATTGCCACGCGAAGTGGATTGCGTCGCGCTTGAAATAATCGCCGAAGCTGAAATTGCCAAGCATCTCGAAGAACGTGTGGTGGCGTGCGGTGTAGCCGACCTGGTCGAGGTCGTTGTGCTTGCCGCCGGCGCGCACGCAGCGCTGTGATGACGCGGCGCGCCTGTAGCTGCGTTTTTCGGCGCCGAGGAACACGTCCTTGAACTGCACCATGCCCGCGTTGGTGAACAGCAGGGTCGGGTCATTGCCGGGAACCAGCGGACTCGACGCCACGACCTCATGGCCTCGCGCGCGGAAGAACTCGAGAAAACCAGTGCGGATCGCGCTGGTGGACATCACGGACTTGGGGAGGGAATCACTGGCGGTCATAAGACTGGGACGTTCGCGTAGGAAAGGGATCAGCAGCGGGAATCGGCATGGGCAACGCAGCGCCGCACAAGACCCAATGCGGGCGGAACGGGGACTGCAACCAGGCGCGCCGCAGCGCAGGTGCAAGAGTAGCAGGCCACGCCGAGCTGGTCAGCGCGTGCCGGCCTGGAAGACGCGCTCAGTGCTGTTCGACTGAGTCGTCTTCCGCCGACGATCCACGCGAACCCACTGCCGCAAAAGTGCTGGCGTGATCGAAGCCTCGACGAAGCAGGAAGTCGATCGCCTTGCGGCGTTGTTTGGGGTCGGCGAGTTTCGTGCCCGGATAGCGGCGCGTAACCAAATCGCGCGCAGCCATTGGCCAATCGGTTTCGCAGGCATCCAGCGCGACCGCGATCTGTTCGGAGGCCAGCGCATGGGTGCCAAGTTCGGCGCGGATGCGTTGCGGGCCATAGCCGGCCATCGCACGCGTGCGTGCCAGTGCGCGCGCGAAACGATCATCGTTCTGATACCCGATTTCGGCCAACCGGTCGAGTGCTGCCTCGGACTGTTCCGGCTCGGCACCGCGGTCCGCGAGCTTGCGCATGAGTTCGCGTCGCGAATGTTCACGCCGCACCAGCAGGCCGAGCGCTTTTTGATACGGATCGATGGGCGGCTTATCAGCCGCCGGATCGTCTGTCTTGCCTTGCGCCCAACTGCGCTTTTTCACTGTCTTGCGCCCATATGGACACGATGCGCTACAGCTATCACGTCAGCATCATCATGGCGCTAACACCCAGAATAAACAGCTCACGAAAGACAGTCAGCTCGATTGAATTGTTAGACCTACCCGGCGTAACACATTGCGGCAACGACAAATGCAAGAAAGAAAAGAGCCTGTAGAAAACACAAGTTTGTTTGCCACATAAACGCGCGAATTGGTAACAGATAGCCAATTTGGCGATCATGCTGTTTCTTCTTTATGTAGAGCATTACGAACCATTTCGCCCAAAGCGGCAATGGACGCATAAACTCATTAAGAACGGCCATGATCTCGATATCTGGAGGAGCCTCCACACCTCTTTTCTTGGCGGATTCTTCAATTTGCTTCCTCGTCTCGCCATGAGTCTCAAGAATTTTAAGCGATTGTGCTTGTAGCGCCGCTTGACGTTCACCGTCGATCGGGAAAAACGCTGCGGCACATTTTGTGAACAGGCCCAAAAGAGATGAAATTGCCAGCAGCGAGAGGCAAAGCTGAAACCCTGCTACAGAAAGTGCGCCGCTAATCGTTCCGACATTTGCGACTAAGAGTCCCGCGGTAGCACCAGTTCCTGCGAGAAGCCAAGTTGTAAAGGCATCGACCTGGGGAGCGCGGGATAACATGCCAACATAAGCTGCGCTGACAAGTGCATGAGTAGTGTTCTCATTTTCGAGACGACTCCATTCCTTGAGCGGATCTTCACTCATATGGCTCTTTCTGCCCGCCTAACAGCAATCAGGCCTCAGCCTCTTCCGCCGCAACTGCACCGATCACCAGCCCCGGCACGAACTTCTCGCGCAGTTTGGTTTCCAGATCCCGCGCCATCGAGGGGTTTTCCTTGAGGTACTGGCGCGCGTTTTCCTTGCCCTGCCCGATGCGCTCGCCGAAGCAGCTGTACCACGCACCGGATTTCTCGACGAGCTTGGCGTCCACGCCCATGTCGATCAGTTCGCCCTCGCGCGAAATGCCCTCGCCGTAGAGTATTTCGGTGACGATGATCTTGAACGGCGGCGCCATCTTGTTCTTGACGACCTTGATCTTGGTCTGGTTGCCGATGACTTCCTCGCCCTTCTTGATCGATCCGATGCGGCGGATATCCAGGCGCACCGAGGCGTAGAACTTCAGCGCATTGCCGCCGGTCGTGGTCTCGGGACTCTGGCCCGGCATCATGTTGCCGATCTTCATGCGCAACTGGTTGATGAAGATCACCATGCAGTTGCTGCGATTGATGTTGCCGGTGAGCTTGCGCAGCGCCTGGCTCATCAGGCGGGCCTGCAGGCCGACTTGCAATTCGCCCATTTCGCCTTCGATCTCGGCGCGGGGGGTGAGCGCGGCGACCGAGTCGATCACGACGATGTCCACCGCGTTCGAGCGCACCAGCATGTCGACGATTTCCAGTGCCTGTTCGCCGGTATCGGGCTGCGAGACCAGCAGATCGTCGATGTTCACGCCCAGTTTCTGTGCGTAGGTCGGATCGAGCGCATGCTCGGCATCGACGAATGCGGCGGTGCCGCCGGCCTTCTGGCATTCGGCGATGACCTGCAACGTCAGCGTGGTCTTGCCTGACGATTCCGGACCGTAGATCTCGACCACGCGACCCTTCGGCAGGCCTCCGATGCCAAGTGCAATGTCGAGCATCAGCGAGCCGGTGCCGATCACCTCGGCGGGCTCCACCGCCTTGTCGCCCATGCGCATCACAGCGCCTTTGCCGAACTGCTTGTCGATCTGGCTCAGGGCTGCGGCCAGTGCGCGTTTCTTGTTTTCGTCCATGGTGACGGCCATTGGATATTTCCTTTTGGGTTCGTGATGGGCAGATCGTTGTAGCGAATCTAGACGACGCAGGTCGCACAGGCTGAGACGGATGCGACGAGATGAAAGATCGCAGCACACGTCGTCGAAAAATATCCGTTGATGCCTCGCATGCCTGTAGGAAAAACACCCGAACGATCGACCCTGACGCCGGTACGCGCGATGCGTGCCTTGTCGATACGGGTTCTCATCGATTCGGCCGCACCAAACCGCAATACAGTCCTTCGATGGCGAAGTCGTCATCCGGCTTGATCACGATCGGCGCGAAATCCGGATTGCGCGGCAACAGGCGGATCGCGTCCTTGCCGATCTTGAGCAGCTTGACGGTGATCTCGTCGCCGATGCGCGCAATCACGACCTGCCCCGAACGCGCTTCGGACGTGCGATGCACGCCGATCAGGTCGCCGTCGAAGATGCCCTCTTCGCGCATCGAATCGCCCTTGACGCGCAGAACGTAATCCGGCGCCGGCGCAAACTGCACGCGATCGAGCAGCACGTAGTCGTCGCCCGAACCAATGTCGGCGCCGATCGGCAAACCGGCCGCAACTTGGCCGAGCAAGGGCACGCGAATGCCAGCGTCTTCGTGCGCGGCAGCGAGCGCGAGTTCGTGTTGTGGCGGTATGGGTGGCTGCAACACGCGGATGCCGCGCGCGCGGCCGGGAATCCGTTCGATCGCACCGGCTGCTTCCAAAGCCTCGAGGTGATATTGCGCGCCACGCACTCCCTTGAAGCCAAACGCCCGCGCGATTTCCGCCTGCGACGGCGGCATGCCCTCGGCTTCGATGCGTTCGGCGATCAGTGCGAGGATTGCATTCTGGGTGTCGGTCAGGGCCATGATTAGTAGTAATACTACTAATGATTTGCTACTGTCAACAAGTCAAGACACAATTCATGGAGGAGATCCTCAGATGGCCACTTTTTTCGAGTTCTTCGCGGGAGGAGGAATGGCCAGAGCTGGCCTTGGCCCGCATTGGACTTGCCTATGCTCCAACGATTTCGATCCAGTCAAAGCCTCGATCTACGCCGCCAACTGGGGAAACGCGAATCTCTTGGAATGCGACGTCGCGAAAGTTGAACCCGCCGATCTTCCTGGTCAGGCCGACCTTGCATGGGCCTCGTTCCCTTGCCAAGACCTCTCTCTGGCGGGAGCCGGAGCCGGTTTGAGCGGTGAGCGCTCGGGAGCGTTCTGGCCGTTCTGGAATCTTATGAAAAGCTTGAGCCGTGAACGCCGCGCTCCTCGGCTGATCGTGCTTGAAAACGTGTTAGGCGCGCTCAGTTCACACGATGGCAAGGACTTCGCTGCTATCGGCACCGCCATGGCGAAAGCTGACTATCGCTTGGGAGCCATTGTTATCAACGCATTGGGATTTGTGCCGCAATCACGTCCGCGCCTGTTCGTTGTTGGGATTCACGCTTCGATGGTGCTGGATCAGTCGCTAACGACCACCGACCCAAATGCGGAATGGTGTCCGCCTGCGTTGATCGATGCCTATAACAAACTTCCCGCCTCCGTGCGTCGCGCATGGGTGTGGTGGAAGTTACCCAGGCCTCAGAAGCGGACGACCACCTTTGCGGACTTAGTTGAGGACGAGCCTGTCGGCGTTACATGGCATTTGCCCAAAGAAACGCAACAACTCCTCGACATGATGAGTCCGCTCAACCGCGCTAAGGTCGAGTCCGTCGCCAAGGCTGGCAAACGCGTGGTCGGGACGATCTACAAGCGCACCCGGATGGATGAAGCCAGCGGCATGAAAGTGCAACGCGCCGAAATCCGGTTCGATGACGTGGCCGGCTGTTTGCGCACGCCGGCCGGTGGCTCCAGTCGCCAAGTCATTATGGTAGTAGATGGCAAGAACATTCGTTCCCGCTTGTTGTCGCCACGCGAGGCGGCGCGGTTGATGGGATTGCCCGACTCCTATCTTCTCCCCAAGAACTACAACGCCGCCTATCACCTCGCAGGCGACGGTGTTGCCGTTCCTGTGGTGCGTCATCTTGCCGAACACTTGCTGGAACCGCTGCTCGGCGCATTTCCAAAGACAAGAGCCGCATGAATAAAAAGCCAAAAAAATCCGGACTACCCACCAATCAGGTTCAGGAATTCCGAAACTTGCTCGCGGTCGCACTTGAACAAAAAGACGACCATGGGCGCACGTGGGCCAACGCAAGGTGGGGCGTTTACGCCTTTTTCGACTACGACGGAGAACCAATCTACGTCGGACAAACAAATGAGCAATTGAGAACACGCGTTCGGCGACACCTCACGAATCAACGTACAGACGCCGTAGCGATGCGGGTGTTGGACATCTTCGAAGTCGCCGCAATGCGACTGTGGCCCCTATGGGAACTTGAAGATAAAAACGCCACCGACAGAGTCGCCAAGACGATGCTTGATGCCGCGGAATACGCCGTTTACCTGGAAGCCATCAAGGCAAGTCGCTTCAAGGCCATTCTCAACGAGAAGATACCGCCACGATCGGCGTCTATACCGCTTCCTCCCAGCGAAAAGTTCACTCTGATTACGGAAGAAACAAGGAAGAATCTTGGGCATCCTGATACACGCATAGCGCGCCGTTCCGACACTATCTCCAGGCTCGCGGCAGTCGTCCACGAACGCGGCGAAGTCTCGGATGGATTGCGGCGTGTCTTGGTCATTCAAGCTGTCCGTCTCGCATATTTGACAGCCACGCGCCTCGCGCAGGCCGAGGGAAAGCCCGAACCCGACCCATCCGCCATCAACATTGAACGATTGATCGGATCCGTATTGGCTGAGTACGAAGATCAGGACGAAGCCGGCGCGGAAGACTGAGCGATGGAAGGATCCCTCGAGCAACGCAGCCGCACCATGCGTGCGGTTCGCTCCCGCGATGCTGCGCCGGAACTCGCTGTTCGCCACCTGCTCCCGGAGCTTGGCCATCACGGTTATCCGTTGCACCCCGCAGACATTCTCGGGAAGCCGGATATCGCCTTCATCGGATCAAGAAGGCGATCATCGTCCACGGCTGTTTCTGGCATGGACACGATTGCCCGCGCGGCGACCGCAGGCCGGTTGCCAATGGCCTAATACTGGAGTGACTAGATCGCGCGCAACCGCCGCCGCGACATCGAACATCTGGCGGAACTAGATTTGCTTGGCTGGAAAACGTTGCTCGTTTGGGAGTGCGAAATACGGGACGAGGCCAGAACGCGAAAACGCCTTGTAAGGTTTTTGAGTCAGTCAGCCTTGCCACGATCAGCCAAGGGGGCCCGACAACCGCTCAAGCCCTTGTAGCGCCGCGGCCACCGTCTGCCGGCGCACCGCTTCGCGATCGCCATCGAAATGGAAGACTTCTGCGCGCGGATCGCCGCCGCGTCGCTTCCATCCGATCCAGACCGTGCCGACCGGTTTATCGTGCGTGCCGCCGCCAGGTCCGGCGATGCCGGTCACCGCGACCGCGATGGTTCCACCCGAATGGCTCAGCGCGCCAGACACCATTTCAAGCACCGTCTCGCGACTCACGGCACCGTGTTTTTCCAACGTTTGCGGGCGCACGCCGAGCAATGCCTGCTTGGCCTCGTAGCTGTATGCGGCAAGCCCGCAATCGAACCACTCTGAGCTGCCTGCGGTATCGGTGACGGTCTTGGCGATCCAGCCGCCGGTGCAACTCTCGGCGGTGACCAGCATCAGGCCGTGCGATTGCAACGATTCACCGACGCGTTGCGCGAGTTCGCGGAGCGCAGCATCGTCCGGAATGATTGGAGTCTTGGTCATCTGCATTGGCATCAAAGTTTCGATCGGCTGAGGATGATCCTGGCGAGGGCGCACGATATGGCCTATGCATCATGGCTTGTCGCCCGATAGCCCACGCGACGACCATTATCTGCCGTCCAGGCATTTTTAGGCTCGCACCCGATCTGGTTCAACGGCAACCTGAGATACGCGATGCCGTTGGCTTCGACTCCGGGCAATCGCCCTCCACGCAGGTTGACCTGCAGCGCTGGCAGCAGCAGACGCGGGGCCGGCAATCCCGCATCGCGCGCGGTGCGCATCGCGACGAATGCCTCATCGCTTGCGCACCCGCCGATGTGGATATTGTCCTGCACCTGCGCGGCGATCGACGATTCGGCAATCGGCCCTCTGCTTTCCGGTGGATAGTCGTGGCACAGGAACAAGCGCGTATCCGCCGGCAATGCGAGGATTTTCCGGATCGATGCGTACAGGCAAACTGCGTCGCCACCCGGGAAATCGCAGCGCGCGGTTCCGGTTTCCGGTGCGAACAACGTGTCGCCGATAAAGACTGCATCGCCGATGACATACGTCAGGCTGTCGCCGGTGTGGCCCGGCGTCGCGAGTACGTGCGCTTCGCATTGCCCGATCCAGAATGCGTCGCCGTCATCGAACAAACGATCGAACTGGCTCCCGTCCGCGAGGAATTCATCGCCCAAGCCGAACAACGTCTTGAAGCGCGCCTGCACGTCGATGATGCCGCGCCCGATCGCGAGCTTTGCACCAAGCTGATCGCGCAGATATCCGCCCGCGCTCAGATGGTCGGCATGCGCATGGGTTTCGAGGATCCACTCGACGGTCAAACGTTGCGCGTGCACGAACGCGAGCAATGCATCGGCCGATCTGGTCGCGGTGCGTGCCGAGACCGCGTCGTAATCGAGCACCGGATCGACGATCGCCGCCGTGCCGCCCGCATCGTCGTACACCACGTAGCTGAAGGTGCCGGTGTCCGTGTCGAAGAACGGCTCCACCAACGGACCGTGTTTGCTTGCGATTGGCATGCCAGCCCTTTGCGTCCGATCCAGCGATTCCGAAGTACGCATCCTGCCACGCTAATGGCGCTGTCGCAGGCAGCGACCCGACCTTTCCGGCACAATGATCATCATCTGTCGTGCTGGAACGAGCTTTCGAACGTGGCGAACAAGAACGGGGCAAACAGCATCGCAGCAGGCGCTGAAAAAGCGACCGAACACACCCCGCTGATGCGCCAGTATATGAATTTAATGCTGAAAGCCGCATTGCAGCTTGTTTAGTAGTTAGAGCGGCTGCGCTGAAGTATCAATAACGATACTTTCAAAAGAGGGAACATGAGGGACGATGGGCCCTGTTCTTTTGGCCCAAGGTCATGAAGCAATTGTGAAAATCAGACCTTGGAGATGGAGACCGAACGCATCGCGATTTTGCCTTGCTCTATCGGTGCGTGTTCCCATATCGTGCTCATGATGAGCACTCTCCGCAACGCACTGACTCCACAACAGCAAGCAAATGACGGCGAATTGAGTTGGTCGATGATCGTCGGCGTTGGCAAAGATCTCAATGCAGCAGTGCATATGTCGCGCAACGGCTGATTGGGACGTGAGATTGCCATCGGCGTCTGAGCGGTACGTTCGCATGCCCGCGGCAGCAAGCCAGACGAGTTTCGCCGCGTCGCACGATGAGCCATGGGAGCGTTCCATGACGGCGTTCGATCCGGATGGCTACTCGGTGGAGATGGCGCAGGGGTACCGCGGCAAGAAGGAATAGGGCCCGCGTCAGGCACCGGCGTCCGCGATCTCAGCGAGCCGACTCACCGAGCAGTTCGTCCCGATGGGCCGCCACGAATTGCGCGAACTCGATCGGCGCTCGGCCGGTCAAGTCGGCCACGGTGTGCGTCACGGCGGGCGTGCCCGTGAATCGCGGCAGCATGTGCAACAGCAGCATGACGAGGATCAAGCCGGGCTCGCGACCGTCGCGTCGCAGCGAACGGTAGAAGCGCCATGGGCTGGGCGATACGTACGTGATAGGCGTGCCCAACCCCGTCGTCAACTGAGCGGCCATCTGCTGGAACGTCAGCGGCGTTTCCGACGTTAACGTGTATGCCTGCCCGTGGTGCTGCGTTCCAGGTTGCGTCAGTACCAAGGCTGCCACACGGGCAATGTCACCGACATCCACGAGCGTGAACCTTGCGTTTCCTGCGGGAAGATAGATGCGATGCCGGCGCAGCAATTCGTCGTTGAGCGCGCTGGTAAAATTCTGCATGAAATAGGCCGGACGCAGCAGCGTGTACGGCACGCCGCTGGACACCAGCCGCCGTTCGATCTTGTGGTGCGGGACGAACCAATTGCGCTCCGCTCCCTGCACCGACAAGAACACAATGTGCTTGACGCCATGTTGTCGCGCTCGCGCGATCACATCACCGAAGTCGCTGTTGAGCTGCGGCGGACGCAGCAGGAAGAGACTGTCGCAATCGGCCAGCGCAGCGTTTTGACTGGCGGGGTCGAGAAAGTCGAAGCCCACTGGCTGCACGCTCGCATCGCCACTCCATGCCGCAGCCTCCGTAGCGACGTTTCGCACACCCGCGCGAACGACGATGCGGTCATCAGCACGCAGTGCCGCAATCACGGCCGAGCCAACCTGACCCGTGGCGCCGGTCACAAGGATCCGTTTCTTCAGTCCGGCATTCATCGCGTTCATCATGGCGCACTGACGGCAAAAGAGCGCGACGATAGCCGCACGCACCTCATTGCGGTGCCCGACCCACGTTGATCAGAAGTTCGTTCATTGGTCGCATGGGCCAACCGTGCCCGAGTCGGCCAAACCTGTCTGTTCGTTCCAGCACCCAATTGCGAGTCTATGCAGTGCTCGCTGGAGCCTTGATGTTGAGGGGACTCATGCCAATGCTGGTCCTTGCCAAGGTCCGCTTCAGGCCTATTGTGTTGAAAAAATCGCCCGCTCACTCTTGTGTTCGCGAAATCAGCCACGAGAGTGCGATATCCACAGGTAAAAGAACAAATTCCGGATGACCGAACCGTCTTCGGGATTCTTTTGAAACGCCGGGAGTTTTTCAACGGAATCGACCGACATCTATGCTTGCAGTCGCAATGTCGGGCGAGCGAGGTGCGTAGGGCACAGTCCGACCCGAAGGCGTCATTCGCGAACGACAGCTTTCGGCCGGGTTCAACCATCGCGCCGCGCTCTCGCTGATCAAGCCTTCTCCCGCCATGGCTACCCATGCCATCGTCAAGAAGGCCGGCGCAGTCAAGCGGTAATCGGGCAAGCTCACGATGTCAGAAAAATTACATGATCGGGTGGGTACGCAAGATCCAAAAACCGACTCGCGCTTCAATCTCCGCGTAACGCTTCGCCACGTGTTAGCGTGAGGCGCTGTGGGACTCCTTCAGGAGAAGATGATGGACGAACATTTTCAGCATCGGATAGTCGCCAAAAAAGTACGTGAAATCGCAGCAGCGATTTTCTTGTTCGGCGCGTTGGCGTGTTCCTATTTGCCGGGTGTCGCGGCAGCAACTCCAGGCAACGCTGCCACGCCGGCAATCGAAAAGCCGCCTCCGCATCTGAAACCGGTACCCGCGGAAGACTCGGCGCGCTATGCCGAGTGGCTGGTTCAGCAACACAAGAAGATCCAGGGCAAACCTCGCGAAGACGTGAGTCTACGGGTCGGCGAATGGGGTTTTTTCCAGCAGGAGTTGCGCCCCGGATATTTCTGGGATCGGGCTGCGATGGACCGTTCCGGTCATGTGGTGACGCACGTCGAGAAGGGCGATTGGTTTGCGCTGCTCGGTACCCCGGGTCTGGATGCGTCGAGCGCACTGAAGCGGATTGCGTGGCTGTTTCCCGCCACGGGCATCGAGACGGCAACACCCAAAATGGTACACGGTGGCAAAATCACTTCGCCCACCTTGATTGCCAAAGACGGCACGATCATTTTTCAGGGCTGGTTCGCGCTGTGGCGCGGTGAATTTCCGCCGGACATGGACGATCCAATGCGGATCACCATCAAAGCGACCGCGACCAGCGCCAAATTGACGATCGAGTCCGTGAAAAATACTCAGTAGTTCGAATGAACAAAGCCGCTCGCAGAAATGTGCGAAGGGGCAAGATTTGTGATCAACTCCCGCGTGAATTTCAGGAGAAAAGCATGATCGCTCAGCGTTTCGTTGTGCCTGTACTGATTGTGGTTGCGCTCCTTGCGGGTTGCAGCAAGAAGGACGAGGACACGGCCCCGCCTGCGGATTCTGGATCGAGTACTGTCATGGCGACTCCCCCCGAGACGCCACCCGCAACGCCTCCCGCGACGCCACCGGCCGACTCCGCTGCGCCGGCGGCCGCTTCGGGCGATCCGATCCCGCTCGCGAAGCTGGCGTCGATTTTCTTCCCCGTGCCGAACGGCGCGCCGGAGACCGGCTCTTGGCAGGACGCATCGGCGATGGACATGGACGGTCGTCGCATGGTGAACTTCATCGACAAGAAGGACTACTGGTACTCGGTCCAGATGGTCGACTGCCGGTCGAAGGACGCAAAGGACGCGGCGGCGAAACCCGAGGCCGAGCGTGGCGACCTCAAGTGGTGCTACCAAGCGCCCACCGCCGACAAGTTCAAGGACTACCCTATCTACAAGTCGGACGATGTCGGCAAGGTCATTAAGGCCGGCAAACTGATCGTGATCGTCTCGATCGCCGAACCGGCGCACGGGAAGGTCAAAATCGGCGACCTCGACGCGTTCATGGGCGCGATGGGTCTCGACGAGATCGCGAAGCTGTAGCTAATCTGTGATTAGTTCCCGCGTGAATTTCAGGAGAAAAGCATGATCGCTCAGCGTTTCGTTGTGCCTGTACTGATTGTGGCTGCGCTCCTTGCGGGTTGCAGCAAGAAGGACGATGACATGGCTCCGCCTGCGGATACTGGATCGGGGACTGCCATGGCTACGCCTCCCGCGACTCCCCCCGCGACTACTCCGACAACCCCGACCGCCCCGCCGACTTCGAGCTCCAGCTCCGCCGCTCCCGCTACAGCGAGCGACGTCGCGCTACCTGCCGGCGATCCGTACAAGCTCAAGGATCTGGCCGCGATCGCGCTGCCGAAGCCCGCCGGCGCACCCGCCAGCGGCAACTGGAAGGACATTGGCGACAACGAGTCCGATGGCTACGGCCAGATGAACTACGTCGACAAGAAGGAAAACTACTGGTACGGGCTCACCTTCCTCGACTGCCGCGCACAGGTCGTCAAGGATGCCGCAGCAATGAAGCCCGAGGAGCGTGGTGCGCTGAAGTGGTGCTTCATGCAGCCGAACGCGAAGCTGAAGGACTACCCGATGATCAAGCCCGAGCATGGCTCGACACGTGCGGTGAAGGCCGGCAACGTGTATGTGGTCGTCAGCCTTGGCATGACGGGCGAGGAGACCCTGAAGGCCGCAGACGTCGAGGCGTACCTCAACGCGCTCGATCTCGCGGCAGTCGCGAAGCTGTAGTCACGACGCGCGCAGCGCGCACGCTCCGCGAGGTGCGCTTCGGATCCACGACCCCGCAGTCTGGCGCGCCCTCTCCGCCCTAAGCGCCGACGAGACGATCGACGCCGATGTCGACGAGCGCACGAGCGCGCAACTGCGCAGCGCCTCGGCCTGATCGCCGCGCTGCCACGGAGCTCATCCCCCGATGGCTGCGAGGATCTCTGCGCTGTCGACAACCAGCACGCCAAGCTCATCCTGCGCCTGTGCCACGAGTCGTTCAGCGGGCACTCCCGTCTTGCGAGCGAGCGCCGTGAGCGTCCGCATTGCCGCGGCGCGGTCCGGATCGAACAGCATCACGCGACCGGCACGCACGAGGATCCCGCCCGCGCGATCCGAATTTTTCGCGAGCAACTCGTCGGCATGTGCCATGAGCCATTCCCTGTCGAGCGCCTCGAACATGCGCAACTGCGAGGACGTCGCAAACCCAGCCAGCGATTCGTCTCGCAGGATCTGGAGCGTGCCCACCTCGGGCATTCCCGATGGTCGTTGCCAAATCGAGCTTGCTAGAATATCGACCAGCTGTTCGCGCCGATTCGCTTCGGGCCGCGCGATGCCGACTTGATATCGGATCAGCTCTTCGAAGAACGAGTTCAGTGGGGCGAGGCGCGTCTGGGCCTCGAACAAGGCCTTTAATCCCGACGAGAGTGGTTGCGGACCGACCGCCACGCGTTGGAGCGTCTCCTGAACGATGGCTTCCAGCGAGCCATGTTGGCTGCGCCAGTACAACCCGAGGACGACACCCGCCTTGGCGGAGTCGGTTGCAGCATCGACCACCACAGCAGAGAGCGCCTCGATATCGGGAACCGTCCTGTCACCGAACGTCACGGGAAGCGTCAACGCGGGATGGCCTGCGCATGTCCAAGGCAGGTGGCGTGTGGTGCTTCCATCCACATTGATGCTGTCGGGATCGAACGTGAGTTGTCCCTGAAACACCGCGTGATGGAAGCAGCGGCAGGTATATAGGCGAAAGTCTTTCTCGGTCTTGATTCCGTCGATGCGCGACCAGTCCTCGCTCGTATGCATGAGGATCGCGCGCTCGGTCACTCGCTCTCGATGTTCCCAGTCGAGCTCCAGATGAAACCCGACCTGCGACTTCAACTCCGCCTTGCAGTGGAGGCAGACGAGGTGATTGCAGCCCACGCCAGGCTTGCGATCAGGCCATCCGAAGTCACTCGGCTCTACAGGCAACTCGCTCGCCGCCCCGACGACCCATCCGTCCGGAACGCACCGATTGAGCGCAGTCATCACGACTTCTTGGCCTCGGCGCCGATGGCGTCGGGGCTGCACAGCCGATCGAACTCGGCCCAGCCGGGCAAGCTTTCGACGTCACCCTTGATGGGGGTTTGGTTGGATTTGTGTGAACCGCGCATCGCCATGTAGCCCCCGACGCCCATCGTGTTCGCCGCTTGGCGCACTTCGGCGAAGCTGTGCGCCTGGATCGGCGGCAGGTAGCCGAGGCAAATCCTCAGACCGGTGAGGCCATCGATTCCGACCGCTGACATCGACGGCATCGTTCGCTCGCCGTAACGCCATCCCAGCCGCACCGCCATGCTGAAGGACCCGTCTGCTTTCCGTATTCTGCCTCATGTTCGCCGCAGCGTGGGCGATCGGGTTTGGAGCTGGATTGGCATACGCTGCCTCGTCTGGATCAATCACGTCGTTTCTCGTCTAACCTGCCGAAAAACCGCCGCATCCTGTTCTTCATCTGGGTGGTGGTTCTGTCCGCATTGTTTGGACAAGCTGCGTACCGCATCAAGCTCGGCATGGGTGGCTGACCCCCTCTTCGTGCCAAACGGACGCTTGTACCGCCTCCGGCGACCGCGCAGACTGCCCGAAAAGGGCGTTTGAATTTCCTATACTCTACTTTCGCGATGCGCCACCCACGTTGATGGTGTGGGGCGCACTTCTCGTACTTCTCGTACTTCTCGTACTGCTCGCGGTGCTCCTCGTCCTCACCGAACGCCTCGTGCGCACAGGGGTGATCACATGAAAAGCCTGCTCATCTTCGTCGCCGTCCTCGCCGGCATATTCATCGTCGGTTGGATCGTCAGCAAGATTACCGGCTCGCACGCGTACTACCTCAACGAGTGGAAATTCGATCCCGACGAAACCGTGGTGTGGAAGGATCCCGAGGCTGACGTCCTCAACTTCGCGCGCCTGGGTCAAGCACGATTCATATCGTACCCACGCTTGCATCGCTCCGGGGTCATCGTGACCAACAAGCGCATTATCGTGGGCAAGAAGACATTCTCCGGCAAGCAACAGGTCGTCGCCGTCCTCTGGCCGCGGCCCTCGCCAGACGGCAACAGCGCCAAGCTCGGTGGCGGTCTCCTGACCGTGGGGTACGAAAGTTTTTCTTACGATCCCAATTCGATGCTCGTGACCCACAATCGCAGTGACCACACTTGCATCGAGCTCACGCCGATGCCCGATCAAATGTCGTCCACGAACCTGAAGACGTTTCTCATCTTCAGCGACCACGCCGACACCTTCCAGTTGCCGAAGAAATAGCCGACACCCGGGTGTGCAAAATAGTGAACGGGATTCGACGAGCGAAGGGCGAAAAGGGATCAGGGTTATTTAACCCATAAATGAACCTGACCTCCTTTTTTGCTGCGCGCGGGCTCGCACTCGTGTTCATCTCGACTCTGGCTGCCGGAAGCTGTTCCGCCCCGGCTGTGGCTGCTCCTGGAAAGAAGACCATGACCGTGACTGCCGACGACTGGTCGAAAGCGGAGACGATCGCGACTGCGTACCTGAAGAAAGAGAAGCACGCGGTCGAGCCGATCACGTTCTATCGCAACGACACGATGCCGTTCATCGTCGGCGTCTCGTGGAACGGCGGCGATGCGACGGTGCTGGTCTACAACGGCAAGGTGCAGACCGCACGCGGCATGAAGGCGCTGCCGGCGTACTTCATGTTTCTCGGCGTCGACCGGCTGCGCAAATACACGATCGACGAGATGATCGGGCTCCTCGGCGTGTTCGAGGCGGACCAGCCGGCGCACGTCGGAGATCCGTGGAGCGACGCGGCGAAGTATCCCGAGCTGAACCCCGCGATCGTCGACAAAGATGGCGTGGTGAAGTACGTGGTGCACTTCATCGACCAGGGGCCGGTACAGAGGCATGGGCCGGGGGAGCCGCCACTGCCACATCTGGGCGGTATGCCAGGCGACGCGCCGCTGGTGCTCCAGCGCTGGAGCCTCCAGCTGTTTCCGGTGAAGCACGATCTCGCCTGGAAGCTCGAGGGCCGCGTCGAGCGGCCGCATTAGCAGGCACGCGTGGGGAACACGAACGAGGAGCTGCTGCGCTGCCCGTGCGGCCACGAGCAGATGCTCGCGATCCAGAAGAGCCTGAACCCGGCGCGCCACGCCAGCGTGCGCGAGCAGATGTTCCAGCGACGGCTGCAGCGCATGGCGTGTCCAGCGTGCAGGCGGATCCTCATCGTCGGTACCGACTTCTTCTGGTTCGATCTCGAGCGGCGGCAGTTCATCGGCGTGTTCTCGACTGCCCTGCGCGGTCATCCCGAGCGTTGCAAGCCCTTGCTCGCGGCAGCGTTCGATCTCGCCGTAAAGAAGCAAGCGCCGCAGTTCATCAAGGACCTGGCCGACCGTTCTTCGTGCGCACGGTGTTCGGTGTCGAAGAGCTGCGCGAGAAGCTCGTGGTGCAGGACATCGAGCTCGATGACTTTCTCGTCGAGATGGTGAAGGTCGAGCTGCTCACCACGCATCGCGAGCTGATCGAACAACGCACTCGTCATGGTGCCCGTGGCCCTGGACGGCACGCTCGCGGGAGATCCGCCGGTCCTCATCACGCTGCCCCGAGATCTACGACGCCCTGATCCCGCTGCGTGCAGGAGCGCGTGCGGTCGTGAGCGGCTCCCACGTGAGCCTGCGGCGCGTGGCCGACGCGATGCTCGATCAGTGATAGCGTTCGCGTATGGCGGACGCGGAACTTCCCCAGGACGATCGCGCACTCGAGTCGATGTTGCGCGATCAACGGAATGGTCCCCCGGAACCGGGCGAGGCGAACCCGTGGGCGTTCGTGCGGCGCTGGCCGGACGCGGCGGTGCGCGGCCGGGTCTGGCCGGTGGTCAGCCGGCTGCTGCTCGACGCGGATCCGGTGGTGCGCGAGCGTGCGGTCGAGTTCGTGCGCGGCTGGGATGACGGTGCCGCGCTGACCGCGTCCCGCCTGATCGAGGTCGCGAGCCAGCACGCCGAGCTGTACGCGGATCAGGCGATCGAAGGGATGACGTTGCGCTATGCGCTCGCGTTCGCGCTCAGCAATCGCGTCACTCCCGCCAACGGCGCGCAAATCGCGGGGCTGCTGCGCGAGCTGGCGAACCACGAGCTGATCGGCGGCGGCACCGCGAGCGTGCTGGGCCGCTACGAGCCGACGTTCGTGACCGAGGTGGCCCCGAAGTACGGCGACGCGCAGCTGGACTGGATCGCGGAGGCCGCGGGCTCGATGGCGCTGTTTCGACGCGACTCCCTGGTGCCGTTCCTGACCGCGCTGCGCGGACTCACACAGGCCACGCGCGAGCGCCTCCTCGCGACGGTCGAGGAATACATCAAGCGCGACGACGTGGCGGCGAAAAGCCTCGCGCGCGGGCAGGGGCTGCCGATACCGACCAAGGCCGCGCCGACTGCCGCGTCCCTGCGCAGCGCGATCGGGCTCTGACGGCGCCGTGTTTACAGAGCTGCGCGGCGCGTGCCGTGCGACGTATCCTCGCAGCGTGACGTGTGCGATTCGCAGCGGCAACCTCCCCGACCGCGTAGAGCATCCGGAACATCTCGACGGGTACTCTTCGAGGGCGTGTAGCGGCTACGGCGCGCCGGCGTTTCCGTCGGTCGTCGGATCGATCCCGAACAGGGTGCGATAGCGGTCCACGGTCACGGGCACGGTCTCGGTCACGCCGCCGCTCTCGACGACGTACACGCGCGTGCCGGCGCGGACCTCGGCCCACTGCGCGCGCGCCGCGGTCGGAAAGTCGATCGCGTAGCCCATCGCCGAGCAATCGGCGATGAACTTGGCGAGGTAGGCCTCATGTGCCTCGACCCACGCCGCCAGCTCGTCCGGCGCATCGGTGCGCGTCGTCGCTACGAGCGCGACGAGGGCGGGCTCGCACGCGGCGAGCGCTGCGGTTGCCTGCGCGGCCTCGGCGTCCATCCGCGCAACCTCGTCGGGCGTAGCGAAATCCTTGGCACGATCGGTCCACATCTCGTGGTTCGAGAGGCACGCGTTCGCGCGCCGGATCCTGAGGAGGAGCGTCTCGAGCGCGCGCGTGCGGTCGGTCGGTGCGGACATCTCGCCGAATGCTACACGGTTGGGAGCTCACGCCATGTCCGCCGTAACCCAGACGCGCGAACGGCAGGTTTTCGGCGGTCTGATCGAAAGGTCCGACCGTCCGGTTCTGGCCTATTGTGTTGAAAAATCCCAGCGTTTCAAAAGAACCCCGAAAACGGTTCGGTTTCATCCGGAATTTGTTCTTTTGCCTGTGGATATCGCACTCTCGTGGCTGATTTCGCGAACACAAGATTGAGCGGGCGAGTTTTTCAACACAATAGGCCGATAGCGGATCTCGCCGCTTCGGCTGGGCAATGATTGCCCCCTTTGATGAAGCGACAAATCAAGGGCCCAGCTTTTTCGTGTATCTTCAAAAACCGACGCATCTGAAACAGTCATCGCCTGAAATATCTGGAGCGATACATGCAATGGGATTCTTGCTTGTAATTGATGCTCGGATGCGTGCGTTGCATTTCTTATAAAAAGACAATACCGTTTTCATCAAATAGTTGAACATGCCGAAAAACGAGCTAGAACATTCACCGGTCCTGCGCCAGTATTTCGCGGCCAAGGCCGAACATCCCGACATCCTGTTGCTGTTCCGGATGGGCGATTTCTACGAGTTGTTTTACGACGATGCGCGCAAGGCGGCGAAACTGCTCGACATCACCCTGACCCAGCGCGGCGCATCCGCCGGCGCGCCGATCCCTATGGCGGGCGTGCCGGTGCATGCGTACGAAGGTTATCTGGCACGACTCGTTGCGCTTGGCGAATCGGTCGCCATCTGCGAACAGATCGGCGATCCTGCGCTCGCGAAAGGATTGGTCGAACGCAAGGTCGTGCGCATCGTCACGCCTGGCACGGTCACCGACGATGCGTTGCTGCAGGATCGTCGCGACACGTTGTTGATGGCGGTGTCGCGCAACGCAAAGAGCTCCGGCTACGGACTTGCGTGGGCCGATCTGGCTGGCGGTCGTTTCCTGGTCAATCAGGTCGCCGACGCTGATGCCTTGTTGGCCGAACTCGCGCGACTGGAACCGGCCGAATTGTTGCTGCCCGACGAAGACGGCTGGCCCGTATCCCTGCTCGCGCGCACGGGTTCGCGCAGGCGCGCGCCGTGGCTGTTCGATGCCGAAGCCGGACGCCGGCGCCTGCTGGAATTTTTCGGCGTGCGCGAACTTGATGCGTTCGGGATTGCCGACGCACCATACGCGATCGGTGCGGCCGGTGCGCTGCTCGGTTACGTCGAGGAGACGCAGAAACAGCGACTGGCGCACCTGACCTCGATCGCCATGGAATCGAGCGACGACAGCCTCGCGATGAATGCCGCGACGCGTCGTCATCTCGAACTCCACTCCCGTTTCGATGGGCGCAACGAGCACACCTTGCTCGGCATCCTCGACACCACGATCTCGCCGATGGGCGGGCGGTTGTTGCGGCGCTGGCTGCATCGGCCGCTGCGCGAGCGCGTCGTACTCGCGCAGCGCCATCACGCGGTCGGCAGCCTGCTCGAAAGCCGTGTCGGCACGACGTTGCGCGAACACTTCCGCGCGCTCGGCGACATCGAACGCATCCTCACCCGCGTCGCGCTGCGTTCGGCGCGACCGCGCGACCTGTCGACCCTGCGCGACGGACTGGCGATGCTGCCCGCGATCCGCACCGACCTCGCCGCGCTGGATTCGCCGCGAATCGATGCGCTGCTGCGCGAGCTAGGCAACGACGACGGCCGCGCGAGCACGATCTGCGCCGAATTGCTCGCGCGCGCGATCGCGCAGCAGCCAGCCTTGCGACTCAGCGATGGCGGCGTCATCGCGGACGACTTCGACGGCGATCTCGACGAGCTGCGCATGTTGTCGACGAATGCTGACGGATTCCTCGTCGAACTCGAAGCACGCGAGAAAGCCGCGACCGGCATCGCGACGCTGAAGATCGGCTACAACCGCGTGCACGGCTATTACATCGAGATCAGCAAGGGGCAATCCGAACGCGCGCCCGTGCATTACACCCGCCGGCAAACACTGACCGGCGCAGAGCGTTACATCACCGAGGAATTGAAGCGCTTCGAGGACAAGGTTCTTTCCGCACGCGAACGCTCGCTGCAACGCGAGCGCGTGTTGTACGAAGGCCTGCTCGAATCGTTGAACCTGCATCTCGCGCCGTTGCGCAAACTCGCCGATGCGTTGTCCGAACTCGACGTGCTCGCCGCATTCGCAGAGCGTGCCGAAGCACTCGACTGGAGTTGCCCGCAACTCGTCGAAACACCCGGCATCCGCATCGAACGCGGCCGCCACCCCGTCGTCGAAGCAGTGCGCCAGGAACCCTTCGAACCGAACGATGTCGTGCTCGATGCCGAGCGCCGGATGCTGGTGATCACCGGCCCGAACATGGGCGGCAAATCAACGTACATGCGGCAGACCGCGCTGATTGTCCTGCTGGCGGCGATCGGCAGCTACGTTCCCGCCACGCGCGCCGAGATAGGCCCGATCGATCGCATCCTCACCCGCATCGGCGCGGGCGACGATCTCGCGCGCGGGCAATCCACGTTCATGGTCGAGATGAGCGAGACCGCATACATCCTGCACCACGCGACGCCGCATTCGCTCGTCTTGATGGACGAAATCGGCCGTGGCACGTCGACATACGATGGCCTCGCACTCGCGAAAGCCTGCGCACTGCAACTCGCGCGCGAGAACCGCGCGTTGACCTTGTTCGCCACGCATTATTTCGAACTCACGCGGCTCGCCGAACCGAACAACGGCATCGTGAACGTGCACCTGGATGCAGTCGAACATCACGATAAAAGCGGGGGCGACCAGCTCGTGTTCATGCATGCGGTCAAGGAAGGCCCGGCAAATCGCAGCTTCGGATTGCAGGTTGCGTCGCTGGCTGGCTTGCCGAGAAGCGTCGTGGCCGATGCGCGCGGCTATCTTGCCGAACTCGAATCCGGTGACGCGAATCCGGCACCGACGAAACGACGCGATGCGCACGCTTCACCGCAACTCGGCCTGTTCAACGAGCCGCCATCCCCAGCATTGGCCGCACTCGACAGCATCGAACCGGATGCGTTGAGCCCGCGCGAAGCGCTCGACGCGCTGTACCGGCTCAAGCGGATGCGCTGATCCATCCGCTGTGCCATTCGTCCAGCGCTTGTTCCGAGGCTGCCCTACAGCGTGTCGATATCGCCAAGCGCGCGGATCAACCGGCGTGCACGCTTGTCGGGCTTGCCAAGCGGCGCCTGGTACCCGGTCGCTTCCATACGGCGACGCTCGCGTTCAAGGTCGCGCGCAGTGCGCGACGCATCGGTTTCGCGGTACAGCGTTTGTGCGATGTTGGCTGGGCCGCGCTGGGCCGAGAGTGCGAACACGACCACTTCGAAGCGCTCCTCGCCACGCGCGATGCGCAGCGTTTCGCCAGCGCGCAACAACGTCGCCGGCTTTCCTGGCTGCGAATTCACATCGACCTTGCCAACCTCGATGGCATGCTTGGCCAGCGCACGCGTCTTGAAAAAACGCGCGGCCCATAACCATAGGTCGAGGCGCACGCCATCTTGCGACGAGCTCGTTTCGGACTTGTTCCTGGCGACTGCCATCATCATTCCTGGAATGCGGAGTCGCACCATCATCGACGAAAATGCAGGGAGCTTTTTCGGCCATGCGCACCACAGCAGAACGGCCGCATCGGCGGCCGTTTGCGAAACTGCAACGTGAAGACGATTACTTGGCAGAAGCAGCGGCTGCCTTGGCTTTCGCAGCGGCGTTTCCGGCGAGGTCTTCCTTGATGCGCGCCTTCTTGCCTTCGAGCTCGCGCAGGTAATACAGCTTGCCGGCACGCACCTTGCCGCGACGCTTGACCTCGACCGAATCGATGATCGCGCTGTGCGTCTGGAACACGCGCTCGACGCCGAAACCATGCGACATCTTGCGCACCGTGAAAGCCGAATTCAGGCCGCGATTCTTGATCGCGATGACGACGCCTTCGTAAGCCTGCACGCGCTCGCGGTTGCCTTCCTTGACCTTGACGTTCACCACGACGGTGTCGCCGGGGCCGAACTCGGGCATCTGGCGGGTGATCTGATCGGCTTCGAATTGCTGGAGGAGCTTGTTCATGGCACGGTACCGTTCGATGGTGCCGAGGCGGGGCCCGGCAGGAAGTCGCATAGTGTAGCCGATGCGATCGCCTGCTGGCTAGGGTTTCGGCCCTTGACTGGACAAATCCGCATCGGACAAATCCAAATCCAACGAGTCAAAATCGGACGAATCCGATGCATTCGTGGATATGGACAGCCATTCGCGCCGGAAGGCTTCCAGCAAAGCGCGATCGTCCTTGCTCATCTGTACCCGCGCCAGCATGTCCGGGCGGCGCAGCCAGGTACGGCCCAATGATTGCTGGCGCCGCCAGCGACGGATCGCGGCGTGGTCGCCGGACATCAGCACGCCGGGAATACCCTGCGTCCCTTCGCTGTCCGAACGCGTGTAGTGCGGGCAATCCAGCAGGCCGTCCTCGAACGAATCCTGCGCCGCCGATTCGGCATCGTTCAGCGCGCCGTCCTGCAAGCGGCCGATCGCATCGAGCAGCACTGCTGCGGCGAGTTCGCCGCCGGACAGCACGTAATCGCCGATCGAGATTTCTTCATCGACTTCACGCGCGATCAAGCGTTCGTCGATTCCCTCGTAGCGCCCGCACAGCAAGAGCAGGCGCGGCTTTGCGGCAAGCCGACGCACCATGGCCTGGGTCAGGCGCTCGCCCTGCGGGCTGAGGTAGATCAATGGCGCTGGCTCTACTGTCACATGTGCTGCTTCCACGTGTGCGGCAGCCGCGCGTGCTGCATCGATGCACGCGCGCAATGGCTCGATCAGCATCAGCATGCCGGGACCGCCGCCGAACGGGCGATCATCGACACGGCGGTAATTCCCGCTCGCGTAGTCGCGCGGATTCCATGTTTCCAGTTGCAGTAGCCCGCGCTCGCGTGCGCGCCCGACCACGCCGACGTCCGCGCACTGGCGCATGAAGTCCGGAAACAAAGTGATCACGTCGAGGCGCATGGTGCGGACTTCAGAAATCCGGATCCCAATCGACAACAATCCGGCGCGCGTCGAAATCCACCTCGGTCACGTATTGCGGCTGCACGAACGGAACCAACCGCTCGCGATCGCCCTGCACGACCAGCACCGGGTTCGCGCCAGTGTCGAACAGATGGGATACGGTGCCGAGCGCGACGCCATCGATAGTCAGGACATCCAGGCCTTCGAGGTCGACCCAGTAATACTCGCCGGGTTTCGGCGGCGGCAATGCACTGCGCGGAATGTTGATCTCGGAACCGATCAGTTGCTGCGCAAGGTCACGATCGTCGATGCCGGGAATGGAAGCCACCAACGCGAGGCCATGGTTGCGTCCACGCACACCGGCCATTAGCGACGAAACGCCACCACGCACGAGCGTCCACGGTTGATAGCGGAAGATCGCTTCGCGGGGATCGGTCCAGGATTCGATCTTGATCTCGCCACGCACGCCGAATACGCCGGAAATACGTCCGAGCAGAATGGGTCGATCCGCAGCCGGGCGATTCGCGTGGGACGGACCGGAGAGCCGGTCGTCTGCGGTCGCGCTCACGCGCAACCCGCCAGCATCACGCGGCCTTGGGCTGCGATGCTTCCTTGAACAGCATGCGCACCTTGTCGGTCATCTGCGCGCCTTCGCTCAGCCAATGCTGGACGCGGGCGGTGTCGAGCTCGATGCGCTTTTCGTTGGCGCCGGCGATCGGGTTGTAGTAACCCAGGCGCTCGAGCGAGCGACCATCGCGCTTCTTGCGCTGGTCGGTCGCCACGATGTGATAGAACGGACGCTTCTTTGCGCCGCCGCGAGTCAGACGAATCTTGACCATGGTATGTCTCGGTGAAAGTGTCGGGCCGGCCGGCATGCGCACGGACGGTAGCCACATTAGGATAACCCATTCCGGTACCATGGCGGAACCCCTGGTCTGCCTAGGCGGAAACAGGGGGCCAGCGAAATTACTGCGGCTGTCCGCCCCCGAAACCGGTGAATCCGCCCCCGCCCGGGCCGCCGAGACCCATCGCGCCTTTCAGTCCGCGCATCATGCCCTTCACGCCGAACATGGAGAGTTTGGTCATCATCTTTTCCATCTGCATGAACTGCTTCATCAAGCGATTGATGTCTTGCGGCGTCGTCCCCGAACCGCGCGCAATGCGCGCACGCCGCGAGCCGTTGAGCAACGCCGGATGCCGGCGCTCCTTCTTGGTCATCGAATTGATCATCGCGATCATCCGCGGCACTTCCTTGCCAGTGACCTGGCTCTTGACCCCTTCCGAAACATTGGCAAGACCGGGCAGCTTGTCCATCAGCGCGCCAATGCCGCCCATGTTCTGCATCTGCTCGAGCTGGTCGCGCATGTCGTTGAGGTCGAACTTCTTGCCCTTGGCGACCTTCTCGGCGAGCTTCTGCGCCTTGTCCTTGTCGACCTGCTGCTCGACCTGCTCGACCAGCGACAGCACGTCGCCCATGTCGAGGATGCGGCCGGCCGCGCGGTCCGGATGGAATACATCGAGGCCATCGGGCTTCTCGCCGACGCCGATGAACTTGATCGGTTTGCCGGTGATGTAGCGCACCGACAAGGCCGCGCCGCCGCGCGCATCGCCATCGGTCTTGGTCAGCACGACGCCAGTCAGCGGCAATGCTTCGCTGAAAGCCTTCGCCGTATTTGCCGCATCCTGGCCGGTCATCGCGTCGACCACGAACAGGGTTTCGGCCGGATGGATCGCGGCGTGCAGCGCCTTGATCTCGTCCATCATCGCCGCGTCGATCGCAAGACGGCCGGCGGTATCGACGATCAGTACGTCGGCGAAGTTCTTGCGCGCCGCGTCGATCGCGGAATGCGCAATGGCGGCCGGGGTCTGCGTCAAGTCGGATGGATGGAACAACGCGCCAACCTGCTGCGCGAGCATTTCGAGTTGCTTGATCGCGGCCGGGCGATAGACGTCGCAGCTAACCACCATCACCTTTTTCTTGCGGCGTTCCTTCAGATGCTTGGCAAGCTTTGCAACAGTCGTCGTCTTGCCCGCGCCTTGCAAGCCGGCCATCAGGATCACCACGGGCGCCGGCACGTTGAGGTTCAGATCGTTCGCCGTCGAACCCATCACCGCAGCCAGTTCGTCGCGCACGACCTTGACGAGCGCCTGGCCCGGAGTCAGCGACTTCAATACTTCATGGCCGATCGCGCGCACCTTGATGCGCTCGATCAGCGCCTTAACGACCGGCAGCGCGACGTCGGCTTCGAGCAAAGCGATGCGCACTTCGCGCAACGCCTCGCGGATGTTGTCCTCGGTCAGGCGGCCTTTTCCGCGCAGGCGCTGAATGGTGCCGGAAAGACGCTGGGTCAACGACTCGAACATGGTCGAATGCACTAAGGAATAGGGTCGCGAAGTATAGCGCAGGGATTCGTTCGCCCGGCTTGCGTTCGCGCATCCTCGTCGCGCCGTCCATGGATGGACCAGTGCCGCGAGCGCATGGATGCGCTTGAGCGGCCTATGCCACACTCTCAGGATGACCGCCCTGCTCGCCCTCATCGTCTGCGCCTATCTGCTTGCGACTGCGGCGAGCGTTGCGTGGGTGTCCGATGGCGATGGCGCTGCTCGTCGCCCGCGCTATCGCCGCATTGCGATCGTGTTTGCAACGCTCGCGGTGATCGGACACGTCACGATGCACGCGATCGCGTGGCGCGATTCGGGCGGCCCGGACATGCACTTCTTCGCGGCGCTGTCGCTGGTGACGCTCGGCATGGCCGCGTTGACCACGGCCACGGCGTGGCGGCAGCAATTGCAGACGCTCGGCGTCATCGTGTATCCGCTCGCCGCAGCGATGCTTGCGCTGTACCACTTCTACGGTCACCTGCACGTCGAGAATCTCGACTGGCAATTGCAGTTGCATGCATGGCTCGCATTGCTCGCCTTCGCAACCTTGTCGCTGGCAGCGTTGCTCGCGTTGATGCTGTGGTTCCAGGAGCGCGCCCTGCGCCAGCGCCAGATCCACGGCTGGTTGCGCGCGTTGCCGCCGCTGACGCAACTCGAACAATTGCTGTTCCGCAGCATCGGCGCAGGCTTTGTCCTGCTCACGCTGGTGCTGGTGACCGGCATGCTGTTCGTGGACAACCTGCTCGCCCAGCACCTGTGGCACAAGACGGTGCTGTCGGTGCTGTCGTGGCTGGTGTTCGGCTGGCTGCTGATCGGCCGCTGGCGTCACGGCTGGCGCGGCCCGCGCGCGGTGAAATTCACCTTGAGTGCGATGGCGCTGCTGCTGCTGGCGTTCTTCGGCAGCAAATTCGTGCTGGAACTTCTACTGCATCGAACCTGAGGAGTGCGTTAGTGTCCGAACTATTGCGTTGGTACTCCACCACTCCTGCACTGAAAACGAAGGAAGAAGACTTCGTGTCGTTGGAGCGAGCCCTGGAAATCGCGCAAACGTATTACTCAAAGTCCGGGAAGAAGTACGAGACTGCCGAGGAAGCTGTCGCCGATACGATGTTCGGCTATTCACGGAGCGAGAAAACATTCATCGAACTGTGCATCAACGGATTCTCCGATATTTCGTTGCGATTCGAAGCGCCTCGCACAGGTGGATCTTGGCTGAGCAGGCTGGGAAACGCGACGATCTCGATTGAGAAAACACTCAAAGACCAAGCTTCGATGGAATCGGAAATCACCGCATTCTTTTCGATGTCTCCAGAGCAATTTGCAAAACGATTGGGCGGTTGATATCAAATCGCATGTTCCAGCGCCTCTGCCAACCGATCTACCCCGATCACTTCCATCTCGCCGACCTTGCCGCGCTTGGGCGCGTTCGCCTTCGGCACGATCGCGCGCTTGAAACCGTGCGTCGCGGCTTCCTTCAGGCGTTCCTCGCCGTTCGGCACCGGGCGGATTTCACCGGACAAGCCGACTTCGCCGAACACCACGGTCTTCTCGGCGAGCGGTTTGTCGCGCAACGAACTGAGCACCGCGAGCAGCACCGGAAGATCGGCTGCGGTTTCCTGCACGCGAATGCCGCCGACGACGTTGACGAACACGTCCTGATCGAAGACGCCAATGCCTCCGTGCCGATGCAACACGGCAAGCAGCATCGCGAGGCGATTCTGTTCCAAGCCCAAAGTTACGCGACGCGGATTCGCCAGCGGCGAGTGATCGACCAGCGCCTGCACCTCGACCAGCAATGGCCGCGTGCCTTCGCGGGTGACCATCACTGCACTGCCGGATTGCGGCGTCGAAGACCCGGATAAAAAGATCGCCGATGGATTCGGCACTTCGCGCAGGCCCTTGTCGCCCATCGCGAACACGCCGAGTTCGTTGACCGCGCCGAAGCGGTTCTTGAACGCGCGCAGGACGCGGAAACGCGAGCCACTCTCGCCCTCGAAGTACAACACCGCATCGACCATGTGTTCAAGCACGCGCGGACCCGCGATGCCGCCATCCTTGGTGACATGGCCGATCAGGAACACCGAGGTTCCGGTTTCCTTCGCGTAACGCACCAGCCGTGCCGCGCTCTCGCGCACCTGCGATACCGAGCCCGGTGCCGCAGTGAGTTGCTCGCTCCACAAAGTCTGGATCGAATCGGCGACGATGAGCTTCGGTTTTGCAGCTTGCGCCTGCGCGAGGATGCGTTCGACGCAGGTTTCGGCAAGGGCATCGAGTCCGTCGAGCGACAGGCCCAAACGACGGCCGCGCGCCGCGACCTGCGCGAGGCTCTCTTCGCCGGTCACATACAAACCCGACAAACGCGAACCCAGCGACGCAAGCGCCTGCAACAACAGCGTTGATTTACCGATGCCAGGATCGCCGCCGACCAGCACGACCGACCCTTCGACAAGGCCGCCTCCGAGCACGCGGTCGAACTCACCGATGCCGGTCAGCGTGCGCGGCTGCTCGACGTCGCCGACGCTTCGCAAGGAAACGATCCTGGGTGCATCGCCCGCGCCCGCATAGCTTCCGCGCGACTGAATTTTCGGTGCGCTACCAGCCGGTTCGATCACGATCTCAGACAGCGTGTTCCACGCGCCGCACTCGCCGCATTGGCCCTGCCATTTGTTGAAATCGGCCCCGCATTCGGAGCACACGTAAGCGGTCTTGGCTTTGGCCACGGGATCAATGCGCCATCAAGGAATTGCGCACACTGTAGCGGCGTCCGGTCGCAGGTGGCGAGATTTGAACGCGCTCATCTGTGATCACGTCGATTCAATAGGGAACAATGGCGCAACCCGGAAGTCGAAATTGACCGGAAGCCTCGTCAGCCCTACACTTTGCGGCCTTGCCGTTGTAGCTCAGTTGGTAGAGCAACTGATTCGTAATCAGTAGGTCGTAGGTTCGACTCCTATCAACGGCACCAATGAAATCAACGACTTACCTTGTGACTCCAGTTGCGTGTTTGCACCGCAGGGACACTACAGGGACAATTCCCCCCAACATTCGGCAATTCAGGGGCGGAACATGGCGACCATCGAAACCCGCAAGCGTGAAGGAAAGACGGTCTATCGCGTGAAGGTTCGGCTGCGCGGTTACCCGCCGGCGGATGCCAGCTTCGACCGCGTGACCGACGCCAAGCGTTGGGCCGCTGAAACCGAAACCGCGATCCGCGCCGGACGCTGGTTTCAGCATGTCGAAGCCAAGCGCAACACTCTGGCCGACTTGATCCGGCGCTATCGGGTCGAACACCTGCCGACCGCCGGCCTGCGCAGCACGCACGACCGAACCGAATACCTGAAGTTTTGGGAAGCGCAGCTAGGCGCGCTCACACTGGCCGAAGTGACGCCGGCGAAGATCGTCGAAGTCCGCAACAAGCTGTCGAACGGCATCACCCGGCGCGGACGCAAGCTTGCCCCCGCAAGCGTGAATCGTTACCTGTCGGCTCTGCGGCATTGCCTCAACATCGGCGTGCGCGATTTCGAGTTGCTCGACGACAACCCGATGCGCAAGGTGAAGCAGTTGACCGAGCCGCGCGGGCGCGTGCGCTTCCTCAGTACCGCAGAACGCGATGCGCTGGTGCGCGAGTGCAAGGCGCATAGCGATGCCCTGCACCTGATCGTCGTCGTCGCGCTGTCCACTGGCGCGCGGCGCGGCGAAGTACTCGGCCTGCGCTGGCCGGACGTGGATATGCAGCGCGGCATGCTGACGTTCCACACAACGAAGAACGGCGAGCGCCGCTCCGTGCCACTGGTGAACTTTGCAGCCGAACGGATGCGTGAGCACGCGAAAGTGCGCCAGCTTGGCAACGATCTGGTTTTCCCCGGCAGCAACGGCAAGCCGCTGGAGATTGGCAAGATGTTCGCCGATGCACTCAAACGCGCGGGCATTGCCGACTTCCATTTTCACGACCTGCGACACACCGCCGCATCGGCACTAGCAATGAACGGCGCAACCTTGTCCGAGATTGCCGAGGTGCTAGGACACAAGACGATGCAGATGGTGAAGCGCTACGCGCACCTGACCGAAGGCCACACGCGCGGCGTGGTGGGACGGATGAATCAGGCGATGTTCGGATAACCGAATGCACGCTTGTATCTTATAGATTACAATGCCCATGATCGAAGTACGCCAGTACCAGACAGCCGACGGACGCGCACCGTTCGCCGAGTGGATGGACAAGCTCCACGACCGCCAAGCGCAGGGACGCATCGTGACTCGCATAGACCGCATGCAGGCGGGATTGCGCGGCGACTGGAAAGCGGTTGGCGCTGGTGTGTTCGAGTTGCGCATTGATAGCGGCCCCGGCTATCGCGTGTATTGCGGACAGGACGGGGCGACGCTGGTGCTGTTGTTGTGCGCTGGCGACAAGCGAACCCAGACCGACGATGTGGAGACAGCTCATGCCTACTGGAAAGACTACAAAACCCGCAGCCGCTAGCATCCCGTTCCGTGCTGCAAGCTATCTGCGCACGCGCGCCGATATCGCTGCCTATCTGGAGGCGATGCTTGCCGATGGCGATGCGCGCGTCGTGCCGGTCGCATTGCGCACCGTGGCCGACGCCGTCGGCGGCATGGCCGCGCTAGCCGAGAAAACCGGACTGAGTCGCGAAGCCTTGTACCGCACGCTGTCCGACAAGGGCAATCCACGACTCGACACACTGGCCGCGATCCTGTCGGCGTTCGGGTTGCGCCTGTCCGTGTTGCCGGCGAGCAAACCGCACACGCGCCGCAACGCAACGACGGCCCATTGCGCGGCGTAGTGGACGGATGTATCAGGCCATGTTCGGATAGGTTGCGGCATGTCTGAATACTTGCTCGCGAGATATCGACCGATAGCTGATGCGCTGCTCGAAAAGCACAGCCTGCACGTCGATGATGCCACGAGTCATGCGTTGACTACCGCCATCATGCACAGCCGCGTTCTGCCTGCGACCGAGAAAGGCACGCAGGCACATTCCCCCGTCTCCGCCGCTGCGAAAGCGTTGACGCATGCGCGCAAGCTCCTCGAATACGCCGCAACGCCGCCGAAGCGCAAGGACAGCATCAGCAAGCGTTGCCGCAGCCTTCACGCCGCGTTGCTCGGAAATTCCCCGCTGGCGCTTGGTCTTGGGGTTCGTATGGAAGGCATCGCAAACCGGCCGGATTACGGACAGCTGCTCGACAATCTGGAAGCCGGTTCCGTGGACGTTGCGGCGTTGTCGGTTCTTATTGAACCTCTGAACGCCATCGTCGCAGAGTCGCATGGCTGGCAACGTGTTGGGCGTCCGTGGGGGTTGGGGAAGCGTATTGTTCGCATGGGCTGCATCGTGTGGCGGCGCTCCGGAAACGCACGTTTAAACTATCAATGGAATGACGACAGCGGGAAACTGATCGGTAGGATGCCGAACTTCCTGCGCGACCTGATCGCGTGCTGTAACGGCAGGTTTTCAGCTATCGCCGAACTTGAACGACAGCGCAATCAGATTCCGCCAGCAGGCTATGCGACCAGCCGACCCATCCCGCAAGGAAACCGGCTGCGGTTGAGCGATGCGTCGTTGAAGGCCGCCGTTGTGGCGTGCTCTCAAGACGTAGAACTGCAAAGATTCCTGAGTCGCGTGCAAAAACAACGAACTTATTTGACTTAGAAATGCCGAATCATTTCGCGTGAAATCCCCGCGAGTCGCCCCAATGCGCGACGAGAGAGGGACACAACCGTGAACGATCCGCAATTTTCCACCGTAGAACAACTGGCCGCGAAGTATCCGGCCTTCACTATCCCGAGCCTGCGCTGGCTGCTGTTCAATCGCGAACACAACGGACTCACAACGGCTGTCGTGCAACTCGGTCGCAAGGTGCTGATTGACGAACAGGCTTTCGTCGCTTGGCTGCGCTCGAACAAGGCGGGGGCGTGAACCGGCCCCAGGCACGACAACGCCAGCACGAAGCTGGCGTTGGTAATCGCAATCGTCTTGGCGGACGTGCGCATTCTACCACTGGCAGCGTTGACCTGTTGCTGTCGCGATTGGATGGCGTCAAACGCACGGCGGTAGGTTGGGTTGCGAAGTGTCCTGCGCATGCGGATAGGTCTCCATCGTTGGCACTGAAAGAGACAACCGACGGCACGGTGTTGATTCATTGCTACGCTGGATGCAATGCGCTTGCAATCGTGCAGGCTGTGGGTCTGAATCTCGCTGACCTGTTCCCGAATCGACTGAAACCAATAACACCGGAAGAACGTCGCGTCGCGCGCCGTGCGACGTTGCATGCCGATTGGAATGCTGCACTGGGCGTGCTGTGCCGCGAGGCGACTGTCGTGCAGTGTGCGGCTGCCTATCCGCAACGTGATGAGGCATTGACCGACGACGACCATCTTCGTCTCGATGTGGCCGTGAAACGTATCGTGGCGGCGCGGGAGGTCCTCAGTGGACGCTAACCCGCACGTCGCCCGCATTGAGGAACAGGCCGAACGTGAGCTTGCGCGCTTACAGCTTGCGACACCGCCGAAGCCGCCACGCATGGAACAGACGATGCCAGCGTGCAATGAATCGGGCGCTGCAATTCTCGACAACGTGCACGCCTATATCGGCCGATTCGTCGCGTACCCAAGCGAGCATGCCCGTGTCGCGCATGCGCTGTGGATCGCGCACACGCACCTGATGGATGCATGGGACTCGACGCCGCGCATTGCGTTCCTATCGCCTGAGCCTGGAAGCGGAAAATCGCGCGCGCTCGAAGTCACTGAGCCGCTTGTTCCGCGTGCGGTGGAAGCGGTGAACGTGTCGCCGGCATACTTGTTTCGCAAGGTCGGGGCGCAGGAAGGACGCCCGCCCATCCTGTACGACGAAATCGATACCGTGTTCGGGCCGAAGGCGAAAGAGAACGAGGAAATCCGTGGCCTATTAAATGCAGGACACCGCAAGCATTCGATGGCAGGCCGCTGCGTGGTGCGCGGCAAGGAAGTGTTCACCGAGGAAATCCCCGCCTATTGCGCTGTTGCGTTGGCAGGGCTGGGCGGATTGCCGGATACCATCCTGACCCGCGCCGTTGTCGTGCGGATGCGGCGACGCTCGCCATCTGAAACCGTCGAACCGTACCGCCGTCGCGTAAACGGCCCGCAAGGCGAGTGCATTGGCACGCGCTTGTCGGCATGGGCCGCGTCGATGCAGTCCAGCATGGCGTGGCCGACGATGCCGAACGGCATCGAGGATCGCGACGCGGACGTGTGGGAGGCGTTACTGATGATGGCCGATGCCGCTGGCGGAGTCTGGCCGCAGCGCGCGCGTGAGGCCGCTGTGGCGCTTGTGGCGGAGTCTCGACAGAGCGCGCCGAGTCTCGGAATACAACTGCTGTCCGATCTACGCAAGGTGTTCGATGGTTACGATGCGCTGCCAACGGAAAGCATCCTGTCGGCGCTGTTGGCAATGACCGAATCGCCATGGGGCGATCTGCGCGGTAAGCCGTTGGATGCACGCAGTCTCAGTAGTCGGCTGCGGCCTTATGGCATTGCACCGAAGACAGTACGCATTGCCGGCGCGACTCCGAAAGGCTACAGCCGCGAGGACTTGCACGAACAATGGATGCGCTACCTGCCTTTGCCTCCCGATGGAAGCGCAACAAGCGCAACAAGCGCCACAACTCCGACCCGTGTTGCGGATGTTGCGGATGTTGCGGACTTGCCGGAAGCGCAGGCGGACAACGGCATAGAGGAAATTGTCATATGACCGCGACCGCATTGCTTGCCGATTTCCACCGTTCCGGCATCCGACTGCAAGCACGCGGCGACCGCCTTCACGTCGAAGCGAAACCGGGAACCATCACCTACGACCTGCGCCGTCTGCTGACCAAGCATAAGGCCGAATTGCTGGCCGAGTTGGCGAAGCCGACCGCGATGCGCGCCCGCCTGCACAGCATCGCCGCCGATGCCGGACTGCCCGCGTCCGTGGTGGACGCCATCGATGCCGACGAGTTGCCTCTGTACGACGAACTGAGCGACGGCGAGCTGCTTTTTTGCCTGTGGCTGCGGTCGGGTTGCCCTGACTGCGGCGGACATCACCACAACGATGGAGAAAACACGCATGGCTGCTAAAAATGCGAAGACCACGACAAATCCCAACCGGCCAGACCTATCGACGTTGCGCTTGCCTTGCGACAGCAACAAAACGTGGGATCGAAAGATGGCCGATGCAGCGATAGAGCCTGAGATTCTTGCGGCAAGTACCGTTAGGAGCTTTTCAACTGCGCCGTTCCGCGACATTGGTATAACGGAAGGCATGGAGGCGTTGAAATTTCAGACACAGGCAGTCCACGGCGGCGACCTGAAACGCGCCGAGTCCATGCTGATCGCACAGGCACATAGTCTGGATGCGATATTCGCGGAATTAGCGCGACGCGCGGCGCTCAATATCTGCGAGCACATTCAAGCCGCCGAGATTTACATGAAGCTCGCGCTGCGGGCGCAATCCCAATGCCGTGCGACGCTGGAAACGCTGGCTACGATCAAGAATCCGCCGATCATCTTTGCCAAGCAGGCGAACATCGCGCACGGGCCGCAACAGGTGAACAACGGCATAGCGCAGCCAGTCGCGCACACGGAAGAAAAGACAATCGAGCAAACTGAACTAATGGAGCACGATCATGGGCAATGGCTGGACACCGGAACGACGGGCGCGGCAGGCCGAAGCGATCCGGCAATGGCAACCGTGGAACCAGTCCACAGGCCCTCGCACGACCTCCGGCAAGGCAACGTCTAGTCGCAACGGCTGGAATGGCGGAACACGGCCCATGCTGCGGATGCTGTCTCAGGCGCTGCGGGAGCAACGAGAAGCATTGCTCGAAGACCTGCACACTCGACAGACCTAGAAGCTGGGCCTATCTTGTTCAATAAAGTTGAAGGATTCAGGGGCGATGTGATGGACTGGGGCCACATCTTCGACAAAGTTTTTGAGCTATACGTCGTGCTAGTCGGCGTCGGCGTCGCGTACTTTGCTGCCGCGAGTTTCACGGCGAGTTGCCGGTCATCTAAGAATCCGCCCACGATCGAGCGGTTATGGCGAAACTTGACCTGCGTTCTCATTCTCGCATTCTTGATGGGGTTCTTATTCTTAGGCGAAGGTGAAGATGAAGACGGAGATGAAATTCCGAGTAATCCAAATCGCGCGATGATTATATTCATCGTTTTGCTCGCCCCAACGCTACACGGTGTGGCGGTTGGTTTTAGAACTGACGATAAGAAATATTTTATGTCCAAGGATTCAAGCGGGGACTGGTAAGACGATTTCGATGGGAACGCATTCAACTCTTGTGGCCCTTACTCTGACCGCAGCCGCAATGCTCGCGTGGGCGCTGCTGCCGAGCAATCCATACAACTATTACCAGATTCTTCGTGTGGTCGTATGCTTCGTTGCAGCTTATGTAGCCGTCGTCGCATATCGCTCAAATCATGAAGAGTGGACGTGGACGCTGGCTGCCATAGCGGCGCTCTACAACCCGTTCCTTCACGTTCACTTTTCTCGCGTCGTGTGGTCTGCGGTGAATGTTCTAACCATCGTGCTGATGATCGCTGGGTGCCTATCGCTCACGCGTAAGCCAGCCGGATCAAACAATCCAGCGAAGCCTTGAGTTGTTGGGGTGAATAACGCGATGCTGGCATGGCGAAAGTTCAACTGGTACGCATGCCGGAAGGCATCGCAAAGATCACGACGAACCTGTCGCAGAACCCTCTAATCAGACGATTGAGAATGGCTTATGTCTTTGACTGAGGCCTGATTCCGTGACCTCGATTGCCAGACCCCGCGCCAAGCATCGGTTTGAGGGGCATTGTGCACTCACCCAGCGGGTGAGCTGCACGACGTGATCGAGACGGGTTCGCAACGCGTCAAGGATTGATTATCCTTCCGCGT
>JBBRQI010000003.1:0-178175 GCA_038226665.1 Lysobacterales bacterium | reverse complement strand
CTCAGGACGACGTACCGGCGCTTGCCGATGAGGAATGTTTCTAGCTTTCCTGCTGCTGCAAGCTGGAATGCGACCGACCGGCAAATCCCGTGTGCAACGCAGGCTGGAACGAGCGGGGCGAAGGCTACGGCATTGTAGTTTTGCATATTGCTTTCCTGTTTGACGCCGCGTCGTTGCGGACAAACAGGATCATCCCAGCATGGTAATAACCTCGATATTAGCCGTGGGGCTAGGCGTATTTTTCTAGCCCTATTCAGTACACCGTATGGGGCTATCCGGCACGCTTTTTCGCCGCTCTGATCCACTCGTAGATCGTGCGCTCGGCGTTTTCGTTACTCAGCTTGATATTCTTTGACGCCGCCAGTTCATGTATTTCTTTCTGAATCTTGATCGCACACTGCCGCATGCTCTTCCACTGGCCCTTCTGGTACAGCTCGATGGCCCGGCCTTCGACTTCCTTGAGAGGTTCCCAGCGCCGCCACGATGCCATCGCTCCGTCTGATTGGGCCATTTCGGTACGGTCGGTGAAGCCCCAGCTGAATCCATACGCGGCGGTCACCACACATGCTTCGGCGAGCATCTGCATTGCAATGTCGGTCTCGCCTGTGAGGTACGCGGCAGCGGACAGGTCGGTCTTCATCAGACAATATGCTGCGAGCATCTGCGACGGCTGTATCTCGTCGATGCCATGCAACGTCCCCTCCCACGTGCGGTCATAGCAGTCGGGACGATGTATTGCATCGATCAGGAATGCGACTTCCTCAGCGTCCCGTGCGTATGCCGTAAGGCTGGAAATCTTATCGACGCGCTGCCTTTCGGCCGGCCGATCCCACCCGCGTTGTTCCAAAATGCGAAGGCACCGCGTCACCATCTCGACGATCTTGGACTGTTCCACATCGACGCCGCCGACTAGCCGTACCGCCTGATACGCACTCGTAGCAATTCGATGGAAGTACGTGGGCAGCGGGCTGGTGCTGGAGACGACGCCGGAATCGATCTGAAACACGATAAAGTCATCGAACATCGCAGACATCCTTCGCAGGGAACGTCTGCGAAGTATGGCGTTACTTTGCTCGCTTGCGGATGGGCGTCACGGTGGCGCTGTGCTGCATAGGCGTGTGGCAGAACGTCGCCCAGTCCTTCATCAGGTTGGTGCGCTTCTCCATCATCGTCGTCCGACGGTAAGCAGCTTCGGTCTTGTCCTTGATTGCGTGAGCCAGCGCGGCTTCAGCGACATCGCGGGGATAGCTGGTGCAATCTGCGGCCCAATCGCGGAACGTGCTGCGGAAGCCGTGACAGGTCTTCTCAGGGTGCAATGACTGAAGCAGTTTCAACGTCGCCGCCGTGGTCATATGCCTGTCGGGCTTGCCGGGAAAAACGAAGTCGCCATCGGCGCGAGGAATTGCCTTGAGCAAGGTAACGACCTGAGGAGCGAGTGGCACCTTGTGTTCCTGATTGGCCTTCATGCGGTCATGCGGAATCGTCCAGATGTTCTTCGTAAAATCGAATTCGCTCCAGCGCGCCGCGATGGCCTCATTGGGCCTCGTACCAGTGAGAATTTGTAGAGTCAGAGCCTTCGACGCCAGCCCGCTGGACGTTCCAAGATGCGCCACGAATTCCGCAATTCCTTCATACGGTAGCGCAGGGCGATGCTGCACGTTCTTTAATTTAGCGGGCGGCGCGAGCAGGGACTGGAGATGCCCTTTCCAGCGCGCCGGATTGTCGCCGCTCCGGTACTTCCGGGCAGCCGCCCAATCCAAAACTGCTTCGATGCGTTGCCGCACGCGCGTTGCTGTTTCCGTCTTGGTCGTCCATATCGGGTCAAGGGCCTTGCTCACCAAGTCGGTGTCGATTCTCGCGACCGGCAACGGCTTCAGGTCGGCACAGTAGGTGTCAATTGTGGAAGTCCACTGCGCCGCGTGCTTCGCATTGCGCCAGCCTGCTTTCTTCGCTTCGATGAGCAGCGTGGCACACGCCCCGAATGTCATTTCCTTTGCCTTCGCAACCCTCGCATCGTCGCGAGCCTGCTTAGTCGCATCAATCGGGTCGATGCCGCTGCGAAGGCTGGAACGACACTCAGCGGCCTTGTCGCGGGCGTCAGCCAAGGTAACGTCGGCGCATGAGCCGAGACCCTTGTCACGGTGCTTGCTGGTCACCCGGTCGCGGAAGCGGAACATCCAATATTTCCCGCCGCCCGGCTTCACCAAGAGGTAGAGACCCCCTCCATCGTTGTACCGCCCCGGTTCCTTCTGATTCCGCGCACCGACGACCGTCAACTTCTTGTCTACGCGTGCCATGGCCCGGAGTTGTCCCCTACGTCGTTCCCTACATTATACTCCGGTTGTAGGGAAATCGATATGGACTACAACAGACTGTATGTGGCTGAAACGCTTGCTATACATGGCTTTCAGCTTAGGTTGTCTAGACTACGATGGACGACAAAAAACGATGGTTGGGATGACACTCTCTCCGCCAATTCATGTTATCGGCAATGAAGATATGGCAAGGTATGTCCCAAGCCATCATCCGACCCGGGCGTGAATTCGACCAATAGCCACATTCCGATTACGCGTCTGTGCGCCGCCTTCGCGTTTGCGCTCGGCGCGATGACGCTGACGGGTTGGGTGTCCGGCCACCCGGCGCTCGTGCAGATCCGTCCGGGCTGGACGCCGATGGTGGTGAATACCGCGGTTGGCTTCCTACTCAGCGGCATCGGACTCTTCTCGGCAGTGATGCGCAGTCGCTGGGGCGAGCGGGCCGCGATGCTGATCGGTGGGTTGTGCGTGTTGCTGGCGATTGAAGAATTGTGCGTGTTGGTCTTCGATATCAGCCCGGCACTTTCACTGCCCGAACTGCATCGCACGCTGCAACCGGGCTACCCGCATCCGGGACGGATGGCTCCCAACACGGCTTTGTGTTTCCTGTTGTTTGGAACGGGACTGCTTGCACTGGTGTGTCGTCGGCGCGAACGCGTTGCCGCTTGGGTGCAAAGTGCGGCGGTCGGAATGCTCGCAATTGGCTTGCTCGGTGTCATTGGCTACTCGCTGCAACTTGAATACCTGTACAGCTGGAGCGGTGTGGTGCGCATGGCCATCCACACCGGTGTGGGAATGTTGGTGCTTGGCATCGGACTGTGGAACCTCGTGCCGGCGCTTGCGACAACGTCGACGACGGTCGAGGGCGGGGAAGTCGCAGCCGTCTATCGCGCGGCAACTTTGCTGTTGCTGTTGGTCGCTGCAAGCGCGGGCATCGGCGGATTCGCCTTGCTGCAAAGCGAGGTGGAACGGCAGGCACGTGCGGGCTTGATGCAGGCGACTGTCGATCGCATCGTCCTGTTCGATCAATCCGTCCAGCACAGTGACGGTCGTGCACAAATCGCCAGCGACGATGATGAACTGGCAGCGCAGTTGCGTGCTTTGACGCGCGCATCACAGGATCCAGCCGTGCTGGATGCGTTGCGCGCCCGCGCAGGTCGGCTGCGCGCGAACGGGTTTTCATCGGTCAGCGTCGACATGGCTGGCCAACGCTGGCAACTTGATGGCGCGCCGATCAAGCCTGCATTGATGGTTCCACTGCAAGGCAGTGATCCGGGCTGGTTGCTATGGAAGGAGGGCTACGTGTTGCGGCGCGCGCTGCCTGTACGCGACGGCGCGGGCATCGTCGGCACCATGATCACCGAACAACCGCTGCCAACGCTGGGCGTGATGAGCGCCGCGACCAATCGGCTCGGCGACACCAGCGAAATGGCGGTATGCGGGGCAGACGCAATCACGATGCATTGCTTTCCACTACGCAGCCGTCCGCAACCATTCGACAGCCCCCGCATCGTGGGTGGGCAGCCGTTGCCGATGGACTATGCGTTACGCGGCAAGACCGGTTCCATCATCGCGCTCGATTATCGCCAGCACCGCGTCATGGCTGCGTACGGCCCGATCGGCGACACCGGAATGGGTCTGGTCGTGAAGCGGGACATCGAGGAAATCTACGCGCCGATCCGGGAGCGATTCGAGCGCATCATGATTTTCCTCGCGGCATTGCTGCTGGCTGGGTTGGTACTGATGCGGCGGCGCTTGCGACCGCTGCTGCTCGCGCTGGAAGACTCACGAGCGCAGGCGCGCGCCAGCAGCGCCCGCTTCGAGGCAGCTGTCGAGAGCAACCTCGATGCGTTCTTCATCCTCGAATGCATGCGCGATGCGGGCGGCGCGGTCCACGACTTGCGTTACACGCTGCTCAACGCGGGCGCCGAGCAGGTTGTTGCGCGATCGCGCGCAGAGGTGCTTGGTCATGGAATGTGCGAGTTGTTTCCGGACCTGCGCACGGACGGGATGCTTGCTGCTTGCGTACGCGTAGTCGAAAGCGGCGAACCTGCGGTGATCGAGCGCAGTGCTGTCGTGCGGCAGATGCACTGGTACCACATGCAATTGGTGAAAGTTGGCGACGGCGTTGGATTGACCATGCGAGACATCACTGCCGAGCGATCCGCTGCCGACCAGATGCGTCATCAGGCGTTCCATGATCCGTTGACCGATCTGGCCAACCGCGCGGGTTTCGAGCAGGCGCTTGCCGAGGCGATCGCGAACGCGCGGCAACGCAACGACACAGTCGGGCTGGCGTTGCTCGACCTTGACCGGTTCAAGCAGGTCAACGACGACCTCGGCCACGCGGCTGGCGACCAGCTGCTCAAGGAAGTTGCCGTGCGTTTGCGCGACTGCGTGCGCCCCAGCGACACTGTCGCGCGGCTCGGCGGGGACGAGTTCGTCCTGGTGCTGCCCAACATCGGCTATCCGGATGGTGCGGCGACCGTTGCGCGCAAGCTGATCGCACAGGTGGCGCAGCCGATGCAGCTGGAAGGACAATCGATCGCGGTAACGGTCAGCATCGGCATCAGTGCGTTTCCACGCGATGGTGCGGATGCGGCGACGCTGCTCAAATGCGCGGATGACGCGATGTACCGTGCCAAGGATGCCGGGCGCAATGGCTATGCCGTCCACGACGGCGCAACCAGCTAGGCATCGCCCCGCGTTAGTCCACGATTGCGGGTCGAGCTTCCCGGATGGCGGGCGGGGACGGTCTCAGCGCTTCTTCGCGGTCGCCAGATAAGCCTTCATCGACTGCTCGAATTCCTCAAGCATGCGTCGCAAGGCCATGATGGTGTCGGTGTCGTTGGTACTGCTTGCTGCCACCTGCGTGGCTTTTTCGGAGAGCACCTTGACTGCGTTCAGGACGCGTTCGTTGCCCGCGTGCTGGCGCACGAGGCGCAGGCTCGATTGCAGTTCCGACAGCGCACCCTGACGGAATTGCGCGGAGCCGCCAGCCATGATCCAACCGGTGTCGCGCAAGACGTTCGACAGGAGTTCTTCAAGCGTCGGTTCGTTCATGGCTCAGGGTTGTCCAGTGGTCGGTTGGTTGGGCATTGTAAGCACTTGCGGCACTGCAATGAAACCGGCGTAGATTGAAGGCCGGTTTTTACCGTGAAGGTGCGTGGTATCGCGGCGCGCAGATACAAGCTTTTCCCACCTTCAGTGGAGCCATTCGATGATCCATCGCCGCATCCTGACATGTGCCTTGATCGCTGCCGTAATCGCCACTGTGACCGCTGCTGCGGCACCGGCGTCGGCTCCAGCAATGCCGATCAGGCATCTGGTGGTGATCTTCCAGGAAAACGTCTCGTTCGATCATTACTTCGCAACTTACCCGGATGCCGCCAATCCGCCGAATGAGCCGGCTTTCCATGCGACGCCCGGCACGCCGACAGTCAATGGGCTGCGCGGCACGCTGCTGACCAACAATCCCAATCGCATGAACCCCCGGAACGGCGTGGGCGCAGTCAATCCGTTCCGGCTGGATCGCTCGCAGGCTGCGACTGCCGACCAGGACCACGACTATGGCCCTGAACAGTCCGCGTTCCACGCCGGCCTGATGGATCAGTTTCCGATGTCGGTTGGCGAGCGCAACCCGGGCAATGAAAATGCGGCGGATCCGACGACGACCAAAGGCCTCGTGATGGGTTACTACGATGGCAACACCGTGACCGCGTTGTGGAACTACGCACAACGTTTTGCGATGAGCGACAACTCGTACGGCACGACGTTCGGCCCATCGACCGTCGGCGCCCTGAATCTGGTGTCCGGGCAGACCAACGGCATCGCCGCGAATGCGAATCTCGCGGCCGACGACTACGTCGACGACGGCAACGCGGGCAGCACGCTCATCGGTGATCCCAATCCCTTGCACGATGTCTGCTCGAAGGGCGCACAGGTGGCGATGCAGGGACGCAACATCGGCGACCTGCTCAACGATGCCCATATCAGCTGGGGCTGGTTCCAGGGCGGCTTCGACCTGACGGCCACCAATGCGAACCGAACCAGCGGTTGCAAACGCAGTTCGCCATCGGCGGTGACCGGCAAGCCCAAGGGTGACTACGTTCCGCACCACGAGCCATTCCAGTATTACGCCTCGACTGCGAATCCAACCCACGCGCGGCCAGCATCGATCGCGGCGATCGGGCATGGCGGCGATCCGGCGAACCACCAGTACGACCTCGAGGATTTCTATCGCGCGGTGCGCGCTGGAAACTATCCGGCGGTGTCGTTCCTCAAGGCGACGGGTGCCCAGAATGGCCACGCCGGTTATTCGACACCGCTCGACGAGCAGGCGTTCCTCGTCCACGTGATCAACTTCCTGCAGGAAAGTCCGCAATGGAAGGACACGGCAGTGATCATTTCCTGGGACGATTCCGACGGCTGGTACGACCACCAGATGCCGCCGATCGTGAACCAGTCCAGCAGCAGGGAAGACGCATTAACGGGCTTGCATGCCTGCGGCGACGGCACTACGGCATTACCCGGGGTTGCATCCAAAACCAAGTACGCGCAGGGGCGTTGCGGTTACGGCCCGCGCTTGCCGTTGCTGGTGGTGTCGCCGTGGGCGCGCCGCAATTTCGTCGATCACAGCGTGACCGACCAGACCTCGATCATCCGTTTTGTCGAGGATAACTGGCTGCAAGGCCGGCGCATCGGGCAGGGTTCGTTCGATGCGCTCGCCAACCCGATCGATGGCATGTTCGATTTCCGCAATCCCGATTTCCGCAATCCTCCGGATGCTCAAAATTCCGGCCAGTTGATTCTTTCCGAAACCACCGGACAGCCGCGTTGAAAGCCGGCCTTAACCGTGCATCTGATAGTCAAGCCGGTACAGCAGTGTGCCCATCCGGCAACAATCATCGAGTTCCAACACTCCGGGAGTAACCGAACATGGCACTCAAGCACGAGCACCATTTGTTAAACGATATTTTTACGCACATCCCGCATCCGCATATCGCGCACCGCAAGAAAAACCCGCCGCAGCCTGCCTCCGACGCGACCAAGCCGCCGGGCCCGATCGGCCGATTCAATACGTTCCTCGGCGTCAAGATCACCGATGCGGTCGGCACGATGTGGTGCGCCTACATTTTCGCGGCCCTGGCCCTGGTCAGCCTTCCCGACGCGATTCACGCCGGAACGCCGCAACTGATCCAATGGATCGCGCAGACCTTCATCCAGCTGGTGCTGCTGTCGATCATCATGGTCGGGCAGAAGATCGCGGGCGAGGCGACCGACAAGCGCGCGATCGATACCTACAACGATGCCGAAGCCGTGCTGCACGAAGCCTTGCAGATCCAGCAGCATCTCGCAGCACAGGATGCATTCCTGCAACGGCTGATCGACGAGTTGTGCGCGCGCAAGGCCGCTGTCGATGCGGCGGAAAAATCGATCCCCGATCGCACGGCCCCGCCGGCATCCTGATTGCATGGAGCGCGGCGTTTCAAGGGAGCGGCACGCGCCCATTGCCTTTGTACGAATCTCCAGCGTAGGCTCAAGTCGGCGATAGTCCGATTCGACCGCTGTGGGGAGCGACCGATGATTCGTGTGTTTGTGCTCGACGACCATGCGCTGGTGCGCACGGGGTTTCGATTGATCCTGTCAAACGAGACCGACATCGATGTCGTCGGCGAAGCGGCCTCCGGCGAGGAAGGCTTGCCGCTGATCCGCAAACTCAAGCCGGATGTCGTGCTCTGCGACCTGCATCTTCCCGGCGTGAGTGGTCTGGAGATTACCGAACGCATCGTGCGTGGCGACTCCGGCACACGGGTGATCATTTGCACCGTGCAGGAAGACGGGCCAATGCCGAAACGCCTGCTCGATGCCGGCGCGAGCGGCTATATCGGCAAGGGTTGTGCCGCCGAAGAATTGCTGCGCGCGGTGCGGGCCGTCGCGCTCGGCAAGCGCTATCTCGGCAGCGCAATGGCGCAAAAGATGGCACTGGGCGCGTTGAACGGCGAGTCGTCGCCGTTCGACGCACTGTCGCCGCGTGAGCTCGAGATCGCGATGCTGCTATGCCAGGGCTTGCGCATGGAAGTCATCGCCAAACAATTGAGCCTGAGTCCGAAGACAGTCGCGACCCACAAGTACCGCGCTTTCGACAAGCTTGATGTGCGCGACGCGATCGCATTGTCGCGCCTCGCATCGCAGTACGGACTCGTGCAACCGCATTAGCCCGTCACGCGAACCGCCCCTCTTGCGCATCCATGCGCCCGCGGCATTCGTGCATCTGAGCGCCAGGGATGGCGGTAATGCCGATAATGCAGGAGCGATTTTCGGCCTGCACATCAAAATGGGCGGCACATGGACGCCCCGTATCTGCAGCAAATCGATTCGTGCCGCAATCAGGCTGGGTTGTCGCTGTCCAGCACGCGTTCGGAATCAGTCGACGGTGGCAATGGCATCTGTGTCGGCACGCGCGCTGGCACGGTTGGCTGTGCAGCCACGGGCGCAGCCGGTGCCGGCGTCGCAACCACGCGCGCTGGCGTTGGAGCAGCAGCGTTCATCGATCCATCTTGTTGAACGCTCGGCGAAGGTGTTGCAACGGGCCTCGGCGGCAACGGCTTGACGATCGATGTCTGCGTGGACTGAATGATGGACGCACTGATCGCGTCGCTCAATCGGATCGGCGCGGACGGCGATGCAGGTGCTGGATGTTGCGGCGCTGTCGGTCGCGCCGGAGCGGACACAAGCATTGCCGCTACAGGAGCTACTGCTACGGGGGTGGTTGGTGCTGTCGGCGCAGTCGCAGCGGCAGGCACCGATGTCGCTACTTGTTGTAGCGCGCCTGGAAGAATCGGTGCAGCTGTCGGCGCTGAAACAGTCGCCGGTGCTGCCGCAGTCGTAGCGACTGGCACCGCGGTTTTCGCAACAGGCGTTACCGCGACGGAAGGTGCGACCGAAATCGCAGGCGCGGCAGGTGCTACCGTTTGCGGCGCTGGCGGCGGTGCATGGGTCGGCGCGCTCGTTGCCTGTGGTGCTACGGCAGGCGGGGTGACCGGGCTTGCAGGGTTTATCGGCGCAGCCACGTATGGAATTGCTGGCGATGGACTCGGCGGACGTGGGGCAGGAGAAGCTGCAGAAGTTGGCACGCCAGGAGTTGGGGCAGCGGGCTTGTCAGCTGAAACAAGCGGGGCTGGTATGGGCTTGTTCGCAGCACCTGGCGTTGCCGTGGTGTCGGGTGGCGCAACTGTGTGCACGGCATGAGAAACCGTCGCAGCAGAAGCAGTTTTGGCGTTCTCTGTCGCGATGACCGCTGCACTGGGAGCGATCTGTGCAGGCATGGCAGCTGCTGGAATAGATGACGCTGGAATAGATGACGCTGGAACCGATGGCGCTGCAACAGTCGGACGTGCCGGACGCGGCATCGTGCTGATCGCGGGCGGATCGGCAGCGATGGATTCCGTTGCGAACGCATCCTCTTCGTCGAAATCGATTTCGGATTGCGAGTCGGAACTCTGGTCCGAGGCTTCTGTACCTGCAGCATCCTCGGGACGACGACGACGGCGGCCACCGCGACGACCGCGGCGACGCCGCGCGCTGCCTGTTCCTGCGGCATCTTCGGCGGCTGGCGCGCCGCTATCGGCTTGCTCGGCTGCCTGTGCGGGCACAGCCTCAGCCGCGCTCGTGATCAATGCTGGATCGACGATCGCTGGTGCAACTGGATCGGCGGCAGGCTTAGGTGGACGCGATTCACGCTGCGGTTGTGCGGCATTCGGCTGACGCGGTTCCTGCGCACGCGGCTCGGCGCTGCGCTCCTGTGGTGGACGCGGTTCGCGTGGCTCGCGCGGTGGACGCGGCTGCTGCTCCTGTTTCGGACGCTGCTGCTGTTCCTGCGGCGGACGATTGCCAGCCTGTGCCTGTGCCTGCTTTTGAGGCTGCTGTTGTTGCGGTTTCTGGTTCTGCGCGTTGTTGTTCGCATTCGAACGCTGCTGGTTTTGCTGCGGACGACGCTCGTTTCCGCGCTGCTGGCCATCGCGCGGGCGATCGCGCTGCTGTTGCTGCGGACGCGGGGACTGTGCGTTGGAAACCGGCGCGGGTGCGATCGGCTCGGGCTGCGGCTTCGCGCCGAAGATGCCGAGAATGCGCGCGACAATACCTGGAGCGCGCTTGCTCGTAGCGACTGGAGTCGCGGCGTATTGCACTGGCGGCGGTGGAGCGTGGCGGACAGGTTGCGCAGGACGGGCTGCGACTGGTTCGCGCTCTTCCGACTCCTCATCGCGTACTGGCGCGGGTCCGACCGGCTGCACCTTGGTGACTGCAGGTGCGGGAATGTTGAGGTTTGCCTTGGTCAATGCATGCGTCGCGAGCTTGCGCGGCGTGCCGCGCTGGTAGCTCGGGCGTGCAGATTCCTCGCTGAGTTCATTTTCGCGCAGGCGTGTGACTTCGAAATGCGGCGTCTGCATCTGGGTGTCGGCGACGATGATCACCGGCGCCTCGTGGCGCTGCTCGATCTCGATCAGCGCGCGACGCTTTTCGTTCAACAGGTAGTTCGCGATTTCCGGTGGCACCTGGATCAGCACCTGTCCGGTGTTTTCCTTCATCGCCTGTTCCTCGGCGAGGCGCAGGATCGACAGCGACAGCGATTCGACGCTGCGCATGCGGCCATGGCCTTCGCAGCGCGGGCAAATGATCTGGCTCGAGTCGCCGAGGCTCGGGCGCAGGCGCTGGCGCGACATTTCCAGCAAGCCGAAGCGCGAGATGCGGCCGATCTGCACGCGCGCACGATCGTGCTTGAGCGCGTTCTGCAGCTTGTTCTCAACCTCGCGCTGGTGGCGGTTGGATTCCATGTCGATGAAGTCGATCACGACGAGTCCGCCGAGATCGCGCAGGCGCATCTGCCGTGCGACTTCCTCGGCAGCTTCCAGATTGGTATTGAACGCGGTTTCCTCGATGTCGCCGCCCTTGGTCGCGCGCGCCGAGTTGACGTCGATCGCAGTCAACGCTTCGGTCTGGTCGACGACAATGGAGCCGCCCGACGGCAGGCGCACCTGGCGCTCGTAGGCATTCTCGATCTGCGATTCGATCTGGTAGCGGTTGAACAGTGGAACCGTGTCGGAATACAACTTGAGCTTGCGCAGGCTCGCGGGCATCACCTGCTGCATGAACTCGCGCGCTTCGGTATACATCGCCTCGTTGTCGACCAGCACCTCGCCGACATCGGCGCGCATGTAATCGCGCAGCGCGCGGATGATGAGCCGCGATTCCTGGTAGATCAGGAATGCCGCCGGCTTGCTCAGCGCGGCATCGGTAATCGCCTTCCACACCTGCAGGAGGTAGTCGAGGTCCCACTGCAATTCTTCTGCATCGCGACCCACACCGGCGGTGCGGATGATGATGCCCATGTCTTCGGGAATCTGCAGAACGTCCATCGCCTCTTTCAGCGCGGCACGGTCGTCGCCCTCGATCCGGCGCGACACGCCACCGGCATTCGGCGAATTCGGCATCAACACCATGTAGCGGCCGGCGAGCGAGATGAACGTGGTCAGGGCGGCGCCCTTGTTGCCTCGCTCTTCCTTGTCGACCTGCACGACGACTTCCTGGCCTTCGCGCAACAGTTCCTTGATCCCGGCCTTGTCGGGATTCAGGCCTTCGGCGAAGTAGTCAGGGGAAATTTCCTTCAGCGGCAGGAAGCCATGACGTTCGCCGCCGTATTCGACGAAGGCCGCTTCGAGGGAAGGTTCGAGCCTGGTGATGCGGCCCTTGTAGATGTTCGACTTCTTCTGTTCTTTCGAAGCCTGTTCGATGTCGATGTCGTACAGGTTCTGGCCATCCACGATGGCGACCCGCAGCTCTTCAGCCTGCGTGGCATTGATCAGCATCCGCTTCATTGTTGTGTCCTCACGCGCTCAACCGCGAGGAACGCCGGGGGCTCACGCCCTGAATCCTTCCCACCGCCGTTGCCTTTCGGGCCTCGGGCGGACTGGGTGATCTCCAGCGCTACAGAACCACGGGGCGAAACCCGCGGGAGCGCTTGTTGCATTGTTGGGGTCCGCCGGGATGTTCTCCTGCGGGCTGGCCGGACGCCGATGCGCCGGGCGATACCGTCTGTTCGGGTTGTCGTAACATGGCCGCTTCGCGAGCGACCGTCGACAGCTTGCCGGATTTCGTGGGGTCGGTTTTGTTAAACCCTGCGAAATCAGGACGTTCTCGCTGGTTTTGATTGTATCAGATTTGCCTGAGATTGCTTCAGGCCACGATTGGGCTTCCCATGACCGAAGCAGCACCCGGAACGGGCGTCCGTACCGTGACCGTCAGCGACGACCGCGACGGCCAGCGGCTGGACAATTTTCTGCTCGGCCAACTCAAGGGCGCACCACGCAGCCTGATCTACAAGCTCGTGCGCAGCGGCCAGGTTCGGATCAATGGCAAGCGCGCCAAGCCCGATTCGCGGCTCGACGGCGGCGACATCGTGCGGATTCCGCCGATGACTCTGGCCGAGCCGGGCGAGAAAGCCGAAGCGCCGGCAGCATTCCTGCAGCGGTTGTCCGCCGCGATCGTGTTCGAGGACGATCGCCTGCTTGCCCTGAACAAGCCCAGCGGCGTCGCCAGCCACGGCGGCAGCGGGATTTCATTCGGCGCGATCGAGACCCTGCGGCAGCTGCGTCCGAACCAGTCGCTAGAACTCGTGCACCGGCTCGACCGCGATACCAGCGGGTTGCTGATCGTGGCGAAAAAGCGCGCAGCGCTGATCGAGCTGCAGACGCTGATGCGCGAGGACAGCGAGACGCGCTCGGCCGGCATCCGGAAAAAGTATCTCGCGCTACTGGTCGGCCGGCTGGCAGGCGAACATTTCACCGTCGATGCGCCGCTTGAAGTCGGACTGCGCCAAGGCGGCGAACGCCATGTGCGGATCCAGAATGGCGGCAAGGAATCCGTCAGCCACTTCCACCTGATCGAACGCCGCGGTGGCCACAGCTACGTCGACGTGCGCATCGACACCGGCCGCACTCACCAGATCCGCGTCCACGCCGCCCACCTCGGCCATCCGGTTGCCGGCGACGACAAGTACGGCGAGAAGGAGGTCAATCGCCGGTTCAAGGAACAGACCGGACTCAAAAGGTTGTTCCTGCACGCGGCGTCGCTGGAGTTTTCGCTGGATGGCGGCAAGGTGCCATATCTGCTGCATGCGCCGTTGGCGCCAGAACTGGCCGAGGCGCTGGAGCGGCTGCGGTGATGGAATCTGGACGAGCGCACTTCACAATTTCGCGCCGATCTTCTCCGCAAGTGCGCGCATGTGGTCGTGGTCGGGGCCGCCGGCGATCGTGACGAAGACGTCGTGCCGTACGAGATCGAATTCGAGAGTCGATGAGGTTGCGTCGTCCCATGGCCCAGCCGGTTCGGGATGGTGCGAGTTCATCGCAGTGAGTCCGGCGAGCATGGCCTTGCTCTGGCCGTTCATGCCGGTGCCAGCCTCCGCGCTGCTCTGATCGATCGTCTCGAAGATGTTGTTGCGCTGGCGGAACTCGTGGAATCCATCGCGCGCGATCAGTTTGATCCACATCTGTTCGGGATGGCCGCGCGCGTTGGTGAAACTGTAAGCGCACTGGTCGTTTTCTTTCGCGGCAGGCGCAGAAGTGAGTGGTCCGAGCGCCGCTTCGGCATCGACGCGGCTGAGTAGTGCGCAGGCATCGGCAAACTGCGGTCGTCCCCCGAGCAGGCGGGTCGCGGCATCGACCGATGCTGCGCCGTCGATCGGCAACGGCTTGTCGATATGCTTCATCGCCGCATCGGCGAGCTTCGCCGCCTGTTCCTGGGTTGCGCGCGAGCCGCCGATGTTGATCGTGACCATGCTGTCGTCGCGCAGCGCCATCAGCGTGCAGCAATTGGCGAACATTGCCACGTCCCAGTCACCGTCGAGCGTGGTGCCGCCGATCGGCAACTTGACCTGACCCTTGGCGACCGCGTTCATGCCGGTGGTGATGCCGCCGAGCATCTTCATCATCTTCTGCCCATTTCTCCAGGTGACATCGACCACGATCGAATGCAGATCCTTGCTGCGATAGACGCAGTAATCGCCGGTCGCATCCGGTGTCTGGTTGGCGTCGGCACGGTAAGGCGCTACTCCGAGAGGGCCGCCGAGCGCGGGTTGCACGTCGGCAGGATCAAGCACACCGCAGGGATCGTGCGGGTCGTGGGCGTCCGGCGCGGAAGCTGTTGCGGATACAGCAGCATCTTCCGTTGTGCTCGATGCAGCCGATGCATCCTGCGCGGTGGCCTGCCTGCCGCAGCCCACGCAGAGCAGGGCGATCGTGATGAAGGAAAACAGGAGGTGCAGTTTCATGGACTTGCTCCGTTGCGATCAGGGTTTGCCGCAGGCACGCGCGAGTTCGACGCGACGGTTGTGCGAGCGGCCGATCAGGGTGTCGTTGCTGTCGACCGGGTGGGTCTTTCCGTAGCCGGCAACGGTGAGTTGCGTTGCCGCGATATCGAATCGTTTCACCAGCGCATCGCGCACCGCAGCCGCGCGGCGTTTCGAAAGATCCAGGTTATAGGCATCGCCACCCTGCGCATCGGTATGGCCTTCGACAGCGAGCGTCCAATCCTTGTGCTGCTTCAACACGGCAGAGACCTGGCGCAGGGTTGGGTCGGATTCTGGCAACAGGTTCGCGCTTGCGGTGTTGAAGTACACGCCGTGGAGTTCTGCGCGGCATGCGCCTGCAGACAAGGACTGCGAGAGCGTGGTGGTCGCCTGCGCATCGCCGAGCGGATAGTCAATGCGCACGACCTGGTTGATCGCGGGCACCGGATCGCCGGTGTAGCTTACGATCGATTTGAGTTGCAGGACGTTGCCGGGATCGTCGAGGAACCATAGATCGAGATCGCTGGCCTTGCCCGAGTATGTGGAATGGCCGCGCGCATGGACCACAGGCAGCATCATTTGCTTGCCATTGACCAGAACCGGCAGCAATTCGTCCGCGCTGCCGATACGTTCGATCATCTGATCGGAAACGATGTTCATCGGCTGCATTTCGTCGGCCTGGCTCGTCAGCAGGATGAACAACGATTTGCCGCGGGTCTTGAGCTTGCTCAATAAGCGCGCCGAAGCGATGTCGTAGGTCATGCCGGGCGAGTTTTCCGGCATGTCATCTCCGGTCACAACCAGCGGCCCGCCGCGGCTCACCGTGGCGCGCGGATCCGGTCCGCTGTAGTAGACATCGCCCATGCGCTGGGATGTCTGCAAATCTTCCAGCAGGTTCTGCCGTCGATACGACCGTTCGCTCACGGCAGCGACGCGGTCGTTCTTGTCGAAATAACTGAAATGCACGGCCAGATGTTGGGCCTTGTCGTCAATCGCGGTAATCGCGATGATGATTTCCTTGTCGACCGGTTTGCCTGCGAACAGATCTCCGGACTTGGCTGCGCTCACGACCAGTCCCGGCACTGACGGGATCTTTACCGGTAGCGGTGATGGCAATTGCGCGTCCGCCCCAGTCGCGAAAAGCAGTGTCACCACGGCAGCAAACAGGCTGCGGGCGCGATTCATGGCCCGCACCGATCGATCAAGCCGGCCTCTTCCAGCGAAGCGCAGGTACGGCGATGTTGTTTCGGACAAATCGCCGAAGTTTTCGTTTCGGCGACGTCCTTGGCCAAGGCATTTGCATCCGGTGTTGTCGTGCAATGCAAGGCCTTCAATACCTGCAACGCGCAGCGACGGCCGGCTGCGATCTTGATCGCATCGTCTTCCGGATAAGCCCAGATCGCGCACGGAGTTTTTTTCGTGATGTCCGGCAATTCCGAGTGCAGGAAATGGTCATCGGACAACTTGGCCATGTCGCGGATTGCGGGCGTCGTTGCGCCGCTGCATTCGACCGGCTTGCCAAGCTTCTCGAACACCGTGCACAGGAAGTAACCGGCGTCGCTGACGCAATTCATTGCGCGCGGGCCTTCCTCCGGAATGTTGGCGCAGCCGAGTGCGACCAGTGTATGCACAGTATCGGCAGCGGGACGTCGCTCGGCAGCATGGATCGTGTCCGCAAATGCCGCAGCAAGCAACATCGTCAACACCGATACGGCGAAGGCGTTTCGATGCAGGGAGCATTCACTTGCCATTGTAGAGATCCTTCATCTTGTCGAGAGTGCTTTTGGTGCAGCTCGGACTGCAGCCTTTGACCTTGACGTCCCAGTGCACCTTGATCTGGTCGCTGTCCGTGGTGACGTCGCGAGTGAAGGCCTGCTCGAACTGCGAGCTGCTGTCGGTCTTGGTGATCGTGACCGTCGGCGTGCTGCCTTCCACATGGATGCCGCGCGAGAACACGAACTGCGCGTTTTGCATCGGCAAGTTCTGGTGCACCAGCATCGGCATGATGCCCGCGTTGAACACGTAGTACACGATGCCGCGATTGAAGGTGTCCGACAAGTCCTTGGATGCGTCGCCGACCTTGAAAGTCAGCTTGTCGCCATCGCGCGTTGCCTTGATCCTGATGTAGAACGCGAACGGCGATTTCAGGTTGAAGAGGGTACCGTTTTCCTCTGCCGGCTTTGGGAGAGATTTGGGCGCGATGAGCTCGTGGTAAAGGACTTTTTGCCGCAGCCTCGGATCCAGTTGCAGGGCATCTTCCTTGACGTCGTAATCCACCGCATTTCCGCTGATGTACCCGCTCATGCCGGTGGCATTGCCAGCCGACTTTGGCTCGCTGAGCACGACCTTGCCGACAAGATGCATCGAGTAGGACCAATATTCCGAATTCTCGTTGGACATGTGCGCGGTAAAAACCGCATCGACCGGTCCCTCGAAACGCGTGCACAGCGCGTCGTACATCTTTTTCAAGGCATACGTTGCGACGTCGCCGAACAGATTGCGGATGCTTTTGGAAAGCGCCTCGTAGCCCTGGGTTGCGGTCGCCAGAATTTTCTGCGATTCCGACATCGCCGTGCGTCCCTCCAGGGTGGACGTGCCGGAGGTGGTGTCGATGACGGCTGGAATCACCTTGTCTGTGGTGACGTTGACGAGCTTGCCCATCAGATCGCCTTCGAGATCCGATAGCGTCGACAGGAGGTTGAACATCTCGATTGCGTTGTCGAGCATGTCGCAGGCTTCTGCCTTGGATTCGGTCTTCGCAAACTGCGCGCGTGTCTGGGCGCTGGTCTGCGAGAACTGGGTCCATTGCTGCGCGACGTCGCCCATTGCCTTGCCGAAGCCATCGGCGCCGCCCGCGCCGCCAGGACCCGGCGGCTGCGCCGAAACCATCGAGTCGTGCGCCTTGGCCAATTCCGCGAGGGCTTTCTGGACCTTGTCGCGTTGTGCATCCAGATCATTGTACTTTTGCTTGATCTGGTCGAGTTTTTGCAATGCCTCATCCTTGCCGCTCGCGTCTGGCACTTGTTGCAGGAGTGTGGTGATTTTTTGCAGGCCTTCGGCTTCGGTCTTCCTGATGTCGGCGTTCGTGTCCGCAACCACGCTGGCAGCGTCGGAAGCGTTGACGATGCGGAAGCTGCCATTGGCCTTGCCCTTGCCGTCCGGCGCGTGCACCGCCATGCCATAAAAGCCAGTGCGTTGGGTGTTCTTGAACGCCAGGCTGTACTTGCCGTCCTTGTTGACGTCGACCGGGATGGTCACCGGCGCTGCGCCTGTTCCGGGCGGCACGATGGTGATCTTCGCCTTGCCATTGGTGGTCACGAACGGTGTCTCGCCTGAAAGCGTGATCGTCGCGCCGGGAGCGGCCACTTGCGGCGTTGCGACCAAGGTGATCGGAGCATCGCCCTTTTCAAGTTCGGCAAACGCCATTTCCGGCAACGACATGCCCGCCACGAGCAGGAGCAGGCAATGCAAAGCAGCACGAGAGATGGGCATCGGAAGTTCCTGGGCAATGCTGCCGGCTGGCACGCGTGAAGAAGGTAACGACGGTTTGCGTCGAATCTGGACATCGCATCTGAAAACGAGTGACGGACGCCGTCGACCACGCCCAGCATAGCCGCGGCTAAGCTATATTTCCGAGACATTTCGCGAACACCGGAGCGCCGCATGGCCGACCATACCGATGCCGACTGGCGACGCATCAACGCTGCGCTCGATCGCGCGCTGGATTTGCCGCCGGAGCAGCGGCTGGCTTTCGTGCGGCGCGACTACGCCGGCGACGCGGCATTGCTGGCCGAACTCGAGAGCCTGATCGCAGCGGCGAATCGTTCGGTAGATTTCCTGTCGTCGCCGCCGGTCGCCCACGCGCCTGCCGATCATGCTGCGTTGCAGGCTGGCGATCGCGTCGGCCCGTGGCAGGTCGGGGAACGCATCGGCCGCGGCGGCATGGGCGATGTGTATCGCGGGCAGCGCGTCGATGGCGGTTATGCGCAGCGCGCGGCGATCAAACTGTTGCATGCCGATGCGGTGGGGCACGCCGCGCGCTTCGATGCCGAGCGTCGCATCCTTGCCGGCCTGGAACATCCCGGCATCGCCCGCCTTTACGACGGAGGTGTCGATGCGCAGGGCCGCGCGTACATGGCAATGGAATTCGTCGCGGGCCGCCCGATCACCGAATTCTGTCGCGATGCGCCGCTCGCGAAACGGCTGCAATTGTTTGCGCAGGTCTGCGATGCGGTGACTTACGCGCACAGCAATCTCGTCGTGCATCGCGACATCAAGCCCGCCAATGTGTTCGTCAGCGACAGCGGCCAGGTCAAGCTGCTGGATTTCGGCATCGCCAAATTGCTCGATGTGGATTCCTCCGACTCCACGCTCACGCAGGCGCCGCTGACGCCTGCCTACGCCGCACCCGAACAACTCGCGGGCAAGCCGGTCACCACCGCGACCGATGTGTACGCGCTCGGCGTGTTGCTGTTCGAGTTGCTGACCGGTACCAGGCCCTGGGCCGAGGCCGGCGCGCCGATGGCGCAGACATTGCTCGCGGTGCTCGAGCGCCCGGCGCCGGTACCGAGCAGACAGGCTGCGAACACCTCCAGTCCGCCGGTGCCAGCGCGGCAATTGATGGGCGACCTCGATGCGATCGTCGCCAAGGCACTGCGCAAGGAACCCGAATATCGCTATGCGACCGTGAATGCCTTGCGTCTGGACATCGAGCGGACGCTGCGCGGCGAAGCGGTTGCGGCTCGTGAAGGTGCGCGCATGTATGCGATCGGCCGCACAGTGCGTCGCTATCGCTGGGCTGCCGTCGCCGTCGTCGCCCTGGTCGCGGCGCTGACTGCCGGCATCATCGGCACGGCATGGCAGGCGCAGCGCGCCGCGGCCGAACGCGATCGCTACGAAGCCGAAGCCGCACGGTCCAATGCGATCCTCGATTATGTTTCATCGATGTTCGAGACAGCCAGCAATGCCGCGGGTTCGGCGCCGGTCGCTGCGAAGGATGTGCTGGCCGACAGCGCAGCCCACCTGGAAGAGCGCTTTGCGCATCGCCCTGCCGATTACGCCCGCGTGGTCGAATTCATTGGCGGCATCTATTCCAATTTCGGCGATGAGGAAGGAGCCGTTCCGATGGAGCGGCGTTTCCTGTCATCACCGGCTGCAGCGGCGTACCCGGACGTCGCGGGGCATGTGCGCATCTGGCTTGCGCAATCGTTGATGCGGCAGGGCAATCTGGATGGTGCGGACGCTACACTGAAACCGGCGCAGGCCTATTGGCGACAGGATCAGCAGCGCAACCGCCACGATCTCGCGAAAACCATGATCATCCAGGGGCAGGTGCAAAAGGCGCGCGGCGATGTCGATGGCGCACTCGTGACATTGCGCAGTGCGTTGCCAGATGCTGTCGGCGATGATGGCCGGGACACCGAGGATTCTTCCAACATCAAGAACAGCATCGCGCTGGCATTGATGGTGCAAGGCGCATTCGATGATGCCGACCGCCTCATGGCCGATGTGCGCGCTTACCACGAACACGACGGGCGTGGCGACGATGCCCTGCTGACGGCGATCCAGAACCAGGGCGCGATAGCCGCGGCGCGCGGCGACTATCCGCGCGCAATCGCACTGCTGCGGCAAGCGATTGATTCACGTCGAAAGCGTTTCGGACCTTCCGGTGCGATGGCCGCCGCCGAACTGAATCTCGCCAAGGCCGAAGTGCGGGGGGGCCATCCGGACGTAGCACTGCAGGTACTGGTCGAGGCCGAGCCGATTGCGAAACAGTTCACCGGCGACCACAGCCCGATCGAGCTCGGCATCCTGCAGACGCGCGCCGAAGCGCAACTAGCGCGCGGCGACGCGACTGCGGCCACGCCCTGGGTGCAACAGTCGCTCGATGCGGTGCGAGCGCACGGCGGCGAGAAGCATCCAATGTATCCGATGGCGATGGCGTTGCAGGCGCAATTGCAATCGATGCAGGGGCATCGCGACGAGGCGCAGGTTTCGATCGATGCCGCGATGCACGCACTCGATGCGATGGGCAAGGGCGCGGCTCTCTTGCGTCCGCAAGTCGAGCGCATCCGCAAGACAGTGCTGTCGACGAACTGAACGCGACGCTCAACCTGGCTGAAGTTCCCGATACAGCCACGCGCGTGCTTTTTCCCAGTCACGACGGACCGTGCGGTCGCTCAGCTGCAATGCCTGCGCGGTCTGCTCGTCGGTGAAGCCTGCGAAGAAACGGCATTCCACGACCTGCACGAGTCGCGGATCGAGAATGCCGAGCTGCTCCAGCGCATCGTTGAGTTCGACCACGCTGCGGTCGGGCATTCCCTGCACGTCGGCAGCGGCTTCCAGCGGCAGGTTTGCTTCGCCAGCACCGCGTCGCAGGCGCAATCGCGCGCGCGCCGCGTCCACCAGCACATGACGCATCGCCTTGGCCACCGCGCGCAAAAAATGTTCGCGGTCGTTCCATGCGGGATTCTTGTGGATCTTGAGATAGGCTTCGTGGATCAGCGCCGTCGTCTGCAAGGTCGCAGGCCGGCCCATGCGCGCGCGTTCGCGGCGCGCGAGTCGTTTCAGGTCGGCATACAATAAGTCGATCAGTTCGGCCGAAGTTTCCAGCAACGGCGTAGGTGCTGTCGGCGAGCTGGTCATCGGCGCCAATATCTGGGTGGATGTCCGGATTGTAAGTCAGGCATCGTTTCCTTTCCCATTGCCATCAGGACCAACGTCATGCAGATCTCACTCAGCCTGTTTCTGATGTTTTCATTTTGGGTTACCGCAATCGCCGCGAATGCTGCCGATGCGCCCGGCAGCAAGGACTTTCCGGGCAGCAGGGATCATCCTCTGGTGCTGCGTTTCAAGGACTCGAGGATCATCGGTTACATCAGCAAGAAATACGACGATGCGGAAATCCCCACCGGCAAGGCCTACGAGGGCGACGACGCCGGCAAGTTGTGGGAAGCATCGAAGAAGGTCGAAGGTGCGCTCACGCGCATCCTCTACGTCGCGCCGGCCGAGGTCGGAACGTTGGAGATCGAACGCAATTACGAGCAATCACTGACCGAGGCCGGTTTCAGCATCCTGTTCAAATGCGACAAGACCGAATGCGGAACCGACGGCACGTTCTCGACCTTTGCGAAGAACCTGCGCAACACGCGGGATTTCGGCCATGCGACCTCGGTCGCGTACGCATTGTCGGCTACCGATGAACAGCGCTATTTCGCAGCGTTGAAAAAAAGCGATGCGGGCGACATCTATGTGGACGTGTTCACCGCGCTAGGCACCTCCGGCGTGCTCAACGACCTGCAGAACCGCGCGATGACGGAAGTCGAAGTCGTCCAGACCAAGGCGATGGGCAGCAGCATGGTCAAGGTCGATTCCGACGCGATCGCCAAGGCGCTGGAGAACGACGGCAAGATCGCGTTGAACAACGTCTATTTCGATACCGGCAACGCCACGCTCAAGCCCGAATCGACCGATGCGATCGCGCAGGTGGCCAAGGCGCTGGCCGCGCATGCGGAACTGAAAATCGAGATCGGCGGGCATACCGACAACGTCGGCGCATCGGCAGCAAACCTTGCGTTGTCGCAGCATCGCGCCGACGCCGTGCGCGCAGCCTTGATCGCCAAAGGCATCGCCGCCGTGCGCCTGACGGCCAAGGGTTACGGCGACAGCAAACCTGTCGTTGCCAACGACAACGATGCGGATCGCGCGAAGAACAGGCGCGTCGAGCTGGTACGGAAGTAGTGGTTCAACAAGTAACGCGCAGGGAAGGCCCGCGCGTTACGCTGCGTTCGCATTCAGCAGTTCGGCCTTTGCCGCAGAGATGAAATCATTCATCGACAACCCGCCCACATCGTGGGTCGAGTAACGCACAGCGACTTTGTCATAGTGCACGCCGAGGTCGGGATGGTGGTCTTCGCGATGTGCGATGAACGCCAGCGCGTTCACGAAGGCGAGGGTGCGGTAGTAGTTCTTGAATGTGTACGTCTTCTCGATGGCCTCGCCCTTGTCGATCAACTTCCAGCCAGGAAATCCCTTCAACAGCGTTTTGATGTCGGTCGCAGAGAGTTTGTTCTCGGTGCCCTTGAGCGGCTTGCAATGGGCATCGTGCAACGGAGATGTGGCGGCCTTTTCAGGCTTTGCAGGCTTCTCGGTCTTCGTGGCCTTGGCTGACATGGCGTTTCTTCCGGTAGCGGGTGGCAGCGTAGAATAGCGCCATGAGCGAACTTGACCTGCTTGAACTCACTCCTTCCGCCCAGCGCCACTTCGCCCGCCTGTTCGCGGCGCAGGGCGGCGACGCCGATGGCATCGCTCTGAGCGCCGTGAATCCGGGCACGCCGAAAGCCGATGCGCGGCTTGCATTCTGCGATAAGGGCGAACTGATCGGCGACGAATGGATGCTGCAATGCGAAGGCTTCGCGCTGTATGTCGATGCGGCCAGCGCCCCTTATTTCGAGGGCGCGCGCGTCGATTTCATCGAAGCGGCCGGCGGCGGCCAGCTCAACATCCGCGCGCCGAAATTGAAGGGGGCGCCGCCCGATGCCGATTCCGATCTTGCCGAACAGGTGCGCTACCTGCTCGACACCGAGATCAATCCGCAACTCGCCTCGCACGGCGGCCGCGTGTCGCTGGAAACGATCACCGTAGACAACGCCGCGGTGCTGCGCTTCGGCGGCGGCTGCCATGGCTGCGGCATGGTCGATGTTACGTTGAAGAATGGCATCGAGAAAACCCTGCTGTCGAAATTGCCGCAACTCACCGCGATCCGCGACGCGACCGACCACGCCACGGGCGCAGCGCCGTACATGAAAAGGATTGCATGATCCGTTTCGACGCCACGCATGACCTGTGCGAAAACTTTCTTCGCTTAACCGGATTTTTCGCGGCCGCACGCTAGCCTGCCGCAACTTTCGGCAGGATCGTGCGCTTGGCAAGCATCGACGCATTCCGGGATCTCGCCGCTGGCGAACCTGCACCGAACCATGCGTTGCGCGCATCCTTGCGCCGCCTGCGCCCAGCCGCATCTTCGACAACCGATGGTGAAACGACGGGACAACGCACGTTGATCTTGATCGGCATCGCGCTGCTGCATGTGTTGATGCTTCTAGTACTGCGCGCTGCGATGCAGCCGTCAGGTTTTGTGCACACACGCGAAACCGCGCCACTGCAAATCACCTTCATCGAGCGACAGCCTGCGCTTGCCGCGCCGAAGCCGGACATCGCGCCGCCAGTTGCTCCCCAGCAGCGTGCAGCACCGGTGCCACAACGCTTTGCTGCGCGTACCGACGTCCTGCAGGCCGTCACGATCACGCCGCGTATCGTCCCGGTTCCCATGGTCGCTGAGTCACCTAAAGCGCTGCTTTATGGCGCGGATGGCAAACTCGTGGTGCCGACTGCACCAGCGTCGAATCCTCCACGCGATTTGCTGGCGCATCGATCAGCGGACTGGATGCTGCCAGGCGCTGCGCGCAAGAACTCGCCGGATTTCCATGTGCGCGATGATCCGAGCCCTGAGGAAGCCGTCAATACGGCCGCTCGCGTCGTCAGCGGATTGATCGGTGGAGTTGCCGCGCGGCCCGATCAGAATGGAATCATGCTGACCGCTCCGGATCGCGGCATGCGAACCAGCGACCGGAGCACCGATCCATGCGAAGACATCGTGCTGGACACGGTCGATCTGAATGCGAGCGCGAAGGAACGCGAGCAGGCAGGAGATCGCTACGAAAGAAACTGCCAGGGCCATTGACTGTGTTTGCCGGAAACAAACAAAACCCCGCATTGCGCGGGGTCTTCGTGGCTTTCTGAATCCAGACCCGGCGCTTACTTTTTCATGTGGCTCAAATCGTGCAGTTTGCCCGGCTGCGATGCGAAGTAAGCGGCGATGTCGTCGATGTCCTGATCGCTCAGCGGCGCGTCCATGCCTTTCATGATCGAGTTGTTGCGCTCGCCGTTCTTGTATTCATGCAGTGCGCGCGCGATGTAATCGGCGTACTGGCCGGCGAGGCGTGGATATTGCTGGTCCTGGGTCGCATTGCCATCCGTCCCATGGCATGCCGTGCAAGGCTTGGCCTTGTTCGCACCGGCAGTGGCGTCGCCCTTGGCAGAGGCATTGCCGGCGAACGCCAACAGCAGTGCGGCTGCGACCAGGGAGATCGTCGATGGCTTGATCGAAGAGAGGCTCACTTCTCGCCCTCCGTGCCGATGCTGGCCAGGTAGGCCGCGATGTTGGCGATGTCCTTGTCCGAGAAACTTTCGGCCTGGGCACGCATCGTTGGATGCGCGCGCTCGCCCTTTTTGTATTCGGTCAACGCATTGATGATGTATTGCTCGTTCTGACCGCCGAGCCTGGGTACGTGGTAATTCGGATACGCATTCTTGTACCCGTCGATGCCGTGGCAGCCGGTGCAGGTGTAGACCAGCTTCTTGCCTTCGACCGGATCGCCCTTGGCGAAGACGGACGTGCTGGCGATGGCCAGCATGGTGGTGACTACGAGCATCAGGGCTGGTTTCTTCATTGCTGGCATCGTCGGCTTTGGCGAGGGGCAAAGTATAGCGTGAGTCCGCGCTGTTTCAGAACGCCCGACAAGCCGACGAAGTGTATTGATCATCAAGACAATCGGACGCATGCGGTTGCAACCTTCTTGCTCTTGGTCGACTCAATCAGGTGGGAACACGAAGGACGCAGTGGAACCTCTGCATTGTTCGACGTGTCGTATCGGCACGACAGGAATGATGCCCATGCCATGGGTCATCGTGACTTCACGCAGGGGCGAAAGCACATTCACTTGAGAGACACTTCGGCACGCTCGGGATCGTCCGGGCGCATTAGGTGTTATACTTAGATACAACACCATAACCAGCTTGATACAGGCCACGATGAAGCCCACACGATCCGCCACGAATCAATCCGAATCGACCTCGCAACTGGCTTCCAGTGCGCTGCGGCGCAGCCTTGCATTGTCGATCCTCGCGCCTGCAATGATCGCCCTCGTTCTGGCGTTGCCAGCGTGCAAGGGCAATGCCACCGATGCCAAGGCTGCGCAGGCCTCGTCCAATTCCGACGACAAAAGCTCCACGGACAAGGACGCTGGCAAGGATGGGAAGGATGGCAAGAAGCAGGACACCGCCGTGCCGGTCGAGGTCGCGAAAGTCGCGCGTCGGCCGATCGCCGCCAGCTACAGCGGCACCGCGTCGCTGGATGCGCCGGGCGAAGCGCAGGTCGTGTCCAAGGCTTCGGGCATCGTGCTCGAGATTCTCACCGAGGAAGGCCAGCGCGTGCACAAGGGCCAAGTGCTTGCGCGGCTGGACAACGAGCATCAGCGCCTGCAGGTCGAGCAAGCCGCTGCCGCAGTGCGCAAACTTGAGAGTAATTACGAGCGTTCGCAAAAAATGGTCGCGGCCAAACTGGTCAGCACCGAAGCGAACGATCAGATCCGCTACGACCTCGAAAGTGCGCGCGCCGCATTGCATATCGCACAACTCGAATTGTCGTACACGACGATCACCGCGCCGATCTCCGGCGTCGTCGCGCAACGCATGGTCAAGCAGGGCAACCTGGTCGCGCTGAACGCACCACTGTTCCGCATCGTCGACGACAGTCGCCTCGAAGCCGTGCTCAGCGTGCCCGAACGCAATCTCGCGACGATGAAGACCGGTCTTGCCGTGACCATGCAAGTCGATGCAGTCGCCGGCAAGCAGTTCACCGGCAAGATCGATCGCATCAGCCCGGTCGTGGATTCCGCCAGTGGCACATTCCGCGTGGTTTGCGCGTTCTCCGGCGACGGCGGCTTGAAGTCGGGCATGTTCGGCCGGATCGGCATTGTCTATGACAGCCGCACCGATGCGCTGACGATCCCGCGCGTGGCATTGCTTGAAGACGAGGGCGAGCCTGCGGTTTACGCCGTGCGCAATGGCAAAGCCGTGCGCGTGTCACTCAAGCTCGGCTACGTCGATGGCGAACTCGCCGAAGTGCGTTCCGGATTGACCGAAGGCGATCAGGTCGTGACTGCCGGCAAGGTCGCGATCCGCGACGGCGCCAAGGTCGAAGTGATCGGTGACGCGGCTGCCAGTTCGCCCACCGACGCCGGCACCAGCGTGGCGAAGCACTGATGGAGCCACCATCGCCAACGTCTCGCCCGCTGGCAGGCGGGTTGATCGGATTCTCGACACGGCGCCGCGTCACGGTCGCGATGGTGACCTTTACCTTCGTGCTGTTCGGCATGATCGCGCTGTTCGACCTCAAGGTCGGATTACTGCCTGACCTGAGCTACCCGACGCTCACGGTGCGCACGCAGTACACCGGCGCGGCGCCGACCGAGATCGAAACCCTGGTCACCCAGCCGGTCGAGGAAGCGGCCGGCGTCGTCAAGGGTCTGCGCAAGCTCAGTTCGACCTCGCAAACCGGGCAGAGCGACGTGGTGCTCGAGTTCGCCTGGGGTACCGACATGGACCAGGCCAGCATCGACGTGCGCGACAAGCTGCAGACATTGCAGTTGCCGCTCGATGTATCGGCACCGGTGCTGCTGCGCTTCAATCCGTCGACCGAGCCGATCATGCGGCTCGTGCTGACCAGGAAAGCAGGCGCGGCGGCAGATACGACCAAGGATGCCGACGCCGCCAACGCGCCACAGACCGACTTGATGCGCAAGGCCGAATTGATGCGGATGCGCCGCTATGCGGAAGATCAGCTCAAGAAACGCCTCGAGCCGGTGACAGGCGTCGCCGCGGTCAAGGTCGGCGGTGGTCTCGAAGACGAGGTCGAAGTCGCGATCGACCAGGAAAGCCTCGCCCAGCACAAGATGTCGATCGCGCAGGTGATCGACCGGCTTGGCCAGGAAAACGTCAACATCTCCGGCGGCCGCATCGAGGAAGGCACCCAACGCTACCTCGTGCGCACGGTCAACCAGTTCACCAATCTCGACCAGATGCGCGAACTGCTGATCGCCAACCAGGATGGCGTGCCGATCCGGTTGCGCGACGTGGCAACGGTTTCGCAGGGTTACAAGGATCGCGAGGCGATCATCCGGCTCGGTGGCCAGGAAGCGGTCGAGCTCGCGATCTACAAGGAAGGCGACGCGAACACAGTCAGCGTCGCAACGGCGGTCAAGGCCACGCTCGAGACGCTCAAGAAAGAACTGCCCTACGGGACCGAGCTCACGACGATCCAGGACCAGTCGATCTTCATCCAGAGCGCGCTGCACGAAGTGCGCAACGAAGCGCTGCTCGGCGGCTTGTTCGCGATCCTGATCATCTTCTTCTTCCTGCACGACGGTTGGAGCACGTTCGTGATCGGGCTCTCGCTGCCGGTTTCGATCGTCGCCACGTTCTTCTTCATGGGCCGGCTCGGACTCAATCTCAATGTCATGTCGCTGTCCGGACTTGCGCTGGCGACGGGCTTGGTGGTGGACGATTCGATCGTCGTGCTCGAAAGCATCGCCAAGGCGCGCGAACGCGGGCTTGGCATCCTCGACGCGGCAATCACCGGCACGCGTGAAGTCAGCATGGCGGTCGTGGCATCGACGCTGACGACGGTGTCGGTGTTCTTTCCGCTGGTCTTCGTGCAGGGCGTCGCTGGGCAACTGTTCAAGGATCAGGCGTTGACGGTGTCCATCGCGTTGATGATTTCGCTGGCCGTATCGCTGACGTTGATCCCGATGCTGTCCTCGCTAAAGAGCAAGGCTCCGCTGTCGTTCGGCGAGCAGCAAGCGGACCTGCAGCAGCAACCGAAAGGCCGCATGGGCCGGATCGCTGCCGGTACCGGCAAGGCCGTGCGCGCGACGACGTCGGGCGGATTGTTCGGCGTGTCGTTAGCGATCACGACCGTGGCGCGCGTCTTTGTCCGTTACGTCGGTCGCTTCCTCACCCGTGTCGGCACCCTCGTACTGGTTCCCTACAATTGGGGAGCTGCGCGTTACCAGAAAATGCTGCCGTCGGCATTGCGGCATCCAATGCTCGTCCTGGGCGGTGCGGCAGCCGCTTTCGTGATGGCATTGCTGATCGCAAGCACGCTCGGCACCGATCTGATTCCGCAGTTTGCGCAGGATCGTTTCGAGCTCACCGCGAAATTGCCGGCGGGAACGCAATTGCGCGAGACCGATGCACTGGTTGCCGCGATTGAAGGAAAGCACGGCAAGGACCAGGGCGTGCAGGCGCTGTACGGCGTCAGCGGCACCGGCACCCGGCTCGACGCGAACCCGACAGAATCGGGTGAAAACGTGGCCAAGCTCGACGTGATCATGGGCGAGGGCATGACCAAGGCATCCGAAGCGCGCGAGACCGAAGCGATGCGCGCGACGATGCAAAGCTATCCCGACGTGCAGATCAAGTTCGGCCGGCCTCAGATCTTCAGCTTCGCGGCACCGCTGGAGATCGAATTGCGCGGGCAGGACCTCGACAAGGTTGCCAAGGCTGGGCGGAAATTGACGGCCCTGATGCAGGATTCCCCACACTTCGCCGACATCAAGTCCACGGTCGAGGAAGGATTCCCGGAAGTGCAAATCCGGTTCGATCAGGATCGTGCCGCGGCGCTCGGCCTGACCACGCGCCAGGTCGCCGACCAGGTCGTGCGCAAGATCCGTGGCGAAGTCGCGACGCGCTACAGCTTCCGGGACCGCAAGATCGATGTGCTGGTGCGAGCACAACAGGCCGATCGGAGTTCGATCGAATCGATCCGCAAGATCATCGTCAACCCGGAGAGCGTCCACCCGATCACGCTCGATGCGGTCGCCGATGTCGTGGCGACGGTCGGGCCGAGCGAAATCCATCGCGTGGACCAGGTGCGCGTGGCGATCGTCTCGGCGAACCTGCGCAACATCGACCTGGGTACTGCGGTGAAGGAAGTCAACGACCTCGTCGCGAAGAATCCGCTGGGCGCCGACGTCCGCATGCACATCGGTGGCGAAGGCGAGGAACTCGATGCCTCGATCAAGTCGCTGCTGTTCGCATTCGGACTCGCGATCTTCCTGGTCTATCTGGTGATGGCCTCGCAATTCGAATCGCTGCTGCATCCGTTCGTGATCCTGTTCACGATCCCGCTCGCGATCGTCGGCGCCGTTCTTGCGCTCTGGATGGATCGCTCGCCGATCTCGATCGTGGTCTTCATCGGCATGATCCTGCTGGTCGGCATCGTGGTGAAGAACGCGATCCTGCTCGTCGACAAGGTCAACCAGCTGCGCGAGCAGGGCGTGACCAAGCGCGAAGCGATCCACCAGGGCGCGACGTCGCGCCTGCGTCCGATCGTGATGACGACCTTGACCGCACTGTTTGGCTTCGCGCCGCTGGCATTCTTTGGAGGCGACGGCGCGGAAGTGCGCGCGCCGATGGCGATCACCGTGATCGGCGGCCTGCTGGTATCGACCTTGCTGACCCTCGTGGTGATCCCGGTGATGTACGACCTGCTCGATCGCAGTTCGGATGCGAGGTGGCGCGAGCGCGGCTTGCGTGCGGCGGCTGCACACGCAGCGGGAACCAGGGCCGATGTCCACCTTGGTGGTGACGCAGGCATGGAGACGACACAGTCATGAGCCTCGCCGAACTGAGTCTGCGCCGGCCGGTCACCGCGGTGATGTTCTATGTTTCGCTGGTGGTGATCGGCATCATCGCCGCATTCCGGCTCCCCCTGGAACAGTTCCCGGACATCAGTTTTCCGTTCGTGTTCGTCAATCTTCCGTACGCGGGTTCAACGCCCGAGGAAGTGGAACGTACCGTGACGCGTCCGGCCGAGGAAGCCCTGGCGACGTTGTCCGGCATCAAGGAGATGGATTCCACGAGCGGTCCCGATGGCGCGGGCATCCAGTTGCTGTTCTCGGACTGGAGCCGGAACATCGGCATCACCGCGTCGGAGGTGCACGACAGGCTCGATGCGATCCGCGGCGACCTGCCCAAGGACCTGCAGCGCTACCAGATCGTCAAGGCCTCGCCGACCGACCAGGCGATGCTGAAGATCCGTTTCGCCGGCAACCGCGATTTCCGCGGCGAATACCAGCTGATCCAGAACATCGTGCAAAAGCGCATCCAGCGCATCCCCGGTGTGGCGAAAGTCGACATCACCGGCGCGTTTCCGCCCGAGGTCGAGATCGCGATCGACCCGGCACGCCTGGTCGCGCACGGTCTGAGCCTCAACGATCTCGCGACGCGCCTGCAGGCGGCGAATTTCTCCGTGTCCGCCGGAGAGATCGACGACGGCAAGCAGCGCATCCGCGTGCAACCCGTTGGCGAGATCAACGACCTGGACGGCTTGCGCAAACTCGTGCTGAACGCGCAGGGCCTGCACCTGTCGGATATCGCCGACATTCACCTGCAGCCGCAACGCGCCGACATCGGCCGTCGCCTCGATGGGCGTCCGGCCGTGGGCATCGACGTCTTCCGCGAGCGCAGCGCCAACATGGTGGACGTTTCGCGCGGCGTTCTGGCCGAGATGGACCGCATCAGCACCGAGCCCGAGTTCATCGGCGTTCAACAGGTCATCGTCGACGACCAGGCGAAAGGCGTCACCGGCTCGATCAACGAATTGATCGAAGCCGGCATAATCGGCTCCCTGTTGTCCTTGCTGATCCTGTTCTACTTCCTGCGCCATTGGCCATCGACGCTGATGGTGAGCCTGGCGATTCCGATCTGCATCGTCATTACTCTCGGCGCGATGTCGTTCCTCGGCATGAGCCTGAACATCCTCTCGATGATGGGCTTGCTGCTTGGCGTCGGCATGCTCGTCGACAACGCAGTGGTGGTGGTCGAGAGCATCTACCAGTTCCGCGAGAAGTTCCCCGATAACCCGGTGCGCTGCGCGATCGAGGGCACGCGCGGCGTGCAGATGGCAATCAGTGCAGGCACGCTGGCCAGCATCATCGTTTTCCTGCCGAACCTGTTCGGTGCGCGCAACCAGATCACCGTGTTCCTTGGCGAGGTCGCGCTCACGATCACGATCGCGCTGCTGGCGTCGTGGCTGGTCGCGGTCAGCCTGATCCCGATGATCTCGGCACGGCTGAAGACGCCGCCTGCCGTGAGCAATCCCCGCGGTTTCGTGCCCAGGCTGTCGCGCGGCTATGGACGCTTGTTGCGATGGTCGCTCGCTCATCGCGGCAAGGCGATCCTCGGCATCGTGATCATCGTGGCCGCGAGTTTCTATCCCGCGCATCGCGTGATGGGCGATGCCGACGCGAACAAGAACGATGTCGGTCGCAGGATGGTGCTGAGTTACAACTTCAAGGGCGCCTACAGCCTCGGCCAGATTTCCGACGAAGTGAAGCGCGTCGAGGACTTCCTGGACGCGCGCCGGAAGAAATACCAGATCAAGCAGATCTATTCCTACTTCAGCGAAGCGGGGGGTGCCGGTACGTTCATCACCCTGGTCGATCCGCAACCACGGCTGATCGATCGGCTGTTGCTGCGCAAGTCGGAGCCGGGTTTGCTGCCGACCGAACAGGTCCAGGAAATGATCCGCAAGGATCTGCCGAAGAGCGCGCGTGCGATCATCGGTTTCAACGCCGACGACGGCCCTGGTTCCGGCGGCAGCGACCAGGGCGTGCGCCTGTACATCAACGGCGATTCGACCGCGACACTGGTCGATATCGCCAAGAACCTCGTCCCCATCCTGTCGAAGAGCAAGCAATTGCGGGACGTGCGCGTCGATAGCGGCGATGAAACCAGCGAGCTTGCCGTCAATGTCAACCGCGACCGCGCCGCAGCCTATGGGTTCTCCGCGCAGGAAGTGGCGAGCTACATTGGCATCGCGTTGCGTGGCACCCCGCTGCATGAGTTCCGCACAGCCGGCGGCGATGTGCCGGTGTGGGCGCGCTTCGCCGGATCCAGCCACTTCCGCATCGAGGATCTGTCCTCGTTGACCCTGCGCCGCAAGGACGGCAGCAGCATCCCCTTGCTCGCCGTCGTGGATGTGAACGTACGCAAGGGCGCTTCGCAGATTTCGCGACAGGACCGGCAGACGACTCTCGCGATCCAGGCGAATCTGCCGCCAGGCGTGACCATGGATCAGGCGCGCAAGGCGATGGAGGAAGTGCTCGCATCGACCACGCTACCACCCGGCTATCGCACCAACTTCGGCGGGTCTTTCCAGCAGGACGACGATTCCTTCGCGCAGATGGGCATCAACATGCTCATTGCGCTGTTCCTGGTCTACCTGGTGATGGCCGCGCTGTTCGAATCGCTGCTGCTGCCGACGGCGATCCTGAGCAGCGTCATGTTCTCGGCGCTCGGCATGTTCTGGCTGTTCTGGATCACCGGGACGCCCTTCACGATCATGGCGATGATCGGCATCCTGGTCCTGATGGGCGTGGTCGTGAACCAGGGCATCGTGCTGTTCGACCACATCAACAATTTGCGGCGACGTGGCCTGGAGCGCACCGAAGCGCTGGTCGAAGGTTGCAAGGAACGGCTGCGTCCGATTCTGATGACGATGGGGACCGCGATTGCCGGCATGCTTCCATTGTGCGTCGGCGGCACTCAGATTGGCGGCAATGGCCCGGCCTACTACCCGATGGCGCGCGCGATTGCGGGCGGCCTGGCGTTCTCCACGATCGTCAGCCTGATGTTCCTGCCAACGATCTACGCGACGCTTGACGACCTGCGTGGCTGGACGATTTCGACCATCCGGCGTGCGCGCGAACGCGCGCCGATGGGGCGCAAGCCAGAGTTGGCCGCCGAATAGAGTGGCGTGCACTGTCCGCGGCGGCCTTCGCGCGTAGCGCTCAGGCCTGACTCGCGCCATCCATGGCGCTCGCCCTTCGGGCCAGCTTCGCTGTTCGCGTGCGCTCCGGCGCACGCAGTCATCGTCGCGCGAACCTGTAGTTTGCAAACGCTCCTCTTGCCCCGGCCTTCGCGCATAGCGCTCAGGCGTTCATCGTCGCGCGAACCTGCGGTTCGCAAACGCTCCTCTTCACCCCAGTTTGCCGAGGATGCGCAAGCCGGCGACGACTTCGCCGGCGATGGTGCCGAGGCAGGTCAGGAAGAAATTCAGGAACACGCGCGACACGCGGTTGCGATACCAGCCGCGCAGGCTGCCGACGTCGTCGCGCAGGCGCATGAAGTCCTGATAGGTCGGCTTGCGTATCCATGCTTCGACGAGGCCGCTGACCGTGCCTGATGCGATGCCCGGATGCAGCGGCTTCCAGGGCGACCACAACGCGGCGGCGAGCACGCTCAACGGATGCCCGCCCGCGGCGATGCAACCGAGCGCACCGCCGACTGCCGTCGCCACGATCCAGGTCAGCAGCAGCGTGGTGCCGAGATGCACGCCGCCATGCCAGTAGCCCCATGCGAAGCTGCCGAGCACGAGCGCCGCGATCACCAATGACACCCACGGAATACGACTTTTCTTCGCGATGGCTTCGAGGCGTTCGCGCACGCTCGAGGGCGCTTCGGTGTCGTCGCGCAGGTGTTGCGACATGCCTTTCAGGTGTCCGGCGCCGATCACCACGAATACTTCGCGATACACGCTGCCGATGTTTTCCTGACGCAGGCGCGCGGCCATGTAATTGTCGCGCTCGGCGATGAGTGCCTGGTAGATTGGCGGGCTCTGTGCGGCGAATTCGCCGAAGCTGCTTTCGAGCATGTCGCCCTGCTTGAGCTTCTCGATCTCGTCCGCATCGACCTGTTCGTTGTCGAACAGGCTGATGCCGAGGCCCGTCATCAATTTCATGCGGCCCCAGAAGCCCAGCCCGCGATACGCGCGCTTGAGGGTGATGCCGACATCGCGGTCGATGAGTTGCAGCGGCAGCCCGCGTTCGCGTGCGGCGCTTGCAGCAGCCTTGAGTTCGGCACCGGGCTCGACGCCGAGCTGCTCCGAGAGCCGGCGCTGGTAAGCGGCCAGGGCGAGGTTCGCCGCGACCAATCCGGTCTTGCCTTCGCGCAGGATGCGGAACAGGTCGAGTTCCTGCAGGGCGTTCGGATCGGTCAGGCTGCGCAGGCGTTGCGCGTCGAGTTCGACAGCGATCGCATCGAAGCGACCGCTGTTGGCGAGTTGTTCGACCGCTTCGACGCTCGCGCGCGACACGTGCGCGGTGCCGAGGATCGTGTAACGCACGCCATCGCGCTCGATGATCGCGTGCGGTTGTTGCGCGAGCAGGTCGCTGGAATCGTTGGTTTCGGTCACGGGAATATTCAATCGCGATAGCGCCTGAGCAGGTCGCCGTAGGCGTCGATGCGACGGTCGCGCAGGAACGGCCAGATGCGGCGTATATGTTCGCTGCGTGCAAGATCGACCTGCGCGATCAGCAACTGCGGAGCATTCGTGCTGGCTTCGGCGAGCAGTTCGCCTTGTGGGCCGAGCACATGGCTGCTGCCCCAGAAATCGATCCCGGCAGCGCCGAGCGGCGAGGGTTCATGGCCGACGCGATTGCACGACAACACAGGCAATCCGTTCGCGACCGCGTGACCGCGATGGCTGAGCATCCATGCATCGCGCTGGCGATTCTTTTCGTCCTGCGCATCGTCCGGATCCCAACCGATCGCGGTCGGGTACAACAGCAACTCGGCACCTGCTAGCGCCATCAGCCGCGCGGCTTCGGGATACCACTGATCCCAGCACACCAGCACGCCAAGTCGTCCGACCGATGTGTCGATCGGATGAAAACCGAGGTCGCCGGGCGTGAAATAGAATTTTTCGTGGAAGCCCGGATCGTCCGGGATGTGCATCTTGCGGTACTTGCCGATGAGCGTGCCGTCGGTTTCGAACACGACTGCCGTGTTGTGGTACAGGCCCGCAGCGCGGCGCTCGAACAGCGAGCCGACGATCACCACACCATGTTGTTTCGCGATCTCGCCAAGTCGTTGCGTGCTCGGTCCGGGAATCGGTTCGGCGCGATCGAATTCCGCGACCGATTCGTGCTGGCAGAAATACGCGCCGTTGTGCAGTTCCTGCAGCAGGATCAATCGCGCGCCCTGCGCGGCGGCTTCGGCGACGCGCTGCGCGATCACCGCATGGTTCGCTTCGACGCTGCCGTGGTCGATTTCCTGCACGAGCACGACGGTGAGTGTGCGAGCGGTCATCACACCAATCCTTCCGGGAGTTGCATGGTGAGGCAGTGCAGGCTTCCGTTCTGCCAGATCAATGGGCGGCACGGCACCCGCACGATCTCGCGATCCGGGAAGGCGATTTCAAGTGTCGCAGCAGCGACGGAATCCGCAGGATCGTCGTATGCCGGCATCAGCACCGCACCGTTGACGATCAGGAAATTAGCGTAGGACGCGGCGAGGCGGCGGCCATCGTCGATGACCGGTTTGGCCCAGGGCAAAGCGAACAGTCGATAGGGTTTCCCGTCGAGCGTGCGCAATGCAGCCAATTCGTGTGCCATCTGCTGCAAGTCGTCGTAGTGCGCGTCGCCCGGATCGTCGCAGGCCTGATAGGCGATCGCATCGGGCGCGACAAAACGCGCAAGCGTGTCGATGTGCGCGTCCGTATCGTCGCCTTCGAGCGCGCCATGATCGAGCCACAAGATGCGTCGTTGCCGCAACGTTTCGCCGAGCCGCACGGACAACTCGCCACGATCGAGCCCGGGATGCCGCGCGTGCAGGCAATGCCACGTGCCGAGCAGGGTGCCATCGCCGTCGGTTTCGATCGCGCCGCCTTCGAGTGCGAACTCGATGCGTTCGCGTTGGGCATTGCGGAAAACACCTTGTGCGAACAACGCTTCGACGAGCTTGTCGTCGCGCGTCGCGGCGAACTTGTCGCCCCATGCGTTGAAACGAAAATCGAGCAACACGAATTCGTTGTTGGCGCGCGAACCCTCAGCACAGGGATGTGTCGATGATGAGTCCGCGATGTGCGCGGACTCATCTACAGCAAGTCCGGACATGCGCCGGACTTGCTGTGTCCGGGTTGCGGCAGGATGCCCAATCCCGGACGTCAAAGTCACCGGACCGGAATCTCGCAGCCAGGTGTCATCGTATTCGACTTGCACGAAGCGCACGCGCGAAAGCGGAACGGCAGCGGCATCCAGCAATCGCGCGGCATGCTGCTGCAGGTCATCGTGAGCGACGCAAACGATGGCGATCTGGAAGCGCGTGATCGCGGCAATCAATGCGACGTAGGTGGTTTCGACGTCAGCCAGTCGCGCCGCCCAGTCGGTGCCAACGTGCGGCCACGCGAGAAGCACCGCGGATTGCGGCTCCCACTCTGCGGGAAAGCGCAAGGCGGGAGCGGTCATTCTCTAGCGAACAGGCGCCGGGCCGATTTCTTCGGGCATGGCGTGGTTGAGGACGACATCAACGACACGGCCGCGCGCGAAATAAACGGTGTACTCGGGGTAATACCAGCGATTGATCACCGGCCATTGGCGCTTCTGTCCGCCACGCGGCTCGAGTTTCTGGGTCGGCGCGCCGAAACGTTGTTGAACCGCAGCCATGCTCTGTCCATGCAACTGGCGAGCAAGCGAATGGCCCATGTGGGCGCGCTGGACAAGGAACGTGTCGGCGTGGGCAGGCTGTAAGGCGGACGCCACGCAGGCGGACATCAGGACGGTCGCAGCCGAGATCGACAACAAGCGGTTCATGGCTCTCTCCCCAGTAATGGAACGCAGCAGTTGTATCAGCGTGCTTTTTATCAGAACTGGGCTCGCATCGCCACGCGCAAGGGTTCCATGCATGCAAAGGGCCGCATGACGCGGCCCCGGCAATGCACCTGCTGCGCGCGCGGCTGGTTCAGCGCTGGCGTGCCTTGAAGCGCGGGTTCGACTTGCAGATCACGAACACCTTGCCACGGCGACGCACGACCTTGCAGTCGCGGTGACGGGTCTTGGCGGACTTCAGGGAGGACAGGACTTTCATGAAGGTTGACTCACAGCGAGAGGGTAAGCCGCGCATGGTAGCTGGAAAGCCGCGGCGATTCAACAGCTTGGCAATGACAATCGGCAGCATACCGGGGCCGGCGGAAGCGCCACCCAGCCAATCCGGCATGCCGCGTCAGGAAGTCGCGGTCGGGAGTCGCATCCTCGATTTGCGCTAGGCTTGTCGATCGCAAAAACAAAAACTAACCCCGCAGGATCCAGACCATGCCCCCAAAGCCCCTTTCTGCTGTATTACTCGTCCTTGCGCTGGCCGCTGCCGGGAGACCAGCCCAAGCGCAATCCGGCGCATTGACGCCCGCCCAGACCGCCGCCATCGACCGCTACGTCACCGCCGAAATGGCGCGCGAGCGCATCCCCGGTGCGGAGGTCGGCATCTATCGCGACGGCCACGCGGTGCTCGCAAAGGGTTACGGGCTTGCGAATGTCGAATGGAACGCGCCGGTGACGCCGACCACCTCGATGCAATCCGGATCGGTCGGCAAGCAGTTCGCCGCGACCGCGGTGATGATGCTGGTGGAGCAGGGCAAAGTCGGCCTCGACGACAGTATCAGCAAATACTTCACGGATGCGCCGGCAAGCTGGAAGGCGATCAAAGTGAAGAACCTGCTCTCGCACACCTCGGGCTTGGCCGAATACGAGGACGATGCGCGGATGCTGCCCGGCGCCATCTTCGACAAGCGCAAGGACTTCACCGAGGACGAACTGGTGAAGAAGATCGAAACCCTTCCGATCGAGTTCAAGCCTGGCGACAAGTGGGACTACCGCAACACCAACTACGCCCTGCTCGGCGTGCTGATCCACAAGGTGACCGGCCAGTACTACGGCGACTACCTGCACGACAGGATCTTCGCGCCGCTCGGCATGACCTCCACGCGCATCATCTCCGACAGTGACATCATTCCCGGACGCGCCGCGGGCTACGAGATCGGCGGTGATCAGTTGAAGAATCAGACCTGGGTCGCCCCCAGCCTGAACTCCACCGCCGACGGCACGCTCTACTTCAACGTCGTCGACCTCGAAAAATGGGATCGCGCATTCTACGGCACCACCCTTCTGAGCAAGAAGTCGCTCGACCAGATGTTCACCCCGTTCGTCCTCAACGACGGCAAACCAAACGATTCCGGCTACGGCTTCGGTTGGGCCAAGGGCGACATGAACGGCCACCGCACGATCTCCCACGACGGTGCCTGGCAGGGCTTCACTTGCAGCATCAACCGTTACGTGGACGACAAGCTGACGGTGGTGGTGCTGACCAACCTCGACGCCGGCCATTCCAACCCCGGCTACATTGCGCGCGTCGTCGCGGGGATGGTGGAACCGGCGGTAATGCCGAAGACGAACCCCCCGATCGCTGACACCAAGCCGGAGATCGCCGCGCACCTGCGCGAGGTGCTGCAGAAGATCCTGGCAGCGAAGAACGTCGCGAGCGACTTTGCGGCGGATACGGGATACAGCTTCAACCCCAACGACGCGGTGGACATGCGCAGTCAGCTACCGGCGAAATGGGAGGCCGCACCACTGGTGCTGATCAAGCGCAAGGATAGCGATGGGGGCGTGCGCTCGGTGTTTCGAATCGGGCCGGTCGGGGATACGCGTGTCGTGGTGGTGGTTCTGGACGCGAAGGGGAAGATCGCGGACTTCCAGGTCCATGCGGATCCGGATAATCGATAGGTACCCGTAACTGGACCAGCCAAGCGTTTGCACTTCGATGAGACCTGCTCTGTGACGGCCGATTCCAGCGCCGTCGAGCGTGATGGATTCGAGGTGTGTAGCGACTAACCTCGCTGCTGCTAAACAATCTTAAAATTCGTCTTGCAGATAGATTCATTTAAGGGGCGAGTACATGATCGACTCCATTCGGATTGCAGGTGTTGCAACATACGGTAGTCCACCGGAAATATTGACTGGGTTAGCCCGATTCAATTTCGTATTCGGTACGAACGGAGTTGGCAAGACCACGATCACGAGAGTGATTGCGGACGAGGTCAACTATCCAACGTGCAACATCGCATGGAAGGGCGGAACTAAGCTGCAAGCGGTAGTCTACAATCGAGACTTCGTCGAAAAGAATTTTAACCAGCCTGCCGAGCTCAAAGGCATATTCACTCTTGGCGAAAAGAATGTCGAAGCCTTCAATAAAATCGTCAAGGCAAAGGCTGATCTCGACGAGTTGGCGGCGAAGATCCAATCGTTAAACCATGCCTTACATGGAGATGATGGCGTTGGCGGAAAGAAAAGCGAGTTGGCCGCTCTTGAGACGGAATTCAAGGAAACGTGCTGGTCGCAAAAGCAGAAGTACGACGTGAGGTTCGCAGGAGCGTTTGAGGGGTTCCGGAACAACGCGTCTAACTTCAAGGCCAAAGTGCTACAAGAACATCTTACGAATTCGACGTTGCTGGAATCACTAGTTCATCTCGAAAAGAGAGCGGAAGCGGTGTTCGGCACATCTCCTATTATCGAAAGCGTCATTCCGATTGTAGAGATGACGGCAGTCATTGCCCACGAGTCCAATCAATTTCTCAAGAAGTGCGTCATTGGCAGCGAAGATGTAGATATTGCATCAATGATTCTTAAGTTGGGCAACAGCGACTGGGTCAAGGAAGGCCGCACTTTCTATGATGTGAACGACCGTCTATGTCCTTTTTGCCAGCAGAGTACAACAGACGTATTCGCACGTAGCTTGCGTGAATATTTTGACGAAACATTTGAGAGAGACAGCAAGGCGATAATCAGCCTTGACAACAGCTACAAGACCGATTCCGAGAGACTTCAGAATCACGTCACCTCTATTATTAATAGTCCTTTCAGATTCATAGATATCGAAAAATTGAAGGCTGAAAAGGCTCTGCTTGACTCCAAGATCACGGTTAACGTTCAGCGACTTGCCGTCAAGAAGAAGGAGCCTAGCCGAAGTGTCGAGTTGGACTCTCTCACAGGCATAGCCTCTGCGGTGAAGGCGCTCATCGACGACGCAAATTCCCAGATAGCTGATCACAACAAAATGATCGCGAATCTTGCGCAAGAGAGACACAAACTGACAGCACAAGTGTGGAAGTATCTTCTTGAAGTCGAGCTCAAGACGGATTTAGCTACCTATGAAAAAAAGCGAGCTGGACTGAACAAGGCAATTGTTTCAATTACAGAGCAAGTTGCAAATGCGACGAAGGACAATACTGCAAAGATTGCCGAAATTCGAATGTTAGAGCAGCAAACCACGAGCATTCAGCCAACCATTGACGGAATAAACGCGCTCTTGCGTTCATTTGGCCATTGTGGGTTCTCGCTTGCGAAGGCAGACAGCGGCTCGCTCTACAAATTGGTTCGCTCCGATGGAAGTGACGCGAAGGAAAGCTTGAGTGAAGGGGAGAGATCTTTCGTCACCTTCCTTTACTTTTATCATCTTTTGAAGGGAAGCAATTCCGAGAGCGGAATCACAACCGATCGCGTGGTCATATTTGATGACCCTGTCTCCAGTGTGGATAGTGATACGGTATTCATCGTCGGAAGTCTCATCAAAGGTCTGTTCGAGGAAGTGCGCAGTGGAACCGGGCACATCAAGCAAGTTTTCGTTCTCACACACAATGTGTATTTTCACAAGGAAGTCACTTTCAATCCTAAGCGTGGCAGCGGTGCCATGAACGATGAGACGTTTTGGATCGTGCGCAAGATCGGGCACAATTCAAAGGTAACGAAGCACGATTCGAATCCGATCAAGACTTCCTACGAATTGTTGTGGGCTGAGGTGCGGAACCCTGTCCGGTCAAATCTTACGATTCAGAACACGCTGCGTCGCATATTGGAGGGATATTTTCGGATATTAGGCAGCGTTGACCCCGATAAGCTCTACGCGATGTTCGAGGGCAAAGACAAGTTGATCTGCAAGTCGCTGTTCTCTTGGGTGAACTCTGGTTCTCACGATACTAGCGATGACCTGTACATATCGATTGACGATTCTTCGACCGAGACTTATCTCAATGTGTTCAGAGCGATCTTCGAAAAATCGCGCCACGATGCGCACTACAAAATGATGATGGGAGATGCCTACATCGCTCTTGCATTAGATGCAACTCCATAAAGCTGGCGGCTGCTAAGGGTCGTGTGCAGATCCAACACCAAGCCCACCACCACCCCGCTAGAATGGCTGTCCTTTCGCAAGGCAGAGCCCGATGGACTCGACCGCACCCGTACTCACCATCGACGGCCCGTCCGGATCGGGCAAGGGCACGATCAGCCGGATCACGGCTGGGCGGCTCGGTTGGCATTATCTGGATTCCGGGGCGCTGTATCGCGCGGTTGGGCTTGCCGCCAGCAGGCACAAGGTGGATTTGACCGATCACGCGGCGGTGGCCAGCCGCGCCCGGCAGACGGAGATCCGCTTCCACACCGATGGCGATGCCGAGCCGCGGGTGCTGGTGGACGGGGTGGACGCCACCGACGATCTGCGCACCGAAGCCGCTGGCATGGCCGCTTCGGCGATTGCGTCGATCCCTGCGGTGCGGGCGGCGTTGGTCGACCTGCAGCACGGTTTTCGTCAGTTGCCCGGACTGGTGGCGGACGGCCGTGACATGGGGACGGTGATCTTTCCGGATGCGGGCTTCAAGGTGTTCCTGACCGCCAGTGCTGCCCAACGTGCTGATAGACGCTATAAGCAGTTGAAAGACAAAGGGGTTTCAGTTAATCTTAACGATCTGCTGCGTGAGATTCTCGCCCGCGATGCGCGCGATGCCGAACGCGTGGTCGCACCGCTGAAGCCCGCTGATGATGCGGTGCTGATCGATACGACCGACGTGCCGGTGGAACGCGTTGTCGAACGCGTGTTGGCTTTGCTGCCGGATTCATTCCGACTGTAGACCATCGCGCGTTAGTTTTTCGCAAGCGCGAATAGCACCACAGCAGAACAGCTCCGCGACAATCCTGTCGCGGTCTTCCTCAACCAACAGGCGTGCAAGCGCCGCACAAGGGTGGATCGCACAACGGGCCATGCCCTGCGATCCGTGTGTTCAACCGGATATTCACAACAATGACCGAATCATTTGCAGAACTGTTCGAACAGAGCCAGCTCGGCATCGCCAAGCTCAAGCCCGGCAGCATCGTCATCGGCACCATCGTCGAAGTACGTTCCGATGTGGTGGTGATCAACGCAGGCCTGAAGTCCGAAGGCATCGTGCCGATCGAACAGTTCCGCGACGACAATGGCGTGCTCAACGTCAACGTGGGCGACGAAGTGAAGGTCGCGCTCGAGTTCCTTGAAAACGGCTTCGGCGAAACCGTGCTGTCGCGCGAGAAAGCCAAGCGTTCGATGGTGTGGGATGAACTCGAGGAAGCGCTGACCGCCAACGCCACCATCACCGGCCGCATCAGCGGCAAGGTCAAGGGCGGATTCACCGTCGACATCAAGGATGTTCGCGCGTTCCTGCCCGGTTCGCTGGTCGATGTGCGCCCCGTGCGCGATCCCGGCTACCTGGAAGGTAAGGAACTCGAGTTCAAGCTCATCAAGCTTGATCGCAAGCGCAACAACGTGGTGGTTTCGCGTCGCGCCGTGGTCGAGAGCGAGCACTCGGAAGAGCGCGAGCAGCTGATGGACAAGCTGGTCGAAGGCGTGGTCATCAAGGGCGTGGTCAAGAACCTCACCGACTACGGCGCGTTCGTGGATCTCGGCGGCATCGACGGCCTGCTGCATATCACCGACATGGCGTGGAAGCGCGTGCGCCATCCGTCCGAAGTGGTCAACGTCGGCGACGAGCTCGATGTGCGCGTGCTCAAGTACGACCGCGAGCGCAACCGCGTCAGCCTCGGCCTCAAGCAGCTCGGCGAGGATCCGTGGGACAACATCACGCGTCGTTATCCGAATGGCGCGCGTCTGTTCGGCAAGATCTCCAACGTCACCGATTACGGCGCGTTCGTCGAGATCGAGCCGGGCGTCGAAGGCCTCGTGCACGTGTCCGAAATGGACTGGACCAACAAGAATGTCAACCCGTCCAAGATGGTGCAGGTCGGCGACGAAACCCAGGTCATGGTGCTCGACGTGGATGAAGAGCGTCGCCGCATTTCGCTCGGCATGAAGCAGTGCCAGCCGAATCCGTGGGAAGCGTTCGCTGCGTTGAACAACAAGGGCGACAAGGTGTCGGGCCAGATCAAGTCGATCACCGATTTCGGCATCTTCATCGGCCTGGATGGCGGCATTGATGGCCTCGTGCACCTGTCCGACATTTCGTGGAATTCCACGGGCGAAGACGTTGCGCGCAACTACAAAAAGGGCGACACCCTCGAAGCCGTCGTGCTGGCGGTCGATCCGGAGCGCGAGCGCATCTCGCTCGGCGTCAAGCAACTCGAGCAGGATCCGTTCGGCCAGTTCATGGCCGCGCATCCGAAGGGCAGCCTGTTGACCGGCACGGTGAAAGAAGTCGATCCGCGCGGTGCAACCATCGATCTCGGCGATGCAATGGAGGGCTATATCCGCGCCTCCGACATCGCCAAGGAACGCATCGACGACGCCAGCCAGCACCTCAAGGTTGGCGACAGCATCGAAGCCAAGTTCATCGGCATGGACCGCAAGGGCCGCGTGCTGCAGCTCTCGATCCGCGCGAAGGACGAGGCCGACGTGCAGCAGGTGATGGAGGATTACTCGCAATCGGCCAACGCCAACACCGGCACGTCCTCGCTCGGTGCGTTGCTGCGCGAGAAGATGAACAAAGCCGAATAAAGTTTGCCCGCAGTGATCAGCGAAACGTCGCGACCCGGAAAATCGGGTCGCGGCAATCGCCAAAGTTTTTAGCGGTAACCTGAGCGACTACGCATAAGCATGACCAAGTCCGAACTCATCGAAATCCTCGCCCAGAGACAGGCCCACCTGAAGGCCGACGACGTCGATCTCGCGGTGAAGACCTTGCTGGAGATGATGAGCGACGCGCTCACCCACGGCGATCGCATCGAGATCCGCGGCTTCGGCAGTTTCTCCCTGCATTTCCGGCCGGCTCGCATCGGCCGTAATCCCAAGACTGGCGATTCGGTCGCGCTGACCGGCAAGCACGTGCCGCATTTCAAACCCGGCAAGGAATTGCGCGAGCGCGTGAACCTGCACAACCAGACGTCGATCCGAACAACGGATTGAATCGCGCCGCATCAAACCGGGTCGCGCCGACGCCGCTGTTCGCCCGCCTCAGATAAGCTGCGCCCTGTGTGAGCGAAGAGGCCATCCCATGCGCGTCCTGTTGCAAATCCTGATTGCCTTGGCCTTCATGGCCGGCGGTGTGTTGTTCGGCGCGTTCAATCCGCAATCCGTCAACATCGATTTCCACTGGTTCGTCGTTTCGGCGAGTCTCGGCGTCGCGCTGTTGATCGCGGTGCTCGCCGGTGCGCTACTTGGCGGGATCGCCGTATCTGTCGGCATCGTTTGGCCGCTCCGGCTCCAGTTGCGCAAGGCGCGTCGCGAGATGGACGCGGTACGTTCGGCAGCGGCTACGACACAATCCTTTCAAGCGAATAATCCGGCATGACCTCCGGCGTTTTCGTATACCTCGTCATCGCGTTGCTGCCAGTCGCAGCGGTCAGCGGCTGGTACGCCGGGCGGCGGGGCGGGGCAGCGCAAACCGGACGCCGTGTCAGCCGCTTGTCGAAGACTTATTTTCGTGGCCTGAACTACCTGCTGAACGAGCAGCCGGACAAGGCGATCGAATTGTTCCTGCAATTGGCCGAAGTCGACAAGGACACCGTCGAAACCCAGTTCTCGCTGGGCTATCTGTTCCGTCGGCGTGGCGAGGTCGATCGCGCAATCCGTCTGCACCAGAACCTGATCGCGCGCCCCGGCTTGAACGAGGAACAGAAGAAATACGCGATGCTCGAGCTTGGCGAGGATTACATGCGTTCGGGCCTGCTCGATCGCGCCGAAACCCTGTTCACCGATCTCGTGCAGGCCGACGTGTCGGTGCCGCAGGCTTTGCGTCATCTGATTTCGATTTACCAGGCGGAGCGCGACTGGGACAAGGCGATCCTGCATGCGCGCAGTTTCGAGTCCGCGACTGGCGAGCCGATGGGCGTACTGATTGCGCAATTCCAATGCGAACTGGCCGAACAGGCGCGCTTGCAGGGCGATCTCGATGCAGCACATGCGCGTATCGCGGATGCCTATGCCGCCGATCCGCACAGCACGCGCGCCGGCATCCTCGAAGGCCAGATCGAACTGGTCGCGGGCAACGATGCCGCGGCGATCCGCGCGTTCGAACGGGTGGCGCGGCAGGACGTCGATTACCTGCCCGAGGTGATCAAGCCGCTGCTCGATGCCTATCAGCGCGGACAGGATACGAGTCGCGCGCGCGCCTTCCTGACCGAGATGATCGAGCGCTACCCGGGGTTTTCTCCGGTCCTGGCATTGAGCCGCATCCTGCGCGACGAAGAAGGCGTGGATGTCGCACGCAAGTTTCTGTCAAAGCAGGTTCGCCAGCGTCCATCCGTGCGTGGACAGGCGGCCTTGATCGAGCTGAGCCTGGAGAACGCCGATGATGCAGTCGGCACGTTGGTCACACTCAAGCAGATCAGTGACCAATTGCTGGTGCGATCGCCGTCCTACCGCTGTGGGCGTTGCGGATTCGGCGCGCGCGCGCACCACTGGCAGTGCCCGAGCTGCAAGAACTGGGGCACGATCAAGCCCCAATACAACCTGCTCGGCGAGTGATTCGTGCAGCGATGATGCCGGCAACCACCGCGTGGCCTGAGGCGAGCATCTTGTACCCGTTACTGGTGCTTGTGTGCGGCATCTGCGCGTCTGCCGCATTGACCGCGCTCGCTCGGTATTACGCGTTGCGTCGTGATTTGCTCGATCATCCTGGCCAGCGCCGCAGTCATGCGGTGCCAACGCCTCGCGGGGGTGGCATTGGTCCGGTGCTGGTGATGTTCGGGGGCGGCGCATGGCTTGTTGTGACCGATCCGCACCCACGCGTCGGCCTCATTGTGTTCCTGGTCGGCTTGGCTTTCGTCGCGGCCATTGGTTGGTTCGACGATCACCGTCCGACCCCCGCATGGTTGCGGTTGATCGTGCACTTTGCCGCAGCGCTGGCGCTCGGCGTCGCACTGATGGGCATGCCGCATGGGCTGCAGCAATGCATCGTGGCCGGGTTCAGCACGCTCGTTGTTGCCGGGCTCGTCAATGCGTGGAATTTCATGGACGGCATCGATGGGATCGCCGCGAGCCAGGCCGGACTGGTTGCAATCATTCTGCTTGTCGGCGGCACGTTCGCAGGAGGTTGGCTGGTTGGTGCGTGGTGGTGGCTCGGACTGTTGCTGATCGCGGCGACGCTTGGATTCCTGCCGTTCAACATTCCGCACGCACGGGTCTTCCTTGGCGATGTCGGCAGCGGCGCGCTCGGGTTCGTGGTCGCTTCTCTGCTATTGAGCGCCGTCGTCGCTGGTCGATTGCCGTGGCCGCTCGCGATGTTACTGGTATCAGCCTTCCTGGTCGATGCCGGGATGACCTTGTTGTCGCGCATGCTGCGCGGCAAGGCCTGGTGGCGACCGCATCGCGAACATCTCTACCAATGGCTGGTGCGCAGCGGATATACGCATGCGCAAGTCACGGGTTGTTACGCGTCGTGGACGCTTGCAGCGGGCGTGCTCGCGATCGCATTGGCGCGATGCCGCCCGACCGTTGCGGGATTGGTCAGTCTTGGCACGGTATCATGCGCATCCCTTTGCTGGCTTTGGTCAAGGAATCGTCTTTGGAAGGCCGCAAGACACCGTCGCTGATCGCGCGCATCAATCGACGCGCATCAAGCCTGCTTCCGCGCACGCTGATCGTCCTGCACGATCTCGGCATGGTCTGGGTCTGTTGGGTCGGGCTGACCGTACTGCGTTACCGCTTCGTGCCGGGACATGTCGAGGTTCTGCTGTTCTCGCCGGTGGTCGCCATCGTGCTGGCTGCGCAGGGTGCGATCTTCTGGCAGGCCGGCCTGTACCGTAGTCTCTGGCGATTTGCGAGCCTGCCGGATCTCATCAACATCGCCAAGGCGAGCGCATTTGGATTGCTTGCAATCGCTTTCTGCCTGTTCCTCGTCAATCGCCTCGAATTGGTGCCACGCTCGACCCTCACGCTGTACCCGATCGTGCTCGTGGTGCTGCTCGCCGGACCGCGCCTGCTGTATCACGCCTGGAAGGACAGGCGCGACATGTTCGCTTCGCACGATACGCCATCGCGTGTCCTGATCCTCGGCGCCGGCCGCGCCGGCGAGACGCTCGTCCGCGATCTGGGTCGCCATGGCCGCTATCACGCCGTCGGTTTCCTCGACGACGACGTGCGCTTGCGCGGCGCGAAACTGCACGGCATTCCCGTGCTTGGCGTATTCGACGAACTGCCGAGACTCGCCCGCGAGACCGTGGTGGAATTGATCGTGATTGCGATCCCGAGCGCGGATACGATGCAGATGCAACGCGCGGTCGCGCTGTGCGACGAAACCGGACTGCCGTTCCGCACCGTGCCGCGCCTGAGCGATGTGCTGGAAGGGCGTGCTGCCCTTGGCGATTTGAAGGAAGTCGCGATCGAGGATTTGCTCGGACGCGAGCCCGTCGCGCCCGACTGGAATGCAATGCGGTCGTGGCTGGGCGGTCGATCGGTTCTCGTGACGGGAGCCGGCGGTTCGATCGGCTCGGAGTTGTGCAGGCAGCTTGCCGAGTTGGGGGCGGGTTCGCTCACACTGGTCGAGCAGTCCGAACTTGCGTTGATCACGATCCACGAGGATCTGCGCAACCGCGCGCCGGCGCTGCAGGTGCATTGCGTGCTCGGTAATTGCGGCGACCCCGCCGTGATCGCCCATGCATTGCGGCTGGGCAGGGCGCAGGCCGTCCTGCATGCCGCTGCATACAAGCAAGTGCCAGTGCTCGAAGAACAGGTTCGCGAAGCGGTGCGCAACAACGTGCTGGCCACGCAAACCGTCGCCGAGGCCAGCGTTGCGGCGGGCGTTGACATCTTCCTGTTGATCTCGACCGACAAGGCCGTCGATCCCGCGAACGTGCTCGGTGCAAGCAAGCGCCTTGCGGAGATGGCTTGCCAGGCGATCAGTTCACATGAAAGGACGCGCATCGCAATCGTGCGGTTCGGAAACGTGCTCGATTCCGCAGGCAGTGTCGTGCCGGTGTTTCGCGAACAGATTCGCCGGGGTGGTCCGGTCACTGTGACGCACCCGGAGGTCAGCCGCTACTTCATGACGATCCCCGAAGCTTGCCAACTCATCCTGCAAGCAGCCGCGATCGGTGGCGACAATGCGATTTTCACGCTCGACATGGGCGAACCCGTGCCGATCCGGATACTTGCGGAACAGATGATCCGACTCGCAGGCAAGGTGCCAGGACGCGATGTGCAGATTGTGTATACAGGGTTGCGTTCGGGCGAGAAAGTCCATGAGAGTCTTTACCATTCCGACGAGAACAACCGGTTGACCGCGCACCCGAAAATCCTCCGGGCCGAGTCGCGACGCGTGGATGCCCCGAATTGCCGGCGCATGCTCACTGCGATGCGCGTGGCGGTTTCCGATTACGACATACCGCGCCTACACCGCCAATTGCGCGAAGCGGTACCAGAATACAAACCAGCCGATGGCGCTGTGGTCGTGCAGCTGCCGGTCGGCCGACGGAGTTACGCTTCATGAATTCGACATCGCCGATTTCCGCATCGCGACGCATCCGCAAGGCGGTTTTCCCTGTCGCCGGACTTGGTACCCGGTTCCTGCCGGCAACCAAGACTGTCCCGAAGGAAATGCTGCCGATCATCGACAAGCCGCTGATCCAGTACGCGGTCGATGAGGCGATCGAAGCCGGATGCGACACGCTGGTGTTCGTCACCAACCGATACAAGCATGCGGTCGCGGATTATTTCGACAAGGCCTACGAACTCGAGCACCGCCTCGAGAAATCGGGCAAGACCGAATTGTTGCAACTCGTGCGCAACGTGTTGCCCGCCGGCGTCAGCGCAGTTTTCGTCACCCAGACCGAAGCGCTTGGCCTTGGCCACGCAGTGCTGTGCGCGAAAGCGGTGATCGGTGATGAACCGTTCGCCGTCATGTTGCCGGACGATCTGATCTGGAACCGCGGCCCCGGTGCGCTGGCGCAGATGGCTGATCTCGCCGAGCAGGACGGTTGCAGCGTGATCGCCGTGCAACAGGTTCCGCGGGAGCAGACCGCGAGCTATGGCATCGTCGCAACCGAAGCGTTTCATGGTCGTAGCGGCCGGATTTCGGCGATCGTCGAAAAGCCCGATCCCGAAACCGCACCGAGCACGCTGGCGGTGGTAGGACGTTACATCCTCGACCCGCGCATCTTCGAACTGCTTGGAACGACGAAGCCCGGCAAGGGCGGCGAGATCCAGCTCACCGATGCGATCGCCGCACTGTTGTCGGAACAGACGGTCAACGCGTACCGATTCAAGGGCACGCGTTTTGATTGCGGTACCCACATCGGACTGATCGAGGCGACCATCCGTTTCGCGCTCGACCACGAAATACTGAGTGATACGGTTCGCAATTCGATGCAGGCCGCGCTCGACGAGCTTGGCGTCGAAGACTCGCCGTAAATAAAAACGGCAGGCGGAAGCCTGCCGTTTAGTGTCGCGTTTCGTGTGATCGCGGTCAGAAGGAAAGATCGCCGAAAATGCCGAATTCCTCGGTCTTCTGGTCGTTCGATTTGTCCTTCAAGTCGTCGTTCTTGTAAACGGCCGCAAGCTTGAAACCCTTGCGCACGTCCCACTGCAGGCCGAAGTTGAAATAAAGGCCCTTGGCAGCCCGCGACACGCAGCTACTCGCCAAGGCCGATGCATCCTGCGCGGAAAAACTGTAACAGGCAGCGTTACAGGGCTTCGAAAATCCCCGCCGCGCCCATGCCGGTGCCGATGCACATCGTGACCAGGCCGTACTTCATTTTGCGACGCCGCATGCCGTGCACGATGGTCGCGGTGCGGATCGCGCCGGTTGCGCCGAGAGGGTGGCCGAGTGCGATCGCGCCGCCAAGCGGATTGACCTTGTCCGGGTCGAGGCCGACATCGCGGATCACCGCGAGCGCCTGCGCGGCAAAGGCTTCGTTGAGTTCGATCCAGTCGATCTGGTCCTTGGTCAAACCTGCCTGCGCGAGCGCTTTCGGGATCGCGGCGATCGGGCCGATTCCCATCACTTCCGGACGCACGCCGGCAACCGAGTAACCGACGAAGCGGGCGAGGGGAGTGAGGCCGTATTGCTTGATCGCGGATTCGGATGCGAGCAGCACCGCAGCCGCGCCGTCCGACATCTGCGATGAGTTGCCGGCTGTCACGCTGCCGCCATTGCGGAACACGGCGCGCAGTTTGGCGAGGCCATCGAGCGTGGTGTCGGGACGCGGGCCTTCATCGGTGTCGATCATCGCTTCGCGAATGCGGATCACGTTTGCCTCGCCCAGATCGGGCACGCGCGAGACGACATCGTACGGAGTTATCTCGCCCTTGAACTCGCCCGCGGCGATCGCGGCCATCGCTTTCTGATGCGAGGCCAGCGCGAACGCATCCTGGTCGGCGCGCGAGACTTTCCATTCCTCCGCGACCTTCTCGGCGGTGATGCCCATCCCATAGGCGATGTTCACATGATCGTCGCTGAACACCTTCGGGCTCATCGCGACCTTGTTGCCCATCATCGGAACCATGGACATCGATTCGGTGCCGCCGGCGAGCATCAGGTCGGCTTCGCCAAGACGAATGCGATCGGCAGCAAGCGCGACGGCCTGCAGGCCTGACGAACAGAAGCGGTTGATGGTCTGCGCGGCGACAGAATTCGGCAGTCCCGCAAGCAACGCACCAATGCGAGCGACGTTCATGCCTTGCTCGCCTTCGGGCATGGCACAGCCGATGATGATGTCGCCGATCTGCGTCGCATCGATGCCCGGCGTCTGCGCGACGACCGCGCGCAGGACGTGGGCAAGCATTTCGTCGGGACGCGTGTTGCGAAACACGCCGCGCGGCGCCTTGCCGACCGGGGTGCGGGTCGCAGCGACGATATAGGCATCCTGAATTTGTTTGGTCATGGCATCAGTTCCTGAGCGGCTTGCCGGTGGTGAGCGTATGCATGATGCGCGCCTGCGTTTTTGGCATCTGTGCGAGGGCGACGAAGTGTTCGCGTTCGAGTTTGATCAACCAGTCCTCGTCGACCAGTGAGCCTCGATCGATTTCGCCGCCACACAGAACAGTCGCGATGCGGGTCGAAACTACATAGTCGTGTTCCGAGATGAAGCGACCCTCAAGCATGTTGACCAGCATCATCTTGAACGTCGCGATGCCGACGTCGCCGGCGACTGGAATCTGTCGCGCGGGCAATGGTGGGCGATAGCCGGATTCGGCCAGGGCGCGCGCCTGCTGCTTCGCGACGTACAACAATTCGAAGGCATTGAAGACGACCACGTCGTCCTTGCGCAGTAGTCCAAGTTCCTTGGCTTCCATCGCCGAAGTCGACACCTTGCCCATCGCGACGGCTTCGAAATACGGCTTCAGGCCGGCGAAGACATCCCCGCCATGGCCGACCGACAATCCGACGCGCGTAGCGATTTCCTTGAGGCCGCCGCCACCCGGCAACAGACCGACACCAGCCTCGACGAGACCGATATAGCTTTCCAGCGCAGCGACCGTGCGCGCGGAATGCATCTGGAACTCGCAGCCGCCGCCGAGCGCCATGCCACGCACTGCTGCGACCACCGGCACCTGCGCATACTTCAGGCGCATGCTGGTGGCCTGGAAGGTTGCGATCATCGCGTCGAAATCGGCGACCTTGCCAGCCTGCAACAATCCCATCGCGCCTTTCAGGTCGGCACCAGCCGAGAACGGTTCGCTGTCCTGCCAAATCACGAGGCCGTCGAAATCCTGTTCGGCGGTGGCGACTGCCTTCTGCAATCCATCGAGCACGCCGTCGTTGACGGTGTGCATCTTGGTCTTGAAGCCGACCACGGCGACACCATCGCCATCGTGCCACATGCGCACGGCATCGGTTTCGAACACCGTTTCGCCTTGGTTGAAATGTTCGCCGAGCAGTGGATCAGGAAAGCGCTGGCGCTTGTAGACGGGCAGGGATGAACGCGATAGCGACGCGTTCCGCGCAGGGCTGAAGCTGCCATCCATGCCATGGACGCCATCGCGGCCGTCGAGCGTCCACGCGGGCAGTGGCGCATTCGACATCGTCTTGCCGGCGACGATGTCCTCGGCGATCCAGTTGGCGACCTGCTTCCAGCCTGCCGCCTGCCAGGTCTCGAACGGACCAAGCTTCCAGCCGTAGCCCCAGCGGATCGCGAAGTCGACGTCGCGTGCAGTGTCTGCGATCGAGGCAAGATGGTAGGCGCTGTAATGGAACAGGTCGCGGAAGATCGCCCATACAAATTGCGCCTGGGGATGCGCGGATGCGCGTAGCGCCGCGAATTTTTCAGCCGGATTGCGAATCTTCAACAATTCGGCTACCTCAGGCATAACCTCGCCATCGCTGAGGCGATAATCCCTGGTCGCAACGTCGAGAACCTGGATGTCCTTGCCAAGCTTGCGGTAGATGCCCGCGCCGGTCTTCTGGCCGAGCGCGCCCTGGGCGATCAGCGCCTTCAGCAAGTCCGGCACCGCGAAGTACTTGTGCCACCGATCGTCGGGCAGGGTGTCTGCCATGGTCTGGATGACGTGAGCCATGGTGTCGAGCCCGACCACGTCGGCGGTCCGGTAGGTCGCGGACTTCGGGCGACCGATCGCAGGGCCGGTCAATGCGTCCACGGTGTCGAAGCCGAGGCCGAATGCTGCCGTGTGATGCATCGTCGAGAGCATCGAGAACACGCCGATCCGGTTGCCGATGAAGTTCGGCGTGTCCTTGGCGCGGACGACGCCTTTTCCCAGCGTCGAGGTCAGGAAGGTCTCGAGTGCATCAAGCACTTCCGGAGAAGTCTTCCTGCAAGGTATCAACTCCGCGAGATGCATGTAGCGCGGCGGGTTGAAGAAATGCAGACCGCAGAAGCGTTCGTGCAGGACTTCGTCCAGTACATCGGTCAACGCATTGATCGACAGGCCGGAGGTGTTGGACGCCAGAATTGCGGTCGGCGCGACATGTCGCGCGATCTTCGCGTAGAGATCCTTTTTCCAAGCCAGTCGCTCGGCGATGGCTTCGACGATCAGGTCGCAGCCCTGCAGCAAGTGCAGATGCTGGTCGTAGTTCGCCGGGACGATAGCCGCAGCGCGATCCTTCGCCGCCAACGGGGCAGGCGACAGCTTGGTGAGGTTGGCGATCGCCTTGAGGACGATGCCGTTCGGGTCGCCCTGCATGGCTGGAAGGTCGTACAACAGGACGTCCACACCGGCATTGGCTAGATGGGCGGCGATCTGCGCCCCCATCACGCCCGCGCCGAGGACAGCGACACGACGTACAAGTAATTTCTTAAGCATGTCTTTTACTCGATTGTTTTAAATGAAAATATTTATATCGAAGCGCTTATTCTGCGCGCAGGCCAGCTGATGCGAAGCGAATCAAGGCCGATGCGGCACGCTGGCAGTGTGCCTTCTCGGTCATGGCAGCAGGGCGCCTGATCAGCCCGAAATCGGCCATTGCATAGGTCAGGGCGCCAGCAGTGAAATCGAGGCGCCAATAGAGTTCTTCCTTGCCGACTCCAGGCAGGCAGGCCGCAATCGCTTTCGAGAACTCCCGCAGAACATGCCCGTAGTTATCGGACAGGAATTTGCGCAGGCGTTCGTTCTTCTCGGCATAGGCACGCGCCAGCACGCGCACGAAAGCCGACCCGCCCTGCCGATCCAGGGTCAGCGCAAGGGCAGGCTCAATGAAAGCTGCAAGGATTGCCTCGAGCTTGCCCGGATCGTCGCGAAGTGTTGCTCGCAAGGCGGCCAGGCGTTTGTCGCTGAGTTCGTCGAGCCGACGTCGGAACACCTCGTTGACGAGGTTGTCCTTCGATCCGAAGTGGTAGTTCACTGCCGCGATATTGACCTCGGCGTGGGTGGTTACCTGGCGCAGCGACGTTCCGGCGAAACCGTACTGCGCGAACAGATCTTCGGCAGCACTGAGGATGCGCTCCTTGGTGGAGAAATGAATGGTCGTGGACACGGAGAACACTCGATTCAAACGACCGTTTTATCGTAGGCGCAACTGCAATTCGCGTCAATCGCCCGATTGCAACAAACCGCAAGCGATCGCATGCCTGAACCGACGTGCAATGCATCAATCGATCATGCGAAATGCATCGCAACCCCGTGTCGCGCCGGGCAATCATGGTATTCTTCAGGCTTGGAACACAGTGCGTGGCCGTTGGGTGTCCGTACCACCAAAATCATCACAAATCCCTTGTTCGACATCAACTTTCTGGAGCATTGCATGGCGCTGGAGCGCACTCTTTCGATCATCAAGCCCGACGCCGTCGCCAAGAACGTCATCGGTGAAATCTATTCGCGCTTCGAGAAGAACGGCCTGAAGGTCGTTGCCGCCAAGTTGAAGCACCTGTCGCGTATCGAAGCCGAGGGCTTTTACGCGGTGCATCGCGAACGTCCGTTCTTCAAGGCGCTGGTTGAGTTCATGATCTCCGGCCCGGTGATGATCCAGGCACTTGAGGGCGATGGCGCTGTCCTCAAGAATCGCGACCTGATGGGCGCAACCAACCCGAAGGAAGCAGCAAAGGGCACGATCCGCGCCGACTTCGCGACTTCGATCGACGCCAATGCGGTGCATGGTTCGGATTCGCTTGAGAACGCTGCCAACGAGATCGCGTACTTCTTCAGTTCTACCGAGCTCTGTCCGCGCTGAGCGCCGCTGCGTGACGATTGAATCCGCCATGATCAATCCAGTCCCGGTCAATTTGTTTGAACTTGACCGCGCGGGTCTGGTCGCGTTCTTCGCTGGCATCGGCGAGGCGCGCTATCGCGCCGAGCAGGTGATGAAATGGATCTATCACCGGCATGTGACCGACTTCGCCGAGATGACCGATCTCGGCAAGCCGCTGCGTGCCAAGCTTATCGCGGCCTGCGTGGTCGAGCCGCCGAAGGTGCTGTTTGAGAAACCCTCGGTGGACGGCACCCATAAATGGCTGCTGGGCATGGATGGCGGCAATGCGATCGAAGCCGTGTTCATTCCCGACAAGGGGCGCGGCACGCTATGCGTGTCCTCGCAGGTTGGCTGCGGACTCGCGTGCACGTTCTGTTCGACTGGAACCCAGGGCTTCAACCGCAACTTGTCGTCTGCCGAAATCATCGGTCAGGTGTGGGTCGCTGCAAAGCATCTGGGCAACGTGCCGCACAAGCAGCGCAAGCTCACCAACGTCGTGATGATGGGCATGGGCGAACCGCTGCTGAATTTCGACAACGTGGTGCGCGCGATGGGCATCATGCGCGACGACCTCGGGTTCGGGCTTGCGAACAAACGCGTTACCTTGTCGACTGCAGGTTTGGTGCCCATGATCGACAAGTTGTCGGTCGAGTCGGATGTGTCGCTCGCGGTGTCGTTGCATGCGCCGACGGATGAATTGCGCACGCAACTTGTTCCGCTCAACAAGAAATATCCGATCGCTGAATTGATGGAGGCCTGCGTGCGCTATGCGCAGCGCAAGCCACGCACGTCGATCACATTCGAATACACGATGATGAAGGGCATCAACGATCGCCCGGAACATGCGCGTGCGCTGGCCAAGCTGATGCGTAGCATGGATGCAAAGTTGCAACGTGCCAACGCCGCCAAGGTCAACCTGATTCCGTTCAATCCGTTCCCAGGCACAAGCTACGAGCGCTCGGACGAAAGCGATATCCGCAATTTTCAGTCGCTGCTTCTCGACAACCAGGTGCTCACGATGGTGCGGCGCACCCGCGGCGACGACATCGACGCGGCGTGCGGACAGTTGAAAGGGCAGGTGCTCGACCGCACCCGTCGCCAGGAAGCATTTCGTCGCAAACTCGAGCAACAAGGAGTAGTCCATGCGGCTGCGTGATGCATGCGTGTTGATCGGTGCCTTGTGCGCGCTGTGCGCCGTGACTGGTTGCAACATGATCAGGGGCAACCGGGTCACGGATGTCTCCCAGCCCATACCGCATTTCAAGAGCGACGCGAACACACCGCACGTGGCTGCGCAAAACGATGTCGCACTCGCCCAGGAATACATCAAGACAGGCCAGTACGAAATCGCGCTCGATCGGCTGCAGCATGCCGTCAAGCTTGATTCGTCGTCGCCCGATGCCTATACGATGCTCGGATTCCTGTACGAAAAGATCAATCGGCCCGCACTCGCCGAGGCGAACTACGCAAGAGCGGCGAAACTTGCGCCGGACAAGGGCGACTACCTCAACAACTATGGTGCGTGGCTGTGCCGCTCGGGGCATCCGGCCGAAGCCGATCCGTTGTTCCGCAAGGCGCTGGCCGATCCGTTCTACAAGACACCGCTGGCCGCGCTGGGCAACGCCGCGACCTGCGCAGCCAAAGCCGGCAGGCCGGATCTCGCGGAAGGCTACAGCCGGCAGATCCTCGCGCAGGATCCAGCCAATGCCGATGCCTTGCAGGCGATGGCGACGATCCAATACCAGCGCGGCGACTACATGCGCGCGCGCGGCTTCATGGAACGTCTGCTGGCGGATGGCGGAAAGGCCGCTCCCGATGCGCTCGATCTTGCCGCACAGATCGAAGACAAGCTCGGCAACCACGATGGCGCGCGCGATTACCGCAACAGGCTCGCCAACGAATTTCCCCAATACACTGCAGGCCAGCATTGACCTCCATGCAGACGGAATCCTCTCCCACTTCCGCCCAATCCAGCCTCGGCCAGCAGTTGCGCACGCACCGGCTAGCCAGAAACATGCGCATCGACGACGTCGCCACGCAATTGAAACTGCCGACAGCTGTCATCGAGGCGATGGAACGCGACGACCACGGCCAACTCGGCGCCGCGGTGTTTGCACGCGGTCGGTTCGGCAGTTACGCGCGACTGGTCGGCGTTCCCATGGGCGCGGTCGAAGCGCGGTTCGCGCAAGCACTGGTTCCTCCACCTGCGTTGGTCAGCAGCGCACGCAACTCGCGTGTCGAATACGCCCTGAGGCGATTCACACGGCAGGGAATCTATGTCGTGCTCACCGCGACGATCGTGCTTCCCGTCGTCTGGCTGGCGACGCATAACCAGTTGACGCAATCGACGGCAGCGCTCACCGCGCTCGACGGGGCGCCGGTTGCGGCGACTGGCGCTGCCAATGCAGAACGCGCGAAAACGGAAATCCGCGACGCGCACAATGAACCGCCAGTCGTCGCCTCGATCGCGCCATTCGGTAGCTATCGCTGGGCCGGCGCGGCAGGCGCTAGCACCGCGAATCCGGGTTCGATGAACGCGAGCACCGCATTGCAGATGCGTTTCAGCGGCGATAGCTGGGTCGATATCGTCGGCACCGATGGGCGCGTGATCGAACATGGAACCGTTTCGGCAGGCAGCGTGCGCAATTATCAAGCCAACGCCATCGCCCGCGTCACATTCCGCAATTCAAATTCGGTACTGGTGTTGCGCAACGACGAGCCGCTGGATCTCAGCGCCTTCCAGAAGGCGAACATGACGCGCTTTACGCTATCCTCCGACGGCAAACCGGCTCCAATCGAACCGGCTTCAATCGAATCAGCTCCATTCACGACTGAAAACAGACACGACGCAAGCGGTTTCAAACGCGCCGTCGACGACGGCATTCCATCCCCTTGACGAGCGCGCCTCGGCGCAGCCCCACACGACAGCATGGCAATCGACGATCAGGAAGAATACGAACAGGGCGAACAGGTCCGCAACTGGCTGCGCAGCAATGGCGGCTCGATGATCGGCGGCATCGCCGTCGGCCTGGCGTTGATCGCCGGCTGGCAATGGTGGGAACGCAAGCAGGAAGTGCACGCCGAGGATGCGGCGACGACCTATTCGATTCTCACCGATTCCGTGCGCAGTCACGGCGACGAGAGGCGGATCGCCGCGATCGCCAAGGCGTTCCATGCCGATTACGCGAACACGCCTTACGCAACCCTCGCCGGGTTGCGCATCGCTGCCCACCAGACGGATGACGGCGATGCCAAGTCCGCGCTCGCCACGCTTGATGCAATGGGCGCAGTTTCCGATCCGGCGCTAGCCACGCTTGTGCGCCTGCGCGCCGCGCGCCTGCTGGTCGCGCTTGGCCATCCAGCTGATGCGCTGGCCCGGCTCGGCCCGACGACTGATCCAGGCGATGCGCCCGTAGCCGATGAAATCCGCGGCGACGCCGAACGCGCGCTAGGACATGCCGATGCTGCGCGCGCGGCATACACCAATGCGCTCAAGCAGATGCCGGCCGGCGCTCCAAATCGCGACATCATCGAGATGAAACTCGCCGATCTCGGCGGGGTCGCTCCCAAACCCGAGGCAAAGAAAGCATGACCGTTTTCCATCAGGAAACAACGAACACATCCCGCATCGTTCTCATTGCTGCGCTGATCGCAGCCATCACCGGTTGCACGACGTTCAAGGACTGGATGCACAAGGCTGGCGGCAGCGACAACATCCATGAGCCCGCCGCGCTTGCCAAGATCACGCCGAGCATCAACGTGGAACGGCTTTGGTCGCGCTCGGAAGGCCAGGGCGAGCGGCTGCTTGGATTGCGCGATCATCCAACGATCGCCGATGGCCGTGTCTATGTCATCGATAGCTACGGTGCGAACCTGACTGCGCTCGATCTGACCAGCGGGCGCGACATCTGGAAGACCAAAACCAAGCTGCGCCTGACCGGCGAACCTGGCGTGGGCTCGGGCAGCGTCGTTGTCGGGTCGGTGAACGGCGATGTCGTCGCATTCTCAGCCGATACCGGAACCGAACGCTGGCGCGCGAAGCTCAGTTCGGAAATCATCTCGACTCCATTGGTCGCCGGCAACGTCGTGATCGTGCGCTCCGGCGATGGCCATGTTGTCGCGATGGATCTCGCAGACGGCAAGCGTCGCTGGGCGTTTGAACACCCCTTGCCGACCCTGAGCTTGCGTGGCAATCCATCGCCGGCCCTCGGTGGCAATGGATTGGTGTATCTGGGCTACGAAGACGGCACACTGGTTGCCGTGCGCGCGCAGGACGGCGTCAAGGTCTGGGAGCAGGCGGTCGCGCAGCTGGATGGTCGCAGCGAACTCGACCGCATGGCCGACATCGATGGCGATGTCGTGGTCAGCCCGGATGGCGTTTTTGCAGCCAGCTACAAGGGCAAGGTCGCGGCGTTCGCGCCGGATACCGGCAACCCTCTGTGGGAACATTCCCTGGTGAGCTATGGCGGCCTCGCGCGCAGCGGCGATACGCTGTACCTGAGTGATGCGGTGGGCACGGTGTGGGCGCTCGATCGTTCGTCCGGCGGTGCGCTGTGGAAGCAGGAAGCACTGGGCTATCGCTGGCTGAGCGAGCCGGCCGTGCAGGGCGGATATGTGGTGGTGGGCGATTTGCAGGGTTACCTGCACTGGATGAAGGCAGATGGCGGAGCGATCGTCGCACGCGAAAAAATCGGCGGCCATAACGACGCAATCCGCGCAACCCCGCAGGTCTCTGCGGATGGCATCCTCGTCGCCGTGACGACCAAGGGCAAAATCGCCGCGTTCCGCGTCAAGTGATTCGTCGTCATGCCATCCGTCTTCGGATGGCATGACGCTTGCGAAGCGCAGCCGAGGCTGTTTCAAGAACCATTGGTTCAGCGAAGCATCGGCTACGTTTCATTCCATCTCGCGGATTGTCCGCCAGATGATTCGCATCGCTGGTTGTGCGAAAGTCCAACGATTCCCAAGCGGTCCCGCAAACATGTTGCCACTGGTCGCCCTGGTCGGCCGACCGAACGTCGGCAAATCCACCCTCTTCAATGCGTTGACGCGTAGTCGCGACGCGCTCGTCCACGACGAGCCCGGCGTGACTCGCGATCGCCATTACGGCGTCTGTCGTTTGCTCGAAGACAAGCCATTTGCGCTTGTGGACACCGGCGGCTTGTCCGGCGAAGAAGAAGGCATGGCCGGACTGACCGCGCAGCAGGCACGCGCGGGCGTGGAAGAGGCAGATGTCGTGCTGTTCATCGTGGATGGCCGCGAAGGTCCTTCGGCGCTCGATGAATCCATCCTCGCGTGGCTGCGCAAGACCGCCAAACCCATCCTGCTGGTCGTCAACAAGACCGACGGACTCGATGAAGACGCATGCCTGGTCGAGTTCATGCGTTTCGGCATCGGCGAACCGCTCGGCGTGTCGTCTGCGCACCAGCGCGGCATTTCGGATTTGATCGATGAAATCGCCACGCGCCTGCCTGTCGACGTCGGCAGCGAAGGTGCGCTCGACGATCCCGAACGCCTGCGCCTCGCCATCGTCGGTCGCCCGAACGTCGGCAAATCCACATTGGTGAATCGCCTGCTCGGCGAAGAACGCGTGATCGCATCCGACACGCCCGGCACGACGCGCGACTCGATCGCGGTCGACATGGAACGCGATGGCCGCAAGTATCGCTTGATCGATACAGCCGGCATCCGCCAACGTGGCAAGGTCCAGGAGGCGATCGAGAAGTTCAGCGTGATCAAGACGCTGCAATCCATCCATTCCGCACAGGTCGTCGCGCTGATGCTCGACGCGCAGGAAGGCGTGACCGAACAGGACGCGACCGTGCTTGGCCACATCCTCGATTCCGGGCGTGCATTTGTGATCGTGGTGAACAAGTGGGATGGCCTGACGACTTATCAGCGCGAGCAGACAGAGAGCATGCTCGATCGCAAACTGTCGTTCGTTGTATGGGCCGAGAAGCTGCATATTTCGGCGAAGCACGGCTCCGGGCTGCGCGAATTGTTCAAGGCGATCCATCGCGCGCACGCGTCGGCAACGCGCACGTTCAGCACCGCCGAAGTCACCAAGGCGATCGAGATCGCCACCGAAAGCTTCCCGCCGCCGGCCATCCGCGGCCACGTGTCGAAGATGCGCTACGCGCATCCGGGCGGAGAAAATCCACCGACCTTCATCGTCCACGGCACCCGCCTGAAGTCGCTGTCGGAAAGCTACAAGCGCTACCTGGAAAATTTCTTCCGCAAGCGCTTCAAACTCGTCGGCACGCCGGTGAAGTTCGAGTTTCGCGAAGGCGCGAACCCATACGAAGGCAAGAAAAACACGCTTACCGAAAAGCAGAAGAAAGTGAAGCAACGGGCCGTCCGCATCGCCAAGCGCGCGAAAAAGTAATCGGAAGGCGCGATGGCGTTCATGCGCGCGCACGGCGACATCACGCTCGGCATCCTCGCTGGCGGCCGCGCGACACGACTGGGCGGAACCGACAAGGCATGGGCTGTCTATCGCGGCGAAACGCTGATCGAGCGGACGCTGCATGCGCTTGGCGAGGAGTTTTCGGCACGATTGATCAGCGCGAATCGCGATCCCGAGCGTTACACAAGGCTTGGCATGCGCGCCGTCGCTGATCGTGTCCCGGGTTTTTCCGGGCCGCTTGCTGGACTCGATGCATTGCTTTCAATCTGCGCCACTCCGTTGCTGTTCACGGTGCCTGTCGATTTGCGCGTAATCCCCCGCGATTTGTTGACGCGTCTGCTTGCGGAAGGCGAGGGCGGTGCAGCCGCACAGGATACGAATGGGCTGCAATCTTTGATCGCTTTGTGGCCAGCGAACCGCGCACGCAGTGTGGTGAGGCAGGCGCTTACGCAAGGTGAAGGCGCCGTGCATCGCATCGTTGCCGAACTGGCGCTTCACGTGGCGCACTTCGATGGCGCAGACTTCGGCAATCTCAATGCGCCAGAAGATTTCCTCACGTGAGCAAGCCGACGTGAACCAGCCGTGATCAAGAAATTCCCGACTCGCATCGTATTCGCCGAAGCCGCAGCCATCGTGCGTGCCATCGCGGTTGCGCATCGCCTGCCGATCGAACGCGTGCCTGTCGCGCGCACTGCCGGCCGGGTACTCGCCGAGGATGTCAGGGCAACGATGGCATTGCCGTCGTTCGACAACAGCGCGATGGACGGTTATGCATTGCGCGCGGCGGATGCGAGCGAAGCAAACGCGTCGCTGCGAGTGATCGGTGAACAATTCGCCGGATCGCCACAGGATTTCAAGATCGGCCTTGGCCAATGCGTGCGCATCACCACTGGCGCGCCGTTGCCAGCAGGCGCTGATGCGGTCGTGATGAAGGAGAACACACGCATCGAAGGCGAGCAGATCGTGCTGGCGACAACGGTCGCACGCGATGCGCACGTGCGCCGTGCGGGCGAGGATGTCGCGATCGGCGATCTGCTGTTGCATGCGGGCACGCGATTGACGCCGGTGCAGGCATCGCTTGCTGCGGCTGTCGGTCTGGCGGAATTGCCCGTCGCACGCCGCCCGACCGTCGCGGTATTCACCACCGGCGACGAATTGCGTCCGCCCGGGCAGCCGCTTGATGCCGGCGCGATCTACGACAGCAATCGCACATTGCTGATGAACCTGCTGGTCGCTGCAGGACTGGAGCCTTTCGCGTGGCCGATCCTGCCCGACGATCCCGACCGCATGCGTGGATTGCTGCGCGACGCAGGCGATGCGTTCGACGTGGTAATCACCTGCGGTGGCGTCTCGGCTGGCGAGAAGGATTATCTGCCATTGCTGCTCAGCGAACTTGGCGACATTCATTTCTGGAAAGTGCTGATGCGCCCGGGCATGCCGCTGCTGTTCGGCTCCATCGGGCAGGCGCATGTGCTCGGATTGCCTGGCAATCCGGTGTCGGTGCTGGCGACGTTCCTGACGCTGGGAAGACAACTGCTGCGCGGCTTGCAGGGTGATGCGTCGCTGTTATCTGAATTCTCGGCACGGTTGTCGATGCCGGTCACGAAAACGCACGATCGCCGCGAATTCCAGCGCGGAAAACTGGACTTCGGTTCCGATGGAACCTTGCGCGTCGCCCCGCACCCGGCGACGGCATCGCATCGCCTGCGCGGTGCAGCCGATAGCGATTGCCTGATCGTGTTGCTGGAAGGTCCGCAGTCGTTGCAGGAAGATGCGGTGGTCGAAGTGCTGCGCTACTGATCCGCACGAGGGATAATTGCCGCATGAGCGATCACGATCCCGGCAATCGCGAGATTATTCATCGCGACATCAATCATGAGGTCATCAGGGAAATTTCTCCAGCCGAAGCGCGCCAGCGCCAACGCTCCGGTGCGGTACTCGTCGATGTGCGCGAAGTATTCGAGCGTGCGATGGGCCAGGCTGAAGCCGCGCTCGGTATCGCGAAGGCAGAACTCGAAGCGAATCCGTCAAACAGTCTTCCGGATCGTCGTGTCGAAATCATGCTGATCTGCCAGAGCGGCGCACGTTCGATGCGCGCAGCGCAGTCGCTGCAATCGAGCGGATATACGAACCTTGCTTCCGTGGCAGGTGGAACAACGCGCTGGATCGCCGAAGGCTTGCCGATCACGAAGCCAACGCTTGGTGACGGCGATGCGGATTTCTACGAACGCTATTCGCGGCATCTGAAGTTGCCGGAAGTCGGCGAAGCGGGACAGCGCAAGCTTGAGGCCGGATGCATCGTGATGATCGGTGCAGGCGGGCTTGGCTCCCCTGCCGCTTTGTATCTCGCCGCGGCGGGTATCGGCACGCTTGTGCTTGCGGATGACGATGTGGTCGATCGCAGCAACCTGCAGCGTCAGATATTGCACACCGACGCGCGCATCGGCGTCGCGAAAACCGAGTCCGCACGCATCGCCATTTCGGCGCTCAACCCGCGCGTCAACATCGAGAAATTCACGGAACGGGTGACGTCGGCCAATGTCGAACGCCTGCTCGACGGCGCCGATCTTGTGATCGATGGCGCCGACAATTTTGCCGCGCGTTACCTGCTCAACGACGCCTGCGTGAAACTCGCCAAGCCGCTTGTTTATGGCGCCGTGCATCGCTTTGAGGGGCAAGTCAGCGTGTTCGATGCAGGCAGGCATCGTGGCGTTGCACCTTGCTATCGCTGCCTGTTTCCCGAGCCGCCGCCGGCCGACGCTGCACCGAACTGTTCTGAAGCCGGCGTGCTTGGCGTGTTGCCGGGCGTGATCGGATTGTTGCAGGCCACCGAAGCACTCAAACTGATCCTCGGTATCGGCACATCGCTCGCCGGACGACTGCTGCACTTCGACGCACTCGCAATGCGGTTCCGCGAAACGCGGTTGACGCCTGATCCGGAATGCCCGGTGTGCGCCGTTGGAAAATCGTTTCCTGGATACATCGATTACGCGGCGTTCTGCTCGGCCCATTGAGTCAGGCCATTGGGATTTTCAGTTTTACAATCGTCGATTCATGGTTTTCCCAGGAATCTTGCATGAAGCGCATTCGTTCGACGGTGTTGTTGCTGGCCTTGACGTGTGCGTTGGGTGCACAGGCTCGTACGACACTACAAAAACCTGATCCATCGCAACCGCTCGCAACCTCCGTGCGCATGCACATGGACAAACTCGCCAGCGATGCGATGCGCGGCAGGGGTAGCGCAACGCCCGATGAAGTCGTCGCGGCGAACTACATCGCCGGCGAACTCAGGCGCTACGGAATCCAGCCGGCTGGCGACAAGTGCGGTTACCTCCAAGTCGGTTTGTTGCCACCAGGAAAAGGGCCGAATGGCGCGCATACGACGGTGAACGTGGTCGGGATGCTCAAGGGTTCCGATCCGAAGCTTGCCAGCGAAGTGGTCCTGCTCACTGCGCACCTAGATCATCTAGGCATCGGGCAGCCGGTCAACGGCGACGCGATCTACAACGGCGCCGACGACGATGCCTCGGGCGTGTGCGCCGTGCTCGAACTCGCGCGCATCCTCGGCAATGGGCCAAAGCCGAAACGCACCGTGCTGTTCGTGCTGTTCGGCAGCGAGGAACTCGGCAGCCTCGGCGCGTTATGGTTCCGCGAACATCCGCCGATGCCGATGAAGGACATCGTCGCCAATCTCGAATTCGAGATGATCGGCCGCGAGGACAAGGCCGTACCGCCGCACACGCTATGGCTGACCGGTTTCGAGCGATCCAACCTTGGACCGACGCTCGCGCAGCATGGCGCGCGGTTGGTGGCCGATCCGCATCCGTCGGAACATTTCTTCATGCGCTCGGACAATTACGGACTCGCGAAGCAGGGCATCATCGCGCACACCGTGTCGAGCTTCGGCCTGCACGCGGACTACCACCAACCCAGCGATGAAATCTCGCGCATCGATTTCGCGCACATGGACGAAGCGATCAGTTCGCTGGTCGGGCCGGTAAGCTGGTTGGTCAATTCGGATTTCAAGCCGGCCTGGAATGCGGGCAGAAAGCCGTAGCGACTCGACGCGGTTCAAGCGGAGCAGCCTATTTCTCAGGCTTCTCATCCTTGGCCGCCGCCGCAGCTTTCGGCCGGCGCTTGCCGCGCGGATCGATCTGCACGCCAAGCACGGCGAAGCAATGGATGCAACTGTAGGCGAGGCATTTCACCTTGTTTTCGTTGGCGATCATCCCGTTGACGGTTTCGACATGCACATGCAAAACACGTTTGCCGCACTTCGGGCAGTGGCCTTGGTGGATCATGTCGGTTCCTTCGATGCTGTGGTCAGGCGGCTATGGTCGGACGGCTGTGATCGGGCTGACTGTGATCGGTATGAATTGGTCGTCAGCTTGCGTGCTTGCGTTGCGCGGCCTCGAACGCCGCCAGTTGTTCCGGTGACGCATCCTGCTGGTGTTTCGCTTTCCATTCCGCGAACGGCATCCCGTAAATCGCCTCGCGCGCGTCTTCCTTGCTGATCGGATGGCCTTGCGCGTCGGCCGCATCACGGTACCAGTCGGCGAGGCAGTTGCGGCAGAACCCGGCGAGGATCATCAGGTCGATGTTCTGCACGTCCGGCCGCGCCGCGTTGAGGTGCGCGAGCAGGCGGCGGAACGCAGCGGCTTCGAGTTGGGTTTGGTCGTGGTTCGACTGGCTCAGCATGCGCGGGGAACTCTCAGGATCGGCGATAATGGGCGACTCTAGCGCAGCCGCGAAATCTCCGCATGACCCATGCAACCCACGCCGCCCGCATCCTCGATGGCAAGCGCATCGCCGAGGAACTGCTCGACGCCCTGGCCGTGCGCGTCAAGGCGCGGATCGCGGCAGGCAAATCGCGACCGGGGCTCGCGGTGGTGCTGGTTGGCGCAGATCCCGCATCGGCCGTGTACGTACGCAACAAACGCCGTGCGTGCGAGAAGGTCGGCATCCATACACTGGACTTCGACCTGCCGGCGACAACCACCGAAGCCGAACTGCTTGCGCTGATCGACAAGCTCAATGCCGATCCGCTGGTGCACGGCATCCTCGTGCAATTGCCGCTGCCGGGCATTCCCGACGCAAGCCGGCTGATCCACAGGATCGACCCGCGCAAGGATGTCGATGGATTCCATCCTGAAAACGTCGGCCATCTCGCATTGCGCCAGTTCGGTCTGCGTCCGTGCACGCCGCGCGGCATCACCACTTTGCTCGGCTACACCGATCGTCCGGTGCGTGGCGCGAGCGCGACCATCGTCGGGGTCTCGAACCACGTCGGCCGGCCAATGGCGCTGGAACTGATGATCGCCGGCTGCACGGTGACGACCTGCCACAAGTTCACGCCGCAGGATGTGTTGCGACGGCATGTCGGCGACGCCGATATCCTCGTTGTCGCAGTCGGCAAGCCCAAACTGATTCCGGGCGAGTGGGTCAAGCATGGCGCGGTGGTGATCGATGTCGGCATCAATCGGCTCGAAGATGGCCGACTGGTCGGTGATGTGGGCTATGCGGAAGCCGCACAACGCGCGAGCTGGATCACGCCGGTACCGGGCGGCGTCGGCCCGATGACTGTTGCGACGTTGATGCAGAACACCCTTGAAGCCGCCGAGTCATTCGATCAGTTGTTGGAACGCAGTGCTTGAAGGCGCGGCAAGCATCGAACTCGCCCGACCGGGTATAATGGCGCGCTTCCTCACACGGAGCCGCCCATGCTGCGCATCCTGGCCGAAGCGCTGACCTTCGACGACGTTTCGCTGGTGCCCGCGCACTCGGTTGTGCTGCCGAAAGATGTGCGCCTGCAAGCACGGCTGACGCGCGGCCTGTCTCTCAATCTCCCGATCGTCGCCGCTGCGATGGACACCGTCACCGAAGCCCGCCTCGCGATCGCGATGGCGCAACTCGGCGGCATTGGCATCCTGCACAAGAACATGTCGATCGCGGCGCAAGCCTCGCACGTTGCGCAGGTCAAGAATTTCGAAGCCGGCGTGATCCGCGAACCGTTCACGGTTGGGCCGGAAACGACCATCGGCGAAGTCCTCAAGCTCACCCGCGCGCGTAACATCTCCGGCGTCCCAGTCGTAGATAGCGGCAAGCTCGTCGGCATCGTCACCAGCCGTGACATGCGTTTCGAGAAGAAGCTCGACGATCCGGTTCGCCACATCATGACCAAGAAGGATCGCTTGGTGACGGTCGGCGAGAACGCGTCCGACGAGGAAGTGATCGCGCTGCTGCACAAGCACCGCATCGAGAAAGTCCTCGTCGTCAACGACGGCTTCGAATTGCGCGGGTTGATCACGGTCAAGGATATCCAGAAGGCGCGGGACAATCCGGATTCGGCGAAGGATTCCTCCGAGCGTTTGTGCGTTGGCGCAGCGGTCGGGGTTGGCGGCGACACCGAAGCGCGCGTTGCGGCGCTCGTGCATGCGGGCGTCGACGTGATCGTGGTCGATACAGCGCATGGGCATTCGCAGGGGGTGCTCGATCGCGTCGCATGGGTCAAGAAAAAATATCCGCAGGTGCAGGTGATCGGCGGCAACATCGTCACCGGCGACGCAGCGCTCGCATTGATGGACGCAGGCGCGGATGCAGTGAAAGTCGGCGTCGGCCCGGGGTCAATCTGCACCACTCGCATCGTTGCCGGCGTCGGCGTGCCGCAGATCACTGCGGTCGCTATGGTCGCCAACGCGTTGCAGGATCGCATCCCGTTGATCGCCGATGGTGGAATCCGCTATTCGGGCGACATCGCCAAAGCGATTGCCGCCGGCGCAGCTACGGTGATGATCGGCGGCTTGTTTGCAGGTACGGAAGAGGCGCCGGGCGAAATCGAACTGTTCCAGGGTCGCAGCTACAAGAGCTATCGCGGCATGGGTTCGATCGGCGCAATGGAGCAGGGCAGCAAGGACCGTTACTTCCAGGACGCATCCGACGCCGACAAGCTCGTGCCCGAAGGTATCGAAGGGCGCGTCCCGTATCGCGGCACGTTGCGCAACATCGTGCATCAGCTTGTGGGTGGACTGCGCGCGTCGATGGGCTATGTCGGTTGCGCGTCCATCGAGGAAATGCGTGCCAAGCCGAACTTCGTGCAGGTCAGCAACGCAGGCGTGCGCGAAAGCCATGTGCATGATGTGCAAATCACCAAAGAGCCGCCGAATTATCGGATGACGTGAGCAAGATTGAATATAGTCGCGCTCTCGAAAAATATTTAGCAACGGGCCGACGCCCAAAGATTGCGAGTCAATGACCGACATCCATGGCGACAAGATCCTGATCCTCGACTTTGGCGCGCAATACACGCAGTTGATCGCGCGGCGCATCCGCGAGCTTGGCGTGTATTGCGAGATCTGGGCATGGGATCACGATCCCGCGCAGATCGCGGCGTTCGCGCCGAAGGGCATCATCCTGTCCGGCGGTCCCGAATCGACACTCGAAACGGACTCGCCGCGCGCGCCGCAGCAGGCGTTCGATGCGAGCGTGCCGTTGCTCGGCATCTGCTACGGCATGCAGACCATGGCCGCGCAACTCGGCGGCAAGGTCGAAGGCGACCATCACCGCGAATACGGTTACGCCGAAGTCGAAGTGCTGCGCGCCTGCGCGTTGCTCGACGACATGAAAGATTTTCCCGGATCGCCACCTCGCCTCGGCGCATGGATGAGCCACGGCGATCGCGTGACCGCGACCCCACCCGGTTTCCGCGCCACTGCGCGCACCGAAAGCGTCGCGATCGCCGCGATGGCCGACGAAACCAAGCACTGGTATGGCGTGCAGTTCCATCCCGAAGTCACGCACACGAAATCGGGTGCAGCGATGCTGGAGCGTTTCGTCGTCGATATCTGCGGTTGCAAGACCCTATGGACCGCCGCGAACATCGTCGAAGACCAGATCGCCCGCGTGCGTGCCCAAGTCGGCGACGATCATGTGCTGCTGGGTCTGTCCGGCGGCGTCGATTCGTCGGTGGTCGCGGCGCTGCTGCATCGTGCGCTCGGCGACAAGCTCACCTGCGTGTTCGTGGACACCGGCTTGTTGCGCTGGAAGGAAGGCGACCAGGTGATGGCGGCGTTCGCCGATGCGGCCAGCGGCAGCAATGGTCTTGGCATCAAGATCATCCGCGTCAACGCAGCCGACCGATATTTCGCGGCGCTGGCTGGCGTCAGCGACCCCGAAGCCAAGCGCAAGATCATTGGCAAGCTCTTCGTCGACATCTTCGAAGAAGAATCCGGGAAGCTCGATGCTTCGGCGAACGGTCGCGTGAAATGGCTCGCGCAAGGCACGATCTATCCCGACGTGATCGAGTCGGCCGGCAGCAAGACCGGCAAGGCACACGTCATCAAGTCGCACCATAACGTCGGCGGCCTCCCAGAGCACATGAAGCTCGGCCTGGTGGAACCTCTGCGCGAACTGTTCAAGGACGAAGTACGCCGCATCGGCGTCGAACTTGGCCTGCCACGCACGATGGTCTATCGGCATCCGTTCCCGGGACCGGGGCTCGGTGTGCGGATTCTGGGTGAGGTCAAGCGCGAATATGCCGAATTGCTTGCGCAGGCCGACGCGATCTTCATCGAGGAACTGCGCAAGGCCGATCTTTACGACAAGACCAGCCAGGCGTTCGCAGTGTTCCTGCCGGTGAAATCGGTCGGCGTGGTCGGCGATGCGCGCGCCTACGAATGGGTGATCGCGTTGCGTGCGGTCGAGACCATCGACTTTATGACGGCGCACTGGGCGCATCTTCCGTATGCGTTTCTCGATACTGTTTCACGCAGAATTATCAATGAGTTAAAAGGTATTTCTCGCGTTGTTTATGACATCAGTGGAAAACCCCCCGCGACGATCGAGTGGGAATGATCGATCTCGACGGCGCTCCGAACGATGACGAACGCTGGATGCGCCATGCACTCGCGCTCGCCGAACGCGCAGAGCGCGACGACGATGAAATTCCGGTTGGCGCGGTGCTCGTTTCGGCCGATGGCGCGATCATTGGCGTAGGCTCCAACCGCAACATCATCGACCACGATCCGAGCGCGCATGCCGAGATCGTCGCAATGCGGCAGGCCGGAAAGACCATAGGCAACCATCGCTTAATCGGCTGCACTCTGTACGTGACGCTGGAACCGTGCGCGATGTGCGCGATGGCGCTGGTGCATGCGCGCATCGCGAGGGTCGTATTCGCCGCGTCCGATCCCAAGACCGGCGCGGCCGGCAGTGTGTTCGACCTGCTTGGCGATCCGCGTCACAACCATCGCGTGCAAGTGCAGGGCGGATTGCTGGCCGATGAAGCCGGGTCGAAGTTGACCGCATATTTCCGTCGCAAGCGCGGCAAGCCGCCAGCTTGAGAACGCAGCACGTCTAATCGTTTGCGTGATCCGTGCGATCGCGTGCGAGTTGCCGGTCAAGATCCGCTTCCAGCATCGACAGGGCCATGCTCGCTTCGTGGCCGAGGCACAGCGATGCGATGAACATCAGCAGCACGCCGAGGATCGCGAACAGCATCGGCAGGAAGTCGATGTGCCATCCGAGCACGCCGTCGGCGGCGATCGCCATGCTGGTGCCGACGAATGCCGTGACGGCACCATACAAAAGCCTGAGTGCGGCCAGGACGAGGCGAGAACGCTTGCGGTGCAGGTCGACGCGTCGACGCAGCTCTCCCTCCGCCTCTACGGCAGAGCGCTTGAGTTCGACGATGTCCAGGCGCATCCGGTCCACCACCCGCGACAGCCGTGCATTCGATGTCGCCAGTAGCGAGCTCGTCGCAGTCAGGAAAAAGGCTGGCGTGATCATCGCCGAGACCACGGCGTAGTGGCTGCTGTCGGTGCCGATCGGCAAGGGCATGGGCGCGCTCCGCAGGCTGGGAACGCTATCATGCACGCAGTTCCCATCCGTGCGAATCCATGCCGACCATTCCCGACCAGACCCATCCCGATGACGACAACCTGATCTGGATCGACCTTGAAATGACCGGGCTCGATCCGGATACCGATGCAATCATCGAAATCGCGACGCTGGTGACCGACAAGGAACTCAACATCCTTGCCGAAGGCCCGGAGTTGGCGATCCAGCATCCGCTTGCACGCCTCGAAGCGATGGACGACTGGAATCGTAACCAGCACACGAAGTCGGGCTTGTGGCAGCGCGTGCTGGATTCGACGACTTCGCTCGTGACTGCGGAAGCGCTGACCGTGGAATTCCTTGCGAAGTGGATTCCGGCAAACAAATCGCCGATCTGCGGCAATTCGATCTGTCAGGACCGGCGTTTCCTGGTTCGTGGAATGCCGCGGCTCGAGCGCTATTTCCACTACCGCAACCTTGACGTGAGCACGATCAAGGAACTCGCACGGCGCTGGGCGCCGGATGTGCCGAAGGGCTTCGTCAAGGATTCCGCGCACACTGCGCTGAGCGACATCCGCGATTCGGTGGCGGAGTTGCGCTACTACCGCCAGTTCATGGGAAGGCTCGGCGGCGAGATCTCCTGAGCATCTTGTTCCCTGGGCATGTGGTGCAACCAAGACGCGCCGCACCCAATCGCAACGAATCGCTCAGCTTTCCGGCGTGCTAGGCATGCCCGCTGGCGTCGCAGGTGCGTCATCGACAATGGACGCGCTCGACGACATGATGGGCTTCGCTGGCGCCTTGCGTCGCACAGCGTCGTTGAGCAGTCGTTCGCCCTGTTGCGCATCCACGACGCCGTGGTGGAACACGTGCAGATCCTGTTGCGGGAATGGAATGGTGACGCCGTGTTCGCCGAGTGCGGTGCGCGCGGATTCGAGGAGTTCGCTCTTCGCGATCGCGTAGTCGCTGGTCGCAACCCATGCGCGCAAAACGATGTCCACGCTGCTTTCGGCGAGCGCCGATACCATCACGTCGGGAGCTGGATCCTTGAGCACGCGCACGTTGCCGCGCGCGGCGGCGATGAGTGTTTCGCGCGCAGCGCGGATGTCGTCGTCGTAGCCGATGCCGATCGTCAGGTCGATGCGACGCTTGTTGCGTGCGGTGTAGTTGGTGATCGGCGCGTTGGTGATCAGACTGTTCGGCAGGATGATCACGCGGTTGTCGAACGTGCGCAATACGGTCTGGAAGATGCGCACCTGCTCGACGATTCCGTTGAGCATTGCGACCTGCACTTCGTCGCCGGAACGAAATGGACGCAGCGCGATCAGCATCACGCCCGAGGCGATGTTCGACAGCGAATCCTTCATCGCAAGGCCGATGCCCAGGCCCGCCGCACCGATCACGGCGAGCAGGGAATTGGTCGGTGCGCCGATGATTTCCAGCGTCGCGATGAACACGACGACCAACAAGACCGCGCGCGCGATGTTGCCGAGGAAACTGGTGAGGATCGCTTCCACGCCGAAGCGTGCAAGTAATTTCGTGACCAGGCGCCCGAGCCATTTCGCCAGCCACATGCCGGCGATCAGCAGCACCAGGCCGCTGCCGAGCCTGACGCCCCATTCGGTACCGAGTTCGACCCAGTCGATGTGGTGCAGCCGGTCCAGCAAGCGCGTGGATGCGACGACCGGTTGCTGGATGAATGGTTGCAGCGGTGACGCGGGAGCCGGCAAGTTACGCACCCTTGAGCTTCGCGAGACGCAGCCAGGTATCCACGACCGTGTCCGGATTCAGCGATACCGACTCGATGCCTTGCTGCATCAGCCATTCGGCAAGGTCGGGATGATCGGACGGGCCTTGCCCGCAAATGCCGATGTATTTGCCTTTGGTACGCGCGGACTTGATCGCCATAGACAGCAGCTTCTTGACCGCTGCATCGCGTTCGTCGAACAGGTGCGCGACGATGCCGGAGTCGCGATCAAGACCGAGAGTGAGCTGGGTCAGGTCGTTGGAGCCAATCGAGAAACCATCGAACAATTCGAGGAATTCGTCAGCGAGCAGCGCGTTCGACGGCAGTTCGCACATCATGATGAGCTTCAAGCCGTTCTCGCCACGCTTGAGGCCGTTCTTCTCCAGCACCTCGATGACCTTGCGGCCTTCATCGAGCGTGCGTACGAACGGGATCATCACCCAGCAATTCGTGAGGCCCATTTCCTCGCGCACTTTTTTCACCGCGCGGCATTCGAGCGCGAAGCAGTCGGCGAAACTCGGATCGACATAGCGCGATGCGCCGCGGAATCCGATCATCGGGTTTTCCTCGTGCGGCTCGTACTGCTTGCCGCCGACGAGGTTCGCGTATTCGTTCGACTTGAAATCCGACAGCCGCACGATCACCGGGTTCGGCGCAAACGCAGCAGTCAAGGTCGCGATGCCTTCGACCAGACGTTCGACGTAATAGCTCACCGGATCGGCGTAGCCGGCGATCAAGGCATCGATCTGTTCCTTGATGTCGCGCGGTTGGCGATCGTATTCGAGCAATGCTTTCGGATGCACGCCGATCTGCCGCGCGATGATGAATTCAAGTCGCGCAAGGCCAACGCCCTGGTTCGGCAACTGCGCGAAATCGAACGCGCGCTCAGGGTTGCCGACATTCATCATGATCTTGAGCGGAGCAGGCGGCATCTTGTCGAGGTCGGCGGTGATGCGCTCGAACGGCAACAGACCCTTGTAGATCGTGCCGGTATCGCCTTCGGCGCAGGACACTGTGACATCTTGGCCATCGGGAATCGTGTCAAGCGCATTGCCACAGCCGACGACCGCAGGTACGCCGAGTTCGCGCGCGATGATCGCCGCGTGGCAAGTGCGTCCGCCGCGATTGGTGACGATCGCCGCGGCGCGCTTCATGATCGGCTCCCAGTCGGGATCGGTCATGTCGGCGACGAGCACGTCGCCCGGCTGCACTTTTTCCATCTCGGCGAGTGTGCGCACGATGCGCGCCTTGCCGCTACCGATCTTCTGGCCGATCGATCGTCCCTCACACAGCACGGGTCCGCGTTCGGACAGGCCATGCTCTGAAAAACTGTAGCGTTCGATCTGGGTCGTGCGCGTACGCGATTTCACCGTTTCCGGCCGTGCCTGCACGATGTAGATGCGCCCGCTGTTGCCATCCTTCGCCCACTCGATGTCCATCGGGCGACCGTAGTGTTCCTCGATCTTCAGCGCCTGCCGTGCCAGCTCTTCGACATCGGCATCGTCGATGGCAAATCGATTGCGCAATTCCGCTGGCGTGTCTTCGTTGCGCACGCGTTCGCCGGGCACGTCCGAATACACCATGCGGATCGCCTTCGATCCGAGCGTGCGCCGCAGGACAGCGTGTTTGCCTGCGCGCAACGTCGGCTTGTAGACGTAGAACTCGTCGGGATTCACCGCGCCCTGCACGACGTTTTCGCCGAGGCCGTAACTTGCGGTGATGAACACCACATCGCGGAATCCGGATTCGGTGTCGAGGGTGAACAGTACGCCGGATGCGCCGATGTCCGAACGCACCATCAGCTGCACGCCGGCCGACAGGAATACGTCCTCGTGCTTGTAGCCGTGATGCACGCGATAAGCGATAGCGCGGTCGTTGTAGAGCGACGCGAACACGTCCTTGACCTTGCGCACGACATCATCGACGCCGGTCACGTTGAGATAGGTTTCCTGCTGGCCGGCGAAGCTCGCGTCGGGCAAGTCTTCGGCTGTCGCCGATGAGCGGACAGCCACGGCGATGTCGGATGCGCCAGCGTCCTTGCACAATTTCGCATAGGCGTCGCGAATCGCAGTCTCGAGTGCTGCCGGCAATGGTGCGTCGGAAATCCACCCGCGAATCTCCGTACCGGCGCGCGTGAGTTCTGCGACATCCTCGACGTTGAGCGTCGCAAGACGATCCTGCATGCGCTGGCCGAGGTTGTTTTCGGCGATGAAGTCCTGGAACGCTTCGGCGGTGGTTGCGAATCCACCGGGCACCGACACACCGAGGTTGCTCAGGCTGCCGATCATCTCGCCAAGCGAGGAATTCTTGCCGCCGACCTGGGCGAGGTCGGTCAGGCGCAACTGGTCCAACCAAAGCACATGCTGGGTCAACGTCGGACTCCCATCGGATGGCAAAGCGCAAGGAATGCGCAAAGTCTGCATATTTTGCGGGCCGAGGTGTTTTCGTACAAGCTTGCTGCGATTGTGCGGTTCAGCGAACGGCGCGATAGCCTGCACCACTGGCGCAACGATCAAGGATTGAATGCATGAGCGATCGGCTGGTTTTCTATATTTCCGACGGCACCGGCATCACCGCCGAAACCATCGGCCACAGCCTGCTGACCCAGTTCGAAGGGCTGCATTTCGCTACCCAGCGATTCTCGTTCATCGATACGCTGGACAAGGCGCGCGAGGTCGTGCGCCAGGTGATCGCTGCCGGCGAAGCGCGCGGCGTCCGGCCAATCATCATCAGTTCCGTCGTCGACGAATCCGTCACGGGGACGCTCGAAGAGAGCGGGGCGCTCGTGCTCGATGTGTTCGGCCCCTTTATCGGCAGGCTCGAAGCCGAGCTTGGCCAGCAGCGCGAGCGCCACGTAGGGCACGCGCACGGCATGGTCGATTTCGCCGCGTACGAGCAGCGCATCAACGCAACGAATTACGCCCTGACCCACGACGATGGCGGCAACGTGAATTACAACGAGGCGGATCTGATCCTGGTCGGCGTGTCGCGTTCGGGCAAGACGCCGACCTGCCTGTACCTCGCGCTGCACTACGGCGTGCGTGCAGCGAACTATCCGCTGACCGAGGACGACCTTGAAGGCAAGGAATTGCCGAAGCGTTTGCGCGCCCATCGCAGCAAGCTTTACGGCCTGACGATCGATCCCGTGCGGCTGCGGCAGATCCGCCAGGAACGCAAGCCCGACAGTCGTTACGCGACGATCGAACAATGCCGCCTCGAAGTTGCCGAGGCCGAAACGCTGTTTCGCGCCGAGCGCATCCCGATGCTCAGCACCACGCATACATCGATCGAGGAAATCGCGAGCAAGGTGCTCACCGCGCTGGGCATCCAGCGGCACATGTTCTGAGCAAGCAACCGAACGATGGATCGGGCGTGCCGGAGACGTTGAGTGTGCGACGCAAAAAGCGTTCTGACAAGCTTGCGGAATGCATGAAATCGCGTGCTAGCATCGGGCCATGTCCAGCATCACGCACTCGCCGTCCACCCCGTCGTTGCGCATTCCGCGACTGAGCCGTTTCGCGTGGATGATGGCGTTGTACGCGGAAAACCATGGCCGCCTGCAGCGCATGTTCGAACCCGAACAATTGGCGGTTGGAAGCCATGTCTCGCGTGGAAACGATGGACTTGATCTGCGCCTGGACGTGGTCGAGCGCCATCCCTACACGATCGAACTGCGACTGGCGTATGCGCAATTGCGCGACGATGCCACCGGCCAGCCGGACCCGTCGGCCTACGTGCGCCATTACCGCGATGCGCAGCAGGCCGAAGTGACCCATTGCTACGTCGGCCGGCAATGGCAGGACGTACTCGGGCTGCATCCGCCGCTGGCGACGATCATCGACCATCGCATGCGCATGAATGTGTTCTTCAGCAAATGGCTGGAATACCTGGGCGAGCAGGGCCATTCGTGGCGCCAACTGCAACTGCTCGAACCTGTCGCGAGCAATGCGCGAGCTTAACGCGCAGCCGCGTCTTGCTTGACGCAAACATGACGCACCAGTATCCTTCGCGTTCGCCAGCACGTGGGGCTATAGCTCAGCTGGGAGAGCGCTACAATGGCATTGTAGAGGTCATCGGTTCGATCCCGATTAGCTCCACCAATAAGTTTGCGGTTTCTGAAACAACTGCCTCTGTCCCCATCGTCTAGAGGCCTAGGACACGTCCCTTTCACGGACGCGACCGGGGTTCGAATCCCCGTGGGGACGCCAGTTTGCAGCGGCAACCGAACGAGCAGTCTACGAAACCCGGCCTGGTGCCGGGTTTTTCGTTTGCCGTTTCCATAATATCCTTCATCAACTGCGCTCCAGCCTTGGGCGAACGATCTTGCTAGTCTTGGAACTGCGATCCACCGCGCCAGCCGATCAGGCCGTGGCGCCGACGATAACCATGGAGAGGTGAATCGAAATGGCGATACCTTGTTCGGATGCTTTCGTTTTCTTCGGTGCGACCGGCGACCTCGCCTACAAGAAAATTTTTCCCGCGTTGCAGGCGATGATCAAGCGCGATGGCTTCGACCTGCCTATCGTAGGCGTGGCGCGTGCGGGTTGGACGCTGGAACAGTTGCGCGCGCGCGCACGCGACAGCATCGAAAAGAACGACAAGCTCGATCCCGATGCGTTCGCGAAACTTTCCTCGCTGCTGCAATACATCGATGGCGACTACAACGACCTCGCGACCTACGAAAAGCTTCGTGAAGCACTCAGCGGGCGTTCGCGGCCGATCCATTATTTCGCGATACCACCGAGCATGTTCCCGGTCGTCGTGCAGCACCTTGCAAACTCCGGCTGCGCCAAGGATTCGAGGGTGATCGTGGAGAAGCCCTTCGGACGCGATCTTGCGTCCGCTCAGGATCTCAATGCGACGCTGCATGCGGTGTTTCCCGAAGAATCGATCTTCCGCATCGATCATTACCTCGGCAAGGAAGCGGTGCAGAACCTGCTGTATTTCCGCTTTGCGAATACCTTCCTCGAACCGATCTGGAACCGCAGTTACGTCGACAGCGTGCAGATTACGATGGCCGAGAATTTCGGCGTGGAAGGCCGCGGCAGTTTCTATGAGGAGGTCGGCGCGATCCGCGACGTGGTGCAGAACCACCTGTTGCAGGTGATCGCGCTGCTCGCGATGGATGCGCCGGTCGGGCGCGATGCCGAAGCGATGCGCGCCGAAAAGCTGCGGCTGTTCCGCGCCATGCGCCCGCTGGATCCGAAGGAAGTCGTGCGCGGGCAATTCCGTGGCTATCTGGACGAGAAAGGCGTTGCCGGGGATTCGCAGGTCGAAACCTTCGCAGCGCTGCGCCTGCACATCGATACTTGGCGGTGGGCCGGCGTGCCGTTCTATATCCGCGCTGGCAAGAACTTGCCGATCACCACGACCGAAGTCGTGGTCGATCTCAAGCGTCCTCCGCTCGCGATCTTCGATGAGATCACCGCGCATGAATCGAATTATTTCCGCTTCCGCCTGAGCCCGGAAGTGGTGATCTCGGCCGGCGCACGGGTCAAGAAAGCTGGCGAGGAAATGCAGGGTGAAAACGTGGAACTGATTGCGCGCAGCCGCCTTCAACGCGAGAAATCACCGTATGAGCGCTTGCTTGGCGATGCGATCCGCGGCGATGCGTCGCTGTTCACGCGCGACGATTCGGTCGAGGCTGCGTGGCGCGTGGTCGATCCGATCCTGGGCGGCGCGCATGGCGTGCACATCGAGCCGCCAACCATTTACCAACCTGGTACTTGGGGGCCGGCAGCCGCAGCGAAGGTCGTCGCAAGCAGGGAAGGCTGGCACGATCCGAAGCCTGAGGAGAGCCAGCCGTGTTGACGACCGAGGTGGTGTTCCTGCTCGACGTCGACAACACCCTGCTCGACAACGATCGCTTCGCCGCGGATCTGCGCGGTCGGCTCACGGAGGATTTCGGCACCACCGAATGCGAGCGTTACTGGACGATCTACAACGATCTGCGCAAGCAACTTGGCTACGCGGATTACCTGGCGGCGTTGCAACAGTTTCGCCAGCAAATCGATGACGATCCGAAACTGCTGCTGATCTCGGGCTTCCTGCTCGAGTACCCATTCGCGCAACGTTTTTATCCAAAAACGCTGGAAGCGATCGCACACCTGCGAACGCTGGGCTTGCCGGCCGTGCTGTCGGATGGCGATGTCGTGTTCCAGCCGCGCAAGATCCAGCGTTCGGGTATCTGGGACGCCCTCGATGGCCGCGTGATCGTTTGCATGCACAAGGAAAGGAGTCTGCCGGCGATGCAGGTGCGTTTCCCGGCTACGCATCACGTGATGATCGACGACAAACCCCAGTTGCTCGCGGCGATGAAGCGCGTGATGGGCGACAATCTGACCACCGTGTTCGTGCGGCAAGGGCATTACGCGATCGAGTCCGCGAATACGCCGATCGATCCTTCGCCTGATCGCACGATCGAACGCATCGGCGATCTTTGCGGCCTCGATCTCGCATGGTTTCTTCATGGCACGCCGGATGCACTGGCACACAGCTAGGTAACGGCAACCGGATCATGATCACCGAACAACGAAGAATGGAGCGCACATGAAACCGACCCAGCAACTGCACGATCTCGGCCAGAGCCTCTGGCTCGACAACATCACCCGTGAAATCCTCAACAATGGAACGTTGCGCGATTACATCGAGAATTTTTCCGTCACCGGCCTCACGTCGAATCCGACTATTTTCGACGAAGCCATCGGCGGCACCAATGCCTACGACGAAGGCATCCGCGCAAAAGCGAAGGCCGGCACGTCGGGTGAAGCGCTGTTCATCGAACTGGCACTGGAAGACTTGCGCCGCGCAGCCGATCTGTTCCGGCCTGCGTTTGAATCGACCGACCACATTGATGGTTGGGTGTCGATGGAAGTCTCGCCGCTGCTCGCTGCGGATACCGCAGGCACGATTGCCGCAGCGAAACAGATCCATGCGTTGGCCGATCGACCGAACCTGTTCGTGAAAATACCGGGCACGCCCGAAGGTCTTCCAGCGATCGAGGAGGCGGTCTTCGCTGGCGTACCGATCAACGTGACGTTGCTGTTTTCGCGCGAACAATATCTCGCCGCGGCCGACGCCTACCGGCGCGGGATCGAACGCCGCATCGCTGCCGGACTCGATCCGAAGGTCGAATCGGTGGCATCGCTGTTCATCAGCCGCTGGGACAAATCAGTTGCTGAAAAAGTGCCGGTCGAACTGCGCAACAAGCTCGGCATCGCGATCGGTCAACACACGTATCGTGCGTATCGCGAACTGCTGGCCTCGGATCGCTGGACCAGGCTCGCGGCGCAGGGCGCGCATCCGCAGCGCCTGCTGTGGGCGAGCACCGGCACCAAGGACCCCAACGCTCCGGATACGCTGTACATCCAGGCATTCGCCGCGCCGGATACGATCAACACGATGCCCGAAAAAACCCTGCGCGCATTCGCTGATCATGGCGTTGTCGGTGTTGCAATGGCTGCCGACGGTGGCGACGCGGAAGCGACGCTCGCGCGTTTCGCAGAGGCCGGCATCGACATCGGCGCACTCGCATTGCAATTGCAAAAGGAGGGCGCTGCCTCATTCGTGAAATCCTGGGGGGAACTTATGCAACGCATCGCCGACAAGAGCAATGCACTGGCCAGCGCAGGTGGTGCGTGATGGCCATTCCGACCACACCCGCACGCGGCGGCGCGAAACAACCCAGGACGACCGCGCGGCCGGAATGGCAGGCGCTTAAATTGCACGCGGCCAAGGCCGGGACAGCGCATCTGCGCGACCTGTTCGCTGCCGATGATCGACGCGGAGGAAAGATGTGCGTCGAGGCGGCCGGCCTGTACCTGGATTACTCCAAGAACCGCGTCACCGATGAAACCATCGCGCTGCTGCTCAAGCTCGCGACCGCATGCGGCGTGACCGAACGCCGCGATGCGATGTTCCGGGGCGAGAAGATCAACACGACCGAGAACCGCGCCGTGATGCATATGGCGTTGCGCGCGCCAGCGCACGTGCGCTACGACGTCGATGGACGCAATGTCGTCCCCGACGTCCATGCCGTGTTGCAGAAGATGGTCGCGTTCGCCGCTCAGGTGCGCAGCGGCTCGTGGAAAGGGCACACAGGCCATCGCATCCGCAACGTCATCAGCATCGGCATCGGCGGCTCCGATCTCGGGCCGGTGATGGCTTACGAAGCGTTGAAGAACTTCAGCCAGCGCGACCTGACGTTCCGTTTCGTGTCGAACGTCGACGGCACCGATTTCATCGAGGCGACGCGCGACCTCAATCCAGCCGAAACGTTGTTCATCGTCTGCTCGAAGACCTTCACTACGCTCGAAACGCTGACCAATGCCAACGCTGCGCGCAAGTGGTGCGTGGCCGCGCTGCGCGACGAGAAGGCGGTCGCCAGGCATTTCGTCGCCGTTTCGACGAACACCGAGGAAGTCAAGAAATTCGGCATCGACACTGCGAACATGTTCGGTTTCTGGGATTGGGTCGGCGGTCGCTATTCGATGGATTCGGCGATCGGCTTGTCCACCATGATCGCGATCGGGCCGGATCACTTCCACGCGATGCTGGCCGGCTTCCACGCGATGGACAACCACTTCCGCAGCGCGCCGCCCGAGCGCAACATGCCGTTGCTGATGGGCATGCTCGCGGTGTGGAACAACAACTTCCTGGTCGGCGCCGAGACCGTTGCGGTGTTGCCCTACGCGCAATACCTCAAGCGCTTTCCGGCCTACCTGCAGCAGCTCGTGATGGAGAGCAACGGCAAGCACGTCTGCCTTGATGGCACCCTCGTCGATTTCGAAACCGCGCCGATTTACTGGGGCGAACCGGGCACGAATGGGCAGCATTCGTTCTATCAGTTGCTCCACCAGGGCACGCGATTGATCCCCTGCGATTTCATCGGATTCTGCGAACCGATGAATGTACTTGGCGAACAGCACGACCTGCTGATGGCGAACATGTTCGCGCAGAGCGAAGCGCTCGCGTTCGGCAAGACCGTCGAGCAGGTCACCGCCGAAGGCACGCCGCCTGGGCTGGTGCCGCACCGCGTCTGCGAAGGCAACCGGCCGAGCAACACCATCCTCGCCGAACGCCTGAATCCCAATACGCTTGGGGCGTTGATCGCACTCTACGAACACAGCGTGTTCGTGCAGGGCGCGATCTGGAACATCGATTCGTTCGACCAGTGGGGCGTGGAACTCGGCAAGCAACTCGCCAAGACCACTGCTGCAGAATTGACATCAACCAAGCCGCCGAAACTCGTCCACGACAGTTCCACCAACACGTTGATCAAGCGCTATCTGCGGCAAAGGGAGATGGGCTGAGGGATGGATTGATCAGGCTGTCTGCGGCCTGATCGTTCGCATCCGATCATTCCCGACCGAGCAGGACGCTTCTTCCGCGCGGCCAATCCACGATGCCGTAGATAAGGATCACCGCAACCAAGGCACCGCCAAGGGCGATCCATTCGGCGGACGACATCGTGCTCAGGATCCACACCATGCTCGCGCAGCCGATCAGTGGGATGACCGGGCCGCCATGCAGCATGAAGGGCTTGCCTTCGCCACGCAGGTCGAGCCGTTGCAGGTACCAGGAAGCGATGCACACGCCGATGTAGACCAGGCAGATCGCTTTGCCTGAAAACAACGCCAAGCCGGTGAACTCGCCCTTGATCGCGAGCACGGTGGCGACGATCGCATATAGCACGACCGCCAAAAGCGGCACGCGATGGGTCGTGGTAATGCGCGCGAGCGGCGAGGGCAGGTAGCCATCGCGGGCCAGCGCGTACAGCAGTCGCGACGATCCGAAGATGTCGTTCTGCATGAAGCCGAACAGGGATACGCTCGCCGCGAACAGCAGGACGATCCGGAACGCCGGAACGATCAGGCCCGCCACTTCGGCCAGCGGCGATTTACTGTCGGCCAGCGCGGTTCCAAGGACACCCTGGGCCACCACTTGCAATCCGACGTAGACCAGCACCACCAGTGCGATCGCTGCGAGCGTCGCCTTCGGGACGTTGCTGCTGGGATTGCTGACTTCGCCGGAAGGGAGCAGGGCCGTCTCCATGCCGCTGTAGGCAAACAGCACCAAACCCATGGAACTGGCAACCACGGACAGTGGCGGCAACGCGGCCACGTGCAGGTAGACCGGGTGGATGTAGAACAGGCCGACGACGGCCAGCAGGATCAGTGGCGTCAACTTGATCGTCGCCAGGACCATGATGGCGCGCGCGCCGATCCGCACGCCGCGCGCATTGACCGCGATGAGGAACAGATAGGTCCCGATGATGAATGCCGTACGCGGCAGCGGGTCGGCGAACACCGGCGCGAAATACGCGACTTGATCGGAGAGCGATGCCGCGATCGCGCCACTGGCGGCGACGTTCGATATCCAGAGGAACGACGCGACCAGATACCCGGTGAATGGACCGAATGCTGCGGTGACGTAACTGTACGCGCCACCGGTCGCGTGGATGCGGCTGCCTGCCGCAGAAAAGCACAACGCAATAGGTATGAACACCAGCGCGCCCAGGAACATCACATAGGGTGCGAATGCTCCGAGATCCTTGGCCAGGCTGGCTGGATTTTCGAAGACGCCGCCGCCGATCGTGTTGTTGAGCACGGATGCCGTGAGCGCCCAGAAACCAATCCCTCGCAACAGCGCAGGACCTCCACCGACCATGCTCGTGTTGCGAGCGCCTGCGTCATTCACGACCATGCGCATTCCCCGATGCCGCGGCTGCGGCGCATCCGGAGGATACCCTCAAACCATGCAGCCCGCGGCCACTGCAATGGAAGGATTCGCATCGGCAGCCCGAATCAATCCTGCTGGTCCCAATGGAACTTGTGCAGCACGCGATGCACGACCGGCGCGAGCACGACGCTGACCCCGATGATGAACACCAGCCCCGCATACAACGCATACAAACCGGCGAACAACTTGCCTCCGTTCGTGTGCGGGGGATCGACCGGACCCATGCCGCCAAGCAGCATCGCCGAATTCAGGAAAGCATCGCGCCATGGCAGGTGCTCGAAATGCGCGTAACCGGCCATGCCCATCGCCAGCGATCCCACGATCAGCATTGCGGAAAAAAACGCATGCAACATGAGCCGCCGCAAGAAGCGTGGGAGCGGGAGCGGCGGATGCAAGCGGCTTTCGTACATGGCGATGGGCAGGTATGCCAGATCAAACCGGCGTTGCCCCCGATCTTGCCATGACGCGCTCGAATTGGGGATAGCATGCCGGGCCGCGCGTGGCTTGCTGCGCACGGCCCCCGATCGGGTCTATGCTGCGCACCGGGTACCTCGCACCGTCTCGCCTCGACTGGAAGCCATCGCCATGAACGTCCTCACGCCACGACGCCCGTCCTTCCATGCCAGCATGCTGCTTGCGGTTGTCGCCATTGCGATGACCTCGTTCGCAGCGCCGCATGCAGCGCGTGCTGCGGATGCCGATTCCGCGCAAACCGTGGAATGCATGCTGCCGGGGCAGATACACTCGGTCGGCGGCCACGCCATGATGGGCGCGCGCCGTCCCGAACAGACCACGCCAGCCGACTGCCGCGCACGCGGCGGCGAATACGCAGTTGACGAACATGTGAGCCAGCCGACACCCATGGCGCAAACGCCGATCGTCATCAAAGACGACAACAAGCTTGTCCGCTGCCTGTTGCCGAAGCAGGAACGGCAACTCGGCGAGAAAGCCCGCTACACGATCGCGCAGCGTACGATACGCGCCACGCGATACGATTGCCGGCAGCGTGGCGGCAGCGAGATCAATGCAACGCATTCGCATCGCACGACGCAGAAAAAGTAGTCCCGCGAGTGGGTGTTGCGCGTTGGCGATGTGAGTGCCGCGATGATCCAGGTTGCAGCGTTTTCCATTACGCCGGCGGTTGCAGCAGGGACGCTTCGACCAGCACATCGACACCGGCAGCCGGGCAGATTGCACGCGCAGGAATATCGTCCCGTGCCCGCCAGCGCGTCACCGCATCGCGCTTGGAATCGCCTTCGACCAGAAACAAGACTTCACGCGCGCGGCCCATGCGCGCGGCGCTGAGCGAAACACGCTGCGGTGGCGGCTTCGGTGCGTCGGACACGACAAGAACATCCGCTGCATCGGCGGCGGCGCCCAGGTCGTGTAGCGGAAACAGGCTCGCCGTATGTCCGTCTTCGCCGATGCCGAGCAGCACCAGATCGAAATCATCGACGCTGCGCAACGCATCGGCATAAGCATGCGCGGCAACCTCGGCGCCGCGTTCAGTGGGGATCGCGTGAATCTGTTCGCGTGGAATCGCCACATAATCGAGCCACGCAACGCGCGCCATCATGCTGTTGCGTTCCGGATCGTCGGGCAGGGCGCAACGCTCATCGCCGTACCAGATGTCCCAGCGCGACCAATCCGTGTCGAGATGACCCAACATTGCGTAAACGCCACGCGGCGTATTGCCGCCGGCGAGGACAATCGTGAAACGTCCGCGTTCCGCAATCGCGCGCACGGACGCGTCGACGATCCATCGATACGCTGCCTGTTGCAGCGCCGACGCATCCGCGACCGGATGCCAGCGCACGATCTGTTCGGCAACTGCCTGCATGATGCGACGCGCTTATTCTTTCTTGATCGCGTGGCCGCCGAATTCGTTGCGCATCGACGCGAGCAGCTTGTCGGTGAATGAATCCGAATCGCGCGAACGCAGGCGTTCGATCAAGGATTGCGTGATGATCGGCGCGGGCACGTCGAGATCGATCGCTTCGGCCACGGTCCAGCGGCCTTCGCCCGAATCGACGACATACGGCGCGATGCCGGTCATCGTCGGGTTCTTGCCGAGCGCATCGGAGGTGAGGTCGAGCAACCACGAGCGCACGACGCTGCCGTAACGCCAGATCTCGGCGACCTGGTGCAGGTCGAGAGCGAAGTCTTTCTTGTGCTGCAGGATCGAGAATCCCTCCGCATAGGCCTGCATCATTCCGTATTCGATGCCGTTGTGGATCATCTTGGTGAAGTGTCCCGAACCGACCGGGCCGACCCGTCCCCAGCCCTGATCCGTTCCAGGCGCGAGTGTTTCGAAGATCGGGCGCAGGCGCTCGACGACTGCTGCCTCGCCGCCGATCATCAGGCTGTAACCCTGTTCGAGTCCCCACACGCCGCCGCTGGTGCCGGAGTCGACATAATCGATCTTCTTGCCGGCGCACACGGCCGCGCGGCGTAGCGTGTCCTTGTAGTTGGAATTGCCGCCATCGATGATGCAATCACCCGGCGCGAGCAAGGCGAGCAGGGCAGTGACGGTGTTGTCGGTGATCTCGCCTGCCGGCACCATCATCCACACCACGCGCGGCGCATCGAGCTTGCTGACCATCGCTTCGAGCGAATCGGCCGATTCGGCACCGTTGTCCTCAATGCTTTTGCGCGCGGCGGGATTCGGGTCGAAGCCGACGATGCGGTGTTTATTGCGCGTCAACCGCTGCGCCATGTTGGCGCCCATGCGCCCGAGGCCGATCATTCCAAGATCCATCGTGCTGCTCCTGTGTCGTTGAAGGTTGAAAGCGTCCGCGTGATTGCGGCTGCGCTCATTTGTCATGATGCCTTCCGTGTTTCGGTCTCCAGCCAGCCACCCTCGAATCCTGCGCGACGCAGGCCGTCGACTATGTACCGACAGCCTCGCATCAGCTCCCACAACATGCCGCTACGATAGTTCTCGGTCATCAAGACGACCGGGCCCAGATTCAGCCCGAAATACCACGGTGAGATCCAGCCGCAAGTCGAGTCAGGTTTTCCGTGGAAGCTCGGGTTGAAGGTTGCCTTGAAGCCGTAACGGTTGTGGTCGTGCAATTCCAGCGTGTGCATGTAGTGATGCATGGCCGGTAACACGATCTCCGGTGCGAAAGGCAACGAGGCGACGACCGCCCACGGCGCCAGCGTGCCGTCGTCGATGCCGTATGGTGCGCCGCGTCCTTCATAGTCGTAGAAATGGCGCTCGACTCCATGGACCATCGCTTCGGCCGGGCCGGGACCATCGCTTGCGGTGATGCCCCAACAGTGTCCGCAATAGCCATCGAAACCCAGTGGGTTGTCGATCGCATACCGCTGCTGCACGTGCGTGGCGCGGCGGCTGTTCTCGAAATAGTCCATGCCCTTGCCGCGCATGAACGCGTCCTGGATGCCGCGAAAATCGATCCACACGTGCGATAACTGATGAATGAACAACGGCCCCGCATAGAGATAGTCGATGCCGTAGCAGTTCTTCCATTCGTAGGTCGAACACCACGCCTCGTAGGCGCTCGCAGGCAATGGATGAGTCGGCGAACCGAGCGCGAGCATGTAGAGCAGCAGTGCTTCGTCGTAGCCCTGCCAGCGGCATTTCAGGAAACCGGATTCGGGTTTCCATCCATGGCAAATCGTGTCGCCGCCAGTCTGGGCCCACTGCCAGTCCGCGCGCAGGTAGAGGTCGTTCGCGAGAGTGCGGATCTCGCGCTGATCGGCGGTATCGTCGGCGAAATACGCCGCCACAGCCAGCATGCCGGCCAGCAGGAATGCGCTGTCCACGGTCGACAGCTCGCAATTCCATGCGCGCCTGCCGGTGTTCATGTCGAGGAAGTGGTAGTAGAAACCGCGATAGCCGGTGGCGTCGGGCTCGGTGCCTTGCGGGCTGTTCCAGAAGAACCGCAGTGTCGCGAGTGTGCGTTCGATCGCGTGGTCCTTCGTCATCAGGCCGCGTTCGATCGCGACCGGATACGAGGCCAGCGCAAGGCCTGTCGCAGCGATGCTCGCGGGCCACGCTGGCTCGGTCTTGTCCAGCACAAGACCATTCAGCGGATTGGTTTCGTGCTGGAAGTAGGCGAACGCCGAACGTTGGATGTGTTGCAGTTGTTCTTCGAGTTTCGCAGGCTGGGGACGCATGGAATTCCGATTGGATGGATCTGTTGAAGGATAGCGGATCGATGTTGAACGGCATTTCACGGATAAGACGCGCGATGTACTGCAGCTATCAGAACGCGATCATCACAATCGATCCGGCGACGATCAGCAGGCCGCCGACCACCACCTGCCACGTCAACGCTTCGCCGACGAACAGCACGCCGAGCAGGATCGCGAACACCACGCTGAGCTTGTCGATCGGTGCGACGCGCGTGACCGGGCCGAGTTGCAGCGCACGGTAATAGCACAGCCACGACAGTCCGGTGGCGATGCCCGACAGGACGAGGAACAGCCATGTCGTCGGGGAAATCGTTGCCGTCGGCTTCCATTCATTGCGCAGCCACAGGATGCCCGCGGTCACCAGCAGGATCACGACGGTGCGGATCATCGTCGCGAGATTCGAGTTGATGCCGGCGACGCCGATCTTGCCGAACACGGCGGTCAACCCGGCAAAGAACGCCGACCCGAATGCGAACAACACCCAACTTTCGCGTAGATTCATCCGAGGCCCTGGCTGGCGCCGGCGCGCCAGAATTTCACGATACTTGTCCACGATACACGCGATGATGGCAAGGGAGCCATGTGACCGACAAGCTGATGAAAAGCAGGCTGACCGTCTTGCAACATCATCCGTCCGAAGAAGTTGGCGAACTTGGCGTATGGGCGGCCCGGCACGGCATAGCACTGGACGTTCATCGTGCCGATCTTGGCGATTTGCCGGAAGTAACCGGTCGCCCGTGCGTTCTGCTCGGCGGCCCGTACTCTGTCAACGATGGGCCCGAATGGCTGCAACGCGAACGTGCGTGGCTGCGCGAGCACCTTGCCAACGCAGCGCCGACATTCGGTATCTGCCTCGGTGCGCAGCTGGTTGCCGATGCCATCGGTTGCCGCGTGCATCGACTTGAGCGACCAGAGACCGGATGGACACGCATCGATTTCGTCGATGGCAGCCATATCGACGCGCTGCAATGGCATGAGGATGCATTCATACCGCCTCCCCAAGCGCGCACGCTGGCATCAAGCGCTGCATCTGAGCACCAGATGTTCGCAATAGGGTCAGGCATTATCGGAATGCAATTCCATGCCGAATGGAATGCCGCTTTGGTCGACGCATTGAACGTACGTTTCGGCGATGCATCGCCGTTGCCGCGCCTGGCCGATACCGTAAAACATCAGTGCATGAACACATGGTTCCACCATCAACTCGATGCATGGCGGAGCGGGTAGTGCATTCAGGCGGCGAGGGTATTTGGCCACAAAATCAGGACAAGCCGCGAGCCGAACCGTCAAGGGCACCGAACCATCTGTGTAAATGACATAATACACATTATGCGAAGTTGTAAGCTGGATGTGTGGCGTGCGTCAGCCCTGGTCTGAATCGAGCTTCGCTCGATGCCAGTCCCACACAGCTTCAGGGATCAACTGCCGAACATTGATGGCAAGTGCATCATAGGCGTCAAGGGCGTCTTGCAATGTGCGTTCCATTGCTGCCGACGGTGCACCAACGCAAGCAGCCCATTCGATGCCTTCCAGCATCGCGCCCGACCATCCAAACAGGGTATCGCTCGTGTCGAGCAGGCGCGTGCGAACCCACGAAGTTGCCGGTGCGTGCACGACGAATCCTTCGGTGCGCAACGCGTCCGTCGCAGTTGCCAACACGGCATGCGCACCCCGGTACCATTCGGTATGGCCTGCGGCCGCTCGCCGAATGATCAAGGGGGCCGGCGCGTTGTGCAGAGCGATGTGTTCGGCGAGCCTGAGCTCAAGCCGACGCGCGTCACGCACCGTCTCCGTCTCGATCAGCCACGCGCGGTCCAGATTGAAAAAGGAAAAAAAGCGGCAATGCAGAGAACGCAGCCGCTCGAGTGGCTCACGCGAGAAGCCCAGCTTGAGGATGTCTTCGTATCGACTTGGAAGCACATAGACGAAGCAACATCCCTCGCTCAGGTGACTGCTTCGCAACTCGCCAACCTGGATTCTACGCGCCATGGACGCTCGCACCGGATGTTGCTCCGCTCGGCATTCCTCATCACGGTGGCCCGCCTGCTGTGCTCGATTGTTTTTGGTGGGAGCCACGAATTAATCCGCCGAAGCGACTTTCGGCAGCTTCTGCGATGGGTGCTCGGATAGCTGCCATGGCTGCACTCCTCGCTCGAACGCTTCCAATGCCTTGGTCAGATCGTACGCATTCGCCGCCTTGATGCGATCAAGACCGGACCACTGGATCGGCATGGCAACGGGAGCCCCTGCCCTGGCACGCAGCGACCAACTCGCGACACTCGTTGCGCCGCGTCCGTTGCGTAGCCAGTCGATGAAGATCCGGCCTGTACGCAGGGCTTTGCTGGCGGTAGCCAGATAACGCTCCGGTTGGGCCGTCGCCATCGCGGTAGCGAAGGCACGACAGAATGCCTTGGCTTCGTCCCAATCCGGGCCGCTCGCAATGGGCGCGACGACATGCACTCCCTTGCCGCCCGAAAGCCGCACAAAACTTTCCAGCCCCGTGTCCTGCAGTCGCGCACGGACATCGCGTGCGGCACGGACAATTTCTTTCCAGGAAACGTCTTCCGCTGGATCAAGATCAAAGACCAGGCGATCCGGCTGCTTCGGACGGCCACTCGCGCATCCCCACGGATGGAATTCGAGGACGTTCATCTGGACAAGATCGAGTACGCCCGCGGTGTCATGCACCGCAATGTATTTCTGTTCGCCGCCATCGGCCTCGTGGATTGCGATTGCGTCAACATTTTTTCCCAAGGTCTTTGCGTAGTGCTTCTGGAAGAAGCTCTTGCCATCGGCACCATCAGGGCAACGCACGACCGACAGGGGCCTTCGCCCGATCTCGTGCAGCAGCATGGGTGAAATCGCCTCGTAATACGCTGCGACCTGCCCTTTGCTAATCCTCGCACTGCGGTAGACCAAACGTTCACTGTGGGTAATTTTCGCGGATGCATGCGTCGCCCCGGTCGCCGTACGGCCTTTGGATTTCTTGCCGGCATCCTCTTTCATTTTATCGCCGCCCTCTTCCGTATCGGCAGATGTGATGTCGACAGCGTCCTTGTCCTCGCGCAATCGAAGAAAGCTGGCTTGACGCAGCAGCCCTTCCTTCGCCCAGCCGCGAAAGGCAACTTCAGCGATCATGACGGGTAGCAGCCATGTCACGTCGCGTTCTTTCAGCGGCGTGTGCGCGGGCAAGCGAACGGTTGGAGACGATTGGACGAGTGGCTTGAATGCGGTCGCGAGTCGCTGCAGCATTGCGTCATCGTAACCAGTCCCGACCCGACCCACGTATTCCAGATTGCGCTCTACCCGGCGCGCCATCAGCAGCGCACCGAAGCCTTCACGCGCACCTTTGGGCTTGGTCATGCCGACAATGATGAAATCGTCGCTCAGCGCGTGCTTGGCTTTTACCCAATCACCGGTTCGGCCTGCGGCGTAGTACGAATCGACGCGCTTGCTGACAATTCCTTCCAGGCCCTGCTTTCTGCTCGCTTCGAAAACAAATGCGCCATGCCCGATCACATGCTTGCTCAAGGCGAGTGCCGGATGCGGTCGACGTGCCAGAACCTGATCGAGGATTGTCTTGCGATCGGCAAGACGGCATTGGGTCAGGTTGATTCCTTCAATCGCCAGCAGGTCGAAGATCAGATAGGAGAGATTCCCCGTACCTCCTACCTTGATCTCGTGTTGCAGCGCGGAGAAATCGCTTTGCCCCTTGGCATCGAGTACGACGAGCTCGCCATCGAATTGCGCTTGGTCGAGCGAGAGCGTTTTTAATGCGTGGACAATCGTTGGGAAATCCTTGGTCCATTCCAGGTCGTTGCGCGATCGCAATGCAACCTTCCCTTTTTCAATCGAAGCGAGCAGCCGATAACCATCCCACTTGACCTCATGCAGCCATCCTTCTCCTTCCGGCGAAACAGCCCGCAGGATGCAGAGTTCGGGACGAAAACGATCCGGGACTGCGTGCGTGGACGCGCCCGGTAGCGCTGCCGCCAGCTTGCGGATGGAATCGTTGCGAGGACTTTTGTCCCTGGCGCGCGTCTTAGGCATCCGGGAAGAATCCACAGATGACTTCGGCTTATTTGGTAAAGCACGATCGACACTTTTTGCCACCGGCTCGTCTAGCAGATCGTCGGCCGTGGCGTCACGGGCGTGCGCATCGCGCGATTTGATCAGCAGCCACTGCATCTTGTTGCCGCTCATCGCCGTGCGAACCAACTTCCACTGTCCCTGCAATCGGCTTCCATTGAGTTCGAATTCCAGCTTGCCTGCCTTGAGTGCGGATTCCGGATCGCCTTGCGCCTTCCACGTACCTCGATCGAAAAGGTCCACATGCCCCGCTCCATAGTGGCCCGGCGGAATGTCGCCTTCGAATGCCGCATACGACACAGGATGATCTTCGACTTCGACGGCAAGCCTGCGCTCGCCTGCACGCAGCGATGGTCCCTTCGGCACGGCCCAGCTCTTGAGAACGCCACCGACTTCCAACCTGAAATCGTAATGACGCGCGCGTGCGTGGTGGAGTTGCACCACAAAAATGGGGAGATGCCTTGTCGTCGGTGCAAGCTTGCCCGGCCTCGGCTCCGGTGTTTCGCTGAGCCGCCGCTTGCGCACATAGTCGCGCAGGCTCATGGATCAGCCTGCCTTGCGCGACTTCGTCGATTTGGATTTTGCGGGCTTCTTCGTAGCAACTTTCTGTGGAGCGGCTTTCGCTCGATTCGCCGCCTTTTTGGTGATCGTCTTCGCAGCCGACGCGGATTTGGCGGGCGTCCGTTGCTGGCTTGCCAAGCTCTTCTGCAGCAATTCCATGAAATCCACGACGTTGGTTGCTGCACCATCGGGCACCGCGTCGGAAGCATCCTCGTGCCTGGCGACCTTGCCTCCGCTCTTCATGCGCTTCTGGATGACCGCCTGCAATCGATCGCGGAATTCATCGCGATATTTGCCTGGATCGAAGTCACCCGTCATTGATTCGATGAGTTGCTTCGCCATCGCCAATTCCTTGGGCGCAATGCGGTAATCCGACAACTTGCCCTCCGAGATCTTGTAGTCGTCCGCCGGAATGAGTTCCTGTGGATATCGCAGCAGGATCAGGGCGAGCGCATCACCATCCGGCATGACTGTAGCAAGGTGCTCGCGCGTGCGAATGACGACGCGCGCGACGCCAATCTTGCCCATCTCCTTGAGGGTTTCGCGCAAGAGTACGTATCCCTTTTCGGCTTTCTTTGCAGGGACGAGGATGTATGGCTTTTCGAAATACGAGGGGGCAATGGCATCGCGATCGACGAATCCTTCGACTTCGATGGCGTCCCGCCCTTCGGAAGCTGCAGCTGCCTTGATGTCGCTGTCTTCCAGTACCACGTAGCTGCCCTTGTCGTACTCGAATGCCTTGACGATGTCTTTCCATGGCACTTCGTCGCCGGTTTCGGCATTGACGCGCTCATAGCGAATCGGCGATTTGTCGCGCGCGTCGAGCATGCGGAAACTCAGATCCACGCGTCGCTCCCCCGACATCAATTGCACGGGGATGTTCAAAAGGCCAAAAGACAATGTACCGCTCCAGATCGGGCGTGGCATCACAGGCTCCTTGTGAAAGGGCGAAGGTATGGCGAGTGTAAGTCGTTGATGTCTTTCCAGCGGATTGCCACTACTTTCGATCTTCCCCAGCGCATTCCATGACAGGATGATTCGAACCCGTATCCAGCTCAGCCGTGGGTTCTCGACGAGTGCTACTTCTTCTTTGCTGCCGTTGATGTTTTTTTTTGCCGCCTCCGTCCTGCTTGTTGACCGTGGCCCACGCGATGCGCTTTGAAGCCGAGGCTGAGCGGCCGTCATTTTTCTCGCTCTCCTCGATATGCTCTGCCTGGCGCTTCTGCTTGTCGGTATAACCGGATTTGTCACCGCGAGGCATGATCCTCTCCTCTCCTTGAAGCCATTAGAACACCCGAGGTTGTTGTACAAGCATGGGCCGCTCAGGATGAATTTTTTTATAACGTCGTTAATGCTATTCAGTCGAGGCTGACGGTCGCCCCGTTGCAATATTGATCTGTGTCGACTCGCACGCAACAACTTCACATAGCTCCCGCAGTCTGATCGCATCTGTTGCAGCGTGGCCCAGAGCGGTGTTGTCGAAGATGCACCATGCTGTCCGTCCAGCCGCAGAATGCGAACATAATTGCAGCGCCAGTTTTTTCAGTACGTCATCCTGGTACGCACTGAAATACATGCGCGGCGATCCGTGCCAGCGCCAGTAGCGCAATGGCCCGTGTCCGCCGACGTGGGATGCTTCTGGGCAACGTGCGGGATCTGCGGCAACGCGATTGATGAGGTAATGCCGCCACAACTTGTCCACTTCGGCGCTGAACCAACTCGGATGACGGGGCTCGCAGGCGACAGGAGCTGTCGTCGATTGACGCAATCGCGCAAAAAACTTTTCCGCGATCCCGGCGTCAAATGCCAGGCTCGGCGGAAGTTGCACAAGCACACAGCCAAGTTTCTCGCCAAGGCCCGCGACCTCGTTGCAGAATTTGGCGATGGCTTCGTCAGCATCGTTCAAACGAGCTTTATGCGTGATTGCCTTCGGGAACTTCACCGAAAACCGGAAATCCGGCGGTGCCTTAGCCGCCCAACGCGCGTAGGTCTTTTGCTGGTGGGGCCGATAGAAGGAAGAATTGATTTCCACTGCGTCGAAGCGCGTTGCGTATCGCGCGAGATGGCTTTCCCCCTCGTCGAAAAGCGGCGATTGATCAAGGCGCACCGACCATCCGGCGCATCCGATGCGGATTGAGCCGCTTTCAGCAACAATTGGCTTCCTTGCCAAGATCCAGCTCCTTTTGCGGCTGAGTCGCAGCTTTTATCGACGCAATATCTGACAGTTTTCGCAGAAAAAAGCTCGTCGCCGTTTTGCGCCAAGATGCGCCCGGTATTGCAGGCGCAGATCGCAGCGCGGACAGATCGTCTTGGTGTGAACCAGATAATGCTTGCGGAGAACGAATGCGCGCTTCCAACGCAGGAAATCAAAACTGTATTCGCGCGCTTGGGTAACCAGCTCAACCAGCTTGTGCGAAGACAATCCACCGATCGTGCTTTCAGGATGCAGTCGAATACGGAACAACACTTCGTTCTTGATGATGTTGCCCACTCCCGCAAAAATTTCCTGGTCGAGTAGCGCATCGCAGACAAGCATCTCCGGTCGGGCTCTGAGTTTGCGGCGCGCGGCCTTAGGATCCCAGACGTCCGACATCACATCCGCGCCCCAGTCGTACGTTGCGTCGAGGTCGCCCTCGATATAGCGGACGGAGCACGCGTAGAAGTTGATCTCGCCCTTGCCGAAACCAAGACTCAGTCGCGCTGGCGTCTCCTTTCGTGCATTGATGCGATAGCTGCCGAAGAGCATGAAATGCACTCGAAGCGTGAAACCGACGAAGCAGACCAAGAAGTGTTTTCCCCAACTACGGAATGCCAGCACCTTTTGGCCACGCATGCGCTCCATATCCAGAAGCTTGCTGTTGCCATCCACGCGTACGACGCGGCGACCGACGAACTCTTCGACTAGATCACGCAAGATGACGATGGATGGACCTTCAGGCATACGATTTGATCATGACGTCTTCGTCTGGGTCCATGAATCGCACTTGCACACGATGAGCGGGCACCCATACATGTCCGCACGAACGCTCACGCCAGCGTACGCACTTCCTCTTCGCGATCCCATTGCCGCGTCGCCGCCGCAATGATGAAGACCTCAAGGTCTGCAATTTCCACGATCCCGCCATCCTTCTTGAGTCGGGCTTGTTTCAGGAGCGCCATTCCGCCCGCGTCGACTGCGATCGCCTTGAGGTGTCCAAATGCGTCGCGGACGAAATCAATCGCCGCCGCCTCGCTGCCAAGGGATTTCGCCCCTGCATCAGAAAGTATGACGGCCACCGCATCGAATAAAACCGAAGGCGTGCCTGCCAGTTGACCGTCGGCAGCGAGCACCGAACCATCGGCAAGTTTTGTTCCGCCGATCCTGGGAGCCACGATTTTCACGCTGGCACCGGCTTTGACGACCGCCTTACGGGTGGCTTCGATCGCGGTGCCGTCCGAGCCATCTGCGATCAGGATCGCAATCGCACGGCCTTCGAGCGTGTGCTTCATCTTGCCGATGAGCTGCAGCGCAGGTGACGTCGGCAAATTCTGGATCGGCATCGCTGGCGCGGGTGCGGCGGGCAGCTTCTGCATGGCCAATCCATCGGCGACGCGTTGGGCGAGGTCCTCTTCGATATGACGCAGATGCCCGACAATCGCTTCCCGAACATGCACGTGCTCGACCTTGGACAATTCGAACACCAGCGCCGAGGCGATATGTGCCTGCTCGTAGGCCGACTGACTACGGTAGAACTGGCGCGCCTGGCTGTAATGATCGGCGAAGCTCGCGGCGCGGATCCGCCCTTTGCCATCGGCCTGCGCGCCGTCCTGCGCAAGGATCGTCGAACTGCGGAAACCGGCAGCCTGCGATTCGCGTGGTGAATCCGTCGACAACGAATTCGGCTCGTACGCCACGCGGCCTTTGGGTTGCTCCATCTGCATGTGCGCATCGCGTTGGTGGTTGGCGAACGGACACTTCGGCGCATTGATCGGCAGTTGATGGAAATTCGGCGAACCCAACCGCGAAAGCTGCGTGTCCAGATACGAGAACAGCCTGCCCTGCAACAGCGGATCGTTCGAGAAATCAATACCCGGCACCAGGTGCGATGGGCAGAAGGCAACCTGCTCGGTCTCTGCGAAGAAATTGTCCGGCCAGCGATCCAGGACCATGCGCCCGACTACGGTCAGCGGAACAAGTTCTTCGGGAATCAGCTTGGTCGGGTCCAGGTGATCGAACGGGAACTTGTCGGCCTCTTGCTGAGTGAACAGCTGCACGGCGAATTCCCATTCCGGAAAATTGCCCGCCTGAATGGCTTCAAACAGGTCGCGACGATGGAAATCCGGGTCGGCACCGGCGATCTTCACGGCCTCGTCCCAGATCGTCGACTGCAGGCCCAGTTTCGGCCGCCAATGGAACTTGACGAACGTAGACTCGCCACTCGCATTGAGCAATCGGAAGCTGTGGATGCCGAAACCCTCGATCATGCGCAGCGAACGCGGCAGGGTGCGGTCGGACATGATCCACATCACCATGTGCATCGCTTCGGGCGTGAGCGAGATGTAATCCCAGAATGTGTCGTGCGCAGTCGCTGCCTGCGGAAAACCGCGATCGGGCTCCATCTTCACGGCATGGATGAGATCGGGAAACTTGATCGCATCCTGGATAAAAAACACCGGGATGTTGTTTCCGACAAGATCCCAATTGCCTTCCTTCGTGTAGAGCTTGACCGCGAACCCGCGCACGTCGCGTGGCGTGTCGACCGAACCGGAACCGCCGGCGACGGTGGAAATGCGCGTAAAGACCGGGGTCTTCTCGCCAACTTCGGTCAGGATCCTCGCCGTCGTGTAATGCTTGAGCGACTTGGTCAGCTCGAAATAGCCGTGCGCCGCGGAACCGCGCGCATGCACGACCCGCTCGGGTATGCGCTCATGGTCGAAATGGGTGATCTTCTCGCGGAGGATGAAGTCTTCAAGCAGCGTCGGACCGACGGCGCTGCTTCGCAGGGAGTTCTGATTGTCCGATACCGGCAAACCCTGGTTGGTGGTGAGCAGCCCATGGCCACCGCTCGCCTGCTGGTGCAGTTCTCCGCCCGCCGCTGTCGTTGCGCTGCCTTTCGCCGGCTTCGCGCCCTTAGGTCTCGAAGATTGCCGCTTGCTGATTTTCGCCATGATCAAACTCCCATGTGCCAAGTCGCCGCAGGATTGCGAGCGTTTCCGGAATCGGCAGGTTGTCTTTCAACAACCTGACAGGGGCGTACTCATTTGCGAGCGCGCGGCTTTGATCCGAGCAGCTCATCCTTGCGCGCGGCCATCTGGTCGCCCAAGGCCTGGAGTTCCTCCTTGGACATCAATTCCTTGGCACGCGGAAACATGTCGCGCTCTTCTTCCTTCGCGTGGTGGAAAACCAATTCCTTGAGCACTTTTGCGCGGCCGCTGAAATTGTCGGAAGCAGGATCCGTGCCGAGGAGGTCCGGAAGCACGAGATCACCCGCAGCGCGATGCTCTTCCTTGGCCTCGAAGAACATCGTCTGATCATCGCTCTTCTTGCCAGCCGCCTTGAACGCCGGATAGAAGATCTCGTCTTCGATCGTCGTATGCGCCTTGAGCTCGCGGTCGACCTTGGCCAGCAGTTCCGCGCGTTTCTTGACAGCCCTCGTCGTGGTCGCTTCGAGCTCGGTGAGCAGTCCGCGAACTGTCACATGATCCTTCTTCAATAGTTGAATCGCATCCATGGCGTTGTTGCTCCTGTCATTGCTGGTTGAGGGTTTCAGGGTGGCTGGAGAGCCAGACCTGGTATTGCGATAGCGCTTTCATTTACTTGCGTCGCCGCACGACATCCCGCAAGTCATGAGACCTTCATTGCATATCTGATGGTCATGCCCGGAGAGGCCAGAAGAAAGAAGGTGCGTGATGATGGCTTCGGGTAGAGGTCGCCATTCTCGATATGATGGGAGATTCCGGGATCACTTGTCGCACGTTCTAACGCTGCACATTCGTCTGATCCATGCACAGGCTCGGAAGCCGTTTCGCGAAATATCTACCGCATCGTGACAGGTCAGCGCATGCATCTTTGCTCCTCCTTGAGCCAAACTGACATTGCATCAGTCGCGGTGTTGCTCCTGTAAAGCGACGCTACGCCTCTTTATCTGAATCGCGATCAAACGATCTTTCATTGCGTTCCAATTGCACTCGAAATCGTGTCGATCGGAGCTTTTCAGGGCCCGAAATGCCGCTGGCGGCCTGTACGACTCAGCGTCTTTTGACCTTGCCCAACCGCTTGGCATTGGCGACCGCCTTGCGGCGCACCGGTGCGATTCCCATGCACGTGACCGCCAACACGTCGCGCGTCAATGCTCCGGGTGAGAAGAGCCTGGGGATGTTCGACGATTGCGTCCTCCATGGATTCCACATCGACGGATTCCACATCGACAGGGCAGCATTCTGCTGGATGCGTATCGCTTCGGCGCACATCGCCAGCCAGCCATCGCCAAAAGCGGCGAGCTTTTCCGTATGCATCAACTCGAACTCGCGCCGATCGCGAGGTGATGGCATTGCGCCAGCCGCCGTCATTCGTGCAGTACGTGCAAAAACGACTTGCGGTGCGGCCAGCGCAATCGCGGCGACGTGCGCGGCCAATGTAGCTGCGGAATTTGGTTTGCGCGGCATGGTGTTCCTCTGTCAGTCAGTGCAGAAGCAATCATCAAAAGAACAGCAGTGGTGGTGCGTTCCGCAATGAGATCGACATCAGCGATTAGTCGCTGCGTTGATTTTCGGCGCGATGACCCGGCGATTCAAGGCATGTGCATCTTGCGCATGGATGATGCAGATTTATTGTTCGATTCTTAACGAATTGTTCGATTCTTAACGAATTGTTATTCCGTTTATCAAGAGTTAGCAATCGATTCATTGTGCGCGAGCAATAGTTGCTGCGGGGAACGCGGTTCGTCAAAAGCGATATGCGACTCCTGCGTGGCTGCATAACTATCGTGATAACAAGCAACACGCAAGACCATTCCAACAACTTAGGAGTACACCATGAAGGATCAAAACGAGAAAACAGAAGCCCAAGCCATGAATCGCGATCCGATCACGGGCGCTCCGGGTTCGCATCCGGTTGGCACTGGGGTGGGTACTCTCGGTGGCGCTGCCGCTGGCGCAGCCGCTGGTTCGCTGGCCGGTCCTGTCGGAACGGTCGTGGGCGGCGTTGTAGGTGCGATTGTCGGTGCAGCCGCCGGCCACAGTGCAGGCGAAGCCATCAACCCGACAGTGGAAGAAACCTATTGGCGCAGTGCCTACGGCAAGGAACCTTACTACAACAGCCAGTACACCTACGACGATTACGCACCTGCGTATCGCGCCGGGTTCATGGGCCGCAATGAATACCGCGATCTTTCGTGGGACAAGGCCGAGCCGCGCCTTGCATCGGATTGGCAGAAGGCCAGGGGCGCGTCGCGCCTGAATTGGGATCAGGCGCGCGATGCTTCGCGTGCAGCATGGCAGAGGGTGGACAACTCCGTGGCATAAGCCAGATCCTCTGAGAGTTTGCTGGCTCGATGGGCACGTTCACGTGCCCATTTTTTTTGCGAGGAAGAATCAATCGGGATCATTCTGCCAATGGACGCCGGCAAATCGAAGACCGCTTTGGGCGTGTCATCCACAATGGACCGTGCAGTGCTCGGAACATCTTTCTACCTGGCGTCGGCCAGCAATTTCATAGTGCCTATCTTTGCTGAATAGCGAAGATGGGAATATGGGCTGATACAAACTATTCACATCGCAAGCGCAGCGCCAGCGTCGAGAACAAAACCTCTGCCCTTCTTGTGAACCGGTCGCTATTGATACAGGAGGCTTGGCGCGCTCTGGGTGGCCTTTATGCGGCCTGCACTGCGCCCGATCGACGCCTGGTTGGCAAGGCATGCCGGAACAAGCGCCCAAGCACGCCCGCGTACTGCTTCCAGAAACTTCCCGAGTTGTAGTGCACGCCGTAACGCACGCAGATGTCACGCACCTTCGGGGCCATTTCGGCGTAGCGCGTCGCCGGCAAATCCGGAAACAGGTGGTGCTCGATCTGGCGGCTGAGTTGTCCGGTCAGCAGGTGAAAGATTCGACTGCCTTCAAGGTTGCTTGATCCGTGGATCTGCCGCAGATACCACTGGCCGCTGTTTTCGTTGGCGACCTCCTTCATCGTGTAGGTCTGCACGTTCTCGGTGAAGTGCCCGCAGAAGATGATCGCGTTGGTCCACAGGTTGCGGATTCCGTTTGCGACAAGGTTACCAAGCAACACGCGCGGCCATTGCCAGAAGGCCAGCGCCGGGAACAGCACGTAGTCCTTGAACAACTGGCGGCCGGCCTTGCGCAGGAACGGGCGCATGCGTTCGCGGAATTCGTCCTTCTTCATGCGGCCTTTCACGAAACGGCCGATCTTGATGTCGTGAACCGCGACGCCCCATTGGAAATTCATCGCTAGCAGCAGGTACCACAACGGCTGCAACAAATTGTATTTCGACCACCTCTGCTGTTCGCTCAGGCGCAGCATGCCGTAGCCGAAATCGTGATCCTTGCCGATGATGTTGGTGTGGTTGTGGTGCTCCACGTTGTGCGAATGCCGCCAATGATCGCCATCGCAGACGATGTCCCACTCGTAGGTCTGCGAATGCAGCGATGGATCGTTCATCCAGTCGTACTGGCCGTGCATCACGTTGTGGCCGACCTCCATGTTCTCGATGATCTTCGCGAGAGCGAGCCCGATGACGCCTCCGACCCAGCTGATCGGGCCAACGCCGAACATCAACAACCCGCGGCCGGAAATTGCCAGGCCCTGCACGATGTGGCGCATGCGGTGGATATGGCGCGCGTCGCGTTCGCCGATATCGGCAAGCACTTCGAGGCGCAGTGCATCGATTTCAGCCTCGAAGCGCGCGAGCGTCTCGGTGTCCATGCGGGTTTTCGTGATCATTGCAATTTCTCGAACATGTGCAGGCCTCGAAGTCACAGCGCCAGTTCGACAGCGCTTTGTGGAGTGGAGATGCAAAGTTGAATCAGTTCGTCACCCGGCCCCGAGATGTGGCCGGTCAGCAGGTTCAAGACCGTGCCGCTGCGTTTGCGGCATTGGCAGGTACGGCAGATTCCGCGCCGGCACCCGAAACGCGGCGCAAGACCTGCAGCCTCGGCGCCATCGAGCAGGCTCTGGCCAGCAAATACAGTGAACATCTGTTCATGATTCCCATGAATCACGGCATGAGAGCTTGCATCCGGAGCGAACGGTGCGGCGCGGCGGCCAAAGCTTTCGCTCAGCAGGCGATCACCAACGCCAGCATCCGCATACATCGTCTCGACGACGCGCATGAATCCATCCGGACCGCAGAGCAAGGTTTCACGTTCGCTCCAGTCGGGTACAAGCGCGGCTATTTTCTTGGCATCCAGTCGACCTTGCGATGCAGTGGCATGCAGATGCACGCGCAGCTGCGGCATGCGCGCCGACAGCTCCAACAACTCGCCCGCAAAGAGCATGTCGGCTGCTGATCGACCGCATTGCAGCAACATCACGTCGCGAGTCAAGCCTTGGTTGGCGAGTCCATGCAATACCGACAGCATCGGCGTCATGCCGCTGCCCGCGCCAAGCAACAGCAACTTGCCGCTAGTCGCACTTGGGGCAAATGTGCCTTGTGCCATGCCAAGGCGCACGACCTGCCCCGTCTGCAATGCGTGCGCGGCAGTCGATACCGGGCCGTTGTCCTTGCGCTTGATGGTCAACCGCAGCAAGCCATTACTGCGCGGCGCATTCGACACGCTGAAGCAACGCGCATGGCGCGCGCCATTGATTTCGAGTTCCAGCAGCACATGCTGGCCCGGTCGAAAATTGCCGAAACGTTTGTTGGGTTTGAGCCAGAGACTCCTCACACCGGGTGCTTCGTCGACCACGCGTACGACGCGTGCACGTGGCTCGCTCAGCGACCACGCTGGGTTCACCACTGCTGCGATGCGATTCCATGCCTCGGGCTGATTGAATGGCGCCAACAACGGATGCCGCCAGAATCGGCGCACGCGCGAATGGCTGTCCCTGGGTTGGGATAATGAAGTAGTCATCGGCCGCATTCTCACTTAGAGTGAACATATGTTCACCTAATTCATGTTGAGTTTCCACTCCAATCCCGCAAACGACTCGGCAGCCTATACTTTGCGTTCAGCCTCCTGGCGGCGCGCCTGATCACTGGAGAACCCTGTGCCAGCTAGCAAAGCGCCCGCGCGTAGCGCAACCGACGTCCCGACCACACGCGTCGAGCAGAAAGAACGCACGCGCCAGCGCTTGATCGATGCGGCGCTCGCGCTGATCGGCGAGGGCCGGGGATTCTCGTCATTAAGCCTGCGCGAGATCGCGCGCGAGGCCGGCATTGTTCCCGCCGCCTTCTACCGCCACTACCGCGACCTCGACGAACTCGGCCTCGCTCTGGTCGAAATGGGCGGGGCCGCCTTGCGACGTCTGCTGCGCGAGGCGCGTCGCGACGGCATTCCGCCAACGCACATGCTACGCGGGTCGGTGTTGATCTATAAACGCTTCGTCGAGGAACGCAGCCTCGTGTTCCGCTTCATCGCGAGCGAGCGCGGCGGCGGATCGCGCCTGTTGCGCGATGCGATCCGCACTGAGGAAAGCCATTTCGCATCCGAGATGGCGCAGGACATGCGCGCGCTCGGCACCCTGCCCGACCTGTCCAGCGCCACCATGCAGATGATCTGCGGCCTCGTCGTCACCACGATGCTCAACGCCGCGTCCGACATCCTCGATTTGCCGAAAAACCGACCCAAGCAGGAACGCGAACTGGTGGAGAACTTCGTGCGCCAACTGCGTCTGGTTTTCCTCGGCGCAATGCGTTGGCGTGAGGGTTAGCTGTATCGCTTTTCCACATTCCCTGCTCGCGCCGGCATCGCTCAGCGATATCCTAGGCGTCCGGCTCGTTCCAGGAGATCACCATGCCGCATTACACTCCGCCCCTGCGCGACATGCAGTTCGTCCTGCACGAACTGCTGGGTGTCGAGAACGCCCTGCGCAAGCTGACGCCGTACGCCGCGATCGATCGCGACATGATCGATGCCGTACTCGAGGAAGGCGGCAAGTTCTGCGCGGAAGTCCTGTTCCCGTTGAACCAGGTCGGCGATCGCGAAGGCTGCAAATTCGACAACGGCAACGTGACGACGCCGACGGGTTTCAAGGAAGCGTATCGACAATTCGTCGACGGGGGCTGGCCTTCGCTTGGCGCGGCTACCGAATTCGGCGGACAAGGATTGCCGCACGTCGTGCATGGTGCCTTCATGGAAATGATGAACTCCGCGAACCAGGCGTGGGCGATGTATCCGGGGCTGTCACACGGCGCGTACAACGCACTGTCCGCATTCGGCACGCCGGAGTTGAAGCATCTGTACCTGCCCAAGCTCGTGTCTGGCGAATGGACCGGAACCATGTGCCTGACCGAAGCGCACAGCGGCACCGATCTCGGTCTGCTGCGAACCAAGGCCGACCCGAACGGCGACGGCTCGTATGCGATCACCGGCACCAAGATTTTCATCTCTTCCGGTGAACACGACCTGTCACGGAACATCATCCACCTCGTACTTGCGCGCGTGCCCGACGCACCCACGGGTACCAAGGGAATTTCGCTGTTCGTGGTGCCGAAATTCCTGCCGGATGCGAATGGCGATGCCGGCTTGCGCAACGGCGTCGCCTGCGGTTCGATCGAACACAAGATGGGCATTCATGGCAACGCGACCTGCGTGATCAACCTCGATCGCGCGAGCGGCTGGATGGTCGGCGAACCCAATCGCGGACTCAACGCGATGTTCGTGATGATGAACAGCGCGCGCCTCGGCGTCGGCATGCAATCGCTCGGACTCGCCGAAGTCGCATACCAGAATTCGCTGGCCTACGCGAAGGATCGCATCCAGGGTCGCTCGCTGACAGGCGCAAAGGCGGACGACAAGCCCGCCGACCCGATCATCTGCCACCCCGACGTACGCCGCATGTTGCTCACGCAGAAAGCTTACGTTGAAGCAGCACGCACCTTCACCTACTGGGCGGGTCTCGCGATCGATCGCGAGCACTATCATCCGGACGCGCAGGCACGCGGCGACAACGCCGATCTCGTCGCCTTGCTCACTCCGGTCGTCAAGGGATTCATCACCGACAACGGCTACGAATCGACGACGCTCGCGATGCAGGTCTATGGCGGCCACGGCTACATCGCCGAGTCGGGCGTAGAACAATACGTCCGCGATGCGCGCATCAACATGATCTACGAAGGCACGAACACCGTGCAGGCGCTCGACCTGCTCGGCCGCAAGGTACTCGCCGACGACGGTAGCAAGCTCGCGATGTTCGGCAGGATCATCCACGACGCGGTCGCGGCCCACAACGAAAATCCGGCGATGCAGGAGTTCACCGCACCACTCGTTGCGTTGCTGGACGAAGTGCTAAGACTCACTGCCGAACTCGCCGCGAAGGCATCGAAGAATCCAGACGAGGTCGGCGCTGCCGCTGTCCCATATCTTCGCGTGATCGGACACCTCGTGTTCTCGTTCTCCTGGTGCAATTCCGCTGGCGTTGCGATCAGGAAACTCGACAGCGGTGATCCGTTCTACAAGGCCAAGCTCAGCACGGCGCGCTTTTATTTCGCGAAACTGTATCCCGAGAGCGCGTCGCTGATCGCTCAGGTGCGTGCCGGTTGCGCGCCGTTGATGGAACCGGATGTCGCGATATTCTGATGAAACAGCGTCAAATCGAAAAACGGGTGAGTAACTCTCGACGCACGAGGGAAACGCTTCATGATCGACCTGTATTGCCGCGGCGCCTGCACCGACCGGACCGCGCGACGCATCTTTGAATCCACCGAGCTGTGCACGCGCGGCGCCATGATCGTGGTCATGCCGAGACTCGAATGGAAATCGTTGTGGCGTTGCATGCGCGCATCATCCTCAATTGGCACAGGTACTTGGCTCTTTGAGCTTGTCGTGCGCGACGACCCAGGGTTCAATCTCACTTTCCAGCCGTGATCCTACCAGCTGCGATATGAGGTGAATCGCGGTGATCGTTTCGTTCTGGCGATCCGCTATCGTGCCCTGATTGCTGATCTGGCGTGGTTGCGACAACCCTTTGTACGCAAGCGCCCAGCGCGCCTCGCGGGCGAGGATCGAGCGAATGACGCCCTGCATCTGGAAGTAGACGCCCCGCAACGCCGCGTTCTCGCCTTGTGCAATCGCGTACTGGGCGTTGGTATGTTCAGCAGCAACTTGCCGGACCTGTGCGCAGCTTGTCATGTGAAGGTCGACTTGCTGCTTGAAGCTCATCTCGTGCTGCTCATGCTGTTCGTGGTAGTTGTCAGCGATGTCGTCCATGCGCTTGATCAGCACATCGATCCTGGCGTTGTCGGGATTGACTGAATCGTTGCTTGCGATCAACTGTTCCCATGCGGCAACGCCTTGGGTGCTGGGATCCCTGTCCACGGCTTCAGGATCGCGCAGCATCGCGGCAGCCGCCATGCGCGAATCGGCGTCCGCACGTTTGGCAGCAGTTTCCTCCTTGGGCACAAACCGCGCGGCGGCTTCGATGCCGGTGCGCGCCAGATCCGCAGATGCCGGCCATGTCGGCATGTCGCTGAAAAGTTGCGCGCTCAACCCTGCCGAGTAATAGGAAACTCCGGCTGGTTGCGGTGCCGTATACGCCACGCCGGCACTCAGCAGCAAAGCCACGCCCGCGATCAATGAACCCAACTTGCAAACCTGCATCTGCATTCCCCAACGCAACGAAGCAGGCTAAAGTCTACCCCGGACTTCAGGGAGACATCGATGAAAGCAGCTGCGTTTGTGATTGCATCGCTTCTAGCGCTTGGCACAGCCACGAGCAACGCTGCGCCCGCGCCGACTTCGGCAGACATCAACGTCAGCGCATTCGCAAACGGCGCGCTGCGCGAAAGCGTCAGTTCCGAATATGGCGGCAGCTGGGAAGCGCGCTGGATCACCGACGAGAATCCCCAGACCGGTTGGGCGTCCGAGAAGGGAGCGGTTGGGCCATTCGACATCGTGATCTCGTTGCCGGAACGTTCCGAGATCCATGCACTGGAATTCGACACGGGCTCGGTGGATGGCGATGGCGGTGTGCGCGGCGCAAAGGACATCGATGTGATGGTTTCCGATATGTCGGCGACGGCAGGTTTTACGTCGTTGATGAGCGTCATGCTCAAGCCGAGCCTGGACAAACAGCATTTCAAAATCGCCAAGCCTGGCGCTGGCCGCTGGATCAAGCTGGTCATCAAGAGCAATAACGGTGATCCGGAGTACACCGAACTCATGGAGTTTCGGGCGCTCGGTACGCAACTCACGCAGACCCCGCTGCCGACGAACCTTTCCGGCACCTACGCCAGCGGCAACTATGGCGACTTTCACCTGCAACAGGACGGCGCGCAGCTCAGCGGCTGCTACGAACACAACGATGGACTCATCCAGGGCGGCGCGGAATCGCACGTCATGCAACTCACGTGGTACCAGGCCGCCGGCTTCCATGGCGCGGCCATCATGGTGCTCAAGCGCGACGGCAAGGGCTTCGAAGGATGGTGGAACGAGTCCGGCGGCGATAACGAGTGGAGGGATGACTGGGACATCAAGAAAACCAGCGAAAAGATCGGTACGTGCCCGAACTGGAATCCGAAAGCCGCGAGTGGAAACATCGTTGCAACCCAGCTTGCGGCCGAAGGTCACGTGCGCATCTACGGCATCAATTTCGATGTCGATAGCGACCACTTGCGTGCGGATGCAAAACCGGCCGTCGATGAATTGCTGGGTGCGCTCAAGGCTAATCCAACGTGGCACGTGAGCATCGAAGGCCATACCGATTCGACCGGTGTAGCCGCGCACAATCTCGACCTCAGCCAGCGGCGCGCTGCTTCTGTGAAGGCTGCTCTGGTCGCTGCGGGAATCGCGGCGGATCGCATGACGACGACAGGTTTTGGCCAAACCAAACCAGTCGCATCGAACGATACCGAGATCGGACGCGCGCAAAATCGGCGCGTGGAAGTCGTGAAACAGTAGAGTCGCCCGCGTTAATGCCCGTGCCGGTGGTGCAGGTCCGGATAGTGCGGATGCGCGTGCTTCAACGGTGAATGGACGTGCGGATGCGTGTGCGGCTCGACGCCGCTCCACGCGAAATCGTGCGCGTGCTGGTGGTGTTCGTCATGCACGTGGCGATGATCGTGTTCGAGCGCTTCGTGCTCGTGTTCATGCACATGGTGTTCGCTGACATGCAACCACACACCGACAGCCATCAGCGTGCCGGCGATCCAGAACGCGAGGGCCGGTGTTTCGTGCAGCAACAGCAAGGACAGCGATGCGCCGACGAAGGGCGCGGTCGAGAAATACGCGCCGGTGCGCGCCGTGCCCAGATTGCGTAGCGACAGCACGAACAACACCAGGCTGATTCCGTAGCCAGCAAGACCGAGTGCGCCGGCGGCCAGCAAATGCGATGCATCAGGGAAACGTTCGCCAAGTGCCAATGCGATCGCAATATTGACGCACCCCGCCACAATGCCCTTGATCGCGGCAATGCGTACCGGGTCGCCACCGGACACGACGCGTGTGAAATTGTTGTCGATCGCCCAGCACAGGCACGCGCCCGCGATCCCCAGCGCGCCCCACGGAACGCCGGTCGGACGCTCTGCCCACGACAGCACCACGCCACCGACAATGATCGCAAACATCCCGAACGCGATGCGTCGATCGACGTTCTCGCGAAACACGACCCATGCGATTGCTGCCGTCAGCACTCCTTCTAGGTTCAACAACAGCGACGCAGTCGAAGCGGGCGTGTGCGCCAGCCCAAGCATCAGCAGCACAGGACCCATCACGCCGCCGAACAGCACTGCGCCGGAAAGCCACGGCCAATCGCTGCGCTGCAACGCGCCCTCCTCTGCAACCTGTCCGCGCAAGCGCCGCAACACGAGCCACGCGCCGAGGCCGAGCCCTGATCCTGCATACAGAAGCCCGGCAAGCAGGATCGGGGAAACATTGCTCAGCAACACTTTTGCAAGCGGCGTGCTTGCGCCGAACAACGCCGCCGCCAGCATCGCCGTGACGACGCCGTTTGCCCAGATCGCTCGCGATAGTTTCATCTGCGCATCATGCAAGTCGATGCGCGGCTCATGCAATCGGGATGACTTGGCGTACTTTTCCGCCGACCCGCGCACCAGCGGTCAGCAACCCCGGCCAGAGTTTCAGCAACGGCAACAGTGCGGCGGATGTGCTCGGACGCATCGCCAGATTCGCAAACGCCGATGCAAGACGGATGCGCGCAACGAAACTTCGACGCCATGCTTGTGCGTAATCACGGCCGACTTTCGCATGCGCACTGCCGGCGAGCAATTCGTCGCGCCCCAAGACAAGGCGTTCGCACAACAGCCACGCCGACTGGATCGCCATGCTCATGCCTTCGCCGAGGATGGGATGCGCTTCGCCGGCGACATTACCGATCGCGAAGACGCCGTCGTCGCGATACGGCGCGCGGATGCCGGGCTGGATCGGTCCGACGCTGAGCCACGATGCTTCGAGATCAGCGCCATTCAACACAGTACGCACGCCAGCAGAATTCGCTTCGACATGCGCCAGCGCGGCCAGCGCGGCCTTGCGCGCGGGATGGCGCGCGCGGCTCTCCCGCAACGCATCGCGGCGGATGCAGAACGCGAGCGTGGTGCGTCCATGATCTCCCAGCACGATGCCGCCATAGCCGCCTGGGAACGCCAGCACCGGCAACAGTCCGGCCGCGAGTTGCGCATTGTTGAAGTTGGCCTTGAATGCGAACAGGTCGGATGCGCGCTGCGGCCGATGCTTTGTTTCCTGCGATGGATCGGGTTCCCACGATCCATGCGCAGCGATCAGCACCGGCGCGCTCAACGACACCGTTTCATCGTCAGCGCCTGTCGCGTGGCAGACATGCAGTGCGCCATCGCGCTCGATGCGCTTGACCGTGCTTGGTTGCAGGATCGTCGCACCTAGTTCGGCAGCGCGCGCAAGCAGCAGCGTATCGAGATGTTCGCGACCGAGCGCCCTGCCCCATCTGTGTGGTGCTGCGAACTCCGGCAATGGCGCGATCAAGGATGCATCGCCGGCGAACAAACCAACCTGGCGTATTTCAGGCCCCGCCAACGCATCGAACGCAGCGCCGATGCCGAGCGCATGCAGCAACGGCAGATTGGTCGCGGAAATGCATTCGCCGCAAACCTTGCGCCGCGGGAACGCCTGCTTTTCGATCAGCGCGACCGACCATCCGGCTTGCGCAAGCAAGATGGCTGCGGTGGATCCGGCGGGGCCGCCGCCCACGATGATCGCGTCGAAGTCCGTGCGCATGGCTCAGGCCTGCTTGCGCACGGCGATAAAGCGATGGCCGAATGGCGCGGCCAGGCTCTCGCGCAAGATCCACGCATCACGATCAGGCCACAACGCCGAAAGCTCATGCCCGTTAAAACCTGCGTGCACGCTGACCATGGCGTCGTGCCGCGTCACATCGTTGCATCCGATCAGCCCAAGCAGACGACTTCCCGTCAGCGCGAGTCGCGAGCGGCGTGGTTCGCAACACACGAAGGCGCGTGCACGGCTTGCGATGCCGTTCAACAAGGCCTGCAAGCGCGCGCCATCGAAGTGATGCACGAACAGGTTGGCAATCACGATCGGAAGCACCCGCGGCGGTGCATCGCCTGGCTCGGATTGTGCAAACCAGTCGAAGACGTTGGCGCCGACGACCTGCGCGTCCCAGCCATGATCCCGAAAACCGACCAGTGTTTCCGCTCGTACCACCGGTTGCATGTCGAGCAAACCCAGTTTCACATTCGGCCAGCGCTTCGCACGGCTGCGCGCAAGCCGCAGCAGCAAGGTGCCATCGCCAGCGCCGAGTTCGACCAGTCGTATCGATGGCGATCCACGCACGATGCCGTCGAGCGCATTGCCGAGCACGGCCTGGTTCCGCATCAGCCGATTGATGCGGCGCAGATCCTTGCGCGAGCGTACAGCGCGCGGATCGTCGGGCGGCAGCGCATCCAGCAATTCGGGCTCGACGCGGCGCGGCATGTTCACGGCGCAACGATCTCCGATGCAGGTGTGCCACACACGATCACGCGACCTCCAGCAATGCGCCATGGCTGCTGAATCCTGCGCCGAACGAAGCCATCCACCAGAGTCCACCGGCTGCATTGTCGGCTAATGCCGCCTGCAGCGCGAAATAGACGAACGCGCTACTGAGGTTGCCGTATTCGCGCAACATCGCGGCGCTATGGCGCAGGTCGTGTTCGCTGAGTCCCATCTTTTCGCGCAATGCGAGCATCACGTCACGACCGCCCGCGTGCCAGATCCAGCCATCGATATCCGACTGCTGCAAACCTTGTTCGGTGAGCACGGTATTCAATACGTGCTGCGCATACTCGGCGGCGAGTTTCGGCACCGCGCGCGTGAGGATGTTACGCAACAGCCCGTTGCGCGTTTCGAAACGCAACGCCTCGCGTTCGGATGGGTCGATCACTGTCGCTGCGGTTTTCCATTGCACGCGTCGCCGCCCAGGCTGCGGTTGCGATGACAACACTGCGGCACCAGCACCATCGCCGAACAGGCAAGCGCTGATCAGCACGCCAGGATCGTTGTCGAGATACATCGCAGCGCTGCTGACTTCGACGCAGACCGATAAAACATGCGCGGAACTGCCTGATTTCAGCAGCGCGTCGGCCATGCGCCAGTTCGGCAATGCCGCGCCGCAACCCTGCCCGACCAGATCGAGCGCTTGCACGTCAGCACGCAGACCCAGCGACTCGACGATGTAAGTGCTGAGACCAGGACACAGATAGCCGGTGCAAGTACTGACGATCACTGCGTCGATCGCGTTTGCCAGCAAGCCGGAATCCGCAAGCGCGCGTTCGGCTGCGCGCGTTGCAAGCGCTGGAGCATGCATAGCGAAACGCGCGTGGCAGGTATCCGGATCGATCACCAGCACATCCTGCAACGTATCTATCGCGAGCCAACGCGCTTCGATTCCGTTGTCGCGCTGAAGCACCAGCTCGGTGATCATCCGCGCCCGGCGATCGAGCCGTTCGAACCACAGCGAGTTCTTGAACGCCTCCCAGCAATCGGCCTTGGTGTAGCGCCGTTCGGGAGTCGCGGTACCCAACCCGATCAAATCCATATGGTCGACTCACTGGCTAATGCGACACTCTACATGCCAACGCCATTAAGGCCGTGTGTTGATGTCCTGCAGGTAAGATGCGGTACATCTTCCGATACGAAGCCGATGACCGCGACGCCCGTTCAACGCAGTTGGAAATCCTTGCCGGGCGGCATCTGGGCGCTGGGATTCGTCAGCATGTTCATGGATGTGTCGTCGGAGATGATCCACGGCCTGTTGCCGGTGTTCCTGGTCGGGACACTGGGCGTCAGCGCGGCGACGCTAGGATGGATCGAAGGCGTGGCCGAATCGACCGCGTCGATCGCCAAGTTGTTTTCCGGAACGCTGTCGGATCGTTTCGGCAAGCGCAGGCCGCTGATGTTGCTTGGCTACGGGTTGGCCGCGATCACCAAGCCGCTGTTTCCACTCGCCGGCAGCGCGGCGACCGTGTTTGCTGCGCGCTTTATCGACCGCATCGGCAAGGGCATTCGCGGCGCACCGCGCGATGCCTACGTCGCTGATGTGACCGCACCCGAACAGCGCGGCGCTGCTTACGGATTGCGCCAATCGCTGGATACTGTCGGCGCGTTCGCAGGACCATTGATCGCGATCGCATTGATGCTGATGTGGAACGACGATCTACGCCGCGTGCTGTGGATCGCGGTGATTCCGGCCTTCATCGCACTCGCGATTCTGTTCGTGTGGGTACGCGAACCTGAGCGTCACCTTGCTGCTGGGCTAACACGCGTGAACCCGCTCGCGTCGCACGACTGGAAACGTTTCCCGTCGAGCTTCTGGAAGTTGCTGGTCGTGGTCGCGTTGTTCACCCTGATGCGTTTTTCCGAAGCATTTCTCGTGTTGCGCGGACAGGATGCCGGATTGACCGCAACCTATGCGCCGCTCGCATTGGTCGTGATGAGCGGCGTGTACATGCTCAGCGCATGGCCAGCCGGGATATTGTCCGATCGCCTGCCGCGTCTTGGTATGCTGGTCGTGGGATGCTTGGTAATGCTCGGCGCCGACGTTCTGCTCGCATTCGGCGATGGCAGAATCGCCGTGCTGCTCGGCATCGGCCTGTGGGGCTTGCACATGGGGCTGACCGAAGGGCTGCTGGCTGCGTACGTCGCCGACGATGCTCCGGAGGATCTGCGCGGCAGTGCGTTCGGCGCGATGAATCTTGTGCGCGGCGTATTGCTGTTGTTCGCGAGCGCCGGCGCCGGCGCGTTGTGGACGCACGGCGGGCCGAGGGAGACATTTCTTGCTGGGGCTGCGATGGCGGTCATCACCACCTTTGCTGCGATCGCGCTATTGCAGCGTCCGAGCAAAGCGGCGTGATGGCGCGGCATTCGCGCACGCGCAAGGTTGCAATGACGCTTTGGTTTGCATACGCTCATCGCGGGAGATGGCATTCCTCCTGTGATTCCCAACCGCCTCGCGGCTGATGATGCCTACAGATCGCACCGGATGTACCGGTCGTTTGTAGTGCGGGCCCCATGCAGCCTTCACCGACTATCGGCACTCCGCTGCGCCCGTCCGAACGTATGTGGAGGTGAGCATGTTGTACTCGGGATTTGTTTCCGGCTGGATCGGAATTTCCATCGGTGCTGCGCTCGGCGCATTGCTGCGCTGGCACCTCGGCATCTGGCTCAATCCGGTCTTCGCTACTGTGCCGCTCGGCACCCTGGCCGCGAATCTCATTGGCGGCCTGCTGATCGGCATGGTGATGGAATACACCGCGGTGAACGCATCGATCTCGCCGGCCTTGCGGCTGGCTGTGGTGACGGGATTCCTCGGAGGACTGACCACGTTCTCGACGTTCTCGGCCGAAACGGTCACTCTGCTGATGCGTCGTGAAATCGGCTGGTCGCTCGCGACGATTGGCGCGCACCTGCTGGGATCACTTGCGATGACCACGCTCGGCATTCTGGTCATCCGTTACTTCGCCGCGCGAGCCCCATGATGAGCCGCCGTGAGTCGTCGAGTCCGCAGGTATCGCAAGTGATGCAATGATTTCACCGCTCCATCGCCAAAATATATTCATCTGAGGTGCACGGTGCGCAGCCATAGACTGCGTTAGGTCAATCAGCGACCCAAGAGCCGCATGATCCAGCGTTGACTGGTGTGGCCACTACCGTCTTCGCGCGCGCTGCGAAGAGGAACTCATTCACGACAGAACCTTTTGCGTGCATCGGGCCCGACCCGCGGCAGATTGTTCGTGCTCGCCCGAAATGGAACAATAAGGACTCTCATCATGAATCGCTCGATCTGTTTCACGAAATGCCTGCTCGCAATCGCAACGATGGCTACAGCAATTGCGCCGTTTTCCGTCGAGGCTCAAGACAGCCAGCAGGCCACTGGTCCGTATCTAACGCAGATCAACCTGGGCTACTACTCGGTCTTGAGTGCGGAGCCAGGAAGCCGTGGCGCGGTGACCTGCACGGATTCCAGCATCTTCGGCAACGTGGGTTCGTCCGGTGCCAGACCCGCAGTAGTGCTGACCCGCTGCGCACTTGCCGGACATGTCATCGCCCCGGTTTCGGCCACGGTGCTGGCGCAATTCAACAACCAGTTCGACCAGATCGGAAATCGACAGTGCCAGCATCTCCTGGCCGGCACGTTGGCCGGGGTCACCCTCGCTCCAGGGGTCTACTGTTTCGCCGCAGGGGCATCGGTCACCGGTACATTGACTCTAGATGGCCGATCACCGGAGTCTGGACTTTCCAGGTCAACGGCAATCTCACGGGCAAGTCCTTTTCGACAGTGATGGCCGGGCGCGCGAAAGCGTGCAACGTCTATTGGGAATCGAGCGGCGCCACGACGATGACGACTTCGAACGTGAAAGGCAACGTGTTTGCGGGTCAAGCCATCACCATGACCGGCGGATCCTTTGTCGGGCGCGCTTTAGCCAAGAAAGCGGTCACCATGACCGACTTGGCGGCTACCGGTTGCGGCTGATTGCCAAAGGAACTGGAAGATAAGGACCGGAAGAAGTCCTTATCTTTTTAGAGCGCGCGCCACGCGAGACAAAGCCGACAGCCGCGCAGGGTTTGCAGGCTGCGCCGCGCGCGCCATGGTCACTGTTTCGTGCGCGCATGCGCCCGTGCAGCGCGGAGGGCGTTGAGTTTTTCCCTGAGCTTGAGTTCCATGCCGCGTTCGACCGGTTTGTAATAGACGCGTTCGCCGAACGCATCAGGAAATCCAGTCTGGTCGAGCGCGATGCCGCCTTCGGCATCGTGGTCGTACTGATAACCCTTCGAGTAGCCCAAGCTCTTCATAAGTTTCGTGGGCGCGTTGCGCAGGTGCATCGGCACGTCGGCAGTACCGTGCTCACGCACATCGCGCTGCGCATCGCCAAACGCCACATACGCAGCATTCGATTTCGCGGTGCTGGCGAGATAGATCACGACCTGCGCGAGTGCAAGGTCGCCCTCCGGACTGCCGAGCCGGTCGAACGCATCCCAGGCCTCGATCGCCATCTGCAACGCGCGCGGATCGGCAAGCCCGATGTCTTCGACCGCCATGCGCGTGAGCCGGCGTGCGAGATAGATCGGGTCGCAACCGCCATCGAGCATGCGCGCGAACCAGTACAGCGCGGCATCAGGATTGGAGCTGCGTATCGTCTTGTGCAATGCGGAGATCTGGTCATAGAACTGCTCGCCGCCCTTGTCGAAACGGCGCGTGCGATCAGCGAGCACCTGATCGAGCGTCGCATTCGTGATTGCACCACCCTCGCTTGCGAGTTCCGCTGCAATCTCGAGTAGGGTCAGCCCGCGGCGCACGTCGCCATCGCCCGCGCGCGCGATCAGATGCAATTGCACATCTTCCACGACGAGACCGCGTCCGCCGAGACCATGTTCGCTATCGGCGAGCGCATGCCGCAGGGCTTCGGCGATGTCCTCGACAGACAGTGCTTCCAGCACATGCACGCGGCAACGTGAGAGGAGTGCCGAGTTCAGCTCGAACGACGGATTCTCGGTGGTCGCACCGACGAACAGGATCGAACCGCGTTCGATGTGCGGCAGGAACGCATCCTGCTGCGCCTTGTTGAAGCGGTGCACTTCGTCCACGAACAGCACCGTGCGCCGGCCCTGCACGAAACGATCCTGAGCCGTAGCCAGCACTTCGCGTACTTCGGGCAAGCCCGACAGCACCGCGGAGATCGCAACGAATTCAGCATCCGCATATTTCGCGAGCAACAACGCAAGCGTTGTCTTGCCGCAACCAGGCGGCCCCCACAGGATCATCGAATGCACGCTGCCCGCTTCGATAGCGCGCCGCAGCGAGGCGCCTTCGGCAAGCAGACGACGCTGGCCGACCATCTCGCCGAGCGTGCGCGGACGCATACGCTCGGCCAGCGGCTTCAAGCCTTCTGGCGCGGTGAATAATGGTGCGGAACGCGGTTTCGACTTGGCCACGCTGGCATTCTACCTGCGTGCGTCTTGATGACTGGGGCGATCCAGCAATCGGTCAATTCTTCAGTGGAGTGACTTCGGCGCCCTTTCCAACTTCGCCCACGATATCCACGCCCTTCGGTGGCGTGAACGCGAAGGTTCCTTTCGCGAACGTCGGATTGCGATGCCAGCCGCTGAACGCGATTTCCGTGCGCTGGCCGAGATTGTCGGTGAGGTTCATCTGTAGCAGGTTGTCGCCGTTGAAACCGAGCATCGCGACCTTGAATTCGGAGTCGTCGTCCTTCTTCTTCGGCGCGAGGCTGATCCACTTCAGGCCGTCGTGCGTGCCTGCATCGCCCACGGCATAGCGATGGTCGAGTTCGGTCGGGTCGATCAGCACGGTCAACGGGCTCTGTTGCTCCTCAGTGCCCTGGTTCTTCACAGTGACCTGTTCGAGATCCGGGTCGTACACCCAGACATGATCGCCATCGGCGACGATCAGTTGCGGATTCGGCTTCACGTATTCCCAGCGGAACAGACGCGGGGCGGACAACGCAACACTTCCGGTCGAGTCTTCCTTCATCTTGCCGCTGGCCTCGAACACTTTCTGCTCGAACTTGCCGTCGAGCCCTTTCAGCCCTTGGGTGTAATGCGCGAAATCCTCGCGTGGGCCTGCGCTTGCGAGCGCTGCCGCGCCTATGCCGAGGGCAAGAAAAATGTTGTGGACAATGCGGGTCATGGCGAGTCCTGAAACTATAGGGACGCAGTCTGGAAGAACCAGCCTGAATGCGACTGGAAACGCGACGATTCCAAGCAGTGGGGTGTCAGCTCTTCGGGGGCGGTGGGGCCAGCACGCTGCGGTCACCGTTGTGTTCTGGCGGGGTCACAATACCCGCAGCTTCCATCGCCTCGATCATCCGTGCGGCGCGGTTGTAGCCGATCTTCAGGCGCCGCTGCACGCCGGAGATCGACGCACGCCGCGTTTCGGTCACGATGCGCACGGCTTCGTCGTAGAGCGGATCGGATTCGTCGCCACCGCCGCCTGACTCCGGCAGTCCGGTTGCGCCGACTACGACTCCATCGCCCATCGTCTGCACTTCCTCGAGCACGCCCCCGATATAGTCTGGCCCGCTGGAATGCTTGCGCAGGTGATCGACCACTCGATGCACTTCATCGTCGGAAACGAATGCGCCGTGCACGCGCTCGGGCATCGCGGTACCAGGCGGCAGGTACAGCATGTCGCCGTGGCCCAGTAGTGTTTCCGCGCCGGACTGGTCAAGAATGGTGCGCGAATCGATTTTGCTGCTGACCTGGAATGCGATGCGGGTCGGGATATTGGCCTTGATCAAACCGGTGATGACATCGACCGACGGCCGCTGTGTCGCAAGGATCAGGTGGATACCGGCCGCGCGCGATTTCTGCGCGAGCCGCGCGATCAGTTCCTCGACCTTCTTGCCGACGATCATCATCATGTCGGCGAATTCGTCGATGATGACGACGATGTTCGGGATCGGTTCGAGCGGACGCGGCGCTTCGTTCAAACCCGGATTCGGGCGGAATAGCGGATCCATCATCGGCTGGCCAGCTTCGCTCGCGTCGCGCACCTTCTTGTTGAAGCCGGCGAGGTTACGCACGCCGACCGTCGCCATCAGCTTGTAGCGGCGCTCCATCTCCGCCACGCACCAGCGCAGGCCGTTCGCGGCTTCCTTCATGTCGGTGACGACCGGTGCCAGCAGGTGTGGAATGCCCTGATAGACCGACAGTTCCAGCATCTTCGGGTCGATCATCAGTACGCGCACTTCCTGCGCGCTGGCCTTGTACAACAGGCTCAGCACCATCGCGTTCAAGCCCACGGACTTGCCGGCACCGGTCGTACCCGCGACCAGCAGATGCGGCATGCGCCCGAGATCGACGACTGATGGCAATCCACTGATCGTCTTGCCTAACGCGAGGGTCAACGGGCTTGCGGACTTGTCGTATTCCTTCGAGCGCAGGATTTCCGACAGGTAGATCGTCTCGCGTTGCGCATTCGGGATCTCGATGCCGATCACCGACTTGCCCGGGATCACGTCGACCACGCGCACCGATTTCACCGACAGGCCGCGCGCAATGTCCTTGTCGAGGCTGGAAATCTGGCTGACCTTGACGCCGGGCGCGAGCTCCATCTCGAAGCGCGTGATCACCGGTCCTGGATAGGCGCCGACGACGGTGACGTCGATGCGGAAATCCTTGAGCTTGAATTCGATCTGTCGCGACAAAGTTTCCAGCGTTTCCTCGGAATACGACTTCGGCTGCGGCTTGGGATCGTCGAGCAACGACAGCGGCGGCAGGCCACCGACGGAGTCTGCATGGAATAGCGGGATCTGCTGTTCGCGCTTGGCGCGATCGCTTTTCTCGATGATCGGTTTCGGCGGCGGCTCGATGTGCACGGGTTCGCGCTTGGCACGGCGCACGATGTCTTCCTTGCGCACTTCCTCGCGCTCGACCTTCGCCGCGCGCGCCTGGCTCCATTCGTCGGCGCTCTTGACGCCGCGCCCGAACAAGCGGCCGATGAACTGGAAACCCGCGACAACAAAACTGCCGGTGCGATCCATTACCGCCAGCCACGAGATGCCGGTCGCGAGTGTCAACGCCGCAAGCAACAATGCCGATAGGAACAGGTTTGCACCGAACGCCCCGAGCAGGTTATCAATGCTGTGGCCCACCACTCTGCCGAGGATGCCGCCGCCTCCAGCAGGCAGCCTGGGCGCCGGATCCCAATGCAATTGGGCCAGGCCGGTTGCCGAGATCAGGAAGGAGACGATGCCGATCAGGCGCAGCGCGGGGGTCAGGCCGGCATCGCTTCGGCCATCGCGATCGAACAATGCGATCCAGAGCAGACCGCCGATGATCAGCGGCAGCGCATACGCGGCATATCCGCAAAAATTGAACGCGATGTCGGCGATGTATGCACCGGCAGTGCCGCCCCAATTGTGCAGCGCACCCGTCAGGCTGCCTGCATTGGATCGGCTGGGATCGTCCGGACTGTAGGTCAGCAGACTGACGGCGAGATACACCAGTGTCGGTACAATGATGACCGACGCGAGCTCGTGCCAGAACCGTCGCGACGATTGGGGCTGCGGCGGAGCTGCGCCGCGCGCGGGGATGCGTTCCTTGGTCGGGCGAGCCACAGTCTTCAAGCGCCGATTCGGCCAGTCAGAAATCGTCTCAAGAGTATCGCCTTAATCGCTGAAAATAAACAGAAAGATGCCAGTTGCAACATGGCATGCGGATCAGCTCTTGCCATCCGGCGACTTCACACCATGCGCGGCGAGCATGCCGTCGATGCGCCCGCGCACGTATGGCAAGTCTTCCCGATTGGTGCCATCCTCGATCGCATCCGACATGGCCGCGAACGCCATCCAGAAATCATCCGGGTCGGCGTTGTCCTGCAGGAGCATCGGCAGTTCCTGCTCGAGCTCTTCAAGGATGCTGTCGATTTCGCTGCGGGTCATTGCCATGCGGACACTGCCAAGGTTGGATAGCGAGAATTCCGATCTCAGACCTTCATATCCAGCAACGCCGGATGCACGATTTTGCCGGCTTCGATGTTGATGCCGCGCTTCAACGCATCGTTGCCGCGCCACTCGCCGGCGGCGAGCTTGTTGACATAGGGCAGGATCGCCGCGCAGATCGCCTGCGACGAGGTCTGCGGCACGGCGCCGGGCATGTTGGTGACCGCGAAGTGGGTGACCCCTTCCTCCACGTAGGTCGGTTCCTTCCAAGTGGTCGGGCGCGTGGTTTCAAAGCAACCGCCCTGATCTACCGAGATGTCGACGACCACGCTGCCCGGCTCCATCTGCGCGACCATCGCACGCGTCATAACATGGGGCGCCTTCGCGCCGGTGACCAGCACCGCGCCGACGACGAGATCGGCCGACGCGACTTCGCGCGCGACCACGTCTTCATACGGAAACAGCGCAGTGACGTTATTGCCGAGGCGCATCATTTCTTCCATGCGGTCGGCGCGCATTTCGAACACGACAACATTCGATCCGCCAGCCGCGGCCAGCGCCGCCGAATTGCCGCCGGCCGCGCCAGCACCGAATACCACGACCTTGCCGCGCTCGGTCGACGGCAGGCCGCCGAGCAGCTTGCCCTTGCCGCCCATCGGCTGGTGCAACAGGTGCGTACCAACCTGTACGCCAATGCGGCCGGCGATGATCGACATCGGCGCGAGCAACGGCAGGTCGCCATTCGGCAACTCGACGGTCTCGAACGCGACGCCGGTCAGGCCGATGTCGAGCAGCTGGCGGGTGAGCTTAGGCTCTGCCGCGAGATGCAGGTAACAAAACAGCAGATGATCCTTGCGCAGCAGCGCGAGGTCGCCGGCGATCGGTTCCTTGACCTTGACGATCAATTCGCCCTTCTCGTACAGCGCGGCCGCATCGGGCGCAATCTTCACGCCGAGCGCGATGTATTGCTCGTCCCTGAAACCGGACTTCACGCCGGCGTCCTTCTCGATCCACACCTCGTGGCCGCGCTGCACCAAGTGGCCGGCAGCTGCGGGGACGAGGGCGACACGACCTTCGAGGGTCTTGGTTTCGCGGGGGATGCCGATGCGCATGGAGATTCTCCGTGGGACGTGATGATGGCGAAGATAGCCGCCTGAAACCTGCCAATGCACGGCCTTGGCGAGCGATGACGGTGGATCGTGCGGTCGATATGGGTGGATGCGGATCGTGGCGCGCGTTGGGTCACTTTAGAATCAGGTCATCTTGATAAGACGACTTGATCCCCGCATTCTGGTCGGGTTGCCGCGACGCAATGTCGCCCGCTACCGTCCCGAACCAGCCCCTTTCCTGCCCCGCGAGTATAGACGAAACCCATGAGCCAGCCTTCCGCCAAGCCGCGCCACTGTCGTGTCCTGATCCTCGGCTCCGGTCCCGCCGGCTACAGCGCCGCCGTGTACGCCGCGCGCGCCAACCTCAAGCCCGTCATGATCACCGGCCTCGCCCAAGGCGGCCAGCTGATGACCACCACCGACGTGGACAACTGGCCCGGCGACGTGCACGGGCTCCAAGGCCCGGCGCTGATGGAACGCATGCAGGCACATGCCGAGCGTTTCGAGACCGAGATCATCTTCGACCATATCCACAGTTCGGATCTGTCGCAGCGTCCGTTCCGCCTGAAAGGCGACACCGGCGAATACACCGCCGACGCACTGATCATTGCGACCGGCGCGACCGCGAAATACCTCGGCCTGCCATCGGAAGAAGCGAACAAGGGACGCGGTGTGTCGGCTTGCGCGACCTGCGATGGCTTCTTCTTCCGCGATCAGGACGTCGCGGTAATCGGCGGCGGCAATACCGCGGTCGAGGAAGCCCTGTACCTGTCCAACATCTGCCGCAAGGTCACCCTCGTCCATCGCCGCGACAAATTGCGCGCCGAGAAGATCATGCAGGACAAGCTGTTCGCGAAGGAACAGTCGGGCAAGATCGAGATCGTGTGGGACAGCGCGGTCGATGAAGTGCTCAGCGACGAAACCGGCGTGACCGGCATCCGTATCCGTGGACTGAAGACCAGTGCCACGCGCGATATCGCGGTCACCGGCGTCTTCATCGCGATCGGTCATACGCCAAACACCAGCCTTTTCGAAGGCCAGCTCGATATGAAGAACGGCTACATCAGCATCCGCACGGGCTTGGATGGCATGGCGACGCAGACCAGTGTCCAAGGCGTGTTTGCGGCGGGCGATGTGGCGGACCAGGTGTATCGGCAGGCAGTAACGTCGGCAGGGTTCGGCTGCATGGCGGCGCTGGATGCCGAGAAGTTTCTCGACGTCGAGAGTTGATCGGTTTCGTTGAAGCGACTGCAGCGTCGAACGATTGCTCTGTCGGTTAGTCTTGTGCCATGCCCGAATTCCGCATGCACAAGGTCATCTCCGACATCCCCGCGTCGCAATGGGACGCGTTGCACGATGGACGCAACCCGTTTGTCGCACATGCATTCCTTGCAGGGCTCGAACAGCACGGCTGCCTGCGTCCGGATTGGGGATGGTCGCCGCTACATCCGGCGTTGTGGGATGGCGATGAGCTGATCGCCGCTGCGCCCGGATACCTGAAAGGCAATTCGCACGGCGAGTTCGTCTTCGATCATCAATGGGCAGCGGCGATCGAGCGCGCGGGCCGCGACTACTATCCGAAATGGCTGTTCGCGATTCCGTACACGCCGGTGGCCGGGCCACGATTTCTTGCGCGCGATGAAACGACTCGCAAAGAGTTCTGTCGATTGCTCGTCGAATCGGCGCAGCAACTAAAACTCTCGTCGCTGCACGCGAACTTCCTGACCGATGCGGAGAATGCTGCCTGTCCATCCGAATGGCTCGAACGCATCGACGTGCAATTCCACTGGCACAATGACGCGGGCTGGAAAACGTTCGACGACTTCCTCGCAGCGCTGCAATCGAAGAAGCGCAAGAACATCCGCCACGAACGCAAGCAAGTCCAGGACGCACGCATCACGTTCCGTATCGTGCACGGTGACGAAGCCAGTCCATCCGACATCGCCGACATGCACGCACTGTACCTGTGCGCGTTCGCAGGCAAGGGCAATTCGGCGGCCTTGACGCTGGCGTTCTTCCAGCATCTTGCGATCGCGATGCCGCGCGCACTCGTGTTGATTCTTGCTCAACGAAACGGCGCGACGATTGCCGGCGCATTGTGCATGCGCGGTGGCGACACATTGTATGGACGCTATTGGGGTTGCTTCGAGGAAGTGCCCGGATTGCATTTCGAGACTTGCTACTACCAGGGCATCGACTATTGCCTGCGCGAAGGCGTGCGTGTCTTCGAGCCCGGCGCGCAGGGCGAGCACAAGATCGCGCGCGGGTTCATGCCAGTCGTCACGCGCAGCCGCCATCATTTCGTCGAGGATGGCCTGAACGGTGCATTCGCGCGCTGGTGCATTGAGGAACGCCGCGCTGTAGAACAGTACCAGCGCGCCGTGCTCGCGCATTCGCCGTATCGCAATGACGTCGCGCCATGACATTGCGCATCCCGCAGTTGCCGGACGATTCGTACGCGCCGTTTCCCGATCCGCGAAGCGCCCTGCGCAATCCCGATGGTCTGCTCGCATTCGGTGGCGATCTGTCGCCACCGCGCCTGCTGAATGCCTATGCACACGGGATTTTCCCATGGTACTCGGAGGGCCAGCCGATCCTGTGGTGGAGTCCCGATCCGCGCATGGTTTTTCGCAGCGATGGCGTGCATCTGTCGCGACGCTTCCGGCGTGAATTGAAGGCACTCGACTGGACCATCCGCGCCGATACCGCGTTCGATCGGGTCGTGCTGAATTGCGCCAACAGCCCAAGAACTGGCCAAGATGGAACCTGGATCACGCCCACGATGCGTTCTGCATATGGCGACTTACATCGCCATGGTCATGCGCATGCGATCGAAGTCTGGGAAGGTTCGTTGCTGGTTGGCGGTCTTTACGGCGTCGCGATCGGGCGGATGTTGTTTGCCGAAAGCATGTTCAGCGCCGTGTCGGGCGGCTCGAAGGTCGCACTCGCCGCACTCGCGGCAATCCTGCGCGAATGGGGTTGGCCGCTGTTCGATGCGCAGGTCGAGTCCGGGCACCTGCTGCGCATGGGTGCGGAGACGATGCCGCGCGATGCGTTTCTGGAGATCGTCGCGCGGCAAACCGCACTTAAAAGCGATCCTGGACCGTGGGCGCAAAGCGTCGCCGAGCGCGGCATGCATTGGTTACTGGAGGCGGCTCCATCGTCCGATTAACAAATTTTTGACCCTAGAACGTGCCGCGTGGCACAATTGACGACTTAAGCGCGACCCCGCCGCTAATACTCCCGCATTTAATCTAGGCACCGCATGTCGAAAGACGACGCTATCGAACTCGAAGGCACCATCCTCGAGACCTTGCCGAACACCATGTTCCGCGTGAAGCTGGAAAACAGCCATGTGATCATCGCGCACATCTCCGGGCGCATGCGCAAGAACTATATCCGCATTCTGACCGGCGACAAGGTCAAGATCGAGATGACGCCGTACGATCTCAGCAAGGGCCGCATCACTTACCGCATGAAGTGACGACAGGAATTCGCCATCCTGTACAGTGCATGGATGCACGCTGATACGGGATCTAAAAACGGCGACTCATGGTCGCTGTTTTTCGTTGATGCCATCGAATGAGCTACAACGCGCGATGCACCGCTTCGCCGAACAACGCGGTGTGGTGGCTGCAGTCATTGAGGCGCACGACCTCCAGAGAGTCCACATCGTTGCCTTCGAGCAGGTTCAACGTCGTCGGTGCCTGTCGAAAACCCCACAACTTCGACAGCGGGATCCCGAGAATTCGGCATAACAGCACGCGATTGACCGCATCGTGCGCGACGACCAAGAGCGTATCGGAAGTATCGAGTCCAGCGCACGCACGTTGCAAAGCTGGCCACGCGCGATCCAGTACGTGATCCACAGATTCGCCGCCGATCCCAGGCATCAGCACGGAATGCGGCGCGCTGCGCCACGCGGCGAAACGCTCGCCATCGTCAGCGGCTATTTCGCCAGCGAGCTTTCCTTCCCATGTGCCGTGATGGATTTCGCTGAAGCCGGCGTCGATCGTCAGCATCGATTCGCGTGCAGTCCCGAGCGCGAGTTCGGCCGTGAACTGCGCGCGCGACAGCGGCGACGCCACCGCACGCGTGATTTCAACATCGGCCAATCGCGCTCCGAGCTTGCGCGCCTGTTCCTCGCCGAGTGCCGACAACGGAATGTCGGTCTGGCCCTGATAGCGGCCTTCGGCATTCCACGGCGTCTCGCCGTGGCGCACCAGCAGCACGCGCATCAGAGCATCTCGATGCTGAGGATGCCGGGCTTGGCGCGCAGCGCGTCGAGTTCGGCGTTCTGCACGCGGCGATCCACCGTGATCGCAGCCAGCGCGTGGCCTTCGCCGGTCGCGCCGAGGGAGAAGTTCACGATGTTGACGCCCGCCGCGCCGAGTTCGCTGCCGACCATGCCGACGATGCCGGGACGATCCTCGTTGCGCAGCAGGACGATGTGCGCGTTCGGATCGAAGTCGAGTTCGACGCCATCAAGACGAACGACGCGCGGACCGCGATGCAGCGTCGCCTCAATCTCGCTGGAGCCGCCTTCGCCAACGACGCGCACGCGCAGCAGGCGATCGAAACCGTCGCTGTCGCCGCCTACGGTTTCGCTGACGCGCAGCCCGCGCGCCGAGGCTTCGTGCAATGCATTGACCGGTGTGACCCGTCCCGATGCGCTGCCGAGCAGTGCAGTCAGCAGCAGGCGCGTGAGTGGCCGCGTGTCGAGTCCTTCGGTGCGGCCCGCGTAGGTGATCTGCAATTCGGATGGGGCGTGCTGCAGGCGCGATGCGAGCTTGCCGAGCGCGGTCATCAGCGGCATCCACGGCCCGACTTCGCGCGCGGCTTCAGCCGATAGCGGCGGCAGGTTCACGCAGCCGGCGACCGCACCGGTCTTGAGGAAATCGATGATCTGCCGCGCGAGGATCGTGCTGACTGCCTGTTGCGCTTCGCCGGTCGATGCACCGAGATGCGGCGTGAGGATCAGTTTCGGATGCGCGCGCAGCGGCGAATCGGCCGGTAGCGGTTCCACCGCGAAGGTATCAAGCGCAGCGCCGGCGAGATGGCCTTCGTTGAGCAATGCCAACAGTGCGTCTTCATCGACAAGTCCGCCGCGCGCGGCGTTGATCACGTACGCGCCCTTCTTCATCGAACGCAGCCGCTCTGCGCTGAGCAGGTTCGTGGTTTCCGCCGTGCGCGGCATGTGCAAAGTGATGACGTCGGCCCATGCAAGCAATTCGTCGAGCGACTTCAACGTGATGTTGGAACGCGCCGCGACCGCTGCGGGCAGGAATGGATCGTATGCGGCGACTTCCATGCCGATGCCCTGCGCCTTGCGCGCGACGGTCGCGCCGATGCGGCCGAGGCCGATCACGCCGAGCCGCTTTCCTTCGAGTTCAAAACCGGTGAGCCCAGCCTTTGGCCATTGCCCGGCTTTCATGCCTGCGTCGGCCTTCGGGATGTGGCGCGCGAGCGCGAACAGCAGCGAGATCGCGTGTTCGGCTGCCGCGAGCGTGTTGCCGTCCGGCGCATTCATGACCGCGATGCCGCGCTCCGTGGCCGCGTCGACGTCGATGGTGTCGACGCCTGCGCCAGCGCGGCCAATCACCTTGAGCTTGCCCGCGCCAGCAATCGCTTGCGCGGTGACATTCGTCGACGAACGCACCAGCACCACGTCCACATCGTTCAGTGCAGCAGAAAGCGCCGCCGGATCCTTGATCGGATCGCTCACGCGCACCTCATAGCCCGCCTCGCGCAACATCACGAGGCCGTCTTCGTGGATCCCGTCACAAGCCAGTACCCGCATGCCCTACTCCTCGAGGAAAGGCGCATAGCTTAACGGCTTGGGGCTGAGCAATGTTTCCAACGGGAAAATCGAACAAACGTGTTGATCGATACACCGCGGTGATGAAAGATAGTGTGACCGCCACAATGCAAGGGTCTTGGTGAACGGCAATCCCGTGAAAATCATCGCCGGAGCCACTTTGGTTCTCGGATTGGCGCTGCTGAGCGCCTGTGCACTGACGATGCCGGCAGGGACACTGGCGCCGGAATGCACAGGTGTTCCCGGAGATTTCCGAACTCCCGGTCCAGCGATGACTGCAGGTCAAGCCACATACGGTCCTGGAAGTTCAGGGCAGATTGAGCAGCAGGTTGCCATCGCCAAGCCAGCGACCAGCACTGCGATTCCCTTGCTCTACGTTTTCGACGAAACCGGCGACTACGTTCATGCATCCACAAGATCCGGCGTGCTGAGCAGCGCCGCTCTGCTAAAGGCCGATCAAGAGGCGTACTGGTCGGAAGTGGCGGAGAATCGCTTCTATCAGATCCCTTGGCTGGACAAGTGTTCGCAGGCCTCGATGCTTCGCGAGCCATTCAACTTTCGCGCGCCGAAGGGTGGATTTCTGTTCGTCCAGTACATCGCAGTAAATTGTGATGAATGCGCATTGCTTACCGGGGCAATCCGGCAACTCATTACAACTCATCCAGACATCCCACTGCGTTGGGTACAAGTTCAAGTGTCCGGCGGGATCGGCCATGTACGCAAAGAATAGATTGATCGCTTCGCCGTATGGTCCAGGCAAATGTCCGTACTGATTGTTTGGGAGACGCAATTCGCTAAAAAAACGGCGAGCCGAAGCTCGCCGTTCTTGTTCTCGCGATCTCACCGGCCATCGCGCAGAGCGCGATGGTGCTCCCCTACTCCACAGTGGCCGTCAGCAATCGCTGCGCTTCCTCTTCGGCACGCACGCTGAGTTGTCCATCGGCGACGCCGACGACGACGCGACCGCCGCCAACCAATTTGCCGAACAGCAGTTCGTCGGCGAGTGGACGCTTGATCTTTTCCTGGATCACGCGTGCCATCGGCCTTGCGCCCATCTGCGGGTCGAAGCCGTGCTCGGCGAGCCACTGCCGCGCTTCGGGTTCGACGGTCAGACTGACGTGCTTCTCGTGCAGTTGCGCTTCGAGTTCGATCACGAACTTGTCGACCACACGCAGGATGTGCTCGAACGTGAGGCCGCCGAACTGGATGATCGCGTCGAGGCGGTTGCGAAACTCCGGCGTGAATTGACGGCGCACGCTTTCCATCGCATCGGTCGCGTGGTCCTGCTTGGTGAAGCCGATCGAGCGCCGCGCGGCCTGCGCCGCACCCGCGTTCGTCGTCATTACCATGATCACATTCCTGAAGTTCGCCTCGCGGCCATTGGTGTCGGTCAGCGTGCCGCGATCCATGATCTGCAGCAGCACGTTGTACACATCCGGATGCGCTTTCTCGATCTCATCGAGTAGCAGCACGCAGTGCGGCGTCTTGACGATTTTCTCGGTGAGCAAGCCGCCCTGGTCGAACCCGACATAGCCCGGAGGCGCGCCGAGCAGCCGCGACACCGAATGCGCTTCCATGTATTCGGACATGTCGAAACGCACAAGCTCGATGCCGAGCTGCATCGCGAGCTGGCGCGTGACTTCGGTCTTGCCGACGCCGGTCGGGCCGGCGAACAGGAAGTTGCCGATCGGCTTGTCGGGCTGGCCGAGGCCAGAGCGTGCGAGCTTGATCGCGGACGTGAGTGTTTCGATCGCCGGGTCTTGCCCGAAGATCACCATCTTGAGATTGCGTTCGAGGTTCTGCAGCACGTCTTTGTCGGATGCGGAGACTTGCTTGGTCGGTATGCGCGCCATGCGCGCTACGATGAATTCGATTTCCGGCACATCGACAATCGTCTTGCGCTCGGCATCTGGCATCAGCCTTTGACGAGCACCGGCTTCGTCGATCACGTCGATCGCTTTGTCCGGCAACAAACGATCGGCGATGTGTTTCACCGACAAGTCGACCGCAGCCTGGATCGCCTCGCTGGTGTATTGCACCGAATGATGCTCCTCGAAGCGCGACTTCAGCCCATTGAGGATTTCCACCGCCTCGCCGATCGACGGCTCGACGATGTCGATTTTCTGGAAGCGCCGCGCAAGCGCACGATCCTTCTCGAACACGCCGCGGTATTCCTGAAACGTGGTGGAGCCTATACAGCGCAACTCACCCGCTGCTAGCGCTGGTTTGAGCAAATTCGATGCGTCCATCGTGCCGCCGCTGGCCGAACCGGCGCCGATGATCGTGTGGATCTCGTCGATGAACAGGATCGATCCGGGAAGTTTCTTCAACTCGCTGATGACCGCCTTAAGCCGTTTTTCGAAATCGCCTCGGTATTTCGTACCCGCGACCAATGCGCCAAGGTCGAGCGCATAGATCGTCGCATCGCTCAGGATAGCGGGAACCTGCCCCTCGACGATGCGCTTTGCGAGGCCTTCGGCCAGTGCAGTTTTGCCGACGCCGGCTTCGCCCACGTACAGCGGATTGTTCTTGCGCCGCCGGCAAAGGACTTGAATCGTGCGCTCGACTTCCTCAGCGCGACCGACCAATGGATCGATCTTGCCGAGCGTTGCGAGTTCGTTGAGGTTGCTGGTGTATTCGGCGAGTGCGTTGCCTTTCGATTCCTCGCCGCCCTCGCCTTCCTTGTGCGTTTCGCCGCCGGGTGTTTGCGCGCCGGGCGTTTCGTCGCCGCCGAGCTTGGCGACGCCGTGCGATAGGTAGTTGACGACGTCGAGGCGCGTGATGTCCTGCTGCGCGAGGTAATACACCGCGTGCGAATCCTTCTCGCCGAAAATCGCGACAAGGACATTTGCGCCGGTGACTTCCTTCTTGCCCGACGATTGCACGTGATAGACCGCGCGCTGCAACACACGCTGGAAGCCGAGCGTCGGCTGGGTGTCGCGCGCGTCGTCATCGGGAAGTACAGGGACGGTTTCACGGATGGTCTTGCGCAATTCATCCGCGAGCTTCTTGGTGTCGCCGCCGCAGGCGCGCAAAACGGCCGCCGCCGAAGCGTTGTCAAGCAGGGCGAGCAGCAGGTGCTCCACGGTCATGAACTCGTGGCGCGATTCACGGGCCTGCTTGTAGCACTGGCCGATGGTGAACTCGAGATCTTTGCTGAACATTGGATGCTCCTGAGGCTTCTGAGCAGCGATATGGGGACGCGTTACGACTTTTCCATCGTGTCCTGATGCATGTTCAGTTGATCCCTGCTTTCACCGCGTCGTTGCAATCGATCTGGATACCAGTTCACGCCTTTTCCATCGTGCATAACAGTGGATGCTGGTTCTGCCTTGCGTATTCGTTCACCTGCGTCACCTTGGATTCGGCCACTTCGCGCGTGAAGACCCCGCAAACGCCGCGGCCTCGGGTGTGGACGTGCAGCATGATCTGCGTCGCCTTCTCCCGGTCCATGCCGAAGAACTGCAGGAGTACGTCTACCACGAATTCCATCGGCGTGAAGTCGTCGTTGATCAACAGCACCTGGTACAACGGCGGCCGCGCGGTCCGGGGTTTCGCGGTTTCGACGACAAGCCCGTGCTGCGGCTCGCGCTCGGGGTGGTTGCGCTTGGTCGGGCCAGCGTGCTCGCGCGGGCTGGGGCCGCTTGAAATCTGGGGGTTCAATCGCATGGAAGGATTATAGGCACGCAGTGTGTGGCTGGAAGTCATGGACGTGGGGAGTGCCTGACATGCACTATCGCGAGTCCGCGTCCACACGATCTGCGGTGCGAGGCGCAGCAATACAAGGCTTGCAGCGCCGCCCTTTCTCGAGCTGCCCTTCCTGAAACCGGGACCAGCATGTCCAGCGAATCCGCCGTCGCCACCGCCGCCACCCGCAACTTCTGGCAACCGGACGTGACCGTCGCCACCATCGTCGTTCGCGATGGCGCACTGCTGATGGTCGAGGAAGACGTCGGCGGTCAACGCGTGTTGAACCAGCCTGCGGGCCATCTGGAGCCGGACGAGTCGCTGGTCGCGGCGGCCGTGCGCGAAACACTGGAGGAATCCGGCTGGGATGTCGCGCCGACCGCGCTGGTCGGCATGTATCAGTGGAAAAGCCCGACTGACGGCCGCCATTTCCTGCGCGTCGCGATGGCCGCCGATGCGATCCGTCATCACCCTGAGCGTGCGCTCGATTCGGGCATCCTGCGTGCGCTGTGGATGACGCCCTCCGAGTTGCAGGAGGCCGCCGAACGCCATCGCAGCCCGCTGGTCTGGCGCGCCGTCACCGACTATCTGGCCGGCTGCCGGCATCCATTGTCGGTGCTGACGCATCTCGCATGATGGCTGCATTGAGATGAGCGGTGGCGACAAGGCGATGCATGGGAAGGTCATGCTCGGAGTGTCCGGCGGCGTCGATTCGTCGGTCGCTGCATTGCTGCTGAAACAATCGGGCACCGATGTCGCCGGGCTGTTCATGCAGAACTGGGAAGACGATGCCGCACATGGAAGTGCCAATGTCGCGGGAGGCAGGATGCCGGGAGCGACCGGCAGCGGCAACTGTCGTGCCGAGGACGACCGCAAGGATGCCGTCGCGGTCTGCGGGCGACTCGGCATTCCGTTCCATGCACGCAACTTCGCGCGCGAATATTGGGACGGTGTGTTCCAGCACTTCATCGCCGAATACCGCATCGGGCGCACGCCGAACCCGGATGTGCTGTGCAACCGCGAGATCAAGTTCAAGGCCTTCTTGGATGAAGCGCATGCACTCGGCGCCGAACGCATCGCAACCGGGCACTACGCACGAGTCGAGCGCCGCGATGGACGCCAGCTACTGCTGCGCGGGTTGGACACTGGCAAGGACCAGAGCTATTTCCTGCATCAACTTGGTCAGGAACAGCTCGCGGCGACGCTGTTTCCGATCGGCCACCTGCCGAAGTCCGAAGTCCGCCGGCTCGCACGCGAGGCCGCCCTGCCCACCCATGCGAAGAAGGATTCGACCGGCATCTGTTTCATCGGCGAACGCGACTTCCGCGAATTTCTTGGTCGCTACATTCCGATGCAAGCCGGCGAGATCCGCAGCATCGACGGCCAACGCGTCGGCGCGCATGCGGGCGTGTTCTTCTACACGCTCGGCCAGCGCGAAGGCCTGCAGATCGGCGGCGTGCGCGGTCGCGATGCAGCGCCGTGGTACGTGGTCGGCAAGGACATCGCGACGAATATCCTCTACGTCGACCAGGGCCACGACAGCCCGTGGTTGATGTCGCAGACATTGCGCAGCGAAGTCGCGCACTGGGTCGATGGCGCACCGCTTGCAGCCACGTTCGTTTGCACTGCGAAGACGCGCTACCGACAGACCGATGCGGCTTGCCATGTTTCCGTGCGCGATGACGGCAGCGTCGATGTCGCGTTCGACGCGCCGCAGCGCGCGGTGACGCCGGGGCAATCGGTCGTCTTCTATGATCGCGATGCCTGCCTCGGTGGCGCGGTGATCGCCACGACCGATGCGCCATCGATGCCTGCCGAGCGCGGGAACTCGCACGCAGGACGCGCGGCGTGAGATTCTTGTCCGCATGAAACCATTCCACCCATGAAAGATCGCACCCTCGCCTTCGCCGGCCTCACCCAGGCCTGCAAGCTCGTGCGCCAGCTTGCCGACACCGGTCAGGCCGAAACCGAGCCGCTGACGACATGCATCGACAGCCTGTTCCACTTCGACGCCGATTCGGTCGAAGCGGTCTACGGCAGCGCGAGCGCGTTGCGCCCCGGCCTGCGCGCGATGGTCGATCAATTCGATGGCGGCACCGCACGCGACGCGATGCTGCTGAAACTGATTGCGAGCGTGCTGCACGTCGAACGCAGCTACAACGGCAGCCGCGGCATGCCCGAGAAAGTGAAACAGGGACTCGAACAGATCGCCCGCCAGCGCGAACACTGGGGCCCGACGCATCCGACCGTGCTGTCGCGGCTTGGCGAACTCTACGCAGCCACGATCAGCGGCCTGCGGCCGCGGATCATGGTGCAAGGCAATCCGGTGTACCTCGCGCAACCGCCGGTGGTCGCGGAGATCCGCGCGATCCTGTTGTGCGCGCTGCGGTCGGCGGTGTTGTGGAGGCAGTTGGGCGGGAGTCAGTGGGATTTGTATTTGCGGAGGCCGCAATTGTTGGGCGCTGCGCGTGGGTGGTTGGATCGGTAGCGATCTGTTCGTGGTGAGCTTGTCGAACCATAGGCGGATTCCGCCGTAAGCAGATCAAAAGCTTTCACGCGCTGCGCGCGTGAGTCACTTCTGTTTCGGCAGAAGTAACCAAGACCATCTGCGCCGGACACTCGCCGATGCGATGATGCCGCATCGGTACCCTGCGCTCCTCAGCAAGAACGGGCCGGCCCGAACTCGCACATCCATGTGCTCAGACATGCGGGCCTTGCTCCCGCTCTTGCTTCCGGTGCTCGGCTCGCTTTACGGCGCAAGAGCCGTGAGTCCAAAGCGACGAGCCAATAGCCAAGAGCAGAGCTAGGCAGATGCGCTTTCGCGTTACTCGCTCATTTTCCTCGACCGTGACGACCACCATTTCAGCCACTCCGTCCGGTCGTTGTAGGCATTCCTTTGGTAATACTCGTCATAGCTCCAATTGGCGTTGTCAGGCGGCTTGATCTTCCACTCCCGCTCTCCGCCTCTCACGATGCCTTCAAGCGCGTTCGAGGCGGCATTGATGACGTACACGTCGTCGGTTGATATCAGGGAGATAAGTTCCCCGATCTTTTTTTCTCGATTCTTTTCGCACCGAACCTGCAAGAACCTTCTCAGTAGATCTTCGTACCTAGAAGTCTTGTACCGTGGAAAGAACGGATTTGCGATACGTCCGTTGACGATCCACACTTGGCTTGCAAATCCTTTACTTTACGCCGTAGATCGGTGTCATTGAGCCGGGATTCCGTACAAGGAAAAAATACCCGCGCATACCATTCATCTTTGTCCAGTGCGACCTCTCGGAACCCCATACGTTGGTATCGTCTGCAACAACCTCGATAGTTTTCGTCTTGTTCCCATAAAAAGTTCGCTCGATGTCGACGGAGACCTTTCCTCCTGAGACTCGTACACTTCCAAGAACGATGAGATCGGCCGTATTCGCATGCCAATCAAGAGACATGTTTGCAAGCACGGTCGCGTCTGCTGGTGCGCCAGCGAATACCATGAAAATCATTAAAGCAAGTGCAAGTAGCCTAGTCATGTCTACAACGCCTATTTGCAAATAGTCATTGCCTCGTATCCGGCAAGTCTCATCTTGCGCTTCTGGATTCCAAGTGTTTAACCCGATCACCAAGTCAATTCAATGGCCGCGCGCTCTTCGCAAGGCGGGCAGGAGCCCGCTGCCGTTCGGGGCCCCTGCGTTGCGGCGCGGGGTGGCGGAATAGCCCGAAGGGTGGCCGACACGATGTCGGCCATCGTTTCGCCGGCATCATGGATGTGCCGTCGAAACGACCCGACACCTCGCGCGGACCTGGAGGACAGGATGTCCGAAAGGCGCAATGCCCGGGGTGTCCTTCTTTCTGGTTCCGTCTTTCTTGGACAAGCAAGAAAGATGAACCCGGCCGCTTGCGGACGGAACGCTGTTGATCTGAAATTCCACGTAAGCTAGACCAGGCAATACTCTCAGCCCATCATCCACACCACTTTGCACACAAAACCACCTGCGAAGCGGCCGACAATCCGGCATAATTGACCCGCTCGGGACGGCATTCCGCCCGTCCCCTCTTCACCCCCTGGAGCATCAATGAGCGACTCCTTCGCCACCCGCGCGCAGCTCGACGTCAACGGGCAGTCCTATCACTACTACAGCCTGCGCAAACTCGGCGAAAAGTACGACCTCAAGAAGTTGCCGTTCTCGATGAAGATCCTGCTGGAAAACCTGTTGCGCCACGAAGACGGCGTCAGCGTGACTGCGGCATCGATCGAAGCCGTCGCAAGGTGGGATGCGGGCGACGAGCCGGAGACGGAAATCGCGTTCATGCCGGCACGCGTGGTGCTGCAGGACTTCACCGGCGTGCCCTGCGTCGTCGATCTCGCCGCAATGCGCGATGCGATGATCGCGCTCGGTGGCGATCCGAAGCGGATCAATCCGCTCTCGCCTGCTGAACTCGTGATCGACCATTCAGTGCAGGTCGATGCGTTCGGCAGCCTCGCGTCGCTCGACATCAACGGCAAGATCGAATTCCAGCGCAACACCGAGCGCTACAGCTTCCTGCGCTGGGGCCAGAAGGCGCTGTCGAACTTCAAGGTGGTTCCGCCGAATACCGGCATCGTCCACCAGGTGAATCTTGAAAACCTCGCACGCGTGGTGATGACGCGCGAGATCGACGGTGTGAACTTCGCGTTTCCGGACACCGTGTTCGGTACCGATTCGCACACCACGATGATCAACGGCCTCGGCGTGCTCGGCTGGGGCGTCGGTGGCATCGAGGCCGAGGCTGCGATGCTCGGCCAGCCGTCATCGATGCTGATCCCGCAGGTCGTCGGCTTCAAGCTCACCGGCAAGATGCCCGAAGGCGCGACCGCGACCGACCTCGTGCTGACCGTGACGCAGATGCTGCGCAAGCTCGGCGTGGTCGGCAAGTTCGTCGAGTTCTACGGCGAAGGCCTCGATCACCTGCCGCTCGCCGATCGCGCGACGATCGCGAACATGGCGCCCGAATACGGCGCGACCTGCGGCATCTTTCCGGTCGACAAGGAAACGCTGACCTACCTGCGTTTATCCGGGCGCGATGAGCACCTCATCGCCTTGGTCGAAGCCTACGCGCGCGCGCAGGGCATGTGGCACGAAGTCGGCGGCCCCGAAGCGAAGTACACCGAGACGCTGAAGTTGAACCTCGCCGACGTGAAGCCGTCGTTGGCCGGCCCGAAGCGCCCGCAGGATCGCGTGCTGCTCAGCGACATGCAGGCGAATTTCGAGGCGAATGTGAAAGGCTTCGTCGCCAATCGCAAGCCAAAGCATGAAACCATTGCGCGCTTCGATGCCGAGGGCGGTGACCAGCCGCAGGCCGAGCATCTTGCCGCGAAGCCGCACTCCAAGATCCGCATCAGCGACCAGGACTGCGAACTCGGCGACGGTTCGGTGGTGATCGCGGCGATCACGTCGTGCACCAATACATCGAACCCTGCGGTGCTCGTCGCGGCTGGCCTGCTCGCACGCAATGCCACGGCGAAGGGACTGAAATCGAAGCCGTGGGTGAAGACCTCGCTCGCGCCGGGCTCGCTGGTCGTCACCGATTATTTGAACAAGGCCGGCCTCCTGGTTGAGCTCGAAAAACTCGGCTTCTACCTGGTCGGCTACGGCTGCACGACCTGCATCGGCAACTCCGGCCCGCTGCCGGACGCGGTGTCGAAGGGCATCGCCGACAACGATCTAGCGGTCGCGGCCGTATTGTCGGGCAACCGCAATTTCGAAGGCCGCGTGCATCCCGAAGTGAAGATGAACTACCTCGCGTCGCCGCCGCTTGTCGTCGCGTACGCGCTCGCGGGCACGGTGGACATCGATCTGACCAAGGATTGCCTCGGCACCGACCACGCCGGCAACAAGGTCTTCCTGAAAGACATCTGGCCTACAAACAAGGAAATCGGCGACGTGATCGCTGCGTCGATCGGGCCGGAATTGTTCAAGCAAAATTATGCGAACGTGTTCGCCGGCGACAGCCGCTGGAACGCAATCACGTCCCCCGACGGCGACCTGTACCAATGGGACACCGACTCGACCTACATCAAGCATCCGCCGTATTTCGAAGGGATGACGATGGAGATAGGTGACATCGCCGACGTGCGCAGCGCGCGCGTGCTCGGCCTGTTCGGCGACTCGATCACGACCGACCACATCTCGCCCGCGGGCAACATCAAGCGCGACTCGCCCGCAGGCCGTTACCTCCAGGCGCGCGGCGTGCAGCCGACCGACTTCAATAGTTACGGTTCGCGGCGCGGCAATGACGACGTGATGGTGCGCGGCACGTTTGCGAACATCCGCATCAAGAACCTCATGCTCGGCGGCGAGGAAGGCGGCAACACCCTGTACTTCGGCAACGATGGCGAGGAAGCGCTGTCGATCTTCGACGCTGCGATGCGCTACAAGGCCGACGGGGTCCCGCTGGTGGTGATGGCCGGCAAGGAATACGGCACTGGTTCGTCGCGTGACTGGGCGGCGAAGGGCACGATGCTGCTCGGCGTGAAAGCCGTGATCGCAGAAAGCTACGAGCGCATCCATCGCTCGAACCTGGTCGGCATGGGCGTGCTGCCGCTGCAGTTCGTCGATGGCCAGAACGCGCAGATCCTCGGACTCGATGGCTCGGAAACGCTCGACATCATTGGCCTGCAGGATGGCGCGTCGCGCAGCGCTGAAGTTCGCGCGACGAACTCCGAAGGCGTCGAGACGCGCTTCTTCGTCGACGTGCTGCTGCTGACGCCGAAGGAAGTCGAGTACTTCCGGCACGGCGGCATCTTGCAGTATGTGCTGCGCGATCTGGCGGCGAAGTCGAAGGTTGCGTGAAACAAACGTTAGATGAGTGAGCGCAGCGACTTGCTGCTAAACCACGACCAAGCATGCTTCGAATTGCCCAAACGACGTGCGCCTATTCAACTTTGCACAGACACAAGGCAAATAAGAGATATTTGATATCGGAATCAGCGTGGTTATAGATCACTTGCCTGCCACTCCTTGCTTCCATTCCGCCGAAATCATCCGCCACTTGCTCCCGTCCAATCGCCAGCCGGTGCGGACTTGTTCGATCTGGCCATCGGCTGGCAGGAGACTTCCACCGCCAGTGATCAACGCGGTGAAGTTCGCGGTCGCGCGATCAGTGCCTTGCAATGCGAAAGTGATCGGGCCGAGCGTCGCGTGGATGGTTCCGCCTTGGCGCATCTGCACGAAGACAAGGTAGCGATGGAACGTCTTGCGATCGAGGGTTTCGCTTTCCTCGTCGCCCTGCCCGATGAAATCGTCGGCGAGCGGCGCGACCACGACGCTGATATCGTGCTGCTCACTGGCCTTCTGCATGGCCGCGATCTGTTCGCGGATCGCCTGCTCGGCTGGCGTACGATGGCAGCTTGCGGTGGCGAGCAGCACGCACGCGAGCAATCCAGTCTTTCCCCGGTATGCATGTTCCATGACGGCCCCTCCACGGCTTGGGATGCCGTCACTATCCGTCACTGTAGACGGTTGCTCCGCAGCGCGCGCCGCCATTCGCGACGCACGCCACGAAACATACGCCGCCGTGTTGCCAGCCCTGTGGGCCTGTGTTCCAATCGGGTGAAACGGCGCTGCCACGCGCGAAACCTTGGGGAGACAGGGCCATGAGTCAATCGCGTCCGTGGCTGGACAACTATCCGGCCGGTGTTGCCCACGAGGTGAACCTCGACGAATTCAAATCCATCGTTGCGGTGCTCGAGTCTTCCTGCCAGCGGTTCCGGAATCGCCCGGCCTACCGCAATTTCGGCACGACGCTGACCTACGGCGACCTCGACCGGATGAGCAGCCAGTTCGCGGCCTACCTGCTGCGCGACCTGAAGCTCAAGAAGGGCGATCGCGTCGCCATCATGATGCCGAACCTGCTGCAGTACCCGGTTGCGATCATGGGCGTGCTGCGCGCGGGAATGATCGTGGTGAACACCAACCCGCTCTACACGGCGCGCGAACTTCGACACCAGTTGAAGGACTCGGGCGCGGCCGCGATCCTGGTGGTGGACAACTTCGCGAGCATCGTGCAGGACGTGCTGGCCGACACCGACATCAAGCAGGTCATCACCACCGGCATCGGCGACTTGCTCAAGTTCCCGAAGGGCTTGATCATCAATTTCGTGCTCAAGTACGTCAAGAAGCAGGTTCCGGCCTTCTCGATCCCGGGCGCGATCCGCTTCGAGGAGGCACTGCGGCGCGGCCGCCGCCACAACCTGCCGCTGATCAACCTCGAGCCTGACGATGTCGCCTTCCTGCAATACACCGGCGGCACCACCGGCGTGTCCAAGGGCGCCATGCTGACCCATCGCAACATCATCGCGAACATGCAGCAGGCCAGTTCTTGGATCGGCGGCCAACTCAAGCAGGGCCAGGAAGTCATCATCACCGCGTTGCCTCTGTACCACATCTTCTCGCTCACCTCGAACTGCCTGATCTTCATGAAGATCGGTGGCCTCAACCACCTGATCACCAACCCCCGCGACATGCCGGCCTTCGTACGCGAACTCAAGACCAGCGGCTTCACCTGCATCACCGGCGTCAACACCCTGTTCAACGGCCTGCTTAACACACCCGGTTTCGACCAGCTCGACTTCTCGAAACTGCATATGACCCTCGGCGGCGGAATGGCCGTACAGCGCGCCGTGGCCGAACGCTGGAAGAAGGTCACCGGCTGCACTCTGGTCGAGGCTTACGGCCTCACCGAGACCTCGCCCGCAGCCTGCATCAACCCATTGGACATGAAGGAATACAACGGTTCGATCGGCATGCCGGTGCCTTCCACGGACGCCTGCCTGAAAAACGAGGAAGGAGGGATCGTGCCGATGGGCGAAGTCGGTGAACTCTGCATCAAGGGTCCGCAGGTGATGCTGGGCTACTGGCAGCGCCCGGAAGAAACAGACAATGCCATCGACATCGAGGGCTGGCTGCGCACCGGCGACATGGCGCGCATGGACGAGAAAGGCTATTTCTATCTCGTCGATCGCAAGAAGGACATGATCCTCGTCTCCGGTTTCAACGTGTACCCAAACGAGATCGAAGACGTGGTCGCGATGATGCCCGGAGTGCTGGAAGTCGCAGCGGTCGGCGTGCCGGACGAGAAATCCGGGGAAGCGGTGAAGATCGTGGTCGTGAAAAAGGATCAGTCGCTGACTGCCGATGCGATCAAGGCGTTCTGCAAGGAAAACCTCACCGGCTACAAGCTGCCGAAGGTGATCGAGTTCCGCACCGAACTGCCGAAGACCAATGTCGGCAAGATCCTGCGCCGCGAACTGCGCGATCCGCCGGTTGCTGGCACCGCACAATAGACACGCATCACGTACCTGTCATCGAAAAGCCCGCGATCGCGGGCTTTTTCTTGTCGATGTGTCCGGTTGCTACCTCTCAGTGTTCCGGGCGCATGTAGGGAAACAACAATACATCGCGGATCGACGACGATCCCGTGAACAGCATCACCAGGCGGTCGATGCCGACGCCAAGGCCGCCAGTCGGCGGCAAACCGACTTCAAGCGCACGGATGTAGTCGGCGTCGAAGTGCATCGCCTCGTCGTCGCCGCCCTGCATCGCCGCGACCTGCGCCTGGAAGCGCGCGGCCTGGTCTTCGGGGTCGTTGAGTTCGGAGAATCCGTTCGCGAGTTCCTTGCCGCCGACGAACAATTCGAAGCGGTCGGTGATGCCCTGCTCCGTATCCGATTCGCGCGCGAGCGGTGAGACTTCGACCGGATAGTGGGTGATGAATGTCGGCTGCGTGAGTTTTGCCTCGACGGTCTTCTCGAAGATTTCCAGCAGTAGCTTGCCCCAGCCGTAACCGGTTTTGACCTGCACCTTGAGCCGAGCGCAATGCGCAGCGAGCGCATCACGGTCGCGGCAATCGGCGACGGTGATATCAGGGTTGTGTTCGCGCACGGCTTCCTCAAGCTTCCAGCGCCGGAATGCGGGTGCGAGGTCGATATCGACGCCGTCCCAGTGCATTTGCGTCGTGCCGATCGCTTCGATCGCGACGTCGCGGATCATCGACTCGGTGAGGTCCATCACCTCGCCGTAAGCGACGTAGGCTTCGTACAACTCCAGCATGGTGAATTCGGGATTGTGCCGAGTGGAAACACCCTCGTTGCGGAAGTTGCGGTTGATCTCGTACACGCGCTCGAAACCGCCGACCACGAGACGCTTGAGATACAGCTCTGGCGCGACGCGCAGGTACAGGTCCAGGTCGAGCGCATTGTGATGGGTCGCGAACGGCTTCGCCGTCGCACCGCCAGGGATGTAATGCATCATCGGCGTTTCGACTTCGAGGAAGCGTCGCGCATCCAGCCAGCGCCGCATCGCGCCGATGATGCGCGAGCGCTTGACGAACACATCGCGCGCCTCGGGCGTCACGATCAGGTCGACATAACGCTGCCGGTAACGCTGTTCGACATCGGCGAGCCCATGCCACTTGTCCGGCAGCGGTCGCAACGATTTCGTCAGCAGCCGTAGCGCATCGCAACGGATCGACAACTCGCCGGTCCTGGTGCGCATCAGCACGCCGCTCGCGGCCACGATGTCGCCGATATCCCAACCCCTGAACGCATCGTAGCCATCACCGAGTGTCGACGCCTGCAGGAACAACTGCACGCGGCCGCTCATGTCCTGGATCTGCGCGAAGCTCGCCTTGCCCATGATGCGCTTGGCCATCAGGCGCCCGGCCACGTGCACGCGACGCGCTTCCGCTTCCAGCGCTTCGCCATTCCAGCGTTCGGCGTCGGCGAATTCGGCATGCAGGTCGCCAGCGTAATCGGCGCGACGCGCGTCGTTCGGGTACGCGATGCCTGCTTCGCGCAGCGCGCCGAGCTTGGCGCGGCGTTCGGCGATCAGCTTGTTCTCATCGGGCGGTAAATTGTCGTCGGAATCGCTCATGGCAACCTTGCTGATAACGTCATCAATGATTTGTCTGCACGAAATAACTGCGCAGGAAAATTACGCATCTGCGCGTTTGGAACCAGCCTCAAGCCCCGACTTCAAGCTCGCCTCGACGAATTCATCGAGGTCGCCGTCCAGCACTTTCTGCGTATCGCTGCGTTCGATGCCGGTGCGCAGATCCTTGATCCGCGACTGGTCAAGCACGTAGTTGCGGATCTGGCTGCCCCAGCCGATGTCGGACTTGGTCGCTTCCAGCGCATCGCGCTCGACATTGCGTTTCTGGATTTCGAGCTCGTACAACTTCGCCTTAAGCATCTTCATCGCGGTGTCGCGGTTCTGGTGCTGGCTGCGGCCGTTCTGGCAGGCCACGACCGTATTCGTCGGAATATGGGTGATGCGCACTGCCGACTCGGTCTTGTTGACGTGCTGGCCGCCAGCGCCGGACGAACGATAGACGTCCGTGCGCAGGTCGGCGGGATTGATGTCGATCTCGATGTCGTCATCTACTTCCGGCGACACGAAGACCGAAGTAAAACTCGTGTGCCGGCGATTGTCCGAATCGAATGGCGACTTGCGCACGAGGCGATGCACTCCGATCTCGGTCTTCAACCAGCCATAGGCGTAATCGCCTTCGACGCGGAACGTCGCCGACTTGATGCCTGCGACATCGCCCGCACTGGCTTCCATGAGTTCGGTTTTCCATCCACGCGATTCGCACCAGCGCAAATACATCCGCAGCAGCATTTCGGCCCAGTCCTGCGCCTCGGTGCCGCCGGCGCCGGCCTGCACGTCCACGAATGCGTTCGCCGAATCGAGCTTGCCGGAGAACATGCGGCGGAATTCGAGCGCCTCGACGCGGCGTGCGTAGCCATCGACATCGACGACGACGGCGTCTGCGGTCTCTTCGTCCTGTTCGGATTCGGCGAGATCGAGCAATTCGTCGGAACCGTTGAGCCCATCGTCGATGCTGCGGATGCCGCCGACGACCTTGTCGAGGTCGGCGCGCTCCTTGCCCAGCGCCTGCGCACGTTCGGGCGCATTCCAGATGTCGGGGTTTTCCAGTTCCCGGCTTACTTCTTCGAGGCGTTCGACCTTGCCGTCGAAGTCAAAGATACCCCCGGAGCGACAAGAGTCGGGCTCGCAGGTCGGCAATGTGGAAACGGACTGGATTGAGCTCGATCATGGATTGTGCGGGATGATGGAAAGGCCGTGCATGTTAGCAGAGCGAGTCGTCCGCCTCACCAGATGATTCGAGATGGCGAACCAGCAATTGCACGCCGGAGCGATCGCGGTAATCGTCGGGTTCAAGCTGATAGGCGATGCGCAAGCGCGGCGGCGGCGTACCATTCCATCCACCGAACTGGATCGCCGTGATGGGCACCTTGCTGGCCTCGTGACGCAGAGTGAGCTTGAGATGGCCATGGCCGACCTGGCGAAAATCGAGCACATCGAACACGCCATCGAACAACGGTTCCGGAAATCCCTGCCCCCATGGGCCTGCATCGCGCAGCGATTGCGCGAGCGCATGGGTCATCTCGTCGGATTCAAGCGGGCCATCGCTGAGCAATTCGCGGCGAAGAAGCGCCGGGTCCAATGTCGTTTCGGCGTACGACTTGAATGCGGCGATGAACGTGTCCAATTGCCCATGCCGGATGCTCATCCCTGCTGCCATCGCGTGGCCGCCGAAACGCGCGATCAAATCCGGATGCATCGCATCGACCGCAGCCAACGCATCGCGGATATGGAACCCGGGAATGGAGCGCGCCGAGCCGCGCAGTTCCCCGCTACCCGGTTCCGACGGCGAGAACGCGATCACAGGGCGATGCAACTTCTCCTTCAATTTCGATGCGACCAGCCCGATCACGCCCGGGTGCCAATCAGGATCGAACACGCAGACCGCCGCGGCTTCGACGGCATCACCGGCCATCGCCGTGATCCGTTCGGCCTGCTCAAGCATTTGCTCCTGTACGCCGCGACGCTCGCCATTGATCGCATCGAGGGTGCGTGCGAGTTCGGCTGCTTGCGTCTGATCGTCGGTAAGCAAGCATTCGATCCCGATCGCCATGTCTTCGAGACGGCCGGCTGCATTGATGCGCGGAGCGATGAAGAAGCCGATGTCGCTCGCGTTGAGCCGATCGAGCTTGCGTCCGGCGACATCGGACAGCGCGCGCAATCCAGGCTGGCAGCGTCCTTCGCGCACGCGCCGCAAACCTGCGGACACGAGGATGCGATTGTTCGCATCCAGTGGCACCATGTCGGCGACGGTGCCGACGGCGACCAGATCAAGCAGCATGGCAAGATCAGGATCGCCAAACGGGAATCGCGTGGCGTCGAACCAACCCTGCTCGCGCAACAACCGTCGCGTCGCAAGCAGCAGATAGAACAGTACGCCAACGCCTGCCAGGGCCTTGCTCCCAAATTCGTCGCCAGGCAGATTCGGATTCACGATCGCATCGGCTGCAGGCAAGGTCGCGCCGGGCAGATGATGGTCGGTGACCAGCACGTCCCAGCCCAACGCCTTCGCAGCGGCGATGCCGGCGTGCGACGCGATGCCGTTGTCCACGGTCACGATCAGGTCGGGTCGCAACGGACGCATGACGTCGACCAGCGCAGGCGTCAGCCCGTAGCCATGCAGTACGCGATGCGGAACCTGGTACGTCACGTTGCGCGCGCCGAGCATGCGCAATCCGCGCACGCCAACCGCAGTACCGGTCGCGCCGTCGCAATCGAAATCGCCGCAGATCACGATCCGTCGATCGTTGCAGATCGCGTCGGCAAGCAGCGACGATGCTGCATCGATGCCACCGAGCGTCTCCGGCCGCAGCAGGTCGGCGAGACGCGGCTGCGTTCCCGCGAACGAGGCGACGCCACGCGCGGCGTAGATGCGTCGCAGTACCGGCGGAACGTGGTCGGGCCAGTCGCCGAGTGCCGGTACATCGCGACGAACGATACGCGGCGCAACAGGCATCATCAGTACCATCAATCCTGTTCGGCGAGATGCGTCGCTGCACGACGCCAGAAACGCCAGCGCTGCGAACGTGCGATCGTGAAACCGCTGCCATCGGCGAAATCGAGGTGTAATTGATCCTCGCTGCGCATTGCCGTTGTCGCAGGAAGAAGCCAATCGCGTGCGAGCGTTGCGATGTCACGCAACGCACGCAGGTCGACCACGGCCTCGGCTTCGCGCAAGGTCGGCGACCAACGTGCCGGTATCGGGCGTGCCGGGCTTTTCGCGAGTTCTGCAAGACCGCACAGCAAGGCTTCATCGCCATATGCCAGGCCTTCCAGGTTTACGAAATCCGGCAGCACGCCGCCACCCCAGAACCACAACGAATTCACTGGCGGTTTGCCGCTTGCCACGCGCGATACGTTCAGCGGATGGTTGTGCAGGATGATCTGCGCCTCGTTGAGCAGACGCCGCCAGCGCCGTCCCGCATCGCCGGCAGGAAGATGCTGTTCGAGGTTGTCGCCGAGCGCAACCTCGGGCGGCGAGAATGCCGGCAATTTGCACTCGCGCGGCAGCATCAGGTACCAGCGCTGCGGCACCGGCGCGGAAATCGGAAAGCCCTCGTCGCCGAACAGCGGCTTGAGTGGCGCAAGCAATTCTTCGCATTCGTCGGGCGACAAACCGAGTTCGCCACACGCGAGCATGCGCGCGCCGTTGATATCGGGTTGCACATAAGCAGGGTCGGCGCGCAACCACGCCTGGACATTTGCATCGCGCGCATCGAGCTGACGCGTGATCGGCGCTACCGGGCAATGCCGTGGGATCACATCGAAGTATCGCTGCAATTGCGGCTTGATGCCTGCAGTCGCGTCAGGAATCCTGTCTGCGCGACCAAGCAGGCGACCCAATTCCGCAGGCAGCGCTTGTCCGCGAAAGCGCGTGCGGGCCGGCAGCAGCAGAGTCAGCTGCGGCATCGGTCAGGTCTCGTAGCTGACGCCGACGATCTCGAAATCGCGCTTGCCAGCGGGCGCATCGATGGTGATGGTATCGCCCTCGTGCTTGCCGATCAGCGCACGCGCGATCGGCGAGGAAATCGAGATCAGGCTTTGCTTGATGTCGGCTTCGAGGTCGCCGACGATCTGGTAGCCGCGACGTTCATCCGTCTCGACATCCGCGAGCTCCACGATGGCGCCGAACACCACGCGCGAACCTGCGTTGAGGTTCGCGACGTCGATCAGTTGCGCATTGCTCAACGTGCTTTCGAGTTCCTTGATGCGGCCCTCGATGAAACCTTGCTGCTCGCGCGCGGCGTGGTATTCGGCGTTCTCCTTGAGGTCGCCGTGCGCACGCGCTTCGGCGATCGCCTCGATCACCTTCGGGCGCTCGACCGATTTCAGGCGTTCGAGTTCGGCACGCAGGCGTGCGGCGCCCTTGATGGTCAGTGGTGACCGCATAGTGTGTTCCCGTTGTTGTTCATGGAACCGATCATAACTGTCACGGCGCTTCAGCACGCAACTTTTCCGATTGCAGCTGCGCGTGCAATTCCTGCAACGAACGCACCGCGCCGTCGCCGCGATGGTCGAGCGAATGCAGCAACGCGCGCGCGCCCGCAATCGTTGTCGAATAGGTGACGCCAGATTGCAGCGCCTGCCGGCGGATCGAGAACGAGTCCGCGATCGCCTGCTTGCCTTCGGTCGTGTTGACGATGTAGACGATCTCGCCGTTCTTGATCAGGTCGACGATGTGCGGGCGGCCCTCGATGACCTTGTTGATGTGTTCGCACGACAGGCCCTGCGCGACGAGGAATGCGCGCGTGCCGCCGGTCGCGACCAATGCGTAGCCGCGCCGGATCAGATCGTTGGCGACATCGAGCACGCGCAACTTGTCCGGATCGCGTACCGACACGAAGGCCTTGCCGACCCGTGGCGGCTTGATGTTCGCCGCCTCGTGCCCGCGCGCGAACGCTTCGCCGAAGCTCGGGCCGACGCCCATCACTTCGCCGGTCGAACGCATTTCCGGGCCGAGGATGGGATCGACGTTCTGGAATTTCGCGAACGGGAAGATCGCTTCCTTCACCGAGTAGTACGACGGGATCACCTCGCGGGTGATGCCCTGTTCGATCAGGCTACGGCTGACCATGCAACGCGCCGCGACCTTCGCGAGCGGCACACCGGTCGCCTTGGACACGAACGGCACCGTGCGCGAGGCGCGCGGATTCACTTCGAGGATGAAGATGTGCTCGTCCTGGTTCGCATCCACCTGGATGGCGAACTGCGTGTTCATCAGGCCGATGACTTTCAATTCGCGCGCCATCTGCGCGACCTGTTCGCGCAACTTGTCCTGCGTCTGCGCCGACAGCGAATATGGCGGCAGCGAGCACGAGGAATCCCCGGAGTGCACGCCGGCTTCCTCGATGTGCTCCATGATGCCGCCGACGAACACGTTGCCATCGGCATCCGCGATGGTGTCCACATCGACTTCGACCGCGTTGTCGAGGAAGCGGTCGAGCAGCACTGGCGAATCGTTCGACACCTTCACCGCGTCGCGGATGTAACGCGTGAGGTCGGCGTCGGAATGCACGACTTCCATCGCGCGCCCGCCGAGCACATAGCTCGGCCGCACGACCAGCGGGTAGCCGATCTCGCCCGCGAGCGCGAGTGCCTGCTCGGCGTTGCGTGCCGTGCGATTGGCCGGCTGTACGAGGCCGAGTTTCTGGATCATCTGCTGGAAGCGCTCGCGATCCTCGGCGAGATCGATGCTGTCCGGGCTCGTGCCGATGATCGGCACGCCGGCAGCTTCCAGCGCACGCGCAAGCTTGAGCGGAGTCTGCCCACCGTACTGCACGATCACGCCCTTGGGCTTCTCGACGGCGACGATTTCCAGCACGTCCTCCAGCGTCAGCGGCTCGAAGTACAGGCGATCCGATGTATCGTAATCAGTCGACACGGTTTCGGGATTGCAGTTGACCATGATGGTTTCGTAACCATCCTCGCGCAGCGCGAGCGCGGCGTGCACACAGCAATAGTCGAACTCGATGCCCTGCCCGATCCGGTTCGGGCCGCCGCCAAGCACCATGATCTTGTCGCGCGATGTCGGCGCGGCTTCGCACTCGTCTTCATACGTCGAATAGAGGTACGCCGTGTCGGTCGCGAACTCGGCCGCGCAGGAATCCACACGCTTGTAGACTGGACGCACGCCGAGCGCATGGCGCAGCACGCGCAATGCGTTTTCATCAGTGTTTGCCAACGTTGCAAGCCGCACGTCGGAGAATCCCTTGCGCTTGAGTTCGCGCAGGCGCGCGGCATCGAGCGATGCAAGTCCATCGCGCGCGACTTCGCCTTCCATCTGCACGAGTTCCTCGATCTGGTCGAGGAACCACGGATCGATGAACGACTGCGCATGCACTTCTTCGACCGACATGCCGGCGCGAAACGCGTCGGCGACGTGGAAGATGCGTTCCGGATCTGGTTCGCGCAGTTCGCGGCGCAGTTCGGCAAGACCTTCATCGGTGCTGATGTCGAGACCGCTGGGGTCGAGTCCGGACTTGCCGGTCTCCAACCCGCGCAACGCCTTCTGCAGCGACTCCTGGAAGGTGCGGCCCATCGCCATCACCTCGCCGACCGATTTCATCTGCGTGGTCAGGCGCGCATCGGCGGACGGGAATTTCTCGAACGCGAAGCGCGGGATCTTGGTGACGACGTAGTCGATGCTCGGCTCGAACGATGCAGGCGTCATACCGCCGGTGATCTCGTTCTTCAATTCATCGAGCGTGTAGCCGACCGCGAGTTTCGCCGCGACCTTCGCGATCGGGAAACCTGTTGCTTTGGAGGCAAGCGCGGACGAACGCGACACGCGCGGGTTCATTTCGATGACGACCACGCGTCCGGTCTGCGCGTTCACGCCAAACTGCACGTTGGAGCCGCCAGTGTCCACGCCGATCTTGCGCAGCACCGCGATACTCGCGTCGCGCAGGCGCTGGTATTCCTTGTCGGTGAGCGTCTGCGCTGGCGCCACGGTGATCGAGTCGCCGGTGTGCACGCCCATCGGATCGAGGTTTTCGATCGAGCACACGATGATGCAGTTGTCCGCGGTATCACGGACGACCTCCATCTCGAATTCCTTCCAGCCCAGCACCGACTCCTCGATCAGCACCTCGTGCACCGGCGAGAGTTCGAGTCCACGGCCGGCGATCTCGATGAGTTCCTCGCGGTTGTAGGCGATGCCACCGCCGCTGCCGCCGAGGGTGAAGCTCGGTCGGATGATGGTCGGATAACCAACGCGGGTCTGGATGTCGAGCGCCTGTTCGAGCGAGCGCGCGACTTCGGCCTTCGGGCAGTCCAGGCCGATCTCGGCCATCGCGACGCGGAACAGTTCGCGGTCCTCGGCCATGCGGATCGCTTCGCGCGACGCGCCGATCAGTTCGACGCCGTACTTTTCGAGCACGCCATTGTCGGCGAGGTCGAGCGCGCAGTTCAACGCGGTCTGTCCGCCCATCGTCGGCAACAATGCTTCGGGTTTTTCCTTCGCGATGATCTTCTCGACAGTGCGCCAGTTGATCGGCTCGATGTACACCGCGTCGGCGGTGTCCGGGTCGGTCATGATCGTCGCCGGGTTAGAGTTCACCAGCACGACGCGGAACCCTTCCTCGCGCAATGCCTTGCACGCCTGCGCTCCGGAATAGTCGAACTCGCAGGCCTGGCCAATCACGATCGGGCCGGCGCCGATGATCAGGATGGTCTTGAGGTCGGTGCGCTTTGGCATCAGTGCGACTCCATCAGCGCGATGAATCGATCGAACAAGCCGCCGATATCGTGCGGGCCTGGCGATGCTTCGGGATGTCCCTGGAAACTGAAAGCTGGCGCATCGGTGAGTTCGATGCCCTGGTTGCTGCCGTCGAACAGCGAGCGATGGGTGACGCGTACATTGGCCGGCAAGGTCGGTTCATCGACCGCGAAGCCGTGGTTCTGCGCGGTGATCATCACCCGGCGGCTCGCCAAATCCTGCACCGGATGATTACCGCCGTGGTGGCCGAATTTCATCTTCATGGTTTGCGCGCCGATCGCGAGCGCGAGCAGCTGATGGCCGAGGCAGATGCCGAAAACGGGAATCTTCGCGGCGATGAATTCGCGGATCGCGGCGATCGCGTAATCGCAGGGTGCCGGATCGCCTGGCCCATTCGACAGGAAAATGCCATCGGGCTTGAACGCGAGCGCCTGCGCCGCGGGCGTCTGCGCGGGCACGACGGTGATGCGGCAACCGCGATCGGCGAGCAAGCGCAGGATGTTGCGCTTCACGCCGAAATCGTAGGCAACGACATGGAAGCGGTCATCGCTGCGCGCGAACACGCCGCTGTCGAGGTCGAGCGAGCCATCTTGCCACGTGTAGGTCTCGGTGGTGCTGACCTCGCGTGCGAGATCCATGCCGTTGAGGCCGGGGAATTTGCGCGCGGCCTCGATCGAGTGGTCGCGGTCGATGCCTTCGCCCGATGCGAGGCACGCGTTCTGCGCGCCGCGATCGCGCAGCAAACGCGTGAGTTTGCGCGTGTCGATGCCCGCAAGTGCGACCACGCCGCGTGCGGACAGCCATTCGGGCAATGCGACCTGGCTACGCCAACTGCTCGGACGCCGCGGCACGTCGCGCACGATCAGGCCAGCGGCCCAGACGCGCGCAGCCTCGTCGTCGTCGGGGGTGCAACCAGTGTTGCCGATGTGCGGACACGTGAGCGTGACAAGCTGGCGCGCGTAGGATGGGTCAGTCAGGATTTCCTGATAGCCGGTCATCGCCGTGTTGAATACCACTTCGCCCACGCTCTGGCCATCGGCGCCCACGGAAATACCCTCGAACACGGTGCCGTCTTCGAGCGCAAGGAATCCGGGTCGGGTCACGTGGTTCGCCTTTGGTGATAACAAGGTTCAAAGCTGCCGTCCGGCGGCGTCGGTCGACGCTGCGGAAGGAAGTGGTTCGGGCGAGCGGGAATGATAAAGGTCGGCGCACGCAGTGTCCAATTGCGGATGCTTCGCGAGCCGCAAATCGTGTCGCTTCATTGGTCGATCGTGGTGGCGATGGCTCGATGAATGACTTGCTGCATGGCGGGAAGTCTCATAACGCTCCATCAGATTCCACCGGCCTCCGGTGCACACTCGCCGCCCCTCTCATTTTGCTTGTGGCTGAACACGCAGCGTCGGGCATCGATGTAAAATCCGCCCATGGCAACCACGACCACCAATGCACCGCTGCTTCGCCCTGAGCGTTTGCGCGCGTCCGATGTACGCACGGCGCGCGAGCCGTTCGCCTACCTGATCGCGACCGATACCGTCGATGAAGACGCGCGCGCCGTGTTGCGCAAGGGCTTTCCCGCCGCGAAACAGGCGGGTTTCATCCCGCACCAACCAGCCGACTGCGGTGTCGAACTCAATCAGTTGATCGCGGAGATCACCGCGCCCGCATTTGCTGACACGATCGGCGATCGACTCGGCGTGCCGAACATGTCGAACTTTCCTGTGCTGGTGACGATCTGTTCGCGCCTGAACAAGCGCCACGGCACGATCCACACCGACAGCCGCTCGAAGATCGCATCGGCACTGCTCTACCTCAATGAAGACTGGGTTCCGGGCCGTGCGGGCAGCCTGCGCCTGCTTGCGAACGACAAGGACATCGAATCCCTACTGACGCCGGAAATTCCGCCGATTTACGGCACCATCGTCGCGTTCCGCCGCTCCGACAATTCCTTCCACGGCCATCTGCCCTTCGAAGGCGAACGCCGGGTCATCCAGTTCGCGTGGCTCGCCGATTGCGATGCGCTCGCGCGCAAGACCCGGCGCGGCCACATGCAACGCCTGTTCAAGAAAATGTTCGGCCCGTTCGACCGCTGGCTCGGCGCGCGCCGCGGGGTGAACAAGGCGCATCGCGACTGACCACGTCTACTGTGGAACCGTAGTCACGTCAACGGCATCATGGACGCCTTTCTGGCATGCTCGGCGAGTCAGACTGCGCTCACTGCGCGCGGGCCCGTGAGGATGGGAATGCCGTTGATCGCCGCACTCCAGCATCGCAAGGTGTTCAAGGTCGGAGTGCGTATCTGGTCGTCGCGTGCTTCAAAATTCCCGTGTCTGGTAACTTCGGCAACACATTCCAAACCGCAATAACCGGAGGATTCAGCATGCGCATGGTTTTTCTATCGATGTCTTGCATCGCCTTGATGGCAGGCTGCGGACAGGCATCGAACGATGCTTCTCCCACGCAGACAACCATCGTTCCAGTAGCAATACCTGCCTCAACTGATACCCACGTGCCAGCATCCGCATCCACGACAGCAGCAGGAGTGGCCATCGCAACGAATTCCACGAGTACCGATTCCACGAGCGATGCGGATGCAAACGAAGATGCGCCACAGACCAGCATGCAACTCACGCCGCTGAGCAAGGACGACATCGCGTTGTACCTGCAGGTGATGCATGCAGCCGCCGATCGCGTCCAACATCCGACAGCCGCCGACACGGCCACGCTCGCTCGCTACAAGGCGCTGATGAAAGCCGTCGACTCGGGTGGCAAGAAGGCGCCGCCGTCGGCCGCCGACATCGCCATGATGGAGGGCGGTACGCTCATCGAGCAGCAGATGGACATGCTGGTCGTGCGTGAGCTCCACATTGACGAGAAGCGCTACAACGGCATCAGCAGCGCGATCGAGGATGTCGTTCCAAATCCAACGATGGGAGTCGCCGGCGGTGCGACCGGCGAAGGCGTGCCTACCGATTTGCCGAAGCAATCGGCGGCATCGCTGGCGCTTCAGCAAAAAATCCACGCGATCGAAGCGCAGGACACGGCGATCATCGCCCCATATCGCGCGGAAATTCAGCAGTTGTTACCGGTGGTGCGCAACATGCACAATTTGCATTGACCGACAGCCGCCAGCTCACTGTCAGCTTCCACTACGCCTGCACGGGCGGCAAGCAGCAGCGCGATGGCGACGGCAGTTTCACGTTGGAGTCCGGCGGCGTGCATGGGACGATCCATGCAAACAGCAGCATGCATGGCATGGCATGGCGACTGTGGTGGACATGACCTATGAAGGCACGCACACCGGCGCGAGCTGCGAATACACTCCGCCCAAGTCGGGGCTGTAAAGTCAGCCGAGCAGCAACTCGCCGAGCTCATAGCGTCCAGGCCCGCGCCCGGCAATGCGCGCAGCGGCCTCGAGCGCGCCGCGCGCGAAGACATCGCGATCCATCGCACGATGGGTCAGCTCCAGCCGCTCACCGGTGCCGGTGAATTGCACGACGTGTTCGCCAACGATGTCGCCAGCGCGCAGGCTCGCGTAATGCGGCGCTTCGCCCCGCACCGCAGCGACCGTCGCACCAAGCGTGAGCGCGGTGCCCGACGGTGCGTCGAGCTTGTGCACATGATGGGTCTCGACGATGTCGCAGTCCCAACCTGGCAAAGCTGCCGCCGCGCGACGCACGAGATCGTTCAATACGGCGACGCCGATGCTGAAGTTCGATGTCCACATGACCGGGATCGATTTGCTTGCGGCGTCCAATGCAGACCGCTGTCCATCCGATAACCCGGTGGTGCCGGACAGGAACGCAATGCCGCGTTGCAGGCAGATCTCGAGAGCGGCGTCGAACGCAGCCGGCAAGCTGAAATCCACGAGCACATCGAACGGGATCGCGGTCGCCATGCGCTCGGGCTTGAGCGCGCGCATGCCGGCCACGGTGCCGCCGGTGCGCGTGACCGCGCCCGCGATCGCGAACCGCGCGTCGTCCACCGCCAGCCGCAACAAGGCGCGACCCATTCGCCCGGACGCGCCGTGGATCAGCAATCGAACTGGCACGTGCGAGATGGAAGCGGGATCGTCCATGCCGACACGCTAGTCGCCACGCCGGTCATACGCAAGCACGTGATTCGCCCTACGACTTGATGCGTTCCCAGAAACTTTTCACGCCATCGAGGAAGGTGCTGCTGCGCGGCGAATGGCGGCGCGCCTCGTCGCCCTGGAACGTGGCCTCGAATTCGCTCATCAACTCGCGTTGGCGCGCGGTGAGATTGACCGGCGTTTCGATGACCGCGCGGCACAGCAGGTCGCCCGTGCTGCGGCTGCGCACGGATTTCACACCCTTGCCCCGCAGGCGGAAGAGCTTGCCAGTCTGGGTCTCGGCAGGAATCTTGATTTCGGCCTCGCCGCTGAGCGTCGGGACGCGCACGGTGTCGCCCAGCGCGGCCTGCGAGATGCGGATCGGTACTTCGCAATGCAGGTCGTCGCCATCGCGCTGGAAGATCGCGTGCTCGCGCACGTGGACTTCGACGTACAAATCCCCTGCCGGCGAGCCGGCGGGACCGGCTTCGCCTTCACCGGTCAGACGGATGCGATCGCCGTTGTCGACGCCGGCTGGAATTTTCACCGCGAGTGTCTTGGTGTCTTCGGCGCGGCCTTCGCCGTGGCAGGCCTTGCATGGATTCGCGGTGACCTTGCCGCGGCCGCCGCAAGTCGGGCATGCCTGCTGCAACGAGAAGATGCCCTGTTGCAGCCGCACGCGACCTTGTCCGCGGCACGTCGCGCAGGTGTCGATCTTGCCGTCGGCCGAACCGCTACCGCTGCATACGCGGCAATCGATCAGCGTTGCGACGTCGATGTTGCGCTCGACGCCGAACACGGCTTCTTCCAGATCGAGATCCAGCATGTAACGCAGATCGTTGCCGCGCCGCTGCGCCTGACGCCCGCGACCACCGCCAAAAATGTCGCCGAAGATGTCGCCGAAGATGTCGCCCACGTCGGCAAAGCCGGGCCCTGCCCCGCCGCCACCGCCCGTGCCGTGCTCGAACGCGGCATGCCCGTGCTGGTCGTAAGTGCGACGCTTGGACGCATCAGACAGGACTTCGTAGGCTTCCTTGGCTTCCTTGAAACTTTCCTCGGAAACCTTGTCGCCGGCCGTATTGCGGTCGGGATGGTGCTTCATCGCGAGGCGACGGTAAGCCTTCTTCAATTCCGCGTCGCTCGCAGTGCGGGCAACGCCGAGAGTTTCGTAATAGTCGCGCTTGCTCATACAGAGACCGGGAATCGGAAGTTTAGAATCGGGAATCGTTCAAACAAGATCGACAATCGAAGGAATTGGACAACGAAAGAGCGGAGCCTTGGCCCCGCTCTTCCCAATGTCCATTCTCTAATCCCGATTCACTGCTTGTCGTCTTTCACTTCGGTGAACTCCGCATCGACGACGTCTTCGGCCGCCGCCTTCGGCTGTTCGCCACCTTCGGCGTCCGGCTGCTGCGCGCCGGCAGAAGCCGCCGCGTGCAACGGCTGCGCGGTCTGCTCCAGTTGATGCATGCGACCTTCGATCACGGCCTTGTCGTCGCCCTTCATCGCAGTCTCGAGATCCGACAACGCGGTTTCGACCTTGCCCATCACGTCGCCGCCAACCTTGCCGCCGTGTTCCTTGACCGCAGCGCGCACGGTATGCACGAGGCCATCGGCCTGGTTGCGCGTCGCGACAAGTTCCTGGAACTTCTTGTCCTCTTCGCGGTGCGCTTCAGCGTCGGCCTTCATGCGCTCGATCTCTTCCGGCGTCAGGCCCGAACCGGCTTTGATCTCGACCTTCTGTTCCTTGCCGTTTTTCTTGTCCTTCGCGCTGACGTGCAGGATGCCGTTGGCGTCGATGTCGAACGATACCTCCACCTGCGGCATGCCTCGCGCGGCCGGATCAATACCGGACAAATCAAACTTGGCCAATGACTTGTTGTAGCGAGCCTGGTCGCGCTCGCCCTGCAGCACATGCACGGTGACCGCGCTCTGGTTGTCTTCGGCAGTCGAGAACGTCTGCGATGCCTTGGTCGGGATGGTCGTGTTTTTCTCGATGATCTTGGTGAACACGCCACCGAGCGTCTCGATGCCCAGCGACAACGGCGTCACGTCGAGCAACAGTACGTCCTTGACGGTACCCGCGAGCACGCCGCCCTGGATCGCGGCGCCGATTGCGACGGCCTCGTCCGGGTTGACGTCCTTGCGCGGCTCCTTGCCGAAGAAATCGGAGACGGCCTGCTGCACTTTCGGCATGCGGGTCTGGCCTCCGACGAGAATCACTTCGCCGATGTCCTTGTTGCTGATGCCCGCATCCTTCATCGCGATCTTGCACGGTTCGATCGTGCGCTTGATCAGTTCATCGACCAGCGCTTCGAGCTTGGCGCGCGTGAGCTTGATGTTGAGGTGCTTCGGGCCGCTCGCATCGGCGGTGACGTAAGGCAGGTTGACGTCGGTCTGGTGGGCTGACGACAACTCGATCTTCGCGCGCTCGGCCGCGTCCTTCAGGCGCTGCAGCGCTAGCGGATCCTTGCGCAGGTCGATGCCCTGCTCTTTCTGGAATTCCTCGACGAGGAAATCGATGACGCGCTTGTCGAAGTCCTCACCGCCGAGGAAGGTGTCGCCATTGGTTGCGAGTACCTCGAACTGCTTCTCGCCATCGACGTTCGCAATCTCGATGATCGACACGTCGAAGGTGCCGCCGCCGAGGTCGTACACGACGATCTTGCGGTCGCCGCCGGCCTTGTCCATGCCGTACGCGAGCGCGGCTGCGGTCGGCTCGTTGATGATGCGCTTGACGTCGAGGCCCGCAATGCGCCCGGCGTCCTTGGTCGCCTGGCGCTGCGAATCGTTGAAATACGCCGGCACGGTGATGACCGCCTCGGTGACGGTCTCGCCGAGATAGGCTTCGGCGGTCTTCTTCATTTTCTCGAGCACGCGCGCGGAGATTTCCTGCGCGGCCATCTTCTTGCCGTCGCTGGTCTGCACCCACGCGTCGCCGTTGTCGTGCGCGATGATGCCGTACGGCACGAGGTCGAGATCCTTCTTCACTTCGGCATCGGTGAACTTGCGGCCGATCAGGCGCTTCACCGCGTAGAAAGTGTTCTTCGGATTGGTGACGGCCTGGCGCTTCGCGGACGCGCCGACGAGAACTTCACCGTCCTTGCTGAAGGCGACGATCGATGGCGTCGTGCGATCGCCTTCCGAATTCTCGATGACCTTGGGCTTGCCGCCTTCCATGACCGCGACGCAGCTGTTGGTCGTGCCGAGGTCGATACCGATGATTTTTCCCATGATGTTCTCCCGATCAATGTGTTTGACGGCCGAAGCGGCCGCGATGGTTGCTTAGTGGGGGTGGTGGCGGAACTTTCAAGCTGCCGCACATGAATGTGCCAATGCCGCGGACGGCTCTGCACTCCCTCTGGTCGCAGGATGCGCAGGAGCGGCCGTCAGCTCGGTCGTCAGTCGGACTTGGCGACCATCACCAGCGCCGGCCGCAGCAGGCGCTCGTTGAGCAGATAGCCCTTCTGGTGGACCTGGGTCACCGTGTCGGGCTTGTGCTCGGCACTGCTCGGGACAACGCCGATGGCCTGATGGTGCTCGGGGTTGAAGGCCTCGCCGAGTGGATCAACCATGGTCATGCCGCTGTCGGCTGCGGCCTTGGTGAGCTGGCGCAAGGTCAGTTGCAGGCCTTCGCGGACTTGTGCCGATTCACCGTGCGCAGCGGCGATGCCGGCCTCGAGGCTGTCGAACACCGGCAGCAGGCTGCCCAGCAGGCGCTCGTTCGCGAACTTGCGGCTCATCTCGACATCGCGCGCTTGCCGCTTGCGGGTGTTCTCGAGCTCGGCGTGCTCGCGAAGGTGTTCCTCGCGCAGATTGGCCAATTCGCCCTGTGCCGCTTCGAGTTCGGCAACCAGCGAGCGAATCTCTTCGCTCAAGGCTTCGGTCGCTTCCGGGTTGTCAAAAGGTTCGCTGGAATGCATGTCGTGTTTCCTGAGGGTTGGCTGCGACGGCACAAACACTGCCGCAGGTGGATCTTGAATGAATGACTGGTCGAAGCTCAGTTGCTCTGATTGGAAGTCCGCACAGGGACGTGCGGTTTTGAATAGGGAAGATCGTCGCCGTCAGAACCCTTTGATGGTGCCGATGACCCTCGCGCAAGGACGCGCGTCAAACTATGTGGCTTGCGCCCCGGGATTCAAGGCCGCGCCGAGCAGGTCGGCGGTTGCCTGCACCATCGGGATCACCCGCTCGTAGGCCATCCTGGTCGGCCCGATCACGCCGAGCACGCCCAGCACCTTGCCATCGGCCGAATACGGCGCAGTGACGACCGTGCAGGCATCCATCGAGGCCAGCCCGGTTTCCTTGCCGATGAAAATGCGAACGCCCTGCGCGTGGATGCAGCGCTCCAGCAATTGCAGGATTTCGCGCTTGCGCGAGAACGTCTCGAACAGGTCGCGCAGGCGATCGACGTCGGTGAGGTCGTGCACCCCCATCAGCCGGGTCTGGCCGGACAGCAACATGTCCTCGTCGCCCGGATCGAGCGCATGTTCGGCCACTTCCATCGCCGCGCCGAGTACGCGTTCCATCGCCGAACGCGTGTCGCGCATTTCGCGCAACAGGGTCGCGTGGATTTCGCGCAGCGGTCGACCGGCGAAATGCGCGTTGAGGTAATTCGCGGTCTGTTCGAGCTCGGACGGCGTGTAGGCGCGGCGCGTGGTAATGATGCGGTTCTGCACTTCGTTGTCGGTGAACACCAGGATCACCAGCACGCGCTGCGCGTCGAGCGGCACGAAATCGATGTGCTTGAACGCGAACTGCTCGCGACGCGGAACGGTCACCACACCGACGAAGTGGCTCATCGCCGACAGCAGTTGCGAGGCGTTTGTCAGCAGCGCCTGCGTGCCAGTGCCCGCGTTGACATTCGCACGCAGCCGCAACATGTCCGCCTCGCCGAGCGGCTGCATCTGCAGCAGCGAATCGACGAACACGCGATAGCCTTGCGCTGTCGGAATGCGGCCGGCCGACGTGTGCGGCGCGGCGACAAGGCCGATGTCCTCGAGGTCGGCCATGATGTTGCGGACCGTCGCCGGGCTTACGTCCAGACCCGAATATTTCGCGAGCGTGCGCGAACCCACCGGCTCGCCGTCGCGGATGTATTGCGCGATCAGGCTCCGCAGCAGGCCGCGCGCGCGCGGGTCAAGATTGGCGATGGGGTCGGTCACTGGGTATGGATGGAGGTCGCATCGCGATCAGGCAAGTGTTGCATGGAATCTTGCGACAGTAGCGCTCGGCCATCCCAGACTGCCGCTTCCGCGGCTACACTCTGTGGCGATTGGTCCGGAATCCCGCATGATCCGCAACCTGCATCTGAAAGACTTCGCCGTGGTCAGCGAGGCCGAGTTGACGCTCAGCACGGGGATGACCGTCATTTCCGGCGAGACTGGCGCTGGCAAGTCGCTGCTGGTCGATGCGTTGCTGCTGCTGACCGGCGCGCGTGCCGAGGCTGCGATGGTGCGCCATGGCGCAGAGCGCGCCGAGCTTGCGGTCGAATTCGCACTGGACGACGCGCCCGCTGCGGCCACCTGGCTGCACCACAACGAACTCGACGACTCCGATGACCAACAAACCTGCCAACTGCGTCGAGTGATCCGCGCAGACGGTGGCTCGCGTGCGTGGATCAACGGCCGCCCGGCGACCCTTGCGCAACTGGGTGAACTTGGCGAATTGCTGGTCGAGATCCACGGCCAGCACGAGCACCAGGCACTGCTGTCGCGGCCACTGCAAATGGCTTTGCTGGATGCCTTCGGCGGCCATGTCCGGTCGCTGGATGCCGTCAAGCGACTGGCTGCTCTGTGGAAGGACTTGTCGCTGCGTCTCAACGTGAACGGCGATGCCTCCGAGGTCGAAACGCGCCTGGAATGGCTGGATCGACAACTCAAGCAATTTAGCAAAAACTCCGTGGAACCATCTGATATTGAAGTTGTTTTATCTTCGCACCGACGGCAGGCTAACGCCGCCCATCTGCTCGAAGGCAGCGCCCGCGCACTGGCCCGAATGAGTGGCGAGGATGGTCCAGCGTTGGAGCGCTCGCTCGCCCAATTGCATGCCGAGTTGCTGCGGATGGCCGAACACGATCCGGTCTATGCGCAAGCCGCCGACTTGGCGAATGCTGCCGCGATCCAGCTTGCCGAAGCCGCGAACCTGATCGAGCGCGCGCGCGACGGCATCGACCTCGATCCGGATCGTTTGCAGGCGCTGGAGGACGAATTGGCGCGGCTGCACGAACTCAGCCGACGCCACAAGGTACCGCTGGAAGAACTCGCATCGATGCACGCCTCGCTGACCACGGAACGCGAAACCCTGCGCCATGCAAGCGGCGATGCGGAACGCCTGCAAGCCGAGCGCGAAGCGGTCGCGCTGGAGTGGCACTCCGCTGCGCAAACCCTGGCTGCCTTGCGCGCTGCCGCCGCCAGCGACCTCGGCCCTGCGGTCACCGCATTGATGGCCGAGCTCGGCATGGCTGGCGGCCATTTGCAAATCGAACTGAGACCGACGAACGCGACGGAACCATCGCCATCCGGCACCGAGCAGGTCGAATTTCTCGTTTCCGCCAATCCCGGCCAGCCCCCGCGTACGCTGCGCAAGGTCGCTTCGGGCGGCGAATTATCGCGCATCGCGCTTGCGATTGAAGTCGCCGCGCTCGGCATGGACGCGGTGCCGACGATGGTCTTCGACGAGGTCGATTCGGGCATCGGCGGCGCGGTCGCCGAAGTCGTTGGCCGCAAGCTGCGCATACTCGGAGCCGAACGCCAGGTGCTGTGCGTCACCCACCTTCCGCAGGTCGCAGCGCAAGCGCATCACCATGTGCGCGTGAGCAAGGACAGCGACGGCACCACGACGCGCAGTGCGGTACGTCAACTCGACGAAGCAGCGCGCGTGGACGAGATCGCGCGGATGCTGGGCGGTATCGAGATCAGTCGCGAAACCCGTGCGAATGCGAAACAGATGCTGCTAGACGCGCAAGCGAATTGAACGGTTGGAACGCTGCGTTCGGTGGCGTTCTTTGCCAAAAGCAGTGTTACTTTTTTTTCTTCTGCCGCACGTACAGCACCAGGCTGTGTTCCTCGATGAAGTAACCGTGCTTCTCGGCGATCTGGTGCTGGAGCTTCTCAATTTCCGGGCTCGAGAACTCGATCACCTTGCCCGTGTCGAGGTCGACCATGTGGTCGTGATGCTCGCCGCGATCGAGTTCGTACACCGCGTGGCCGCCCTCGAAGTTGTGCTTGAGCACGAGGTTCGCGGTCTCAAACTGGGTCAGTACGCGATAGACCGTCGCAAGGCCGATGTCCTCGCTGTCCTTCAGCAGGATCCGGTAGATGTCTTCGGCGGTCAGGTGGCGCGGGCTTGAGTGTTCGAGGATCTCCAGGATCCGCATGCGCGGATGAGTGACCTTGAGACCGACCTTGCGCAGATCCTGCGATTCCATGCGGCCTCCGCGTTCAGTTGAGGATGGTCTGAACAAGTCCATCCCGGGCTTTATTCAGGCGTGTGCATTCATGCATCACCGGCACCTCCGGACTTGTCCAGAGGTTCCTTGAACGCGTTTGCGGGAAGCTGCGCGGACGGGTCGTAGTGTATCATCCGGCCCCTGCTCCCTTCTCCATTCGGACGATACCGACGATGCGGAAAACCCTGATGCTCTTGCTGCTGACGACACTCGTTGCGACCGCCGGCTGCGGCATTGTCTACCACCCGCCGGTGTATCAGGGAAACCTGCTGGAGACCAAGAATGTCGAGCAACTCAAGCCCGGCATGAGCAAGCAGGACGTACTCGCCTTGTTGGGTACGCCGTCGATCGCAGATCCTTTTCACTCGCAGCGCTGGGACTATGTCGCCAGCGAGCAGGATCGGCGTGGCCAGCGCAGCCCCGATGTGAAAACGCTGACCTTGCTCTTTGAAGGCGATACCCTCGCCAGCAGTTCAGGTTCGTATTTCCCGGAACAGGATCAGGCTTTGTCCAGGAAAATGGGCAAGTTCGGCAACCTGCCCAAGGACAAGAAGAAGAAACCAAACGGCAGCTGATCCTGCGCCACGGCATGCGCGTTCACTCATTGCGTTTCGCGCGCGCGCGCCGGGCCTGCTTGGGATCGGCGAGCAGGGGCCGCAACAATTCCAGTCGGTCGCCATCGCGCAGCAAGGTGGTTGCGCTGATGGTCTTTCCGAAGATCGCGTAGCCCAGCACGCTCAAATCGAAACCAGGAACCCGCATCGCGAAACCCGATCGCGCAACGGCTTCCGATGCGATCGCTCCGGCAGGCAATTCCAGTGCGGCCGACCATGCGCGCTTCGGCAGCGCATACATCACTTCCACACATATCGTGTCAGCCGACATGGATTCATCACGCGACGTTTCAGTCGGCATTCGCTGCCTCGGTGCGCGCCACGCGGCAGAAATCATCGACCAAGCGATCGGCCAAGCCGGTGAAGCCCAGCGCAAGCGCCGATCCCAGCAGCTTGCCAGCCATCTCGAACTGCAACTGCAAGCCGACCCGGCAACCGCTGTCCCCGAGTGCATCGAAAGTCCATGCGCCGCCAAAACGCTGGAATGGCCCATCCACCAGCGCGAGTTCGATGCGTGAGACCGGAGTCATGGTATTGCGCGTGGTGAAGGTTGCCGGCATTCCGGCAACGCGTAGATCGAGCCGCGCGAGCATCTGTTGCGCGGATTGTTCAAGCACCTCGCTGCCGCTGCACCACTCGAAACGTCGCGGATACGCGGCGACGTCGTTGACGAGCGCGTAAAGCACGGCAGGCGGTTGCGCGACGAGCGCACTGCGATGGATCGTGGTCATGCCGTTCCGTTGAATCCGAATAGTGTTTGGCCCCTCCCCTTCACGGGCGAGGAGGAGCGCTTGCGAACCAAAGGCTCGCGCGACGACAAATCAATTCTTACGCAGTATGCGGGCCGTCGTGCGGGTTGGTAGAAGGCGCGTTGCCAGCATTCTTCGCCAGCATGCGAGACAATGAGCAGATGACGAACGCGAACCACAAGAAGGATACCGCAAGCGCGAAGAAGGACGCGGGTCAGAAGACCATCGCGCTGAACAAGCGCGCGCGCCATGATTACGCGCTCGAGGATCGCTACGAGGCCGGCCTCATGTTGCAAGGTTGGGAGGTCAAGGCGATACGCGCCGGCCGCATCCAGTTCGCCGACAGCTACGCGATGCTCATCCGCGGCGAAGTCTTCCTGATCGGCGCGCAAATCACTCCGCTGATCACCGCATCGACCCATGTCATCGCCGACGACCGCCGCACCCGCAAGTTGCTGCTGCACGCGCGCGAGATCGACAAGCTGATCGGCGCCGTCGAACGCGACGGCTACACGCTGATCCCGACCGCGATGTACTGGAAATCCGGCCGTGCCAAACTCGAGATCGCACTTGCCAAAGGCAAGCAGGCGCACGACAAGCGCGCGACGCTGAAGGATCGCGACTGGAATCGCGACAAGCAGCGGATCATGCGCAAGCACAACAAGGACGCTTGAAGCGCCGACGTGCGACGCCTGTTGCCTGCACTATTTTCCGCAGCCACTCCATGCGATCGCAGTGAATCTGCTAGCGTTCGCTGGCGCAGTAGCCGCGCGTACAATTCCGACGACAGCGAAACCCGGTCGTCTTTTCCAGGGGAATAGACCATGAAGTCCACGGGATGCCTTGCCGTCGCTCTCTGTTGCGCCATTGCGTTGCCGTTGCCGAGCCGCGCCGCGGATGCGCAGGGTTTCCAGCTTGCCGACCTGCGCAGGATCGTGAGCCTTGGCGACGTCAGGATGTCCCCGGATGGCCGCCAGATCGCCGTGGTCGTCGGCACGCCCGACTGGAAAACCGACAAGAAACAGGAGGAACTCGACGTCGTGGATGTCGCCACCGGCACGCGGCGCGCACTGACCTGGAAGCGCAGCGGCATCGGCTCGCCGAAATGGTCGCCGGACGGTACGCGACTCGCATTCCTCGCCGAAGACGCAACGCCTTCGGATGAAGACACGGACTCCAAGGACGACGACAAGGGTTCCGACGACGACAAGCAGGCGCAGGTTTTCGTGATGCAGATGAATGGCGGCGATGCGATGCGCATCACGACCGCAAAACGCGGCGTCGATGAATTCTCGTGGAGCCCGGATGGCAAGCAGGTTGCATTCATCACCGAAGACGAGGCGCCGAACAAGAAAGCCATCAAGGAACACAACGACGCGTTCCAGGTGACCGACAACAATTTCCTGGTGCGCGCGGCGCTCACGCCGTGGCATCTGTGGGTGGTGCCGAGTCCGGGCGGCGCAGCGAAACGGCTCACGCAAGGCAGTTTCAGCCTGCAGACCGATCAGCAGGATGCAACGCCAATTCCTGAGTGGAGCCACGATGGCCGCAGCATCGCGTTCACGCGCTACCCGAATGCATACTGGGGGCCGTCGTTCCATTCGACGATCGCTGCGGTGGACGCCAACGGCGGCGAGCCGCGTACGTTGGTATCTGCCGAAGGCGCGACGACAGTCGCCTATGCGCCTGACAGCAACGCATTCGCATTCGCGCGCTCGCGCGACGGCGACCAGAACAACGGCAATGCCGTGTACGTCTCCGCGAACGGAAGCGTCCGCGACATCACCGACGCGCTCGCACGCAACTTCAACAACTACGCCTGGCTGCCAGGCGGCAAGACACTGTTGCTGGAGGGCGATGAGAATGCAGGCTCGGTACTATGGCAGCAATCGTTGGATGGAACAGTGCACAAGCTTGACCTCGGCGACGTGGAAGCAGGCACGGATTTAAGCGTTTCCCGCGCTGGCGCGTTCGCGTTCGTCGGCTACACGAAGACGCATCCCGGCGAGTTGTACATGATGGATTCGGCCAACGGCAAGCCGCGCCGACTCACCAACGTCAACGCCTTCGTCGACGGGCTCACGCTTGGTCGTACCGAATCCATCGCATGGGAAGGCCCGAACGGTTTCCATGAAGATGGCGTTCTCACTTATCCGACGGGCTATCGCAGCGGCCAGAAATATCCTCTCGTGCTGGTGATCCACGGCGGCCCGGAAGCGGCGTCCACGGTGAAGTTCTCGCCCTTGCCACAATTGCTCGCGGCGGCGGGATTCATCGTGTTCCAGCCCAACTATCGCGGCAGCACCGGCGACGGCGATGCCTATCAGCATGCGATCTTCCGCGACACCGGCGAAGGCCCCGGAAAGGATGTGATAGCCGGCCTGGACGCAGTCAAGAAGCTCGGCATCGTGGACGACACGCGCATCGCCGTCACCGGCTGGTCATACGGCGGCTACATGACGACATGGCTCACCGGCCACTATCCGCTGTGGAAGGCTGCCGTCTCGGGCGCAGCGCTGACCGACTGGGTGATGGACTACACCGTCTCCTATTACCAGGCCGGCGACACCTATTTCTTCGGCGGCTCCCCGTGGTCGGCGAAATACCATGACATCTGGCGCGAGCAGTCGCCGATCGCCTACGCGCAAAAGGTCACTGCGCCGACACTCATCATGGGCGATGCTGGCGATCCCAACGTGCCGCTCGTGAACAGCTACGAATGGTTCCACGCATTGCGCGACGCGGGCGTAGAAGTCGAGTTCTACGCGTATCCGGTCGATACGCATTTCCCGAAAGACATCGTGCGCACCACCGACGTGTACCGCCGGTGGGTGGACTGGATGACGAAGCACTTGAAGTAAGCAACGTCTGAAGCAGGGAACGTCGCGCTTCCTGCATTCCGGAACCGCAGCGCACGAAAGTCATTGGCGCACTGGTGTTGCGGACGTACGATGTGCAAACCGCAACCGCAACCGCAATGCCGCGCTGCGTTCGACCGATGATGCGATCGTCGCGGCCAGCACATCGCCCGCGGACCAAAGTTCGATCTTCGACTTCGCGCGTGTAAGCGCCGTATAGAGCAATTGCCGCGACAGCACCGCGTTGCCCGGGTCGGGCGGCAACAACACGGCGACACGTTCGTATTCCGATCCCTGGCTCTTGTGCACGGTGATCGCAAACGCGCCTCGATGCGCCGGCAAGCCTCCGGTTGCGAAGCTGCGCAGCGACGGCTGATCGCTCGTTGCCGATTCGCTCGTTACATTCGCGGGAGAACCTTCGAACCACACCCGCAGGCCGCCATGGGCGTCCTCCAGGCAGATGCCGACATCGCCGTTGTACAGGTCGTACGCGTAATCGTTGCGGGAGATCATCACCGCGCGGCCGGGATACCAGGTGGCGTTCTCGTAACCTTCAATCGTCTTGCGCAAGGAGGCTTCGGTGGCGTCGTTGACTTGTTCGGCGCCGAAATCGCCTTCGCGCAAGGCGCACAACAATTGCTGCTGCCTGAGCGCAGCGAGCGCGCGGCGGATGGCATCCGGATCGTTGTCCGGCATGGCATCGAACGCGCCCGAGCGTTGCAGGTTCGCGCGCAGGTCGCGGCACCACGACGCGATACGCACGCCAAGGTCGCGGCGATCGGTCACCGCGTGCCGCACGGCGCTTCCACCCGCGGCCTGCCATGCACTGTCGAAGGTCGCGAGGTCGCCTTCGCGAATCGCATCGTTGATCGCAACAAGTGCGGTGTCGGCGCGGAAGCTGTGGCGCAGGCGCACCAAATCCGCGCCACCGTCGGCTTCCATGGCAACGACCAGATCCAGCAATACCGACCCGGTGCCGATCGATGTCAGTTGGTCGGCATCGCCGACAAGCACCAGGATGGCGTCGTCGTGCAATGCGTCGAGGAGTGCGCGCAGCATGGCGAGATCGACCATCGAGGCCTCGTCCACGACCACGATATCCGCGGGAATGCGATCGTCCTTGTGGTGCGCGTAACCGCCGCCGTGGCTGCGGCTGCCGAGCAGGCGATGCAAGGTGCCGGATGCGGCGGCGAGCGCATTGTCGAGGTGTCGTGCCCAGGCATCGGGAAACGCGCGCTGGCCAGTGCGCAGCTCCGTCGCACCGTCGCGCAAGGACCCACTCAGTCGTTGCGCGGCCTTGCCGGTCGGTGCGCTGATCCGGATCACAGGCAGTGCGCCTTTGCGCGCGACGTGCTCGCGAGACAATGCGAGCAACATGCGCAACACCGTTGCGGTCTTGCCGGTGCCAGGACCGCCAGTGAGCACGAACAGGCGGCGGCCCAGCACGCGACGCACCGCTTCGCGTTGCAGCCGCACGTTGTCGTCGTTGCGATCATCGAACACGGCATCGAGGTCAGGTTCTGACAACGGCATGATCGGAGCCGTTGCGGCAAGACGGCGTTGTTCGACATGCGCCGCGACGGCGCATTCGTGCAGATAATTCCGACGCAGGTAGAAGTGGCCGAACTCGAGCACGAAAGGTGTGGCAATCTGGTTTTCCGTTTTTCCTTGGGCTTCCGTCGTGTCATCGACGGCAGTAACCATCGGTTCGGACTTCAACGCATCCATTTCATCGTCGGTGAGCAAGCGCATGCCGTGATGACCCTTGCCATCGCCGAGCAAGGGCAGCGCACTGTCGCCCTGCCCTTCGGCATGGCTGGCCCAGCCGGCCACTTCAGCGAGCAAACGCGACCCGCCGTGGGCGTTCACCCAACGCGCGACGGTGCGATCCAGCGCGCGCCAAGAGTCGGCATCCGGAATGCCGGATCGTTGATGGAAATTGAAATGGGTTCCCGCAGCGACGGCGCTCATGCAGCCTCTCCGAGCTTGCGCATGCCAACGAACACTTCCTGTACCGCATCCAGCAAGCCGTCACTGAAGCGATGCCGCCAGATACCCGCGCCATCGCCGAGGCCGACCGCGCGGATGAAGATGTAATAACAATCGCCGAGATGCCTGCCACGGTCGTAATCGCGGATGCGCTGGCGCAGGTAGCGATCCAGTGCGACGACATAAATCAGCGCCTGGAAGCGGTAATCGCTCGCATCCATTCGCGCGAGTAAAGCATTGCCGCTGTAATCGTCGATGCGATCGCCAAGGTGGTTGCCCTTGTAGTCGAGTACATGGAAGCGCCCGTCGTGCTTGAACACGAGGTCGATCTTGCCATTCATCAAGCCGGCGAGGGTGCGATTGCTGGATGGAACAAGGTCGGGCTCTGCATGCGTTGCACATGCCATGCGCAAGGTCTGCATCGACGCGCCATCGAGGGCGAAATAAAACTCCATCTCCGCGCGCATCTCGGCAACACCAAGATCCGCAAGACGCGGACCCGCTCCCTGTGCGGCGCCAAGAGGCGTATCGAGCACAACCTGCAAGCGTCGAATCAATGCGTTCGCCAGCCATAGTTGATCCTTGCCATCGGTACATCGCACGTTGTATTCGGCGAGGTGGCGATGCACAAGTTCGGATTGCTGCGCGAATGCAACATGTGGCTGGCGATGCTCGAAGATGGCATGCACCGCGTTGCCGAAATCCGCGCCTTTGACCTGGCCGAGTTCGAGCAAGACAGGATGCGGCTCGGCTACGGAACCAATTCCTGCCGTGGTTGTTGCCGAGCCGATGTCGGCACCAATCGCGGTGATGCGAATCGCGTCGGTATCGTTCTCGTCCGCGGCCGAAACATCCGGCACGAGCGCACCTTGCGTGAGCGTGGTGAAGCTGTGCTTGGCAGGCAGCGGCAGGATCGCAAACGGCAGCGGAGTGCGTGCTTCGCGCCTAGGTTGAGTCTCCGTATCGACGGCTGCGTACTGCATCGTCGCATCCGGATGCCAGCCGTCGACCCAGCGGATGTTCGACGCTTTCTCGCCCAGTGCATCCATCGCGTCGATGGGTGGTTCCATCCGCGCGAGCATCGCGTCGAGTGCGCTGCGCGTGGTTCCGGCGGCGGCCTTGGCGCTTTTCTTCGCATTCGCGGGTCGAGCGACCGGAAACGCGAAGACATGGCAGGCGTGGATCGCGCGCGTCATGGCGACATACAGGATGCGGAAGCGTTCATCCTGCAACGCAAGCAGTTCTGCCTCTTTCGCCTTTTCTGTCAATTCGATCCGGCGCGTCCCGTCATGCGACGCGATGTGATAGAAGCCCGTGCTGTCCTGCTTTTCTCCGTGACTCCACATCAACGGCAGGAACACGATCGGAAATTCGAGGCCCTTGCTTGCATGCAAGGTCATCAATTTCACTCGCTGCGCGTCCGACTCGATGCGCAACTGTCGATTGTCTGCAGCGTCGTCGTTGTCTGCGCCATGCGACGCGCGCTGCTCGTTGAACCACGCAAGCAGTTCGTTGATACCGTCGATTTCCGCGGATTGTGCCTGTAGCAGTTCGCCGAGATGACGCAGATCCGTGAGTGCACGTTCTCCGGTCGATGTCGCGAGTTGCGCGCGCGCGACGTGCTCGATCAATGCATCCACCACGGCCTGCACGCCGCGTTGATGCCAGCGCTGGCGCCAGCCATGGAACAAACCCGCGACGGCCTGCCACGCCTCCGGGTCGTCGCCCATCTGTCGCAGCCTCGCGTAGTCGGTTCCCCAGAGTCGCGTCGCCACCGCCGCACGCACAGCGCGAAGGTCGGAGCAGTTTTCGACCGCGTACAGGACGACTTGCAGCTCGCGCGCGGTATCGGTGTCGAATACGCTGGAACGCGCCGTGGTCACGCTCGGCACGCCGCATTCGCGCAGCAGGTCGCGCAAGGTACTCAGTTCGCGATTCGCCGGCAGCAAGACCGCAATATCCGATGGCTGAACAATTTTTTTGCCGATGAAATGCTTGCCTGACTTCAGCAAGTCGGCGATCTGGTTCGCGCAGATGCGCAACGCCAGGTCGCGGCGCGCTGGAGTCGATTCCGGACAGGCCTCGCGATAGTGGATTGCCAGCGGTTGTTCGCAAGGCTGTCCGTCGATCGTGTATGGCGAGCCGTCCTGGCGGTCGCTGTCCTTGACCGGCCCGCAGAGAATGACATCGTCGCCGGATTCCGCACTGAGGCGATTTCCTGCGACTTCGAAAAACTGGTTGAGTGCAGCAACGTAATTCCGCGATGAACGCCGGTTGGTATCCAGCGTCAAACGGCCATCCGCATCCGCCTCGTCCGCCGCGCGCAGGTAAGCGTGGATATCGCCGCCACGAAAACGGTAGATGGCCTGCTTCGGATCGCCGATCATCACCACTCGGCCACGCTTGCTTTGATCCGCGTCCCGATAGATGCGGTCGAGGATGCCGTATTGGACGCCGTCGGTGTCCTGGAATTCATCGACCAGCGCAACCGGCCACGCAGCGAACAAGGCATCGGCCAACGCACGCCCATCCTTTCCATCAAGCGCCGCGGAAACCGTGCGCAACAGATCATCGAAGGTGCGCTGGTTGAGGCTGGAAAGTCGCGATTTCACTTGCGCGCGTGATTCGTTGGCAATGGCCGACCAGAGCTTTCGCGCTGCGTGCAGGCGCAGGTATTCGATGATTCCACTTTGCGCGACAGCTTCTGAAAACGCAGCGGCCTCAGCGATATCGGCTGATTTTTTTCCTGCGGCCGATATCCCGGTCAGGCCGGATGCTTTTGCAAGCCCATTGTCAGTGTTGCGTGTCGGCAGCGCACCGCTAGGATCGTCGATGATATCGGCGAGTTCTATCCAGTATTTTCGCAAGTTGCACGTCTTGGTGAAGTACTCATCGTTCGCGCACAACTCGCGCAATCGCGCGCTCCACTCGCGCGGAAGCGATTGCGCAATCTCATCATCGTCCATGCAATAGACGACGCTGCCCGGCATGAGCAGCAGCTTCAGCCGCTTCGTCAAGCCATCCTGCTTCAACTCCACGCCTGCGTCGTGCTGCAGCCGAAGCAATGCGTCGGTTTCTTCATCGCCCTGGTGGAATCGGCGCAGCAAATCCTTGCCGATATCGCCAACCAGACCATCGATACTGATCAGGTCGCCACCCTTGAACGGCACGCCGGCGGCGAACGGATGATCCGACAGGATGCGTTGGCAAAGTCCATGCAAGGTCGTGATCGGCGCCATGTCGAACTCGGCGATGGCGACGCGCAGGCGTTGCAGGTCTTTTGCCTTGCATGCCGGGTCGGTTTGCCAGCGCGCGTGCAACCAGGCTTCATCCGTTCTCGTGTCGTCGATCGTCGCAGCGTCGTCGGAACGCGCACGGCCTTCCGCCCACAACAGCCGGGCGCGCAGGCGCTCGCGTAGTTCTTCGGCAGCTGCGTTGGTGAACGTGGTGACCACGATCTGCCGCGGCGACAATTTTTCTTCCAGCAACAGGCGCAGATACAGGACACTAATGGTCCAGGTCTTGCCCGTGCCTGCGCTGGCCTCGATCAGGCTGCGTCCGCCTTGTGCGAGGTTCAGGTCGCGCCAGTCGCGGATGGCTTCGTGCGAGGCGACATTCATGGCTGCACTCCGCCATCGAAGGAGATCGCATCGTGCAAATCCCTGGCGAATTCCAACAGCTGTTCAAGTTGCGGCGATCGGGCATCGAAGGCGATATCGCCAGCCAACAGGCGATTGTATCCAAGGCCAAACGTGCGTTCGCCACGATCAAAATCCGACCACGCCCTCCCGATTGCATCCAGGTTTGGTGGTTCTTCCATTTCGGGTGCCGATGGGTCAGTGGGCGCAGCAATTCTCTTTTTCGGCGCAGACGCTGCCTTCCAGCTTGTCCTCGCGAAATACCAGTTCGGTCGACGCTGCGCCTCGTGCCACCAATGGACCAGTCTTGCGACGCGCAATTGCAGGTCGTCGAGCATGGCGTGTCGCTTCGTTGCATCGGCATGCAAAAGGGCGTCATCCCATTGCAGGAAACCTGCTTGCCAGGGTTTGTCGTTTCCTGCTGTCAGCAAGTTGATGCGCACGGATGCAAGCGGTGCATCGCTGCGCGCGGTCTGCAAGCGCAACAATGCCCAGTCGAGGAAGATGGAAACGCGCTCGCCGAAGTGCAGGTCGTTTTCCGACTTCAACTTCCCTTTCCCGTCGTTGATCGTTGGAAACGCGCGCAACACCTGCAAGCCTTTTGCCTCTCCGGATTTCAGCGGGAACACATTCTGGATGCGTCCGGTGATGCGACAGGATTGCGCTGGTTCCCGGCCTGTCTCGCTGATCTCCACATCCACGGGTTCCTGCCGTGCCTGCGTCGCGACTTCCGCATCAAGCGCGGTCGAATCGCGAGCCGCACACATCGCCGCGTTGATCGCGTCCAGTTCCTTCTGCCATGCCGCGTCGCCCAATCGCCCTGGCGGCAACAAACCGGTGAGCCGCACCCACGATGGAATCGCAATGGGTTTCCACTCGCCTTCAGGCCATGCCGGCAAGACATCCTTGAAGAAAATCTTGCGCGCGACGGTCGAAAGACGATCCAAGGTTCCATCCAGCGGTTCGTCTTCGCTCATGCGTTCCTCATCGAGCGCATCAAGACGCAGCTTCAGCCGCTTCTCCAGGATATTCCTGGCCGGATCCTTGTAGTAATCGACGATGGCCGACAGCGCCAGCGGATTCGGCATGGCATCGGGAGCACCGGAACTTTGCTGCAGGAATGGTTTGGGCGATTCACGTCCCGAACCCTGCATCGATCGATAGCGCTGGTCGTAGGAAAACAGGCGCTGATCTTTCCCATCGAAATAACGTGCATCGAACGGTTGCAGCGGATGTTTCACCAGCCACGGCCGCTTTGCGCCGTTCACATCATCGTCGTCTTTGTCCTTCGCATCCGGCGCAATTCCCGCTGCTGCATCCAGTTCCGCCATCAACTCGGCCAGCGGCGCTGCGGGATTGCGCGTCTTGCCGTCCTTCACGCCCTGCCCGATGTAACTCAGGTGCAAGCGGCAACGCGCAGACATGATGGTTTCGAGGAACAGATAGCGATCGTCGCTGCGCACATCGCGATCGCCGAGGCGGCGGATGCGCGTCATCAGGTCGAGACCGGCATCGCTGGCGTTACGCGGAAACTCGCCGTCGTTCAATCCCAGCACCGCGACCACCTTGAAAGGGATTGCGCGTTGCGGAACCATGCCGCAAAACGTGACGCCGCCCATCAGGAAGCGCTGTCGCTCGGGAATTGCACCGAGGCCATCGACCAGCAGATCGCGCACGACGCTGAAATGCAGCGCGGGATCCGTTTCCGCGCCCTGCGGTTCGGTCTCGATGGCGCGGACCAATCGCCGCAGCATGTCCCATGCTTCGCGTGCATGCGTGTCCCATGGATCGACCTTGAACAACGCTTCCAGGTGCCGATCGAGGCGCTCGGCCCACGCGCTTGCCTTGTGGGTTTCACTGGACATGTCCACCAGCGATTGCAATTGCTGCAGCAATCGGTCCAGTGCGCCGAGCGCGTCCGCGGACGGGCCGTTGATGCCGGTGACCGGCGCGAGTTCGGTGCCATCCGGCAACTCGAATGCACGATCGCTGTCGGCAGCGGGCGCATCGGACATCACATAGCCGGCGATCATCCGGTCCATCGCCCACGCGAATGTATGCTCTGCGATCGGCGGCACGCCGAAGCGCGCGCGATGCGCGCCATCCAGCGCCCACGCAACCCGGCTCTGTCGCAGCCACTCGGTCAGGTCGTCGACATCGTCCTTGTCCATTCCGAATCGGCGCTGGATTTCCGGCACCGACAACAGATCGACGACTTCCGGCGCGGTGATGCGCTGGCCTGGCAACTCCAGCAGACGCAGGAACGTGGTGAACAAACCGTGGCCGCGCGAAACGGGCGCGTCGGCGAGATGGTAAGGCAGCGGCTCGCGCGCATCGCCGGCAGCGCCGAACACCGCAGGAATCAGCGGCAGATAGGCCAGGATGTCCGGCGTCATCACGATCATCTCGCCGGGCTGGATGCCCGTGGACATCGCATCGAGCAAGGCATCGCGCAGCACTTCCAGTTCGCGCAGCCGCGTATGGCAGGAGTGGATGCGCAGCGATGCGTCAGCAATTTCTTCCGCCGCGATGCCCGCACCCGATGGATCGACGCACATCAAACCGGGTTTCATCAAACCGGGCTTCAATTGGCGAATGCTTTCCTGCAAGCGTTGCAGGCGATTGATGGGCGTGTCCGGTCGCTCGTCCTTCCAGTGGCGGCTGTCCTCGACCACATCCTCATCGGCGAGCGAACTGAAGAAATGCTGGCCCATGCGACCCCAGCGCGCGAGCAAGGGATGCCCCTGTTCCTGCCAGTAATCGCCCTCGCCCGCCGTTTCGATCCGCTCTGCTTCTTCGCTGCGGTATGCAGTCCATTGCGCGCCGCTCACTGGCCAACGATCGAGATCGCGCTTGAATAATCCACCCCAGTACTCGCGGCAAGGATCGGGCACATACAACGCGACCATGCCGTGCTGCGCGTACGCGCGGAGGATGCTGACCTCGGCCGGCGCGAGATGGGTGACGCCGAACACATGCAGGGTTGGACGCGACGCCTCGTTGGTTTCCAGCGATGCGCGCAATTCCTCGATAGCCTGCGCACGATGCCGACCGAGCCGCGACGCGACCTGTCGCCACAACGGACCCAGCAGTTGCGCCTCAAGCGAGGAAAGAGCCGTGGTGTTTTTTGCACTGCTCGCAAACCTGAACTGCCCGCCCTCCCAGGCCTTGAGCCAATCCGGCCGGTACACCAAGTATTGCGAGTAGATCAGCGCGAGCCGGTCGGCGAGCTGGAAACGTCGCCGCGCAAGTTCGCCGGCAGGCACCGGATCGCCGTGCGCATCGTCAGCAAGGTAGGCGGCGACGCGCGGATCGGTCACGCCATCCACCATGCGATTTGCCGCCAGCATGTCGTGCAATGTCCAGCGCAGGTGCGCGCGCTTGTAGCGCGGCAACGACACCGCACGCTCGCCGAGAGTGGACTTGGCCAACCGATCGATCCATGCACTCGGCAGGATGATGTTGAGGTTCGCGACGATGCCGTCGACGCCCTGCTGTCGCGCCAGCGCACCCAGCAACCACTGCTTCATGCCCGGATGCGCGGCAACAATCGTCTGCGGCTCCAGCTCGTTGTCCGGCCACGATGCCTCAAGCAGCATGGACAACGGAGGAATCAATGCTTCAAGGCGGCTGGCACGATAGACAACCAGCCCGGTTCCAGTCATGGCATCGCGGCCGGCAACCGAAATCGTGTTCGTCAACGCTTCCAGCTCAACCATCGTCGCTCCCTTTGCAGCACATGGTACTGATTCGGGTCTCATGGAAGGAGACGCGGCGCCGTCGGCCTGGAAATTCCTATGTTGCCGCGTGCGGCATTTCGCGTTGAATCTGTGATGCGTCGCCCGCTCCTTCGCTATTTCGATTGTGAATGGCTTGATAGCGCGATCGAGCACGTTGGAACAAGGTTCATGCTGCGCGCCTGATAGTTGTCCTCGGCATCGAATTGCCAACTGGGGTGCGCCCCAGCCAGGAGCACCAACTAAAGGAGCTAGGCATGAACAGTCAATTGCATTTGCGCAAGATCGCCGTTGTTTTCGGCGCGTTGGCACTGGGCGTTTCCGCTCAATCGTATGCACGCGCCGACGAAGTCACCGGCCATGCTTCCTACGTCAACAATGCGGGCGAAGTCGTGCATTGCGTTTCGACCGAGAGTGGTCGCACGTATTGCGGCAAGCCGCACATGCGCTACGTCATCAAGGATCCGGGGTCGGTGTGCGTCGAAGGCACCACCTGGGGCACCGACGAGCGCGGCGTGTGGGTCACCGGCGGTTGCACTGCCGACTTCAACGCCTCGGCCAATGGCGTCACCACCAAAAAGGTCACCACCACCACGGTTACCACGCGCAGTACGCCGATGGCGACCGAATCCACCCGCGTGACCGAGTCCGGCCGCTTGGTGCATTGCATTGCCACCGCAAGTGGGCGCACCTACTGCGGTGTCCACCATGCGCATTACGTGATCAGCGGAACGCCCGATCCTGTCTGCGTCGAAGGCAGCACCTGGGGCTACGACGACCACGGCGTCTGGGTCACTGGCGGTTGCAAGAGCGATTTCACTTTCAGCGACGATTGATTTCAACGATGATGATTTCACCGATGATGAATCGCTGAGTCCTTGCGATATTCGTGAAGTTGCGAGTCGATAATCGGTGACGAAAAACGGAGCGCATTGCGCTCCGTTTTTTTTTGCATGCGAGATGGCATTCGCATCGGAACATGCCAGTTCGAAAGCACCGGCGCATGCGCAAACAACAAGCATGCGCGAAGCGACGCGCCCTGGTGATCGCTCCGTGCCCCTATCGATCAGGCTGCGATAGAATCGATCGAGCAGCGCAGAACACCCCGAGCCCGCAACGGTTTCGCCCACGATGGAGACGCACATGCATCCTTTCCTGAAAATCGTCGATCTCGAAGGCGACATGATCCACATCAATCCGCGATGGGTCGTCTCCATCCGTCCGGGAAACCGCAAGAGCTTCCGCGAATCGGGTGCGGAGATCAAAGTGACGGATGGCACCGAAACCAAGGCCTACTTCACCGCTGCGGGCGAAGCGACCGATACAGTCGTGGGCTGGCTTGGTGTCGAGAAGGATTGAGGGCAACCCGTCGTCTTGGCCGCGAATGATCATTCATGGCAAGACGTAAAGAAGGTCTTCTTGACGCGAGTGCCGCGATGCCATGGCCATTCGGGCAGCAAGCGTCCCTATTGCTCCAGAACTACGTCGACTTCGACGAACGCTTCCCCGGATTCTTCGCAGGCGAAGCCTTCTTCGCCAAAAGCTGCTGCGTCGGGACATTTGTGGCCACCGACCCTTCCACCAGTTCGATATCCGCGCCGAAAAACTCAATCGCGGTCCTGGCCACCTTGCTTGTGTCGTAGTACGCGTACAGGCCGACGCCGGCGGCGCCGATGATCGGCAGCCAGCGGGAGACGACGCGCGACAGCGAGCGTTGGCTCACGTCGATGCCGACTTGGCGGGCAATGGTTTGCAGGACGCGCACGGAGGATTTCTGCACGAGGAAGCGTTCGCCCACCTGGGCGACGACTTCGCGTACCGCGTGCGCGGCGGTATGGCGGAACAGGCAGTAGGCGATTTGTTCGCGGCTCAGGGTGGCGCTCTTGCCGTAGGCGGCGGCGATGTCGGCAACCATCTGCGCCTGGATGCGCCAGACGGCGCGCAGCTCGGGAAGGATGGTCAGCCAACCCCACGGGCCGGCTGGCAGCGCCAGCGAACCGGCGGTGGCCAGCGCCTTGGCGGAGGCGACGCGTCGGATCGACCTGGCTTTTTCGCGCGGCGAAGCACTTTCGACTTCGTCAGAATCGGGAACGGTGGTGATGAGATCGAGGATGGCCTCGCCGATCTTGCTGGCGGCCGTCCGGGCCCGGTCGATCGGGTGCAAGCGCTTCGGCATGATGTGCCCTCCGTGGCGGTTATCGTCCATTCTGCGACAGCATGCAGGTTGCAGGCTGAATCGCGCTATGAACGCGTTGCATCGGAGGAATGAAGGGCTGGCGGTGGCTCCATCCATGAAATGGAACCTGACCCCGTACCGCCCTTTTCTCCTCTGGCCTGAAGACGTTGCAGAAAAAGCGCCAGCGATGGCCAGGAAAGTGGCGCTGTCGGCGCGAAAAGTGGCGGCGTTGGCCTGATCAGCGGCGACGCTAGCGCTTTTTGGGCCTCGGGGTCGGTACGGAAAGTGGCATCGGTGGGGCTTTTTGCGCCAGTGTCGGCACATTGCGCGGCGCGGTCGCGGCTTTTCGCGCCGAGATGGGCACAAACAGTGCCTCCCGAGCCGCAGAAAGCGCCAACGCCGGCGCTTCGGGCGGCGCGGCTGCCGCAATGCGCGCGGCCGGAACGACGGAAAGCCGCTCGAAGGCGGCTTTCCGGGTGTTGCATGACGCGGTGTATGCCGTCGGTTACGCGTGCGGCGCGGCTGCCGTCGCGGCGGGCGACGGTGCTGCCGCTGCGCGAGTCTTGCTGAAGCGGCTGCTGCCCAACTCCTTGCGCAGGCCTTCCAGTCCCTGGTTCTTGCCGGCCACCTTCAGCAAGGCGTAACCCTCCAGCGACAACGACATCACATCGCTGCCGAGTGCGACTTCGGAATCCTGCGCGCGTTCCAGCAATTTCTGCAGGCGTTGCAGGCGCGGACGCAGGCGATCCAGCGCGACCAGGTCGGCCTGCGCATCGGCCAGCTTGATCGTGGCCGGCACGACCTGCGGATTCTGGGTAAGGATGCTGAGCGTCTGCCGGCAGAACTGCTCGGACTTGGTGCCCATCCGGTTCAGGCCCAGCCGCTCGTCGCCATCGAGCGCGACCAGTCCGGAGAACGCGCCTTCCAGCGCGGTGAGTGCGGCATCGGCCGCGGTCAGTTGCGCGTCGGTCAGCGTGAGGGAAATCAGGTTTTGACTCATGGTCGGATCCTTGTCGGGAGAGGTGCGCGTTTGCGGCGCGCGGACAAGGTGCATCAGTGCGTTCTCGTGGGGTGAGACTGCAGGCTTGCAGCGAACCCATCTGGGTATCTCCTGACGCTCAAATCCCCTTCGGCTTCTTTCGCTTGATGCCAACGCTTTTTGATGACTTCGTTGCAGGAAGCAAGGATGTCAACGCCTGATAACGTTCGAACAGGAAGGCGACGCGGTCGGCGTCGGAGGTGAAGCTGCGTTTACCGTAGGCGGCATCGACGGCGCGGTCGACGGTCTGGTGCGCCTTCACCAGCAGCGGCGGCATGGTGACGGGATCGTAGAGATCGGCGAGCGTGCTGTCGGGGAACGCGGCGCGCGCATCGAGCACTGATTGCGAGGCAGCTTCAATCGCTATGCGGTGCTTATCGCTGGGCGCGTCGGGCCAGGGAAAGTTGTTGTAGACGATGTCCTTGGAATAGCGGAAGTCACTTTTCAAGCGTCCACACGTATAGCGAACCCAAGCCATGTGCATCGCTGAGCTGACCACTCCGAATTCATATAGCCCTGCACCAGCGACTGAAAGGCACGAGTCGCCAGCAATCATTTTCTTTGACAAGAATCCGACAGGGATAACCGAACGGTTTTCCGAGGAGACCCGTGGAACGAGCAGGTAGCTGCTTGTCGGCTGTGCGATCTGGCAGAAAATGCCAGGCGTTGCCGCGAATTTTCTAGTGCTCGCCGCCTTGCTTGCTAGGCGAAATTTCCTGACAGCGGTCAGACGCTCAGCTATGGGAAGAATTGATTTCACAAGCGAAGGGCCTGCGTCGGCAAGCCATAAACACCATCG
>JBBRQI010000002.1:0-269639 GCA_038226665.1 Lysobacterales bacterium | reverse complement strand
TGCGAGGCATCGGTGCCTGAGGCCCCGTTAACGGTACCGGAGACATCTGATCGCATCTTGTGGGCGTAGAGCCACCCACCAAGGGCACCGACACCAAGCAGGAGCAGCGAGCCAAGTGCAAGTGTTGTGCCCATCCAAGGATTGCTGCGACGATTGTCACCACGCAAAGCGGTATCCGGAAGGGAAGGTTCGGACATTTTCGATACTCCGTAAGATAGGATTCTTGGGAAGGCTCAATAATTTGAACCGCCTTCAATAAAACTGAATGATATCCACGGAGCTATCAGGTTCACGCACAATCTGAATATCGTGACCCTGCATCGCGGCGAAATCCACACCATTGAATGACACACCACGGGTGAAGGTATTACTGCCGCTCATGGTGGTGCCGTGATAATGAATTGGCATCCGAATGGAAACGCTGCCGTCGCGATTCGAGGTGAATACCGTCGCGTAAGAAACGCGTTGGGCATTTCGTTGCACGTTGGCAGAATCTTGTTGAACTTCCCGTTGAACTTCCCGCATTTGATCCGCAGTCGCGTGAGGAACAGTGTTTGCAGCCAACAATTGTTTGGCTCTTTGAAGCTGGACAGGAGTCATTTCACGAACAAGCATGCTGCGGTACTTTGCTGCGGTCGCACTCGCATGACTATCGGATGATGAGATGACCTGAGTCCATATTGTGTAGGCTCGGACGTTATCTGCCGGAAAGCCTTGACCCATTGCGTACATGGTTCCGAGGTTAAGGGCTGCCTTTGCGTTTCCCTGTTGTGCCAACGGCACCAATATTTTCTTTTCGGATGCAAAGTCGCCACGCTCGCCCGCCGCAACGGCTGAGACCAGTAGGGCGTTCACAGGGTCTTGTGTGGACTGCTGCGGAGGCGTTGGCGCACTCGCTTCGTTATCATTCGCGGCGCAGTCTTTGTTGGTTTGGTGCAGGTCTCGAATTGAACTAACAACCGCATCTGCAATTGTTATGACGCCCTCCCCCATCTCACGCCGGTCTTCCTTCCTTGAGCTGAACGTCGAAACGACGAAAGTTCCGTTTCCGCTATAAGAACAATCGGAATCTACGTTCTTGAGTGACGGGATGGTGAGCTTCGCCTCCACGTCCTTTGAAACCACATCGATATTTTTGGCAACGAAGCATTCGTGCTTGGCAAGGAATGGGTCTTTCGCCCTTGAAACCTTGTCAGGGCATATTTTGAAAGCAATTCCTTCGTCCGGGTTGGTGCCGTAAATAAAATTCCCGTGCACCTCCACGGATGGCTTGTCGGCGGCGGCGGCGATTCCGCTGACCGCGAGTCCCAAGACCAGACTGACCATGATTGCTTGACGATTCATGAGCTTCCCCAGTGTGTGATGTACCGGCCTCTTCGAGGCGATCTCTCGCATCCCCCAATTGTTTGGTCGAATCTTCTATTCCTGCGCTGTTCCCAAGCAGCCCAGACTGGTGTGCGGCATCTGATACTACCAGCGTGCATTCCTTCATCGCTCGCAGGCCGCAATGAGGTCTTTCTTCAGTAGCACGCCAGATTTGAATTGTCACCTATAAGACGTGTCCTTATCGAGCGTGGCCTGATAGTGCGGGCACCCCTAGCATCCTTGGATGCGAAAAACTGTCCCCAAGAGCGTCGATCCGAGAGTCGTGTTCGGGCTGCGACTGATCCAGCTACGCAAGACGCGGGAATGGTCGCAGGAGCGGTTGGCGCTCGAAAGTGGCTTGGCGCGCAGCTATGTGGGCGGTGTGGAGCGCGGTCAGCGCAACATCGCCTTGCTCAACATCCATCGTCTCGCGGGTGCGCTTAAGGTGACGCCAGCGGCGTTGTTGCAGCCGCTCGACTGACCCGACGGACACGTTCCTGCCGCTATGAACTTCAGCCGCAATGAAACCATGTTGTCATACGCGACAGCGGCGTCCGATGATGATTGATCTCGACCATGCACACGAAACTGACGCGGCCTCGTGTGCGAAGTAAGGTGGCCAGAATTTGTCGGCAGTAGGGGATGATGTAGGGAAATAAATAGGCCAATCGAATGATTGACTTGTTTATCAATGTGTTAGCACATTTAATGGCGGAGAGAGTGGGATTCGAACCCACGGTGGTATCTCTACCACGCTGGTTTTCAAGACCAGTGCCTTAAACCGCTCGGCCATCTCTCCGTTACTTCGGATTTTCGCACGCGCGATGTAACGGCTGCACGTTTCGCGCATTGTTCACGCCGCCGACTTCTGCTGCGCCAGCTTTTCCTTCGCCAGGTTCTGCTGCGCCTGCATCGCGCACTCTTCGCGGCTCTTCGTGCAGCCACTGCGCGTGGCTTCGAGCAATGGCGGCAGGCGTTCGGCGAGGAAATCGATGAACACGCGCACCGCTGGCAGCAGGCCGCGACGCGACGGAAACACGGCGTGGCAAATGCCCTGCGGCAACGACCAATCCGGCAGCACCGGCTCGAGTTCGCCGCGCAGGATCGCTTCGGCGCAGACCGTTTCCGGCAGCAACGCGATGCCAAGCCCGCGCTTGGCGGTTTCCATCAGCAGCGGAAAGTCGTGGCCCATCAAGCGCGGCTGGATGTCGACGCGCACGGTCGCGTTGTCCGGGCCGTGCAGTTCCCAGCGTTGGCGGCTTTCGTCTTCGCTCATGCTCAATGTCAGGTGCTGGGCGAGATCCTGCGGCAGGTTCGGCCGGCCTTTCGCATCGAGATATTCGGGACTCGCAACCAGCAATTCACGGATCTGCCCGAAGCTGCGCATCACCAGGCTGCCGTCGTCGTTGAGTTGCGTGCGCACGCGCAGCGCGACGTCGAAGCCTTCGTTGATGAGGTCGACGCGCCGATTGCTGACCTGCATCTGCAAGCGCACCAGCGGATGCATCATCAGGAAATCCGGCAACAATCCCGCTAGTTGCTGCTGCGCGAGCGCGACCGGGCAACTGACCTTGACCACGCCACGCGGCTCGGCGCTGAGTCGGTCCACCGCTTCGCGCGCGGATTGCGCTTCCGACAGCATCGCCTGCGCGTGGCGATACACGTTCTGTCCGACTTCAGTCACTGCGAAGCGGCGCGTCGAGCGCTGCAGCAGGCGCACGCCGAGATCGGTTTCGAGTTGCACGATGCGTCGGCTCAGTCGCGATTTCGGAATCCCGAGCGCGCGCTCGGCCGCGGCAAAACCTCCGTGTTCGACGACCATAGCGAAGTAGTAGAGATCGTTCAGATCCTGCATCGGGCAATCCTTCAGGCGACGGTGTCGATGCCGCCCATGTAGGGCCGCAACACGGCGGGAACGGCGATCGAGCCGTCGGCGTTCTGGTAATTTTCCATCACCGCGATCAGCGCGCGCCCGACCGCGACGCCCGATCCATTGAGCGTGTGCACGAGTTCGGTCTTGCCGGTCGCCGGATTGCGCCAGCGCGCGTGCATGTTGCGCGCCTGGAAATCGCCGCAATTCGAACACGAGGAAATTTCGCGATACATGTTCTGCGACGGCAGCCAGACTTCGAGATCGTAGGTTTTCTGCGCGGCAAAGCCCATGTCGCCGGTGCACAGCAGCATGCGCCGATAAGGCAGCCCGAGTTTTTCCAGCACGACTTCCGCGCAGCGCGTCATGCGTTCGTGCTCGGCATCGCTCTCGGATGGACGCGCGATGCTGACGAGTTCGACTTTCTCGAATTGATGCTGGCGGATCATCCCGCGCGTGTCGCGTCCGTGGCTGCCGGCTTCGGCGCGGAAACATGGCGAGTGGGCGGTCATGCGCAGGGGCAAAGAACCATCGTCGAGGATTTCATCGCGAACAATGTTGGTAAGCGGGACTTCGGAGGTCGGGATCAGATAGCGTTTATCAAAAACCGATGTCCACTGCTTGATACGAGTCGTCAATTCTTGACCAGTCATGGAATGTGTAGGTTCGACCGAAGTCAGCAGTTCGCTCAGACGTTCCGAAAAAGCGCCTTCCGTGGGATCAAAGTTTGCTGTAGAGAACAAATCTTCCTGGAACTTCGGCAACTGCCCAGTTCCCCGCATCGACTCCGCATTCACCAGCAGCGGCACATTGCATTCGAGATAGTCATGCTCCACTGTGTGCAGGTCGAGCATGAACTGCGCGAGTGCGCGGTGCAGGCGCGCGATGCCGCCGCGCAGCACGGTGAACCGCGCACCGGAGAGTTTCGCGCCGGTGTCGCCATCAAGGCCACCGTGGCGCGCGCCGAGCTCGACATGATCTTTCACCGCGAAATCGAACGCGCGCGGCGTGCCCCAGCGATGCTGCTCGACGTTCGTATGTTCGTCCGCGCCGAGCGGCACCGATTCGTGCGGAAGGTTCGGCACACAGGCGGCGATAGCTTCGATCTGCGCGCGCAAGGTTTCCAGACGCACTTCACCAGCCTTGAGCTCGTCGCCAATGCCTGCGACCTCGGCCATCAACGGCGCGACATCCTCGCCTTTCGCTTTCGCCATGCCGATCGCTTTCGAGCGTGTGTTGCGCAGGTTTTGCAGTTCCTGGGTGCGTGTCTGCAGCGTCTTGCGCTCGGTTTCGCATGCTTCGAGCGCGGCAGCATCAAGGTCGAAATAGCGCTGCGTCTTCAGTCGTTCGGCTGTCGCCGCGAGCTGGCTACGCAGCAGGATTGGATCAAGCATGGAACACTCCGGGAATCTTTCGCCCGGTATTATCGCGGTTGGAACGACCACGCCGCAAACCATGCGTGATTTGCCTTGTTCGCGCTGCTGAGGCTAACTGACTGCGTCCGCACAAAGACTGACATGACCGAACATAGCGATCCGCCAAAATATTCGACACAAGAATCCTTGCCGAGCAGGTTGTATGCCTTGTTTCGACCCGGTCATCGCTGGTTCGCGCCGATCCTGTTCACAATCGCGCTGGTTCTCGGCTTGGCTGTCGGTGCACTCTGGCTGCATACGCACGCGACCCAATCAGCGCGCGTCGTAGCCAATCCCGCGATTGCACTCGACCCGACCCATCCGCCCTTGCCCACTCCGACGCCCGGCGCACTCTCGACGCTGCCGCCAGCCGCGCAATCCACCGCCGGCACTGCCTATATCGCATCCACTCCTGCAGCCGCCGAACCGGACGTCGAGAGCGCGGCTTCTGGTTCGACACAGGCCACGCAAGAACCTGCCGCTTCATCAGGGGAGGCAATGCCTGCGGAAGGCGACAGCGAAGCCCAGGTGATCGAGCGTAATCAACCCGACTATCCCGCCGATGCATTGCGTGCGCACGAGGAAGGTGAAGTGCGGCTGCAGGTTGCGCTCGACGCGCTTGGCAATGTCGAGGATGTACGCATCGCGGGCACCAGCGGCTCGCGCACGCTCGATAGCGCAGCGATGGAAGCAGTGCGGGGTTGGCACTTCCGCCCTGCCCGCCACGCTGGCGAGGCGATTTCCGGCAGCACCGAAGTTTCGGTGAATTTCCAAATCGATGACCAACGCTAGACGACCAGCTCTAAGCGGCGCTCAGGCTCATGCCAAGTTCGTTCGCAAGCGTGTCGAATCCCGGAAACGATGTCGCAACATTTGCGCAGTCCGCAATGCGAACATCATCGTCCGCGCGCTGGGCAGCGACCGCGAACGCCATCGCGAGCCGATGATCGCCGAGGCTGTCGAGCGTCGCGCCACGCACGCGTCCTTTCGCACCGAGGCCATGGACCGTCGCGCCATCGGGCGTTTCGTCCACCGCGACGCCGAGCGCGCGTAGTCCCGTCGCCATGCCTGCGAGCCGATCGGATTCCTTGACCCGCAACTCGGCGGCGCCGCGCACGGTGGTTGTGCCTTCGGCGAATGCAGTGGCGACGAACAACGCGGGAAATTCGTCGATCATGTCGGGCACGATCGCGGCTGGCAGCTCGATGCCATGCAGTGCCGAAGCACGCACGCGCAGGTCGGCCACGGGTTCGCCGCCGAGGCGGCGCGGATTTTCCTCGACGATATTCGCGCCCATCGCGCGCAATGCCACCAGCAATCCGATGCGTCGCGGGTTGATGCCGACATCCCGGATGAGCAGATCCGATCCCGGCACGATGCTCGCCGCGACCAGCAGGAATGCAGCCGATGAAAGGTCGCCGGGGACAATGATCGCGGTGGCGCGCAGGCGATGGCCGCCTTCGAGTTCCGCTTCGCCAGGCGCATGACGGATCGGCCAGCCGAAAGCGGCGAGCATGCTTTCGGTGTAATCGCGCGTTGGCTGCGCCTCGCGTACGCGCGTCGTCCCGTCCGCGTAAAGGCCGGCGAGCAGGACCGCCGACTTGACCTGCGCACTCGCAACGGGCGACTTGAAATCGATCGCCTGCAAGGTTCGCTTCGCGCGAATCCGCAATGGTGGAAGGCCGCCTTCAGCCGCATCGATCGACGCGCCCATCCGTGTCAACGGCTCGATCACGCGACCCATCGGCCGCCGCGACAGGGATGCATCGCCGACCAGCACGCTGTCGAACCGCTGCCCGACAAGCAATCCGCACAACAGGCGCATGCCGGTGCCGGCATTGCCGCAATCGAGTTCCCGATCGCCACCGTGCAAGCCATGCAAGCCAACGCCATGCACGACGCGATCGCCGCTGGTCGGCGCATCGATGTGCACGCCAAGCCGTTGCAGGATCGCGACGGTCGCGCGCGTGTCCTCGCCTTCGAGGAAACCGCTGATGTGCGACGTGCCATCCGCAATCGCGGCGAGCATCACTGCGCGATGCGAAATGGATTTGTCGCCTGGAACGCGCACATCGCCGCGCAGTGCGCTTCCTTGCGACGCGATCCAGTCGAAGCTCATGCTTCGATTCCGTTCGCAGCGATCGCGTCCAGTGCATGCAACAACTGATCGTTCTCCTCGCGCGTGCCGACCGTGATGCGCAGGCAATCCGGCAACCCGTAACCGCTCATTGGTCGCAGCACGATGCCGCGCGCGATCAGCGCGGATTCGATCGGAGGCGTATGCGCACCGAATTCGACTAGCAGGAAATTGGCCTGCGACGGATGCACGAAATGCCCGCGTTCGCGCAACGCCGTGGCGAGTGCATCGCGCTCGACCGCATTGCGTTCGCGCACCGAATCCACATGCTGCTGGTCGGCAAGCGCAGCGGTCGCTGCCGCCAGCCCCACGTTGTTGACGTTGAACGATTCGCGCACCCGCTCCATCACCGCGATCAATCCCGGATGCGCAAGCGCATACCCGACACGCAGCCCCGCCAGCGCATACGCCTTCGAGAACGTGCGGGTGACGATCAGGTTCGGATGCCCCGGCAGCAAGGCGGCAGCCGACGTAACCGTAGGATCGGTGACGCATTCGGCATATGCCTCGTCGATCACGAACAGAATGTCGCGTGGCAGCGCGTGCAACAGTTGATGGAACGCTTCGGTCGCAAACCAGGTGCCGGTCGGATTGTTCGGATTGGCGAGATAGACCAGCCGCGTAGCCGGCGTGATCGCGGCAGCAATCGCATCAAGGTCATGGCCACGCGGCATTGCATGCCCGTGCGGATAGGCTTCGGCCAATTTCAAGTTTGCGCCAGCCGCTTGCGCAGCGAGTGCGTACACGGCAAAACCGTACTGCGAAGCAACGACATCGATACCGGGACCCGCGAACACCTGCGCGAACTGCATCAACAGCTCGTGCGAACCATTGCCCAGCAGGATTTGCGCGACATCCACGCCATGATGCGCAGCAAGCGCACGCTTGAGATCGCCGCCGAGCGGGTCGGGATAGCGATGCAGATCGTTGAGCGCATCAAGCGCTGCCGCGCGTGCCGCCGGACTCGGGCAGTAGGGATTTTCGTTGGAACCGAGTTCGATCAATCCCGCCTCTCCGAAATCGCGGCGCAATGCGACCAGGTCATGGCCCGGATCGTAGGCGCGCAATCCGCGAATCCCCGTCTGTGCGAACGCAATGAAATCCGGCACGTCGAAATCCGACGCCTGCGAATTCACAACACCGCGACCGGATACGAGCCCAGCACCTTCACTTCCGATGTATAAGGACGCAGTTCGTCGAGCGCCGCGCGGACCTCGGGCTCATCGACATGACCAGCGATATCGATGAAGAACGCGTATTGCCAGCGCCCGGTATGCGCAGGCCGCGACTCGATGCGGTTCATGCTGATGCCATGCTTCGCAAGCGGATTGAGCGCGTTGAACAGCGCGCCCGGCTGATCCTTCACGAAGACCAGCAGCGAAGTGCGGTCGTGCCCGCAAGCCGGGAACAGTTCGCGGCCGAGCACGAGGAAACGCGTCGTGTTGTCGGCATGATCCTCGATCGGACCGGCCAGCGTCTTCAATCCATACGCGTGTCCGGCCGCTTCGCCGGCAATCGCCGCCGCATCGTCGGAACTGCGCGCACGGCGCGCCGCTTCGGCATTGCTCGACACCGCGATCTTCTCGGCTTTCGGCAGGTTCGCGCGCAACCAAGCCTTGCACTGCGCGAGCGATTGCGGATGGGAATACACGCGCTCGATGTCCTCGATGCGTCCGCTGCGCGACAACAGGTATTGATGCACGCGCAATTCCACCTCGCCGCAGATTTTCAACGGCGATGTCAGGAACATGTCGAGCGTCGACTGGATCGTCCCCTGGCCCGAATTCTCGACCGGCACCACGCCGAAATCCGCGGCGCCGGATTCGACTTCCTGGAACACTTCCTCGATGCTCGAGAGCGGCAATCCATGCGCCGAATGACCGAAGTGCTTGTGCGCGGCCTGTTGCGAAAACGTGCCTTCGGGGCCCAGGAATCCGATGTTCAACGGCTTCTGCTGCGCGAGGCACGCCGACATGATTTCGCGGAACAACCGCACCAGCAGCTCGTCGCTGAGCGGCCCGTCGTTGCGATCTACCACGCGCCGCAGTACCTGCGCTTCGCGCTCGGGCCGGTAATAGTCGAGCGCGTCCTTGAGCGGTCCCTTGGCCTTGCCGACCTGTTGCGCCCAGCGAGCACGCTCGGCGATCAATCGCTGTATTTGCAGGTCGATGCCGTCGATGCTCGCGCGCGCTTCGGCAAGTGTCGGCATCGGCACGGCTGCGAGAACCGGTTTCTGCGCCTTTGCCGAACTGCGTTTGCGCGTGGTCATTGCACTCAGCCGTTACGCCGCATGAAATCGGCCATGAAATCGGTCAATGCCTGCACGCCCGCGAGCGGCATCGCGTTGTACAGCGACGCGCGCATGCCGCCAACCGCCTTGTGGCCCTTTAGCGCGAGCAGGCCCGCGGCCTCGGACTCCTTGAGGAAAGCCGAATCGAGCGCGGCATCGTGCAGGGTGAAAGGCACATTCATCCACGAGCGGTAGCGCACATCGACCGGGTTCTTGTAGAAGTCACCGGAGTTGTCGATCGCGGAATACAGCATCTCCGACTTCGCGCGATTGCGGGCGGCCATCACGGAAAGGCCACCCTCGGAATCGATCCATTCCAGCACCAGGCCGGTGAGGTACCACGGGAAACTCGGCGGCGTATTGAGCAGCGAATGCTCCTTCGCATGCGCGGCGTACGTGAGGATGTTCGCAAGCGGTCGCGACTTGCGCACGAGCAGGTCGTTGCGCGCGATGAGAACCGTCAAACCCGACGCGCCCATGTTCTTCTGGGTGCCTGCATAAATCAGTCCGAACCGGCTGACGTCCATCGGTCGCGACAGCAATGTGGACGAGAAATCCGCAACCACCGGAACATCGCCGACGTCGGGAACCGTCTCGAACTCGACACCGTGGATCGTTTCGTTCGGGGTGACGTGCAGGTAGGCCGCGCCCGGCGTGAAAACCCAATCGGCGCGATCGGGAACCGATGTGAACTTGCCGGCTTCGCCGCTCGCCACGACATTCGTGCGCACATACGGCGTCGCTTCCGCGAGCGCCTTGAGGCCCCAGGCACCGGTCAGAAGATAGTCGGCAGTGTCGTCCGGACCGGCGATGTTCATCGGAATCTGCGCGAAATGCTGGGTCGCGCCGCCTTGCAGGAACAGCACCGCGTAGTCGCTGGGCACGCCGAGCAGGCGACGCAAGTCGGCCTCGACCTTCTCGGTCATCGCGACGAATGCCTTGCCGCGATGGCTGATTTCCATCACCGACGCGCTCTGCCCGCCCCATTCGAGCATGTCGGCCTGTGCGCGGCGCAGCACGGGTTCGGCGATCGTGGACGGTCCAGCGCTGAAGTTGTAGCCACGCGACATCGGGATTCCTCATGGGATCGGATGGCGCAGTGCAACAAACAAGTTGCTGGAATGCAAGCACTCGCACACCCTTCCTCGGTATGAGGTCAGTTCGCAAGTTCTCAGCGCTACGCGTGGCACCACGACGCTGTTCGCCGCGCTCAACGTGCTCGATGGCCAGGTCATTGCGCTATGCCAGCAACGCCACCGCCATATCGAGTGGTTGAGGTTCGTGCGCAAGATCGACCGCGAAACGCCAAAGAATCAAAGAATAAGTATCTCCATACGATCTGCGACAACTACGCCACGCACAAGCATCCGAAGGTGATGGCGTTGGTAGCCTCCGCGCTTCCACATGCACTTCACGACGACGTCCACTTCCTGGCTCAACATGGTCGAGCCTTCTTCCGCAGCATCGCCACCGATCGCCTCGCGCGCGGCGTCTTCCAAAGCGTCCCCGAATTGACCGCGGCCATCGAGGAATACATCACGTTGCACAACGGCAATCCCAAGCCCTTCGTCTGGACCGCCAAGGCAAACGACATCCTGCAAAAGGTCATTCGCGCCAATCGACGTCTTGGTGCAAGGAATAACGAAGCACTATGCTGGCTTCCGAAAAAACGCCTTGCGCTTGCGGAAGCGGTCGGCTGGCATAGTCATTCAACGTCAGGACGGCTGAAAATGCCCATTCGAACGGAAAACCGTGCGTCATTTTTTCCGCAGCAGGACGATCGCATAAAAGAACATCACCGCTGGTATGAGCGACCGGAACCCGGTAACCACCCAGAAAGAAACCGGATCGTGCGCCCGGGTGGCTTCGCCGCCACCCTTGAGTCCGATGGAACCGTCGGCGATCCCCAAATACACGATGCCGCACATCGCCATGCCGAGCACCAGCAATGCGAAGGCGAACAGCTTGTTCATGTCGCGACCCGTCGCTGGAGGCAATCCAAAGTCATTGTCGGGAAGACAGCTTTCATTCTGGAGAAAGTCGTAGTCTGCCCTTTCTTGCCCATATCGATAATGGAATCGCCATGACTGCGGACGAAACGAGAGTGGCATTCGGCTGGCGCGTCCACGGGCTCGGCGTGATGGCACTGGCCATCGTCTGCCTGGCTTGGGGAGATTTCGACCCGGGGCAGCCGGTGCCGAAGGATTTTCCCGATCGCACTGCCCTCGCCTATGCCGCTGCGGTGTTCACGCTGGTCGCGGGAGCCGCGGTCGAATGGCGTCGGGCTGCGGCTTGGGGTGCCGCAGCGCTCACCGTTTACTACGCGCTCGTTGTCGTCATCGTGATGAATGGCCGCGTGATGCTCGCCCTCTACGCCGAGTTTCTGCAGCTACAGAGGCGCAGCCGAACAGTTCGCGATCGCAGCGGGCGGGCTGATCGTCTACGCTGCCAACGCCAACATCAATCCGATCCGGGCCGCGCGCAGCACTAATGGTTGGTTTGGTTATTTGGTTTCCACGTCTGCTAGCCTGCGGCGAATCAAGGAACTGTCGATGGCGCAGGATATTTCAGTTCAGGAAGCGGTCGCACTTGCGAAGGCAGGCGATGCCGACGCCCAGTACGCACTGAGTTCCGTATTGCATCAGCGCGGACAATTCGACGAAAGCGTGCATTGGCTGCGCTTGGCCGCGTCACAAAACCTTGCTTCAGCGCAAATGACGCTGGCCATTTTCCTGATCGATGGGCGTCGCTGTCCGCGCCAACTGGATCAGGCCGTGGATTTGTTGCAGCCGCTGGCAGCCGCACAGATCCAGGCCAATCTTCTGCTCAGCGAACTGCACGGCTTCGCTGCACTGGAAGGCGCGGATCGAGAAGCCGGCCTGCGCTATCTATTGGTCGCAGCGCGCATGGGTGACGCCGGCGCGCTGCGCCAACTGGCTCTGCTGAGCATCTGCCATCAGCGTGAGGATTTGTTGCGTCCGCTGCTGGACGCATCGGCGCGGCTCGGCGATGGCACCGCCGCCCATGCCCTTGCGCGCTGTTATGTCGAGGGGATCGGCGGTGCGCCGGAACTCGCACAGGCCATGACGATTTGCCAGAGCGATGCAGCATGTAGTCAATATCTGAATCAGCGTCTGCTGCAGGATCTGAGTGAGAAGAACTCGACCTCCTCCGTTGCACAGTCGCCAGCACTTGCTATCGACTGGCCGTCGCTGGAGCAGGCACTGCCGCAACTCGCCGCCGACATCCAGTTTGCCGCTGTCGAAATACTGCACGAAGCACCGCTGATTCGAAGATTGCCCGAACTGATTCATCCACTGGTGCTGGATGCGCTGATCAATCTGGCCGCGCCACTGGTGCAGCGCTCGCAGATCGTCGATGCACATACCGGCGAGTCGCGGGTCGATCCGATGCGTACCTGCTCGCATGTCACGCTCGGTCCGCGTCAGCACGATCATGTGCTCGAGGCACTCGAACGCGGTATCAGTCGCGTCTCCGGCATGCCAGCGCTGAACGGCGAATTCCTGCAGATCCTGCGTTACCGTCCGGGCGAAGAGTTCAGGCCGCACGTGGACTATTTCAATGAAAGCGGCGCCGGTACGTATCAATCGCTTGCCGATGGCGGGCAACGCGCACAAACCGTGCTGTTGTATCTGAATGATGATTACGACGGCGGCAGCACCTGGTTTCCGAAACTGCAACTGGACATCAAGGGCCGCCGCGGCGACATGCTGCAATTTCATAACCTGGGCGCAGACGGAATCGGTCACAGGGACAGTCTGCATGCGGGCATGCCGGTGATGTCAGGTGAAAAATGGCTGCTGTCGCAGTGGATACGTAGCGAAAGCTATCCGGCGCGAATCGCGTGGTAGCGCTCGTGCCTGCATTGATCCCGCGTCGCACGCGAGAGTCCTGCGTTCATCCCGCGCGACTGACTTCACGTCGTCGCAAAGCTTGATCATTCCTCCATTCCTTCCTGCACGGGATTGTCCGACGTGACCCACTATTCGGGCCCCTTGCTCCTGCGTTCCATCGGCGAGGCACTGCTAGCCGCGCGCGATGCCGACGCCAATGAATGGAACGGATCGCTGAACCTCGGCGTCTCGAATGACATTGTGTCGCTCAAACCGGATGCTTGGCATTGGCGGGGCCAGCGTTATCCGTATCCGCACAAGTTGAAAGACCGGACGATCTATTACTGGGACATCGACGCGTTCGCGCCAGCATCGCGCTTCGCCGGTTCGCTGATCAAGCTCGTGCCGACCGACTGGGGCGCGCCGACCTTCGAGATCGACGGCATCAAGATGCTGGTCACCTCGAAGATTTCTCCGATCGAGGATGCGCGCCGCAAGGTGGCGCTGATCGAGCCACGCGGCAAGATCGTGCTCGATACCTGCGGCGGCCTGGGCTACTTCGCGGCCTGTTGTCTGGAAGCCGGCGCGGCACGCATCCACTCGTTCGAGAAGAATGCCGACGTGCTGTGGCTGCGCACGCTCAACCCGTGGTCACCGGATCCTGCCAAATGCGGGCCAGACGCGTCCACCAGCAACGGTCGATTGAAGCTCAACCACGCCGACGTGTCGCAAACGATCAGCCAGATCGCCAGCGCCTCGATGGAGGCACTGTTGCACGACCCACCGCGTTTCGGCATCGCTGGCGAACTGTATTCGCAGGCGTTCTACGACCAACTCGCGCGCGTGCTGCGCCGCGGCGGGCGCATGTTTCACTACACCGGAAGCCCGAACAAACTCACCAGCGGCCGCGATGTGCCGCGCGAGGTGGCGAAGCGTTTGGACAAGGCGGGATTCAAGACGCAGCTCGTGCTGGATGGTGTGTTGGCGACAAGGGGCTGAACGGCATGGCGTCGCCGCTCAGCGTGTTGTTCGCACAGCTGGTCTGAACCTCGCGGCGGCAACGCTGTTGATGCGCGATCCGAATTGTGCCACGCAATCCGCAAGCCTGGAGCGGCATGCATTGGCTTCTTGAGCGCCAACCAATACAGGACAAGGACGCTCTGGCCTGTGTGGTCAGAGCGTTTTTTTAAAAAAGGGAATCAGGAATGAGGATTCTCGAACAGTGGCTTCCATGCCCTGTCGCCATCCGCGTTACAGCGCCGCCGATGCGGGCACCGTTTGCCCCGTGCGATAACGATTGAACCAGGCAAGGATCGCCGCAGCTTTCGCTGCCGATTGCGAGGGTCGCTCCGCGAGGCCGTGGTGGTTGGCTCCGGGTACTTTCACCAGCGCAGTCGGGATACCTCGCAGTTGCAGTGCGGTGTAGAACTGCTCGGCCTCGCTGTCCGGCGTGCGGAAGTCATTGGATCCGACCACGACCAGGGTCGGCGTCTTGACGTTGCCGACCAGCGACAGCGGCGAGCGCGCCCAGTAGCCGGTCGGGTCGTCCCACGGAAATTTGGCGAACCAGTAGCGCTGGTAGTACGGCGTGACGTCCGAGGTCAGCGCGAAGCTCGCCCAGTCGATGACCGGCTTCTGCGTCGCGGCGGCACGGAAGCGGTCGGTCTTGCCGACGATCCACGCGGTGAGCGCGCCCCCACCGGACCCGCCTGTCACGAACAGGTTGTCGGGATCGACGAAGCCCTTCGCGATCGTCGCGTCCACTGCACTCATCAGGTCGTCGTAATCGTGGCCCGGGTAGGCCTTGTCGATCTGGTTCGCGAACGCTTCGCCGTAGGCGGTCGATCCGCGCGGGTTGATGTAGAGCACGACGTAGCCCGCGGCTGCGTACAACTGGTCGTCGGTCGAGAACGTCGGCCCATACGCGGCGAACGGGCCGCCGTGGATTTCGAGGATGAGTGGATATTTGCGCGATGCGTCGAAATCCGGCGGGGTGACCAGCCATGCATCGATCGGCAATTTGTCGAACGCGGTGACCTCGAAGTGCTCCACGTTGCCGAGCTTCTTCGCGGCAAGGCCCTGGTTGAGATGGGTCAGCTGTCGTGGCGTACCGCCGCGCGAGATCCACACATCCGATGGGCGCTGCGTCGTGCCGCTGGTGTAGGCGACGGAGCCATCGCGCGCGACGCTGAAATCGCCGCCGCTGTAGGGGCGATCGAAATCGCTCGCGGTGAGGTGCTCGGCGACGGTGCGCACGGAACCGTCGAGGCCGACGCGGGCGACGCGTACGCTGCCGTGTTCGTCGTAGTTCACGTAGATCGAACGGCTGTCGGCAGCCCAGAGCGGGTCGCCGACGCTGCGGTCGAGGTTCGCGGTCAGCACGCGCGAGCTGCTGCCATCGCGGTTCATCACCGAAAGGCGCTGATCCTGGTAGCCGAGGTATTTGTCTTCGAATCCAACGTAGGCGATCGACTTGCCGTCGGGCGAAACCACCGGTTGATCGTTCGGGCCTTTGCGCGTGGTCAGCGTACGCACGCCGAGATCGTCGATCGAGACTTCATGCACGGCGTCGTCGAGCAGTTCGCGCTGCCAATCCTTGGTGAGGTTCGAGCTGAAAAGCACCGAGCGCCCATCGGGCGACCACGACAAGCGGCCGCCCGCGTTGCGCTCGCCGAAGGTCAATTGCGTCGGCGCGCCGCCGTCGGCAGGCACCCAGAAAATCTGCTCGTAACCGGGCTTGTTGTAGCCGCCTTCGTCGGTGCGGTACACGACCGTGTCGATGACCTGCAGGGGCTCGGCCCACTTCGCGCCTTCAGGCTTTTCCGGCGCCTTGCCGAGCTTGGCGGCCTCGTCGGGAACGAACATGGAGTACGCGATGCGCTTGCCGTCTGGCGACCATGTGATCGAACTTGGCGTCGTGGGCAGGCCGGTGATGCGCGCGGTCGTGCCGTTGCGCATCCAGCGCACATACAGCTGCGCACCTTCCGTGCCTTCGGCATGGGACATGTACGCGAGCTTGTTGCCATCGGGCGACCAGCGCGGCGAGCTGTGCGAACCGGGCCCATCGATCAGCGGCGTCTGCTCGCCAGTCGCGATGTCGATCGACCAGATCGAGGAACGCGTACGATCGACCATGATGTCGTTGGCCCGGCGCACATAGACGATCGTCCTGCCGCCGGGCGAAATCTGCGGATCGCTTGCGACTTCGAGATTGAACAGGTCCGCGCCGGTCAACACGCGTGATGGGCCGCTGGCTGGCCCGGCCATGGCGGACGCAGGCACGGCAAGGTTGCCAAGCAGAACAGTGAGCAGTGTTGCGAGCGGGCGAACGAGCATCGTCTTTCACCTTGTGTGGTTTGACAGACCGCGATGGCTTTTTTTCAACAACTGCAAGCGCTTCCAGCAACAATGCGTCGAGCCGGTGCCGCGCGTTCAGGCCCGCGACGCCGGGCGTGCAGATCGCCGATCGCGCATGCGATCGGGCGACCATCATCGGCAAGCAAACTTCGTCGACACGACCCCTTCGGCGCACCGTCGAAGCCGCGGTTTCCGCCGATTCACATCGACGTCGGAATGGGCATGACCTCCATCACCTCGACACCCTCGCCAGGGAAAATCGCGAAGCTCGGATGGTTCTCGAACAGCTTCACGGCTTCCTCATGCGACTCGGCATGCAGGGTCACGTAGCCGCCAAGGTTGTTCGAGATGTCGCTGACGCCCGCCGCAGACGCCTTCTTGGTCTTGCCGAGGGGGCCACCGCAGTCGATCAGGATGTCCTTGTGATCGGTCATCCACTGGTGCCATGCGGTCATGCCGGCCTTGCCGCGCTCGGCTTGGGTCTGCGGGTCGAGCGCTTCCCAGTTGGCGCGCTGGTTCGGGGAGGTGGTGAAGACTGCCAGAAAGGTTTTCACGGGTAAGCTCCTGCGTTGCGGGAAGGACGATCGTACGTGAACTGCTGCAGCAAGGCACATGCGGCTGGATGCGACCCAAGCGCACGCGACCTCAGGGCACCAGACAGCCGGCCACGTCCTCCGACTGCCGCTAGCTGTCGAACGCAAGCAGATCCTTGAGGATCGCCGTGTGCCTGCCCCGGCGGTCGCGCCGCAGCGCGTGGGTGAAACCGGATCCGAGCATCCGGTCTACCGTGGCTAATTCAGGGGCAACCCTGCCGGAAGCCCTGCCTGTGGCCGCGGCGAGGCCCCTCCACGCACAATGCATTCCCCGGTTCGACACGCTTCGCTATCACTCCACCTTCGTGCAGCGGCCGGGCGAAGTCGAAGAATGTTCTCTTCCCCCCTCTAATGCGCCGTTACACTGCATCTCCGTTTTCGCGACCGCCCCCGATGCCTGACCCCATTCGACTTGAACGCCATGTCGCCGAGCTGGTGGGATGCACCCGCGCGCAGGCTGAGCAGTACATCCAGAATGGCTGGGTCGCGGTCGACGGCCGCGTGGTGGAAGCACCTCAACACCCCGTCACTGGCGAGCGCGTCGAACTCGCCGCCGACGCGCGCCTGGAGTCAGCGGAACCAGCCACCGTGCTGCTGCACAAGCCCGCGGGCTACGACACGATCCGCGGCGTCCGGCCCGCCGCCGAACTGGTGACGCCGGCGACGCATTGGGCCGACGATCCGTCCGGTGTCCGCCTGCTGCAACGGCATTTCCAGCGACTGACCCCGCTGGTACCGCTGGATGCCGAGGCCAGTGGCCTGATGGTCGTGAGCCAGGACGGCCGCGTGATCAAGCGCCTGCTCGAAAACGCCGGCGAGATCGAGCACGAATACCTGGTCGAAACCAGCGGCGACATCGTTCCCGATGGCCTGCTGCGCCTCAACCACGGACTGACCTATGCGGGTCGCGCCTTGCCGCCCTGCAAGGCCAGCTGGCAAAACGAATTCCGCCTGCGGATCGCCATCAAGGAGGTACGCAACGGGCAGCTGCGCGACATGTGCGCGCAAGTCGGACTGGGCGTGGTGTCGATCCGGCGCCTGCGCATCGGCAGGATCCCGCTGGGCAAAGGTCCCAACGGCGCCCTGCCGCCGGGGCAGTGGCGGTATCTGCCAGTCGGGGAAAGGTTCTAGGTCAGGACTCGCCGAAGACTACCGGCTGTTCATGATGTACCCACAAGGCACAGCTTTTCCCCCTGCCTCAGCCGTCCGGGACTATAGTTCGCCGGGTATGGTGGGCATGTTGCCCGGCCACGAATCGCGGAGAGATGTCATGGGTCTTTTTCAGGCAGTGAAGGGTTCGATCGGCGGCGTGCTGGCCGACCAGTGGAAGGACTTCTACACGGTTCCCGACGGTTTGCCGGCGACGGCGGCTCTGTTCGCCGCAGTGCCGCACGGCACCAACGCTGGACGCGGTTCGAATACGAAGGGTTCCTCGAACATCATCACCAATGGTTCGAAGATCGTCGTTCCCGAAGGTTATGGGCTGCTGCTGTTCCAGGATGGCGCGATCACCGGCTTCGCCGCCGAGGCTGGCGGTTACATCTGGAAATCGGACGACCTCAACTCGAAGTCGATGTTCTCGGGCGATGGCCTCGTCGATTCGCTCATCAAGCAGAGCTGGGAGCGTTTCAAGTTCGGCGGCCAGCCGGGTTCGCAGCAGGCCGCGTTCTTCGTCTCGCTGAAGGAACTGCCGGACAACCGCTTCGGTACGCAGTCCGAAATCTACTTCGACGACAGCTTCCTGAACACCCAGGTCGGCGCGGTGACGCGCGGCTCCTACACGCTGAAGATCGTCGATCCGATCCTGTTCGTGAAGCACTTCGTGCCGGCCTCGTATCTCCAGCCCGGCCAGGTTTTCGATTTCACCGACATGGACAATCCCGCCGCCGACCAGCTCTTCAACGAAGTGGTGGGTTCGCTCGCGCCAGCCTTCAGCCTGTACACGAACGATCCAAGCAAGGGCCGCATCACCAAGCTGCAGTCGGATTCGCTCGGTTTTGCCAAAAGCCTGTCCGACGCGGTGGAGAACGCCTATCAGTGGAAAACCGATCGCGGCCTGGTCATCGTCAAGACCGCCATCGTGTCGATCGAATACGACGCGAACACCCGGGAACTGCTCAAGACCGTGCAGCGCGCCGACGCGCTGTCCGGTGCGCGCGGCAATTCCAACTTGCAGGCCAGTGTCGCGGCGGGCATCCAGTCGGCGGGCGAACACGGCGGTGCGGCGGGCCTCGTGGGCGTGGGCATGGCGACGGGCATGATGGGCGTCGGCGGATTGCAGCAGCCCGTCGCTCCTGTCGCGCCAGCCGCGCCAGCCGCGCCGGCTGCCGACGACCCGATCGCCAAACTGAAGAAGGCCAAGGACATGCTCGATCTCGGCCTGATCACCCAGGCCGATTACGACGAGGCCAAAGCCAAAGCGCTCGGTCTGTAAGCCGCGAACCGCGAGCCCATCATGTCGAACTCCAATAGTCCACCGCCGCCAACCGGGCCGATGCCGACTGGGCCAGGGTCGCCGCAGGATGTGCCGCCGCCCCACGGCAGCTTTCCGATCGACCCGGCGACGCTGCCCAAATCGATCCGTGACGAAGTGCAGGCGCCTGACCCGGTCGCCATCGACACGTCCTCCGCCGAACTCAAGGACGGCCTCAACCGCTGCCCGAAATGCGGCTCGACCGAATACCGTCAGAAGCCGGGCACCGACCTGTTGATCTGCCAGTTCTGCCGCAACGAATGGCATGCCAAGCGGGTCGAGGAGGAATTCGGGCTGGGCTTAGGCATCGACCAACTCCAGGGCACGGTCATCGCTTCGGGTGCGCGGGATATCGCGGCCGACGCCGCGAGCATGATGACCTTCAAGTGCCCCGGCTGCGGTGCCGAGGTGACGGTCAATACCGAAAACGCGATGACCGCGCGTTGCCACTGGTGCCGCCACGTCTTCGGCGTCAACGAGCAGATACCGAACGGCGCGGTGCCCGACGCCGTGCTGCCCTTCCACATCAAGAAGGACGACGCGGTCGCGCGCATCCGACAGTTCGTCGACAAGCGGCGACTGTTCGCGCTGAAGGCATTCAAGGAACAGTTCACGCCCGAGAACGTCGTCGGCGTCTACTTGCCGTACATGATCGTCGATGGCAACACCAGCGTCGATGTAGCCGGCCACGCCGAAATCGAGACGCGCGAGTACACGGAAGGCAGTGGCGACACCAAGAAGACCTACTACGATGCCGATGTGTACAAGGTGGAGCGGCACGTGGACTTCACCGTGGACGACCTGCCGCTGGAATCCTCCAAGGACCGCGGCAACCTCGACACGCGCACCAACACCAACAACATTATCAATACGATCCTGCCGTTCGACACCAAGAACGCGGTGAAGTGGAACGCGTCCTATCTGGCGGGCATCACATCGGAGAAGCGCGACCTCGACGTGGAAAAACTCCGCCCGCACCTGGAGGACGAATTGCTGTCGATCGCCCGTGCCCAAGTCGAAAAATCGGTCGGCCAATACGATCGCGGAGTCCGCTGGGAGCAGGAACGCCTCAGCGTGCACGGCACGCGCTGGGTATCGATGTACCTGCCGGTGTGGCTCTATTCGTACCACCAGCCCGGCCCCAACGGCGGCATGCTGCACTACATCGCAGTGAACGGCCGCACCGGCGAGACCATGGGCAGCGTACCGGTGCAGCAGTGGAAACTGATCATGACCGCACTCACCGTCGGCACCTTTCTCGAAGTCATTGCACTCTTTATCGTGGGGCACTCGTCATGAGCAGCGATGGCGGACTGGCGATACTCCTGCTCGGCCCAGCCGGCGGAACCGGACTGTATTGGGCCTTGTACCGGTATTACCGCAACACCGACAAATCGCACGACTTCGAACACGAAACGGCGGTCGTGGCCAAGCCGGTGACCGGTTCGGACGAGAAAGTCGACGAGGTGAAAGGCACGCGGGAATCGAGCATCGATGGCGACAACGTGCGTGAGTACCGCAAGCGCGTGGAGCGGATGCAGGACGACACCAGTTGAGGGGTCTGGAAACGCGGCCAGAGCTACTACCGTGAAGACAGTTCGATCAGCGAACGAATCCAAACAGAAATTTACACTGGCCCCTTTTTTGCGCTTAATTCCTTCCGTCCCATTTTTGGTCCTTTTTTGGTATTCCTTTTTTGGTCTATTTTTCGACCCCAGTCTTTGCATCGGATATCTGCACGGCGTTCCGACCACTATTTTTTGCAGCATAAAGTGCGGCGTCCGCATGCTTGGAAAGTGATATTTGATCGTCACCGTGCTCCGGGAACATTGCGATTCCAATGCTCACGGAAATATGAAGCGCATGACCGTCGATGAGAAACGGTTTGCCCAAGGCGACTCTTATTTTTTCGGCGACGGCCAATGCGGCATCGGCACCATCAATCGCTTCGAGCAGTAATGCGAATTCATCACCACCAATACGTGCGAGGGTATCCGACTCGCGCAAGCAAGCTTGAATGCGCGTCGACACCTGAGCGAGCACTTCGTCTCCAATGGCATGGCCAAATGAATCATTGATCGGCTTGAATTTGTCCAGGTCGAGACAAAGCCAGGCAAACTGGGTGCTGCTGCGCTTCGACACGGCGATGGCATGCAGAGCGCGGTCATGCAGCAATGCGCGATTGGGCAGGCCGGTCAGGCCATCATGGAGGGCCAGATGCAGGATACGATCCGCATCGCCCTTGCGGACAATTGCGGAGGCAACTTGCGATGAAACGAACTGCAAAAGCTCGGTATCAGCCGATGAATACCGCACGTCACCGCTGTAGCTCTGGATGACCAGCGCGCCAATGGTTTTCCCCGATTCCACGAGTGGAACGCCAAGCCAGTCGAGGCAAATGCTGCCAACAATTCGTTCACCCTGCTTCACGCGTTCTTCACGCATCTCCGGCGTCATGAGTACAGCTTCGCCGGTGCGAATGACGCGTTGTGTCAGACCTCGGTCACTGAGCAAGCTCGGCTCGGGCGGGGCGTCGAACTCATCGACATAATACGGAAAACGAACCAGGCCACTATCGGAGTCGTATAAGGCGATAAACAAATTGGCCGCTGGAATCAGTTCGCCGATGATGGTATGAATCCGACGGAAAATCTCTTGCAAGTCCTTGCTTGAATGCGAAGTCTCGGAAATTCGAAACAGTACTTCCTGATATCTTTCAGGTCTTGATTTCAATTGGCTTTGTGCGTCGGCAAGAGCTCGACGCAGTTCATCGACCTGCAATTTCAGTGCCTGGTTTTCGGCTTCGATATCGAACGTGTCAGATGCGCCTGCTTCATCGTTCATCGTGGCAAGTCCTCATTTGCGCTCGCAACGCAAGGGGCGGTCGACGACATTTTTGAGTTTCCATACGGCATCATATCTAGAAAAATAAGTGGATAAGGGACGGAGGTTATTAAATCTACTTAATTACCTCCGTCCCTGAGGTATCGCTGAGGTATCGGACAAAAAAGGGGCCAGGTTCATCTATTAATTAAATGAACCTGACCCCTTTTTTGTCTACTAGCTGAGGCTAATTCGATAGCTCGAGCGATAGATGTAGGAGTTGTTGAAGTCCGTCCAGATCATCTTTGTCCACATCGCATTGCCATTTGCAAATTTCACACTGTCGTGCATGGTTTCGTAAATGTCGGAAGTGATGTAAGTGTAACTGGGGTCAAGTGCCGCTAGCTTCGCAGCGTAATTCGCCGCGCGCCCTACCCAGACCAAATCGTTAGCACCTCGGGCGCCCGTCTTGGCGACGAAGAGCTCGCTTGAATCAATTCCGGTGACATGGCTGACCTGAAAGGCTTTTGTTTTGTAAACAGCCTTCATTTTCGGCATGACTATCTCATCTACAGCCCATTTGATGTTCAGGGCGGCAGTTACTGCGCTGGTATTTTTACTTTTGCCGATGAATATGCCCATGATTCTGTCGCCATCATAGGCGGTGACCGAGCCTCCTTGAGACGGAATAATTCTGGCGCAACAGTACAAGAACGTCTTGTATATTTCTGCGGAGAAACCCGGAAGTTCTTTGTCCACCAGAAGGGTGGAATCAGCGAGGTCCGCGTACAAGACTGTTCCCGAAATCTTTATCGCTTCATTCTTCAGACCAAGCGTTGAATTCTCATCCGGCACCGTCGTACCGTCTCGCGTCGTCCAGGCTGAGCGAAAGACATCGCTACAGTAAGTTTCAAGGTCAGTTTTAAGGCCCATTGCTCAATCCTTTGGTCCCGACGCAAGAATCAAGTCACGGAGTTTCGCGCAGGCAGGCGCGATAACGTGCTCCGCGTCTTTGCCTGGCTCATACCTGTACGGAATTGTGGTCAATCCCGCCCAATCGCTCGGCAACCTTAAGTCGGCGTCCCGCGGCTCCATAAGAAACGCCCTACGCCTCCCAAGCCGGCCCATAAATAGCCCTAATTCAAAAACTACATTGTCGCGAACCGTCGGCCATTCGTCGTCTCGCGTAATAACCACATCATCCTGATGAGCAATAGCTATCGCGAAATCCGAATCGTCCAACTGTAACTCCAGTTCGTCCAACGTGTAGTTCGATGCTCGGAATACCCCATTCTTCCATGCAACCGCCAGAAACGGATCGTGCTCGAACTGTCGAATGAGAAGATCAACAATCGGTAGCGCTTCTGCAGAAGACATGATGAAGACCTTCACGCGCTCGCGTTGGATGGTCACCAAATGATTTCGCTGCGCAAGTCGTCGGGCAAGCGTTGCGGCAGCGCGCCTCCACACATCGGGGAACAACGTCGCAATCGCAGAGAATTCGGCTTCGGAGATTCGAAGCAGCACAGTAGTTTCGACAGGAATAATCGTCGCTGCTCGGGGTTGCGACGGCTCGATTGCAGCCATTTCCCCTATGTGATCGCCAGGAAATCGGTTCGCCACAACCTTACCGTTTACACGGGCTTCAACCTTTCCCGCGATGATGAAGAAAACGTCTGATGTGTCTTCACCCTGCACAATAATGGCTGGACCTGCGGGAACCTCCATCAACTCGCCCACGGTAACGAGTCTCTCTGCAAGTTCTGTTTGATTGGCGACTAGCCGATGCTCTGATAGCGCTGAGACCAAGCGGCGCCTTCCGTCGTCGCCCTGAAATTTCTCGATCATGGTTTACCCTCAAATTGCCGTCGCCCCATTGCTGCCGTTAGGCCGATTTCGGAGACTTCAAGATGACTTAAGCGAGTCTCCGTACCTGAGACAGCAAAAGTGGATCGCTCTTGCGGGAAAGGGTCAGGTTCATATGTTGATTGTTGGAAGCTGACCCTGCCTGCATCCGTTACATATTCCGCCGATATTCCCCGCCCACGTCATACAACGCGTGCGAGATCTGCCCCAGGCTGTGCGTCTTGACTGCTTCCATCAGCGCTTCGAACACGTTTCTGCGGTCACGGGCGGTCTGCTGGAGGTAGGCCAGGCCGTGGCCGTCGTGGGATTCGGGTTCGACGGATTCGTCGGCGTCGGCCATGTGGCCGTGCGAGGTCGCGCCTTTCGGCGCGAGTGAATTGCGCGCGGTCTGCCAGCCGAGGACGTTCGCGATCTGCTGGCCCTTCTCTTCCTCGGTGCTGCGGATCAGTTCGATCTCGGTCGCGATCTCGCCCGCGTGTTCCTTCGGCAGGAAGGTGTTGACGCCGACTAGCGGCAGTGAGCCGTCGTGTTTCTTGTGCTCGTAGTACATCGACTCTTCCTGGATCTTGCCGCGCTGGTACATGGTGTCCATCGCGCCGAGCACGCCGCCGCGGTCGCTGATCGCCTCGAACTCCTTGTACACGGCCTCCTCGACGAGGTCGGTGAGCTTGTCGACGATGAAACTGCCCTGCCACGGGTTCTCGCAGAAATTCAGACCCAGTTCCTTGTTGATGATCATCTGGATCGCGACCGCGCGGCGCACGCTTTCTTCGGTCGGGGTGGTGATCGCCTCGTCGTAGGCATTGGTGTGCAGCGAGTTGCAGTTGTCGAACAGTGCGTACAGCGCCTGCAGGGTGGTGCGGATGTCGTTGAACTGGATTTCCTGCGCGTGCAGCGAACGGCCGCTGGTCTGGATGTGGTACTTCATCATCTGGCTGCGCGGGTCGGCGCCGTAGCGCTCGCGCATCGCGCGCGCCCAGATGCGCCGCGCGACGCGGCCGATCACGGTGTATTCCGGGTCCATGCCGTTGCTAAAGAAGAACGACAGGTTCGGCGCGAAGTCGTCGATCTTCATGCCACGCGCGAGGTAGTACTCGACGATGGTGAAACCGTTCGACAGGGTGAAAGCGAGCTGGCTGATCGGGTTAGCCCCGGCTTCGGCGATGTGGTATCCGCTGATCGACACCGAATAGAAATTGCGCACTTTCTGGTCGACGAAGTACTGCTGGATGTCGCCCATCATGCGCAGCGCGAATTCGGTGCTGAAGATGCAGGTGTTCTGCGCCTGGTCTTCCTTGAGGATGTCGGCCTGCACGGTGCCGCGCACGCTGCGCAGGGTTTCGCCCTTGATGCGCGCGTAGGTCTCGGCATCGACGAGTTGGTCGCCGGTGATGCCGAGCAATGCGAGGCCGAGTCCGTTGTTGCTTGGCGGCAGGTCGCCGAAATAGATCGACCTGGGTTTGCCATCAAAGAACGCGTCGATCTTCCGTTGCGCATCGGCCCAGTGCGCGTCGTCGGCGCGCAGGTATTTCTCCACCTGCTGGTCGATCGCGGTGTTCATGAACATCGCGAGGATCATCGGCGCGGGGCCGTTGATCGTCATCGATACCGACGTGGTCGGCGCGCACAGGTCGAAGCCGGAATACAGCTTCTTCATGTCGTCGAGGGTCGGGATGTTGACGCCGGAGTTGCCGATCTTGCCGTAGATGTCCGGGCGCGGCGCGGGGTCTTCGCCGTACAGCGTGACGCTGTCGAACGCAGTGGACAGGCGCACCGCCGGCTGGCCGACGCTGAGGTAATGGAAGCGGCGGTTGGTGCGCTCGGGCGTGCCCTCGCCTGCAAACATGCGGATCGGATCCTCGCCGGTGCGGCGATACGGATAGACGCCGCCGGTGTACGGATAACTGCCCGGCAGGTTTTCCTTGCCGAGGAAGGTCAGCAGTTCGCCCCAGGATTTGTAGGTCGGCGCGGCGATCTTCGGGATCTTCTGGTGCGACAGCGAATCGCGGTAGTTCTCGACGCGGATCTTCTTGCCGCGCACTTCGTATTCGGTGACGTCATCGGTGATCGACTTCAACCGCGCCGGCCATTCGCGCAGCAGCTTCAACGATTCGGACGAGAGCGCCTGGACGGCGTCGTTGTAACGCTGGCGCAGGGTGCGCAACGATTTGTCATCGCCTTCACCCAGCGCTTCGATGTCGAATAGCGCGAGTTGCTTCGGTAGTTTGTCGTCTCCGATTTCATGCAACGCTTGCCAGAACGCCTGCGCGCGGTCGGCGGCCTCGGCCTGTTTGTCGATGCCCGCGTTGATCGACCTGCCCTGCTCCGCAATCTCGGCGAGATAGCGCGCACGCGCGCCGGGAATCAGCACAGTCGCGCGCGGTTCCTTCAATGTGGTGTCGAGATGCGGCGTCCACTTTTCCGCTGGCAGATGCAGTTTCTCGCGCAACAACCGGCATAGGTTCGCGAACATCCAGCTGATGCCGGGGTCGTTGAACTGGCTGGCGATGGTTGGGTAGACAGGAACATCGGCATCCGCGGTCTTGAACGCGACGCGGTTGCGCTTCCATTGCTTGCGAACGTCGCGCAGCGCGTCTTCCGCGCCGCGCTTGTCGTATTTGTTGAGGACGATGAGTTCGGCGAAGTCCACCATGTCGATCTTTTCGAGCTGGCTCGCCGCGCCGTAGTCGGACGTCATCACGTACATCGGGAAATCGACGAGATCGACGATCTCCGAATCCGACTGACCAATGCCTGCGGTCTCGACGATCACAAGGTCATAGTCGAGGCTTTTCAGGAAACCGATGCAGTCCTTCAACACGGCATTGGTCGCGACGTTCTGCCGGCGCGTCGCCATCGAACGCATGTAGACGCGATGGCTGCGCAACGAATTCATGCGGATACGGTCGCCGAGCAAGGCGCCACCGCTGCGGCGACGGGTGGGGTCGACCGAGATCACCGCGATGCGCATCTTCGGGAAACTTGCGAGGAAACGGTTCAGCAATTCATCGGTGACCGAGGACTTGCCCGCGCCGCCGGTGCCGGTGATGCCGATGACCGGCGTCTTTCCGCCCGCCAGCTGCCATTGCTTGCGCAAGTGCGCGAGTTCGGATTCCGGATACGTGCCGTCCTCGATGGCGCTGAGAACGCGGCCAATGCCGATTTCGTCGTCCATCCCGGGCTGCGTGTGTTCGCGCGAAACTTTCTTCGCGCCACTGTCACGCGCGTCGGCGGCGCGCTTGACCACATCCTCGATCATCTCGACGAGGCCCATCTTCATGCCGTCGTTCGGATGGTAGATGCGCTCGACGCCGTAGGCCTCGAGCTCGCGGATTTCCTCGGGCGTGATCGTGCCGCCGCCGCCGCCGAACACGCGGATGTGGCCGGCGCCGCGTTCGCGCAGCATGTCGACCATGTACTTGAAGTATTCGACGTGGCCGCCCTGGTAGCTCGACAGCGCTATCGCGTCGGCGTCCTCGTGCAGCGCGGCACGCACGACGTCCTCGACGCTGCGGTTGTGGCCGAGATGGATCACCTCCGCGCCCTGCGCCTGGATGAGCCGGCGCATGATGTTGATCGCGGCGTCGTGACCGTCGAACAGGCTCGCCGCGGTCACGAAACGCAATGGACTCGTTTCGACGTTGGCGTCGGCGGCGGGCACATTGTCGCGGTCTAGCGTTGAAAGACTGGGCGTGCTCATCGGTTCTCCGATGTCGGCGTGCGAAAGGGATGGCCCGATTGTAACGCGCGCCCATGGCATGCACCCCTGGTGTGCCGAACCTGCGCATCCGGCACGCGGCCTCCCCGTACTTGTCGGCGAAAAAAAATGGTTGGCCTCTTGCTGAGTTCGGTACGGTTGCCAAGGCGGCTGCTGGACTTGCAGTTAACTGAACGAATCCTCGCATTCGGTCGGATTTTTGGTTTTTGCTTCGCTTCCAGTCATGTTTCTCGTTGTAGTCTCATCACGCCGATTGGCACTTTATCCACGAACGGAGAAACATCGTGACGACTCGTACACTTGCATTGATCGGATTGCTTTGCCTCGGTGCAGCCGGGACTACCTATACGCCACCGGCCGAGGCGCGTACCTTTGTCGACCTTGATGTGAATGTCGCTCCGCCGGCACCGCGCTACGAGCGTGTCGTCGTGCGGCCGGGCTATACATGGGCACCTGGTTATTACCGTTACGCGGGTGGCCGCCATGTCTGGTACGGTGGTAGGTACATGCGCGAACGCGCAGGCTATCATTGGCAGCCCGCGCATTGGGTGCAAGGTCCGCGCGGCGGCTGGCATTTCCTGGCGGGCCACTGGCGCCGGTAAGCTTCAGTCTCTGCGCAGTATCAGAAACCCCGGCTTTAGCCGGGGTTTTTCATTTGCGGGGACTCTGCCTGAATTCGACAATGTTCAACTTGAACGAAGCCTATCCAAAACGAGGGGAGATGCTGTCTGCTCCGTATCCAGTCACATTTCGGGGCGTAGGCTCGTGCGTGCCAACTGGCATTCAATCCGCAATGGAGAGTAGATCGTGAGTATACGGAACATGACGCTGATAGGACTGCTCGGCTTTGGTATCGCTGCCGGCGGGTGCACGAATACGGCTCCTCCTCCGGTAGATACCACGGCAGCCCCCCAGCCTCTACCGGCCGCACCCGCAGACGCAGCCTATCCGCCACCTGCGACCTCTTCGCCAGCAGCGAATGCAGACACCGCAACCGTGCAGCATCACGAGCGCGCCCATCGCCAACAGCCAGCAACAGCGGGCGTCGACAGATCGCGCGCGCCGACCGGGGATGTCGGCAACTCCCCGCCGCCAGATGGCTATGGCAACTACCCTCCTCCACCGCCCGGCTATGGCGACACGTCCTCGCAATCGGAAATCATTGTCGAGACTGCCCCACCGCCGGTACGGTTTGAACGAATCGTCCCACGACCTGGCTATGTATGGACTCCGGGCTACTGGCGCTGGGACAACAATGACCGGCACCACGTCTGGGTTGGTGGCTCCTATGTATCGGCACGCCCGGGGTTCGATTGGGCACCAGGTCGCTGGGATCAGGACCCGCATCGTGGCTGGCGCTTCCGTGCAGGTTATTGGGTTCCGCTCGGCCAGGGTGCGCCGCCGCGTTTCCCACCCGGTGGAAGCACGAGCCCGCATGGCGATGGAGATATCAACATGCCTCCTCCCCCGCCGCGCCATGAAACGCCCGTCCAACGGCCTGGCTTTGTCTGGACACCCGGCTATTGGCAAAGGAACGGAAATCGTTACGCATGGGTCGCGGGCTCCTATGTCTCCGCAAGGCCAGGATTCATGTGGACGCCAGGACGTTGGGAGCGCGGCCCCGATGGTGGCTGGCGCTTCGATCAGGGCCATTGGGTGCCGCGCGATGCGGGACCACCCGACAACGGACCTGGCGGCAAAATTGGTAACGGACCCAACTTTGTCGCGCCCCCCGCACCGCGCATCGAGCCGGTTGTCGCCCGTCCCGGGCAGGTCTGGACGCCTGGTTACTGGCAATGGGATGGAAGTCGCTATGCGTGGGTTGGAGGCGCTTACGTCTCCGCGCGGCCGGGTTTTGTCTGGGTACGGCACCGCTGGGTACAAGGTCCGCGCGGCGGGTGGCATCTTGAACAAGGGCACTGGCGGCAGCAGCAGGGTTGAGTTTGCCGGCATGGAAACCGCGATCATCAACCCCGGCTTCGGCCGGGGTTTTTTTGCTATTCAAGATGACCTGCGAACGCGAGCCTGTTCTCGTCGACGAAGGGCTGCCGAGACATATATGCAGATACACGACGGGCGATGCCACTGTGGGATAAAATGCCCGGCTTCCCGTCCCGCTGACGGGTCATCGGTGGCCGACAGGCTGCCCATCCGTCGCACATCATCCACCCGGAGTCCGCAATGATTTTCGAAACCCTCGCCAAGACTGGCCATGAGGAAGTCGTGTTCTGCCACAACGCCGATGCCGGCCTCAAGGCCATCATTGCGATCCACAACAGCGTGCTTGGCCCGGCTCTCGGCGGCCTGCGCATGTGGCCCTATGCATCCGAACAGGAAGCATTGAACGACGTTCTGCGCCTTTCGCGTGGCATGACCTACAAGGCGGCGGTGTCGGGCCTCAACCTCGGCGGTGGTAAGGCGGTCATCTGGGGCGACCCGAACAAGGACAAGTCCGAAGCGCTGTTCCGCGCGTTCGGTCGTTTCGTGAACTCGCTCAACGGCCGCTACATCACTGCCGAGGACGTCGGCATCGATGTCAACGACATGGAATACGTGTTCCGCGAAACCGACTATGTGACCGGCGTGCACCAGGTGCATGGCGGTTCGGGCGATCCGTCGCCGTTCACCGCCTACGGCACGCTGCAGGGCCTGATGGCTGCCCTGCAGTTCAAGCATGGGCACGAGGAAGTCGGCAAGTTCTCCTATGCCGTGCAGGGTGCTGGCCATGTCGGCATGCAGTTCATCAAGCTGCTGCGCGAACAGGGCGCGAAGGTCTATGTCACCGACATCAACCAGACGCTGGTGCAAAAAGCGGTCGACGACTACGGCGCCGAGGCGGTGTCGCTGGATGCGATCTACGACACCGATGCGGACGTGTATTCGCCGTGCGCGCTGGGCGGCACCGTCAACGAACAGACCCTGCCGCGCCTGAAGTGCTCGATCATCTGCGGCGCGGCGAACAACCAGCTCGCGACCGAAGCGATCGGCGACGAACTGTCCGCGCGCGGCATGCTGTATGCGCCCGACTACGCGGTGAACGCCGGCGGCCTGATGAACGTCTCGCTGGAGATCGACGGCTATAACCGCGAGCGCGCGATGCGGATGATGCGCACGATCTATTACAACCTCGGCAAGATCTTCCAGATCGCCGAGCGCGACAACATCCCGACCTACAAGGCCGCCGACCGCATGGCGGAGGAACGCATCGACCTGATCGGTCGCGTGAAGCTGCCCTACATGGGCACGCCGCGTTTCCTTGGCCGCATGCGTCACGGCTGACCCATGAGGACCTTTTCGCTCGGCGAGGACATCGATGCACTGCGCGACGCGGTGCGTCGATTCGCGGACGCGGAAATCGCGCCGCGCGCGGAACAGATCGACCACGACAACCTGTTCCCGTCGGACCTGTGGGAAAAGCTCGGCGCGATGGGCCTGCTCGGGATCGCGATCCCGAGCGAGTTCGGCGGCTCGCATATGGGCTTCCTCGCCCACCTGGTGGCGATGGAGGAAATCTCGCGCGCGTCGGGTTCTGTGGGATTGAGTTACGGCGCGCACTCGAACCTGTGCGTGCAGAACCTTTACCACAACGGCAGCCACGCGCAGCGCGAAAAGTATTTGCCGAAATTGTGCACGGGCGAATGGAAAGGCGCGCTTGCGATGAGCGAGCCGGGTGCAGGGTCCGACGTCGTCGGCTCGATGCAATGCCGCGCGGAGCTTCGCGACGGCCAGTGGATCGCGAATGGCAGCAAGATGTGGATCACCAACGGTCCCGAAGCCGACGTGCTGGTCGTCTACATGCGCACTGCGGGCAAGGAAGCCGGCAGCAAATGCATGACCGCGTTTATCGTCGAACGCGGCATGCCCGGTTTCACGACCGCGCAGAAGCTCGACAAGCTTGGCATGCGCGGATCGAACACCTGCGAGCTGGTGTTCTTGGATTGCGCGATTCCCGCAGCGAACGTGCTGGGCGAAGTCCATCACGGCGTGAAAGTGCTGATGTCGGGCCTGAACACCGAGCGGCTGGTGCTGACCGGCGGACCGTTGGGCCTGATGCAAGCCGCACTCGATAGCGCCCTGCCCTATATACGCGAGCGCAAGCAGTTCGATGTCGCCATCGGCACGTTCGGCATCATGCAGGCCAAGATCGCCGACATGTACACCGCGCTGCAATCCTCGCGCGCATTCGCCTATCAGGTTGCGCGCGATTTCGATGCGGGCCATCGCTCGCGCGTCGATGCGGCTTCGTGCCTGCTGCATGCATCCGAAGCAGCCGTGCAGGTCGCGCTCGAAGGCATCCAGGCGCTCGGCGGCAACGGCTACATCAATGAATACCCGACGGGGCGCATCCTGCGCGACGCCAAGCTCTACGCGATCGGCGCAGGCACGAACGAAATCCGCCGCATGCTGATCGGGCGCGAGTTGTTCAACGAGAAAGATTGATAGCGCGGACGACAGCGCTTGCACACCGTATCGAACTCCCGCGCATGTTGATCAGTCACTCATTGTTCAACGGCATAAAGCTGACCCCTTTGGTTTGCCGCACTGCAACACGTAGCCGTATGATGCTGGTTCGCCATTCACAATCCGCCGGCTATCTCGCCGGCCTTTCGACCCGGAGCATCTGTCATGACGCATGTGGTGATCGTCGGTGCCAAACGCACCGCCATCGGTTCATTCCTCGGCCAGTTCACCGGCGTTCCGACCACTGTCCTGGGCGCGACCGCGATCGGTGCTGCGCTCGCGCAGTCCGGCATCGCAGCCGATGACGTCAACGAAGTGCTGATGGGCTGCGTGCTGCCGGCCGGTCTCGGCCAAGCGCCCGCGCGCCAAGCCGCGCTCGCCGCCGGGCTGCCGAAATCCGCCGCCTGCACGACCCTCAACAAGGTCTGCGGTTCGGGGATGAAGGCGATCATGCTGGGCCACGACATGATCAAAGCGGGGTCTGCGGAGATCGTCGTCGCTGGCGGCATGGAATCCATGACCAATGCGCCGCACCTGATCAAGGGTTCGCGCATCGGCATCCGCTACGGCAGCGGCGAATTGCTCGACCACATGGCTTGGGATGGCCTGACCAATCCCTACGACGGGCTGTCGATGGGCGTGTTCGCCGACGCGACCGCCGATAAATACGGCTTCACCCGCGAGCACCAGGACGCCTTCGCGATCGAGTCGGTGAGGCGCGCGCAGGCTGCGATCGGGTCCGGTGCATTCGCCGATGAAATCGTTCCGGTCAAGGTGTCCACGCGCAAGGGCGATGTCGAGTTCGCGACCGACGAGCAGCCAGGCAAGTCCGACATCGCCAAGATCCCGACCCTGAAAGCCGCGTTCCGCAAGGATGGAACGGTCACCGCGGCAAGCTCGTCGAGCATCTCCGACGGCGCGGCCGCAACGATCCTCATCAGTGAAGACGAAGCGAACAAGCGCGGTCTGAAACCACTGGCGCGCATCGTCGGCCACGCGACCCATGCGCAGCAGCCGGAGTGGTTCACGACCGCGCCGGTCAGCGCGATCCAGAATCTGCTGGACAAGGTCGGCTGGAAGGTTGCCGATGTCGACCTGTTCGAGGTCAACGAGGCGTTCGCCGTCGTCGCGATGGCACCGATCAAGGATCTCGGCATTCCGCACGAAAAGCTCAACGTGAACGGCGGCGCGACCGCGATGGGTCATCCGATCGGAGCAACCGGCGCACGCCTGGTGGTCACTCTAGTCAACGCTTTGCGTCAGCGCGGCTTGCGTCGTGGCGTGGCTGCTCTATGCATCGGCGGTGGCGAAGCGACTGCGATCGCAGTCGAGATTCCTGAACATTGAGTGACATAGGATGCCTTGCTGTCTTGACACATGAACGCAACATGCGATCATGTAGGGACGTGCGCGCTGCGCGCGTGCCCAAGATTTCACATAACACCCCATAATTAAACTGAGGAAGTGCACATGTCCATCAACAAGACCCTGCTCGCTGTGGCCCTCGGCCTGACGCTGGCTGCCTGCAATTCGAACGCCGACAAGGCCGCCGATTCCGCTTCCGCTGCCCAGGACGCCGCCGCTGCCGCTAACTCCGCCGCCGGTGACGCCGCCATGGCCGCCAGCGACGCCGCTAACGCCGGTGCCCCGGCCGCTTCTGCCGCCTCGATGGCTGCCGATGCCGCTGCGAACGCCGCCAGCACCGCGACCGACGCCGCTGCAGCTGCTGGTTCCGCCGCCGCAATGGCTGCTTCGGCCTCTTCGGACTCGATGGCCGCTTCAAACGCCGCCGATTCCGCGAAGATGTCGGCCGACGTCGCGAAGGATGCCAAGAACGATGCGAAGAAAGCTGCTGACACCGCTTCGGACGCTGCCGACAAGAAGTAAGATTCGATCCAGCCGGTTCAGCGGCGGAACGTATCGTATAAAGAATAAGGGCGTGCTTCGGCACGCCCTTTTTTTATTCGATTTTCTGTCACCGTTGTCGACTCATTCACGACCCTGAACTGAGCCGAGATGCCCGGAATCGCATCGACACGAACCGCGCATTGCAGATGGTAAGGTTATTCCTCCATCACCAAGGAGGGCGCAGAGATGACAACCAGCAAGATCATGATCGCATTGCTTTTGGCCGTTTCATTGGCAGCATGCGACAGCCCGCAGCAGGACAAGGATCAGGCCGCTACAGCACAGGATGCTGCATCCGCAGCGCAACCTGCAGCCGATGCCACTGCTGACCAAGCCGAAAAAGCGCGCGACAGCGCAGGCGCTGCTCTGTCCAATGCGGCCAGTGCCGTTGGCGATGCTGCCAAGGCAACCGCCGATGAAGCAGCTGCAAACGCCAAGGTAGCTGGCGAGCAAGCGGCCGCTGCCACCAACGAAGCCGCTGCCAATGTGAAAGAGGGCGCTGCGAAGGCCGCCGATGCGACCAAGGCCGGCGTCGATGCCGCAAAGCAGAAGTTGCATGACGACGATGCCAGCTCGCCGAAACACTGAGCCACAACCTCGGTAATCGCGTAATCTTCGGGCGCGCCATCTGGCGCGCCCGTTTCGTTCCGGGCGCGCCTGGACTCCCTCCTCCGCGAGTGCCCTGCATGCCTGTGTTGACCACTCAGATCGATCCGCGTTCGCAGGATCACCAGCAGAACCGCGAAGCCCTGCAGGCAATGATCGCCGACCTCGACGCGCGGCTCGCGGAAGTTGCGCTTGGTGGCGGCGAAAAGGCGCGCAAGAAACATCTCGAACGCGACAAGTTGTTGCCTCGCGACCGCATTACGGCCTTGCTCGACCCCGGCTCGCCGTTCCTTGAATTCTCGCCACTCGCGGCGCACGGCATGTACGACGGCGCGGCGCCGGGCGCAGGCATCGTCACCGGCATCGGTCGCGTGCACGGGCAGGAAGTCGTCGTCGTCGCCAACGATGCGACGGTCAAGGGCGGCACCTATTTTCCGATCACGGTGAAGAAGCATCTGCGCGCGCAGGAAATCGCCCGCGAGAACAAACTGCCTTGCATCTACCTCGTCGATTCCGGCGGCGCGTTCCTGCCGCTGCAGGATGAGGTGTTTCCGGACAAGGAACACTTCGGTCGGATCTTCTTCAACCAGGCGCGACTGTCGGCCGAGAACATTCCGCAGATCGCGGTGGTGATGGGCAGTTGCACCGCTGGCGGCGCGTACGTACCGGCGATGTGCGACGAGTCGATCATCGTCAAGGAACAGGGCACGATCTTCCTCGGCGGGCCGCCGCTGGTGAAGGCCGCGACCGGCGAAGTCGTCGATGCCGAATCGCTCGGCGGCGCCGACGTGCACACCAGCGTCTCCGGTGTGGCCGATCATTTCGCCGAGAACGACGCGCATGCGCTCGAAATCGCGCGCGGCATCATCCGTCATTTCAACCGGAAAAAAACCCTGCCCGTCGCCGTCCAGCCATCGCGTGAGCCGCTGTACGCCGCAGATGAACTTTACGGGATCGTTCCGAAGGACACGCGCAAGCCGTTCGAGGTGCGTGAAGTCATTGCGCGCATCGTCGACGGCTCGCAATTCCAGGAGTTCAAGGCGCGCTACGCCAAGACCCTGATCACAGGCTTCGCCCACATCCACGGCTATCCGGTCGGCATCGTCGCCAACAACGGCATCCTGTTCGCCGAATCCGCACTCAAGGGCGCGCATTTCATCGAACTGTGCAACCAGCGCGGCATCCCGCTGGTGTTCCTGCAGAACATCACCGGTTTCATGGTCGGGAAGAAATACGAGAACGCGGGCATCGCGAAGGACGGCGCGAAAATGGTCACCGCAGTCGCGTGCTCGAGCGTGCCGAAGTTCACCGTCGTGATCGGCGGTAGCTTCGGCGCCGGCAACTACGCGATGTGCGGCCGCGGCTACCAGCCGCGCTTCCTGTGGATGTGGCCGAACGCGCGGATCAGCGTGATGGGCGGCGAGCAGGCTTCGTCGGTGCTGGCGACGGTGAAACGCGACGGCATCGAGGCCGCAGGCAAATCGTGGAGCGCCGAGGAAGAAGAGGCGTTCAAGGCGCCAATCCGCGATCAGTATGAACGCCAGGGCCATCCCTACTACGCGAGCGCGCGGCTCTGGGACGACGGCATCATCGATCCCGCAGATACGCGTCGCGTGCTGGGGCTCGCGTTGTCGGCTGCGATGAATGCACCGATCGAGAAAGCCGCGTTCGGCGTGTTCCGGATGTGAGGCGTCACAGCCCCTCGCTCAATCTGCACCCCCGTCGGACGCCATAGCCGACGGATGTTCGTAGGTTCGCGAGCCAGTTGCTCACATACGACCGCCAATGGCCGCCGAGATCCTCGGTGATCAGTGCATCTCGACTTCGATCTGGGTACGCACGGTCATGTTCGGTGCGTTTTTGTCGAGGCCAGCCAAAACAGCCGCGTTCCACTTGACCGTGCTGTGGCCGAAACGCTTGCTGCCGAAGATCGCCGGACCAGCGATGTGGCTTTGCTCCTGCCCCAGATGCCCGAACGCGCCGAGCGCGCCAATCCCTTGCGCGCCAACCTCGAATGCAGCACTCCCGTGCCATTTTACCTGCCATGTGTAACCGAGGCCGGTTGCGTGCGAGGCATCCTTGCCGAACTCGCGTTCGAACAGCAGGTTGACGTTCGCCGTCACCGGGCCGATGTCCTTCATGAACATTGGGCCGAATTTCAGTCCGTCCGGATGCAGCGGGTCGAACGTGTGTTCGTAAGCCGCGAACAAACCGAAATCCGCCCAGTACTTGCCGCGCTCGGTAAGTGCGAAGATGTTTTCCCACTCGACGGATTCGAGGTGGTTCGGACCGCCGTCCTCGAACGATTGTTCCAGTTCGATTTCAGTGAACCAGTGATCGTTCACGCCTCGACCGAGCTCGAGGATGCTCGCATGCTCTTCGCGCCCGCCATCGAGCTCGCGCCAGCCGTTGCGGATTTCGATCTCGGTCTCGCCGTTCTCGACGATCGGCTGGTATACGACTTCGGCAGCGCCAGCGCGGGCGTTGCCCGTGAATGCGAGGCAGCTGGCGAGAATCACGATGGGTAGCGCGCACAGTGCGATGCGTTGGCTCATGGATATTTCTCTCGGCAAAGTGATGGCGTCCCGGATCAAATCCAGGTTTGAAATTCGATTGAATGCAGCATCCAGCGGACGATGAAGTTCAAGCGGTCGCGCGCTCAACGCTCCAGGCACGTTGACAAGACATTGCGCCTGCGCGAGGCGTTTTCTACAAGCTGTCGCGCTCAACGCGCGAGGCATGCTTGACAAACATTGCGCTAACGCGCAACGAGCGCCCCCTGCGCAGTATCCTGGTGAAAATCGCCGAAGAATGGATAACGTCCGGCTTTCAGCGGACCGACATAGACGTTGATGCTGGCATTGCCGGTCACGACCTTTTCGCGATTGAGTTCGTGGCTTTCGAACTCCTCGGCGGTTGCATCCTGGTTGACGACAATGAGTTTGACCTTGGTGTTTGCCGGAATCGTCAGTTCGGCGGGCGTGAAACGATGATCCTTGACCGTGAGCGTGAATTCAGGAACGGCTGCGGCACTTGCAACCAAAGGAGCAAGCGCGCACAGCACCGCCAAGGCAATACGCAACATGGACATCTCCGGATTGAATTCGTATCAGGTGGCTACCGGCGTTGCCGGTCTTGCCAGTGCGGTCGGGTTGGTGGTAACCAGCTGCATGCCGGCGATCAGCAATGCCAGCGTGACCACATAGAACAACAGCTGCATGCCGCTCGGCTGCGCGGTGTAACCGACCAGGACGTGCAAGGTGCGTCCAGCGAGAGAATCCTCGCTGAGCAACCATTCCGAATTCCACAACGGCGTCGTCCAGCGATGCAGGACATCAGCCTGCGCGAGTAAACCCGCCGCAGTCGCCGCCATTCCGGCCGCGAGCAATATCAGCAAGCTGTTGGTCGCACCGAAGAAATGCCGTACTGGAATCTTCAACAATCCGAAATAAATCGCGACGCCAAGCGCGCCGCCAGCGATCAAGCCGAGCACTGCGCCAAACTCCAGCGCCAACACCGACGATCCGCCCGCGAACAAGCCATATCCGAACAACACGATCTCGGAACCTTCGCGCAGCACCGCGATCGCAACGACCGCCATCAGTGCGGTCATCGGGCGCGCACCGGATGTCACGTCGCGGCCAACCGATTGCATCTGCGCCGCGAGCTCCCGCCCATGCTTCGACATCCACACCACATGCCAGCCGATCATTGCGACCGCCGCGAGCAGCACCGTCGCGTTGAACCATTCCTGACCCGAACCGCTGAGCGCATCGGCGATCCAGCCGGCGCAGATCGCGACGACCACCGCGCCGGCCATACCGAGTGCGATGCCGCCGCCGATCCAGCGCGCCCGGCTGGCAACGCCTCGGGTCGCAGCCGCGACGATGCCGACCACCAAAGCCGCCTCAAGCACTTCGCGAAAGACCAGCAACAAAGTCGCAAGCACAGCCAATCTCCTCAAGTCGATGTAGATGATAATCGTTATTATTTAGATTGCAAGTCCCAATCGAACTGGCCGGTTAACATGCGTCATCGGACTACCGACCGCGTCCATGCCATCGCTTGAACTGAAATTCCTTGAACTGACCCAAGATTCCGGCATCGTCCGCCTTACCTTGGCGCGGCCGGAGGCGCACAACGCCTTCGACGACAAACTGATCGCCGAACTGACCGCTGCACTCGAAGCCATCGACCGCGATCCGGATGTACGTGTACTCGTTCTGACCGGTGCAGGCGCGAGCTTTTCCGCGGGCGCCGATCTCGCCTGGATGCGGCGCATGGCGAAGGCCGGCACCGACGAAAACCGCGCTGATGCATTACGCCTCGCACGCTTGATGCGCATCCTCGACGGAATGTCGAAACCGACCATCGCGCGCGTCAATGGCGCTGCGTTCGGTGGTGGCGTCGGCCTGGTCGCCTGTTGCGATATCGCGATCGCCGTCGAGACCGCAAATTTCGCGCTGAGTGAAGTCAAGCTCGGCCTCGTGCCGGCGGTCATTTCACCGTATGTGATCGCCGCAATCGGCGCGCGCCAGGCAAGACGCTGGTTCCAGAGCGCCGAAGCATTCAGCGCCGCCGAAGCGATGCGCATCGGCCTGCTGCATGCGGTCGTGCCGGCCGATGCGCTCGACGCCGCCGTGCAGCGCCAGTGCGCCTTGCTGCTCAAAGCCGGCCCGGTCGCCGTTACCGAAGCCAAATCGCTGGTGCGACGCGCGCAAACGGTGAATGTCGACGCGCTGGACATGGCCAACGCTGAGCTGATCGCACGCCTGCGAGTTTCGCCAGAGGGCCAGGAAGGCTTGGGCGCGTTCCTCGACAAGCGCCCGCCAACGTGGACACAACGCGGCGACTGAAGGTTCAATTCCTCGATCTTCGCGGAAAAGGAGCGGCACATGCTCGACCACATCGGTTTTCCCGTCAGCGACTACGCGCGCAGCAAGGCGTTCTACGAAAAAGCGATGCTGCCGCTCGGCATCGGACTCATCATGGAAGTCGGTCCCGAGATGACCGGCGACGGCACGCAAGCGGCCGGGTTCGGCGCGAACGGCAAACCTTTTCTCTGGTTCGGCGATGGCACGGCCGATCCTAGCCGCACGCATATCGCATTGCTTGCGCCGACGCGTGCGGTGGTCGATGCGTTCCACCAAGCCGGTATCGCTGCCGGCGGTCGCGACAACGGAGCGCCCGGGCTGCGTCCGCATTATCATCCGGACTATTACGGCGCGTTCGTGCTTGATCCCGACGGCCACAACATCGAAGCCGTCTGCCATCAACCCGAGGCGTGATTGCATGGACAAGCCGATCATGAATATTGCAGATGTCGTACCCGAGGCCATGCCTGCATCGTTCACGCCAAAAGGTTCGGCCGCGGAGCTTTTCGACGTGCGCATGGGCGAGATCGCGACATGCATCGGTGCGAGGAAACTCGGCTACAACCTGACCGCGGTTCCGCCGGGCAAGCGCGCGTTCCCGTTCCATAACCACCGCGTCAACGAGGAAATGTTCTTCGTCCTCGAAGGCAGTGGCGAAGTGCGGATCGGCAATGAGCACCACGCGATCCGCCAGGGCGACTTCATCGCCTGCCCTCCCGGCGGTCCGGAAACCGCGCACCAGATCATCAACACGGGCGAAGCCGAACTGAAGTATCTCGCGATCAGCACGCTGCTCTATCCGGAAATCTGTGACTATCCGGACTCGCGGAAATTCCTCGTATCGGAAGGCCAACGCGATGCCGACGGCAAGGTGCACGGTTTCCGCCATATCGGGCGCGCCGAATCCGCCCTCGACTACTGGGATGGCGAGTGAGCAAAGCGACGCAAGGAACAAAGATGTTCGACAGCATCCTGATCGCGAACCGCGGCGAGATTGCATGCCGGATCATCCGCACCTGCCGCAAGCTCGGCATCCGCACCGTCGCGGTATTCTCGGAAGCCGACGCGAACGCGCAACACGTTCGCCTGGCCGATGCGGCGTATCCGATCGGTGGCCCGCGTCCGCAGGATTCGTACCTGCGTGGCGACGCGATTATCGACGTCGCAAAAAAATCCGGCGCGCAGGCGATCCACCCTGGTTACGGATTCCTGTCTGAAAATGCGGACTTTGCCGACGCAGTGGAGAACGCCGGTATCGTTTTCATCGGCCCGAAAGCCGCATCGATGCGCAAGATGGGCAGCAAGGCCGGTGCCAAGGAATTGATGGCGGCGCAAGGCGTGCCGGTCGTTCCGGGCTACACCGGCGAAAACCAGGATTCCGCACTGCTCGCGCGCGAAGCGCAGCGCGTCGGTTTCCCGCTGATGATCAAGGCCGCGCACGGCGGCGGTGGCAAAGGCATGCGCATCGTGCGCAAGGCCGAGGAATTCCTTCCTGCGCTCGAAAGTTGCCAGCGCGAAGCGAGGAATGCATTCGGGCGCGACCGGGTGTTGCTCGAGCGCTACATCGAAACGCCACGCCACATCGAGTTCCAGGTGTTCGGCGATACGCACGGCAACGTGATCCAGCTCGGCGAGCGCGAATGTTCGGCGCAGCGCCGCTACCAGAAAGTCATCGAGGAAGCGCCCTCGCCGTTCCTCACGCCAGCGTTGCGCGAAAAGATGGGCGCGGCTGCGGTCGCTGCGGCACGCGCTATCGACTACATCAACGCCGGCACCGTCGAATTCATCGTCAGTGCTACCGGCGAATTCCATTTCATGGAGATCAACACGCGTTTGCAGGTCGAACATCCCGTGACCGAAATGGTGACCGGACTCGATCTCGTCGAATGGCAACTGCGCGTGGCTGCGGGCGACGCATTGCCGCTTGCGCAAGACTCCATCGCCACGCACGGCCATGCGATCGAAGTGCGACTTTACGCAGAAGACCCGGGGAGCGGCTTCCTGCCCGGTTCCGGACGCCTCGACAAGTTGAGCCTGCCAAAGCAGAGCGGCTACGTACGCACCGATGGCGGCGTCATCGAAGGCGACATCGTCACGATTTTCTACGACCCGATGATTGCCAAGGTAATCGTGTGGGACGAGGATCGTCCACGCGCGCTTGTGCGCCTGCGCGACGCGCTGACCGCGTGCGAGATCGTTGGCCCGAAATCGAATATTTCCTTCCTCGAAGCGCTCGTCCGTCATCCGATGGTCGTCGAGGGTCGCATCGATACCGGTTATCTCGATCGCCATCTCGATGAGGTGTTGCCGACGCCGATTCCGCCGTCCTCGAACGACCTTGCAGCCGCCGTTATCGCCGCATTACTGCATGACGAAACCGTCGCACACGACGTCGCGCGCGCAAGCTCCGATCCCCATTCGCCGTGGGCGATCGCCGATGGATGGCGGCTCGGCCACGCAAGCGATCGCGTGCTGTGTCTGCTGCATCGTGGCGAACGTGACCTGCTGCACGCATCCGGCAGCGGGGGCGCATACCAGGTGCATGGCGATGGTTTCGCGGTCGCGGTCGATGGCGCACGCGCCCATGACGGCGTTCTTTCGGCACGCTTCGATGGCAACGCGCATCGTTATCGTGCTGACGCAGATGATGGTGCCGTGCGCATCCACGACGGAACGCGCCGCCTGCGCTTCGAGCGCGTTCCCGCATTCCAGGTCGCGACCGAAGCTGGCGCTGGCGGTGGCAATCGCGTGATTGCGCCAATGCCTGGACGCATCGTGCTTGTGAAAGTGAAAGTCGGCGACACAGTCGAAGCTGGCCAGGAATTGCTGGTGATGGAAGCGATGAAGATGGAGTTGTCGTTGAAGTCGCCGCGCGACGGAATTATCGCAACCCTGCAAGCCAGCGCAGGCGATTTCGTCGAAGGCGATGCCGTGCTGGTGACATTGGAGGCGTCATGAAGACCTTGCATTGTTTGCCACTCGCATTGCTCGTCGGCCTGACCGGTTGCGAAGCAACGACGTTCGAGAAACCGCCTGTGGCCGAAACCGCCTGCGATGCGCAACTTGTGGGCGATTGGTTTTCCGTTGCGAACAGCAAGAGCAACGACACGCCGGGCGAAGTCGAGCTCAAGATCGACCAGGCATGCAGCCTGTCGCTGATCGAGCACAAGAAGGACGGCGATGTCATCGGCGATGCAACGATGCTGCACTTCGGTCGCGATGGTTCACAAGACTTCTTCTGGCTCGATGCGACTTGGGCTTTCAAGCGCGCGCAATCGAGCGAGCCCGCGCCTGTTGGCGACATCTACCTGCTGCGCTACAACGTGCACGGCAAGGAATTGCAGCTGTTCACGATCAACAATCGCGCGGTCGCGCAACGCATCCTCGACGACCAACTCAGGGGCGAAATCCACAAGACCAATGGCACGCTGGTCAATCGCCTGACCGATACCGTCACACCGCAGCAACTGCGCAGCAAGATCGCGTTCGACAGCAAGCCGGCACGCTTCACGCGACGCGATGCGGAGCCGGTGAAATGATCTCGCCGAGCCAGGTCCGTATCGTCGAAGTTGGCGCACGCGACGGTTTGCAGAACGAGAAGACGATCATTCCATCCGCGGCGAAGATCGAACTGATCGATCGGTTGTCGGCGACCGGCCTGCGCACGATCGAGGCAACCAGCTTCGTGAGCCCGAAATGGATTCCGCAACTCGCCGACGCAGCCGAAGTGTTTGCCGGAATCAGGAAAGTCCCGGGCGTGAGTTATCCGGTGCTGGTGCCGAACGAACAGGGTTACGAGCGGGCGCGCGCGGTGGGCGCGACCGAAATCGCGGTCTTTGCCGCCGCATCGGAAGCTTTCAGTCGCAAGAACATCAACGCATCGATCGACGAATCCATCGCGCGTTTCGTACCGGTCATCGAGCGAGCGAAAGTCGACGGTGTGCGTGTGCGGGGCTATGTCTCGACCGTGCTCGGATGTCCGTATCAGGGCAACGTGCCGCTCGCCGATGTCGTGCGCGTCGCGAAACGGTTGCACGATCTGGGCTGCTACGAAATTTCGCTCGGCGACACCATCGGCATCGGCACGCCCGTCAAGGCGCGTGCGATGCTGAAAGCAGTCGCCGCCGAAGTACCGATGGGGGCGCTCGCGGTGCATTTCCACGACACGCGCGGCCAGGCCCTAGCGAACATCCTCTGCTGTCTCGAGGAAGGCGTTGCCGTCGTGGATTCGTCAGTGTCCGGCACTGGCGGGTGTCCGTATGCACGCGGCGCGAGCGGCAATGTCGCAAGCGAGGACGTTGTGTTCATGCTCGAAGGCATGGGCATCGCGACGGGAGTCGATTTGCAAAAACTGATCGACACCGGGCGCTGGCTGGCGGCCCTGCTCGGCCACGAGACCGGCAGCAAGGTCGGCAAGGCCGGCATTGATTCGGTCGCTGTGAAATGAACGACCGTCCATGACCGACGCCTTTTACATCCGCCCCATCCATCTGGACGACAACGACGCCGTCGCGAACATCATCCGCACGGTGATGCCGGAGTTCGGCGCGACCGGCGATGGTTTCGCGATCAATGATCCCGAAGTCGACTGGATGCATCGAGCGTACGCGGCGCCGCGTTGCGCGTATTTCGTCGTCGAAGTCGACGGACGTGTTCTTGGTGGAGGCGGCATCGCGCCGCTCGAAGGCGGCGACGAGGATGTCTGCGAGCTGCGCAAGATGTATTTCCTGCCAGGATTGCGCGGACTCGGCGCAGGCGCGGCGATGATGGAACGTTGCCTGGATAGTGCGCGGACCAAGGGCTTCCACCAGTGCTATCTCGAAACATTGCGCGGCATGGACGCGGCGATGCGCCTGTACAAGCGCGCGGGCTTCATGCGCATCCCCGCGCCCATGGGCACGACCGGGCATGGTGGCTGCAATGCGTTCTACCTGCTGGACTTGTAAGCGGGGCGACACCACGCAGCGCGACGGCCGTATGCGCTCCATGCGCCTGCCGGCACTTCCCACATCCATGTGGGTCGCAGTCGGGTAACATCGCGCCTCTCCCGCAACCGGAACTCCCATGCACCCCAACACCATCCGCGCCGTCGTCACCGGCGGCGTTTCCGGCCTCGGCTTCGCGGTCGCGCAGCATCTGGTCGCGCGCGGCGGCAAGGTCGCGCTGTTCGACATCAACGACGACAAGGGCGCTTCCGCAGTCGCCGAACTCGGAGCCGGCAGCGCGAAGTATTTCCGCACCGACGTCACCGACGAAGCCAATGTATCGGCGAACGTCGCCGCCGCGCAGGAATTCCTCGGCGGATTGAATGCCGCGATCAGTTGCGCCGGCATCCTCGGCGCGGGCCGCATGCTCGGCAAGGAAGCGCCAATGCCATTGAAGAATTTCGCCGGCACGGTGATGGTGAACCTGGTCGGCAGCTTCAACGTCGCCAAGGCCGCAGCGAACCTGATGCAGCACAACGATGCAGGCGAGGACGGCGAACGCGGCGTGATCATCAACACGGCGAGCGTCGCCGCGTTCGATGGCCAGATCGGCCAGGCCGCGTACTCGGCGTCGAAAGGCGGCGTCGTCGGCATGACCCTGCCGATGGCGCGCGAACTTGCGCGTTTCGGCATCCGCGTGATGACCATTGCGCCCGGCATTTTCTGGACGCCGATGGTCGATGGCATGCCGGAATCAGTGCAGCAATCGCTGAGCGCGTCGATCCCGTTCCCATCACGCCTCGGACGACCCGAGGAATTCGCGGACACCGTCGGCTTCATCCTCGGCAATCGCTATTTGAATGGCGAAACGATCCGCCTCGATGGCGCGGTGCGACTCGCGCCGAAGTGACGGCAGGTACTCACCCGAAGAGCGTGAGGAATGTCCGCGAGCAGCATGCTGGTCGACTGCGGGCGTTCCAGACGCCCGTACGCACTTGCTACAACGCCGCAGGCGTTCCAAAGGCCTGTCGGCACTTTCCACATCCATGTAAGTCCGTAAGCAGGTTCCGAAGCACTACAGCCTCGCGCTATACTGTGCAACTCGTTTTGACGCGCTGCAATACTCGGCATCAAATCGTTGGGAATCAATCATCTGCAAGAAAAACTCATCGCCGGGCGTAAACGAGTGGATAGCCTGATCAAGCAGTTTGCCGCGACCTCGCAGAATTCCGGCGGCAATGCCGCGTATATCGAAGATCTCTACGAGCGCTACCTCGCCGATCCAGACAGCGTTGGCGCGGACTGGAAAGCCAGCTTCGATCAACTACAGGTCGACGGGCTGAACGGCCGCGCAGCCGACGTGCCGCATTCGGCGGTCATGGCGCGCATCCAGCAGGCCGCGGTTTCCAACAGCAAAGCTGGTCAATCTTCCAATCGTGTTCCTGCGATCAACGCCACAACCGATGCCGTTTCGCAGAAGCAGGCCGTTGTGCTGCGGCTGGTCACGGCGTACCGCTCGCGCGGACACCTGCGCGCGACTCTCGATCCGCTCGGCCTCACCGCCATAGGCGATATCGAGGAACAGCCGCACCGGCCCGCGGCACCCGATCTGGATCTCGCAGCCCACGGGCTGACCGACGCCGACCTCGACACCCGCTTCAACACCAGCTTTACCGCCGGCCCTGCGATCCTGAGCCTGCGCGAGTTGTTCGCCACCCTGCGCGCGACCTACAGCTCCACCATCGGCGTCGAGTTCATGCACATCAGCGACGCCACTCAGCGCCGCTGGGTGCATCAGCGTCTGGAAGGGGCCGCCGGCAAGTTCGGCTTCGACGCGGACTGCCGCAAGCACATCCTCGACCGCCTGACCGCGGCCGAAGGACTCGAACGCTACCTGCACACGAAGTACGTCGGCCAGAAGCGCTTCTCGCTCGAAGGCGGCGATTCGCTGATCCCGATGATGGACGAACTGTGCCAGCGCGCGGGTAAGGCCGGCGTCAAGGAGATGGTCGTCGGCATGGCCCATCGCGGCCGCCTGAACGTGCTCGTCAACACGCTGGGCAAGCCGCCGGACAAGCTGTTCGCCGAATTCGAGGGACGTTACGAGCACGCCGACGATCCCGCACATTCGGGCGACGTGAAGTACCACATGGGCTTCTCCGCGGATCTTGCGACGCCGGGTGGTCCGCTGCATCTCGCGCTCGCGTTCAATCCGTCGCACCTGGAGATCGTCAATCCGGTCGTCGCCGGCAGCGTGCGTGCGCGCCAGCAGCGTCGCGACGATGGCGAGCGCGACGAAGTGCTGCCGGTGCTGATCCACGGCGATGCGGCGTTCGCTGGCCAAGGCGTCGGCATGGAGTTGCTGCAGATGTCGCAGGCGCGCGGCTTCAAGGTCGGCGGCAGCGTGCACATCGTGATCAACAACCAGGTCGGATTCACCACCAGCCGCACCGACGATGCGCGTTCCACGATCTACTGCACTGACGTTGCGAAGATGGTCGGCGCACCGATCCTGCACGTGAACGGCGACGATCCCGAGGCCGTGGTGTTCTGCACCCAGCTCGCATTCGACTTCCGCCAGGAGTTCAACAAGGACATCGTCGTCGACCTGGTCTGCTACCGCCGCCACGGCCATAACGAAGCCGACGAGCCGTCGGCGACGCAGCCGGTGATGTACCAGGTGATCAAGGCGCACAAGACCCCGCGCGAGCTGTATGCCGCGCGGCTGGTCGCCGATGGCGTACTCGATGCCGCCGCCGCTGCGGCGATGGTCGATAGCTACCGCACCATGCTCGCATCAGGTGCGGTCACCACCGAGCTTGCCGACAAGCCCGGCGAGATCTTCGGCGCGGACTGGAAGCCCTACCTGCACGGCGCGATGAAGGATCCGGTCGACACCACGGTGCCGCGCGGCGAACTCGATGCGCTCGCTGCACAGATCAACACGATCCCGGACAACGTCAAGCTGCATCCGCGCGTTGCGAAGATCTACGATGACCGTCGCAAGATGGTCGCTGGCGAACAAGCTGCCGACTGGGGCTTCGCCGAGAACCTCGCCTACGCGACGCTCATCAAGAGCGATTTCAAGCTGCGCCTGGTCGGACAGGATTCCGGTCGCGGCACCTTCTTCCATCGCCATGCGGTGCTGCACGAACAGACCGGCGGCCCCGACTACATCCCGCTGCGCGAGTTGTTGCCGAAAGGCACCGATCCGCTGGATGTGACGATCGTCGACTCGCTGCTGAGCGAGGAAGCGGTGATGGCGTTCGAGTACGGTTTCTCCACCGCTGATCCGACCACGCTGAACATCTGGGAAGCGCAGTTCGGCGATTTCGCGAACGGCGCGCAGGTGGTGATCGACCAGTTCATCAGCTCGGGCGAGTCGAAGTGGAACCGCCTGTGCGGACTTGCGCTGTTCCTGCCGCATGGATACGAAGGACAGGGTCCAGAGCACTCGTCCGCGCGCCTGGAGCGCTTTCTGCAACTGTGCGCGCTCGACAACATGCAGGTCGTGGTTCCAACCACGCCTGCGCAGATTTTCCACCTGCTGCGCCGCCAGATGCTGCGCAAGACCCGCAAGCCGTTGATCGTGTTCACGCCGAAGTCGCTGCTGCGCCACAAGCTCGCGATCTCTTCGCTGGACGAGCTGTCTTCGGGCGGCTTCCGCGAATTCATCGGCGACTACAAGGCCGATGCGACAAAGGTCACGCGCGTCGTGGTGTGCGCGGGCAAGGTTTACTACGACCTGTTCGAGGAACACGCGAAGCACGGTCTCGACGACGTGGCGATCGTGCGCGCTGAGCAATTGTTCCCGTTCCCGCGCGCCGAACTGGCGGACGAACTCAAGCGCTTCGCGAAAACCAAGAGCCTCGTGTGGTGCCAGGAAGAGCCGATGAACCAGGGCGGCTGGTACCAGATCCAGCATCATCTCTCCCGCTGCCTGCAGGCTGGACAGACCTTGTACTACGCCGGTCGCACGCGCTCGGCTGCTCCCGCTTGCGGACACTTGTCGACGCACCAGGCCGAGCAGGCGAAGCTCGTCAATGCGGCGCTGGCCGGCAAGCTCGGCGACAGCGTCGTCGTGGAATAGACAATTGATCCACTCTTCAGGACGTCCATCATGAGCATTGAAGTCAAAGTCCCGGTTCTCCCGGAATCCGTTTCCGACGCGACGATCGCGGCTTGGCACAAGAAACCCGGCGATGCGGTCAAGCGCGATGAGAACCTCGTCGACCTGGAGACCGACAAGGTCGTGCTCGAAGTGCCTGCGCCCGCGGACGGCGTGCTCAAGGAAATCAAGTTCGAGGTGGGCGCCACCGTCACCAGCTCGCAACTGCTGGCGATCATCGAGGAAGGAGTTGCAGTTGCGGCGCCTGCGCCCGTCAAGGCAGCACCGGCCGCAGCCGCTCCGTCGGCGCCTGCTGCGGCCAAGGCAACCCCTGCGTCGGCGACCGATACTTCCGCGCTCTCTCCCGGCGGGCGTTTCACCGCCGAGCAGAACAAGATCGATCCCGCGAACGTTGCCGGCACCGGTCGCGACAGCCAGGTCACCAAGGAAGACCTGGTCAACTACATGCGTACGGGTGGCACCGCGCAGCCAGCTGCGCCAGCCGCGAAGGCTGCAGCATCTTCGGCTCCGGCAATGCCAGCTGGCGCACGCCCGGAAGAGCGCGTGCCGATGACGCGCATGCGCGCGAAGATCGCCGAACGCCTGATGCAGTCGAAGAACTCTATCGCGATGCTGACCTCGTTCAACGAGGTCAACCTCAAGGCGGTGATGGACATGCGCAAGTCGCAGGGCGAAGCGTTCGAGAAGTCGAACGGCGTCAAGCTCGGCTTCATGAGCTTCTTCGTCAAGGCCGCCGCGAGCGCATTGCAGCGTCACCCGGCCGTCAACGCATCGGTCGATGGCAGCGACGTGATCTACCACGGTTACGCCGACATCTCGGTGGCCGTGTCCACCGACAAGGGCCTGGTGACGCCGGTGCTGCGCAACGCCGAAACGATGGGCTTCGCCGACATCGAAAAGTCGATCGGCAACTTCGCCAAGGCCGCACGCGAAGGCGGACTCAAGCTGGAGGACCTGCAGGGCGGTACGTTCACGATCACGAATGGTGGGACGTTCGGTTCGCTGTTCTCCACCCCGATCGTGAACCCGCCGCAGTCGGCGATCCTCGGCATGCACGCGATCAAGGAACGCGCGATCGTCGAGAACGGCCAGGTCGTCGCCGCGCCGATGATGTACATCGCGATCAGCTACGACCATCGCATCATCGACGGCAAGGACGCGGTGCTGTTCCTCGTCGACATCAAGAACCAGCTCGAGAATCCGCACCGGATGTTGCTCGGTTTGTAACTTCCTGCTTTTCGTTGTGCGATCGATCAAATCAAGGGATTACAGATGAGCGCTGCCTCTACCAACGAAACCTTCGATGTCATCGTCATCGGCGCTGGGCCGGCCGGATACGTCGCCGCGATCCGTTGCGCGCAGCTTGGGCTGAAGACCGCCTGCATCGACGACGCACTCGGCAAGGATGGCAAGCCCGCGCTTGGCGGCACCTGCCTGCGGGTCGGCTGCATTCCGTCGAAGGCGCTGCTGGATTCCTCGCGCCAGTTTTACAACCTGCAGCACGGCTTCGCCGTGCACGGGATTTCTGCGGATAACACAAAAATAGACGTGGGCGTCATGGTCGGCCGCAAGGACAAGATCGTGAAGCAATTCACCGGCGGCATCGCGATGCTGTTCAAGGCGAACAAGGTCACGGCGTTCGCTGGCTACGCGACCCTGCATCCGAATCGGGTGGTGAAGATCAAATCGTCCGACGGCAAGGAAACCGAACTCAGCGCAACCAATGTGATCCTCGCGCCTGGCTCGACCCCGATCGAGTTGCCATTCGCGAAATTCGATGGCATAACAATCGTTGATAACGCTGGCGCGCTCGATTTCGATGCGACGCCCAAGCGTCTCGGCGTCATCGGCGCGGGCGTCATCGGGCTCGAACTTGGCAGTGTATGGCGGCGTCTCGGCAGCGAAGTCACGATCCTCGAAGCGTTGCCGGATTTCCTCGGCGCGGCCGATCCGGATATCGCGAAAATCGCGTTCAAGGAATTGGCCAAGCAGGGCCTCGACATCCAGTTGAATGCGAAGGTCAGCAAGGCCGACGTGAAAGGCAACGAAGTCGTGCTGACCTACACCGGCAAGGATGGTGAGAAGACGATCACCGTCGACAAGCTGCTCGTTTCCGTTGGTCGTCGCGCCGCCACCAAGGGCATCCTTGCAGAAGGTACCGGAGTGCAATTCGATGAGCGTGGCCGTATCCAGGTCGACGAGCATTGCCACACCGGTGCCGATGGCGTGTGGGCGGTAGGCGACTGCGTGCGCGGCCCTATGCTTGCGCACAAGGGGAGCGAGGAAGGCGTCGCTGTCGCGGAATTGATCGCCGGCCTGCCCGGCCACGTCAACCTCGACACCGTGCCGTGGGTCATCTACACCGAGCCGGAAATCGCGTGGGTCGGCAAGACCGAAGCCGAACTGAAAGCCGCGGGCATTCCGTACAAGACCGGCACGTTCCCGTTTGCCGCGATCGGTCGCGCCGTCGCAATGAACGAGCCCGCCGGAATGGTCAAGCTCATCGCCCACGCCGAAACCGATCGCCTGCTCGGCGCGCATATGGTCGGCGTCAGCGTGTCCGAACTGATCCACGAAACCGTGGTGACGATGGAATTCAAGGGCGCCGCTGAAGATCTCGCGCGCATCTGCCATGCGCACCCGACGTTGTCCGAGGCCGTGCATGAAGCCGCGCTCGCTGTGGACAAGCGGGCGATTCACAAGGCGAATTGATGGCAACCCGTCTGCCCGCGCTGCTGTTGGCGCTGTCGTTGTTGACGGCGGCGACTGTTGCAATTGCAGCGGTACAGCCGGTTACGGCTTCGAAGAAAAAGGCAAGCAATCCAGCGGATGCACAACGCGACATCCTGATCCGCCTCGAACGCGTGCCGTGCATGGGCTCGTGCCCCGCATACACGGTGACGATCCTCGGAGATCGGAGCGCCACGTTCGTGGCGTACGATCCCAAGTCGACGAGCCATGCGTGCTGCAACCTCGTCAAGAAAAAAGTCTTGTCGCCAGGCGATTACAACAAGTTGGTCAATCAGATCGAGGCGATGAAATTCTTCAAGCTCAAGGCAATCTATGGGCCGCCTCCGCCCGACGCCGGTTTCGAAACCATCACCGTGATTGACGCACCGGTCGAATACAACCGCGTGCTTTATCCGGGTTTTCTTTGCAGGGCCAGCGACCGCAAGCCTGTTGCGAAGACCGATACGAACATGCCACCCGATAGCCTTTGCAAGCTCGATGGCATGATCGACAAGATCACTGGCGCCCGCGCCAACGCTTATCATCACAAGGTTCAGCCTTTCGTACCCCGCCACACCCAGCCCACGACCCGAGGATTCCCTCCGATGTCACCGTCCCGCGCCCTGCCCCGCCTGCTGACGATTGCGATCGCAGCCAGCCTGACTCTTTCCGCCGGCGCATTCGCTGCCGATGCCAAGCCGATGTCCAACCATGCCGAAGCCGCCATGTCCTTCACCGCGTCCAATCCGTTCTACGCATCGAGCAAGCTGCAATACCAGACGCCAGCCTTCGACAAGATCAAGGACAGCGATTACACGCCTGCGCTTGACGAAGGCATGCGCCAGCAGCGCAGTGAAATGAACGCGATCGCGAACAACCCGCAGCCGGCGACGTTCGACAACACCATCGTCGCGATGGAGCGCAGCGGCCAGTTGCTGACGCGCGTCTCGAAGGTGTTCTTCAACCTCAGCCAGTCCAACACCAACGATGCGATCCAGAAGATCGAAGAGGACATGGCGCCGAAGCTGTCGCAGCACCAGGACGCGATCACCCTCGATCCGAAACTGTTCGTGCGCGTAAAGGCTGTGTACGACCAGCGCGCGACGCTCAAGCTCGATCCGGAATCCGATCGCCTGGTGCAGAAGTATTACGACATGTTCGTTCGATCGGGCGCGCAGCTCAATGACGCCGACAAGACCAAGATCAAGGCGCTGAACGAAAGGCTCGCCACCCTGTCCACCGAGTTCGGCAAGAACGTGCTCGCCTCGACCGCCTCAGGCGCGGTCGTCGTGGACAACAAGGCCGACCTCGACGGCATGTCCGACGAGGACATCGCCGCTGCCGCCGAAGCCGCCAAGGGTCGCAAGCTCGACGGCAAATGGCTGCTGACTCTGCAGAACCACACGACCCAGCCTCAGCTGGCTTCATTGAAGAACCGCGCGCTGCGCGAGAAGCTCTTCAAGGCATCGCTCAGCCGCAGCGATACCGATGGCGCGAACGACAACCGCGCGCTGATCTCCGAGATGGCGCAGTTACGCGCACAACGTGCAAAACTTCTCGGTTATCCGACTTACGCCGACTACACCCTCGAAGACCAGATGGCGAAGACCCCCACAGCCGCGAACGATCTGATGCAGCGCGTTGCGGCGGCCGCCGTCGTCAACGCGAAGGCCGAGGCCGCGAAGATTCAGGTGCTGATCAATACGCAGGCTGCCGCAAAGCACGCGATGGGCTTCAAGCTGCAACCTTGGGATTGGGACTTCTACGCCGAGCAGGTGCGCAAGGCCGAGTACGACCTCGACGAAACGCAGATCAAGCCCTACTTCGAACTCGACCGCGTGCTGAAGGACGGCGTGTTCTTCGCCGCCCACCAGATGTACGGCCTGAGCTTCAAGGAACGCAAGGACCTGCCGGTCTATCAGCCCGATGTGCGCGTGTTCGAAGTGTTCGATGAACACGGCAAGTCGATCGCGCTGTTCTATTTCGACTACTTCGCGCGCGACAGCAAGCACGGCGGCGCGTGGATGGATACCTTCGTCGACCAGAGCGACCTGCTGCACCAGCGTCCGGTCATCGTCAACGTCGGCAACTTCACCAAGCCGGCGCCGGGCCAGCCTGCGCTGATCTCGTTCGACGACGTGACCACGATGTTCCACGAGTTCGGCCATGGCCTGCACGGACTGTCGTCGAACGTGAAATATCCGCTGTTCTCGGGTGCCAACACGCCGCGCGACTTCGTCGAGTTTCCGTCGCAGTTCAACGAAAACTGGGCGCTCGAACCGACCGTGTTCGCGAACTACGCCAAGCACTACAAGACCGGCGCGCCGATGCCGGCCGAACTGGTCGCGAAGATCAAGAAGTCCGGCACTTTCAACCAAGGCTACGAGACCACCGAATACGTCGCCGCCGCCCTGCTTGACATGGCCTGGCACGCACTGCCGGCCGATGCTCCGCGCCAGGATGCCGATGCGTTTGAAGCCGATGCACTGAAGAAATTCGGCGTCGCCGTTGATGAAGTGCCGCCACGCTATCGCAGCACGTATTTCCAGCACATCTGGAGCGGTGGCTACGCGGCCGGTTACTACGCCTACCTGTGGACGGCCGTGCTCGCGCAGGATGCGTTCGCATGGTTCAACGAACACGGCGGCATGACCCGCGCCAATGGCGAACACTACCGCGCAACCGTGCTCTCGCGCGGCGGCACCAAGGATGCGCATCAGTTGTACCTGGACTTCCGCGGCAAGGAGCCGAGCGTCGAGCCGTATCTCGAGAAGAAAGGCTTGAACGCTGCGCCTGCAAAACAATAAGCGTCGCGACATCCTGCATCACAACAGGCGGCTTCGGCCGCCTGTTTTTTTGTGCGATACCATGGATTCCGCGACGAATTCCCTTCACCGACCCAGCTTGCTTGCCGGGCTGTTTGCTCACCCGACGTAACGGAATCGAACCATGGCGGACATCAAGAAAGGTTCATGCCTCTGCGGCAAGGTCACTTTTTCGGTGACGGGAGAACTGAAGCCTCCCGATGCGTGCCACTGCGTCCAGTGCAGGAAACACTCAGGTCATTACTTCGTTTCCACCGACGTGCCCAAGGCAGCGGTCGCGATCACTGGCAAGGAAAACATGACCTGGTACCACTCGTCCACGAAGGCAAGACGGGGATTCTGCTCCGCGTGCGGGTCTTCCCTGTTCTTCGATCCGCCGGCGCGGGACTGGATCGGCATCGCGATGGGCGCATTCGACACAGCTACTTCCACGCACCTGGAAAAGCACATCTTCGTGGCGGAAAAGGGCGATTACTATGAAATCACCGATGGGCTGCCGCAGAACCAGCATTGAATCCGGCAAGCCAGGATGATCTCCCAACTCGGGAAACCAGAAAGTGGCGATGACAATTCCAAAAATCTTCCGCGCCTTCCGCATCCACAACGACGACAACATGCATCGCGCGGGCGTTGAAAACATCGCGCTCGACGATCTCGCGCCCGGCGAAGTCGTGATCAAGACCGCGTATTCGTCGATCAACTACAAGGACGCGCTGGCCGGCACCGGCGAAGGCAAAATCCTGCGCATGTTTCCGCTGGTCGGCGGCATCGATGTCGCCGGCCATGTGGTCGCATCGACCGATGCGCATTTCAGTGAAGGCGATGCGGTGCTCTGCGCCGGCGCAGGATTGTCGGAAACGCGCGATGGAGGCTATTCCGAATACGTGCGGCTCGAAGCCGCGAATACTGTCGCGTTGCCGAATGGTCTGGGCTTGCGCGAAGCGATGATCATCGGCACGGCAGGTTTCACCGCAGGGCTGGCATTGCTGCGGATGGAACAGAATGCACAGACGCCATCGATGGGTCCGGTTGTCGTCACCGGCGCGACTGGCGGCGTCGGCATGCTCGCAATCGACATCCTCACCCGCGCGGGCTACGCCGTGCACGCGATCACCGGCAAGATCGAGCACGCCGATTTCCTCACCGCGCTCGGTGCGCAACAGGTACTCTCGCGGCGGGAACTGCAACTCGGCACGCGTCCGCTCGAGAACGCGTTGTGGGCCGGCGCGATCGACACAGTTGGCGGCGACATGCTGGCCGGCCTGACGCGCGCGATCATGGCGTACGGCAACATCGCCGTCTGCGGCCTGGCGGGCGGCTATGGCCTCGCGACGACGGTGATGCCGATGATCCTGCGCGGCGTGTCGCTGCTCGGCATCGCCACGACCAGCCCGCTGCGCGCGCAACGAGAACAGGTATGGCAACGCCTCGCCAGCGACTGGAAACCGGCGCACCTCGACGCGATTTGCACGCGTACCGTCGGCCTCGACGAACTGCCGCTGGTCTTTCCGGGAATGCTCGTCGGCGACTCGTTCGGGCGAACAGTAGTGCGCCTGTAGCAATCCGCTCGTCCAGCCGACCAGCGGCCGCGTTTGCCGATGGACAAGCGCCGACGCACGACTACAATGGCTCACCGGTCACCGAGAGACTCGCATGGCACGCATCCTGATCGTTGATGATTCCCCGTCCCAGCTGATGGGCATGAAGCGGATCGTCGAGTCACTCGGCCACACCGTGGTCACGGCCGAAGATGGCGCAGCCGGAGTCGCCGCTGCGAAGAAACACATACCCGACCTCGTTCTGATGGACGTGGTGATGCCGAACCTCAACGGGTTTCAGGCAACGCGCCAGATCTCGAAGGAACCGACCACCGCGCACGTGCCGGTGATCCTCGTCACCACCAAGGACCAGGACACCGATCGCGTGTGGGGCATGCGCCAGGGCGCGAAGGCCTACATCACCAAGCCGTTCAACGAGGAACAACTCGCGGCGGCGATCAAGGAAATGCTGGGCTGATCGCGCGCATTCCCGCATCGTTGCATTCCTGCATCGGCATGAAAGCACTATCGCCCGGCCTGCTGCTGTCATTGTTTGCCTGCGCCGCAGCAATGGCCAAGCCCGCAGGCGGCATCGAGGCGATCGCTGCGTATGCGGGCACCTGGAAAGCCGAGATAACCCATCTGGACACGCCCTACAGCAAGGCGTCGCATGAAGCGTACTCGCTGCGCAACGACTGCTGGCGCAGCGGCGAGTTTTACGCCTGCCACCAGTTCGTCGATGAAGAATCCAAGGCGGTGGTCGTGTTCGCCTACGACGCGAAGACAAACGCCTACGCGAGCTATCCGATCACTCCCGGTGCCGACTCGGTGCATGCAGGCAAGCTGGTGATCGACGGCAACACATGGACGTTTCCGTGGCAAACCACCGAGAACGGCAAGACCATGTGGTTCCGCGTCGTGAACGTTTTCACCGATGCACGCACCATCGCATTCCGTCAGGAATATTCAAGCGATCAGACGCACTGGGTTTCGATGGCTACCGGGATCGAACACGGCATCGTAGCCAACAACAAGTGACGCCGATCCAGGGAATCGCCTGCGCATGGCGAATCGATGCATCTGATCGAATCCGCTACGCGCTTCGCGGATCGAAGACGAACGTCTTCTGCATCTCGCGATAAAATTCTTTCTGTTCGTCGGTCGTCGCCTTCGGCGTGCGCACTTCGATTTCGACGATCTGGTCTCCCGCAGCAGGTTTTCCCGGCAGCCCACGACCGCGCAGGCGCAGCTTGCGGCCGCTGTCGCTGTTCGCGGGAATCTTCAATTCGACTGCGCCGCCGAGCGTTGGCACGCTGACCGTTGCGCCGAGCGCGGCTTCCCAGGGCGAGAGCGGCAAGGTGCAGAGGATGTTCGCACCATCGATCTCGAATTGTGCGTGCGGCCGATAGTCCACTTCCAGCAACAGATCGCCGGCGCGTCCGCGTCCCGGACGACCCTGCCCTGCCAGGCGAATCACCTGCCCAGGCTTCACACCGGCAGGAATCTTCACATCCAGTACGCGCTCCTCGATCTGGATGCGATGGCTGCCGCCGGTGAGAACGGTCTCCAGGGGCACCAGCAATTTCGCGCGGATATCGCTACCGGCCGCGGCTTGTTGTTGACCTGCGCCGCCTGGGCGCTGTTGCGCGCGCGCGCGACCGCCGAACAATGACTCGAAGAAATCGCTGAATCCGCCGCCGCCTTCGTCGCCGAAATCGAAATTGTATTCGCCGCCATTGCCGGGGTTGCCGTAGGTCTGCCCGAAATCCGGCGGCGGACGGAATTCCTCGCCCGGCTTGTAACCGCGCGTGCGCAACTGGTCGTAGGCCGCGCGCTTTTTCGCATCGCGCAGCACCTCGTAGGCTTCGTTGACCGACTTGAATTTTTCCTCCGCGCCCGCTTCCTTGCTCACGTCCGGATGGTATTTGCGCGCAAGTCGTCGATACGACGCCTTGATCTCGGCCTCGCCCGCGCCGGCTTCGACGCCAAGTACCTTGTAGTAATCCTTGAATTCCATGTTGACCTCATCGCGCAACTAACGGCCTGTGACATCGAGCCGCAGACCGTCATGGTGCCGCATTGCGCGGCCGGTTGTGTACTTCGATCACGGCGTGGCGCCGCGTTCCCGAACTGAGGCCGCTCGTGGCGCATTTCAAGCCTTGCCAACCATTCACCCGCGCGCGCTAGACTGTCCCTCCCCAACGCAGGAAGGAACCTACATGACGATCCAGATCGGCGACCGCATCCCTCACGCGGTTCTCAATGTCCTCAAGGACGGCGTGCAGGCCGTCGATACCAACGACGTCTTCGTTGGCAAGAAAGTGGTGCTGTTTTCCGTACCCGGCGCATTCACGCCGACGTGTTCGGCCAAGCACCTGCCGGGTTACGTGCAACACCTCGGCGAATTCAAGGCGCGCGGCATCGACGTCGCCTGCATGGCGGTCAACGACGCATTCGTGATGGGCGCGTGGGCGAAACACCAGGACGTTCCAGAAGGAGGTATCGCGATGCTCGCTGACGGCAATGGCGCGCTCACCGACGCGTTGGGGCTGGAAATGGACGGCAGCGCGTTCGGCCTCGGCAAGCGCTCGAAGCGTTTCGCGTTGTACGCCGAAGACGGCGTGGTCAAGCAGCTTTTCATCGAAGCGCCAGGCGAATTCAAGGTATCGAGCGCGGAACATGTGCTGTCCGCGTTGAAATGATCGCAACACGATTGCGCCAGGCATGATTGACCGCACCAGGATTCATCGCGTGATCCGCAAGACGACCTTCGCAATTCCACATCAACCGAGGACAACACGATGAGCAAGAAGCCCGCCGTCAGCAAAAGCGCCAAGCCGGCCAAGACCGATTCGAACGATCAACCATTTCTCACCGACGTGAAAACCCTGCGCGCCCGCGCACGCCAGCATATCGACGACGGCGCGGTGACGGAAGGTTACGCCGGCGATCGCCAGACCGTGATCAAACTGCTCAACGAAGCGCTCGCAACCGAAATCGTCTGCGTGCTGCGTTACCGCTACCACCACTTCGTCGCCAGCGGCATCCATGCCGATGCGGTCGCGAAGGAATTCCTCGAACATTCGATCGAGGAACAAGAACACGCCGACTGGATCGCGAAGCGCATCGTGCAACTGCAGGGCGAACCAAACATGGACCCGGCAGGACTGACCTCGCGCAGCCATTCGGAATACGTCAAGGGCAAGGACCTGCGCGACATGATCAAGGAAAACCTGATCGCCGAACGCATCGCGATCGACAGCTACAAGGAAATGATTGCCTACATCGGCGACAAGGACACCACCACCAAGCGCATCCTCGAGAAGATCCTCGCAGTCGAGGAAGAACATGCCGACGAGCTGTCGGATTGGCTCGAAGGGGAATGGGGGTGAGGCAGCGCGCTACGAACCATTGGTTCGTGCGCTGACGAACGCCAGCACATGGATGTGCTGTCCGGCAGGTAACGCAAGGACGCTTGCTTGCGCTGGATTCCGAGCGCGCTTGCGACTTGCCAGTGGCAAGTCGCGTCGCGACGAACGCCCGTAGCAGGAATGCGGAGGGCTTGGCGATCTGGTGAGGCCGGGATCGGCCGAACCAGATCGATTGTGGGCTAACGCGGCATCGCTTATAAATCCTAGTAAAGCAAAGCTTTCACGCGCTGCGCGCACGAGTCACATCCGTTCCACGCAGGTTAGAGACAAACAGGAGTACAAAGCCGGCAAAAGCTGCGGAACTGATGGCGAAGCCAGACGATTCGTATCTTCGCGGGGAGTGTCTTCGTACGTCTCATCGGCACATAGCGTCCTGCCGTTACCGCAAAACCCGAAACCCAACCTGCGTCCACGCCCCGGTCTCCGCCATCGCCGTCACCGTCTGCACGCCCGTATCCGGGTAGTCGTGCACAAACGATCGCCCACCCATCGTCTCGCCCTGTAGTCGCCCGTTGACCATCCACATCACGCGCCCCGCTGCGCCGAGCGCGCGCAGCGACAGGCGCACCGGCGTGGGACTGTTTGGTGCGCGCGCGACGGTTGCGTGGTCGGCGACGCCTTCAATCTGTAGCGATGCAGTCGCATCGAGTCCATCGAGTTCGCAATCTTTCGCAAGCGGTGGAATCGCGGAATGCTGGTGCTCTGCTGCAGACAACCACGGCGATGCAAGCGCAGGCCATCGTGCGACTCCGGTGTCATGTACGACATGCGGTTTCGTGCAGGTCGCGCTCAGGCGTTCGCCGGTCGTCGCATCCACATGCAGCGGCAACAATCCCGCACTCCACAAGCGCGCGCGTCGCTCGGCCATCGTTGGTGGAATGCCGTTGTTGAGTATCCACGCCTGCAGCTTGCGGGCGCAGAGTTCGGGGCGGGCTGGGTCGAATGCGATACCGAGCGGCCAGCAGATATCGACGCTTGCAACGCTCGGCGGTGGTGGTTTCGCGATTGCGTCGGCCGCGCTGCGCGGCAAGCTGTCGATGACTTCGAAGAACAGCGGCAGCGCGGTGATCGCACCAAACTGTCCGGGCAACGGCGTGCCATCGGGACGACCGACCCACACGCCGACCGTGTAGCGTAGCGTGCCGCCAACCGCCCACGCATCGCGGAACCCGTAACTGGTGCCGGTCTTCCACGCGACGCGCGGGCCCGATCCCGGATCGAACGTATCCGCGCGATAACCGGGCCGCGGATTCGCATCGAGGATCGTCTTCACGATCCACGCCGCGCCCGGCGACAGCAGCATGCGATCGACATGCGGCGCATCGGGTCGCAAGCGCACGCGGCCGGCGATGCCGTCGCGATGCAGCGCCGTGTACGCGCCGACAAGATCTTCCAGCGTCACGCCATCGCCGCCGAGGATGATCGACAGGTTCGGTTGCGCGCCGCGCGGCAGTTTCAGCACAACGCCCGCGCTAGCCAGCCGAGCAGCGAAACGCACTGGATCGACACGATCCAATAGATCGACCGCAGGCACATTCAACGACAGACGCAACGCCTCGGCCGCGCCGACGGGCCCATTGAAGGTCGCGTCGAAATTGCTGGGCCGGTAATCGCCGAACGATTGCGGTGCGTCGACGAGCAGGCTTTCCGAATGGATCAGTCCGTCGTCGAGCGCAAGCCCGTACAGGAACGGTTTGAGCGTCGACCCCGGCGAACGCCATGCGCGCACCATGTCCACGTGCCCGAGCCGCGGGATGTCTCCGAATGCGACCGAGCCGACGTACGCGCGCGTTTCGAGCGTCTTGTTGTCGACGACCAGCAGTGCGGCCGACGTGCGCTCCGGCAAGCGTGCGAAATACGAGGTCACCCGCGCTTCCAGTGTGCGCTGCAGGTCTGCGTCGATCGTGGTGACGATGCGTGGCATGCGGGGTGTTTGTTCGCGCAGGCGTTCGGCGAGCAATGCAGCCGACATCGGTTGTTGCAGGCGCCGCGTGATGACCGATTCGATGCGCGCATCGGCGACTTCCGCGCGCGTCCATTCGTGCAAATCGGCCATGCGCTTGAGCAGCTTGTCGCGGGCGATGCGCGCGCTGGTGGCATGGCGATCCGGACGCAGCCTGCTTGGCGTCTGCGGCAGCACGGCGAGCAACGCGGCTTCGGCATGCGAGAGTTGATGCGACGGTTTCCCGAGATACGCCCAACTCGCTGCTTCGACGCCCTGGATCGTGCCGCCGAACGGCGCGTGGTTGAGGTACAGCGTGAGGATGTCGCGCTTGCTCAGGTGCGCTTCGAGTTGCAGTGCGCGCAGGATCTGCCTGGATTTCGCGCCGATGCCCCGATCGTTCGCTGCTCGAGGATCGATGATGCGCGCGACCTGCATCGTGATCGTCGAACCGCCCGATACCACGTGCCGGCTCCGCGCCCATTGCACGGATGCGCGCGCGAGCGCGAACGGATTCACCCCGGGATGTCGGTAGAACCAGCGATCCTCGTAGGTCAACAACGCCTGCAGATACAGCGGCGAGACTTGTTCCGGCGTGACCGGATAACGCCAGATGCCTTCGTGGTTCGCGAATGCGCGCAACGGCGTGCCATCGCGCGCGACCACCAGCACGCTCGCATCACCCGCATCCGGCAGCGGCAACGGATACATGCGATCGAGCACGAAAGCGATGACGAGCAGCGCGAACAGCACCCACCCGCTTCGCTGCAACCAACGTCGTATGCTGCTGCGCCCGTTGCGCGCTTTCGCATTCGCAACGGGCGCCTCAGGCGTATCGTCCGGGCTTGCGCTCAGGGCTGGATCACCTTGATCGAAGCCGGCGTCGATTTACCGATGCCGCGAATCTCCGGGCGGTACATGTCCTGCACCAGCGGCGGCGGCACGCCATAGGTTCCCGGCGTCACCGCGCGCACGAGGTAAAACACGTGCGCGTTGCTGCCCTTGTCGAGCGACAGCGCGGCGACGTAGCGATCATCGCGGAATTCCTCGTGCTTCACCTCGGCGGCCGAACTGCGCTCGGTCAGGGTGATGCCATCGACGACGATATCGGCCCACTGCTTGGCGTCGCCGAGATTGAAGTTCTCGATCTCGACACCGGTCGGCAACAGATCGACGATCAACGCATCGGGCACTTTTTCACGCGACTGGATCGCGATGCCGACGATCAACGCATCGCCTTCCTTCAACACGCCGCCTTTCCACACCTTGCCGTCGGTCGTGTAATAGGTGCGCACGATGCTGATGCGCTTGTCGTCCAGCGCAGGCGCTGTACTCGGCACGCCGGCAACATCGATCAAGCCGTACAACGGCGGCTGCCCCTGCGGATTGAAACGCACGCCCTCGCGCAGCGCGGCCGCATCGAAGCCTCGACTCCAGATCGTCTCCGGCGCAATGATTTCCGTGTTGCCGCCGACCGACAGCGTGCCTGCAACGTGCGCATCCGAATCGGCGATCAGCACCTTGCCCAGCGCGGCGAGCGCGATCTGTTCCTGCGTGCTCAGCCAGCGCCAGCGTTCGTCGGTTCTGCTCTTCACGTCGCGCGCAAGCGAACGGATGCGCGCGTCGTACTCAGGCTTCGCCATCTTGAAGCGGTGCGTCAGCGTGACCATGCGCGCGATGTCGGTGAGGTCCGATCCGTAGTCGCCGAAATACCACGGGCGCTTCGACTTCATCGCGAAACCTTCCGCGACTGCTTTCTGCCCGCGCGCGTGGTCGCCCATCAGGTCGAGCGCGATGCCGAGCTGCACCAGCGGCAGCGGCGTCAATGCCTTGCTGCGCTCGTTGTCGTACAACGCACGCAACGTGCCGAGCGGTGCGCGATTCACGCGCGCAAGCACATAACCTGCATACGCATTGTTCGCGAACTTCAGCGCATCGGCGTGCTCGTAGTTGTAGTACTTCTCGCCGCCGGTCAGCAGGTCCTCGCCGAGGCGTTCGAGCGCTTTCTGCAGCACCGTGTCGGGCACCGCGAATCCGCCGTCGCGCGCATCCAGCAGGAACTCGACGACGAACGGCGTCATCTGCGGCACTGCATCGCTGTTGCCGCCCCAGAACGAGAAGTGGCCCGAAGGAACCTGCATCGAAGCGATCCGACCGAACGCGCCTTCCATGCGCTGCTTGCGCGTGGCGTCGTCGAGCCCCGGCACGCCGAGCTTGCGCGCGGTGTCCTTGTCGAGCAGCAGCGATGCGTAACCTTTGCTGGTGGTTTGTTCGATGCAACCGTACGGATAATCGAGCAGGCCTTGCAGCGCACTTGCGAACGGCAGCGGCGGCAGCGCGCTCAGCGTCATCCGCACATTGACCGAGTCGGCCATCATGCCGACCGCATCGCCGCTGTCGATGCTGACCGGCGCGAGCGTGTCGAGCACGATCATCCGCGAGCGCACGATCGCCGGCCATGCCGGACGCACCGCGACTTCGTAGTGGCGCTCGACACGATAACCGTCGGTGACCGCGAGGATGCTGTACTTGCCGACGCTGTTGCCGGGCAACGCGGTCAACGGGAAATTCAACGTGGTCTTCGCACCATCCTTCAAGGTGATCTTGCGCGATGCGCCATCGAGTTTCAGCGGCGCGGTTGCGGTCGCACTCACGGTGAATTCGTGCGATGCGCCGGTGAAGTTCTGCAGGTCGAGCGTCAACGTGCTCGCATCGCCCGGCGCCAACGCGCGCGGAGCGCTGACTTCCGCAACGACAGGCGCACGCACCAGCGTTTGCGCATCGGCCTTGCCGTAATGGTCGGCCGAATACACGACGGCCGACACGCGCAGCGTGCCGTTGAAATCCGGAACGGTGACCGGCACGACAGCGTTTCCCGATCCATCCAGCGCGACCGGCCCCGCGAACAAATCGACCGTCTGCACATGCGCGGTTGGACGCCGCGCCTGCGGCAACGGACCAAGCGCCATGTCGCCGCCGAAGCGCAGCTTCGCGGTGCCGCCTTCGAAACTCTCGATCACGCGCGCGTAGATGTCGTAGGCATCGATGCCGAGCCGGCGCGGCGAAAAGAAATAGGCGATCGGATCAGGCACCGGGAAACGCGTGATGTTGAGGATGCCGACATCGACCGCCGATACCGTGACGTAAGCCTGCTTGCCGGCGAGTTGCGGCACCTTGATAGCGACCGGCAACTGGCGTTCCGGCAGCATCTGCGCCGGCACGCTGAGCGCGACTTTCAATTCGCGATCGGCACGACCCATCGGCACATGCACAACACCGACCGCGCGTGCGGGCGTGGTCTTCTCCGTCGCCGAACCACCACGGAACACGAGTGCGGTGACGTACACATCGTGGCGTTCCCAATCGGCGGTGACCGGGATCTCGAACGTCGCGCCCGGTTTCGCATCGATCGTCATCGTCGACAGCAGGCGGTCGCTCTCGACCAGCAGCAAACCCTTGCCCGGTTGCGGTGGCGTGATCGTGACCTTCAACGTGTCGCCGGCCTTGTATGAGGTCTTGTCGAGCGCGAGCTTGACCTTGTCGGGACGCGCATCGAGGCCGCGGTTCTGATCGTCCCAGCTCCAGCCGGCCTGGAACGGATAGCGACTGGTCAACCCTGTTTCGGCATCAAACACCTCAAGCCGGTACTCGCCCCACTCGACCGGGAAATCGACTTTGGCGCTGGTGTTCGCACTCACGTCGACTGTTTTCGTGGTGATGTTGTCGAAGCGGCTGGTGAAATCGTAATCCCATGCGTTGTCGCTCCAGCGCCAGATATAGTCGCGGTGTTCGCGCACGAGGTTGACCTTCAGTCCCGTCGCCGGAATGCGCTTGCCGCTCGCATCGACGCGGATGATCTCGAAGCCCGCGTTGCCGTTCGGCGATGCGCCGTCCTTGTCGTCGAACAACGGACGCACTCCGACGAGCTTGTCCGCAGGCCACACGGTGCGCTTCAGCGTGCGCGTGACCGTGCGCCCGCCGGTTTCGTAGACGCTGCCGGAAACGACGAGCGCGACCGGTGCTTTCGCCTTCGCCGCTTCGTCGGGCAAGGCGATGTCCTGGGTGAATTGTCCCTGCGCGTCGAACTTCTCGTCGACGATGTCCTTCGCTTCCTTCGGCAAGATGATCGTCGGATCGCCGAAGAACCAGCCCTTGTACGCGTCGGATTTCGCCGCGTTCGCCTTGCCCGGGTTCGCGTTGTCCATTTCCAGCGGATGCTGGTCGGCCGACACAGCGAGTCGTGCGGTGAATCGGTTGCCGTCGGCCGGTGCGCCATACAGATACGCGGCGGTCGCCTTCAGTTTCAACGCCTCGCCCGGATGCACGACGGGCTGCGCGGTATCGAGATCGAGCTTCATGCGTTCGGGCAGGAATTCCTCGATGCGCAACTTGAACGCATCGACGACAGCCTTGCTGTCCGGCGTGTCGCGGAACTCGACCTGGTAAGTGCCGGTCGGCGCATCGGCAGGCATCGTGTACGTCCACGTGTAATAGCCGAGCGTCTGCGGATCGAGCTTCGTCTTGAGGAACTCGCGGCCATCGGGCTGTTTCAATACAAGAAACAACGGCTGCCCGCTCTTGCCGGGCGTGGTGATCGACTTGCCGTCGTAGTCGCGCATGAGGGCGGACAAGCGCACGGTTTCACCCGGGCGATACAGATCGCGTCCCGACCATGTGAACACATCGAACCATGCCTGCTTGCGGCCGGCGACTTCGAATTCAGAAAGATCTAGCGCGGGCTGGTTGAACGGCAGCATCGAAGTATCGCTGCCGTGTCGCGCGACCATCACCTGCGTGCTGTCGAGCGTGTACGCGATCAACGCGTTGCCCGAATCGTCGGTGGTCGCCTTGACGACGGGTTCGCCTGACTTGTCGAGTACCTGCACGTCGACGCCTGGAATTGCTGCGCCGGTTTGCAGCGATGCGGTGTGCACGAACATCTTGTCCTTGTACGCACGCGTGTGCAGGCCGATGTCGCTGACGTAGAACAATGCAGTCTGGTAACCGTTCTTGAAATGTCCCGCTGGTTTCATCACCGCGAAATACAGTCCGGGCTTGTTCAACTCGTCGATGGTCTGGATCGGCAAGTAGGTGAGGACGCGTTCGTTCTCCTTGCCGCCGAGCACAAAGCGATTGAGATAGACCGAGTCGGCCATCTTCGAGATCGGGGTGTGTTTTGCGTAGTCCTCGTCGAGTTCGTAGGCGTCCTTCTGGCCTCCGCGCTGGTATTGCGCGTAGAAAGTGGACAGTTTCGTGTCCTGCACGCGGAAGAATTCGACATCGACTTCGGGCACGTTGACCGACACCACCGGCACCCCGCGCGAATCGCGCGCCGGCAGCACGCTGCCCTGCGATGCGAAGCCGACGACCGGATCGAGCGGGCCGGTGTAAACCTCGCGCACGATGTCGGCACCGATCGTGGTGCCATCGGCGGCGGCAAGCTTGCCGTCAATCTTCACCGTGTACTTCAACGCGGGCTGCACGTAAGGGAAGCGCACGACTTTGCCGCCTTCGTCGAGCGACCAGCTTCCCTTCACCGGGGCACCATTGGCGTCGGTGACGCTGAGCAGGCCGTCGAAGTTCTGCGTGCCCACCAGTGGCCGCGTGAACTCGAGCGCGATCGCAAGTTGCTCGCCGGATTTGCTGTCAGGATACGCCGACAACAAGGTGAAGCCTTTCGGCACCGTGCGCGCATCGACCGCCTGTTGCGTCGTGGCGCCTTGCACCGTCGGCACCGCATCGGCGCCGCGCTTGCATCCGCCGAGCAACGCCAGCGCGATCAGTGTTGTCGCGATCAGTGCATGCGATGAAATCCGTTGCAACGAGACCCGGTTCACCGGCCAACCCGAACGTACGCGCATTGCATCCCTCCCCGAGATGCGCGAAGTATAGAGCGCACGCGCGCGGCAATGCGCAACACTTCAGAACACTTTTTCGACTCGCGCGCGCGAACGCAATCCGCGAAAAAACCGGTCAACCACCGTGACGTTTTTTTGCGTCTGCCGGATCCGCTGGCGGAACTTTCTTCGCTGCCGGATCCGTTGGCTGTGCAGCATCGGGAGTCGGCTGGTCGTCGCTTGGCGAAGAGGGACTCGGTGACTCAGGCAAGGCCGGAGCCGGTGCAGCGTGTTTGTGCACTGGGGGAACTGGCGGCAGCAAGGGTTCGGCGTCGTCGGAGTCGGTCGACTTCACCACCGGCAATACCGATGCTTGTTTGGTCACGCGCCCGACGCGATCGACGGGGATCATGCTGAACACGGAATCGCCCATGTCCATGCCGATGCTGCCCGACGACGTACGCGAACGCACCATCCCGGCAAGGTCCACATCCACGAAGCCAGCCGGCTTGCCGTCGCCGTCGAATGCGAAGCCCGGCGATCCGTCCACGAGGAAGGTCGGACGCGGCACCGTGGTCTCGCCGAGCACGTAACCCGCGCGCACGATCGGCACGCTGCCGAACTGGTCGGATGTACGCATCACCGTGAACAACTGGGTGCCGACAACGACCTTCGATGGATCGCTGAAATCCACGTAGGGCAATTTCCCGTTCGGATGGCGGATGCGCAGCCATGCGATGCCGAGTTCGGTATCGCGCGTGACCAGGTCGGCCGGCAGCCATTCGTCGCTGCCCGCGAGGCGCACGCGGAATTGGCCGGACTTCGCCGATGGCGCGCCACCTCCAAGACCGCCGCCCGAATCGCCACGCGAAAACGCACCGAGGTCGAGGCTCACCACGCGCCCCGGCACGAGGATCAGGCCATCGGCCGAAACCAGCGTCCCTTGGGTCTGGCCTTCCTGCTGCTGCTCGCTGCCCATGCCGGATACCGACATCACGAATTTTACCGGCACCGCGGTATCGCCGCGTTTCTGCATCACCGTCTTGAATTCGCGACTGGTGTCGTCGCCCGATGCGGATGGCGGCGACACCGCAGACGCTACGATCGGAAACGATGCCGCGATCACGGCGACCGCAACGAGCAAACGGAATGGCATGCGCATCATGGGCAGACCTTTCTTGGACAGGCTTTTCATGGCGTCTTGTCCTGCAACCAGCTGCGATCGAGGAACAATAGACGGACTTCGGCGCCGCGCACGACGCGGATCGGAATTGCCTGCGTATGCGATTTCAAGGCCAGCGCAAGCGCGGCGCTGAACGCATCGAGGTCGGGCGTCGCGTGGCCGTCGAGCGAGAGCACGATGTCGCCACCCTTGATGTGCGCGAGTCCACCCGGACCGCCGCTTTCCACCGTCGAGATGAAGACGCCGTTCTGGTCGGACGGCAGATGCCGCGCAACGCGATCGTAGAAACTCAACTCGCGCGCCTGGATGCGCAGCTTCGAGACCTGCAGCACCTTCAAGCCCGAAACCTCGACCGGCGATGCGGTGAACTTCGCCGTCAACACACTCGCATGGTTGCCGTGGAGGACACCGAATTTCGCCGGCTGCCCGACTTCGAGTTCGCGCACGGCCTGGTCGAATCCATCGGCATTGTCGTCGCTGGTCGGCTTGAGCGGCTTGTCCGCAATCGTGGTGACCACGTCGCCGACCTGCGCGCCAGCCGCACCGAGCGGGCTGCCCGGATACACGCGGCTGATCCGGTAACCGGTGGCGCCTTCGCCGAACGCGGTTGCAAGCGACGTGGTCACCGGCTGCACTTCCACCCCGGCCCACGCGTTCGGCAATTCCGGCAGTGGTGTGCGCGAACGGTCGCCGTAAACGGGACGCAGCGTGGTGAGCAAATTTTCACCCGAGCGCTGGAAGCCGATCAGCAGCGGCTGGATTTTCGCGGGCTTGTCGTTCCACGTTTTCAGGTCGGCGATCGTGCGCACCGGCCTGCCGTCGATCGTGCGCAGCACATCGCCGTTCTGCAATGCAGGGCGCGCGGTCGCAGCCGGGCCACCGGGGCGCTGGCTCGTGAGGATCAAGCCGTCGCTGAAATCCAGACCGCGCCGGCGCGCCATCGCCGGCGTGAGTTCGCGCAGCGAGACACCGAATGGCGCATATCCGTTCTCGGCGCCGCTATCGCGCGGATATGGCGCGGTCGTGAGCTTGGCGTCCGAACGCTTGCCGTCGCGTTCGATGCCCAGCACGATCGGGTGCCCGATCGGCAACTCGGCGATGTCGCGCTGAAGTTGCGGCACATCGATCGGCTGCGGGGCATTCACCGGTTTTCCATCGAGCGTCAGCAACAGGTCGCCCACGCGCAAACCCGCGTGCTCGGCGGGCGAATCGCGATCGACCGCATTGAGCAGCACGCCATTCGAGAAATTCGTTCCTTTCAACGAACGCAGGCGGAAGCCAAGGTACGCCCGCTGCACGTAGTGGTGTTCGATCAGCGCATTCACGACACGTGCCGCATCCGGGCCGGGAATCGCGAACGCAAGGTCGCCGCCGAAGACCATGCCGCGCGCGTTCACTCCAACTATCCGGCCATTGGCGTCAACAAGCGGCCCGCCGGAATTGCCCGGTGCGATCGCGGCATCGTGCTGGATCCATGCGTAATAACGGCCGGTCGGAAGATCCGGGCCGAGCGTGTCTTCGTAATCGGCTTCGTCGTCGAACAACGACACCAGCAGGCGGCGCGGATTGTTGACAACGCCCGCACTCATCGAGTTCGACAAGCCCCACGGCGCGCCCATCGCCAGTACGGTGTCGCCGGCTTGCAGGTCGTTGCTGGTGGCAAACTCGGCGTGCTTGAACACTTCGGGTTTCGACGGCAGCGCCTGCAGCACGGCGAGGTCGGACAAGGTGTCTTCGCCGATCAGTTTCGCCGGCAGTTCGTGGCCATCGGCAAACACCACGCGGAACGCCTTGCCCTTCTCGACGACGTGCGCATTGGTGACGATGTGGCCCTGCGGCGTGATCACCGTGCCGCTGCCGCTGGATACGCTGAGCGTCGGCTCGCCTTGCTGATAGCTTTCGCTGACAGTGAGGATGCTGACCACATACGGAAGCACGGCATCGCGTGCCGCGGCGATCCGGCTTCCGGAGGTTTCAGGCACTGCCGCCGGCGATGCGCCGGAGCCGTGCGCCAATGCCGGCGCCAACGCTTCGGCAGGAGGAGTCGCCAACGCGATGGCCGGCATCGCGATCAATATCAGCACTGTGTATTGCCACGCTCGCATCCGCGTCATTCGCGATCCTCGTCGAGTCCTACAGATCAAATTTCGATCGATCCAGCTTCGATCAATGCACTTCCGATCAATCATGTTCCGAACAGGTCAAACCCAGGAGAGTATGCAAAACCCCGCGCGAACCCCGCGTCAAGACATATGCGGTGCATTCCACCCTGCCATCCGATCATTCTGGCGGCGGCACAACATCGGTTGTATCGGAAAGCGATTGGTCCCTGATTTCGTCGACAACTGTTTCGTCGCCAACCAATTCGTCCGCAACCGCCAATGCTTCCACGCGTTGCAGGGCGATCAGCTTCTCGCCATCGCCTACCCGCATCAGCGTCACGCCCTGGGTGTTGCGACCGACCTGCGAGACTTCAGACGCACGCGTGCGCACCATGGTTCCCTTGTCTGAGATCAACAGTATCTCGTGCTGGTCGGACAACTGGATCGCGCCGACCAATGCGCCGTTGCGCGCGCTCGCCGCTAGCGCGATCACGCCCTGCGTCCCGCGGCCCTTGCGCGGATACGCTTCGACCTGCGTGCGCTTGCCGAAACCGTTCTCGCTTGCCGTCAGGATGTCGCCCTCCCCATCGACCACGATCAGGCTCTGCACCTGCGCGTCAGCGGCGAGGCGGATGCCGCGTACTCCATGCGCCGTGCGGCCCATCGAGCGCACCGCGTCCTCGGCAAAACGCACGGCCTTGCCATTCGACGCGAACAGCATGACGTCGCGGGTTCCGTCGGTGAGTTGCACATCGACGAGGCCATCGCCTTCGTCGAGATCGATCGCGCGGATGCCGGTCGTGCGCGGTCGCGAATAATCCGACAACGGCGTCTTCTTGACCGTGCCTGCGCGCGTCGCGAAAAACACGTAACGGTCGTCTGTGAATTCGCGTACAGGCAACACCGCCTGCACTTGCTCGCCCGCTTCGAGCGGCAACCAGTTGACGATCGGTCGCCCACGCGAGCCCGGGCTCGCATCCGGCAATTGATACACCTTGAGCCAGAAAACGCGTCCTGCGCTGGTGAATGTCAGTAGCGTATCGTGCGTGTTCGCGATCCACAGCCGATCGATGAAATCCTCGTCCTTCACCACGGTCGCCGAACGTCCGCGACCGCCACGCTTCTGCGCCCGATACAGGCTGACCGGTTGGCGCTTCGCATAACCGGTGTGCGACAAGGTGACGACGACATCTTCCGGCGCGATCAGGTCGAGGATGTCGAGGTCTTCCTGGCTCGCACGGATTTCGGTGCGGCGCGCGTCACCGAATTCTTCCTTGATGTCCGCGAGCTCGGTGCGGATCACCGCAAGCAGGCGATCCGGGTTCTCGAGGATGCCGATCAAATGCGCGATGGTTTCGAGCAACTGGCTGTATTCCTCGGTGAGCTTGTCCTGCTCCAGCCCTGTGAGGCGGCTCAGGCGCATCTCGAGGATTTCTTTCGCCTGCACTTCGGAAAGCTGGTAGTGCGGCACGCCCTGGACGTCGAGCAGGCCGACGGAGTCCGGCATGTCTTCCGGACGCGATGCACTGGTGTCCCCGGCCTTTGCCAACAGCGCGAACACCAACCCGGCATCCCACGTGCGCTCCAGCAGGCGATCACGCGCGATCTGCGCATTTGGCGAAGTCTTGATCAGCTCGATCATCTCGTCGATGTTCGCGAGTGCGACAGTCAATCCTTCCAAAATATGCGCGCGTGCGCGTGCCTTGCGCAGCTCGAAGATCGTGCGACGCGTCACCACTTCGCGGCGATGGCGCACGAAGGCTTCGAGCATGTCCTTGAGGTTCAGCACGCGCGGACGCCCGTCGACCAGCGCGACCATGTTGATGCCGAACGTGACCTGCATCTGGGTCTGCTGGTAGAGATTATTGAGCAACACTTCGGCCGACTCGCCGCGCTTGAGCTCGATGTAGATGCGCATGCCGTCCTTGTCGGACTCGTCGCGCAAACCGTCGGCGGCGATGCCTTCGATCTTCTTTTCCTTGTGCAACTCGGCGATCGCCTGGATCAGCCGCGCCTTGTTCACTTGGTACGGCAACTCGGTGACGATGATCGATTCGCGGCCGTTCGATTCATCGATTTCGATCTCGGTGCGCGCGCGAATCAGTACGCGGCCACGGCCGGTGTGGTACGCGGCATGGATGCCGGCGGCACCATTGATGATGCCGGCGGTCGGGAAGTCTGGCCCAGGCACGTGCCGCATCAAGCCATCGATGCCGATCTCCGGATCGTCGATCAACGCAACGACGGCGTCGATGATTTCCGACAGGTTGTGCGGCGGGATGTTGGTCGCCATGCCCACCGCGATGCCCGCCGAGCCGTTGACGAGCAGGTTCGGGAAACGCGACGGCATCACCGTCGGTTCGGATTCCTTCTCGTCGTAGTTCGGCTGGAAGTCGACCGTGTCCTTGTCGATGTCGGCCATCAACTCGTGGGTGAGCTTGGCCATGCGCGCTTCGGTGTAACGCATCGCGGCCGCGGAGTCGCCATCCACCGAACCGAAATTGCCCTGCCCGTCCACGAGTAGGTAGCGCAGCGAGAACGGCTGCGCCATGCGCACGAGCGTGTCGTACACCGACTGGTCGCCGTGCGGATGGAACTTGCCGATCACGTCGCCGACGATGCGCGCCGATTTGTAATAGGGCTTGTTGCTGTGGGCACCAAGCTCGCTCATCGCGTACAGCACGCGGCGATGCACGGGTTTTAGGCCATCGCGGACATCCGGCAGCGCGCGCCCCACGATTACGCTCATCGCGTAGTCGAGGTAGCTCTTGCGCATCTCGTCTTCGAGATTGACTGGGATGATTTCCTTGGCGTGATCGGTCATGCGCGCTTCCATTTCCTTCGTGCAAAAACGCCCCGGCGGACAGGCCGCTGTAAGGTGCGTTCAAGAATCGGAAATGATAGCAGAAATGCGTGTTTCAGAGAACGCAAACAGGCCGGAAAAACACGTGCGGAACAGGCACTTAGACGCTTGACATCGCTCCAAAGACCGCTTCCATTTTTTCGCGATTTGGAGCCTCAATCACGCCGCGTTCGGTGACGAGCGCATGGATCAGATTCGCGGGCGTCACATCGAACACCGGATTCCATGCGGACACGCCTTCGGCAACGTGGCGCACGCCCGCAACTCCGAGCAATTCGCCCGGATCGCGCAACTCGATGTCGATCTCCGCGCCGGTCGCGGTCTCCATGTCGACGGTCGATGACGGCGCGACGACCATGCACTTCACGCCATGATGGCGCGCAACGATCGCGAGTTGGTGGGTACCGATCTTGTTGGCGGTGTCGCCATTCGCGCAGATGCGGTCGGCGCCGACGATCACCCATTGCACTTGCCCTGTCGCCATCAAATGCGCTGCGGCGGAATCGGCAATCAGGGTCGCGTCGATGCCGTCCTGCTGCAATTCCCACACCGTCAGCCGCGCGCCCTGCAACCATGGCCGCGTTTCGCCGGCGAACACACGCGCAATACGGTCGCTTGCAACGCCGGCGCGGATCACGCCAAGCGCAGTGCCGAATCCCGCGGTCGCGAGCGAGCCGGTGTTGCAATGGGTCAGCACGCCGGAACCCGTCGCGATCAGCGCCGCACCCGCTTCGCCCATGCGCCGATTCGCGGCGAGATCCTCGGACGCGATCGCCGATGCTTCGGCTTCGACTCTTTGCAACCAATCGGTGTTCGCGGTCTGCAGGACGCCGCGCATGCGCCGCAAAGCCCACGCAAGGTTGACCGCAGTCGGACGCGCAGCCTGCAATCGATCCAGTGCAGGTTCGATCGCGATCAACGCCTCCAGACCCGATACGACGCGCTTCCCCAACGCATGCGCAGCTAGCACGGTGCCCCATGCAGCGGCGATGCCGATTGCCGGCGCACCACGCACGACCAAGTCGCGGATAGCGGACGCGACCGCGTCCGAGTCAGCGCACGCGACATACGCGACATCGAACGGCAGCTTGCGTTGGTCGAGCAGTTCCAGCCGATCGCCTAGCCAGCGGATCGGCCGCACGCGGTCGTAGCGTTCAAAGTCCATCGCCTGCTCCAGCCATTACATGAACCAGTCATCCGCGACGAAGTAGTTCAAGACAATCTTCGCACCAGTCAGGCGCCACACGCGACGGCATTAGTTGCGGCGCATGCTGAAACAGTCGCATTCGAAACTCCAGGCGCACAAACAGCGACGGAGCAGTCACCTGCTCCGTCTCGTATCAACTCATGTTTGTGGGCTCAGCGTCGGCCGTAACCGCTGACCGCGAAATCCGCACGGCAACCGTTCGAGACCCAGATTCCATCGCGATCCCATCCCCAGGTCCTGCCCTGATAGCAGCCGCTGCCAGACAGCTGGTTCGCCAGGCGCACGCCACCGCGGGTATCCAGGTTGCAGCGCTGGGTGCGGCCATTGACCGATTCGCAGCGCACGACCCGTGCTTCGACGTAGCCATAGCCTGGCTCCGGACGATATCCCGGGCCGTCGCCAATGCCGTAACCAACCGAGAATTCCGCTTCGCAGCCGTTGCTGACCCACACCCCGCGGCCGTCGTAGCCCCAGGTGCGATTGCGGATGCACGCGCTATTTGAAATCTGGCGCACGAGCCTGACGCCGCCGCGCGAATCGATCCGGCAATAATTCTGGCGGTAATCGTTGGATGCGCAGCGAATCACCTCGCCATAACGGTCGCCGCCGCGCTGGCCCAGCATGAACTCGGCTGCGCAACCCTGGGTGACCCACACGCCGCGCCGGTCGTAACCCCAGGTGCGGCCCTGGATGCAAGCCGAATCGGAGATCCGTCGCGTAAGCGTGACCCCACCGCGCGTATCGGCTTCGCAATAATTCTGTTGATAACCGCTGGACCTGCAAACGAAGACCTGCCCAGGGTCGGAGTAGTACTGCGCATGCGCCGGTACCGCGAGCAGCCCGAACAGCGCAAGGATGATGAGGCGTCCGAAAAGATTCATTTCCATTCCTCCCTATGTCAACGTGGCTTGGGCCCGCACGACGGACTATAAACCCGATCGCCGATCCAGTCGCTACTTTTGCAATCGCGGTCTTTCCCGCAAACGCGAACAAGATCGCGGTGCGGACACCAGCACACGCTCGGACACTTGGACGCACAGCCCGCAACGGGCCGTCACGCACGATCGAACGGGAACGCCAATACAGTCCCAATCGTGTCCGTGCAGAGCATCGCGCCCAGCAGGCGATCAACACCCATTGCGACGCCTGCGCAATCCGGCAGGCCATGTCCAAGCGCGGCGAGCAGGCTTTCGTCCAGCGGAGGCAGCGGATCGCCGAGATGTGCACGCAATGCGTGATCGCGCCCGAAACGCGCACGCTGTTCGATCGCATCGGTCAGTTCGTGATAACCATTCGCCAACTCGATCTGGCCCAGGTACAACTCGAAGCGTTCGGCAACCGGTGGATCGTCGGCGCGGATTTTCGCGAGCGCGCACTGCGATGCCGGATAGTCATGCACAAGCAGCAGTTCGTCATTCGCGAAGGTCGGCTGGATGCGGTGCGTGACCAGCAGGTCGAGCCAGTCGTCGCGGCGAAGGCCGGCTGGATCGATCACGATTCCATCGAGCGCCATTCGCAATGCCGACTCCTTGGCCATGAATGGATCGATGCCGAGCGCGTCGATGAACAATGCGCGATAGGTCGTCTCGCGCACGCGCGCCATGCGCCCAACCAGCGCGAGCGCAGCGCCAGCAAGTTCGGCGGTCTCGCGCATCAATGGGCGATGATCCCAGCCAACGCGATACCACTCGAGCATGGTGAATTCCGGATTGTGCCGACGTCCCGTCTCGCCATCCCGGAAAACGCGGCCGAGTTCGTAGCAATCGCCTACGCCCGCCGCGAGCAACCGCTTCAGCGGGAATTCCGGCGATGTGCGCAACCAGCGTTCGCGCGAACCGGCGCCCACGTGGCCGTTGAATTGCGTACGGAAACTCGCGATATTCGGATCGGTGTTGCCGGCCTCCGACAAGATCGGCGTCTCGACTTCCAGCACTCCGCGCGTCGCGAAGAATTGCCGGATCAGTGCGTACAGGTCGGCGCGCAGGCGCAGCGCGGCGACATCGGCGCATGGCCGCCAATCGGCGCTCACCGCGACGAATGCTCCGCCAGGAACGCCTGCAAACGGGCCTCGTCCCAGATTTCCACGCCGAGTTCGCGCGCCTTGTCGAGCTTGCTGCCTGCGGATTCGCCTGCCACGATGAAATCGGTTTTCTTCGACACGCTTCCAGCGGCTTTTGCGCCGAGCGCCTCGAGTTTTTCCTTGGCCTCATCGCGACTCATGGACGCAAGCGTTCCGGTCAGGACGACCGTCTTGCCTTCGAGCGCACCCGCGATAACGCCACCGTCCTGCGAAGCACGTGCGCGGAGCAAGTGCATGACCTCATCGCAGCGCGCCAACAGTACGCGGCCTTCCGGACTGGCGACAAAGTTCTGCAAGGACTCGATCGTGTCGTTCGGAACGCCTGCTTCGCGCCATTGTTCCGCAGGCATCTTCGCGATCGCATCCAGCGATTCGGCGGTCGCTGCGAATTGCTCGCTGCGTTTCTCCGTGACGCGCGGGATCTCCATGTTCGCGAGCACGCGCGCCGGAACGAGTGCGGCACGCAGTTTCGAAATCGGCGCATGCGTATCGGCGACCACGACACCGCGCGCGAGCAGTTGATCGACCACACGCTGGTTACCTGGTTGCGCGAAGAAATGATCGATCGCGCGCGCAACCTCGGAACCGATATCCGGCACTGCCTTCAGGATCGGCCATGGCATCCGTCGCACGAGGTCGATGTCGCCGAACCATGCCGCGAGCAGCTTCGATGTGTTCTCGCCGACATTTGGAATGCCCAACGCGTAGAGGAATCGCGCAAGCGTCGTGTGTCGGCTGTGGTCGATCGACGCTACAAGGTTCTCCGCCCACTTCGTCGCGATCTTTCCGCCTTTCACCGTCTCCGGCGTGGCACCATCGCGCTCGTCGGAACGGCGCTTCATCTGGAGCAGATCGTCGAGCGACAGCCCGAACAGATCAGCGACCGATGCGACGAAACCGAAATCGCTCAGGCCTTCGATCAGGCGTTCGCCGAGTCCATCGATGTCCAACGCGCGACGCGACGCGAAATGGAAGATCGCCTGCACGCGCTGCGCGGCGCAGCTCAGACCGCCCATGCAGCGCGCGACGGCCTCGCCTTCCTCGCGCTCGATCTGCGATCCGCAGACCGGGCAACGTTCTGGCATTCGCCACGGTTCGGTTCCGTCAGGTCGCTGATCGATCACGACGCTGACGACCTCTGGAATCACGTCGCCGGCACGCCGCACGATGACTGTATCGCCAACGCGCACGTCGAGCCGCGCGACCTGGTCGGCGTTGTGCAACGTCGCATTGGTCACCGTCACTCCGCCGACGAAGACCGGCTTGAGTTTCGCGGCTGGCGTCGCCGCGCCCGTGCGACCGATGTTGATGATGATGTCCTCGACCGTCGTCGTCTGTTCCTGCGCGGGGAACTTGTGCGCGATGGCCCAGCGCGGCGCGCGCCCGACGAAGCCGAGTTCCCGCTGCAGGGTGAGTGCATCGAGCTTGTACACGACACCGTCGATGTCGAACGGCAGCGCATCCCGCTGCGCGCCGATGCGCCGGTAATAATCGAGGCAACCATCCGCACCGGACGCTATTTCGACGAGCGCACTCACCGGTATTCCCCACTCGCGCAACTGTGCAAGCACTTGCGAGTGCGTCGGCGGCAATGCGCCATCGGAATTCTTGGCGAAGTCCGCGACGCCAACCGCGTACGCGTAGAACGCGAGTGGACGTTGCACGGTGATGCCCGGATCGAGTTGGCGCAGCGAACCGGCAGCGCCATTGCGCGGATTCACCAGCGGCTTGATGCGTCCTTCCGATGCGCGCGCGCCTTCGTTGTAAGCCTCGAACGCCGCACGCGGCATGTAAACCTCGCCGCGCACTTCAAGCAGGGAAGGGACATCCACGCCGCGCAAGCGCAGTGGAATGCTCTTGATCGTGCGCAGGTTTGCGGTGACGTCTTCGCCGCTCTCGCCATCGCCGCGCGTCGCGCCGCGCACGAACAGGCCGTTCTCGTAACGCAAGGTGATCGCAAGCCCGTCGAATTTCGGCTCGACGGAGAACTGCATCGGCGTTTGGGAAGCGCTGTCGAGGCGGTCGCGGATACGACGCACGAACTCCGCGACTTCCGCATCAGTGAATGCGTTCGCGAGCGACAGCATCGGGATTTCATGGCGCACTTCCGCGAACCCGCCCGATGCTCGCGCACCGACCCGCTGGGTTGGCGAATCGGATGCGATCAGTTCCGGGTGCGCAGCCTCGATCGCTTCGAGTTCGCGCATCAGTCGATCGTAATCGGCGTCCGGAATCGTCGGCTCGTCGAACACATGGTAGCGATGCGAATGTTCGGCCAGTTCGCTGCGCAGGGTTTCTGCGCGGGCGGCCGTTCGGGCGGACGCCTTCATCGTCATGGATTCAGCGGTTGGGTCGAATGGTCTGCTGCTCGCGCTTGCGGTCGTAAGCGCGCAACTCGTCGCGGATGTGCGCGATGCGCTGGCGGCCGAGCGCATTGCGTTCTTCATCGAGCACCATTGCGTCCAGCAATTCGGCCATGCGCTGCGCGGTCGGCAGCATCGCGTCCCATGCATCGAGCGCGAGCATCGGCGCTGGCAGGGTCATGAAAAAACTGATGCCTGGTGTGCGCAATTCCTGCACACGGGTCAGGTCGAAATTACCGGGCTTGACCATGTTCGCGACGCTGAATACAGGGCCCAGTTCGGGATGGCCATCGACCAGCCGATGGTAGATATTCATGTGCCCGTGCACGAGCCCGGCTTTTTCGGCGGCGACGATGAGGTCCGGGCCGTTGAGCTGGTTGCCCGCACGCGCGGCGACATACAAGGTCACGATGCGATCGAATTCTTCTTCCTGACGGATACCCAGCGTCGGCTGGCTGGCTGGCAACGGACGCGGCGCGCCGACCAGCGATGGACGCAGCAGCCCGGGTTTGCCGTTTTCCTGCGAGCGAGCATCGCCCGCAAACCCTGCATCGGGAAGATGGAAGCTGGCCTGCTCAGCAACGCTCGCGAGTGCATCGTTGCGCGAAGCCTGATCCATGGCTTCGCCCAGCGTCGGCTCCGATCGCTCGGCCGCCGGTCGCTGCGCATCCACGCGTCGCCCATCCACGCGGCGTCCCTGGTCGGGCTTGCGCGGCTTGCCGAGGAAATAAATCGCCACAATCAACAGCACGCATGCGATGCCGATGATCAGGCGCAACAGGTTCACGTCACTCATGGGCCGATCTCATACAGCGTTTCTCATCCAGCGTTGCGGAGGCAAACAAAACCGCTGATGCGTCGTAACGGAGCCTGTTATCCACATGAGCGATCCTCGCGGAATTCATTGCATCCTGACTCCATCCAGCAATAGCACCTCAGGCCACGCCGGCAAGGCGCGCGGCCTCGGCAAGGTCGACCGACACCAGCCGCGAAACGCCCGGCTCGCGCATCGTGACGCCGCTGAGTTGCTGCGCCGCCTGCATGGTGCCCTTGTTGTGGGTCACGAACAGGAACTGCACCTTCTCGGACATCTCCGTGACCATGTTACAGAATCGCTCGACGTTTGCCTCGTCGAGCGGCGCGTCCACCTCGTCGAGCAGGCAGAACGGCGCAGGATTGAGCCGGAAGATCGCGAACACCAGCGCAACCGCGGTCATCGCCTTCTCGCCGCCGGACAGCAACGAAATGTTCGAGACGCGTTTGCCGGGCGGACGCGCCATCAGGGTCACGCCGGTGTCGAGTAGATCCTCGCCGGTGAGTTCCAGGTAGGCATGGCCGCCGCCGAACAGTCGCGGATAGAGTTCCTGCACGCCGGCGTTGACCCGATCGAAGGTGTCCTTGAAGCGGCCGCGCGTCTCGCGATCGATCTTGCGGATCGCGGCTTCCAGCGTTTCCAGCGCACTGACGAGGTCCTCGTTCTGCGCATCGAGGTATTGCTTGCGTTCGGACTGCTCGCCGTATTCCTGGATCGCAGCGAGGTTGACCGGTTCAAGCCGGCGAATTCTCGCGTCCAGATCGATGAGCGCTTTCTGCGCGGCATCGACATCGGCCTCGGCGGGCAGCGCTTCGAGCACGACGGGAAGTTCGAGGCCGGCTGCGGCGATCGCTTGCGCGTGCTGCTCGGCCTTGAGCGCGAGCATCTGTTCGTCTAGCTGGCGGCGCGACATCGCTTCGCGTTGTCCCAGCGATTGCTGGTCGCGCTGCTGGCGGGTCTGTTCGTGCGCACGCAGTTCGGCGTCGATGCCTTCCAGCACGCCACGCGCGGCGGCGAGGTCCTTTTCGACGACGATGCGTTGTTCGAGGCTGGCCTGGCGTTCGCCCTGCAATGCCTGCACCGGCGCATCGCCGTCGGCGAGCTGGGCGACGAGTTCCTGCATGCGGCTCTGCAATTGCGTGCGCTGCGCGCGCATGCGTTCGAGCGCCTGGCTGAGCGCGAGGGTGCGCGCGCGATGCGATTCGAGTGTCAACGCAGTGCGATGCGCAGTATCGCGTGCTTCGCGCGCGGCGTTGCGCGCGGCATCGACTTGTTGCGCGCGTTCGCGGCGCTCGTGGTCGAGTTCCTGCCGCGTGGTTTCGTGTTCGCCCATGCCGGCGACGGCAATTTCGAGTCGAGCGCGCGCTTCGCTCGCATCGGTGTGCGATTGCTGCAAAGTGTGTGCGAGTTGCGAGAGTTCGGCGTCGAGTTGCCGCGAACGCGCGCTCGCCGAATCGAGCCGGCCTTGCTGGCTCTGCAACTGGCCAGCAAGCTCGGCGACACTGCGATGGGCGAGATACAACGTGCGCTGCGTATCTTCGCGTTTTTGTTCGGCGTCCTTCAATTGCGTACGCAACGTGGCCTGCGCATCGACAAGTTCCGATTCGCGTTTCGCGAATACCGCGATCTCGGTGCGCAATTGCTGGATCTCGCGTTCGCGCAACAAGGCGCCGTGCTGCGCTTCGCCGCTGCGCAGCACACGCGCCCAGCCCGCGCCTAGCCATTCGCCAGCGCGAGTTACCACTGCTTCGCCATCGGCAAGCGTCGGCAACAATGCTTGGGCAGCCGCGATGTCGTCGGCGCAATGCACGCGCGCGAGGATTCGGCGTGCAGCAAGCGGGCCCTGTACTTGCGCCGCAAGCGAGGAAGCCGAAACCTCAAGCGCGCCTTCGCCTGGATCCATCAAGGCGATCCGGCCATCCTTCAACGCCGTCAGCGCAGGCAGATGCGCAGCAATGCCATCGACCGTCACCGCTTCAAGCAATCGCGCGAGCACGGTTTCGACGGCGGTTTCCCAGCCCACTGCAACTTGCAGGCATTCGCCAAGACGTGCGGCAGAGTCCAGTCCTTGTTGCTTGAGCCATGCGCGGCCAGCGCCGGATTCCTGCCCGAGCGCCGCTTGCTGCAAAGTTTCCAGGGAACCCAGCTTGCCGCGCGCGGCCTGTAATTGCTGGCGCAACGTCGCGAGTTCGGTTTGCTGCTGGCGTTCCTGCGCCTGCAACCCGGCGTGCGCCTGCTTGTGCGATTCGAGGTGCGTCATGTGCGCATCGAGTTCGCTGCGTTGCGTGTCGTGGTTGTCGCGCAACTTCTGCAATGCGTCGCCGAGCGCGGCGATATCGAGGCCCGCGCGTTCGCTGGTCATCGCATCGCGGCGACGTCCCGCTTCCACCGATTGCCGATCGAGGAAGTCGATACGCGTGCGTTCCACTTCGGCTGCGCGAGCGACTTCGGCATGCGCGCCCGTGCAGGCATTCCAGCGCTGCTGCCAGTCGGCAAGCGCGGTTTCTGCGGCGCGCAATGCCTCTTGGTGCGTTGCGTCGTTGCGCGCAAGTTCGCTTAGCGATGGCTCGGCTTCGGCGATTGCTGCCTGCAAGTCCCGCAACTGCGATTCGTCGCCATCGATCAAACCGGTTAATTCGTTCAACGCGGTCTGCGCTTCGCCGCGACTCTGTTCGAGGCGCTGGCGCAATTCGCGCTGGTGCTGGATCTGCTGCTCGATGCGCGCGATTTCGCCGCCGACGCGATACACCGCCGACTGCGCGAGGTTCATGCCGTCGCCCGCTTCGGCATGGCGACCGCGCCCGGCTTCGATCAACGCTTCGGCCTGGCGCTGGTCGGCGAGCAGCGACTGCAGTTTCGTTTCGTCGCGCGCGAGGTCCGCGCGTAGCGTCGTCAGTTCGGCGTCGAGGCGGCGGTATTCGAGCGCGTGCAACTGTGCTTCGCGGTCGCGATAATCGAGTTTCAACTTCTGGTACTGCTCGGCTGCACGCGCCTGTTTGCGCAGGTGTTCGATCTGCTTGCCGACTTCCTCGCGCAAGTCTTTCAGACGATCGAGGTTCTCGCGCGTGTGGCGGATGCGCGTTTCGGTTTCCTTGCGGCGCTCCTTGTACCTGGAGATGCCAGCCGCTTCTTCGAGATACGTGCGCAGTTCCTCGGGCTTCGCCTCGATGATCTGCGAGATCATTCCCTGTTCGATGATCGAATAACTGCGCGGGCCCAAACCCGTGCCGAGGAACAGGTCGGTGATGTCGCGCCGGCGGCAACGCGTGCCGTTGAGATAATAGGTGCTGATCGAATCGCGACTCACGGTGCGCTTGACCGAGATCTCGCCGAACCGCGCGAACTCGCCGCCGACCGTGCCATCGCTGTTGTCGAAGATCAGCTCGACCGTGGCCTGGCTGACCGGCTTGCGCGAGGACGACCCCGAAAAAATGACATCGGTCAGGTTGTCGCCGCGCAGGCGGCTCGCCGAACTCTCGCCCATCACCCAGCGCACCGCATCGATGATGTTGGACTTGCCGCAACCGTTCGGGCCGACCACGCCGGTCATGTTGCCCGGCAGGTGCAGCGTCGTGGGATCGACGAAGGATTTGAAACCGGCGAGCTTGATCGTGGATAGACGCATGGGTACCGCGAACTGGGCGCCGCGACTGGCGGAATGACTGGGATGCGTGGCCGCGCCGAAAGCGCCTGGCGGCTGGCCGCGCCTGAGTCGTCAGTATAACGGCCCGACTCGCTCCCGTCGCGGTCGCGGCGTCCGCTTGATACAAGTCAGCCACTACGCAAGACTCCCACGGAAGGAGCCGCCATGACTGACAATGAATCGTACCCCTATGCAACCCACCTCGACGTCAAGTTCCCGGCGCTTGCCGTGGTGGACGTGCCGGCATTGGTGAAATCGTGCACGGATCGCTGGTACAACCAGACCTTGTGCAAGGTCAACGATTCGGTGGTGCGCCTCGGCGTGATGCAGGGCGAATACCACTGGCACAAACACGAGAACGACGACGAGTTCTTCTTCGTCCTGGAAGGACGCTTCATCATCGATCTCCACGTATCCGGAGAGGACAACCGATCGATCGACCTGCAGGCACAGGAAGGCTTCGTCGTGCCGAAGGGAGTGGTGCATCGCACGCGTGCGCCGAATCGCGCCGTCATCCTGATGGTCGAGAACGCGTCCATCGTTCCGACTGGCGATGGCTGACGACCGCCGCATGGAAATCCGCACAGGCGACCTCGACGACCCGGAAGTCATGCAGTTGCTGCGCGAGCATTTGCAGGGCGCGGCACTGCATTCGCCGCCTGAAAGCGTGCACGCGCTCGATCTCGATGCGTTGCGCAGGCCGGACATCACATTCTGGAGCGTCTGGGAGAATTCTGGATTGACGGGCTGCGGCGCGATCAAGGAACTCGATCCGACGCATGGCGAGATCAAGTCGATGCGCACGGCTTCGGCACACCTGCGCAAGGGCGTCGCAACGATGTTGCTGCAGCACATCCTGGAAGAAGCCAGGTGTCGTTCCTATGCACGGCTGAGCCTCGAGACCGGTTCGATGGATGCCTTCGCACCTGCGCGCAGGCTTTACGCCCGTTTCGGATTCACGGAATGCGGCCGTTTGCGGATTACATCGAGGATCCTTACAGCACCTTCATGACGAGGAAACTGTAAGCGGTGTCGCGCACGCTGGCATTCGCACTCACCTTGGTTGCGATGATCGCCTTCGCCGGCAATTCGTTGCTGTGCCGGTTGGCGCTGAAGGACACGGGCATCGACGCGGCGAGTTTCACCTCGATCCGCATCGTTTCAGGTGCGCTGGTGTTGTGGCTGATCGAGCGGTTGCGCGGGCCCAGGAGCGTGGCCGCACTTCCCACGTCCATTTGGGACGGCGGATCGCAAGACGTGGCCGGCAGTTGGTGGTCGGCATGCGCGCTGTTCGCGTATGCGGCGTGCTTTTCGTTTGCGTATGTCAGCCTGCCGGCAGCGACCGGCGCCTTGCTGCTGTTCGGTGCGGTGCAGGCGACGATGATCGCTTACGGGTTGTGGACCGGCGAGCGGCTCTGCATGCGTCAGTGGGCAGGGCTGGTTTGCGCGTCCGTGGGATTGGTTGGCCTGATGCTTCCCGGTGTTGCGCACCTCCGTTGGAGGCTTCGATCTTGATGGTCGGCGCGGGCTGTGCATGGGGAATCTATTCGCTGCGCGGCCAGGGCGTTGCCGATCCGACCGCCGCGACGACAGGAAATTTCCTGCGCGCGATTCCCTTCGCGATCGTGCTGAGCACGATGGCATTTTCGTGGACATCGCTGAGTCGTGCCGGAATTGACTACGCCATCGCTTCGGGCGCGCTGACGTCTGGCATCGGCTATGCGATCTGGTACACGGCGCTGCGCGGATTGAAGGCGACACGCGCCGCCGTCGTGCAACTCAGCGTGCCGGTGTTCGCGGCGATCGGCGGTATCGCATTCCTCGGCGAACCGGTCAGCCTGCGGGTGCTGATTGCTTCCACGGCCATCCTCGGCGGAATCGCGTTGGTCATCGTCGAACGATCCACCGGGCCCCGCACCACGTTGACCGATGAGTAACCAGAAGGTTTTTCTTCATGCGATGACTCTGGCTCGTTTCTTGTTGGGAATGTCCGACTTCATCGATGTTGAAGTATCTTGGGCTGGATCGTCGTCGACCCAAAGGAGCGAGGATGTCGTGCTGCAAACTAACAGGAAAAATTTCCGGAATGCCATTCGCAATTTTCCGCTGGATCAACGGGACATCATCGTGCTGAAAATATGTTCCGCCTCGATTGCGGCCGCGTTGCTGGTTTCGTTTTCCGCATCCGCAGCATCGCCAACCGCGCCTCCTGCAATTTCACCATCGTCAAGTGCGCCTTCGACAACTGCGGTCACCGCGCCGGAACGCATCCGCGCGACCGGACGCGAATTGTTGCAGGAACTGATCGAGGTCGACACGACATCCGCGCACGGCACCACTGCCGCGGTGGAAAGGCTCGCGCAGCGTTTTATCGCCGCAGGATTCGCGCCGGCCGATGTGCTCGTGGTCGGCGACAACCCGCTCAAGCGCAATCTTGTCGTGCGCGTGCACGGGCGCGGCGAACGCGAACCGGTGTTGTTGTTCGCGCACCTGGACGTGGTCGATGCACCGCGCGCCGATTGGCACTACGACCCCTTCAAGCTCACCGAAGACGGCGGCTATTTCTACGGTCGCGGCACGATCGACATCAAGGGCGCCGCAGCCGGTCTCGTCAGCGCGCTGCTGCGCATGCACGAGGAAGGCGTAACGCCGCGCGGCGATTACATCCTCGCGCTCACCGCAGGCGAGGAAGACGGCGCGGACAATGGCATCCAGTGGCTGCTCGCGCATCGACCGGAATTGATCAAGGCCGCATACAGCCTGAACCAGGACGACAACGGCCCGGCGCTCCGCAACGGCAGGCCTGCGGACCTCACGATCGAAACCGCCGAGAAGATCTACCTGAGTTACACGATGACAGTGCGCAGCCCGGGCGGCCACAGCTCGTTGCCGACGCCGGACAATGCGATCTATCGCCTCGCGCAGGCACTGGTGAAATTGTCGGGTTATCAGTTCCCGCTGCGCACGAGCGCGGTAACGCGCAATTACTTTGCAGGCCTGGCTTCGCAGTATTCCGGACAGACGGCCGCCGATCTGCGCGCGGTGGCGCGCGATCCTTCGGACATGGCGGCAATGACGCGCGTCGCGGCTTCGTCCACCTACAATAATGCGCAATTGCGATCGACTTGCGTCGCGACCCTGTTGCAGGCCGGCCCTGCCGAGAACGCGCTGCCACAGATGGCGCAGGCGACGGTGAATTGCCGCCTTCTGCCGGACGAGGATCCCGCACAGGTGGATGCCGTGCTGAAACAGGTCGTCGCCGATCCACAGATCCAGATCAAGCGCGTCGCCGAGCCGAACCTCAGCCCCGCATCGCCGGTGGACGCGGCATTGTTCAAGCAGATCGCCGATGTCGCCGCTACGGTGTGGGGCACGATTCCGGTGACCCCTTACATGTCGGCCGGTGCCAGCGACAGCGTCTTCCTGCGCGCCAAGGGCCTGCCATCGTACGTCTTCGACGGCATCGCCGCCGATGTCGACGACGATCGCTGGCACGCACGCGACGAACGCATCCCGGTCGCGTCGTTCTACCAGTCGCTGGAATTCGACTATCGCTTGTTGAAGGCGCTATGAGCGGGACGACCGCATCGAACGCTATGTCCGAAAACGGCGAGCGTGTCGACAATGACGCCGTCATCATGTGCATGCCTAATCGAAAGGAATTGCAACATGCACGCATTTCAACTGGTCGGTATCGATCACGCACCGTTCGCGCATCTGTTCGATCTTCCGGACGAACGTCTCACGGAATTCGGAGCCGTGCGCCGTGTCGCAACAGCGAGCACAGGCTTTCCGTGCCGCGTGAGCCTTGAGGACGCCGAAGTCGGCGAGGAATTGTTGCTGCTTCCATTTGCCCACCAGCCGGTGGAGTCTCCGTATCGCGCATCCGGGCCGATCTTCGTGCGGCGTAAGGCAATCCAGCGAACGCTGCCGATCGGTGAAGTCCCGCCATATGTCACGTGTCGCGTGATCTCGCTGCACGCCTACGACGCGAACGACATGATGATCGACGCAGCGGTTTGCGAAGGCATGCTCGTCGCCATGGAATTGCAGCGATTGCTGGACAACGACGATGTCGCGTACATCCACCTGCATAACGCGAAACAGGGTTGTTTTTCGTGCCGCGTCAATCGCGTGCAAACGCAAACCATGCCAAGGCGGGATTAATACACACCGAGATCGTGCGCAACGGATCCGCCGGGTAGTCAGCCGCCTGCAGTCAGGTTCTTACCATCGCGGCAACCTTGGCGCGTCGTATACGGTCAATGGTTCGCTGCGATCGAGCAACCACGGGTTCAGCATCAGGTCGGGCAGGCCGAGCGTGTGACTTGTTCCGCCCGGATGACGCAGGGACATGGTCATGCCTTGGATATGTGACGAAAGTCACGAAACCGATTGTCAGCGGCCCGCGTACAGGCCAAACTGTCGCCAGTAAATCGGGCGGTTGGGCCAAAACCATGGGCATGCTGGACACACTCAAACGCTGGTTCGGCGGTGGCGAGAAGGCAGCAGTTGCCCGGCCCGCCCCGCAGGTGCGCACACCCGCGCCCCGACCTGCTGTCATTCCCGCTTCGACTCCTGTGTCTGCACCTGCACCTGCAACGTCTCCAGTTGCGCAACCTGCCCCGCTCTCCGCCGCCGAAGCACTCGAGGTAATCGCGAAGTCGAGCTCCAAGCCCGGGCCTACAGTCGAGCGCCGCGAAAAACCGCGCGTCAATGCAAGGGATGGCACGCGCGTCCTGGTCATCGACGATTCGCCGACGATCGTTGCCTTGCTCAAGCGCATGCTCGAACAAAGCGGTTACATCGCGCTGGAAGCGATTGATGCCGAAACCGGCGTTGCGCTTGCGCTCTCCGAGAAGCCCGACCTGATCTTCCTCGACATCGTGCTGCCCGGCATGAACGGTTTCGAGGCGCTGCGCAGGCTGCGTCGCGAACCAATTACTAAGACCACTCCGATCATCATGATCAGCGGCAACGAGCTGGCGACCGAGCAGTTTTACGCCCAACGCATCGGTGCCGACGACTTCATGAAGAAGCCGTTCTCGCGCAGCGAAGTGTTCGCGCGTATCGAAAAATTGCTGGATGCAGACAAGGTCATCAGGCGGCATGTCGTGCTTGGTGCTGCGGTGCAAGCCGCCGCGACAATGCCCGGAACGGATGCGGTCGCGGCTCCTGCGGTCGCGGCTCCTGCGGTTGCGGCTCCTGCGGTTGCGGCTCCTGCGGTCGCGGCTCCTGCGGCTGCGGCTCCTGCGGCTGCGGCTCCTGCGGTTGCGGCTCCTGCGGTTGCGGCTCCTGCGGTTGCCGCTCCTGCTGTTGCAGATCCGGCGGTTGCGGCTCCTGTCGTTGCGCCTGTGACACCTGCTGCCATCGGCGTTTCCGTCGCCGCACCCGGATCTTCGACGATCTCCGTCGCTCCCGCGCCGATGCCGCTTGCTGCCGTCGTTAGCGCGGTACCGCCAACCACACCAGCGCCTTCGCAGCAGGCTGCGTCGAACTAGGCACATCAATCCGTAGCGACGTTCCAGTCAGCGTCGAAGCATGTGCGAGGCGCGATCGAAGCGTTAGTTGCCACTTCAGGAGCGTCCGCATGAGTGGGCTTGCGAAAGACACCGTCAGCACGATCATCCCTTGCCTGCGTTATCGCAACGCACTCGCGATGATCGACTGGTTGTGCAATGCATTCGGTTTCGAAAAGCATGCCGTGTATGCCGATGGCGACACCGTGCACCACGCACAGCTCGTGTTCGGCAACGGCATGATCATGCTCGGTTCGGCGGACAACGTGAGCGCCTGGGGCGAGCGCATCGTGCAGCCCAACGCGATCGATGGCCGCGAAACCCAGAGCCCGTGCGTGATCGTCGCCGACGCCGACGCGCACTACGCACGCGCGAAAACCGCCGGCGCGGTGATTGTCGACGAAATCGCCAGCCCCGAGTACGGCGGACGCGGCTATTCATGCCGCGATCCCGAAGGACACCTGTGGTATTTCGGCAGTTATGATCCCTGGGAAAAGCCCACGCCCTGATTTCAGCAGCGACAACATTACCGTGAACGAACTGTTCAAACATCCATCAGTCCCCAAAGGAATGCACGTCGGCATCGGCGGCTGGGTGTATGCGCCGTGGCGGAACAATTTCTATCCGCAGGGACTCGTGCAGAAACGCGAACTCGAATATGCCAGCCGCCACGTCACCGCGATCGAGGTCAACGGCACCTGGTACGGCGCGCAGAAACCGGCGACGTACGCGCGCTGGCGCGACGAGACGCCGAATGGTTTCGTGTTCTCGGCGAAAGCGCCGAATCGCATCACGATGTCGCGGACGCTCGCGAATTCCGGCGGCGCGATCGACGATTTCCTCGGCGACATTGCGACGCTCGGCGCCAAGCTCGGCCCGATCGTGTGGCAGTTCGAGAAGGGTTTGAAAATCGATCGCGGCGCTTTCGAAACATTCCTGTCGCTGCTGCCGAAACGGATCACGGAATTGAAAATTCGTCATGTACTCGACGTGCGCGATCCGGCGTTCGTCAACGCGGAGTACATCGCCCTCGCCCGCCAGCACGGCATGGCGACGGTGTTCACCGATTCGACGGAGTACCCGTCGTTCGCCGACATCACTGCCGATTTCATTTACGCGCGACTGATGCGGACGCGCACGGAGATCGCTACAGGCTATCCCGATGACGAACTCGATCGATGGGCTGGCTGCATGCGCGAATGGGCGCGCGGTGGCGACCCTTCCGACCTGCCGCACATCGATTCCTTGCAGGGTGGAAACGGAAAACGCGACGTGTTCGCCTACTTCATCAGCAGCGCGAAGGAACGCAATCCGGCTGCGGCGATGGCGTTGCTGCGCAAGCTTGGCGCGGCTTGATCGCGGCTCTCGACACTTCGCTCCAACTCACTTCGCCGCGCGCTGGCTCATCGCCACGCTGCCGAGAATCATCGCGCCCGCGATGCCCATGCTGATCGTCAATGGTTCGCCGAGCAGCAGCCATGCCCACGCGACGCCAAACAGCGGGACAAGATAAGTGACCGTCACCGCACGCGAAGCGCCAATACGCGCGATCAACCGGTAGTACATGACGAAGGCAAGGCCCGTGCAAAGTACCCCGAGCAGGGTCGCCGCCAGCCACGAATGCCGGGGGATCGCATGTTGCGGCCATTGCGCGATCGCGAACGGCAGCGTCAGCAAGGTCGCGCAACTCAACGTCGCGGCAGAAGTCGCAGCCGGCGGCAAGCCGACCAGGTGGCGACGCACCAGGTTCACGCCGATGCCATAAAGGAATGCCGCAGTGGCTCCCGCCGCAACCGCCCAGCCGACGCTCGCTCCTGCGGTCTTGCCGCTCGCCAGCACGACCACACCGGCGAAGCCCGCGAGCAATGCCGCCGCTCGTCGCGTGCCGATCTTTTCGCCGAAGAACATGAAGCCGACCAACGCCGTGAACAACACCGCCATCGCATTGGTTATCGCCCCGATGCCGGCTGGCGCGCGCTGCGCGGCCCATGCGAACAGCACGAACGGGGTCGCCGAATTGATCGCAGCGATTAAGCCCAGCATCGGCCACAGCTTCATCGGGAAGGATGCCCGGTCGCGCCACAAGAACGGCAGCAGGATCACCGCGCCCAAGGCGAGGCGTACCTCGACCAATGGCGCCGCACCGAAATCCCGCGCAGCAACGCGCATGAACAGGAACGACGCGCCCCAGATCGCACCGAGCACGCCGAGTTCAATCGTCGTCTGCCATGTGCGTTGCCTTGCCGCTGTCAGCGGCGTGGTGCAATCAATGGAACTCATGGCTACCTCAAATCGACATGAAACATTTGCAACGTATGCAACCAGCGCTCGTCAAAGTGCAGCGGCGTCTGCAAGATTGAGGATCAGCAACGTGCCGTGACTGCCCGCGGCGACACCGTGCAAAGCACCCGCATCGACGCGGACCATTTCGCCCGCGAGCACCGGAATGGCGACGCCTTCGACGACGAGGTTCATCTGCCCGTCCAGCACCACCAGCACTTCGGCATGCGTGTGGCGTTCTTCGGGATACACCGCTGAATCCATTCGCGACAACTTGACGCGTGCCTCACCGACCATCGCGAACACCTGCGAATGCCAGGCTTTCGGTAGTTGCGTAGCTTCTGAAACGAGATCGATGACCCTCATCCTTGCTCTCCGCAGTGCGGCAATCATCTGATTGCTGCCTTGCGCCGATTCTCCACTTCGCCATCGGCGCGACAAGCTGATACTTTGGTTGCCAGACACAAACCATATTTGAGGCTCGCCATGACTCTGCGTTCCGACTGGCTTCCAGCGCTCGCTGCATTCGAGGCTGCCGCGCGCCACCAGAATTTCGCGCATGCTGCGGAGGAGCTGCACCTCACCGCGAGCGCAGTCAGCCACCACGTGCGCAAGCTCGAAGCGCGGCTTGGCGTTGTGTTGTTCCAGCGGCATGCGCGGGGCGTTGCATTGACGGTCGAGGGCCGCCAACTCGCTGACGCATCCGGCACGGCGCTGGCCGATCTCGATGGTGTGCTGCGCGACCTGCGCGGCCATCGCGACGATCACGACCGTATCCGCATCACCAGCATGCATTCGTTGACGTACACGTGGCTGACGCCGCGGCTGCATCGCTTCATGGCTGCGCATCCGAACATCCGCATCAACATCGATACCGAACTGGCGCTGACGCGCTTCGACGAAGGCGGCCCTGATCTCGGCATTCGCCACGGCCCGGGGCATTGGCCCGGTCTGACTGCGCATCTCCTGATGGACGATCCGCTGTTCCCGGTTGCGCCACCGAATTTTCCGGGTCTCGCGCGCGTGCGCAATGCAGCGGACATCGCGCGCCTGCCGTTGATCGGCGATCTCGCGCGGCAGGGTTGGCACGACTGGTTTCGCGAAGCGGGTGTGCATGGCGCGCGCTTTCGCGAGGTGCTCACCTTCAGCGACAGCACCGATGCGCTGAATGCCGCAGCCCACGGCCTCGGCGTCACCCTCGCGCGGAAGCGGATCGTTGCGCCCTATATCGACACCGGTCGCCTGATCGCATTGCCGGGGCCGGTGATGCCGGCGCGCTGGGATTACTACATCATCCACCCAGCGCGTCGCCGGCTGCGTCCGGCGGCGCAGCACTTCGTGGATTGGCTGCTGGCATTATCGAAAGAGTAGGCCGATCGGCAGTCGCCGCAAGCCGTGCTCAATCCGGAATGTTCAGAACAGCGCCAGCAACACCATCAGCAATCCTGCCAGCGACACTGCCCAGATGAGCGTGCGCAGGTATGGAATTCCGGCCGCATAGACCGGCACATACGCAACGCGCGCCCAGAAATACAACTGCGCGCCGAGCGCGGTGTGGGCGCTTGTATGCTGTGTGGCAGCGACCACGAGCACTGCGGTTGCGAAGAACGGAAAGGTTTCAAGGAAGTTCTTCAGCGCGCGATCCATGCGCGCGGCGATGCCAGTCAGCGGCTTCGGTTCACCGTCGCGTGCGCTCGCGTTCCAACCGAGGCCACGCTGTTGGGTGCTCAGTGTTGCTGCGATCACGAGTTGCACCAGGCCCAGCACGACGGCCCACGACAGCATCTGCAGTTCGGTGCCCATGATGATTATTGCTCCGTCTCGGTGGGATACGCGGTGCGACGCAGTCCTTGTAGCTTGCGGCTTAGGTCATGCAGAAGAAGTTGAGCTTGTTGCCATCAAGGTCGCGGAAGTAGCCGGCGTAAAAACCATCGCCGCGCGGGCCGGCCGGGCCTTCGTCGGTGCCGCCGAGTTCGAGCGCTTTCTTGTACAGGCGATCGACCTTGTCGGTGCCGTCGACGGCCAGCGCGACCATCACGCCATTGCCGACAGTGGCCTTGTTGCCATCGAAGGGGTAGGTCAGCCCCAGGCCCGGCGTCGTCATCGACGTCCCCCACGCAATGAATTTCTCGAACTCCATGATGCGCTTCGCGCCGATTTCACCGAGCAGCGCATCGTAGAATTTTGCCGCACGTGCAAGATCGTTGGTGCCGAGGGTGACGTAGCCGATCATCGCAATTCTCCGTGGATGAAGTGAATCAAATGCATCAAGCGAACAGGGTGCTGCGGTCGACCGCGATCAGGCGCGTGTGCGGCGCGGAAATCCGACCATGCGCCCGAGATCCTCGTCCCACAGTTTGAGCCGCGCGGACTTGAGGCTCGACCAGATCGTCAACGTCGGCGCAGCCTGCAACTGCGGACTCGACTCGAACGCTTCGCGCAGGCGATAGCTCGGAATACGGCTGGCGAGGTGGTGGATGTGGTGGTAGCCGATGTTCGCCGTGAACCAGTGCAGCACGCGCGGCAATGCGTAATAGGAACTGCCGGCGATCGCGGCCTGGTTGGAATCCCACTCGCCCTTGCGCGTCCAGTAGGTGTTCTCGAACGTGTGCTGCACGTAGAACAGCCACACGCCCAGCGCGCCGGCGATCAACACGATCGGCAGATGCACGAGCAGCACGACATGCCAGCCGATCATGTATCCCAGCGATCCGCCGACGATGAGCAGCATCAGGTTGTTGAGCAGCACGCTCGCCCATTCCTTCTTCCACGAGAACGGCAAGTCGAACGGGAAACGGTGCTTGATCACGAACTGGTACATCGGCCCGATGCCGAGCAGTACTGGCGTGCTGCGATACATGCGGTAGGCCAATCGTCCAAGCCATGAACGCGCGCGGTATTCGGCAACGGTCAACGTATCGATATCGCCCAACTCGCGGCGGTCAAGATTGCCCGATGTGCCGTGATGGATCGCGTGGGTTTTCTTCCAGTATCCGAACGGGAACAAGGTAATCAGACCGAGGCAGGCGCCGACCCATTGGTTCGCGCGCGCGCTGGCGAAATACGATCCGTGCCCGCAATCGTGCTGCACCATGAACAGGCGTACGTAGAGCCCGGCCGCCGGAAGTGCGAGCAGCAGCGTCCAGCCGTAGCCCCAGCCGGAGTGCAGGCTCCACGCCATCAGCGTCCACAACGCCGCGAACGGCACAAGGGTGTTGACGAGTTGCCATACGGCACGGCCGAGATGCGGCTTGGCGAATTGCGCGCACAACTGGCGCAGGCTGACGGTCGCCTCAAGCTTGCTTGAATCAGGCTTGCTGGAATCAGGCTTGCTGGAATCAGGCTTGATCGAGTCGAGCTCGATCTGATCAAAATTGGTGACAGCGTTCAAGACATGACTCTCCTGAGTGCCGGCATTCTCCGGCCGGACGGCGGCATTGGCAACCACCCGCCCGCTGTGGTGGACGGCAGCGTCATTGGATCCACATTATGCCCCACGATTGTTTCACTCCATGTGATGGCGCGCGCGGATAACTACGGTGCGCGCACCGTCTGTGCCGCATTCGCATGCGCCGCACGTCGACGCCCCGCCTGCATCGCAAACACCGGCGCGCCGACAATCAGGTACCAATAGAACGTCGCGAAACGCCACGCCAGCACACCGGCAGCTGCCGTCGCAGCACCGAGGTACGGCGTGAGCAATGCGGTTGCACTCAGTTCCGCGCCACCGCTGCCGCCCGGCAGGAAGGTGAACTGCCCGACCGTGAGCGACATCATCTGCACGAGGAAGCTGTAAGCCCATTCGATCTGCGCGCCGAGCCCGCGCACCACCACATACAGCACGCTGTAGCGCAACAGCCAATGCACCACGCACAACAGGTACACGCCAAGCAGGCGCAGTTTCGAGAATCCGCCGACCAGGGTCAGCCCGCCACGGAATTCCGCGACCCAGCGCGCAAACCGCCGCCGCCGCCTGCGCGCGACATGCAATTTGCGCAGCACGAACAACGCCGCAAGTAGCGCGCCGCGATGGAAACGCGTCAGCAATACGACCACGACCAGGCCCGCGCCGAGCAATGCGGCCAGCGGCGCGAGTTGCCACGCCGCGTGCACCTGCGCTGGAACCAGCAGCCAATAGATTCCCAATGCTCCGAGCGCGGTACCGAAGAACAACATGTCCATCAACTGATCGACCGCATACAACGCGATGCCCTGCGCGGCGCTCAGTCCATGCCGCTTGAGCAGCATGACGAGGGTGACCGGGCCGCCGGTTCCGGCCGGTGTCGCGCAGATTGCGAACTCGGTCGCCACAACGGTGCCGAATGCCTGCGCCTGCCCCATCGGCCGCGCGATGCCGCCGAGCAGCAAGCGCAAGCGACCGGCATTCACGTTCCACGCGAGTACGATCATCGACAACGTCGTGAGCCACAACGTGATCGGCAAGTCGCGCAATTGCGCAAGCGCGGATGCGCCGCCGATCGCCAACGGAATGCCGAGGCCGAAGCCGAGGCCCAGCAAACCGAGCGCAAGAAGACGACGCTTCAAGGGAGTCGCTCCAGCGCCTGCGATTTCGTGACCGGCGTGCGCGTCGCACGCAATGCTTCGACCGCATCGAGCCACCAACGCACGACCGACCCATGCTGCATGTCCACCGGATGCAACCCCAGCCGCAGCAATGGCGCATCGGCGTGACGGCGGCGCTGGCGGTCGTTCCATGCGCGCGACAGCATCCGTCGCCAGCCGCTGCGCGCGCTCCACACCAGGCTCGGCGCGTGCAGGCGCTGCCACTGCGGCAGGCGGATCACATGCTGCGGATCACTGGTGTACGCAAACGCGGCAGCGGTGACTTCGGCTTTCGCGACATCGTTGAGCAGCCACGCCGGCGCGACGAATCCGCGTGTGGTCCAGCCGCAGGATGCGAATGCGGCGAGCCCGTCCGCAACGCGCTTGCGCGCGGTCGCCGCGTCGATCGCCTGGAACTCGCCTTCGTGCGTGTAGATGCGACGAATGAACACATCGCGCGGAGTGCGCGGTGGAGGCGCACCGTCGGCGTGGTGGAATCCGTGCAGCACGAGCTCGTCGCCGCGCGCGATCCGCGCATCCATCGCGCCGCGAAATTTCGCGTCGTCGACGATCGAACCCTGGTGATGGAATTCCGGCACCACGAGCAACGTGAGCGGAACACCGCCAGCACGATCGATCGCAGCGACGAATGCGCGATACGCCGGCCATGTTGCGGGCGCAACATCATGCAGCACCACGCTGAACAATTTATCCGACGGCGGCTGCACGCACGTCGTCCTCGGCCAAGATGTCGTTTTCGACCGCGGCATCGGTCAGCGAAGCGTAATGATCCAGCAAACCGGCCATCACTCCATTCCATCCGTAGGTCGTTTCGACGCGACGCCGGCCGTTGCGGCCCATCGCGACCGGATCGCCGTCGAATACGTCGCGCACTGCGGCTGCAAATGATGTCGCATCGCCGGCGCGGGCAAGCTGTCCGCATTCCGGCGTCACCAGTTCCGCCACTGCGCCGCGATCCGCGCCGATCACGGGGATGCCCGAAGCGAGCGCTTCGAGCACGACCAGACCGAACGTTTCGCGATCGCCCGCGTGGAACAACGCATCGCAGGCCGCGAGCATGCCGGCGAGCTCGTCCTTCGGCACGAAATGATCGATGACGTGCACGTTGTCGGGGTAACGCTTCGGCATGTGGCTGCCGACCAGCAGCAACCGGTATTTGTCGCCAAGCAATTGCATCGCCTGCAAAAGCACCGGCACGTGTTTTTCGTGCGAGCCGCGGCCGGCGAATACCAGCAGGCGCGCGTCGTCGGGAATGCCGAGGCGCTGGCGCATCCGCGCATCCCTGCGCGCCGGATGGAAGCGTTGCAGGTCGACTCCAAGCGGCTGCACATGCACGTTCGGCACGCGCAGGCGTTCGAGCTTGTCGGCCATCACCTTGCTCGGCACCAGCACGCGATCGAAACACCGATAAAGCTTGGCGACGTAATTGTCGAGGATGATGTCGGACCAACGACCGACGCGACTGCGTACCAGTCGCGGCAAATCCGAATGGTAGTAGCCGATCACCGGCACGCCGAGTCGTTGGCCGGCCTCGACTGCGGCCCAACCCGGGACATAAGGATCCTGCGCTTCGATGATGTCGGGTTTGAGCGCAACGAGCGTGTCGACCCATGCCCCACGCAACGTCGGGAAACGATAGCCGTTGCCGTATGGAATGCGCGGCGCCGGCAGCGTGCTGATTCCTCCGTCGCGCCCGGCTGCATCACCCGGCACCAGCATGCTGTAGCGCGTCTGCGGGTGCGCCTTCAGCCAATCGGCTTTCGCTTCCAGATAGGTGCGTACGCCGCCGCTGGCCGGGGCGTAGAACATCGTGATGTCCGCGATATGCAGCGCCATGCGAGATTCCGTGATTTGCCGACCGCGTCGCGGTTTCGGCGTGGCCTTGAATTGTCCATTTAACGCCAACGCAGTGTCGCGTATGCCGTATTCGTAAAACCTTCCGGGAGAGATCAAGCGCCTGGCGACTCGATCCGGGCGCTGGCTGATCATCTACTCGCTCATTGTAAGTGAATCCTGTGTGGCTTCCAGATGAACACGGTCGCGAGGCCTTGAACTCATTGCAGGGATGCATTGACGCCATCAATGACGTACACGGTGCCGCGGGTGCCCCACGGGGAGTGCCGCGCGGTATAGGCCGTACAGGGCCTCGACCTTTTCGACATAGGCCTGGGTTTCGGCATACGGTGGAATGCCGTCGTAGCGCGCGACCGCGCCGATGCCCGCGTTGTAGGCGGCCGCAGCCAGCCGACGATCGCCGTTGTAGCGACGCAGCAGCTCGCCGAGGTATTTCGCGCCGCCCTGGATCGCCTGGGTCGGCGAGAACGGATCCTGCACGCGGTACAGCAAGGTCGTTTCCGGCATCAGTTGCATGATGCCCTGCGCGCCTTTCGGCGAAACCGCGTCGGCCTGCATGCCGCTTTCCGCATGCGCGATCGCGCGCAACCACGCATCCTCGATGCCGTTCGCGCGCGCGGCTGCGTGGAAGATCGCCGAATCGACGTTCGGTTGCAGCGCGCCCAGCGACCCGAGCCCGGCATGCACGCTCGAATCGGGCGGCGGGATCACCGTAAACGCCATCAACCGCGTCGAACCCGGCAGGTTGCGCGTGCTGTATACCGTCATGCCGTCCTGCGTGCGTTCGTAGAGCGCACCGCTTTGCTTGCCGTTGCTGCCCCACAGGTTAGGCACTACCGCCGCAGCGTCGTCGACCTGCTTGGCTTCGCAATGCGAACCGGGTTCTGGCGCGGTCGCCAGGCTCACCGTGCCACCGCGCGTGCAGCGATAGACGGTGCGCGCGTGCGCTTGCGTCGGGCACAGCCATGCGACGATCCCGATGAACACGATGCGGCTTGCAAGACTCATGTACCCATCTTAATGGGGACGCAAGCACGACGGACAACCGCGCTAATGACACTAGTCAATGGCGCGCACCGCACGCATGCGCTAACGTTCGCCAACCCGTTCGCAAGGTCGCACCATGCAGGACCTCACCACCGGCTCGATCCCGAAGCATGTCGTCCGCATGGCGATGCCGATCGCGATGAGCATGCTGTTCCAGGCGCTTTACGTCCTGGTCGACCTGTATTTCGTTTCGCGCATCGGCGACACCGCAATTGCGGGTGTCGCCTCGGCAGGCAATGTTTCGTTCATCGTGATGGCCCTCACCCAGATGCTTGGCGTGGGTACGGTCGCATTGATCGCGCAGGCCGTCGGTCGCAAGGACCAGGCCGATGCGAACCTTGTCTTCAACCAAAGCCTTCTACTCGCGGCAGTGTGCGCGGCGATCACGCTGGTGATCGGTTACGGCTTGTCCGGGTTTTACATGAATCATCTCGGTGCCGACGCCGCGACCGCACAGGCCGGCCAAGCCTATCTGTACTGGTACCTGCCGGGGCTGGCATTGCAGTTTGCGATCATCGCGCTGGGTTCGGCGCTGCGCGGCACCGGGATCATCATGCCGGGCATGCTCGTGCAGATGGCAACGGTGGTGATCAACGCCATCCTCGCGCCGATATTGATCGCGGGCTGGTTAACAGACAAGCCGTTCGGCGTCGCCGGTGCCGGCATGGCGACATCGATCGCGGTCGCCGCCGGCGTGCTGATGCTGCTGTTCTATTTCGTGCGCATGGAAAAATACGTCGGCTTCGACCGCTCGCAGATGCACGCGCGTGTCGCGGTGTGGAAGCGCATCCTCGCCATCGGCCTGCCGGCTGGCGGGGAGTTCGCGTTGATGTTCGTGATCGTCGGCGTCGTCTATTTCATCATCCGCGATTTCGGTGCGGCGGCGCAGGCCGGGTACGGCGTCGGCTCGCGGGTCATGCAGGCGATCTTCCTGCCGGCAATGGCGGTCGCCTTTGCAACGGCTCCCATTGCCGGACAGAACGTCGGCGCCGGCCATCATGGTCGCGTGCGCGAGACCTTTCGGGCCGCCGCGCTGATGAGCAGTCTGCTGATGCTGCTGTTGACCCTGATGTGCCAGTGGCAGCCGGAATGGTTCATCCGTTTCTTCACCAGCGATCCGGCGGTGGTCGCGGTCGGTTCGCAATTCCTGCACATCATCTCGTGGAACTTCGTCGCATCCGGAATCATCTTCACCTGCTCGGGAATCTTCCAGGCGCTTGGCAATACAGTGCCATCGCTGCTCAGCAGCGCATCGCGATTGATCACCTTCGCCGTTCCGGGAACCCTGCTGTCGATGCGCCCTGGTTTCGAGCTCAGGCACCTGTGGTTCCTCTCGGTTGCGACCGTTGCGCTCCAGGCGCTTACCAGCCTGTGGTTGCTGCGCGGACAATTCCAGCGCAGGCTGGATACGCCGATGGTGCCATCACGGGCGTAATCGCAGGCCAAACATAGAATCGATGTTGCACCGTCGTGTCGGGGGTCGGCCATGAAAAAGTTCATCGCAATCGTCGTGATCCTGCTCGCGGTATTGGTGTATGCGAGCCACCGATCAAGCGTGGCCAGTGAGACGGCCATCGGCGTGCAGGCTGCTGCTACAGCCGTGCTGGCCGAACACGCATTGACTACGCCCGCTGCCGTCGATGTTGCCGCGCGCAACAAGGCCGTCCTGCCTCCCGCCAGCTTCGACCCGCAAACCGATGTCGCGATCGACAACATGCTCGGCAACCATGTCGCGTATCACCGGGCCATTGATGATTTGCAGAAAGCGGTCGCCACGAACGACAAGGACGCCGTCGCCGCGATGGTGCGCTATCCGATGACCGTGCAAGTCGATGGCGAGAAAGTCGTGATCGAAAACGCCAGCCGATTCAAGCAGTATTACGGCAAGCTGCTGCCGCCGGACACAGCCCATGCCATCAGCGACGCCCACTACACGGACGTGCGGATGAACAACGAGGGCGTGATGCTCGGCAGTGCATGGATGAACGGCGTTTGCAAGGACGCGGCCTGCACGGACGTCGATATCAAGATCGCCACGATCCAGCCGAATACATAGTCATCCGCAACGGTCGAACTGCCCGTCCACCCAATGGCTCCGGCGACCTACCTCGTTGTCGCGCGCTTCATGCAACGACCACGCGATTGCGGCCGCTACGCTTGGCCGCATAAAGAGCCTCATCGGCGCGCGAATAGAGGTCGCCGACCGAATCGCCCGTGCGCAACACGCTGACGCCGATGCTGACGGTCACACGCGCGCGCATGTGCAGCGATTCGATCGCCGCACGTAATACCTCGCAGCAATGCCCGATGTCATGGGCGTCTTCGCCATGCAGCAGGATCGCGAACTCCTCGCCGCCGAAACGCGCGACGGTTGCCCCGGGGGCGCAGTGCGCGCGCAGGCACTGCGCGACCGCAACCAGCACCGCATCTCCGGCCGGATGCCCATGGGTGTCGTTGATCGCCTTGAAATGATCGATGTCGATCACCGCCATCGCAAGCGCAGTGTTTTCCGTATTCCCTGTGGCTGCGCGCACGAATTCGTTGTCGATCGTGCTATTGAAAACCCTCCGGTTTACAAGTCCGGTGAGCGGGTCGGTACGGCTCATTTCCGAAAGCTGCGCGTTCTCCTGCTCGAGTTGTTCGTGGGAGCGTTGCAACTCGCGCTCGTACCATTCGCGCTCTGCGAGATGGCCACGCAGTTCCTTGTGCGCCATGCGCAATTCCAGCAGTGCGACCAGCTGGCGCGACAGGCCCTCGAGCGCACGCTTCTGGAACGGCGTGATGTCGTGTGGGCTATCGTCGATCACGCACAGCGTGCCGACCGCTTCGCCACCTTGCAGCACTAGCGGTGCACCTGCATAAAAACGGATGTTCGGGTGGCCGGTGACCAGCGGATTGTCGAAGAAGCGCACATCGGCGAGCGCATCGGGCACCACGAACAATTCGTCTGGCGTGAGAATGGCATGCGCGCAGAAAGCGATGTCGCGCGGCGTTTCGTCCACGGGCAGGCCTTTGTTGGCCTTGAACCATTGCCGCTGCGCATCGACCAGGGTGACAGCACCCATTGAGGTCCCGCAGATGCCGGCGGCGATCGCGAGCAGATCGTCGTACGTCTGCTCGGAGATCGAATCGAGGATGTCGTAGCGCTGGAGTGCTTCCAGGCGCCTGGCTTCATCTTGCGGCAGGGCTGCGCTGATCATTCGGTTTCCGTGAACGCTCGTCGCACTCACTGTGCCATTGCCGCGTCACCGGCACCAGCTCCGGATAGTCCGTTCGGCACGGGAAGCGACCATGCGAACATGCGACGATCGCATTCTTCGAATGCCGGAGAGGTTGCCATGAAATTCTCGTTGCTTGCGTTGATGTGCACAGTTTCATTGGTTGCCGGCTCTGCGGCAGCGGCAGGCGGCAAGCCGCAATACGGTGCGTGGGGACTGGACACAGCAGGCATGGACGCCGCGACCAAACCCGGCAACGATTTTTTCCGCTACGCGAACGGCGCGTGGGTCGCCAGGACCCAGATTCCCGCCGACAAGCCTGCGGTGTCGCTACGGCTGGCGATGACCGACAAGACCGAGCAACGCCTGCACGACATGATGGAGATTAGCGCAGCGCACGCCGGGCACGAACCGACGACACTGGAAGACAAGGTCGGGGCGTTCTACAAGTCCTTCATGGATGAGGCGCGCATCGAAGCGCTCGGCGCGAAAGCGATCGCGCCTCAGCTCGATGCAGTGCGCAACGCGACAACGCGCGACGAACTGGCCGCGCTGATGGGCCGCAATAACGGCGACCTCGAAGGCACCCTGTTCAACCTCGGCATCGATGTCGACCTGAAAGATCCGAAACATTACGCCGTGTACATCGGCCAGGGCGGCCTCGGCCTGCCTGATCGCGATTACTACCTCAAGCCAGATTTCGCGAAACAGAAAGCGGCATATGAAGGCTATGTCGCGAAACTGCTGGCCCTGAGCGGCTGGAGGAATCCCGACAACGCGGCAAAGAATGTCGTCGCATTCGAGACGCGGATCGCCGAAGCAAGCTGGAGCAAGGTCGAGCAACGCGATCCGGTCGCGACCTACAACCCGACGTCGATCGCCGAACTGCAGAAACTCGCGCCCGGTTTCGCGTGGCAGGGATTTTTGGAGGACGCACGTCTCGGAAAACTGCAACGCATCGTGGTCGGCGAGAAATCCGCGTTCCCGAAACTCGCCGCGCTGTATGCGCAAACGCCAATCGAAACGATCAAGGCATGGCACGCCGCGCACATCGCCGACAACGCCGCGTTCTATCTTTCCAAGCCATACGCCGAAGCGCATTTCGAAATGCACAACAAAACCCTGTCCGGCCAGCCCGAGCAGCAGGCGCGATGGAAGCGCGGCGTGCACGCGGTATCCGGCGGCGACTGCAACGGCGATCGCGTCGATTGCTTCGGCAGCCTGAACTGGGCGGTCGGCCAGATCTACACCGCGAAATATTTCCCGCCCGCATCGAAGGCGAAGATCGAGGATCTCGTCACCAACCTCAAGGCCGCCTACCACGCGCGCATCGAGAATCTCGACTGGATGGGCGCGGCGACGAAGACGCAGGCGTTGAAGAAACTCGAAACTTACACGATCAAGGTGGGCTATCCGGATCATCCCCGCGATTACTCGATCGTGGCCGTACGCGAGGACGACCTGATCGGCAATGTCGTGCGCGCAGGCGCGGCCGACTGGGGTTTCTACGTCGATCGCCTCGACGGCCCGGTCGACCGGCTCGACTGGTCGATGACGCCGCAGACCAACGACGCCTACAACGGCTCGCTGCGCGACATCGTGTTCCCGGCCGGTATCCTGCAGCCGCCGATCTTCGATCCGAACGCCGACGATGCGATCAACTACGGCGCGATCGGCGGCATCATCGGCCACGAGCTCACCCACGGCTTCGACGACGAAGGCCGCAAGATCGATGCCGATGGTGCCTTGCGCGACTGGTGGACAGCGGATGATGCGAAACAATTCGAGGAGCGCGCGAAGCGCCTCGGCGCGCAGTATTCCTCGTTCGAACCGTTGCCCGGCGTGCACATCAATGGCGAACTGACGATGGGCGAGAACATCGCCGACCTCGGCGGGCTCACGCTTGCGCTCGATGCGTATCACGCATCGCTGCACCGAAAGCCGGCGCCGGTGATCGACGGCCTGACCGGCGAACAACGCGTCTTCCTCGGCTGGGCGCAAGCCTGGCGCGGCAAGCTGCGCGACGATGCGATCCGCCGCCAGGTCGTGAGCGATCCGCATTCGCCGCGCGTGTTCCGCGTGAACGGCGTCGTCCACAACATCGATGCGTGGTACGACGCGTTCGGGGTGAAGCCGGACGACAAGCTATACGTGGCGCCCGGGGAGCGCGTGCGGATCTGGTAGTGCGGAGTGCAATGCGCATTTTTTCTTCCGACCAAAGGGGATGGATTTCGATGATTCCCTTGCAATTTGCGAAATCCCGGGCAGGTGGTCACCTCCGCACGTAGCTGCCGTGTAGTTGGGCATGGGTTCATTGGACCAGTTCACACTCCGGCCACTGGCCAAGAAAAGGAAGTCAACCTCATGCGTCTCTCAGTCACCTTCAGCCTCGCCATCGCGCTCGGCCTGATCGGCAATGCAAATGCCGACCCCGACCATTCCCATGGCCACAAGCACGATCACGAGCACGGAGAGCATGGCCACGGTCACGCGTACGGACACTACAAGCACGGCCGGGATGAGCGATATGGCCACGCAGGCCTTGTCAGGCGCGGATATTCGCACGGGTATTTCGTTTCCCGCTCGGGCGACGGCTGGATCGACCGCCGGATGACTGAAGTCAACGTTTACGGCGGGCGCTATCGCGAGCCGTTCGTCAACGAAGTGGTCACCTATTACGCGGCGCCGCGTCCGCTGGTGATCGACCTGCTGGGTACGCGGCGATGGGCTCCGGCCGACGTGTACTACGCCTGCGCGTTTGCGCATTCAATGGGTCGCCCGTGCTCGGAAGTCGCCGACCGTTACGAGCGCAATCGTGCGGGCGGATGGATAGCGGTGGAGCAGTCCTACGGCATCCAACCGACCTCACCGCAGTTCGTGGCGTTCAAGCAAGGCTTCGCCACGACCTATAGCCGCTGGGGTCATCCGGTCTCGGTCGACCGCAACGAACAGGTCAACTGGCAGGATCGCCCCGTCGCTGCCCCAGTTGCTGCCGCTGCGCGCATCGCAGCTCCGGTTGCCCCACCTGTCGCCGTGGGCGTTCAGACACAGGGCGTAGCTGCCGCAAGCGGTGGTTATTCCGTACGCACCGGCGATGCATGGGTCGATCATCGCATGGTCGAAGTCAACGATTACGGCGTCCGTTACCGGGAACCCTTCGTCAACGAAATGGTGACCTATTACGGCGCGCCGCGTCCGTTGATGGTGGATCTGCTCGTGACCCGGCGCTGGGCGCCCGGCGATGTGTACTACGCCTGCTCGTTTGCGCATTCGATCGGACGGCCATGCGGCGAAGTGGTCGATCGCTACGAGCGCAATCGAGGCGGCGGATGGGGCGTGGTCGCACAGGGCTATGGCATCCGTCCAGGTTCGCCTCAATTTTTTGCATTCAAGCGCGGGTTCGTCGGCACTTATGGCCGCTGGGGCCACACAGTCGTCCTCGACCGCGAAGAACGTGTGCGCTGGGATGATCGGACGGCCCGGGTCGAACACACTGAAACGCACGGACGCGGCCACGCATATGGACACTACAAGCACGACTACAAGCACGATCACGAATACGGTCGCAAGCATGAAAAGAACGACCATGAAGGCCACGACAAAGACCATGGCGATGGACACGAAGACAAGCATCGCGAAGGTGACGGTCACAACTGAGAACGCGCAGATGCTGACCGCCTTGCGCGTCGGCTGCCTCAGGTGCGGGTTGCGTTCTAGACTGATGCGCGGTACCACGTCGGAGGTGAAGCCCAGCGAGAAGATTGACATCAGGCAGGAGGATCAGGTCTGGATCTCGTAGCTCAAGGTGCGCTGATCGATTGCGCCCTGCTCTGCAGCGCGCGCTCCACGCGTTGATCAAGCGCCAGTAAAAGTCACTGCATGCACCGGCGGCAGACGCGCCGGCAATGCCTGCCAGTGATCGCCCTGGTCGTCGGTGGTCCACAAGCCACCCGTCGTCGAACCGAACGCGAGTCGATCGCCGCTCGCATCGATCGCGAGCGCATGCCGATAGACAAGGTCGTAGGCATCCTGCTGAGGCAAGCCTTCGCGCAATACGTCGAAATTCTTCCCGCCATCGCGGGTGCGCGCGACGACGACTTCGCCGTTGAGCGGAATGCGGCGTTCGTCCTTCGTCGCGGGTACGAACCACGCGCGATCCGGATCGCGCGGATGCACCGCGACCGCGAAGCCGAACACCGATGGCGAAACGTTCGCGACTTCCTGCCAGTCGTCGCCGTTCGCGCCGCTTCGGAACACGCCGTTGTGGTGCTGCGCCCAGAACACGTCGGGCGCGGCGCGGCATTGCACCATGCGGTGCACGTCCTGCACGTTCGGATCGCGCTTGCGATCCTCGGGCATGTACGCGGCGAACATGCCATCCGCGGTCTGCGTCCATGATTCGCCATCGTCGTCGCTGCGCCACACGCCGCCGGTCGACACCGCGACGCGCAAGCACCGCGGATCGCGCGGATCGACGCAGATCGTGTGGATGCCCGGCGCATCGTAGCCGCCGCCGAACCATTCGCCGCGCGCGGGGCGTTCCCACAGCCAACGCACGAGTTGCCAACTCGCACCGAAGTCATCGGAGCGGAACAGTCCGCCCGGAATCGTGCCGGCCCATAACCGTCCAGGCTGCGAAGCAGCGCCCGCTTCCAGCGACCATATCAGGCGCAGTGCTGCCGGCTGCGGCGGCTTGCCGTCGCCGGTGATCACGGTGTCGTCGGGGCCGTAGGCCGGCACCGCGCATTCGCTCCACGTGCGGCCCTGGTCGGTCGAACGTTGCAGCTTCGCGCCAAAGTGGCCCAGGTCGAGCGCTGCGTACCAGTTGCCGTCGCGCGGATCGGCGAGTGCCAGCGCGATGTTGTCGCCGAGGAAAGACGTGCGCGCGATGCGCCATGCACCGTTGCCGCGTTCGAGCGCGAACAATCCCTTGCGCGTGGATACCAGAATCTGATCAGACATGGTTCGCCTCCCGATCATTGACCCATAGCATTACTTCAAATTGCCGATGATGGATTTCTCCGTATCGGATTCCTTCTTCGCCAGATTGCTCATCACCTCCAACGCCTTCTGCATACGGTCCATCATCATTTGCATCTTCAGCTGTTGCTCCTCGCTCACGTCATCCAGGCTGTCCTTGTCGTTGCTGATGCGTACGACATAGTCTGCGAGATCCGCACGGGCCACTCTCGACCGGGAAGGTTTGGAGTCTGCCTGCATCGCGGCTCGATTGACTGACTGGTTTTCGTGCATCTTCTGCTTTGCCTCGCGCTGAGCCTTTTTTTGCTGGTTGATCGCCTGCATCTGGACGACTTCGTCGTGCAGTTCCTGCTCCGAATCGCGCGCAGTCTGCATCATCGCCATCTGGACGATCTGGTCGATGTCCATGTCGGAAAGGTTGTTTCCGAATCGCGCCCGCGCGGCCGCGGCAACCACCGATCCGGATGATTCTCCCCGAGCCTGACGCTGCCCTTCCTCATGCACCCAGGCGCGCGCCGCAGGCGAGGCGTGGGCCAGCATTGCGTTGGTCTTCGCGATCGCTTTCTCAATCTCCGCCTTGTCCTGACGGATCGCCGCCATCCGCGATTCGTTCGCGGACAGATCGCGATAGACGCCGATCTTCGCAGCCGATTGCACAGTCTGGTCGCCGTTCGATTGTGCGTTCGCGTTTGGCGGCGCCAGCACTGCGGCGATGACCAACGCCGTCGACAGCACAACACCCATGGACATAAATCCCTTGTTCGACATCCGAGCCTCCTCGCTTCAGCCACCAGACAATGCCTGCATCACATACACTTCGACGCGCTGACCAAGCGGCTGCGTGAGGTTGCGCTTGTCGCGGAGCGCATCGCCATCGACGAACACCGCGACATGGTGTCGCACCGCGCCCTGCTCATCCACCACGTAACCGCGCAGATTCGGATGCCGCGCGAACAGGCCATCAAGTACCTCGCCAACGCTCGCGCCTTCGACTTCGAGAACGACCTCGCCCGCCGGCTTGCCCGATGCTTCGGGCAGCCAGCGTGATAATGCGGATGCGAGTACGACCTTGGCCATGCATGGTTCCATCGCGTGCAGGAATCAGAGAATACGCTGCTGTTTTCGACTGTACAAAATTGCCTGGGATTTCCGGAATCAGCGACGTGATGCACGAGGCTTGCTCCGATCACGGGAAATCGGAGTTATACGCATCGATCAGCGATCGCAGACCCTCCCCGCATGCATCCCAACCTCGTGTGCTTCAAGACATGCGGAGTGCGCAAGTATGCATACCACGCAGCGATGTCGGATTGCTGCATCGGTCGAAGGCGGAATTCGCCGCCTTCGATGTCAGGACACACGAATGCACGCATGTTCACCTGAGCGGTTATCGCCAGCGCATTACCAGATGCGTACGCGATCGGCTTCCGCCCGCCACATCGGCTGGCCGGGTTTGATGTCGAAAGCTTCGTAGTACTCCGGGATGTTCGACAATGGGCCGAGCACGCGCCACTTCGCCGGCGCATGCACGTCGGCGAGCAGGCGCGAACGCAGGCGTTCTTCGCGCTGGTGCGACATCCAGCCCATCGCGTAACCGAGAAAGTAGCGCTGCAACGGCGTCAGCCCGCCGATCTTCTCGCCTCGCCTGTACTGCTCGGTCTTCTTGAATGCATCCAGGCCAAGCAACAGGCCGCCGTAATCCGCAAAGTTTTCGCCGAGGCTCGCCTTGCCGTTGATGTGCAGGCCGGGCAGCGGTTCGTATGCATCGAACTCCTTGACCATGGCATCGGCGTGTGCGTTGAATTTTTTTGCATCCTCCGGCGTCCACCACTCCGCGAGGTTGCCGGCGGCATCGAACTGGCGTCCTTCGTCGTCGAAGCCGTGGGTGATCTCGTGGCCGATCGTGCCGGCAGCGGCGTAACCGTAGACGACGGCATCATCGACCTGCGCATCGGGGACGCCGGGAATCGTGAAGATCGCAGCTGGCAGGACGATCTCATTGTTCGACGGGTTGTAGTAAGCGTTGTAGGTCTGCGGCGTCATCTCCCATTCGGTGCGATCAACAGGTTTCCCAAACTTCGAGACCGCGTCGTTGAAGCGCCAGCGCGCCGCATTCATCATGTTCTGCGTGTAGGAATCGCGCCCGACCACCAGCGCCGAATAGTCCTTCCACTTGTCCGGGTAGCCGACCTTCGGTGCGACTGCGGCGAGCTTCTTCTGCGCCTTGGCCTTGGTCTCCTGGCTCATCCACTCGAGTCGCTCGATACGCTCGCTGTATGCGCTACGGATCGCTTCGACCAGTGCGGCATAGCGCCGCTTGGCCGCTTCCGGAAAATATTCCTGCACGAAGATCTTGCCGAGCACCATTCCCATCGCCGCGCCTTCGGCATCCAGCACGCGCTTCCAGCGCGGCCGCTGTTCCTTGAGTCCGTTGAGCACCTGCCCGTCGAAGCGGAAACTTTCGTCGTCGAACTGCTTGCCCAGTGTCTCCGCATAGCTGTCGACCAGATGGAAGCGCAGATAGTCGCGTAGCACTGGCACCGGTGTTTCCTGCAACAGCTTGTCGACTGCGGCGAGGACTTCCGGCTGCCCGACCACGACCGATGCCGGATGCAGGTTCCACACGCCAAAGCGATCGCCCCACTGGATGGACGGCGTGTATTTGACGGTCAGCTCGACCGGGGTCATCCGGTTGTAGTTCTTCTGCGGATCGCGCATGTCCTCAAGCTTGCGCGAAGCCTTCGCGAGTGCGGTCTCGAACGCCATCACCTTTGCCGCCGCAGCCTGCGCCTCGACCGGATCGCGGCCCAGCAGCGCCAGTGTGCGGCCGATGTGCGCGATGTACTCCTCGCGGATGTGCGCCACCCCCTTCTCGGGATTGAAGTAGAAATCGCGCTCTGGCAGGCCCAGGCCACCCTGCGACACATGGATCGCCATCGTGTCGCTGTGTTTCTCGTCCTGCAACACGTCAAGCCCGAACAGCACGCCCACGCCCAGTGGCACCAAGCCGAATGCTTCGTCGAGCACGTCGTGCACGTTGTTGACGGCGTCGATGCGCGCGAGTTCGGCATCGAGCGGATGCATGCCGAGTCGGTCGGCTTTGTCGGCATCCATCGCCGTCGTCCAGAAATCCCCGATTTTCTGCTGGTCGCTGCCGGGCGGATTGTCGGTCTTCGCGGCCTTCTCGTTGATGTTGCGCAAACTCACGCGCAGTTGATCGTCTACGACATTGCCGATGCCCCACGACGACTCCGACGCCGGGATCGGATTGCGCGCGATCCAGCCGCCGTTCGCGTAGTCGAAGAAATCCTTGCCCGGGTCGACCGACGTATCCATGTTCGCTTGCAGGAAATCCTGCGGCATCGCCGCTTCCTCCGCGCGACCCTGGATGGGCGAGAACCCGGCAAGCAGGCATAACACTGCGACATGCAGCGAATTGCGATTGAATCGGATCATTGGAATCCCCATAGCCAAGCGAAGACAGTATCCAGACAACCCGGATGCGACGGCTACGGCAACCACTACCGTGCCTGCAAGATGCGCATCTATCAATAGCTGGAAGTCATGCCCGCCGGGACTGAATTTGCGCCGGCTGCAAAGCCTCGGATTCGATCGTGCTGCATCCGGGCGCAGCGACCAACGCAGCTTCGATCAGCGCGTGCGCGATGTTCTCGGCGGGCGCTACCCGATAGCGCCTTGGAATCAGCACCTCGGCCGCACGCATCATCCGCATGCCGATGTGTTCCAGTCGCCGCACGCGCTTGCGTTCGCCGCCGATCATCGACGGTCGCACGAAGGTCAGCGACGCGAAGCCGCAATCCTGCAGCGCATGTTCGGTTTCGCCCTTGGTGCGCAGGTAAAAGTTGCGCGATGCCGCATTCGCGCCGAGCGAAGAAGTCAACGCGAATGCCGCCGCGCCATGCGCGCGTGCGAGCCGCGCGACGGCCAGAACGTAGTCGAAATCGACCTTGCGGAATGCCGCCTCGGAACCGGCCTGCCCGATCGTCGTGCCGAGCGTGCAGACCACCGCATCGACCTTCCACCAAGGTGCATCGGCCGGAAGATCGTCGAAGTCGACGATCGGATTCGCCAGTTTCGGATGCGCCGGCAATGCGCGCCGTGTCGGAGCAATTACGCGCGCAACGCGTTCATCGGCGAGCGCCTGCTGCAATGCATGGCTGCCGACAAGGCCGCTTGCGCCTGCAAGAAGAAGTGTTGTCATGACAGGATTGTAATCGTCCGTGCCGCAAGGGTTCGATTGCAGGCTAGCGTATGCATAGCGCATGCACGGTCACCATTGTCCTTCATGAACAATCGTGCCTTGCGCTCTTGCAACAATGCCCTTGTCGGGAGACTCTGCAAACAACCACGCACCCGCCACGCCGGCACGCGCCGTGATGGCTACCTACTCCACCGACGGAGACAACGCCATGAAGCGACTCACCTGGTCCATCGCGACTGCACTCGTGCTGGCCATGCCCGTGCTGTGCTTGCCATCGATCGCCAACGCGGCGAACGGCTATGTCACCGGCAACATCCATCTGCGCGCCGGCCCTGGCTGGGATTTCCCCTTGATAGCCGACGTTCGCGCCGGTACGCAGATTTCCGTTGTGGGCTGCACCACGGGCTGGCAATGGTGCGACGTGGTGGTTTTCCGCGACCGCGGGTGGATGCCCGGCAACTACATCCAGTCGGACTATCAGGGCCAACGCGCACCGGTGCTGACCTACGGCGCACGCATCGGCTTGCCGATCGTCAGCTTCGAGATAAGCAACTATTGGGACACCTACTATCGCGGCCGCCCGTTCTATCGCGAGCGCGGACGCTGGGACAGGAATCCGAACTGGCATGGGACGCCTGGGTACCATGGGCCGCCGCCGCGGGTCGTGCCATTGCCGCATCCCATCCCCGATCCTCACCACTACCCGATCGACTATCCGCCTCCCTACCACCACACCAATCCGCCAGCGCGCGTCGTTCCATTGCCGCACCCGACGCCCAACCCGCCACCGCGCGTGGTGCCGTTGCCGCATCCGATTCCCAACCCGCCGCCAACGAAGCCGGCCCGCGCTTCGCCGCAAAACGACCAGAACGACGGTCATTGAGTGCATGCGGGACGAGGTTCAAGCTGCGGCTACAGCCTCGTTCCGTACCCTTCCAGGACACGTGCGGCATCAACCATGCATGACATGCAGACCCATGAGCCATGTCGATGGATTCGTCTGGAGTGGTGTCTGCGCGAACGCTGCGAAGGTCGAGTCGCCTCCATCATGGCTGTCCTGAGCACGCCAACATCCCGTGCAGCCCGGAAGATTTTAAAAGGCAATAAAATGGTTGCATTTCTCGCGTGAGCGGCAAACCCATAAAGTTCCGGCAGCGCGCCGCGCCGAAGCGTTCCGCATGAACGATAACGGCTGGGCGCAGCAGCTGGCCACTATCCAGCGTCACGTTGAAGGTGGTCATGTCGAAGCAGGCCATGCCGGGTAGAACCAGTCTTGCCAGCAAATCGCAGGCCGCCTCAATGGTCTTCGCCGCGCTGGGCGATCCGACGCGCCTCGCATTTAGTGGCCAAGTTGTGCGACGGATCGCAAAGCTCGATCGCGCAACTCACCGAAGGCCACGCGCTCACCCGACAGGCGATCAGCAAGCACCTGCGCGTGCTCGAAGGCGCGCGCGTCGTGCGCAGCATGCGTTCGGACCGGGAAAGCCTGTTCGTGCTCAACCCGAAATCGATGATCGGGATCAAGGCCTACCTCGAGCAGGTCTCAAGCCAATGGGATCGCTCGCTGGCGCGGTTGAAGGCATTTGTGGAAGATTAATGCTGGCGAAGCCCAAGGATGGTCGGGCCGGCTGCGATGGGCGACAATGCCGCGCCAGGGACGGCATCGGAGAACATCACCCACCATGATTCGCGCGATTCTTACGGACATTGAAGGGACTACCAGTTCCATCGCCTTCGTGCATGACGTGCTGTTTCCATACGCGATACGCGCATTGCCGAGCTTCGTGAAGCACAACGTCGGCGATGCGGCCGTGCGGCACTGGCTCGACAAGGCTGCGATGGACATCGGCGGCGTGGTGTCGGACGACTGCATCGTCGAGATCCTGCAAGACTGGATTCGCGAGGATCGCAAGCATCCCGCACTGAAAGCCTTGCAAGGCATGTTGTGGAAGGACGGCTACGAGCGGGGCGATTATCGCGGCCATGTCTATCCTGATGCAGCCGAAGCGCTGCGTCGCTGGCATGCGCGCGGAATCCCCCTGCATGTCTATTCGTCGGGTTCGGTCGATGCGCAGAAATTGTTGTTCGCGCACAGCGAAGCCGGCGACCTGTCGGGATTGTTCGCGGGAAATTTCGACACCGACACCGGCGGCAAGCGCGAAGTGGGCAGCTATCTGCGCATCGCCCAGCAACTGGACATCGCGCCGGGCGACATCGTGTTCCTGTCGGATGTGTTGGAAGAACTCGATGCGGCGCGGCTTGCGGGAATGCAGACGACACTGGTCGATCGGATCGAGAATTATCCGCAGTCGCGCGAGGGCGCGGCATCGCGAGGCCATCCGCGTGCGACGTCATTCGCCGGGATCGATGTTGACTCCGCGCGATGATGCCGATGTCGCCATTGCGCGAAAGCAGCTGCGCCTTGCCTGTCGCGACTGCCGTGCGCCATTGAATCAATGCGCCCGCGATTGATCCTGATTCCCGTCGCAGTCTGCGCAGCATTCGTGCTCGGACGTTTCGTCGGTCGTTCCGACATCCTGCCTACTCCACCGCTCGCTCCTAAGCACGATCTACTCGCGCCGCAGCGGACATCGTCGTCATCAGCATTGCCATCACTTGCGAACCTGCTGGCATCGTTTCTGCCATCGCAACCGGACGATGCCGACAGCGACACGGACGTCGACCCGTCGCCAGTTACGAAGACCTCATGTACGCGCAGCCTGATCTCGTCGATGCAAGCCTCAAGCGATTGCGTCCGCAAACTCCCGGCAAGATCGACCTCTATGCGCTCGGATTCGCGGGCGATGGCGAAGAGAACGTCTTCCGCAATGAAGTCGATTATTTGCCGAAACTGCTCGCGCAGCGATTCGGCACCAATGGCCGCACGCTTCAGTTGATCAACTCGCCAGCGACGTTCGAGAAAATGCCTCTCGCCACGCGCACGAATCTCTACGACGCGTTGTCCGGCATTGCCGCAACGATGGATGTCAACGAGGACATCCTGCTGCTGTTCCTGACCAGCCACGGCAGCCGCGATCACCAGTTGTATGTCGCGATGGGCGCAATGCCGCTCGACCAGCTCACTCCCGCCGATATCCGCGATGCGCTCGACGCGGCGCATGTCCGCTGGCGCGTCATCGTCATCTCAGCTTGCTATTCAGGCGGATTCATTCCTGCGCTGCGCGAGCCGCACACGATGGTCATCACCGCCGCGCGCAGCGACCGCACGTCGTTCGGCTGCGGATCGGATTCGCAGATCACCTGGTTCGGCAAGGCATTCCTCGCCGAAGCATTGAACCAGACCACTGATTTCCACGACGCCTATCTGCGCGCGCGCGCGACGATTACTGGTTGGGAAAAGCGCGACAACGAAACGCCGTCCGAGCCGCAGTACTGGGCCGGTCCGGAGATCCAGAAAAAACTGGATACATGGCGCGCAACATTGCAGCCCGCAGCACCGGTGCCGTTCGCACCATCGCCTCCGGAATCTGCAGCACGCAGCAGCACGCGATAACGCATGCAGCTCAGTTGTGGATCTTCTCGCCGTTCGCGAGCATCGCGATATATTTTTCGACGCGCGCCAGTCTGGTTTCCGGCTTCTTTGCGGTGTGTACACGCCAGCAGTAAGCGTAGCGATTGGTCTTGTCGAGCTGCTCGAAAAATCCGCGTGCCTTCGGGTTTCTCGCAAGCGCTGCAGCCAGTTCCTCTGGCACATCCATCTTGCTCGCCGGTTCGTAGGCCGCATGCCATCGGCCATCCAATTTCGCCGCTTCGACTTCGCGGTGGCCACCGACAGCCAAGCGAGCCGTCGCGATCAAGGCTTCGACCTTGGCGATATTGATCTTCGACCACAAGCTCTTCGCACGTCGTGGCGTGAAACGCTGCAGAAAATACTGGGCGTCGCAAAGTTGCTTCTTGCCGTCGATCCAGCCGTGGCAAAGCGCCACATCCAGCGCCTCGGCATAGCTCACCGATGTCGTGCCGCTGCCCTTCTTCGCGATCTTGAGCCACGCGCCCTTTTCGCCGACGTGTGCGACGAGCCACTTCTCCCATGTCCCGGCGTTGCGGAACAACTTGATGGGAAGATCGGTCGGCAATTCGGCCACGCGCTACTCCTTCACGACTCCGGGATCATGGCGCTCGCGCAGGACGCCAACGGCGTCGCCCAATCCAAGCCCGCGCGCGTGCAACAGCACGGTGAGGTGGTAGACCAAGTCGGCCGCTTCGCCGAGCAAGGCAGCATCGTCCTGCACAACTGCTGCGAGCGCCGTCTCCACCCCCTCCTCTCCAACCTTCTGCGCGATGCGACGGATGCCTGCGTCGAAGAGTTGCGTCGCATAGCTGCTCTGCGGACGTTCGGCGTGGCGTTTTGCGATCAGTGCGTCGAGTTCGGCGAGGAAATCGCCGGGTGCATCGGTGAAGCAACTCGTGGTGCCGCAATGGCAGGTCGGGCCTCGTGGCCGCGCCTGTACAAGCAGGCTGTCGCTGTCGCAATCCGTCATGATCGACACCAACTCCAATCCATTGCCGCTGGTTTCGCCCTTGACCCACAAGCGCGCACGGCTGCGGCTGTAGAAGGTCACGCGACCGCTAGCGAGCGTGGCCTCCAGCGCGGTGCGATCCATGTAGCCGAGCATCAGCACGCGATGCGTCGCGGCGTCCTGCACGATTGCCGGCAGCAGGCCGCCCTGCTTGTCCCAAGCCAGGTTCTCCAACGTTGCAGAAGTCACGTCAGACATCATCGCGCACCTCGATCCTGTGCTCGCGCAACACGCGCTTGAGTACGGGAATCCGCACACTGCCATCGTGGAAGATGCTCGCCGCAAGCGCAGCATCCACGTCCGCCTGCACGAATGCATCGACGAAATGCATGCTGTTTCCCGCGCCGCCGGACGCCACCAGCGGCACGTCGCAGAGAGTGCGCGCCGCCGACAGTTGCGCGATATCGTAACCGTTGCGCACGCCATCGCTGCTCATGCAGTTCAGCACGATCTCGCCTGCGCCGAGCTTCTGTACCTCGACGATCCAGTCGAGCGTGCGCAAGGACAGCGCGCGCGTGGCCTCGGCATCGCCGGTGTCGCGCCGAACCCGCCACTCGCCATCCGGGTCGCGCAGCGAATCGATGCCGATCACGATGCACTGGGTGCCAAACGCATCGGCGAGTTCGGCGATCAATTGCGGCCGCCGCAACGCAGGCGAATTCACTGAAATCTTGTCGGCGCCGGCGTGCAAGATCGCACGTGCATCCGCGACGTTGCGGATACCGCCAGCCACGCAGAACGGGATGTCGATGATCCGCGCGACGCGCTCGACCCAGCCGCGATCGACCGTGCGCTGCTGCGGGCTCGCGGTGATGTCGTAGAACACGAGTTCGTCGGCGCCTTCGTCGCGATGGCGCAACGCGAGTTCCTCGATGCCGCCTATCACGACGTGGTCGCGGAAGCGCACGCCCTTGACGACCATGCCATCACGCACATCGAGGCAAGGAATGATGCGACGGGTCAACATGCCAACGCCTCCGCAAGGTCGAGCCGGCCTTCGAGCAATGCACGTCCGAGCACGACGCCGCCGCATCCGGCAGCCCGCGCCGCGCGCACGTCGGCAAGATCGCGCACGCCGCCGGAAGCCTGCACCACGATTCCCGGCGCGAGCTGATGCAACTGCCGGTACAGATCGCAATTGGGCCCCGACAACATGCCGTCGCGCGCGATGTCGGTGCACAGCAGGTTGCGCATGCCGGTCGCGACATAAGGCGTCAATACGGCTTCGAGATCGATCCCCGGACCATCCGCATCGAGCTCGGTCCAGCCATGCACAGGCAATCGCCAGCGTCCATCCGCATCGGCGCGCGTATCGAGCGCGACCACGATGCGCTCGCTGCCGTATTGCGCAATCCATCCGGACACCACGTCTGGCTCGCGCACGGCAAGCGACCCGACCACTACGCGGTCCGCTCCGGCATCGAACAAGGCCTGCACATCGATGGCGGAACGCACGCCGCCGCCGGTCTGCACGCGCAATGCAGTGCGCGACTTGATCCTTCCCAGTAACGTCGCGAGCGTGTAGCCGCCCACGCGCGCCGCATCGAGATCGACCAAGTGCAGCCAACTGGCGCCGGCACCCGCATAGGCTTCGGCCAGCGCGCAGGGATCGTCGCCGTAGCGCGTTTCCTGTGCATAGTCCCCCTGCCGCAGGCGCACCACGCGACCGCCGCGCACGTCGACCGCCGGATACAGGGTGAAGTCCGTGTTCATGCCAGCCCCAGGAAATTCGCGAGCAGCCGCAGCCCCACGGGTCCGGAACGTTCCGGGTGGAATTGCACGCCGGCGACGTGCGCGTTCTGCACGACGGCTGCGAAACGCGCGCCGTGTTCGCTGGTCGCGACCGTAGTGTCGTCTTCGCCGACAGCATAGCCGTGCACGAAATACGCCTGCGCGCCGTCGGCAATCCCGGCCAGCAACGGCGAATCGGCGGCGCATCTGCGCAGGCGGTTCCAGCCCATGTGCGGTATCCGGACGCTGGGAGCAGCGACCATCCGCCGCACGCGTCCAGGCAACAGGCCGAGGCAATCCACGTCGCCTTCCTCCGACGAAGCATGGAGCAACTGCATGCCGAGACAGATCCCGAGCAGCGGCCTGTCGAGTTCGCGCAGGACTGAAACCAGATCGAGTTCGCGCAGGCGATGCATCGCCGCCGCAGCCGCGCCGACGCCCGGCAGGATCACCCGGTCCGCGCGGCGGATGGCGTCGCCATCGCCGGTGAGTGCGGCGTCCACGCCAAGTCGCTGTAGTGCATAGCGCACCGAGCCGATGTTCGCTCCGCCCGAATCGACGAGCACGATGCGCATCACGTCAGCCCCTCCATCACAGCAGACCCTTGGTGCTTGCCAGCGCGTTGCCTTCGCGTCGAATCGCCATGCGCAGCGCGCGCGCGACGACCTTGAAACAGGCCTCTACCATGTGGTGCGTGTTCTCGCCACGCACGCGCAGGTGCAGGTTGATGCCGCCCGCATCGCACAGCGAGCGGAAGAAATGCGGCACGAGTTCGGTCGCGAGGCCGCCGACTTCGGTGCGCGGGAATGCTCCATCGAACACGAAGTACGCGCGTCCCGACAGGTCCAGCGCAGCCTCGGCCAGCGACTCGTCCATAGGCAGAGTGAACGTCGCGCGCAGGCCATCGCCGTCTGCCTCGATGACGCGTGCGGGCGCCGAACCGTAGCGAGCGATGCCGCGCTTGTCGCCAAGCGCCTGCCGCAGCGCTTCGCCGATCGCGAGCGCACAGTCCTCGACCGTGTGGTGCTCGTCGACCTGCAGGTCGCCGTCACATCGAACGCTCAGCGCGAAGCCCCCGTGCTTGCCGAGCTGTTCGAGCATGTGGTCGAAGAAGGCATGGCCTGTGGCAATGACCGGTTCAGCGGCGCGATCGAGATCGACTGCCACGCGCACCTGCGTTTCGCGCGTCGTGCGTTCGACCTGCGCGCTACGTCCAGCATTGCAGAGCGCATCGGCGATCGCGCTCCAGTCGTTGCTGTCCGGCGCGATCAGGAATCCGCGCACGCCGAGGTTGCGCGCAAACTCCATATCCGTACCGCGGTCGCCGACCATCGCGCTGCGCGCAAGATCAATGCTGCGGTCGCGCAGACAGTGCAGCGCCATGCCGATTCCCGGCTTGCGCGTCGGGACGCCATCCTGCATGCGGTTCTCATGGGGAAAACTCGGATCGATCAGCACCTCCCTGAACACGATGCCTTGCGATGCGAGTATCTGCAGCAGCAGATTCTGCGGGCCGTCAAAGCTCGCCTGCGGAAAACTCGCCGTTCCCATGCCGTCCTGGTTGCTCACCATCACGAAGTCGTAGCCGGCATCGCGCAGGCGCAGCATCGCGGGAATCACGCCAGCGACGAACTGGAACTTGTCGAAGGAATCGATCTGTTCGTCGGGCGGCTCGACGATCAGGACACCGTCGCGGTCGATAAACAGGATCTTGCGGCCGCTCATGCTGCGCACTCCAGCGAATGTTCCAGCGCAGCGAGCAAGGCGGCATTCTGCTCGGGACTGCCGATCGTGATCCGCAGTGCATCATCCAGCTCCGGATAACGGCGCACATCGCGCACGACGATGCCGTGCGCGAGCAATTGCCGGTAACGCGCACCCGCATCGTCGAAACGCACGGCGAGGAAGTTAGCCTGCGACGGGAGCACCTCGCGCACGTCGGAGAACCGCGCCAGTCGATCGCGCAACAATTCCCGTTCGCTGCGCACCAGCACGATGCGCTCGCGTGTCCGGCGCAATGTGGAAGGCGACAGAGCGGCTTCCGCCGCCTCGACGCAGGGTGTCGGCAACGGATACGGGGGCATGATCCGGCGCAGCAGGCCGATGATGTCGGGCGCGGCGATCAGACAACCAATCCGTGCGGCGGCCAGCGCATGCGCTTTCGACAACGTCCGCAGCACCAGCAGGTTGTCGTGCGACGCCACGGCGATGGCGAGGCTTTCGCCATCCGCGTATTCAATGTAAGCCTCGTCCACGATCACCAGCGCGCGTCCGCGCAATGCATCGGCCAACGCGATGATCGATGCACGCGACGGCAAGTCGCCGGTCGGATTGTTCGGCGCGCAGACGAATACCAGTTTCACAGACGCATCGACCGCAGCGAGCACCGCATCGAAATCCGGCACGAACCCTGACTCGCGCAGCAACGGCACGCTGCGTACCGTCGCGCCCTGCACCGCCGCGCACACCGCGTACATGCCGAACGTCGGCGGTTGGACCAGGATCGAGTCTTCGCGAGCGCAACAGAACGCGCGCACGAGCAGGTCGATCGCCTCGTCGCTGCCGCGCCCAACCAGCAATTGCGCCGCGTCCACGCCATACAGCGCGGCGAGCAGCTCGCGCAGGCGAGTCGGTTGCGGTTCCGGATAGCGATTGAGGGCCGCATCGCCATGCGGCCACGGCGATTCATTCGCGTCGAGCCACACGCTGCCGCCACCCGCCTCCATGCGCGCCGACGAGTATCCACTCAACGCGAGCAGGTCCGGCCGCGCGAGGTCGAGCACGCTCATGGCACGACTCCGCGTTCCGCAAGTCGGATGCGCACGGCTTGCGCATGCGCACGCAGGCCCTCGGCTTCGGCCATCACGATCGCGTCGCGACCGATCGCCGCAAGCCCGTCGCGACTGAGTTCCTGCACGGTGATTGAACGCTGGAAGCTCGCGACCGATACGCCGCTGTAGGCCTTCGCCCACCCGTCGGTCGGCAGTACATGGTTGGTGCCGCTGCAGTAGTCGCCCACCGATTCCGGCGACCACGCTCCGAGGAAGACCGAACCGGCAGCACGCATCTGCGCCAGCAATGACCGGGGATCCGCAACCTGCAGAATCAGGTGTTCGGGCGCATAGTGATTCGAGAGTTCGATCGCCATGTCCAGCCCATCGACCACTATGATGCGGCTGCACGCCAATGCCTGCGTTGCGATCGCGCGGCGCGGCAACTGCGCTAGTTGGCGTTCGACCGCGACGCGCACGGATTCCGCGAGCGTCGCGCTGTTGGTGATGAGTAGCACTTGCGAATCCGGCCCATGTTCGGCTTGCGCAAGCAAATCGGCCGCGACGAACGCGGGATTCGCATCGGCATCCGCGATCACCAGCACTTCCGACGGCCCCGCTGGCATGTCGATCGCTACGCCGTCGGGCATCGCCGCGACCTGGCGCTTGGCTTCGGTCACCCATGCATTGCCGGGGCCGAACAGCTTGTCGCAACGTGGAATGCTCTCGGTGCCGAAGGCCATCGCCGCGATCGCCTGCGCGCCGCCGACAGTGAAGACGCGCGTGACGCCGCACATGTGCGCTGCAGCAAGCACGACCGGATCGGTGCGGCCATCGGCACGCGGTGGCGTGCACAGGATGACGTCGCGGCACCCGGCCAGGCGCGCTGGAGCACCGAGCATCAGCACCGTGGAAAACAAGGGCGCCGAGCCGGCGGGAATGTAGAGGCCGACCCGGTCGAGCGGCCGCAGGATGCGTTCGCAACGCACGCCGGGTGCGGTTTCGAGCGCGTATCCGGTCGGCGCGCCAGCCGCATGGAACGCCTCGATGCGCGCGAGTGCGTTGCGCATCGCCGCATGCAGTGCGGAGTCGAGCGCGGACTCGGCGACTTCAAGCGCCGATGCGTCCACTTCCAGCGCAGCCAGTTCGACGCCATCGTAGCGACGCGTCAAAGCACGCAGCGCGGCATCGCCGCTGGCGCGCACCTGTTCGATGATGCGTGCGACAGCGTCCGACTGCTGCAACGGACGCGGGGGCCGGGCAAGCAACGCGGCGCGCTCCGCATCGCCGAGATCGGACCAGCGGCTGATCGCGAGCCGCGGCGATGCGGTGACGGAGATCAGGGCATTCATGCGAGCATCTGCTCCACCGGCAACACCAGCAAGCCGCGCGCGCCGGCTTTCTTCATGTCTTCCAGCCGCTGCCATGTCACTGCACTGCGACAGACCGTCTGCAGCGATACGTCGTCGGCACGGCCCTCGATCGAGGTCAGCGTCGGTACGTCGGCGTCGCCAAGCAGGCGCAACAATTCCGGCAACGCCACGCGCGGGGCCTGCATCAGCACCAGCTTGCTGTCGCGTACCGAGAGCACGCCATCGAGCCGGCGCAACAGCAACGCGGCCAACTCGGCGCGTTCGTCGGTGAACGCTTGCGCGGGTCCGGCGAGTACGGCCTGGGTTTCGAGCACGATTTCCACTTCGCGCAACTGGTTCGCCGCAAGCGTCGCGCCGCTGGATACCAAGTCGCAGATTGCGTCGGCCTTGCCCAGCCGTGGCGCGATTTCCACCGAGCCCGAGAGCATCACCACGTCCGCATCGACCGCGTTCGCGGCCAGCCATCGGCCAAGCAGCCGTGGGTAGCTCGTCGCGATGCGCCTTCCCGCGAGATCCGCGACACCGCGCCATGCGTTTTCCTGCGGGGCGGCGATCGCAAGCCGGCACGAGCCAAAGCCGAGCGCGCGCAGTTCGAAAAATCCACCCGGCAATCCGGAGCTCGCGCGCTCCAGTCCCTGTTCCTGCAGCACATTGCGGCCGACCACGCCGAGATCGCAGACGCCTTCGGCGATCAATCCGGGGATGTCGTCGTCGCGCACGAGCAATAAATCGATCGGCAACGACTCGCCATAGCAGAACAGGCGGTCGCGGCTTTCGCGGAAGCTCAATCCGGCGCGCGCCAGCAGGTCGCGGGCAGGCTCGGACAGGCGCCCGGACTTCTGGATGGCGATGCGCAAGCGGTCACGCGATTTCATGGCAACTCCGGACAAGGATGGAACGACGGCGCCTGCATGGCGCCTACGTGCCGATGGCGGCTGGATCAATGGATTGCGTCGGGGTGGCCGAGCCGCGATGCGGCCAGCCGGTATCCGCCGGCGCCGCGCTCGAGCGAGCGCGCGACGCGACCGATGGTGGTGACGCTCACCGCGGTGCGGTCGTGGATCTCGCGGTAGGGAACGCCCGCGAGCAGCAAGGGCACGATGCGCCAGCGGTCGGCCAGGGCTTCGAGCTCCGCCGGCGTGCACAGGTCTTCGAGGAACAACCGCGCTTCGGACGCATCGCGCAGGCTGCACAGCGCCTCGCCGAGCTGGCGCAGGGCGGAACTTTCCTTTGCACGGGTGACTGGAAGCGAACGGCGTTTCATGGGTGTCTCGCGATGATTCAATGTATTAACGCGTTAATACATTGGCATGATCGACCAGATGGGTCAACACCCGGGCAGGCTCGGGATTCGGCAAGATTCAGCTGGCGCCCATGCAGGCAACGCCTGCATGGCTACCCTCGATCGCGCTGGAGCCCGGCGGTCAGCCGGCGGCGTGGCGCGCTGCGTCGAGCAGGACGTCCCTGTCGACGAGCGTGACCGCCATCGCGACGTCGCCATCCATCGCGCGGTCGCGGGCCATGAACGGGATCGCCTCGCGCAGCGCGCGCCATGCGGCTTCGATCGCCCTGCCCGGCTTGATCGCGGGCGCGGCGGCCAATTCCGCGCGCAAGGCTTCGACTTCGGCAAGGAACGCGCTGCGGGCTGGATCGCTTTCCGCCGGTCCTCCGTGGATCTTGCGCGCCAGGCCGGCCGCGTCGCTGCGAGTCGCCAGTTCCTGCGCCGCGTGGATCATGTCGCTGCGGAAATCCAGCGCCTGCGCAGCCGTGTAGAGCTCCAGCCCGAGCACGCGCGCGAGGTCGTCGGTCATGTCGAGCACATGGCGCGCTTCGTTCGCGCCCATCGACACATGGTCCTCGGCGTTCGCCGAAGTCGGGATCGAATACACCGACGCCGGATGCGCGCGGCTCGCGAGGTCGTTGACGATCGCCGCAGCGGTGTACTGCACGATCATGAAACCCGACTCGGTCGAATCCTCGTTGCCGATCAGGAAGCCGGGCAATCCATCGTTCGTGGCCGGATCGACGAGCTTGTTCAAGCGCCGCTCCGAGATCGATGCAAGCACCGGAATCGCCGCCTTGACGTAGCTCATCGCGAGCGCGAGCGGCATTCCGTGGAAGTGGCCGGCCGAAATGACCTGCTCCTCCACGAAGCGCACGCCCTGCATGTCGGGGAACACCAACGGATTGTCGGTGACCGCGTTGAGCTCGATATCCATCACGCGCGCGGCCTGCGCCACCGCATCGCGCACCGCGCCGTGCACCTGCGGCACGCAGCGCAGCGAATAACTGTCCTGCGGCTGGTGCTTCTTGCCGCCGCGGAACGGGCGGAAACGCTGGTAGAACTTCTCGCGGCCGTGGCGCTGGTCCAGCGGCACCCAGTCCCAGCGGATGTCGAAGCGCAGCGCCTGCGATGCCACCGTGTCCCAACTCTGCGGCTGCCAGGACGCGAAGCGTGGCACGAGGTGGTATGGGATGTCGGCGAGCGTCGAACCTTCGAGCAATGCGCGCAAGCGCGCAGCGACGTGGACCTGGCCCGGATGCGGACGCAGCGCATGCACCGCTTCGTCGAATGCATGCACGCGGCCGGCGAACGCATCGATCGTCATCGCCGCCGCGAGGTCGGCGGTATCGAGCAGGCGTTCGAGTCGGTCCACCGCGAGCACGCCGCAGGCCAGCATCTGCGCGGTGCCGTTGTTGAGCGCGAGGCCCTCCTTGTAGGACAAGCGCACGCGTTCGAGGCCAGCGCGTTCGAGCGCTTCGGCGCCGGGCATGCGCTGGCCTTGGTAAAACGCTTCGCCGCCGCCGAGCAGCACGATCGCGAGGTGCGACAACGGCGCAAGATCACCGCTCGCGCCGACCGATCCCATCTTCGGAACGAGGGGAACGACGCCCGCATTGAGGAGGTTCGCGAGCGCCTGCAGCGTTTCCACGCGGATGCCGGAATGCCCGCGCATCAGCGTGTTGATCCGGATCGCGAGCATCGCGCGCACGATGTCCGTCGCGAGCGGTTCGCCGACGCAGACTGCGTGGGTGATGATCAGGTTGCGCTGCAGTTCTTCATGCAAGGTAACTTCCGGCAGACTCACCTCGACGGATGGGACGGCGCCGGGCAAACGATCGCGCACGCGATGCGCGCCGAGAAGGCGGTCCGCGTTGCTGCCGAAACCGGTGTTGACGCCGTAGATCGGTTCCTCGCGGCGCACCTGTTCGGCAAGAAAATCCGCCGCGCGCTTCACCGCATGCAGCTGTTGCGCGTCGAGCGCGACGCTTGCGCCACGACCGACTTCGATGAGCTGCGCGCGGGTCAGCGAGATGCCATTCAATTGCACGATGCCGGTCATGCGCTTGTTCCCCGTTCTTGCATGGCGCGCGATTGCTCGATCTCGACGCGCAATGCGCCGGCGAGTTCCGCGCGCGCGACCTGGAACTGCTCGCCGCGACGCATGTCCTTCACCGTCACGACACTGCGCGCAGCCTCGTCTTCGCCGACCAGCACCACGAAGCGGATGCCCGCGCGATCGGCGTATTGCATCTGCCGTGCAAGCTTGCGCAATTCGAGCTGGACTTCGGTGTTGATGCCGCCAGCGCGCAATTCGCGCGCAATCTGCAGTCCATCGTTCAGTCGCGCATCGTCGAGCAGGCCGACCAATGCCTGCACCGAACTTTCGGCTTGGTCGATCAGCCCCGCCTGCTGCAGCTGCCAAAACAGGCGGGTGACGCCGATCGAAATGCCGACACCCGGCAGTTTCGACTTCGTATAGTTGCTGGCGAGGTCGTCGTAGCGGCCGCCCGAACAGATCGAACCGATCTGCGGGTGGTCGTTGAGCATCGTCTCGAACACGGTGCCGGTGTAGTAGTCGAGGCCGCGCGCGATCGACAGGTTGATCGCGTAATGCGACTCAGGAACACCGAGGCCGCTTACGAGTTCAAGGACTTCGCGCAATTCGACCACACCTTCATGCAACAACTGATTGGCGTTGCCAACACTCTGGAATTCGTCCAAGAGCCCGTCGAGTTGCCCCAAGGCATCGGCATGCGACTTGGAGCGTATTTTCACGAACTGCATGATCCGATCCACGGCCGCGACGGGCAGATTGAAACCCGTACCGGTCAGCGTCTCCCGCACATGGTCCTCGCCGCGCTTGTCGAGCTTGTCGACCTCGCGCAGCACCAGCGCCTGCAATTCACCGCCGACCACGCCCTGCGCCTCGAAGAACCCGCGCATGAGCTTGCGGTTGTTGATGTGGATCGTGAACGGCCCGATGGCGAGTTCGATGAACACCGCATGGATCACCGCCGGCAATTCCGCATCGAAGCGGATCGACAGACTGTCCTTGCCGATCACGTCGATGTCGGCCTGGTAGAACTCGCGGAAGCGACCGCGTTGCGCGCGTTCGCCGCGATAGACGCGCTGCATCTGGTAGCGGCGGAACGGGAATGCGAGGTCGTGTTCGTGTTCGGCGACGTACCGCGCAAGCGGCACGGTGAGGTCGAAACGCAGCGCGAGTTCAGGCACACCCTCGCCCGCCCCGCTTTCGTTGGATTTGGCAAGCGCGCCGGTGGACTGCACGAAATACACCTGGCGCTCGGTCTCGCCGCCACTCTTGGTCAGCAGCATATCGGACAGTTCGATCGCCGGGGTTTCGATCGGCAGGAAGCCGAAGCGCTCGTAGTTGCGACGGATGACATCGAGCATGCGCTGGAATGCGATCTGCTCGCGCGGCAGCAATTCCATGACGCCAGGCATGGTGCGGGGCTTGATCAAGATTTACTCCTGGGTATCAAGCCCGGATTCTACCGATTCCGGCCGCATGCAGCCGCAATGTATCGGCCGCGCTTGCCTGCCCGCGCCGCGACCACTAGAATGCACGGCTCAGTCGGGGTGTAGCTCAGTCTGGTAGAGCGCTACGTTCGGGACGTAGAGGTCGCAGGTTCGAATCCTGTCTCCCCGACCAATTTTCCGTTGCAATACCGAGCTTGCGGTATCAAGCTTTCAAAACGGTCGCCAAGCGCGGCCGTTTTCATGTCCAGTCCTTGCGTGTCCGGCAGCGCGATCTCGTGGCAAAACACAAATCTTCAATGAAGCCTGGTCTTCACGATGAAGATCACGCCTGTAGCTGTCCTTCGCGTTCCAGCCCGGCTAATGCGTTCCAGCAACGCGCGATGATCGGCTGTGCCTGCTCCCATCCAAGCCGCGACGACCCGCGCAATCCGTTCCATTGATCCTTGAGTTCGGTGCCCGACCTCCCACGGTGCGGCGCGTGGAAATAGGCCTCGAATGTCAGCAGACCCAGTGCGTAGGCGGGACAGTAGTCTTCCCATTCAAGATTCTCGTCGGCTTCCGACAGGATCGCCAATTCGGTGTGCGCCATGCGATTGAATGCAGGCGGGACATGCATCATTTCGGGGTACGCAAGGCAACTTTCTACCGAAGTGATTTCCTTGTGCCGTTGTTGCGCCGTCAGCAGCATATTTTGCATCGTCATCGGAATTGTTTGCATGACGGGCCTCTTGATCTATTGATGGAGAGGTGTTGGCATCGCGGCTATCGCGGATTGTGACGATCGCGAAACGCGATGCATGCGCCTCATGGATGCCATTCAAAGCAATCTCTGTGCCAGGAGGACGCGACTCATCACCATGCGCAGGCAACGCTCCGGAACTTCACGGAAGCTGGTTCATGCGAGCACTGTTCGCCTCGGGAATTTTCTCAAGCGAGAAAGATTTTCCGTCATGTGAAAAAATCCACTGCCGCACCTTGAGTAGTGGATCATTCACTTTTCTTGGGGCCTTGGCGGATATGGATCGCGTGCAACTTCAGATCCAATCGCCGTACATCAGCGAGCCGTCAGCAGACCGTACTGCCCGGCGTCAACTTTTCCACGCGTCGATCAACGCGAACAAACGCGTAAGCTCCTCGCTGCACAACTGCCCGGATTGCTTGATCCGTTCGACGAATGGCCGTAGCGACTCCGGAACGTCGTCCGCGCGGCTTGCCAGCACGGCCGCATTCATCAAGAGCGAATTCATGCCGTTGCGCAGCGCATGAACCGCATGTCTGATTTCCTCCGGCGTTCCGGCCGGGATGTGTTCATTTTCCATCGCATCAGGTTCCAGGTTCGGTTTTGCCCGCATCCTTCGCCCGCACCGATGCGTTGTCGTCCCCATCGTTCTGGTAGCGGGACAGGCGGTTGTAGATCGTCTTGGCGCTGATGCCAAGCACCTCCGCGGCTTTCAGCTTGTTGTTGTCGTAGTACGCGAGGGTCTTGAGCATCATCCGGCGTTCGACCTCGTCGAGCGTCGTGCCGATGCCGAAGGTGATCGAGTGCATGTCCTCGGCCAGCGGTTCCCGCACAACCTGCGTTTCGAACGCGACATCGACGAGATTCCCGTTCGCTAGGATGTAGGCGCGTTGCACTGCGTTGCGCAACTCGCGCACGTTGCCCGGCCAGCCATGCCGTTTCAGCCGCTCCATTACGCCATTGCCGAACGATCTGCGAGATGCGTAGCGCTCGTTGAGGCGATCCAGGAATGTTTGCGCAAGAAGCGGAATGTCGTCGGGACGATCGCGCAGCGTCGGCAACGACAGTGGAAACTCGCTGAGCCGGTAAAACAGATCCTCGCGCAACCGGCCATCGGCTATCGCCTGTCGTGGCAAGCGATTGGTTGCCGAAACCAGCCGCACGTCGACTGGAATATCCGTCTGGCCGCCGACGCGGCGCACTTTCTTCGTTTCAAGCACGCGCAGCAGATGCACTTGCAGGTGCAAGGGCATCTCGGTGATCTCATCCAGGAACAAGGTGCCGCCGTTGGCCTGCTCGAAGAACCCCGCGTGTCGCGAATGCGCTCCGGTAAAACTGCCTTTCTCGTGGCCGAACAACTGGCTCGCAAGCAATTCGGATGGAACTGCCCCGCTGTTGACGGCGACAAGCGCGCCAGTGCGTCCGCTTTCTTCGTGCACCGCGCGCGCGACCAATTCCTTGCCCGTGCCGCTTTCACCGACGACCAGAACGGATGCGTCGGTCGGTGCGACGCGGCGAATCGCGTTCTTGATCGGATCGAGCGCGGCGCCGCCTGCCATGCCGTGCCAATGGATACCTGCGGCGACTTTTGCATGTCGATGCTGCGCATTCGCCAGCAATTCCTGGTAACGCTCGATCTGCAACGGCTTGATGATGTAATCGACGACAGGCAAGCGAACCGCCTGCAACGCAGATTCGAGCGTCGGCTGGCCGCTGATGAGGACAGTCTGCGTGCGAGCCAGATCGACGTGATCGAGCAATTGCATGCCGCTGCCGTCAGGCAAGGACAAATCAACCAGTGCCAGGTCGAATTGGCCGCCTTCCAGCCGGGCAATCGCCTGGGCGACGCTTCCGGCAATCGTGATCTCGAAACCCTTCTGCCGCGCGATTTCAGCAGCCGCATGCACGAAGCCGACATCATCATCGACGATCAGCAACTGGCTGGCTGGTGCGGCTGAGGAATTCATCGCATTCCCGAATTCAATTGCATTGCATGAGTGTGCACCATCGGGCCGCACGCTGCATCGCGATTAGTCTCCAGCGTGAAATAATCACATGCCCGATACCGGTTCTTACATCGATGCCGGGGCATGGCATGGATGCTGCTTGCTCTTGTTGATTCGCTGCGCGGTTTCATATTTGATTTAACCGGTTGGATCTTCTCGGGAGCTTGCATGAACATCATGGATGGACTTGGCCTGGGTCAATGGCTGCATCGTTCGGGCGTGGACGAATCCGAGCGCAAGCTGGATGAACAAATCGAAGACTCTTTTCCCGCCAGTGATCCCCCGTCGTTCTGCCCCAGCTTTACAACGCGGGGCCGTTCGCGGGCTGGAATCGGCCGGCAAGCGAATCGAACCCGAGGCAGCAACAGTGCCAACGAAAACCCGCTTCATTGAACATGCGATTCGATATCCAACAAAGTAAAGGAACGACACCATGCGAAGTTCACACGAGGTCGTGACGCCCGATTTGCGCGCGTCGCATCCGATCGATCCGCTTGCCGATGCATCCCGCACGGAGCGCGATCACTGGATCCACGATTTTCGCAATGCGTTAGGCAATACGACGATCGCAGCGAGCGCGATCAGAGGCGTACTTGAGCAGCAACGCTACGAGCAAGTCGAAATGCTGATGCGCCAGATCGAAGAAGGCTGCGAACGCTGCATGCGGCTTCTCGGGACGATGCCGCGCTGATGCATGTGCATTCGGATCGCTGATCGCGATCCCGTAAAAAAAAGGAGCGGGAATCCCCGCTCCGTATAGCCCAGCACCAAAGCTTGTCCGCTGTACCATCAGGACTCCGTGCTTCTGCAGTCATCCTTGACTGCCGGCGCTCCTGCGCCACCGGGCTCATCAGTCATCCTGACCTCATGGCCATCCATGGCCGATATTCCTCCCTGCCCTAATAGTTTTGCAAGCGCCGTGCCAACAAGTGCAATACGCGAAAATCAGGCTCGTGCAGCCTCATGCAATGCATTCCTTGCACAATCCGGAAATATTTTCTGGGTCGATCACGTCTTGCAGCGCCCGGAAACGTCGATGCGGCCCATAGCATGACCCGACGCGCAGGCGCTTGCCGTGCATGGCGCGAAGGGTGCTGTGGGTTCTGGAGATTGGAGCGCACAAACACTCGCGCATCGACAAGGCGTTGCATAACTCAGAAGAAGGCGCGTGGACGGATTCCGCAAAGACCAGTGACGGACTGCCCCGTCGCTTGCGTTTTTCAATTCGCAGGTTGCGTACGTCCTGCGCGATCTTCATATGCTCTTGGACGTTACCAGCCAAGTTGCATTCGCGATTGTCTAGGCGATCAGGTCAGGTACGCGATACGATTCGGGCGTCAGGCTCCGTGGCCTTCGGCGTGATTTCATGCGCCGCTTGATTCCAGTCTGCCTGGTGCGCGTCGCGTGAATTTGCGCATCCCAGTCGAGGATCCAGCAACTCGCGCGTTCGCGAAGCGCAAGTCGCAAGTCGCCTTCGATCACGTACAACGGCGTACGAAAATGATACGTGCCGATGATCGACCCTGACGACACGGGTTGCAGGAGATCCGCCTCGTTCAGGAAGACGCTGCCTCGGTCGTCGACCCAGACAGTCTGTCGCTTCGTTGAAAGCGCGTCCCGGACGCGCGCAGCCAATTCAAGCAACGGATCGTACAAGCGCCCGAGTGGCGTGATCGTGGGCAACACACTTGCCATTTGCTTCTCCGGATGCGAGCGGGCTGCATGAAGCATCGTGCCCGTATGCTGGTCGTTGCAATGGTTGTGCCAACAGCGAAAGACAGCTCTTCGATGACGGGTGCGGATGCACAGCGTCCAATTTTTCAGAATCTCGAAATTATTTCCTGACCGATCTCCAGGATCTGCCCATGTCCGTCTGATCATGAGCGCGCATCAATGGTGCACGGGTTCGCAAGCAGCTTTGAATCCGTACAATGACCACGCACATGCCACATCAGTCAAACCAGCACACGGCGCGGGAGAAACCACCCAGTGAAACGCCTCACGAACATGAAACGGTTTGTATTCGGCCTCGCGGCTGTCGTCCTGCTGCTTGTCGTCGATTCCGCGCTGTCGTACCGGAATACGCAGCAGCTCTACGAGGATGCCAACTGGGTCAGCCACACCCATGAAGTGATCGCCACCATCGACGAAACATTGCTGTCGCTGGTGGTTGCTCAGGATGGTTTTCGCGGGTATGTCGCGACCGGCTTGGACATGTTTATCCAGTCCTACAGAGCCGCCGTCATGGAGGAACCGAAGCAGATAACGCACCTGAAGACTTTGACTGCGGACAATCCGGATCAACAGCAACGCATCGACAAATTGAATATCGCGATCGCCGCTTATCTGGAACACCTCCGGATCGGCATCGACATCGCCCGCGAACAGAATCTTGCGGCGGCGCGCGCGTTCGTTGGCACGGGCGAAGGCGAACGGATGGTCCGTGACATCAAGGCGCAGACCGGCACGATGAAGGTGGCCGAGGAACAACTGCTCAGGGCCCGTACCGGACGCAAGGATCACATTCTCTGGCTCGGCAACATCACCAATTTGATCGTGACGGCTCTTGGCCTGCTCATGGTGCTGGTTGTCGTGCGTCTGGTCGAGCGCGGCCTGCGCTACGAAGCCAAAGCGTCCGCCTTGATCCATGAACAACGTGAGTTGCTGCATGCGACCTTGCTCAGCATCGGCGATGCCGTGATCGCGACCGATCCAGCGGGCTGCGTCACGTTCCTGAATCCGCTCGCACAAAAAATGACCGGATGGGTTGCCGAGGACGCGACAGGCAAGCATCTGGATATCGTCTTCAGGATCGTCAACGAGACCACGCGCGAGCCCGTCGACAATCCGGCCCTTCGCGCGTTGGCGGAGGGTGCGATTGTCGGCCTCGCGAACCACACGGTGCTGATTGCGCGGGACGGAACCGAACGCCCCATCGACGACAGTGCCGCGCCGATCCGCACACAGGACGGGAAGATCGCCGGAGCCGTCCTCGTGTTCCGCGACATCACCGCGCGGCACCAGGCAGCAGCCGACATCGCCGCGGCCAACCAGCGAAACGCCGAGACTGTGGCATTGCTCGACGCCGTGCTGATGAACGCACCCATCGGCATCGGCTTGTACGACAACGATCTGCGCTTTGTCAAACTCAACGATGCCCTTGCGCAAATCAATGGACTGCCCCTCGAAATGCATCTCGGCCGCACGATCTCCGAGGTGCTTCCGGGAATACCCGAGGAGATCCTTGAAGATTTGCGCAAGGTTCAGCGCACTGGCCAGCCGCTCGTGCAAAAAGAGATTACCCGGCGAATGCCAAACACATCGACCGGAAAGCAGCACCTGTTCGTGAATTATTATCCAGTCAGCAATCCGGCCGGAACAAAGTTTGGCATCGGCGCCACGGTGCTGGATGTGACGTTATTGAAGCAGTCGGAAGACGCATTGCGGGAAAGCGAAAGCCGCCTTCGCTTCGTGATGTCCTCGATGCCGCAAAAGATCTTCACCGCAAAGCCTAACGGCGATGTCGATTACTTCAACCCGGAATGGATCAACTACACCGGGCTCACGTTCGATCAAATCAGGGATTGGGGCTGGACGCAATTCGTCCATGAAGACGATGTCGAGGAAAACACGCAGGTCTGGAAGGCAGCGCTAGCGTCCGGCAAACCGTTCCTGTTCGAGCATCGCATCAGGCGTGCGGACGGCGAATACCGCTGGCATGTCAGTCGCGCGGTAGCCTTGAAGGACGAGACGGGCAACGTCGGCATGTGGGTCGGTTCCAATACCGACATCCACGAAGAGCGTCAAACCGCAAACGAATTGCGCAGGCTTGCTGCGGAATTGTCGCAGGCCGATACGCGCAAGGACGAATTCCTGGCGACCCTGGCGCACGAGCTTCGCAACCCGTTGGCGCCGATCCGCAACGGCCTCAACCTCATGCGTATTTCCGGCGACAAGGAACAGTTCGAACAGGCGCGCACGCTGATGGATCGCCAACTGACGCACATGGTGCGACTGGTCGACGACCTCATGGACGTCAGCCGCATCAACCGCGGCAGCATCGAACTGCGCAAGGAGCCGGTCGAACTTGCCAACGTGATCAACAATGCGGTTGAAGCGAGCCGCCCGATGATAGAAAAGATGGGTCATGCGCTGACGATTGCCCTTCCCGATCATCCGGTGCTGTTGAGCGCGGACCTGACAAGGCTGGCGCAGGTGTTCTCCAACCTGCTCAACAACGCCGCGAAATACTCCGACAGCGGAGGTCGAATCCGCCTGACTGCCCAACACCTCGACAACGCAGTGGTGGTCTTCATCCAGGACGACGGCATCGGGATTCCGGCCGACAAGCTCGATACCATTTTCGAGATGTTCGCGCAGGTGGATCAGTCCCTGGAAAAATCCCAGGGTGGCCTCGGCATCGGCCTCACCCTCGTGCGACGCCTGGTGGAAATGCATGGTGGAACGGTCGTTGCGCACAGCGAAGGTCCGGGCACGGGTTCGACCTTGACTGTCCGGCTTCCCGTCGCGATCGCGTCCGCTGCTCAACCTTCGGCGCTGGAGACTCCGGCGATCGTACGCAAGAAAGGATTGCGCGTTTTGATCGTGGACGACAACCGGGACAGCGCGGACAGCCTGGCAATGGTGCTGCAAATGATGGGTCACGAAACGCGCACCGCATACGACGGAATGGACGGCGTGGCGGCAGCGAAGGACTTGCAGCCCGACGTCATCCTGATGGACATCGGTCTTCCGAAGCTCAACGGCTACGAAGCCTGCCGCCGCATCCGCGAACTGCCGTGGGCGAAGCACACCACCATTGTCGCGATCACCGGCTGGGGGCAGGACGCCGATCGCCGGCGTTCGCAGGAAGCGGGCTTCAACCGGCACGTGGTCAAGCCCATCGACCCCGATTCGCTTTCGGAAATATTGACCGGGGTTGACAGCACCGTCGAGCGGCCGAGCTGAGTCTGCGAACCGACCCGAATCGCCGGACGTTTCGCGTCTTTGCAAAGCTGCGCCTGCGTTCAAGCGACAGGAGCACCGATGGTTTCCATCACGACCGCTGCACTCCATTCCCCAGCTTGAAATGCAGGTTCTGCCGCACCGCCAGCCATTCCGACGCGATGATCGAGAACACAACGGTGTCGCGATAGCTGCCGTCGGGCATCAGCCGGTGGTTGCGCAGGATGCCGTCCTGCCTTGCGCCGAGCCGTGCGATGGCATGTCTCGATCGCTCGTTGAACCAGTTCGTGCGGAACTCGACCGCAATGCAGTCAAGCGCCTCGAACGCGTGGCGCAGCAACAGCAACTTCGCTTCGGTGTTCAAAGCCGTGCGTTGAACGCGCGCCGCATACCAGGTGTACCCGATCTCGAGGCGGCGATTGGCCGCATCGACATTGCAATAGCGCGTGCTGCCGACGATGTCACCACTCGCATCGCGCACAACGAACGGCAGCGAGAAGCCGGCATCGCGTTCGGCGAGCGCAGTTGCGATGTACGATTCCATCGTATCGAGCGTCGGTACAGCCGTGTACCAGAGTCGCCAGAGCTCGCCATCCGCCAAGGCACTGCGCAGCCCATCGGCATGCCCGGAGTGCAACGGTTCCAGCCGCACATGCGTTCCGACCAGTTCAACCGGTCGAAGCCAATTCGTTGTCGCCAATTCCATACGTCACTCCTTGAGGGTCGCCACCAGCATCCGGCAATGATCCACCTGATGGCGGATCGCGTCGAACGTCTCAAGAAAAATCCGGCCAGACAGAGCGACGCCTCTGTCGTCATGACAGAGGCGTCGAAAAATCACGATCGCTGGTATCGCGGGTCACTCAGCGGCGCGGGCCATCCTCGGCCGGAACGACCGAAACACGCACGCGGATGCGATCGCCCGGATCGTAGGGCATGCGCGCGACATATACGTCGCCCTTGTAGTTGTATTCGACATCGAACCCCGCAGGGCGACGGTCGTCGCGCTCGACATCGACCATCCGGCAACCGCCCTGGTAGTAACCGGGGTCGCTGTTCTTCGCGATGTTGTGGCCGACCACGCCACCTGCAACCGCGCCGGCGACGGTTGCCGCCTTGCGGCCATCGCCCTTGCCAACCGTGTTGCCGAGCGCACCACCAACAAGCGCACCGAGGATGGTGCCGCCGGTCGTGTCGTTCTGCACGCGCTGGTAACCACCGTCGTCGCATTGCTGCTCCATCGTGTGGTAAGTCTCGAACGCCGGATTGACGCGCAATACTGTCGCATATCCGTACGTGACGGTTTCCTGCGCGGCGCGTGGCGGATATGGTTGCGGCGGATAAGGCTGCGCACTGACATTCGGCGCGAAGGCGGCCATTCCCATGGCGATGGCCAGCGGGGCGAACAGATAGCCGGATTTCATGATGCCACTCCTGGTGAATAGGTCGCACGTGCTTGAGATGCATTCCATCATCCCGCCGCTGAACCATGCCTGATAACGCTTTCTGAATGATGTCCGGTTGTTACACTTGCCTACGTCTCCGCAAAGTCGATCCGCCACCGTGCATCTATACAACACCCTTACGCGCCGCATCGAATCCTTCGTCCCCGCCGATCCTGCCCGCGTGACGCTCTACGTCTGCGGGCCGACCGTCTACAACTACATCCACATCGGCAACGCGCGCACCTTCCTGGTGTTCGACATGCTTGCGCGCACGCTCAAGCGGCGCTATCCGCATGTCGTGTACGCGCGCAACATCACCGACATCGACGACAAGATCAACGCCGCAGCGCGCGAACTGGGATCGCCGATCGGGACGATCACAACGCGTTACGACGCGGCGTTCGCCGAGGACATGACCGGGCTTGGCTTGCTGAAACCCGATGTCGTTCCGTACGCGACCGCGCACATCACGCAGATCATCGCGATGATCGAGCGCCTCATCGCGAGCGGCCACGCCTACGCCGCCGAAGGCCACGTGCTGTTTTCGGTCGCCAGTTTCACTGACTACGGCAAGCTCTCGCGTCGCGATCCAGCAGACATGCTGGCCGGCGCGCGCATTGATATCGCGCCGTACAAGCGCGACCCCGGCGATTTCGTGTTGTGGAAACCGTCTGACGAAACCTTGCCGGGCTGGGATTCGCCGTGGGGTCGCGGACGCCCGGGCTGGCATATCGAATGCTCGGCGATGGCCGAGGCGCATCTCGGCGAGACCATCGACATCCATGGAGGCGGCATGGATTTGCAGTTTCCGCACCACGAGAACGAAGTCGCGCAAAGCCAGTGCGGGCACGGCGGAAAAATCTTCGCGCGTTACTGGATGCATAGCGGCATGCTGAATCTCGGCGGATCGAAGATGTCGAAGTCGCTCGGCAACACCTTTCGCGTGCATGACTTGTTGAAGGAAGTGCCGGCCGAAGCGCTGCGTTATGCATTGCTATCCGGGCACTATCGGCAACCCCTGGACTGGACGGATATGTTGATCGAACAGAGCGTGCGCACGCTGGATCGGTTGTACGGCACGCTGCGCGACTTGGGTGACAGTGCGGCCGCAGACATCGCAGTCGATGCGAACGCAGCGATCCCTCAAGTCATCGAAGACGCACTCGACGACGATCTCGATACGCCGAAAGTCCTCGCGGAAATCGCCGGCATCGCTGCCGCTGCGCGCAAGGCCACGACTGCCGAGGAACGCGCCGCGCAAAAGGCTGCGTTGCTTGGCGCGGGTCGCGCATTAGGGCTGTTGCAGATGAAGCCAGCAGATTGGTTCGCGCGCGGTGCGGACAACAGCAACGATGCGCGCATCCAGGCGCTAGTGGACGAACGCAATGCCGCGAAAGCGGTGCGGGATTTCGCGCGCGCCGATGCGATTCGGAATGCACTCGCTGATGCAGGCATCGCGCTGGAAGACACAGCGCAAGGTGTCCGCTGGGTGAGAAAACGTGCTGGGCAGATGCCGTGAAAGGCATCTGCCACATTTTCGAACGCCGGACATCCTTGTTCGCCCGGTCCAGGAAATGCGCGTGACTGTTTTTCCGCTCGAGCCCTCCACGGCCGCCGCGCAAGCCGCCATCGCGGAAGAATTCGGCTACTTCTCCGACTGGTCCGAGCGCTATCAATACCTGATCGATCTCGGCCGCAAGCTGCCGCCGTTTCCCGACGAATTGAAAACCGAACAGAACCGCCTGCTCGGCTGCCAGTCGATGGTCTGGATCGTCGCCGATGGCGATGCGCGGCGGCTCGATTTCCGCGCGATCAGCGACTCGGCGATCGTGTCGGGCCTGATCTTCCTCGCGTTGCGCGTGTATTCCGGGCGCAGCGCGCAGGAAATCCTCGCGACCGAGCCCGATTACATCAACGCCATCGGTCTCGCGAAACATCTGTCGCCGACGCGCAGCAACGGATTGGTCGCACTGCTGCAATTCATCCGCGAGAATGCGAGCGAGGCACATGCACGCGCCTGATCGGCATCCAAGACAATTTGCACAGCCACAGCACCGTTTGGCCTACACTCGCAGCATCATGTCCGAACCGAACGCCATCGACGCAGGTAACCCGCCGACGAACTCGCGCAAGGCGCTGGACGCATTGCTGGACTCGATGATCGAACACCCCGAAAAACACATCGAAATCGCTGCGGAAGTCGAGTCGCGTTTCGGCCAGGACCAGGCGACCCTGATCCTCGACATGACCGGCTTCACCCGGACCACGCGCACTCACGGCATCGTCTCGTTCCTGCTGATGATCCACCAAATGCACCGCATGACCTGCCCGTCGATCAAGACGCACGGCGGCAGATTGATCAAGACCGAGGCGGACAACCTGTTCTGCCTGTTTGACACCGTACAGGCCGCGCTCGCGGCCGCGCTGGACATCATCCATCGGCTGGAGATGGTGAACTTCGTCCTGCCCGAAGACAGGCATTTGTACGCATCGATCGGCATCGGCTACGGCCGCATCCTCAACATCGAGAATCAGGACCTGTTTGGCGATGAGGTCAACCTGTCGTGCAAACTCAGCGAGGACATCGCGTCGCGCAACGCGATCTTGTTCACCGAACATGCGCATGCGCAGCTTGGAGAGCGCGCCGACACGACCCGGCAGGAAGTGAGCATTTCCGGACTGGCGCTGGTTTATTACGAACTGACGCGCTGAAGACGTCGCAAACAAAAACATCCTCCGGGCGAGGATTTGCGGACGGATCTGCTCCAGTGTCGGTGTTGGTTTTTAGGGGTGCAGCCGTCGAACGCTGCGAGCCGGATCCGCATCACCCACCAGTGTTGCATGCGGCATCGTTTTCGGACGCGATGATGCCGTGCGATGCAAGGATGGATTTGATCCTTTCCTGCACATGCGCCAGGTCCTCTGCACCTGCGCTGGCTTCGATCGTGTCTGCCTGTCCGGCAAACGCGCCAAGGACATCGTCGCTGTCGGCGGAATTCAGCGTGAGCATCTGCAGGTCGCGCTCGAGTTCGTCGAGCATGCTGTCAAGTGCGATGCGGGTCTTGGCCATGGGTATCCCATCGATTTTGTCCGACACATCCTGTTCCGGCAAGCCGCTGTCAGGATAGAGCGGTGGAAAATGCGGCGCTCGTGAGGAGCTGTAGCGTACACGCACCGCGTCGTCGATCACGCAACGACGGTCAAGGATTGACGGTCAACGCCGCGGTCTTCGTGATACCGGAATAGGTCGCGGAAATCGTGATGGTCGTCTTGGCCGCCACGGTCTTGCCGGTCACGTTGAAGGATGCCGTTGCCGAGCCGGACGGCACGATGATGTTCGCCGGAACCGTTGCCACGGCCGTGTTCGTGCTCGCGAGCGCGACTGCAATGCCGCCGGCCGGTGCACTTTCGGACAAGGTGACGCTTCCCGTCGCGGTTCCGGCGCTGGCAATCGAATTCGGGTTCACGGCCATCGCGTGCAGCACGGGCGGTGGCTCGACCTGCACGGTCACGCGTTGCACGCTGCCCGAATAGGTGGCCGTCACGACCGGATTCGTTAGCCTGGTGCCGGCACTGGTTCCGATGCTGAACGTCGCGGTGGTCGCGCCGGCAGGCACGGTGACGCTCGCGGGCACCGTCAACTGACCCGACACGGTCAACGCAACCACGGCGCCGGGCGCGGGCGCTGCGGCCGTCAAGGTCGCCGTTCCGGTCGTGCTGAAGCCGCCCACGACCGGATTCGGTGTCGCCGCAAGGTTGCTCAGCGGCGGCTTCCAGCCGAGCTGGACCACCTGGAAATCGCTCGCCTTGAGTCCACCGAAGGCGGGGTTGAGCACGTCGTTGTTCCAGTTGATGTCGTAGGTGCCGCTGACGTACATGTCAGAGCCGTTATCGGCGACGACCAAGCCGTACGTTTTCATCGCCCGGAAGATCTTCTGCATTTCCGCCGGGTAGCCGGAAATATCCGTGCTCGCTTTCAGCCGCAGGCGCGCACCCATCGGCAGCGCCCCGGCGGTGGAACCAGCCTGGTGCGAGGCCGGATAGACGTAACCATTGCTCGAGCGGACGGTCACGCGGAATGCGTGCTTGATCGAAGGCACGCTGGTGCCGTAGGCGTTGTAAACCTCGTCGTAGCGCACCAATCCGGGAAACACCGCCAGCCCCGCAGCATCTGACGAAGTCCAGCCATTCGGCCGCCGCGCGTTCTTGGTCATGTCGAAGAACGCGCCCGAGCCAGCGTTCCACTGCGCGTGCGCGCTGTCGTACCAAACATTCCAGAGTTCGTAGAGGTACTTGTGGTCGCGATCGATGATCAGCATGTGGCGATCGCAATTGTTGCGGTCGTCCACGTTGCCAGGATCGCCGCATTCGATCCACTTCGGCGTGGTGGTTGCTTCAGGCGGAATCGGATAGAACGGGAAAGCGGTGTCGGTCGTGTGGTCGACGCCGTCGCTCTCATTGGAATAGCCGAACTGCACGGCCTGCAGCGGGGGCGGGCTCTTGCCGATGCCTGCAACTCCATCAACAACGATGTACGGAAAACCATACGTCGCGTTTGGGCCGTAGTTCGCACTCGCATTGCCGCCAAAATCCGGGTGCAGGCTGCGCGTGCTGCCGATGAAACTGATGTAGTTCGTCGACTTCGGATCGAGGGGCGCCTTGCTGATGTCGGTATTCCACCAGTTGTTCGCGGGAAATTCGGGCAGCGGATGCGGCACTGTGCCGCCCTCGTTCGAACCAACGGTCTGCCCCATCACGACGTTGCAGCCGAAGCCGAAGATGATCGATACGCACAGCAGGCGCATCCCCGAAACGCGCCCGGGAGTGGAAGGGTTCGTGCGATTCATGACGATCTCCGCGACGTGCAAGCCGACTGGGTGGACTACGACATATCACGGCGGTCGCCGGATTTCGCCGGCGACGCGCCGTTCCTCTCCCCAAATACTGCCCGAAACTACCACCAGACATACCAGCGAAGTGCGACCTTCGTCACGGAACTCCCGGAACTGATGAAGATTCCAACGCGAGCCGTTGTTCTATCCGGACATTCCGTACAGGGCATGCCGTCACAGACACCGCACAGGATCACCCGCGCGCGCCTGTTATCCTTTCTGCACCATACGCATCCGGATGCCAATCATGTGCGCAGTTCGACGTAACCGGGCCTTTGCAATCCTGCTGCTCGTGCTTGTCGGCTGTTCCAGTAGTCCGGTCAGAAACATCTTTCCGCCGCGCGCCAGCATTCAGCAGGTCACGGTGCAGGCCGACGGTAGCTGGAAATTGCAGTTGCGGCTGCAGAACTACAGCAATGTCTCGACGACGTTCGCCACAGTCGATGCGAAGATCGAACTCGCCGGTACTGCGGGCGGCAGCCTCAGTGCAGCGCCAGCGATCCGGATCGGTCCGGAGTCCGCCGATATCGTCGAAGTCGGCCTCAAGCCATCACCGGCTGCGGCGCAGGCTCTCGCGGCGTTGCACACCGGCAATATCCGCTACAAGCTCGCCGGGAGGATCACCACATCGGATCCCAAGGGCGACTATCCGTACACATTCGAAAGCGTTTTGAGCCCGGTTCCCGGACTCAACGGCGTGCTGCGCTGACCCATTCGATCGCGTTCCATCTGCGCCTTACGCAGTCCATTACCTGATTCGGAGTCATGCATGAATAGCTACAAAGCTCCACTGCGCGACATCCGTTTCGCATTGTTCGATGTGATCGGCGCTGAAGCTCTGTATGCGCGGCTCGGTTTCGCCAGCGCGCAACGCGACCTGCTGGACGCGGTGCTCGACGAGGCTGCGAAGTTCACCGAAACCGTGCTCACGCCGCTCAACGCGATCGGCGATGAAGCCGGCTGTACGCACGACAAGGAAACCGGCGCGGTAACGTCGCCGCCGGGTTTCGTGCATGCCTATGAACAATTCGTCGAAGGCGGCTGGAATGGATTGGTCGCTCCGGAACAATTCGGCGGACAAGGCTTGCCGGAATCGTTCGGCGTCGCGCTCAAGGAAATGATCGACGCGGCGAACCTGGCTTGGGGCAACTATCCGCTGCTCTCGCACGGCGCGACCGAAGCGCTCAAGCACCACGGCGATGCGTGGCAGCAGGAAGCCTTCCTCAAGCCCATCGTCGAAGGTCGCTGGACCGGCACGATGTGCCTGACCGAATCGCATTGCGGCACCGACCTCGGCTTGCTGAAAACCCGCGCGGTTCCGAATGAAGATGGCAGTTACGCAATCAGCGGCACCAAGATCTTCATCACCGCTGGCGAACACGATCTCACCGAAAACATCGTGCACCTCGTGCTCGCGCGACTGCCGGATGCGCCTGCGGGCACCAAAGGGATTTCGCTGTTCATCGTGCCGAAGTACAAGGTCGGCCGCGATGGCGCGATGGGCGCGCGCAATGCGGTGCGCTGCGGCAGCATCGAACACAAGATGGGCATCCACGGCTCGGCCACTTGCGTGATGCATTTCGACGGCGCGCAGGGCTGGCTGATCGGGCAACCGAACAAAGGCCTGATGGCGATGTTCACCATGATGAATACCGCTCGTCTCGCGGTCGGCATCCAGGGCCTGGGGCTTGCAGATCGCGCGTACCAGAACGCACTCGCGTACGCGCGCGACCGCCTGCAGATGCGCTCACTATCCGGTCCGAAATTCCCCGACAAACCCGCCGATCCGATCATCGTGCATCCCGATGTGCGGCGGATGTTGCTGACCTGCAAGTCGCTGATCGAAGGCGGTCGCCTGCTGAGTTACCACGCCGCAACATTGGTGGACGTGCTTGAGCACACCGACGATGCGGAAGAAAAAAAACGCGCCGACGAATTGCTCGGCTTCCTCACGCCCATCGTCAAGGCCTGCCTCACCGAATGGGGTGTGGAATGCACTTACCACGCGCTGCAATGTTTCGGCGGCCACGGCTACATCGCCGAGCACGGCATGGAACAGCTCGCGCGCGACGCGCGCATCACGACCCTGTACGAAGGCACCACAGGCATCCAGGCACTCGACCTGCTCGGCCGCAAGATCATGCAGTTGCAGGGCGCGGGGCTGCAGCAATTCCTCGGCATGATCCAGGCATTTTGCGCCGAACAATCCGGCAATGCGGAAGTCGCCGAATTCGTCGCTCCGCTCGCTTTGATCGCGCAGGAATGGCAGGCGCTGACGATGGAAGTCGGCAGGAAGGCGATGGCGAATGCCGACGAGGTCGGCGCGGCATCGGTGGACTACCTGTTCTACTCGGGTTACGTCGCGCTCGCGTATTGGTGGGCCAAAGCGGTTGCCGCAGCCAATACCGGCGCGCAATCGAACGACTTCAAGACCGCCAAGCGTGAGACCGCACGCTTCTATTTCGCGCGCATCCTGCCGCGTACTCTCGCGCACGCCGCTGCGATCCGTTCCGGTGCATCGCCATTGCTCGCGCTCGACGCGGCCTTGTTCGACAGCTGACCGGCGGCCGCCAGCCAGGGCCTGCCTACTCAAATTGCCGTCATTGGTGTATATGCTGAAGTCCCATGGAGCCTGATACAGCGCATCGCCGCCTCGTCCGTCACCGGGCGCACGCCAGCTCGACATCGCCTGGCGGCGTCGCGGCTCTTGCGGACATCGCGGCTCTCGCCGACATCGCTGTTCTCGCCGGCATTCACGCAAACAGTTCCGTCGAGACTTGTCGAGCAAATGATGGGGCGCGACCGCGTGTGCTCTCGCTGGATGCGCACGGCCGCATCCTCGACTGGATCAGTTGGCAGGACGCAGCCTGCCTGTATGTACGCGAGGCCGTTGTGTGGACGCTCGGCGAGCCTTGTCTCACCGTGCACGGCGGCTACAACCGCCTGCTTGGCGCGCAAAGCGTACTCGACCTGCACCCGATCGTCGCGGCGCGCGGGCATGCGCGCGGCCATGCACTGGTGCCCTCGCCTGCGCTGACCAACACCGCGCTGTTCGCGCGCGATGCCTACCTCTGCCTGTATTGCGGCGATGAATACAGCCGCCATCACCTGACCCGCGACCATGTCGTGCCGCTCTCGCGCGGCGGTCGCGACATCTGGGAGAACGTCGTCTGCGCGTGCTTCCACTGCAATTCGCGCAAGGGTGGCCGCACGCCGCAACAGGCCGGCATGCCGCTGCTCGCTGTGCCTTACCGGCCTAGCTGGGTCGAGCACCTGATCCTGTCGAACCGGCATATCCTCGCCGACCAGATGAATTTCCTGAGAAGCCATCTTCCGAAACACAATCCGCGCGCCGCGTAGCGAGGCCAGACCCGCGCGTTGACGGATACCGCCGCTTCGACAACACTGCAATGGATGACGGTTGCGCCGTCGCAAGGGGAATACGGCCATGTCGACACTTTGTTTCACCGGTATGGATCGTGCCGAGGAAGCCAGGCTCAAGGCGATGTTTTCGGATGCGAACGAATGGCTTGGCGGGCAATGGGCGCTCGTGCCGGAAGCGCAGGCGCAGGTTCTCATCGTCGACTTGGAATCCATCTACGGCCACATGACGTGGCTCAAGGTGCACAACGGCAGCAAGTACGTGATTGCGATCACCACCCGTACCGAATCGGAAGCCGAGCACGTGTTGCTGCGCCCGGTAACGGTCGAATCGTTGGTCACCGCACTCTCGGAAGTGAATCGCAAGCCCGTTTCTGCAAGCGCGCCAGCCGCAATGCCGACACGCGATCCGGCAGCGCAAGCGCCGCACATGGATGTGCAAGTGCCGCGGGCGCAGGATGCGCAAGAGCGGCCGCCGCACATGGATGTGAAAGAGAAGCCCCAACAGGTCGATGTCCAGGAACAACAGGTACCGCCCGTTCGATACGAGCAGCCACCGGCGCTCGCGCCGATCGAACCAGTCGCGATCGTGCAAGCAACGCCATCACCTCCGCCGCCGCGACAGGTGCATGCGCCAGCGCGCGCGCGCGACCCTGTCCTTTGGGATTACCTGCAAGCCGGCGGATTGTCGAGCCCATCGCGTCTCGAACTCGACGGTGCACCTCCGCTGATCATCGACCCGCGAACCGATACCTACATCGGCGGACAGTCGCTCAAACCCTATATCCCCTATTTCGAACTCGGGACAATGAAAGCCGACCGCTGGCAGGCGCTCAGTGGTGCCGACCTGAACACGCATCTGTCGACCGCGAGCACGGCCCATCCGTTGTCGCGGCTGCGCTGGCTGCATTCGCTGGTGCAAGGCAGGGGCGAGCTCGCGCCGGGATACGATCCGAGCGACAAGTTCCGCCTGAGCAAATGGCCAAAGACCGAGCGTGAATTCCCCAAGCACATGCGCATTGCGACCGCGATGATGCAACTGCCGGGAACGCCCGCCGAGATCGCCGCGAAGAGCGACGTCGCACTCGCCGACGTCAACGACTTCATCAACGCGAGCCTGGATTCGGGATTCGCCGAACTCGTCAATACCCCGCCAGCAACGCCGGACCCCGGCGCAAAAGCTGGCGGTCTGTTCAGTCGTTTCCGCACCCCGCGCAACGGTTGATTCCGCGCACGGCAAATCATGGACTTGTTCCGAGCTTCCGCAAGCCATTGCATGCCTGCTCGCGGATCAACGAGTCCAAGGCAAACTTGTTCAGACCACTACCGGACAGCTTCCTTGCCCCTGCCAGCCCTGAGGGCGACAATGGCGACCCATGATCGACGCCCTGCGCTATCCGCACCTCTCCCGCATTGATGTTCCCGCCGACCTGCGCCAGTTCCCCGAAGACGAACTGCCGACGATCGCCGAGGAGCTGCGTGCGTATTTGATCGAATCCGTCGCCGCATCGGGCGGCCATTTCGGTGCGGGCCTGGGCGTGATCGAACTGACGCTTGCGCTGCATTACCTGTACGACACGCCGACCGACCGCCTGGTCTGGGATGTCGGCCACCAATGTTATCCGCACAAGATCCTCAGCGGCCGTCGCGACCGCATCGGCACCGTGAAGCAGAAAGACGGACTCGCGCCGTTTCCGCGCCGCGACGAATCCGAATACGACACCTTCGGCGTTGGCCATTCCTCAACCTCGATCTCGGCAGCGCTCGGCATGGCGATCGCGCTGCGGCGCCAAGGCGATCCGCGCCGCGTGGTCGCAGTGATCGGCGACGGCGCGATGACCGCAGGCATGGCCTACGAGGCGCTCAACCACGCCGGCGGTATGGACCCGAGTCCGGACATGCTGGTGATCCTCAACGACAACCGCATGTCGATCTCCGAGAACGTCGGCGGGCTCACCAAGATGCTCGGCCGGATGATGAGCAGCCGCACGATGAATGCGATGCGCGAGGGCGGCAAGAAACTGCTCGGCGGTCGCACGAATGCAGCTGGGCGCTTCGTGCGCCGCTGGGAGGAACATTGGAAAGGGATGTTCGTGCCGAGCACGTTGTTCGAGGAAATGGGCTTCCACTACAGCGGCCCGATCGACGGCCACGACCTGCCCGCACTGGTCAGCGCGTTGAAGACGATCAAGACCTTGAAAGGCCCGCAGTTGCTGCACGTGATCACCACCAAGGGCAAAGGTTTTGAACTCGCCGAAGGCGACCAGATCGGCTACCACGCGGTCAGTCCGTTCGATCCGTCCAAGGGCATGGTCAGCAGGTCGGGCGCGAAGAAACCCGCCTACACCGACGTCTTCAGCGACTGGCTCTGCGACATGGCCGCCGCCGATGCGAAACTGATGGGCATTACGCCCGCGATGCGCGAAGGCTCCGGCCTCGTGCGATTCAGCAAGGAATTTCCGGAACGCTATTTCGATGTCGCGATCGCCGAGCAGCACGCGGTGACCCTCGCCGCCGGGATGGCCTGCGAAGGCGCGAAGCCGGTCGTCGCAATTTACTCGACCTTCCTGCAACGCGGCTACGACCAACTCATCCACGACGTCGCATTGCAGAACCTCGACGTGCTCTTCGCGATCGATCGCGGCGGCGTGGTCGGGCCCGATGGCGCGACGCATGCGGGCAGTTTCGACCTGAGTTACCTGCGTTGCATCCCGAACATGGTGGTGATGACGCCGGCCGACGAAAACGAATGCCGCAAGATGCTCACGACCGGCTTCCGTCATCACGGCCCGGCGGCAGTGCGCTATCCGCGTGGAACCGGACCGGGCGTCGCCCTCGACGCGGGTTTAGATACGTTTCCGATCGGCCAGGCATTGGTGCGCCGCCGCGGTTCCCGGATTGCGCTGCTCGCCTTCGGCGCGATGGTGCCGGTTGCCGAACAGATCGGTCTCGAATTCGACCTCACCGTCGTCAACATGCGTTTTGTCAAACCACTCGACCGCGCGTTGCTGCTCGAACTCGCGCGCACGCATGCCGGTTTCGTCACCCTCGAGGACAACGCGGTGATGGGCGGCGCCGGCAGCGCAGTCGCCGAATTGCTCGCCGCCGAAGGCATCGCATTGCCGATCCAGCATGTTGGCCTGCCCGACACCTGGCTCGAACATGCAAGCCGCGAACAGGTGCTGGCCGAAGCCGGGCTCGATACGGCCAGCGTGCGCAGCGCAATGCTCAAGCGTTGGCCGCAGCTCACCGCCGCGCCGATCGCGATGACAGCCGGGGCGCCGAAGATCGCGGCGGGTTGACGATTACCCTGGTTGACGGCTGCCACCGCATTCGCGGCATACTCGCACGAAGGACGCAAACCGGGAACGATGATGATCACGCTATACGACAAGCAGGCCGACAAGAAAATCGGCGACATTTCCGAAGGCGAATTGCAGTTCCTGATCGACGAACTCGAGGAAGAGGATCGGCACGATCAGGATTACTACATCGATGCGTCGACCATCGATTACCTGGCGACGCGCAATGGCACCGCGCACCTGATCGCCCTGTTGCGCGGTGCACTCGGCGGTTCGGACAGCGTCGATATCCGCTGGGAAGATTCGTCCCCCTGAAGCCCCGCTTCAGCCGCACCAGCGACCGCAAGTCGCGCGTTCGCGCGTTTCGATATCGCGACGCGTGGCGACTTCGACGAAACCGATTCCTTCGAGCAATGCGCGCACCGCCGCGCCCTGCTCCCATCCATGTTCGAGCAGCAGCCAACCACCCTCCCGCAGATGGGTTGGCGCTGAACCGATGATTGCGCGGATTGCATCCAGTCCGTCGCTGCCCGAAGCCAGTGCAGAGCGCGGCTCGAAACGCAGGTCGCCCCGATCGAGATGGGGATCGTCCGCAGCCAGATACGGCGGATTGCTGACGACCACATCGAAGCGTTGTCCACGCAGCGGCGCGAACCATTCGCCATGCAGGCACTGCACGCGCGATGACAAACCCAGCGCCTTGGCATTCGATTGTGCGACAGCGAGCGCGGCGACGCTCGCATCGACCGCAATGAGTTCCGCGAGCGGCCGTTCGCTCGCGATGGCAAGTGCGATCGCGCCGCTGCCAGTGCCGAGATCGGCAACGCGTCGCAGCGCATCCGATGGCAACACCGCGAGCGCGCACTCGACCAGCAGCTCGGTGTCCGCACGCGCGATCAACACATCGGGCGTGATGCGTAGTTCGAGCGTCCAGAAGCCCTGCCGCCCGATCAATTGCGCGACTGGCTCGCCGCCCATGCGTCTTGCGAGCAACCCGTCGAAGCGTGTCAGTGCATCGTCCGCCAGGGCCTCATCGGCATGCGCATACAGCCACGCGCGCGGGCGATTCAGCGCATGCGCCAGCAGTATTTCGGCCTCGAAACGCATGTCCGGCCCAAGTTGCGCGATTGCGCGCGCGAGCGACGCCGCAACAGTGAGCGTTTCGTGAACCTGCATGAACGACTCCAATGGAATAACGGCGCCGTGACGCCGTGAACACATCGCAGAACGGATGATAGCCGTCCAAGCCGCGCCAAAGGTTCCCCCATGTCGCCTCTCAATTCCCCGCAAGTCAGGTTCCTGCGGGCATTCGCCATCATCGCCAGCGTACTGCTCGCCGGGTGCACGCGCGCCGTGTTCGCTGTGGCGAATATCAATGTGGATTCCAGGGCTATCACGTCGGTTGCGTTCGATCCGGCGCACACGCTGTCGCTGGATGTCTTCCGTCCGCAAAATGGCCAACCATGCACGGGGACCGTTCCTGCGCATCCTGCGAGCGCAGGCAGTGCAGAGCCGCCTGCGGCATTGGCACATCCATGTGCAGCGCCAACCGTGGTGTTTTTCTACGGTGGCAGCTGGCGCAACAGCACACGCGAGGATTACCGTTTCGTCGGGCAGTCACTTGCGCGCGCAGGCTTTTTGGTGATCGTTCCGGATTATCGCAAGGCCCCGCAGGTGGTGTTCCCGGCATTCATCGAGGACTCCGCGCGCGCGGTCGCGTGGGCGAAGAAACACGCTGCTGAATACAGCGGCGATCCGTCGCGCATCTTCCTGGTCGGGCATTCGTCCGGCGCACACATGGCTGCGTTGCTCGGCACGGATGCGCACTTCCTGCGCGCAGTCGGCATGCAGCCGCGCGACCTGGCCGGCATCGTCGGGCTTGCCGGGCCGTACGATTTCCTGCCGATCACCGATCCGTTGATCAAGCAAGCATTCGGCCCGGAATCCGAATGGCCGAAATCGCAGCCGGTGAATTTCGTCGATGGTGACGAACCGTCATTCCTGCTGCTGCAGGGAACCGCCGACAAGCTGGTCTGGCCGCGCAATGCAGAACGGCTTGCAGTGAAACTGCGCGCGCAGCACGAAGCGGTTGAAGTGCGGATGCTCGACGGCGCCAGCCACGCCGGCCTGTTGATCGATCTGCTGCGCGACGCATCGCCGGTGCGCCAGGACGTGCTGCGTTATCTCCATGCCAATCCGTTCAATGTTGCAACAGGTGCATCGCCTCGATCACCACCGACGCAATGAAGCCGGTCAGGAAGCAGATGTAGCTCAAGCGCAGGTAGCGGTATTTATGGTGCGACAGATAGCTGCCGAGCGAGTAGATGTCGCTCGCCATCGCGCGATACACCGAGCCATCCACCTTCAGGCGCTCCGCTATCTCGCGCAGGAAGCGCTCCTGGTCGAGCTCGGCGAAGTGGCCGAAGAACAGCAGGTTGAAATGCGGCGGCAATGCTTGCCCGCGTTTCAATCGCAACGGTCGATACTTCGGCAAAACCGCGAGGATCGCAAGCAGCAATGCCGCGAGGGTGAAACCGGTCAGGGTCAGCACGCTCGCGCGCAATGCCGGTTCGCCCATGCGGCCGAGGCTGAGCGTGAGCACGATCGAGGACACCGTGATGATGATGTTGGCCTTGGTGTCGGCCATCGTCGACAGCGCGACGTGGTGTTGCTGCGTGGTGCGCAGGATCGCATCCGACGTGTTGCGCTCCGGAATCGCGGCGTAGATCGCGCGCAACTCGACGCTGTCGGGCGCCAGTGCATGCAACGACCCATCGTGCGTCAATGATTGAGCACGGATAGAGTCTGCTCCGTCCGCAGCGTTGTCATTCGTGGATTGTCCCGTCATCGCCGCCCCCTGCACTGCCGCTACGTTAGCGCAATCCGCGGGTGGCGTGCATTATGGGGTTATCGCGGCAATTGGATGGGAAGATGGGAGCGCACAATCTCATCACACTTACGCAACCGCACCCTGTTCCAGCGTCACCGCTACTGCATGAATCACCGCAGCAATCCGCACCGCACTCTGCACGCCCTGTGCGCTGACCCCGTGCTGACGCAGCGTCTTCTCATGCGCGTCCAGGCACATGCCGCAGCCGTTGATCGCCGACACCGCGAGCGATGCGGCCTCGAACGCGATCTTCTCGATGCCGGGATTGGCCATCACGTTCATGCGCAGGCTGGCACGGAGGGTTTCGTATTCCTTGTTCGCGACGAGATGGGTAAAACGATAGTAGACATTGGTCATGCCCATCATCGCGGCGGCAGCGCGCACGCCAGCGAGCTCGGTCGCATCGAGTTGTTCGGCAGCGAAGGTTTCGATCGCGCGCGTCAGCGGAACATGGCGCGCGGCGATCGCCGACGCCAGCGCGACCGCACGGATCTGTTTCGCATCCAGCCCCGGCGCTCCGCCTTCGCTGAGCACGGAGTCGAGGTTCAGGCGCAGGTCTTTTGCATAGTCCGGCAAGCCGGACTTGATGTTGTCGATGCTCATGTCGTTCTCCTTGAGGTTCGCGTGCGGACTAATGCGTGGCTGGTCGCGATGAACCCTTGAACTCGATCGTGTTGCCTTCCGGATCGTCGAAATAGACCGACCAGCCATCGCCTTCCGCACCGTAGTTGTCTTTCGGCCCGCTCGCGACCACGCCATTGCGTGCAAGCCACGCGGTAATCGCTTCGATATCGAACGGTTCCACCCGCAGGCACAAGTGATCGAGGTTGTGGCGTTCGTGCGCTGGCGCGGCTTCGCCGCCCTGACGGCCGAGTTCGCCGTCGACGCTGATCAGGTCGATCAACGCCGAACCCGCGCGCAAGTGCACCAAGCCGAGGCGATCGATGCGTTTGTCGACGCTGCATCCCACCACATCGCGATAGAACCCGACCAGCAATTCGAGGTCGCGCGCGCGCATCACGACGTGGTCGATTCCAAGGATCCGATGCATGCCGTTTCCTCTACTATCGATGGCAGGCCGCGCCTGATGCAGCGTGCGCTCGATCTGCAAGCGCACGCTGCGCTTATCACATCAGGCGACTTTCAGCGTCGCGTCCCCTTGCTTCCAATTGCAGGGGCACAGTTCGTCGGTCTGCAACGCGTCGAGTACGCGCAGTACTTCGTCCGGGTTGCGGCCAACGCTACCGGCAGTGACGTACACGAACTGGATGATGCCGTTTGGATCGACGATGAAGGTCGCGCGCTGCGCCACGCCGTCGTCGCCGAGGATGCCGAGCGCCGACGTGAATTCGTGCTTGATGTCGGCCAGCATCGGGAACGGCAGGTTGTTGAGATCCTTGTGGTGCGTGCGCCATGCGTGATGAACGAACTCGCTGTCGGTGCTGCCGGTCAGCAGTTGCGCGTCGCGGTCGAGGAAGGCCTGGTTCTTCGCGGCGAAACCAGCGATCTCGGTCGGGCATACGAAGGTGAAATCCTTCGGATAGAAGAACAGTACCAGCCACTTGCCTTTGTAGGTGTCGTTGCCGATGTCGGTGAACGCGTTGGCGAGGTCGGTGGAGACGGTCGCCTTGAGCTTGAACTGCGGAAGTTTGTCGCCAATGGTCAGCATGTGAAGCTCCTTCGATGGATGGTTCGTTCGGTGAAAATCATTTCCAGCTTGCAACCGGGGCTGGTTGTTGAACGATGTTTGAAGACTTTGAAGAATTGATACGACAGGAGGATTGTCACCGTTCGGTATCTATCTTTCCAATCAATTATCTTTATCATATCGATAGCCTCAGCCAATCGTTCATGACCGAGCCCAACGATGAATCTGCGCGACCTGCAATATCTCGTTGCCCTAGCCGACCACCGGCATTTCGGGCGCGCCGCGGCCGCAAGCTTCGTGAGCCAGCCGACGCTTTCGACGCAACTCAAGAAACTCGAAGACGAACTCGGTATCGCGCTGATCGAACGCGCGCCGCGCAAGGTGATGCTGACGCCGGCGGGTTGCGACATCGCCGAACGCGCGCGCCGCATCCTTGGCGAGGTCGATCAACTCAAGGAATCCGCGCGGCGCACGCTCGATCCGGAGGCTGGCAGCGTGCGCCTCGGCATTTTTCCGACGCTCGGTCCGTACTTGCTACCGCATGTCGTGCCGATGATCCGCAAGCGATTTCCACGCCTCGAATTGCTGCTCGTTGAGGAAAAAACCGACGTGTTGTTGAGCCAGTTGCGCGAAGGAAAACTCGATGTCGCGGTACTGGCGCTACCGTTGCACGACGAACAGTTGCACATGGAGTTCCTGTTCGAGGAACCATTCGTGCTCGCGGTGCCGAAAGCGCATCAGTTGGCGCGCAACGATACATTGTCGTTGCACGCTCTTGCGAACGAGCGGTTGCTATTGCTGGAAGACGGACATTGCCTGCGCGATCAGGCGCTGGACGTATGCGCGCTCGCGGGCAGCGGCGAACGCAGCGGATTCCGCGCAACGAGCCTGGAAACGCTGCGGCAGATGGTCGCCGCGAACGTCGGAATCACCCTGTTGCCGATCTTGTCGGTCAAGCCGCCAGTCGCGCGATCCGATGCGATCCATCTGCTGCGTTTCCGCGATTCGCATCCGAGCCGGCGCATCGGCATGGTGTGGCGGCGCAGTTCGGCGATGGCGGACTTCCTGCTCAAGGTCGCGGATGTGTTTCGCGATCTTCCGAAGTCGTTGTTGAAACCCGGCATGGATGCGAGCGCATCGGCATGGCCTGCTCCGGAACGAGCAACCGCGAAACGCAGGCACAAGGCTTGAACCCGAGGCATCTCCACAAAATATCTAGTCGGACCAATGTGTTGTGGTAGGTCGTCACGTGACAGTGCACGCATGATACAGTCATTCTTGCGGTTACGAGGCCTCAAGAGACTGCACCATGCGCGCAGCAAAAGCATTGCAAAGATGTCTGTCCGAGGCTCTTGTTCCGATACATGCCCGCCGCCGCGAGGTGTTGTTCAATACCACCGAAGGCTTGCTGCAAGGACGTCGATTCACCCTGATGTGACGCGTTCCTGCACCGCTTCGGCACTATCCATCAGAGCGCCCATCGCGCGCAGCAACTGATCGTGGCGATGCAAGCGCGGGCTCCCAGCTACTTCCGTGGGGCACAGGAATATACCGAATTCTCATGCACGTCTTTGATTTTTCGGTAGCCAAGCTTCTGGATATTTTCCGCGAACCATTCACTGCTGAGTAGCGTGCTGTTCGGCAGGACTTCGAGAACAATGGTTGGCAGGCATCTCTGGATTGTCCTTAACGCCCCCGTCAGGGCTTCCTTTTCATGACCCTCAACGTCCAATTGAATGATCGACACGTTTCTGTCCTGCCCGACGGTGTCATCGATGGTGTGAATCTCGACACTGTTCCCGTCGTTGGCTCCATTCGACTCCTTGCCGATGATGCGACTGGCCCCGCCAAGCGCGCGGCCGTGTTCATCGGTCGTCTTCAGAAACAATTGCTCCCGCTTGGCGCCAATGCCGGCATTGGTTAATGTGATGTTCTTGATATCGTTGATGTCAAGCGTAATCCGTGCGCAGCGATAGTTCTCCGGATTCGGCTCAAACGCCCACACTCTTGAGCCTGCGGCGACGCCCTTGGAGAGGGCCGGAAAAAAATCGCCAAAAAAAGCTCCCGCGTGAACCACGTCACCATTGCCACAGTTTTCCATGATGAAATCAATCGTCTGCGGCTCCCAAACCTCATTCGATAGAACCGCACGAGCCGCGGGGCGATGGCGCGAAGATTCCGGCACGCAGTAGCCGCCATACTTGTTGTAGGACACGATGCATTTCAATGCCCCGCTTGCATCATATTGCTTCTGGGAAAACGCGGCCTTCGGTGCCTTGGCGAGCAGCTTCCAATACATCCGCTTGGCTGCCGGCATCATGCGTTTGGGGATCATCTTTTTGATCAGTTTCTTCACACATTGCTCCTAATGAGAATCAAGAATGGCGGACATCCCTTGCGTGCAATGCCAATGTGACGATTGCGACAACATGCGTCTGAACGGACTTGCGGCTCGGGCGTATGCAGTACAGCGAGGCCTGAAAGTGGCAAATTCCCGGATCCGAATGCAGACGGTTTGCTGGACCGCCACTGGAAACGCAGGTGCTCCAAAGCACGAAAGCCCGGTACGATGACAGGCGCAACCGGATGGCCCAGGCACCGCAAGCGCGACGGCCTGACCCCACGCTGGCTCCAAGAAACGGGTAGACGCGAATGTTCATGTCTGAAGCCTGTCAAATCGCACCAGCGAGGACGCTTGATCACCCCAGTGGTGGGCCGGCCGTTTCAGGCTCCCCGAGCCATACCGGCAAGGATCCGGGCAAAATATCACCAAGATCCTTCAGACCGTTCGAGAAATGTGCCTTCAGGAACTCGCGGTCAACAAGCTCCAGATTCGGCCTGCTTGCCTTCGTGTAAGGCTTGTAGAGCCATGACATCAGGTTGCCATTCTTGACTCGACCTACCAGATTCGCCAGCCCCAGATCGCGGGCCTGCGTTGCGGCAATCTTCACAAGGTGCGCCAGCAGGAAGTTGCGAGGCCTGGAAGCCGGGCGGACAGTCTCCATGTAAGCGACCTCATCACTCCACGGGAGTCCAAGGAACGAGAGAATCTTCCGCGCGAACAGCTCCGGCGTGGCAACTAGTTCCTCGAAGTAGAAAATACCCAATTGTTCCGCCGGGAAAGACTTCATGTAGACACGCAGGTATTTCGAATACGTACTATGATCCAGCAGCTCCGGGAAGGTATCCAGCGCCTCGCGAAACGGCAAGGTGGTGCGTCCGCTTCTAATCATGTAAAGGTAATGCGAAAAGGTCCGGTCAACCGGATCCCTTAGAATCGTCATCAACTTGACTTCAGGCAACTGCGTACTGATCCGCTCGGCTGCTTCGGCGGAATACAGATAGTCGTGACATATCTCGCCGACCACGACTGCGTGGTCGGGCGCCGATTTGAAGAAACTCGCATACCACTGCGGACCACGATCATAATAGCGGTCGAAGTAATAGATGTCCTTCGCCGGAGGGATATAGCACCCAGGATGAGTACGCAGCATGTGGTAAAGCCAGGAGGAACCGGCTTTATCCGGACCGATAAAAAGCAGATTAGGTGTCGTCATGAAGGCCGGATCCGGAAGGCAACGTCAGTGGTTGCAACACCGCTTGGAATCCCGCCAGGCGACAACTCGTCTGGTTGATGAACGATCGATCTGGATTGAACAACGAGCCAGCGTGGCACCGCCTCGCCCACGCCTATCAATGCCGCCATCACGACCATGCTCGAAGGCGACATCCACGCATTGCCAAAGCAGGCGCCCACGGTGGTGAACAGGATCGCACCCTGGCAAGCATCCGCAAAAGCCTCGATCACAGCTGCGTCCGGTCCATCCAATATCCTGGCGGACCAGCTGGCACCGGAAGCGAAGTTTCGCGCCATTTTCGCCAGCTTCGTCAAGCGCCTCCAGATATATATCCAAAATACGGCAAACAGACTAAAGCCGATCAGTCCGATTTCAGCAAGCAACTGGAAATACGTGTTATGCGCGTTGCCGGTGGAAAGAACCTCGCTGTTGCTGCCATATTCGATCTCGGGCGCGAAATTGCGCGTCCCCGCATCGGCAACCCGGCAAACGTTGTCCAGCCCATAGTATCCGGTAATCGAGTCGTTGTAGCGGCCGGAACCGATCCCGCAAACCGGGCTGCTCTCCCACTTCTGGAACGCGTCGTGCCAGAGGAGGAAACGCATCTCGATGTTATGCAAGCCGGCATCGTTATAACCCACCGTCGAGCCAACCGCGCCTCCCGATTGGCTCATGGTCTTTTCGAATGCGCCGGTCACGGCACCCACATTGAATATGACCTGAAGCCTGTCCATGAACGTCTGGCCGACAAAGAGCATGAGTAATGTAAATACACTGCCCACGCCCACCGCCATCCAGATCTGCCGCATCCCCTTGTGCCGGTAAAACCAGAAGCCGGCCGCCAATACCAACCCGAGGAGTCCTTCGCGCGAGGCCGAACCAATCAGCGGAAGCACCGCCAGCAGCCCGGCCCAGACGTAAGTCTTGCGCTTCAGGGATAGACCATAGATGAGGAGTACCGTGCTGACGGTACCCCAGAGCATGCCCGTTCCCGTGTGTGAGGTTTGCAGGCCGGAAAACAGCCCCGTCTGACCGACCGTACCGACCGAAAGGTAGTGGGTCTTGGTTACCATCCATACGACGGCGAGCAAGAAGCCTACGACAGCCATCGCCCGCAGTTGGTTCATCAACCACGGAATCAACGAGGGCGGCGCCTTCCAGGCCAGTGTGAGCGCAAGCGGAATATAGGAGATATAACTTCGACCCTCGCCGGACCAATAGTCGACCTGACTCAGGTCGGCGAGGGCCATCCCGCCCGAAGCGAAACCGGAAAAGGTCCAGTACCCGATATTCGCCAAGACGAGAACCAAGGCCCGCGGAATGGACGGCGCCCTCGCCTGGAACACGACGAAAGTGATCGACGCCATCCCGATCCCCGCCACTAGAATGACGGGAAACCTGAGTGCGAAACACCCCCAGATCAGCAGAAACAACGCAATTTTCACCACAATTGGTACCTATCGTATTCAGTAAAGGCTGCCGGGATGCGTCTGATGTACTACCGGACCGGCAATCTCCAGGATCTGGTCAGCTTCGCCAGTCTGCAGCAGCTGAAGGCGTTGGGAATTGATGGTTGAACTATCCCTCTTGAAGTCCTGGACCACTCCGCGCCTGGCCTCGCGGCGCGAACCCTTCGTGTAAACATCGATCTTGGTTGCAATCCTGTCGGTCAGTGGCAACCCAACGTGGGCAAATATGCGACTGAATTCGTCCATCGGATTCGCGCAGATGTCCTCGTGGGTTACCGCGAGCAGATTGATTTGACTATTCTTGAACTCCAGCAGCACGGTATTGATCAATCGCCACAGGACGGCTGCCCGCTGGATGTGCGTCCCGTGACGGTACTTCTCGATGAGTTCGAGATCCGCGGCGTTGAAGAACCTACGGACTAGTCGCTCCTGCCTGACCACCGGATCCAGCGAAAGATCCCAACCAAGTCGCAGGGTGCTCGCCACAAAGCTGAGGGGATGCCGGAACACCACCACAGGAATGACGCCATACTGCCGGGCGAGATACTCCGTCATCAAGCAGCCAATTGGATCCTTGATGACCGCCGCAGAATGGAACGGGTTCAATCTGGCCATGCGCAGGTAAAAAGGGCCACGCGAGCCGATGAACCTTTTTATCAACTTGCGTGCCTGGGTATCATTCTTGAAATAACCGGTTCTGAGCCTGGATTGGTATTTAAACAACTTCTCGATCTGATGGCGCAAAGGACTTGCCGGGTCGCTGTCCTGCTCCATGTAAAGGAAAGGCTGGGTAATTCCGTCAATACCGCAGTCGGGATTGAACGGCTCGTGGATGTAGTCCACTTCGAGGCCTGAACTCAAAATCTTGCCGACAAACGTCGTGGCGCTTCGGGGAGCGCCGGTCACGTAAATCCATTTCTTAATGCTTCGGTGCATATGGCTCAGGCCCGGGCGGTCACTTGACGAAAGCGACGATGACTGAATTCATTGGAATCGCTCCAGGGGTGTTAATCACCAAGGTGCCGTTCTTGATGGTGCAGTTCAGGCCACGATCCGAATCCCTCGCGACAATGGAACACGATGCGTTGCTGCCGGTCAGGCCTCCGGATATCGCGAGTTGCTCGTCGATCCTGGTTGCCTGAGCGAATACCGACACGACGAGACTGCTGTTCGAGCCAACCGACTTGAATCCATAGATCTCGCCCTGCTGCGCATTCAATTTCAATGGCGTCAGTTTCGAAGATCCAAGGTGATGAAACACATTGTTCATCGCGTCGTTCGCAGTGGAGCCCTGCGGACCCATTTTCCATCCCCAGAAATTCATCCGCGTGTAGTCCGGCGAATAATTATTGGCGTAAACCCACGACAGATAACGCACCAGCACTTTGTAGGCTACCGCTTCCCCCAGACCATCCTCCGGGAATTTCCGGCCGAGTTCCTCGGTCAGAAACAGTCCCTTGATCCGGTAATGCGCAATGGCACCGGCCAAGGATCCCAGATCTTCCCGCCAGGCTTGATCGTCGCGAGAGATCAAGTAATGGATCCCGACGTAATCAACCACGTCGCCCGCATGCATCCCCTTGAGGCTGGGCGCGAATTTACCTTCGATACGATAACCGAGCAGCTGCTTGAGCCACTCCCGGGATTCCGGTTTGAAGGCGTTTGCGATTGTACCCGACAAGACGAAGATCCGGCCCTTCAAGGCGGGGTCATCCGCCAACGCGGCCCGCACTCCCGCAACCGTTGGCGCAAGTACCTGTTCCACATATGCCGGTATGGCCGAAGTGTCATTCGCCAAACCTAACGCGTTCAATAGCCCCCGGTCGCCGAGGGACGCGATGAATTTCACACTGTTTACTTCATTGCCGACCTGCAAGTAGATGACCTTTCCCGGTTGTGCCGAGGCAATCGCCTTGACCTGGAGCTTGACGAACTTGCTCCACGAGGCACCTGCGTCGCGTGCGAGCCAGGCCTTATAGGCAGTGAATTCCTCGGGCCTGGCCGCGTTCGGGATTCCACCGATCGGGACGATCATGGAGCCCGCAGCATTGTTGACGCTCACTGAAGTCTTCAGATGGTCGAGCGCCTCCGATTTGTCTTTTTCGGTCGTCACCACGTCCAGGGTAAAAGCGTTCCGGCCAATGCCACGAACCGTGTTGGCCCAAGGCACAGGCTCATCCTGGGCGCTGATATAAGCCGTCCAATTTGCGCCGCCTGGCGTCGCCGCCGCCTTCGAAACCTGCGGCGGCCCCGCCAGCAAGATTATGACCGCGCAGGCGATTGCTGCCTTGTATCCACGACGCCCGGAAGTGGATCCTTCGCGTATTTTGTGACTTTTCACGGTCGATTCTCCGAATCAGTGGAGTTGCAGTCGTTTGCGAGTCCGTCCACTGGATTAGCAGCCGGTACTCCGCAAACATCTAGTTCCGCGAACTTTCTTCGCATGGTGCTTGCCAGTATGGCTTCGAAATTTGAGAGAAATGCTTCGGTGCTGAATTTCTTCGCATGCGCGCAGATTGCATCGGAGTTGAAATGGTCGATCCGGCTCTCGAAGCGCTCAACCGCCGCAATCAGCGATCCCGACGTCTGCTCCTCGAAGAAGACGCCGGTTTCACCATCGACAATAGACTCCATTGCCCCGCCCTTGCGGTAGGCGATGACCGGCCTGCCCGACGCCATTGCCTCAATCGGCACAATCCCGAAATCCTCCACGCCCGGAAAGATCAGCGCGCGGCATTTTGCGTAGTGTTCCTGCAGTACCTTGAAAGGCTGCTTCCCGAGAAAGGTGATGTTACTGCCGGCGGTCTTTCGCAGATGCGCCATTTCTTCGCCTTCGCCGATGATGACCAGATTCTTGCCCAGCTTGTTGAACGCCGATATGCCGATATCGGTCCGTTTGTAGCGCGTGAGTTGCCCGACCATCAGATAGAAGTCGCCGGTCTCGTTGCTTTGCGAAAACGATGCTATGTCGACCGGGGGATGGACCACAGTTGCTTCGCGCCGGTAGTACTTTTCGATCCGCTTTGCCACCCACTCGGAGTTGGAGACAAAGACGTCCACCCCCATCGCCGCCAATCGATCCCAGGCGCGGAGACGGTGGATCAGGTAGGACATGATCCAACGCTTGGGCGCCCACGAAGTATCCGTATAATCGTGATACATGTCCCATAGGTACCGCATCGGACTATGGCAGTAGCAGATATGCACTGCATCCGGTTGCACGATCACACCTTTGGCGGGACCCGACTCGGAGCTAATCACAAGGTCATAACCCCTAAGATCGAGATCTTCCAGTGCAAGCGGCATCAGTGGCAAATAATTCTGGTAGAGACGCTTTGCGAAAGGCAGTCGATTGATGAAAGTGGTGTGGATCCTGCGATTTTCCAGGCTGGTTCCCTTGATCACTTCAGGATCAAGCACATGCGTGAAGATATCGGCATCAGGAAACCTCCTGCACAGAGCCTCGAGTACCTTTTCGCCACCGCGCCAACTGACCAGCCAGTAGTGAACCAAAGCAACCTTCATGATCCGCTTACCTTTCGTCTTTCGCGGGTCGGCGACGATGCCGGGTGCCGACACGCGTTGTGGACTCGGAACGAGACATCCGCCGGAAAACAAACATGGTGCGCCAACCGAGAATCAGACCACGGCCTCCCGGAATGGCGGGGAGTCCATCGCACACCTACTTTGTCGCAGTGATGGTATCGGCGCGCTTGCCGGGCGGTTGTTTTCGAACGCGATTGCGTACCATGGCAAGGACCTCCCGGACCATTTCGCGATTGACATGCACGAAAGTCCAGATGCCCAGCTCGCGATGCACGACAAACATTCCGATCAGGTTCACGATCGCAACACTTGCGCAAAATGCCGCAGCAATTCCATGAATACCGAAATAATGCCCGCCGATGACGCCGGTGACGACAAACACGGCTGCGGAAAGAACGCTCAATAGAAGCATCTGCTGCTTGCGTCCGGTCATCGGAAGCACGATCTGCCACGATCCCGTGGCGATGTTGACCGCCTGGCCGAAGCTGAGCAGAAGCAGAACCGGATAGGCAGCCTCGTAGTAAGCCCCGAACAGGAACCCCAGCAGCGGCCGGCCCGCCACAATGATTACAAGGAGAATGAGTCCGCACGGAATGCCCGATAAGCCCGCTACCGCCTGTACCACTCGCTCCAGTCGCTTCATTTCTCCCCGATGATGCAGCTCGACGATGATCGGCGGCAGCAGGGTGTATACCACCACCATTGGCACGATCAGGAGGATAACGAAGCGTTGGGCAACCCCGAACAGGGCCACGTGTCCAGGCGTGTCGAACATTCCCGCGAGCCAGCCCGAACCCTGGTTGCTGAGTACGGTCAGTAACATCGAAAGGCATAGGGGCCAGCCTTCCCCGAGCGCTTTTGAGATGCTCAGATGTTCCCCATTCGTCGAACTCGGCTGTGCAGCCGCGTGCCCGGCGCGCCGGAGCTCCAGCAGCAAGGCGCCGGAGGCACACAAGAGAACGAACAGCGATCCGTAGGCCATTACGATGAAGACGGTCCACAGGCTGATCCGTCCTGTCTCCAGCAATACCAGCATCGCTAGGCATGTCACCGCACTGAGAAGAATGCCGTTGTTCTTCAACCCTCCAAACATGGTGGCAGAAGGAATGTTATGCAGCCCCCTGAATGTCTCGGCCACTTGCCGCTGCAGGGTCGAGGCGACAAACCAGAGCAGAATCAGCGGGATGATAGAGTGCACCTGCGGCATGTGCATCATCGTGCCAAACAGCCAGTCGGCGGAGAGATACAATCCGATCGATACGAGAAGCACACCCGCTGCGGTAATTCCAATGCAGCTAACGATCGCCGTGCGCACCGCGGAAGGATTCCCACTGCTCAGGTTCGAAGCGGCGAAGACGATGACGATCTGATCCATTCCCGCGTTGCCTACCGTGGCCAGGATGATGATCGTGTTCAGTACCACGAAATAGACGCCGTAATCAGCCGGCGACAGGGCGCGGGCCAGGATCAGATTCAACAGGAAAGCACACGCAATCGCGATGATCTTGCCGGCCAGCGACCAAAGTCCGCCGCTGAGCAGCTTCTCCCTGATGTTCATGGAGCAGATCCCTCTGGTGCGCGCGGCGGCAATCCGTGTCTACCTGGCATTGGGATCGGTCCAGACCTGCATAGACTGCAGGATCCGATTCAATTTCCTGACCGACGAGGTCACTTGGCAGTCTTATACTGGTAGTACCCGTAGGAGGCATAGCCGGAATGGCGCCTTTCCACCGCGTTGAAGATCGCACCCTTGATCTCGACGCCGTTCTGCTCGAAGCGTTGCTTGGCCAAGGCGACCTCACGTACTTGGTTAAGGCCGAAGCGGACCACCAACAGGCTCGTCCCTGCATGATTGCCGATGACTGCCGCATCCGTCACCGCGAGAATCGGCGGGGTATCGATGATGATCAAGTCGTAAAGCGGCTTGAGTTGCTCGAGTAGTGCGGTGAAACGGGCATTCATCAGCAGCTCGGACGGATTCGGTGGTGCCTTGCCGCGCGAGATGAAATGCAGATTGTCCAGATTCGCCACCTTGCGGGTAGCGGTCGCCAGGTCGATCTGCCCGGAAATCAGCTCGGAAAGACCGTCGTCGGGTTTTCCACCGAGCACCCTGTGCAATGTACCCAGACGCAAGTCGCCGTCGATGATAAGGACGTTCTGGCCGGTCTGGGCCACGGCTGCGGCAAGGTTTGCCGAGATGAACGTCTTGCCTGCGTTCGGACTGGAGCCGGAGATCATCAGGATGTTGTTCTTGGCTTCGAGCCGGGCGAAATGCAGGCTCGTGCGCAGGCTGCGGATCGCTTCGGTCGCCGCGTCGTCAGGCGCGTTCAGCGCCAACAGGCGCTGTTTGCGATCGCCCCGATCATGGCTTTTCGCATTCTGGGTTTCCATTTTTTCGAGCGGACTGATGGGAATGGATGCGTAAACCGCCAGACCGGTTTTCTCGATATCCGCCGGATCCTCCACCCCGCGGCTGAGCATGTGCCTCAGGAAGATCCAAGCCAGCGCGAGAAAGGTGCCAAGAAACGTTCCGACGATGATCACCAAAAGCTGCTTCGGGGCGACCGGCTGAGTCGTGTCGACCGATGCCTTGTCGATGACGCGCACGTTGCCGACCGTTCCGGCGCGCGCAATGTCCAGTTGCTGGGCCTGATTCAACAACGCGGTATAGGTCGTATTGCTGACCGTGACGTCGCGGGTCAGCCGCAGCAATTCCTGCTGGATATCGGGCAACTTGCTCACTTGCCTGTCGATCCCGTCCTTCTGCGTCTGCAACTGATGGATCTGTTGCATGAGCGCCTGGTAGGCCGGATGTTGCGAGGTATATCGGCGCTCGATGTCCGCAAGCTGCTGGCGTAGTTGCTGGATGCTGGTTTCAACGGCGACTTCCTGGTCCAGAAGCCCCTTGGTCTGCATCGTGATATCGACCGACTTGGCCTTTTCCTGGTAGGCATTCAGCGCCACCGTGGCCTTGTCGAGCGCATCGCGCACGACCGGCAATTGTTCCTTGACGAACTTCAGGCTCTTGGCGGCTTCCTCTGAATTGTGATCAACGTTCTGTTGCACATACAGCGTGCTGATCTGATCGAGGAAATCGATTGCCAACTTCGGGTCGGCGTCGTCGTAGGTCAGGCCGATGATGCCGGAATCCTGCCCCTGCTCTGCGGCGATAACCACTTTCTGGAGATTGTTGATCGTGGCGTATTCGCTGTTGGAGACGACATCGAATCGCATGCCTGGATTGGCGATCAGCTTCCTGACCAGGATGGTCGCTCCGTTGCCCGTGGCCACGACCCCGACCTGGCCGTGCAATAGCACGCTTGAGGTGGCATTGAAAAAGGTCGACTCGTACAGGGTATAGCTGCCGTGCTCGCCGACAACCAGCAGCATCGGCAGGCCCAATAGCACTTGGGGCACTTCGAGCCGGGATATTTGCAAGGTGTCGCCACCCCAGCCGTCCCTGCTGATACCGAGCCAAGGTGAGGCGAGTCTGCCCGGCGTCGCCGTGACGTAATGCCGGGCGATGAAGCCGCCGATCAACGGAAACCTGTGTGGCGCCACCGCAATCGTCATGTTGAGGCGGTCCACGGCCCCCCCGATGATCGTGCGCGAAGTGATCAGGGCGATCTCGGTGGTCGCCTGCGAGCTCGATGCGCCCAGAGTTGCGCTCAATGCGCTCAACCCCGGCAAATCGGGTACTTTTTGTTCCACCTGCACAAGCGCGTTAGCTTCGTAAATCGGCGTCGCGAACAATGCATATGCCGCGCTGCAGACGAGAAACAGACTCGTGACAGTGATGATCAACCATTTATTGTCAACCACCATTCCCCATACGTTCGCGAAATCGATCTCGTCGTCGCTTGTGGAGATAGTGCTGGTGTTCGTTGGCGTCATGATGGTGTGCTCGAGAATATCGGGAAGGTTGGGAGAACCGCCTCAGCGCTTGCCGAGGTGAGGTAGCCAGTCGAAAACGCCTTTTTCGATCAATCGATAGGCGTGATCGAAAGCATGCCGCGGCTGGCCATAGGGATCGAGTATGTCGAGGTCGGACTGCCACTTGCCGAGCAGGAATACTTTTCCGCTCGCCTGCGGCGCGCTGCGTCCAATCGCAGCGACGTGGGATTTTTCCATGGCGAGAATCAGATCGCTCCGGCGCAGCAGTTCGCTGTTCAGCTGCTGCGCCACGTGGCCGCTGCCATCGACCCCGTGCTCAAGCAGCACCTGAGCCGCCGTCGCGTCCATTGGCTTGCCCACCAACGCACCGAGCCCCGCGCTGGCAACTTCAATGCCGCCCGGCGCAATGCGCGAGCGCATCAGGAATTCGGCTGTGGGGCTACGGCAGATATTGCCGATGCATACGAACAGAATCCGCTTGAACACTTTATCGGTTGACTCCTGGTCGCGGAAAGAAGCGCGGCATCCGCCTGTCTGCCGCATGATGAGGACTTCTCGCGCTTCCCTGCATGCCGCCAGCCCATAGTCATATAGACCGCGGCATTGTAGCAAACAACAACTCGCGGCATGGTCGTCGCACGCAGCCGCCGGCCAATGGTTGAAACCCGATCCCCGACCCCTGAACGGGCATCGTCTGCGCATGGGTAGCAACCTCTCCGCAACGCGCGTCGACGGCACTCAGGCTGCTGGGCGTCTTCATGCGCCGGTCGGCGGTTCGGAAACCATAAAAAAACTGTCGCCTTGAAGCGACGGCTTCAGCGCTGCCCGGTAAATACACCACCAGAAAAAGCCAAGTGCGTTCTTCTGGTGGTGGGCGGTACAGGTTTCGAACCTGTGACCCCTACCATGTCAAGGTAGTGCTCTACCGCTGAGCTAACCGCCCGGATTCCTGCAAGTGGAAAGGCCTGCAAGGGCGCGAATCGTAGCATGGCGACCGCAGTCGGCCAAGCAGACCCACAGGGATGTGGGGGTGCACACGGGCACCCGGAGAGCCCGTAGCCAGCCCACTTACTCCCCGTGCTTGAAGTACTTGTGCTCCACCCAACGCACGACACGACGCAGCAGCAGCGGCAACAATGCCAGCCCCAGCAGCGCGGCGACCAAGTTGAACGACAGGACATGGCCATGGCTGTTCGCGGCGTGGGCCAGCTGTGTTCCGGCGAAAACGTAGGCCGCCTCGATCGGCACCAGGCCCAGCACGCTGACCCACCAAAACGTGAAGGCCGGCATGGTCGTCAGTCCCATCAATAGATTGGCGAGCCAGTAGGGGAAGACCGGCACCATGCGCAGCGAGAACAGGTAGAACGGCCCTTCTTCGCGCAAGCCTTCATGGATAGGCGCGAGGCGTTCGCCAAAGCGGCGCTGAACCCTGTCATGGAAGAGGTAGCGCGAAACCACGAATCCGGCGAGCGCACCGGTGGTCGCCGACACCAGGGCCAGCAGCAGGCCCCACCAAAACCCGAACAGCGCTCCCGCTGCCAGGGTCAGGATGCCGCCGAATGGCAATGAGATCGCAGCAGTCGCGACATAGATGAGGAAATAGATCACGATCATCTGGACTGGTGCCAGGTCGACCGCCGCCTGCAATGTACCCAGTGCCGTCCGGAGCCCATCGAACAGCACGTGATCGGCGGCATGCACTCCGAAGAAGATCCCACCGATCACGATCAGCCCGAGCAACGCCCACCACTTGTACTTTGCGGCGAGCGACTTCCAGTGGATCGCGCCGCTCATGACACCAGCTGCCGCGATTTGACGCGCTGGATCTCGTCGCGCACACGCGCAGCGTCCTCGAACTCCAGATTCTGCGCATGCTTGTACATCTGCTGTTCGAGTCGACGCAGTAATGCCGACAGTTGCGATGGGCCCAGCGTCGCGTAATCGGCAGCGGCTTCGGCAACCTTTCGACCCTTGCCACGCCCGGATTTAGCCCCCGCGGCATCCGCGCGCGCGCCTTCCATGATGTCCAGGATCGGCGTGCTCACGCTCTTCGGCACGATGCCGTGTTCGATGTTGTATTCGACCTGCTTCGCGCGACGCCGATCGGTTTCGTCGATCGCGACTTTCATCGAATTGGTGATGCGATCCGCATACAGGATCGCCTTGCCGCGCAGGTTGCGCGCGGCGCGGCCGATGGTCTGGATCAATGAACCCGCCGAACGCAGGAAACCTTCCTTGTCCGCATCCAGGATCGCGACCAGCGACACTTCGGGCATATCGAGGCCTTCGCGCAACAGGTTGATGCCGACCAGCACATCGAACAGGCCCTTGCGCAGGTCGCGGATGATCTCGACGCGCTCGACTGTTTCGACGTCCGAATGCAAATAACGCACGCGCACGCCGTGTTCCCCGAGGTAATCGGTGAGGTTCTCGGCCATGCGCTTGGTCAGCGTGGTGACAAGAACGCGATCACCCATCGCGACGCGCAGATTGATCTCCGACAGCAAGTCGTCCACCTGCGTCGCAACCGGGCGGATCTCGACCTCCGGGTCGACCAGCCCGGTCGGCCGCACAACGAGTTCCACGACCTGTCCATTGGACTCGTCGCGTTCGTATGGACGCGGCGTTGCGGACACGAAAATCGTGCGTGGCGCGCGGGCTTCCCATTCCTCGAACTTCAGTGGCCGGTTGTCGAGCGCCGACGGTAACCGGAACCCGAACTCGACCAGGGTTTCCTTGCGCGAACGATCGCCCTTGTACATCGCACCGAGCTGCGGGATGGTCACGTGCGATTCGTCGACCACGAGCAATGCATCGGCCGGAAGATAGTCGTACAGGCACGGCGGCGCCTCGCCGGGCATGCGGCCGGTCAGGTGCCGCGAGTAGTTCTCCACGCCGTTCGAATAACCGACCTCGGCCATCATTTCCAGGTCGTAGGTCGTGCGTTGCTGCAGACGTTGTGCCTCCACCAGTTTGTTGGCTGCGTACAGCACTTCAAGCCGGTCCTTCAACTCGACCTTGATGGTTTCTATCGCCTCCAGCACGGTGCGCCGCGTAGTGACGTAATGTGACTTCGGATAGATCGTGTAGCGCGGCAGTTTGCGCAGCACCTCGCCAGTCAGCGGATCGAACAGCGCGAGGTTTTCGATCTCGCCGTCGAACAATTCGATGCGCAACGCCTCCATTTCGGATTCGGCCGGGTGCACGTCGATGGTGTCGCCATGCACGCGGTACATGCCGCGCCGCAGTTCGAACTCGTTGCGCGCGTACTGCATCTCGGTGAGGCGACGGATCAGTTCGCGCTGGTCGATGCGCTCGCCGCGCACCATGTGCAACACCATGCGGTGGTACTCGCCGGGATCGCCGAGGCCGTAGATAGCAGACACCGTGGCGACGATGATCGAATCGCGCCGCTCCAGCAACGCCTTGGTCGCCGACAGCCGCATCTGCTCGATGTGCTCGTTGATCGAACTGTCCTTCTCGATGAAGGTGTCCGTCGACGGCACGTAGGCCTCGGGCTGGTAGTAGTCGTAGTAGCTGACGAAATACTCGACCGAATTGTGCGGGAAGAAACTCTTGAACTCGCCGTACAACTGCGCCGCCAGGGTCTTGTTCGGTGCCATCACCAGGGTCGGCTTCTGCACGGCCTCGATCACGTTCGCAATCGTGTAGGTCTTGCCCGAACCGGTGACGCCGAGCAACGTCTGCCTCGCCAGTCCCGACTCGAAACCGTTGATCAGGCGACGGATGGCCTGCGGCTGGTCGCCTGCGGGCTGGTACGGGGACACGAGTTCGAAGCGGTCTGCCATCGCCGATCTGTATGGGGGTGGCAAGGGGGAATCAACAGTATAACCGGCCGCCTTCGTCTTCCTGGATTCAGGCTCGCTCGGTAAGCGCCGGGTCGGAATTTTCCTACCCGCGATTGCAGCGCACTCCGATGGTGCAGCCACACACCGCAAGCCAATCTATCCGGGCAACGGAAGCCGTACGCACGACAAGGATGTCCATCCTGCAATCGCAGGCCATGCAACGAATCGGAATGGAGTCGGACACGATGAAAACGGACGCAATGAAGGCCGGCAAGAACAAACTGAATCCACTGGCTTCGGGGACGCGCGCACACGTGCGCGGAGTGACCCTGATCGAGACTGTCTGCGTGCTCGCCGTGATCGGTGTCGTCAGCGCGATCGGCATGCCGTCGTTGCGCGGCACGCTGTCGAATTCGCATGCGACGGTGGTCGGCGACCGCCTGCTGACGGATCTGGCGCGGGCGCGTTCGGAAGCGATCATGAGCCGCATGCCGAGCGTGGTCTGTCCAAGTGTCGATGGCAGCACTTGCACCAAAGGCACCGACTGGTCCAATGGATGGATCGTGTTCGTCGATCGCGATGGCGACGACCAGCGTTCCGCGATCGAGCCGGTCTTGTCCGTGGTCACTGCAAATGACCTGGGTGGCTTGCAGGTGACGACCAGTGTTGGTCGGACGAAAGCGCGCTTCCTGCCGGACGGTCGCAGCGGCGGAACCAACCTCAGCATGCATGTATGCGATGGCCAGAAACTTGCGCGCAGCGTCATCATCAACGTTGTCGGGCGCAGTCGCATCGAAAAACCTGACAGCGCGGACAGCGCTTGCGATGCGGTCGCCGCGCGCTGAGCAAGCATGCTCACGACTTGACCCTCTGCAGCGCAGCCACGATACTACGCGGCCTCGCCCGAATAGCTCAGCTGGTTAGAGCACTTGACTGTTAATCAGGGGGTCGTTGGTTCGAGTCCAACTTCGGGCGCCAGACTTCCATCGCGATACCTGCATCGCAAAGCGCGTATTCGGGATCGCAAGAAACGAAACCCGCCAATTGGCGGGTTCGTTTTTTTGCAGGGTCGATCAGACGGTCAAATCGTGGCTAGTGGGAGCGTGACCCGTCAGAAGCAGGGACTTCCGACGCTGCTGGCGGTCGTGCTGCCATTGGCTGTTCTCAACCCGGTCTGATTAAGCGTCAGCACCCCGCATTTGTCGTTCGCCTGATCGCCAACCGGGGTGGCCGTCACGGTAAAAGTACCGAGCGTCGTCGCTGGCGCCATCGCAACGGTGTAGTTCGGCGCACCCTGCGTCGGCGACTGGTCGAGACCCGCCGGCAAAGCATTGCTCGTACCGGCGGACCAGCACAGCAGGTACGAACTGTTCTGCGTGTAACAACGTTCCATCGTCTCGGCGATTGAGAGGATGTCGGCTTTGGCCTGCCCCCGTTTGCCTTTGCGCACGCTGTCGATATAGCTCGGGTAGGCGATCAGGGCGAGCACCGCCACGACCGCCACCACGATCATCAACTCGATCAGGGTAAAACCGCGCTGCTTGTTCTGCATCCGGTACAACTCCTGGCTGAGTTTGCTCATGCCGCACCCCTCGTCGAATGGAACCCAAGCGTCGTTTTCATCAGCGCACCTGACGCCAGGATTGCCTGCCGCAGGGTCGTGGCAAGACCTGCGGCTTGGCACCCGCGACCCGCACGACAATGGTGCAAGCCGTGTACGGATACGCGATTGCGGGCACGCAAACACCCGACGAGCAGTCGTCCTTGGCAGGCTGCTGGGTGCAGCCAGTGGTGCCGGCGAGACAACCCGGTGGCGGAATCACGATCGAGACTTTCTTCACTGGCCCACTGCCGCTGGGCTGCGCAAGCTGTAGCGCACCGCAACCGCCACTCGGACACACCGCTGTACCGCTCAATGTATCGAGATGCAGTTCACTGAGTGCATTCGCACCGCTCAGGGCGTTGAGCCCATATTCCCAATTCAAGCCGCCCGGTTGGCACGAATCGCCGCTCGGCTCGAACGTGGTGTAGAACACGATACCGTTCTGCACGCGCGCTGTACCGATGAATTTTTCGGCATTGGGCCCTGCCGGAATTGGCGGTGAACTGAACGGCTGGCCGGGATTGATCAGATCCATGAAGAACCCGCGCTGCGTCGTGCTGCCAGCCGAATAAGAGACCGGGTTGCTCGACGTCTGACGGGTGATGGCGCCGGCCGTGCTGTTCGCCGCACTGATCGTCTGCTGAACCAGATCGTTACCGGACGCGCGCGATGTGGTATCGGCAGAACCATTGTCCCAGACTGCGTACAGGCTCTGGACCGGCGGACTCGGAACAGACGCGTTATCGGTCGTCAGGAAATAACTGCCGGTGCCGAAATAAACCAACTGCCCTCCAAGCGGGCCGGTCGAGGTTTCAATACCACCGGTAATCGGCTGCCGGTTGCCCGAGGCATCCTTGGCGACGTACAACGGCTTGTTGCCGAACGCGACCGTCCAGGTGCTCGGAGTGTTCGTGGACAGGTCGAACTTCCACATGTCGCCCTGATAGTCGCCGCCATAGATGGTATCGACCTTGCCGTCGCCATCGGTGTCGAGCGCGGCAATCTCGCCGATACCGTTGTCGACGCCGACCAGGCCCGAGTTGCCGGTGAGCTTCTTGGTGATCGCGCCGGTGGTCATGTTCACCAAGATCAGCACCGGCTTCGAATTGGTGCTGTTGTAGCCGTTGCCGAATGCCGCATACCACTGGTCGTCCTCGCCGAGGATGACCAACGGGGTACCCACATCCGAGCCGATGTCAACGTCGGAATTGGTCTGCTCCCACATCACTTTCGCTGCGCTGAAGGTGCTGGGGCTGGTGACATCGAGCGCAAACGCGCCGCTGCCGCCCGCACCGGTCGAGCCGACCAGCACGGTTTTCCAGGTGCAGCTACCCAGCGGGCCGATGCACGCGTCGAACACCGTATCGCCGCCATCGACAAAGAAATCGTGCGGATAAATCGGATCCAGCAAGGCGCTGAGTTTGCTGGCCACACTGTTCGGAATGACCGCGAACAGCTCGTTTCCGCCGCCCGCAGTGCCATCGAACGCGTGCAGCATGCCGTCGTTGGCGCCTTGGTAGACAACGGTGGCCGGGGTACGCGTGGCCTTGGCTGTCAGGAATGCGGGGTAGGAAAGAGCCATTGCATTTTCGTTGCTGTCGCTAACGGATAACAAGGAGTCCCCAAAGCCGAAATCGTCCGTCTTGTCCGATGTCTCGGGAATGGCGTTGATGATGTCGCCGAGGATTCTTGAACGATTGCGGAACGTGCCGCCCGAGCTGACCTCGTTCGCAATGAGGCCCTTCAGGTAGTCGATGGCACGTGGCACGGTGGCCACGCCGTTGGCTGCAGAATCGTAATTGAGATGGAACACAACCTGCGAAATCCCGAGGAAACCAAGTTGCAGTGCTTCGGTCGCGCCGAGCGCACCCGGGTTGCCGCTGGTGAAATCCACGGCCGGCAAGGGCCCGGTCTTGGTGTCGATGAAGATCTTGCGGTTTTGCCGCTGGATGGCGGACAGGCTTTGCAGCTTGCTCTGGGCGTTCCACAGCTTCGCGCCGATCGAGCCATCGGCATTGATGCTGTCCGCTTCCACATCGCCGGTCCAGTCGTGACCGGCATCGCCGGTCGCGAACGATGGCGTGTAGGTGATCGAGCCGGCGCCGATGCGCGCGCCAATCACTGACAGGGCGCCGGTGGTGATGTTCGCATCGCTGATCGCGTTGATGACTGTGCGGATGCCATCGCGCACGCTGGCAGGCGACTGTGCACTGATGAACTTGCCGTGGCTGTTGATGGAGGTATGCCAGATGTCGTCCACGTCGGACGGCTGCAAGTTGGTAGTGCCGGTGGCCGCCCACGCAGGTTGGCTGGCATAGGCAGCATTCGTCGCTTCGTCGATATTGGGCGTGCCGAGCAAATCGACATACGGCGGAACGTCGTAGAACTTGCCACGCGCACCGAGTGGGATGCCGAAGAAGTTCATGTGCAGGTTGGTATTGCAATCCAGTTGCGGGCTGTGGCCCACAACCTGGCAAGCGGATGGTGTAGCGACCTTGCCGACGGGCAGGTCCGGCCGCAGGTTGGTGTTGTAGAAGTACGCGCCGACGTCCGCCATCGTGGGACCGGGCTGCGTATCGGCGTACGGCGAACCGAGGCCCGCATCGGCCTGGTTGGCCACGGCAGGCGGGCTACCGCTGGTGTCATTGATATAACCGTCGGTAAACAGCATGCCGCCATTGATCTGGCATTTCAGCAGGATCGGCGGATAGGTATCGCTGACGCCAGAGGTCAGGGGGCCGCGCTGGAATTGATGGCCGATGCGATACACCGAGCGGCGTGTCGGCGTGCTGTTGTTCGGGTTGTCGAACGCAAAGAATTGATTGTATATCTTGGCGCGATCACCGCCGCCGGAGATTTTGACGCAGCCGGCCGGCGCGGTCACGCCGTGCACATCCGATGTGCAGATACCGCCCACAGGAGGGGTCGGATTGCTTGCGACCGTGCTGTCGTATACATAGTCGCCCAAGTCGTACATCGTCACCAGCGGATCGTGGCCAGCGCCATAACCGACCAGATCGCCCCAACCAAACTGAGCGCCACCGGTGTTGATGTCGAACGAACCCGCGCGCATGAAGTCCACGCCGGTGAACGCCACCGTGGTTGCGGCGACGATCGAACGCGCACGATCGCCGTAGAGCGTCCAGTAATTGGCGAAGCCCTGGATCGCAGCCGCGTAGTTTTGCGCGGCCGAAGCGGTCGTTGTATTGATGAAGTTGCCCGGGAGGATCTCGTATTTGTACAGATCGACACCGAGTGGACCGACGCCCTTGACGGTGATGACCTTGGTCAGGTTGAAGCCAAGGATGGCATCGGGCGCAACGGCCGTGTTGGTTGACAGGTAGACCGTCGCCGGTAGATACAGTGTGGTGATCTTGCGGTTGCAGCTTGATCCTGGAACCGTGTAGTCGCTCTGCAGCACGATAGGGGTTCCGTTGGCCGGCGCGCCCGGATACGGGGCGGAGGTCAACTTGGTTTTCAGATTGTCGCAATCCAGCACGGAATTGGCGCCGTTGGTCGTGGCGGTGCTGCTTTCGTAAACGATCGAATTGCCGGCCGGGATCACGTCGCCCACCGCGTAGGTGTAGCTGACCCAGACCGGGGTCGTGAAATCGATGGTGACACCTGCATTGCTGTTCACAGTGGCCTTCGCCGGATGCCGCGGATCTTCGGGCGCTGCAGTGACGACCGCGTTGCCGGTGATCTGGTCGATATAGTTGGCGATGGCGCTGGTAATGGCCACACCACTAGAGGATGTGGTGCCGCAGACACCAGCCGGGCAATTGCCCAGATAGGGGGTTGCGTCGAAGTTCAACCACGGCAGGTACGAGTTGGACGGATTGAAATAGGCGCGGTTGTATTCCGGGTCGCGTAGTGGGGCGAATTTATCTACGCGCGGCCCTTCAGAACCAGAAGCATCCACGTCCGTACCCTTCTTTGCACCATTGTTGCCGCGGATTGCGCGCAAATAAGTATGGGTTCCGCCCGATCCCTCGACATACATGCTGCCATCGCCCTCGAAGAAGCCATTCGGATGGGCCACGGTGCCACCGCTGAGCTTGAAGGCGCAGCCGCCCTGGTTGGTAACGCACAGGGTTTCATCGCTGCCGATCGAGCCGGAATTGTCCAGCGCCATGATGAAGGCCGGTTTGATGTGCCCCGGCACGACCAGCGGCTGCTGCGAGATCGGCAGGCTGGCCCATGCCGGCTGCACGGAGCCCGCAAGCGAGGTGACGGCCAGCGCGGCAAGGAGGGAGCGGATCTGGATGGAAGCCATGGCGTTCTCGATTCGTCGTGAAACGGCGATCTGGGGGAATGGATCAGTTCTGGATGAACCAGTTCTGGGTGGATCGGTGTCCGGGATGCAGCAATGTCATGAATGCGTCGGGCATCAGGGAATGAAGACTGTCTGGATCACCACCAGCGACGCGGAGGTCGCGGCTGGACCATCGGAATTGACCGCAGTGATCTGGTAAATATTGGTGGTGCCACTGGAAACCGGTTGTTTCCATTTGCTGCTGGACGTGCCGGGAATGCAGTTGTCGATGCGCTCGTCGTACCAGGCCGCGCCACCCGCCGCCACCTTGCCCATCGCCCAGTTGTCCATGTCCTTGCCCGCGCAACGCTCATCGAGCGCCTTGTACGGCGCGCTGGCGGCCACCGTGGTGTTGATCACGTTTTCGCGCTCGCGCACCTTCCCTTCGGCTCTCTCGAAAGCCTTGCCGAGGGTGTAGTAATTGCCTGCCATGCGCTCCTGCAAGGTGGTGACCTGCATCGAGGTGATGCCGATGAGGGCGAGCACGACGAGCATGATCAGCGAGACGAACAGCACCGCGCCGCGCTGGTTGCGCGGGACGGGACGGGGAGCGATCTGGCGCGATGTCATGGTTTCAGTTCCCGAAGAGGCGGTTGCGCAAGGCGACGGTCGAGGTATAAACCTCGCGCAGGCGGTCGTCGCCGGCAGGCGGGGTGACGGCGACGCCGAGCACGTTTGGTTTGGCCGAGCCCGCAGCGACTGCGGCGCGGTCTACGCTGCGCGATATGAAGCCGACGCGTACCGTGTCAACACGCCGCCAGCCCAACGCGGAAGCCTGCACCGTACTGGCGGTCCAGTACGAATTGATGGCGCCATCGGGCGCTCCGGGTTGGCTGTCGTAGCCGTAAAGGAACTGCATGTTCTCGATTCCCTCGACCAGTTCTTCCGGCGCACCGTTGGCAACGCCATTGCTGTAATTCAGCCGGTACAGCGCAGGTCCGCCGTTCGCAGATCGACCGATGTAATAGGCAACGCTATGCAACGGGTAAAGCAGCAGATTTTTAGCGACGTAGCCTTCGCCGCCTTCGAAATCTGACCTGTTCGGGAGGACGCCAGCGTTGACGGTGAAGGTTCCGGCCACGTTGGCGCCCGTCGTGGCCGCGAACACACTGGCCTTGATGCAGTCGCCAAGCCCAAACAGGTTGCCGGCCTTGATCTGCGATGCATACGCCGGCGGCACCGTGATCTGAACCGGCGACACCAGCAGATTGATGTTCGTCACCGGAATCGCACTGCTGTCGAAAATGCGCAGCATGACCACGTCGCTGCCGGGGACAACCTTGCCGGCAAGACCGGGCGGCAGAGCAGGCGACCACGTGCCAGCCGTCGGCACCGGATCGGTATTCGCGCTGATGTCGAGGTTGTTGGTGGGCGCTGAATTGTTCGCTTCGTATCCCTGGATCGGGGTATCGAATTGCAGGCCATAGGGCGCATTGCCCCATGTCGGAGGGTTGGGAATGCGATCAGCGTGTTGCAGGAAATGCGAGAAAAACTCGGGTGGACTTGCCTGGAAATGCGATACGTCGTTGACGCAGCCCATGTGGCCCGCCATGCGCAGGTCGCGTTGCAGGAAGTCCATCGCGAAACGGCTGTTTTCCTGCGCACGCGCAAGGCCTTCAGAGGTCTGGTACGCGGTGCGCGAGGTCGAGAACACCTGACCAAGCCCGAGCAACAGCACCGAGCCGATGACGAGGCCGATCATCAACTCGACCAACCCGAAACCAGCGCTTGCGGGAATGGCGGTGCGCGGTGCGCGACAAGTTGACTGGAGAGGCATGGGCAGGCTGCTCATAGCTGGCTCGCGAGAGTAAAGGTTGAAGTTTGGCCTTCGGTGGTCTTGAAACGCGCGTCAGTCCAGTCAATCGTTACCGCGATGGCACCGGGGACGCCACCGGCATTGAGCGTCACGACCGCCTCCCCGCCTGGAAGATTGTGCACGACTTGGCATTCCCAGCCCTGGATGTCGTCGGAAACAAGGTCGCCGGTTACACCACCAACCGGTTGCGGATTGCAGGTGGCGGGGTTGATGCCTGCGAAATCGGTTGTGGTGATATACGCGTAGCGATATGCCCAGAGACGGTTGGCGCGCACCATGTCGAGCAACTGGTAAGCCAGGTTGGTCGCGACGGTGCGGTGGTTGGCGCCAAAGCTCGCCTTCAGCGAGGTGGCCTGGAGCAAACCGAGCCCGAGCAGGCCGACGCTGAGGATGACCAGAGCCACCAGCACTTCGATCAGGCTGAAACCGCGCGCGGCGCGTGCGGAACGGTGGGATATCGCAGTCATGGGCAAACCGCCTTTGTGACACTGAGCTGGCCGGAGATATTCAGATTGAAATTACGCAGCCCCTGATACCCGCTCGGACAATCGCTCAATGGGTACGGCATCAAATCGAATGGCACGGTGGCCGGCGCCGCGCCGCCGCCGCCGTATACGAAGATACCGCGCGCGTTGAACATCAACGTGTCCACAGGGTTGAGGTTGATCATGGATTCCAGCAGCAAGCCCTTGCTGGCGGGGGTTACCCGGACCACCCGGTCGCCTGCGTCGAATTGCTTGTTGCCGTTGACGTCGTCGAACACGATCCAGCCGTCATTCCATTCCAAGCCGGTATTGACGGTGTCGCAGGTGGCACCATTGGCGCTTGCGCACATCCCGGCACCAATATTGTTCTTGACCGCCTCCGCGCGCGCGAGGGCCACCGAAGCCATGAACTCATTGGTGCGGGTGGCGATGCGGTTCGAACGGATGGTGGCCTGGAAGCTCGGGAATGCGATCGCCGCCAGGATCGCGACCACGGCAACCGTGATCATGAGCTCGACAAGTGTGAAACCTGCTTCGGTCCTGGACATGTGCTCGCACCGGTGGAAAGACCCAGTGCGCAGTCTAGTCGTGTCCGGCTTGTCCGCAACCGATGACGGACGGCCGGTCGCCCCCATCCGACGGGCGTAAGGGTCGGCCGTCATGTGTTTCGCAACCGAACGGCGTCGCAGCGCACTCAGGCGCCGGTCATCACCCGGTAGCAAGGCTTGTACTCGCCGGACATCTTCATCCGCCCCTGCGCCACGAACGAGCGCAACAGGGCGTCGAGCGCCTGCATGATGTCCGGGTCGCCGTGGATCTCGAACGGCCCATCTTTCTCGATCCGCTGCATGGCTTCTTCTTTCACGTTGCCCGCGACGATGCCCGAGAACGCGCGCCGCAGGTTCGCTGCGAGTTCGTGCACGGGCTGGTTGCGATGGAGGTTGAGGCCGGCCATTGCCGCGTGCGTCGGCACGAACGGATGCTGGAGTCCGGCCGGGAGCTGCAGCATCCAGTTGAAGAAGAACGCGTCCTGGGTTCCGATCCGGCGCTGGCGCACGTGCTTGATGCCTTCCTTCATCGCCCGCGCCACCGCCTCGGGATCGTCCACGATGATCCGGTAATGCTTGCCGGCGTCATCGCCCAACGCAAGCCGCAGGAAGCGATCGATCTGTTCGAAATAGGCAACGGCAGCGCGGGGACCTGTCAGCACCAGCGGGAACGGCTCCTCGACATTCCCCGGATACAGCAAGAGGCCGAGCAGGTAGAGAATTTCCTCGGCCGTGCCAACCCCGCCCGGAAAAACGATGATGCCGTGGCCGAGCCGCACGAAGGCTTCAAGGCGCTTTTCGATATCCGGCAAGATCACCAGGTGGTTGACGATCGGATTCGGCGACTCGGCCGCGATGATGCCAGGCTCGGTCAGGCCGATGTAACGGTTTTGCTGGCGACGCTGCTTCGCGTGCGCGATCGTCGCGCCCTTCATCGGGCCTTTCATCGCGCCAGGCCCGCAGCCAGTGCAAATGTCCAGCGCGCGCAGGCCGAGCTCGTAGCCCACCGACTTGGTGTAGATGTATTCATCGCGACCGATCGAATGCCCGCCCCAGCACACCACCAGGTTCGGCTCGATGCGCGGCCTGAGGATGTGCGCATTGCGCAGGATCTCGAACACCGCGCTGGTGATGCCTTCGCTGGTGTCGGTCGCGAACTTCACGTCGCCTTCGAGTTCAGTCGAGGTGTAGATGATGTCGCGCACCACCGCGAACAGCAGTTCGGCAACGCCGCGGATGACCTCGCCATCCACGAACGCCTGCGCGGGCGCATTCGACAACTCGAGCTTGATGCCGCGATCGTGCTGGCGGATCTGGATGTCGAAGTCCGGATACGCCGCCAGTGCCGCGCGCGCATCGTCGGCGTGGCTGCCGGTGGTCAATACGGCCAGCGCGCAACGGCGCAACAGGTCGTGCAGGAGGCTACCGGCCGATGCATCGCGCAGGCGTGCGATTTCCGCACGCGACAACACATCCATGCCGCCGCGCGGCGATACGAGCGCGTTGACGGTGCCGATCGGCTTGGCCGCATCGGTTGAAGTCGATGGAACGCTGGTGTCGGGCGCGCTGTCTGCGTTCATGGCTACGTGGGCAATGGATGTAAACGGGGAAAATAACACGCGTCGCGGAAGTCTTCGCGACACATCTTCCGGCCCTGCCGGGCGTTCTTCGCCGCACAAGCTGTCACTGGCAGCTTGTTAATGCGGCTCATCTTCCGGCCCTGCCGGGCGTTCTTCGCCGCACAAGCTGTCACTGGCAGCTTGTCAGCGCGGCTCATCACCCATGCGGCGCGATATGCAGGTAGGCACCGATACCGTCGAGGAACATCTGCACAGACACCGTCACCAGCAACATGCCCATCAAGCGCTCCACTGCGACCAGCACGCGTGTACCCATGATCTTGTACAGATACGTCGCGGCAAACAAGATCGCGGCGGTCGCCAGCCACGCGATCAGCAACGCGATGCCCCAGTCGGCGTTGCGTTGCGGATTGGAATTGCTCATCAGCATCACCGCGGCCATCCCCGAAGGCCCGGCGATCAGCGGGATCGCCATCGGCACGATGAAAGGCTCGCCTTCCGGCACATCGCCGAACATGCCTTCGGCACTCGGGAAAATCATCTTGATGCCGATCAAAAAGAGCACGATCCCGCCGCCGATGCTGACGGATTCCTGGCGCAAATGCATCGCCGCGAGTACGTACTGGCCGCCGAACAGGAACGCCATCAACACCGCGAGGGCAATCACCAGTTCGCGTGCGAGCACGATGCGCCGACGATGCGGTGGCAACGGCCGCAGCAAGCCAAGGAACACCGGGATATTGCCCAGCGGATCGAGGATCAGGAAGAGCAGCAACGCTGCGGACCAGGTACTCATCGTGGCCGACTCATTGCGGGCGATGCGATATCGGGAGTCCACACCGTTCCGCGGTGCGCGTTGCCGGCGGCCGACAACAGGTGCACGCACGCATCGGCATACGCGCTCGCCTGCGGCCAGGTGCCCGGCGCTTCGGTCATGAAGGCCTTGGTGCGCAGCGGCGTCTGCATCGGCCCGGGTTGCAACGCGGCGACGCGCACCGATGAATTCTCGAGTTCGTCGGCGAGCACGCGCAGCAGTCCCTGCAACGCGAATTTCGCGACACCGTACCCGCCCCAGTAAGCACGACCGACGCGCTGTGGATCGTCCATCACGAACACGACCGCGCTATCGGACGCGCGCCGCAACATCGGCAGGCACGCCTGCGTCAACAGGAATGGCGCGCCAACATTGACGTGCAGCGCATTGACGAACTCGGATGGATCGGTGTTCTGCAGCGGCGTCAGCCCCTGGAATTCGGCGGCTGCATGCAGCACGCCATCGAGACGTCCAAACTCGTCGCCGATGCGCATCGCCATTTCGGCGTAGTCGGCCGGCGTCGCACCCAGCAGGTCGAGCGGATACATCGCTGGCTGCAGGCCAATCGCGGCGAGCGCATCGTGCAACCGCTGCAGTTTCGGCACGCGCCGACCCAGCAAGACGACCGTCGCGCCCGCCGCCGCGCAAGCACGCGCGGCCGCGTCGCCGAGCGCGCCGTTAGCGCCAGTGACCAGGATGACACGCTCACCAAGCGCGTCGGCACCATTGAGCGCGTCGGCGTCACCTAGCGCGCCGACGATCCGCAATGCCGCCGCCTCAGTGTCCGACGCAGCATTCACGTGCGCTGTGCCTCGGCGGCCATGCGCTTGAGTTCGCCGCTCGCGTGCAACTCGAGCGCGATATCGCAACCGCCGATCAATTCGCCGTTGATGAACAACTGCGGGAACGTCGGCCAGTCCGAATAGCGCGGCAAGCTCGCGCGGATCTCCGGGTTTTCGAGCACGTTGACCGCATGGTATTGCGCGTCGCATTCCTTCAGCGCCTGCACGGTGCGGCTGGAAAATCCGCACATCGGTTGTTGCGGCGTGCCCTTCATGTACAGCACGATCGCGTGCGATTCGACCTCGTTCCTGATGCGTTCCATCACGTTCATCGGCAGTCTCCTTACGAGGCGTAGCATGGGCGTCGGACGGCGGGAAAACCCGCATCCGCTGCTAGAATTGTAATCCCTGCTGGGCAATGACGCCCCGTTGCAATCGCCAAGGAGACATCATGTCGATCGAACTTCCTGCCCTGCCTTACGCGCGCGACGCGCTGCAGCCGCATATCTCGTCCGAAACCCTGGACTTCCATTACGGCAAGCACCACCAGGCCTATGTGGACAACCTCAACAAGCTGATCGTCGGCACCGAATTCGCCGACGCCGACCTCGAAACCATCGTCAAGAAGTCGCAAGGCGGCATGTTCAACAACGCTGCGCAGGTCTGGAACCACACGTTCTACTGGAACTCCCTGTCTCCGAAAGCCGGCGGCGAACCCGGCGGCAAGCTGGCCGATGCGATCACCAAGGCATTCGGTTCGTTCGCGGCGTTCAAGGAGGAATTCGGCAAGGCTGCGGTCGGCACCTTCGGTTCCGGTTGGGCCTGGCTGGTGCAGCGCCCGGACGGCGCACTCGCGATCGTCAGCACGTCGAACGCGGCAACGCCGATCACCGGCCAGGACAAGCCACTGCTGACGTGCGATGTGTGGGAACACGCCTACTACATTGATTACCGCAACGCGCGACCGAAATATGTCGAAGCATTCTGGAGTCTTGCGAACTGGGAGTTCGCGTCGAAGAACTTGGGCTGAGTCGCACGATCAGCATTGCAACAAGAAACGGCCGGAGCGATCCGGCCGTTTTGTTTCAACGTGCGAGACGTTCGATCACCGGTGCGACCTGCGCAGCGCGATCGAGCTCAAGACCTGTCCGCCGCAATGCCGCCGACAATTCCGCAGGCGTATCCGCGCGCAGCGTCGCATGTCCAACCTTGCGACCTTCGCGCGGGGACTTGCCATAGTCGTGCCAGTGTCCGCACGGATCGCTCAGCACCGCGTTCGCATCCGGCAATTCGCCGATCCAGTTGAGCATGCAGGCATGGCCGAGCATGCGCGTGCTGCCGAGCGGCAGGCCGAGCACGGCGCGCAGATGATTCTCGAATTGCGACGTCTCCGCGCCTTCGATCGTCCAGTGCCCGGAGTTGTGCACGCGCGGCGCCATTTCGTTCGCAAGCAGTTCGCCGTCGGCTAGGAACAGTTCCAGCGCGAACACGCCGACATAATCGAGAGCTTCGGCAACCGCACGCGCATGCGCGACCGCTTTTTCCGCAATCGCCACATCGACGATGGCCGGAGCGAGGCTCGCGGCAAGGATGCCGTGGTCGTGCCAGTTCTCGGTCAGCGGCCATGTGCGCAATTCGCCTTGGCGTGAACGTACTGCGATCACCGAGATTTCCCGCTGGAAATCCACGAAACCTTCGAGGATCAGCCCGACGGTTTCAGCCTGCGCGCCGAGCGCCTGCCATGCGGCATCGGCATCGGCCACATCGCGCAGACGAAACTGACCCTTGCCGTCGTAACCAAGCCGACGTGTTTTCAGGATGCACGGCGCGCCGATGCGCGCGATGGCCGCATCGAGTGCCGCACGCGAATCGACATCGGCGAATGCGGGCACCGCGATGCCGAGTTCGCGGAACAGCGATTTTTCGGCGAGGCGATCCTGCGCGACGCTGAGCGCGCGCGGGTTCGGAAACACCGGCACACGATTGGCGAGCCAGTGCGCGCTGTCGGCCGGCACGTTCTCGAAATCGAAGGTCGCGACATCAATGCGCGATGCGAACTCGGCGAGCGCATCAAGATCGTGGTAATCGGCACGCAAAAGCGGCGCGCACTGTGCGGCGCAGGCATCGGCCGCAGCATCAAGCATCAGGAAACGCAGTCCCAGCTGCGCGCCAGCCAACGCCAGCATGCGTGCAAGCTGGCCGCCTCCGAGGATGCCAACCGTGTTCATGCCTCCCGGGACTCCACCGCAGCGCGCGGATCGGAGTGATCCAGAACGTCCTGCGTCTGCCGGCTGCGGAATGCGTCGAGCGCGGCACGCACCGCGTCGTTGTCGTGCGCGATCAGCGCCGCCGCGAACAGCGCGGCATTCGCCGCGCCCGCAGCGCCGATCGCGAAGGTTGCGACAGGCACGCCGGCCGGCATCTGCACGATCGACAACAGCGAGTCGAGCCCTTTCAACGCCTTCGATTCGACCGGCACGCCGAGTACCGGCACGCGGGTTTTCGCGGCGAGCATGCCGGGCAGATGCGCGGCACCGCCTGCACCAGCAATGATCGTGCGCAGACCACGTGCCGCGGCTTGTTCCGCATAGTCGAACAACAGGTCGGGCGTGCGGTGCGCCGACACGACGCGCACTTCATGCGCGATGCCCAGCGCATCGAGGCGCGCGCTCGCGTGCTGCATCGTTTCCCAGTCCGTGCGGGACCCCATGACGACGCCAACCAGCGGCGCGGTGATTGGTTTGGCCATGTCATCCATTCCTTGCATCCAGTCGTGGATTAGAAAAGTGTTGTAAATACCCGTCAGGGAATACAAAATCATTCGTCAATGCCTGTTGCGGACAACCGTTCAGGCACCCCGGAGAATACCGAATGGATCGCCGACTGCTCGATATCCTGTGTTGCCCAAGCAGCCGCCAACCACTGGCGATGCTGCAATCGCATGAGATCGAAGCGATCAACCGCGCGGTCGCCACCGGCAGTCTGCGTCGGGCCGACGGCAGTACGCAAGCCGAACCTTTGGCCGAGGGATTGATCACCCGCGACCGCAAGCTCATCTACCGCATCGACGATGGCATTCCGGTTTTATTGCCGGACGAATCCATTTCCTCAGTGCAGGTCACAGATTTCCCCGCCTGACGTGCGCATGCTGGCGTATCCCCCGTGCGGCAGTCTCCCCATGACAGCCACGATTCGCATGTGCTCGCGATGAGCGACGACAGCGCCCATCCGATGCCCGCTTCAGCCGTTGCGCGGCTGATGCGCGACTTGTCCGACTGCCTGCGCGCGCGCCTGCGCGACCCTGCGGTCGCGATGTTCGATGCGCTTGACGACAGCTTGTTCGAAATGGGCGAGCACGCGCGCTCGGGCGAAGCGCAGCAACACCATTTCGATGCGCTCCGCGAATGCCGCCGCCAACGCGGCCAAGTTCAGGATCGCTTCCTCGCAGCACTGGGTCAGCCTGAAGCGGCACCGGTCGAAAAACCGCACCCGTTGCATGCACAGCTATCGCTGGTCGAGCCTGAGGATCTCGAGGAAGAACTCGCCCTCGACAGCATGGCCACCCGCACCGCGCAGCGACTATCCGCGAGCATGCATGTGCTCAACCAGCGGATTGGCTGGCTGCTCGGCGATAACGACATGGACATGCCGGGCAACCCGTTCGGGCCGTTGCTGATCGCCAAGGCGTTCCGCGATGCGTCGGCGATGCTGGAAATCGACCTGAACACGCGTCTCGTCCTGTACAAACTGTTCGAGCGCCAGGTACTCGGCGCACTCGAGCCTGCCTATACCGAGATCAACACTCGTCTCGCTGCGCTCGGCGTCCTGCCGGCGCTCGTTCCTGGCCAAGGTCGCCTGCGTCCCGCGCAAGCTGCGCATCCGCGCGGCGAATCGGCACCGCGCCACCAGCTGAGCGACTCACACCACGATGCGATAGCAGCAACATCCGCATGGCCCGCATCCGCGAATGAATCGCACGACAGTGAACTGCTGGCAGCATTGCGTTCGCTGTTGATCCGTGAATCCGAACCGGTCGCCGCGCCGTCGCCATTGCACACCGTGCTGAGGACGGTGCCTGCAGCTGAAGTGATGGACCGCGCACTCGCACGTTTGCGTACAAGACGGTCGACCGGTCAACCGCTGCCGCCGCCAAGACTGCTCGCCGCACAACTGCTCGCAGAAGCGCGTTACTCCGACGATGGCCTGCCGCCATCGCCGCAGCAAACCGCGACGGTGGACATCGTCGGCCGTGTGTTCGATGTCCTAGCTCACGACCGCAGCGTTCCAGCGCAGATGCAGCCGGTGATGCAGACCCTGTTGTTGCCGGTGATGCGCAGCTCGCTGCGGCATCCGGGGATGATCGCCGAGAACAATCATCCGTTACGCCAGCTGCTCGACCTGGTTGCCGAAAACGCGATCGGCTGGTGCCCAAGCGTGGATCCGGGCGAACGCGCACTCGGCGATCTGCGCACGACATTGCAGGAAATCGCCGGCAGCGAGAGCAGCCAGGATTTCGACCGCACCGTCGCGCAATTGCGTTCCCGGCTCGAACAGGGACGGCGCCGCTCCGAGCTTGCCGAGCAACGCGCGGTCGAGGCCCACGCGGGTCGCGAGCGTCTGTGGCAGGCGCGTCGGCAGGTGAATCAAGCGCTGACCCAGATTGTCGCCGGCACGACGATCCCGACGTGGGTTCGCTACCTCGTCACGCGCCCATGGATGAACTGCCTCGTGCTGTTGTGGCTGCGCCAAGGCCCGGAATCGCAGGCCTATCGTGAATCGCTGGGCTTCGCCGAATCGCTGGTCTGGTGCGCGACCGGCGGCGACAGCCATGTGGAGCAACTGCGCATGCGCGCCTTGCTGCCGGTGATGGAAACGCAATTGCGCCAAGGGCTGGCGACGGTGGCCTACCAGGACAGCGAAATCCGCCAACTGGTCAGCGAGTTGCAGCAGTATGTGCGCTATCGCCTGGGCGACTTGCCGGCACCGGCCTTCATCGAAGCCGAGCCACCCGCCGCGAACGCACCGGACTCGCTGTCGGCCGACCCGGACAACGTCGAGGAACAACCACTGCCGCAGAACGTGAGTCCCGAGCAGCTGGCGCGCATCCGCGCACTGCGGCCTGGAACTTGGTTCACCTTCGGCAAGGAAGCCGCGACCAGCGAGCGCGGCAAGTTGTCGTGGATCAGTCCGTATTCGGGACGTTGCATGTTCGTGAATCGCAATGGGTTGAAGATCGGCGAGCGCCGTCCCGAAGACCTCGCGCATGACGTCGAAAACGGACTGGCGAGCATCGTCGAGAACACCCAGTTGATGCAGCGCGCGCTCGCGCAGGTGCTCACGCAATTGCGCAGCGATGCTGCTGCCGAGGCCAGGCGCGCCTGACTTCAGCGCCGTCGTGAAGCGTCGTTGTGAAGCGGTCGCGCTTGCTATGCTTGCCGGCATGAACGCATTGCAGCCACCCGATCCATTGCTCGTCGAAGCCGACGTCGCCCGCGCGCTCGCCGAGGATATCGGCAGCGGCGATGTCACCGCCGACCTGCTTCCGGATGTCGCCGCGCAGGCTTACGTGATCTGCAAACAGGACGCCGCCGTGATCGCCGGGCGGCCATGGTTCGATGCCACCTTTCGCGCGCTGGATGCCGCTGTGCGCATCGACTGGAATGTGTCCGAAGGCGAACATATCGGTGCCGGCACCATCATTTGCCGATTGCATGGGCGTTCGCATGCACTCGTCAGCGGCGAGCGTACCGCGTTGAATTTCCTGCAGACCCTCTCCGCGACCGCGACCGTGACTGCGGGTTACGTGGAAGCCGTGCGCGGCACGCGAACGCGGATCCTCGACACCCGCAAGACCCTGCCCGGCCTGCGCCTTGCCCAGAAATACGCGGTGCGCGCGGGCGGCGGTGACAATCACCGGCTGGGCCTGTACGACGCGATGATGGTGAAGGAGAACCACATCCTTGCGGCCGGTTCGATCGAGGCGGCAGTGGAGCATGCGCGGTCGCGGCATCCTGGCGTGCCGCTGATCATCGAAGTCGAAAACCTCGACGAACTCGACCAGGCGCTGCGGGCCAGGCCAGACCGCATCCTCATCGATGAATTCAGCGCCGACGATTTGCGCGCAGCGGTGCGTCGCGCGGACGGACGGGTACCGCTTGAGGTATCCGGCGGCATCGAACTCGATCGCGTGCACGCGATCGCGGAAACCCGGGTGGATTGCATCTCGATCGGCGCGCTGACGAAGCACGTGCAGGCCATCGACTTATCGATGCGCTTCGGGATGCCCTGCGCCTGACCGCGCGTCAATGCGCGGCTGCGCGCTATGCGCCTGCTCTTGTCAGGTCTGCTCGATCAGCGATGCTCTATCAGCAGCGCGAAACGCTCAGGAACTCAGCAGGAACCAAGCGGCGATCGCAGCGATTACCACGACAGCGACCACGAGACCGATCAGCTTGCCATTGCCGGAGTTGCCAGGTGCACCGCCGGCTGCATCGAGCTTGCGCGTCGCCGCGACTTCCTGCCCGGGCGCAACAAGCATGAAACGCACTGCATCCAGGCGCAATTCGTCGCCGGGTTTCATGAAACCTTTCTGGGTGCGCTGGCCGTTGATGTAGGTACCGTTCGCCGAGCCGAGATCCTCGACCGACACCCCGTCCGCGACCGGCTTGAGTTCGACATGGCGGCGCGAGATTTCGTCCACGGTCACCGGTATGCCGCATTCGGGCGCGCGGCCGATGACGGTCGGTCCGGCAACCGGATAGATCTTGCCGAACACGGGCCCGGATACCCCGCGCAACAGGAATTTCGGCACCGCCGCGCGCATGCGCGTCGCGCCGCTGTCGTCGCCCTGCCCCGGATCAAATGAACCTGCGCCGCCACCGATGGGAACCGCGCGCGGCGCATCCATCGCGGCAATGCGCATGACGATGCCGCCGACGCCGATGGTATCGCCCGCACGCAACGCGATCATCTCGCGCACCGGCTTGTCGTTGACCATCACCGCGCCGACGCCCTGCGGAACCTGCAGGTTCACGCCGAGACCGCTGACGTAGATTTCGCAATTCATTGGAGCGACGCCGGGACGATCCAGCACGACGGTATTGTCCGGCGCCGACCCAATCCGGTTGCTGCCCGGATTCAGCAGCACCTGCGGATGCTCGCCGTTCGGAAATACCAGTTTCATGCCTTTTCCCCTTGCTCTGTACCAGTCGGATCTGTCACATGCGGATCTGTCCCACGCCAAACTTTCCCCAGCGGATCCGTTCCCGGGTCTGCAACCTCGCCTTCACAATCACACTTGCTACACAATCGTCACTCAAAGATAACGCAATCGAAGCAAGAAAACGGCCCGTATATCACACGCCGAAGATACCTTTGGACGCCCTCGCCGCGCGATCCTACTTGATGATCCGCAAATGCGCGCCACGTTTCGCATTGTCGCCGGCAGGAGGCGTCGCATCGGGAGGGCCGTTGGGGTCGTCCTGTTGCGCGTCTTTTCGCGGCGCCGCGACGCCACGACCGGCAGCTTCCTCCGGCAAGGCCATCCCCTGCCCGCTTTCCTGCGCGTACACGGCCTGCACGGCGGCGACCGGCACTCGCACCGATTGGCTGACGCCGCCGAAACGCGCCAGGAAATGGACTTCCTGGTCGCCGAGGCTGAGCTGAGTCACCGCGCGCGCGGCAATGTTGAGCACAATGCGGCCATCCTTGATCGCCTGCGCGGGCACGAGCACACCCGGGAAAGCGCCGTCCACGAGCAGGTACGGTGTCATGCCGTTGTCGTTGATCCACTCGTACATCGCCCGGATCAGGTACGGGCGGTTGGAGGTCATCGTGGGCGCGTCGGTACTCACGTGTGCAAGGCGGCGCAACGCATCACAGCGCGATCTCGCGCAGCACGCGCTCCTCGGGCGTCAGGCTGCGCAGGAAGCCGGGGTTGCGGAAGATACGCATGCCATAGTCCTCGATCGGCTTGCATTCCTTCGGCAGCGCGATGCCGAGCGCCGGCAGGCGCCAGACGATCGGAGCCATCGCGCAATCGGCCAGGCTCATCTCGGGATTCAGGAAGAACTTGCTGGCCTTGAACAGGGGCAGCGCGGCAATCACCAGTTCGCGCAGGCGCTTGCGCGCAGCTTCGGCCTGCACCTTGGTGCCGTGCTGGATGGACTGCACGTGCGGCACCCATTCGTGCTCCATGCGCAACATCGCCAGGCGCAAGCGTGCGCGGGACAGCGGATCGACCGGCATCAACGGCGGATGCGGGTAGCGCTCGTCGAGGTATTCGGTCACCACCGAGGCCGCATATAGCACCAGGTCGCGATCCACCAGGGTCGGAACCGTATGGTACGGATTGAGGTCGACCAGGTCTTCAGGCGGATTCGCCGGATCGACCGTGATCAGGTCGTAAGTGACGCCCTTGGCGGCAAGTACCAGCCTCACCCGATGGCAGACCACGCAATCGCGCGCGGAAAACAACGTCAGTGCGTTACGCATACGCGGACTCGCAGCCATGGTGCCCCCCCGACCGGCCGCATGCCGGTCACCGACTCCGTTGGCGCGTTGCCTCGGGTCATCGTCGCCTCAGTGTATGTCGCGCCAGTACTCAAGCTTGAGCAGATAGGCAAGGAAACTGAATACGACCATGAACAGTATCACCCAGACCCCGTAGGATTCGCGCTGCATCGCGGCGGGTTCGGCGACATATTGCAGGAACGTGCTGATATCGCGCGCGGCCTGGTCGTACTGTTCGGGATCGAGACTGCCCTTCTCGGTCAACTTGAGGCTCTCCACGTGCGGCTGGCCATCGGCACCCTTGCCCATCACCGGACGCTGCATGCCCTGTAGCTGCCACAGCACGTTCGGCATCGAAGCGTTCGGGAACAGGCTGTTGTTCCAGCCCAGCGGCCGCGACTCATCAACGTAGAACGACTTGAGGTAGGTATAGATCCAGTCCGGCCCGCGCGCGCGGCCTTCCAGCGACAGGTCTGGCGGCGTCTTGCCGAGCCACGCGGCGGCCTGGATCGGATTCATTGCGACGGTGATGTGCTCGCCAGGCTTGGCAGCGGTGAAGATGAAGTTCTTGGCGACCTCGTCCTCGGTCAGTCCCAGGTCTTCGCCGATGCGCGAATAGCGCTGGTATTTCAACGAATGGCAACCCGAGCAGTAATTCATGAACAGGCTCGCGCCGCGTTGCAGCGAGGCCTGGTCATTCAGGTGGGTATGCGCCTCGAGCGTCTCGGGGCCTTCCTCGGCGTATGCGGCCAAAGGCAGCAAGGCCGCCAGGGCAAGGGCGAACAGGGGCAGTCGCTTAGTCATGCATGGTCACCCGATCCGGCACCGGTTTGGTCTTGCCCATACGCGACCAGATCGGCATGAGAATGAAAAATCCGAAGTAGAAGAAGGTCAGGATTTGCGCGGTCAGTTTCTGCATGTCCGAGCCGGCCTGGGAACCGAGCCAGCCTAGAACCACGAACGCGATCACGAATAATCCGATCATCACCTTCGACAGCAATGGGCGGTAGCGGATCGACTTCACTTCGCTGCGATCCAGCCACGGCACCAGGAACAGGATCAACACCGCGCCGCCCATCGTCATCACGCCGAACAGCTTGTCCGGGATCGCGCGCAACATCGCGTAGTACGGGGTGAAGTACCAGACCGGCTTGATGTGTTCCGGCGTGGAAAGCTGGTTCGCCACCACGAAATTGTCGTGTTCGAGAAACACCCCGCCTGCGGTCGGCTCGAAGAAAATGATGAAGGCGGCGATGGTCAGGAACACTGCGGTGCCGAACAGATCCTTCACCGTGTAGTAAGGATGGAACGGGATACCGTCCAGCGGGATGCCTTTCGCGTCTTTCTTTTTCTTGATGTCCACGCCATCGGGATTGTTCGATCCGACTTCATGCAACGCGCCCAGGTGCAGCACCACGAGCAGCAGCAATACCAGCGGCAGCGCGACCACGTGCAGTGCGAAGAAGCGGTTGAGGGTCGCGTCGGCGACCACGAAATCGCCGCGGATCCACTCGGTCAGCGCGCCCCCGACGTACGGCACCGCGCCGAACAGGTTGATGATCACCTGCGCGCCCCAGTAGCTCATGTTGCCCCACGGCAGCACGTAGCCCATGAACGCTTCGGCCATCAGGGTGAGGAATATCACCATGCCGAGCACCCAGACCAGTTCGCGCGGCTTCTTGCCGGATCCGTAGATCAGCCCGCGGAACATGTGCAGGTAAACCACGACGAAGAACAGCGATGCGCCGGTCGAATGCATGTAGCGGATCAGCCAGCCGCCCGGCACGTCGCGCATGATGTATTCGATGGACGAAAATGCCTCGGTCGCACTTGGCTTGTAGTGCATCGTCAGGAAGATGCCGGTGACGATCTGGTTGACCAACGCGATCAACGCCAGCGAACCGAAGTAGTACCAGAGATTGAAGTTCTTCGGCGCGTAGTACTCGGTCATGTGCTTGCGGTATGCAGGCATCAGGCCGGGTGCGCGTTCGTTGACCCAGTCCGCCAGCCCGTTCGCACCGCGACTGAAGATGTTTCCGTTGCTCGGCATCACGCGGCTCCCGGGGCCGTGCCCACGACCAGATGGTTGTCGTCGACGAACTTGTACGGCGGCACCTCGAGGTTGGCCGGTGCCGGCACGCCCTGGAAGACGCGTCCGGCAAGGTCGTAGCGCGAGTTGTGGCAGGGACAGAAGAAGCCGCCCTTCCAGTTCGGATCGAACGGCTGCGGCTGCACTTCAGGCTTGTGCAGCGGCACGCAACCCAGATGGGTGCAGATGCCGACCAGCACGCCCAGCTCGGGCTTGATCGAACGATGCTCATTCTTGGCAAACGCCGGGGTCTGGTCGGCGTTCTCCGACTTGGGATCGCGCAGGCGCGCATCCAGGCCAGGCAGCAACGCCAGCTGCTCGGGCGTGCGCTTGTACAGGAACACCGGCTTGCCGCGCCACATCACCCGCATGAACATGCCAGGCTCGTTGTCGAGCTTGCTGATATCGACATCGACTGGCGCGCCAGCCAGCAAGGCCTCGGCGCTGGGCAACCACGAACGTGCAAAAGGAATGGCCACGCCAACCACGCCGACTGCACCGACCACGGCGGTGGTGACGGTCAGGAAACGGCGGCGGCCGGTGTTGACCTCCAGCTTCTCACTCATCCGGCTCTCCGCAGGAATTCAATAATGGATCGCACACAGGCCCCGGCCCGGCGCGGACAGCGAAGTGTAACGGAACGGCCAAGCGCGCCACAACGCCAACCGACGCCAAAATCCCTCATGGCGATCGTTTTTGCGTCAACGACGATGTTCGCCGCCTACTTCGCGCTGCGATAGCGCTCGGCCAGCGTCCCGACGCGATCGACATAGCGCTGGGTTTCGGCGAACGGCGGCACCCCGCGGTAGCGATCCACGTTGCCTTCGCCCGCGTTGTAGGCCGCAGCCACCAGCCGGACGTCGCCGTTGTAGCGTTTGGACAGGAACGACAGGTACTGCACGCCGCCAGCGATATTGTCGGCCGCAGCGAACGCGTTCTGCACGCCGAATCGGCTGGCTGTACCAGGCATCAACTGCATCAGGCCACGTGCGCCCTTGTAGGAGAGCGCGTTGGGATTGTAATTGGATTCGGCATGGATGATCGCGCGCACCAGCCATTCATCGACGCCGTATGCATGCGCCGCAGTCGAGATTTCCGCTGAGTAGGCTGTGGTGTTGAGCGTAAGTCTGCCGAAATTTATCCCCGGCAGTAAACCGCAGGCATAGCAGGGGCCGATTAGGTTGGCGTAGGAATATGAGCCGATCGTGTCGTATCCGGTTTCCTGGCAATGAATGGCATCGCGGCAAGTCTGCGTATGTTCGTCCAGAACCTTGGCCTGAACATCCCGTGGCTTGTGGATCTCGTCCTCCAGGTGTACGACGCCATGCGCGTCGGTGTACTTGTAGAGTGTCTTGTGCGTCACCCTCGATCCCGCATGGCCGGTCGCGAGTGGCTGCATTCCAAAGGCATTCGTCGACGCGATCTGCGAGCGCTGGCGTAGCAAACCCACGTCAGCCATTGCAGGCGCGCCCGCTGCAATGGGAATTGCAACCGATCCGGCGAATGATGGATTGGACGCAACCGTGGCTGGCGCATTCGCGCTGGTCGCAAATCCGTTCGGTGCGGAACCATTCGCTGCCGGACCCGACCCGAACGCCACCGGCGAATGCCCACGTGTCGATCCACCCTTGTAGCCGATCGCCTTGCAGGTCATGCCCGGCATTGGGCTGCTCGAATAGCTGGTCGCCTGGTCCGCAGCGCCGACGCACTTGTACAACGTTCCCGCCGCCGCCGGGGCACTCAGCCACAGCGTCAGGATCGTTGCCCACATCATGCGATCGCGTCGGATCATCGGCGCCGCTCTGTCCGGAATATAGTCAATTCGCGTACTGCCTTACCATCCAGCATCCCTGCGCCAGACCCATTCCTCGCCAGCGCCTTATGAATCATGGGCTTGGCTGCTTCCCGCAAGCTACAATAGCCGCTTCCCTCGCAAGATGCACCCCATGGCCGGCAAGCTCCACATCACCACCCACGGTTGCCAGATGAACGTGTACGACTCGGCGAAGATGGCCGACGTGCTCGCGGCCGAACACGGACTGGAGTTGACCGACGACGTAGCCCTGGCGGACGTGATCCTGGTCAACACCTGCTCGATCCGCGAGAAAGCGCAGGAAAAGGTGTTCTCGCAGCTCGGCCGCTGGAAGAAACTCAAGAAAATCAATCCCGACGTGCTGATCGGCGTCGGCGGCTGCGTGGCCTCGCAGGAAGGCGCGGCGATCCTCGACCGCGCGCCCTACGTGGACCTCGTGTTCGGCCCGCAGACCCTGCACCGCCTGCCCGCAATGATCGACGCCCGCCGCGGCAGCGGCAAGCCGCAGGTCGACATCACCTTTCCCGAAGTCGAGAAATTCGACCGCCTGCCCGAACCCCGCGCCGACGGCCCGACCGCATTCGTATCGATCATGGAAGGCTGCTCCAAGTACTGCTCGTTCTGTGTGGTGCCCTATACGCGCGGCGAGGAAGTCAGCCGGCCATTTGATGATGTGTTGGCCGAGGTCGCCCAGCTCGCCGCGCAAGGCGTGCGCGAGGTCAACCTGCTCGGCCAGAACGTCAACGCGTATCGCGGGCCGATGTTCGAAGACGATGCGTGCGAGCGCCTTGGCGCGAGCGAAAATGAAAACGTGGCGAATTTGGCACTACTGATTCGCGCGATCGCCCAAATCAAAGGCATCGGCCGCATCCGCTACACGACCTCGCATCCACTCGAGTTTGGAGAAGCACTCATCGCCGCGCACCGAGACGTGTCCCAACTCGCCGCGTTCCTGCACCTGCCCGTGCAATCCGGCTCAGACCGCATCCTGGCCGCGATGAAACGCGGTCACACCGCGCTCGAATACAAGGCCAAGCTGCGCCGCCTGCGCGAGGCTGTGCCCGGCATCTGCATCAGTTCGGATTTCATCGTCGGCTTCCCCGGCGAGACCGATGCCGATTTCGAGGCCACAATGAAACTCATTGCAGACGTCGGCTTCGACCAGTCGTATTCCTTCATCTATTCCGCACGCCCCGGCACGCCCGCCGCGAACCTGCCCGACGACACCATGCAGGCCGAGAAGCACGCCCGCCTCGAGCGGTTGCAAGCCACGGTCACCGCGCATTCGCGGAAGATTTCCGAGGCGATGGTCGGCAGCGTGCAATCGGTCCTCGTCGAAGGCCCGTCGAAGAAGGACGCGAGCGAACTCAAGGGCCGTACCGAGAACATGCGCTACGTGAACTTCCCCGGCGACGCGCGGCTGATCGGGCAGTTCGTGGATGTGCAGATCACGCAGGTGATGAGCAATACGTTGCGTGGGCGGATGGTGCTGGCCGACTCAGCAGCAGCAGCCTAGGTTTTTGCTCGTCAATCAAGCCGTTTGCGAAACCGCAGGATCGCCAGCGTCATCATCACCACGATGAAGGCCAGCAACGCCAGCACATCAGGCCACAGTTCCCACAGGCTGCCGCCGCGCAGCATCACCCCGCGGATCAGGCGCAGGAAATGCGTCAGCGGCAGGATCTCAGCGAAGTACTGGATCGGATGCGGCATGCCCGCGAACGGGAACATGAAACCCGACAGCAGGATCGACGGCAGGAACACGAAGAACGACATCTGCATCGCCTGGAACTGCGACTGCGCGCGCGTCGAAATCAGCAGGCCGAGCGCGAGGTTGGCGAAGATCAGCAGGCCCGCCGCGAGATAGACGTGCAGCAGGCTGCCGAGGATCGGTACCTTGAACAGGAAGACCCCGAGCGCGAGCACGACGCTGGTCTGGATGAAGCCGATCGCGATGTAGGGCAGCACCTTGCCGATCATGAGTTCGGCGCTGGTCAGCGGCGTCGCGATCAGCAGTTCCATGTTGCCGCGCTCGCGTTCGCGCACGATCGCGATGGCGGTGAACAGCACCATCGTCATGGTGAGGATCACGCCGATCAGGCCCGGCACGATGTTGACCGCCGAGCGGCGCTCCGGATTGTAGAAACTCACCACGCTGACCTGGCCGGTCGGCGGCGTGCTCGTCGCCGGCACGCGCACTGCGCTCGTGATCGGAGCCTGCGCGGAACCGTTGATCGGCACTTGCGCGAGCTGGATCACCGCACTCTGCACCGCCGTATCGCTGCCATCGACAAGAATCTGCACCGCCTCGCGCCCCTCGTAGCGACGGCGTTCGAAGTCCGGCGGGATCGCGATGCCGACGCTGATCTTGCCGCGACGGATCATCTCCATGAGTTGCTGCGGCGTGTCCACTTTCGCGACCGGTTCGACCACGTCGGTCTCAAGCATGTCCATCACCAGCGCGCGCGAACCGGCGGTGTTGGCCTGGTCGGCGATGCCTGCATGCAGTCCGCGCACGTTGGTGTTGATCGCGTAACCGAACAGGGTGAGCTGGATCACCGGGATGCCAACGATCATCGCGGCGGTCATGCGGTCGCGCCGCAACTGGCGCAGTTCCTTGACCACGATTGCCCAGAGACGGCGGAACTTCATGCCGCGCGCTCCGTATTTTTACCGGCATCGTCTTTCCTTGCCGTACCGTCCTTGTGCGTCACTGCCACGAAGACGTCTTCGAGGTTCGGCGGCACGATCGCGACTTCGGCCTTCTGCCCGGCCTTCGCGATCGCGTCGTCGATGCGCTGCCGCGTCGCGGCCGCATGATCGGCGGATGCGTCGGCTGCGGCGATCAGCACGCGCAATGCGGTGCCAACCTGCGCCACGCCGAGCACGCCTGGGACCGCGACCAATGTGCGCTGCACGCGCCGCGGATCGGCCGCTTCGACAAGCAGGGTGCGTCCTTCGAGCTTTGCCGTCAGCTCCGCCGGCGTGCCGTTCGCGACCATCACGCCGTGGTCGAGGATCGCGAGTTGGTGGCAACGCTCGGCTTCATCCATCAGGTGCGTAGACACCAGCAGGGTCGTGCCGATGTCGGCGAGATCGAACAACTTTTCCCAGAAATCGCGGCGCGATTCCGGATCGACCGCGCTCGTGGGTTCGTCCAGGAACAGCAGTTCGGGTTTATGGATCACCGCGCACGCAAGCGCCAAGCGTTGTTTCTGGCCGCCGCTCAGCGTACCAGCGAGTTGTTTCTGGCGATCGGCGAAGTTGTACTGCTCGACCAGTTCGGCAATGCGGCCTTTCGTTTTATCTTTCGGCACACCCTGGATCGCCGCGAGGAATTCGAGGTTCTCGCGCACCGTCAGATCCTCGAACAGCGAAAACTTCTGCGTCATGTAACCGATGTGGCGGCGCAGCGATTCGGCCTGCTCCGGGATGCGCAGGCCGAGCACTTCGATGTCGCCAGCGCTCGGCGTCAGCAATCCGCACAGCATGCGGATGGTCGTGGACTTGCCCGAGCCGTTCGGGCCGAGGAATCCGTACACCTGGCGCTTCGGGACTTCGAGATCGACGTTGTCCACCGCGACGAGATCGCCGAACTTCCTGGTCAACCCACGCGCGCGGATTGCAATGCCTTCGGCTTGCGTACTCGCATCGCGCGCATCGCGGCTGACCGCTGGCACGCTAGCGTTCATTTCGTCGTCCCCGCCACGAATTCGACGCGTACCGGCAAGCCCGCAGCCAGGTTTGCCGCATCCTTGCCGAGTTCGATCTCGGCGATGTACGACAACCGGGATACGTCGTCGCCATTCAATGCGTAGTACGGCGTGAACGTCGGCTCGCTGCGCACGAGTCGCACGCGACCGTTGACGGCATCCTTGCGGCCGGCGACATAGACGCGCGCGGAGACGCCCACATGCACGTTCGCACGCAACGGCTCGGGCACGTACACGCGCGCATACGGCGCATCCCCGACCAGCAGGATCGCGAGCGGCGCGCCGATCGGCGGCTGGTCGCCGAGCTTGTATGGAATGCTGTCAATGCGCCCCGCGCGCGGTGCGCTGATACGGATGCGTTGCAGGTCGACCGTGATCGAATCCACTTGCGCCTGCGCGGACGCAACCGACGCTTCGGCCTGCGCGATCTCCTGCGGGCGCGTGCCATTTTCGAGCGTGGCGAGCGCAGCCTGCGCAGCGTTGACATTGGCATCGGCGTTGTTCGCGTCCGCGCGCGCCTTGTCGAGTTCGGCCCGCGCAAGCACTTGCCTGACGACCAATGCCTGCACGCGATCGAGTTGCTGCTGCGCATTCGTCGCGATGCTCTGCGCGCCGGCGAGCTTCGCGTGCGCCTGGTCGATGTCTTCTTGGCGTGGACCGAGGCGCAGTTCGTCGAGCGCTTTCTGCAAACGCACAACATCAGCCTTTGCTTCGTCGAGCCGCGCCCGCGTGCGCACGGATTCCAGCACCAGCACGGTGTCGTTCGCCGCGACCATCTGCCCCTCGTGCGCAGGTACTCCGGCGATGCGCTCCGACACCGGCGCCGGCAAGGTGATGCGATCCCATTCCAGCGTGCCGAGCACCTGTGGCGTTTTCTGCGTACAGGATGCGAGCATCGCCATCGCGATCGACACATTGATCATCCGTGCAATGCGATTCATCGAAAGACTCCTTGCGCGCGCCGTACCGCGCAGATGCTTAAGTGTCGCAGGTCGGGGCGCTTTTCAGCGATCGGCCAGATGACCAAGGTCGCGCACCGCGCTACTCTGTGTGCGCATGAGCAAATCACAACGCGATTTCACCCTTGAACCCGACGATGTCGACCGCCTCGCCAATCTGTGCGGGCCGTTTGACGAACACCTGCGCCAGATTGAACTGCGCCTTGGCGTGGAAATCGCCAATCGCGGCTACGTGTTTCGCGTCAACGGTCCGGAAGCGGTGGTGACGCGCGCGGAACGGTTCATCAAGCATCTCTACGCTGAACTCGACGATGTGCCACTGACATCACACGAACTCCACCTGCTGCTCGCGACCGCGGTCGGCGACGATGACAAGGTAGCTCCGCGCACTCCCGACGATGCCGCGGTCGAGCCGCAGGAAGTCGTGATCCGCGTGAAGCGCGGCAGCGTTCGTGGACGCGGCGCGAACCAGGCGAAATACCTGCACGCGATCGCGATCCACGACGTGAACTTCGGCATCGGGCCGGCCGGCACCGGCAAGACCTTCCTCGGCGTGGCAAGCGCGGTCGAGGCGCTCAATGCCGGCCGCGTGCAGCGCCTCGTCTTGGTGCGTCCTGCGGTCGAGGCTGGCGAGAAGCTCGGTTTCCTGCCCGGCGACCTGAGCCAGAAAGTCGATCCGTACCTGCGGCCACTGTACGACGCGTTGTACGAAATGCTCGGTGTCGAAAAAGTCATCAAGCTGCTCGAACGCAATGTGATCGAGATCGCCCCGCTCGCCTATATGCGCGGGCGCACGCTCAACGACGCGTTCGTGATCCTCGACGAGGCGCAGAACACCAGTATCGAGCAGATGAAGATGTTCCTGACGCGCATCGGGTTTGGTTCCACAGCCGTGGTCACCGGCGACCTCACCCAGATCGACCTGCCGAAGAGCCAGAAGTCCGGCCTGCGCGACGCGATCGAAGTGCTGCGGGGCATCGAGGGAATTTCGTTCACATTCTTCACTGCGCGCGATGTGGTGAGGCATCCGCTGGTGCAGCGCATCGTGCAGGCCTACGATGCACGCGACGGAGACGGTCGCACGGCAGCAGACGTTTCAACGGACTGAGACCCATGACGATTCAACATCACGAAACACGATCATGACGCGCGGCCCGATCCAGCTCGATGTCGCGGTCAGCTACGGTTTGCCGCGCAAGGGCTTGCCGGCGTCGACAAGTTTCCGGCGCTGGGTTGCGGCCACGGTGGAGGGTCGCATCCTGCGCGCAGATCTTGCGCTGCGACTGGTCGACGAACGCGAAGGCCTCGCGCTGAACCAGCACTATCGCGGCAAGCCGCACGCGACCAATGTGCTGAGCTTCCCCGCCGAATTGCCGAAAGGCGTGAAGCTGCCGATTCTCGGCGACGTCGTGCTGTGCGCGCCGGTCATCGCCCGCGAGGCGCGCGAACAGCGCAAACCACTCACTGCACACTATGCCCATCTCACCGTCCACGGCGTGCTGCACCTGCTCGGCTTCGACCACGACGACGAGCGCGACGCCGAAGCGATGGAAGCCACCGAGCGCGAGATTCTCGCGGGACTTGGGTTACCCGATCCTTACGCCTGAGCACGCCACCGGCTAGCCGCGACGCGCTTGCGGTACACTCGCCCTCCCGCCCCCGTGGCGCGCTATGCAGAACCATGTCAGACGACCCAAGCAGTCGTACGCCCGAGCATCCCGCGCCGGATCGCCGCTCGTGGCTCGAACGCCTCAGCCAGGCGTTTTCCGGTGACCCGCGCAGCCGCGAGGACCTGGTCGAGATCCTGCGCGACGCGCAGGTGAACGGATTGATCGCGGCCGACACGCTGAAAATGATGGAAGGCGCACTGGGCGTCGCCGAGCGCACCGTCGGCGACGTGATGGTGCCACGCGCGCAAATGGTCGTGTTGCCGGTCGCCGCGCGCTTCTTCGACATCATGAAGATGGTGGTCGAATCCGGCCATTCGCGCTTCCCCGTGCATGGCGACGACAAGGACGAAATCCTCGGCGTGCTGCTTGCGAAAGATCTGCTGCGTGGCGTGGTCAGCGACGGCGGTCCTTCGACGATCCGCGAGTTGCTGCGGCCGGCGGTGCTGATTCCCGAGTCCAAGCGGCTGAACGTTTTGCTCAAGGAATTCCGCCTCTCGCGCAACCACATGGCGATCGTCGTGGACGAATACGGCGGCGTCGCCGGCCTTGTCACCATCGAGGACGTGCTCGAGGAAATCGTCGGCGAGATCGACGACGAACACGATGACGCGGTCGATGCATCCGCGCAGATCGCGGCGCAGGCCGATGGCCAGTTCATCGTGGATGCGCTGACGCCGATCGACGATTTCAACGAGCGCTTCGGCGCCGATTTCCCGGACGACGACTACGACACGGTCGGCGGACTGGTCACCGATGCGATCGGGCATTTGCCCGAATCCGGCGAGGAACTCGCGATGGGCCGCTTCCATTTTCGCGTCGCCCGCGCGGATGCGCGTCGCGTGCATGCACTGATCGTCAGCGTGCAGGCCGATGCCTGAGTCGCGCAGCGCGCGCGCTCTCGCGCGTGCGACGCTGCTGATCGTAGCGTTGCTGATGTCCTCCGCATGCTTCGCGTCGCCGCGCATCGGCGTCGTCACCATGCAACCCGGCGCGGAATACTGGTCGCGTTTCGGCCACGACGCGATCCTCGTCGACGACCGCGCGGACGATCCGGGCAGCGTGCCGCTGCTCTACAACTACGGTTACTTCGACTTCAACCAGCCGGGCTTCCTGTTGCATTTCGCGCAAGGTTACATGAGCTACCAGCTCGCGGCCGTGCCGTTCCAGCAAGACCTCGTCGGATACGCCTACGAAGGACGCGGCACGAGCCTGCAATGGCTGGACATGGCTCCGGCGCAGGCGACCAGACTGGAACGCTTCCTCGCATGGAATGCGCTGCCAAAACATGCGACCTATCGCTACGACTATTTCACCGACGACTGCGCGACACGCGTGCGCGATGCGCTCGACCGCGCGCTCGACGGCCAGTTGCACGCGCAGATGACCGCGCCGTCGCACGGACTGACGTACCGCTCCGAAGCCATTCGACTCGGCGCGCCGGAATGGTGGCTCGGCTTGAGCATGCATTTTGCACTCGGACCTTACGCGGATCGTCCGCTGTCGCTGTGGGACGAGGCCTTCATTCCAATGCGCCTGCAGGACAGCTTGCGCACGATCCACACGGCGGCTGGCAAGCCTCTTGTGCAAACCGAGATCGTGCTGTTGCCGCAACGCCTGCCGCCTGCGTTGACCGATGCGCCGCACTGGCGGCCGTGGTTCGTCGCCGCAGGGATGCTGCTTGCCGCATTGTTCCTCATTGGCACGCGTTACGCGCCGCGCACGACTGCCGCGGTCGCTGGCCTGTTCTGGCTGAAGTGCGGTTTGCTCGGACTCGGGTTGATCCTGATCTGGGCATTCACAGAGCACGTCGCGATCTGGGGCAACGAGAACATCCTGCTGACGAGCCCGTTCTGCTTCGCGCTGCTGCCCGGCGCGTGGTCTTGGCTGCGCGGACGCCCAATGAGTCGTTTCCACAAGCGCTTCTTGATACTGGTCGCGGTATCGGCTGGGTTCGCACTCTTCCTGAAGTTCCTACCGTTCCGCATCGAGAACAACGGCGACTGGATCGCGCTTCTGCTGCCGATACACATCGCGCTCGCCAATGCTGGGCGTCGCTTGCGCTGACTGGTAACGTGGTGCGGGTACAGTCGCACGACGACGACTTGCGGAGATCCATGCATGGACGACATCCATCCCAACGCCGAGCAGATGGTGGTGAACTGCGTCGCCTACGCGGCCGACGGGCTGCGCCTGCCGGACATCGCGTTCGAGCAGATCAGCGACGTGCTCGCACGCGACGACGGCAGCTTCGTGTGGATCGGGTTGTACGAACCAGACGAAGCGCTGATGGATAAACTGCAGGAGGAATTCGGCCTGCACGATCTTGCCGTGGAAGACGCGCACGACGCGCATCAGCGCCCGAAGATCGAGATCTACGGCGACTCGTTGTTCGTCGTGCTCAAGACCGCGCAGGCGGTGAAAGGCTGCGTGCAGTTCGGCGAAACGCATGCTTTCCTCGGCAAGCGCTACTTGGTGACGATCCGCCACGGCGCGTCGCTGTCGTATACGCCAGCGCGCGTGCGCTGCGAACGCGAGCCGGAAATGATGGCGCTCGGCCCGAGCTATCCGCTGTACGCGATGGTCGACTTCGTGGTCGACAACTACATGCCGGTGATCAGTGATTTCCAGGGCGAACTCGACAAGCTCGAGAAGGATATCTTCGCGGAGGAATACCGTCGCGAGACCATCGAGCAGCTCTACAACCTCAAGCAGGAACTCACCACACTGCGGCTTGCGGTGTCGCCATTGCAGGACATCCTGAACCAGCTCCAGCGCTTCCACCCGACCCTGATCCACGACGACGTGCGCGTGTATTTCCGCGACGTGTTCGACCACGTGGTGCGCGTCAACGAGGCGACCGACACGATGCGCGAATTGCTGACGGCGGCGATGGGCGTCAACCTCGCGCTGGTCACGGTCGCGCAGGGAGAGATCGTCAAGCGCCTCGCCGGCTGGGCGGCGCTGCTGGCCGTCCCGACCCTGATCACTGGCTGGTACGGCATGAATTTCCACCACATGCCCGAACTGGATGGTATCTACAGCTATCCGATCATGATTGCCGTCACCCTGATCGTGTGCGGCGCGCTCTACATCGTCCTCAAACGGGCGCGCTGGTTGTAGTGGTTTGATCCCCTCTTCCGTCGAGAGAGGAGCTTCATCTCATTGCGCCGGTTGCAGGTGCGCCTTCAGCCACGCATTGACGGTATCGTGCCAGAGCACGCTGTTCTGCGGCTTGAGCACCCAGTGGTTCTCGTTCGGGAAGTACAGGTACTTCGATTCGATGCCACGGCGCTGCAGCGCGGTGAACGCGGCGATGCCCTGCTCGACCGGAATGCGCAGGTCCATCTGGTTGTGCACGATCAGCATCGGCACCTTCCAGTCCTTGACGTGGTTGACCGGATTGAAACGTTCGTAACCTTCCGGATTCGCCCACGGCGTGCCGCCGTTTTCCCATTCGCTGAACCACAGTTCCTCGGTCGAGTAACCCATCATGCGGTTGTCGAACACGCCGTCGTGGTCGACGAGGCACTTCCATGGCGTGTTCCAGTTGCCGGCGATCCAGTAGACCATGTAGCCGCCGTAACTCGCGCCGAGCGCGCAGGCATTGTCGCCATCGAGATACGAATATTTGTGCAACGCGGCCGCCCAGCCTTTCTGCAAATCTTCGAGCGGACGGTCGCCCCAGTGTTGCGAGATCGCGTCGGTGAATGCCTGTCCGTAGCCGGTCGAACCATGGAAGTCGACCATCACCACTGCATAACCCTGGCCTGCATACGTCTGCGGATTCCAGCGGAAGCTCCAATCGTTGCCGAACGAACCCTGCGGGCCGCCGTGGATCAGGAACGCGACGGGATATTTTTTCCCCTTCTCGTAATTCCACGGCTTCACGACATAGCCGTGCACGGTTTCGCCATTCCATCCGGCGAACGAGAACTGCTCGTAGTCGCCGAACGCGATGCCCTTGAACGTTTCGTCGTTGTTGTGCGACACCAGCCGCGCCGCGCTGCCATCGGCGCGCGCGACGACCAACTGGTCTGGCGATTTCATCGAGTTGCGGGTGAACGCGAGTGTATCGCCGGCAAGATCGATCGCCGAGACGGCGCCGTGATCCGCGATCCTCTTCACCGCGCCACTCGCGATGTTCACCGCGAACAACGGGTGCTGGCCCATGTCATCGGCGGAGGTGTAAATCGTCTTGCCGTCGGCCGACAGGACGATGCTGTCGACTGATCGATCCCATCCCGGATCGATCTCGCGCGTCGCGCCCGATGCAAGATTCATTTCCATCAACGCGAAACGATCGGCCTCGAAGGCTGGACGCTTCATCGCGCGGTAGTACAGTTTTTTTCCATCGGCGGAGAACACCGGCGCCGCATCCCAGGCCTTGTTCGCTTCGGTCAAGTCGCGCGGCGCGGCCGAGCCATCGGCGGGGACGATGAACACATCGAAATTCGTCGACCACGGTTCGCTGACGCCGGCGATGCGCGCATCGAACGCGAGCGACTTGCTGTCGGGCGACCAGTTGTATTCGCTCTGGTCTCCGAACGGCTTGGACGGCACATCCCCATCGATGCCGACGCTGACCAGCGTTGGTTCGGCGACAGCCTTGCCGTCGACGCCGATCGCAGCGGTGAACAACTGGCTGCGCGTGCCATCGGCCCACGTATCCCAGTGGCGGATGAACAGCTTGTCGAAGAGCTTGCCGCTCGCCTTGTTCGCGGCGACGTCGTCGTGGTGCTTCTTCGTGCAGGCCAGCCCCTTGCAGTCGACAAATACATCAAAGCTCAGCGCGAGCGAATGCCCATCGGGCGACAGCTTGTAGCTGCCGACATCGAGCGGATAGTTGGTGACCTGTGTTGCTTCGCCGCCGGCAAGCCCTTGGCGCCAGATCTGGTCGCTGCCGGATTTCGACGAAATGAAATACACACTCGTTCCATCCAGCGAGAACGTACCAGAATTGCCGGCCATGCCTTCGGCGAGCAGTCGCCGCGGCGGCGCGAGGTCACGCGCCACCAGGCTCCCGATCCACAACGAGGTCACGCCCTTGTTCGCAGCATAGTCGGTCTGGCGCACCGAGAACACGACCGTCTTTCCATCGCGCGAAAGCGCGGGTTCGGACACGCGTTCGAGGTTCACCATGTCGCGTATTTCGAACGGTTTCTTCGCAGTCGCCTGGTTCGCGGCGCAGGCGCACATCGGGAATGCTGCGAGCAACAACAACGGAAGCGGACGAAAACGCAGCATGGACGAATTCCTCGGAGGCAAACGGCAGCAAAGAAAGGCATGTTAGCGCACACTCGCGCGCGCGGAACCGCGTGGCATAGGCCATAAGTCATGCCTTGCTCGCGCAGCCGCCCTGCGAACGGTTGCGAACGGCACGTCGCTATACTCCGACTCCTGTGCGGCATCGCGGCGCACGACAGCAGGAATCCGCATGACCGCCAGCGCCATCACCACGAACCTTCCGGACGGCGTCGCCCACGACGACGATTTCCTCGGTCATCCGAAGGGCGTTTACGTCTGCTTCTTCACCGAGATGTGGGAGCGGTTTTCGTTTTACGGGATGAAAGCGCTGCTGTTGTTGTACCTGATCCAGCACCACAAGTTCGGCGATCGCATCGGTCTGGACGTGCTCGGTGCGTACGGCGGACTGGTGTATTGCCTGCCGGTGTTCGGCGGGATGCTCGCCGACCGCTGGCTCGGCAAGCGCAAGGCCGTGGTGTTCGGCGGCATCCTGTTGTGCCTCGGCCACTTCGGCATGGCCTTCGAAGGCGCGCAGGCGACGCTGGTGAACGGCGTCGTGGTGCGCGACGAAGGCGCGCTGTACGCCTTCTACCTGTCGCTGTCGCTGATCATCATGGGCGTCGGCTTCCTCAAACCGAACATCTCGACCATCGTCGGCCGGCTGTACGAACAGGGCGATCCGCGCCGCGATTCGGGTTTCAGCTTGTTCTACGCCGGCATCAACCTGGGTGCGCTGTTCGGTTCCATCGTGTGCGGCTACCTTGGCATCGTCGTGGGCTGGGGCTGGGGTTTCGGCGCAGCCGGCATCGGCATGGTGCTTGGACTCGCACAATTCCTGTGGGGCCAGAAATATCTGCGCGGGCACGCCGAACCGCCCGAGCCGTCGCTGCTGAGCGAGCGTGTGTTCGGCATCCCGCGTGAACTGGCGATCTACCTCGGCGCGATCGCCGGATTGCTGCCTGTCGCAGGCCTGATGTGGGCGGTCGCGAACCATGCGTTCGCCCTCGGCGGCGAAGTCAGTCTTGCGTTGCTGCTGATGCTGGTCGTGATGGGCGGCGTTCTTGCGTGGTTCTTCTGGTTCATCTCGGCCCGCTGCACACCCGTGCAGCGCCACCAGATGCTGGCCTGCCTGGCGATGATCACGATGTGCCTGGTGTTCTTCATCCTGTACGAACAGACCTACGGCTCATGGGTAACGTTCACCGACCGCCTGCTGACCAAGGACATCTTCCCGTCGCTCGTCCATCCGCAACCCGACCACCTGCCGTTCGGAAGCGACTGGGGTGCGAACATCCGGCTGGGACTGCGGTTCCTTCCATGGTCGACCTACGCGTTGGTGCTTGCACCGCTGTCGTTCATGGCCGCCGCCACGATGAGCGAGCGCGACGCGCATTCGCGGATGCCGAAACTGCTGTTCCTGTTCGTCTGCCTGCTTGTGATCGTGGCCGTGATCCGCGATTCGGTCATCCTGCCCGCGACCGCCAGCTCGCTGACGTACCTCAGCGGCCCGTTCATCCTCCTGCTGGCCCCGCTGTTCGCCTGGTTATGGGCCTGGCTGGATCGTCGCGGCGCGGACCCGTCCAAACCGATCAAGAGCGCCCTCGGATTGATGTTCGCGGGCCTGTCGTTCGTCCCGATGGCGTTGGCCGCGCAGCACGCCGGAGCGATTGGCGGCATGGCCAGCGTCTGGTGGCTGGTGCTCGCGTATTTCGTGCTGGAAATCGGCGAGATGTGCCTGTCGCCGGTCGGCCTGTCGGCAGTCACCCAACTCTCAGTGCCCAGCGTGGTCAGCCTGATGATGGGAACCTGGTTCCTCGCGACCGCGTTCTCGGAAACTCTGGCCGCTCTGTTCGGCAAGCTCGCCGCGATCGACATTCCGGAAGGCGCCAAGCTCAACGTGGCCGAGGCCTCGGCGAAGTATGCGCACCTGTTCTGGATCATGACCTGGATCGGCCTCGGCTTCGCAGCCGCCGCGTTCGTCGCTGCGCCGGTCCTGCGGCGGATGATGCACGGGGTGAAGTGACGGCAGGATGGCGTCATACCGCGCAGGCCATGTCCGGCCTCGACGCTCGCGAAGCAGCGACCTGCGTCGTTGTTCGCGTCGGTGCATCCATGCACTGCGGGAATCCCTGAATTTGTTCGCTGTTCCTAGTGCGCCACTCCTGATTTCGCCCCGCTGCCGATGTACTTGTCGAGGAATTCGAGCAGTTGCCGATCGAACTCGGCTACGTGCTTCGGATCGTAAAAGCCATGGCCCTCGTCGGGATAGATCAGGGTATTCACCGGCACGCCGGCCTGCTTCAGCGCCGACTCCATTTTCCTGGTGTGCCCCACCGGAGCACGCTTGTCCGCGCCACCGGCGGCGAGGAACACCGGCACCTTGATACGGTCGGCCAGCTTGGCCGGCGAGACTGCGGCGAGATTTTCCGTGCCCAGGGTCAGGTTCAGATAGTTCTTGCCTTTTTCAAACCTTTGGATATCGCCATCCTGGTACATCATGTCGAGGTCGTAAACGCCCGCATAGCCGACCGCGCAGCGGTACAACGTCGGCTCCCTGGCGACGCCCATCAGCGCCGCATAGCCGCCGTAGCTCGCACCGTAGATGCAGATGCGGTTCTTGTCGGCTGCACCGCTATCGATCGCCCAGCGCGTTGCGTCGGTGATGTCGTCCTGCATCTTGCCGCCCCATTGCTTGTAGCCCGCCTTTTCGAACGCACGGCCGCGGTTTGCCGAACCGCGATAATCGACCTGCAACACCGCGTAGCCGTGCGCCGCCAGGAGCTGGGAATCCGTATCGAACCCCCAGATATCGGCGACGCCGAATGGCCCGCCATGCGGATACACCACCAACGGCATGGCCTTGCCGTCGCTGCCATGCGGGATGGTGAGATAGCCATGGATCTCCATTCCGTCCCTGGCCTTGAAGGCGAAGGGCTTGGCCTCCGCCATCTTTGCCGGATCGAACCAGTCGCTGCGGCTGATCAGCAAGGCAGCCTTCTTGGTGGACTTGTCGAAGCGGTAGATGTCACCGGCATCGCGGTCGCTATAGGCCTCAACCAATTCGGTCTGCCCATCTGCAGTCGACGAGATCGGCACCACGAACTGGCCATCGAAACTCGCCATCAGGCTGCGATGGCTGCGCGCGCCCGCCGAGTCGGAATCGAAGTAGGTTACGCGCGGCTTGTCGTCCTCGTAGATGACGCCGATCGGATTGCGATGACTGCCGTCTGCATAGAGCAGTCCTGCAGGATCCGCGGACTTGTCTTGCAGAAACGGCGTCATCGTGTGCTTGACGACGTCGAATCGCTGGAGTGAATCCGGGCCGGTCGGTTCGTTGGACTCGACGTAAGCGATCGCGTCATCAGCGGAAAAACCCAGCGGTTCCATCGCGCGTTTGCTGACATTCGCATCGTTGATCAGTACCCAGGGCGCAGCGTCGCCATCACGGTAATACACGCGGTTTTCCCAGTCCGATCCCGGACCGTAGGCGAACCGCACCTGGCCGTGATGGTCGGCGAGCAGGCGCGCTCCGCGCAGCGGTACCGTGCCGATGCGCGTGCGGTGGCCTTCATGGACGTCCATCCTCTCGATGCCCGTATAGGTCTCCACGCCGGGGGCGTAGCTCCAGGGCGTGACTGCGATCAGGATGTGGTCCGGATCGTCTGGCAAAGTGTCGATCACTTCGGCGCTCGCATTTTCCTGCCGATCCGACTTGATTCGGGTACCGGTTGTTCCGGTAGCGGCGCGGTAGCCGAACAGCATGCCAACATCCTTTCCGTCCGCGTTGGTAGCGAAGATCTCCCCGGTCTCGATGGGCGTATCGAGCGATCCGTCCTTTTCCGACATGCTGATCAACAAGCGATTCGGGTTGGCCCACCAGAACCGTTCGACATGCGTCTTGCCGGCCATCGCGAACACCGAAACCTGTTTGAGCGTGGCCGCATCCAGCACGACGAGGCTGGTGTGATCCGCGATGGGTACCGAAAGTGCCAGATATTTCCCGTCAGGCGATATCTTGATGCGACTGAAATTTTCCAGCCGTGTGAACGGCTCGACGCTGGCGGTGGTTGGGGGAACGGCAAAGGCTGGCGACAGGCAGGCGCAAGCAGCGACCAGCGACAACGCGATGGCTGTTTTCATAAGTCTCCAAAATAAGGTTTGCAGCCCAGGCACACTTCGCCCAGCTCTGTTGGCTACGCGATCCCCGCGGACATGTTAGCTGACAACGCAGTCTGTGCGAGGTTGCGAATGCGGCGAGCCGATCAACCCGGCTTGTGCTCCGCCAGTTCGCCCATCACCTGACGCAACCCATCGCGCCAGTCCGGCAACTGCAAGCCGAAATCGCTGGCGAAGCGCGTCGTGTCGAGCCGCGAATAAGCCGGCCGTTGGGCCTTGGTCGGATATTCGCTGCTCGGGATGCCGAACACGCGCGGCGCGCGTTCGAGCACTTTCGCGGCAAGTGCTTCGGAATAGATCGCTGTCGCGAACTGAAACCAGTTGCATTCGCCATCGGCGACGACGTGCCAGGTTCCGTTCGCGTCGGCGTTGCGCGCATGCGCGAGCGCGGTCGCGACCGCGAGCCAGCGCGCGGGCGTCGGCGAACCGACCTGGTCGTGCACGATCTTCAACTCATCACGCTCATGCGCCAGCCGTAACGCCGTGCGCAGGAAATTCTGCCCGCGCGCCGCGTACACCCAAGCCGTGCGCAGGATCATGTGGCGACAGCCGCTCGCGCGGATCGCTTCCTCGCCAGCAAGCTTGGTGCGGCCGTACACGCCGAGCGGCGCGGTGGCGTCGTCCTCGCGCCACGGGCGCCGGCCTTCGCCGCCGAACACGTAATCGGTCGAGTAATGTACGAGCTTCGCGCCATGCATCGCGCAGGCCTGCGCGAGTTCGCCGACGGCATCGGCATTGATGCGTTGCGCGAGAGCAGGTTCGTCCTCGGCACGATCCACCTGCGTGTGCGCAACCGCATTGAGCACGAGTGTTGGACGTTTCTCGGAGATGAGTTTCGCGAGGCTCCCGGCTTCGCCAAAATCGATGCGGCCGCAACGCGCCCCGCCGGGCAGCATGCCGCACATCGTGTAAGCCGAAATCGCGCCCAGCGGCGCGAACGAGCGATGCAGTTCGTAGCCGACCTGCCCGTCGGCGCCGAGCAAGACGATCGTCATGCGCTGAACTCCGGCAAACGTTCGATGGCGATGTCGTCGAGGAATGGCGCAACGGCATCCTTCTCCGACAGCACCGGATCGGCATCGGGCCAGTCGATGGCAAGCCGGGCGTCGTTCCAGCGGACATTCGCATCTGCGGCACGATCGTAAAGCGCAGTGCACTGGTACACAAACACTGCGCGCTCGCTCATCGTGACGAAACCGTGCGCAAAACCTTCGGGTATCCACAATTGACGACGGTTGCCGGCACTGAGGATTGCCGCAGTCCAGCGTCCGAAATGCGGCGAACCGCGACGGATGTCCACGGCGACATCCCAGACCTGGCCCGAGAGCACCGACACCAGCTTGCCCTGGGGATTCGGCCACTGGTAGTGCAATCCGCGCAGCACGCCGCGCCGGGACTCGGATACGTTGCCCTGCACGAATCCCACGTCCAGGCCGGCTTCGGCATAGGCGGCCTTGTTCCAGCTTTCGAAGAAACTGCCGCGCACGTCCGCGAAGACGCGCGGTTCGATCAGCAGGCACCCTGGCAGGTCGGTTTCGATGATTTTCATCGCATGCTCCTCACGTGCGCGTCCTGGCGCTTACGCGACCGGATCGTGTTCAAGCAGGCTGAGCAGGTACTGGCCGTAGCCGTTCTTCGCAAGCGGTTTGGCAAGCGCGCTGAGCTGCGCGGCGTCGATCCAGCGGTTCGTATAGGCGATCTCTTCGGGACAGCACACGCGCAATCCCTGCCGCGCCTCGATCGTCTCGATGAAATTCGACGCCTGCAACAACGATTCGTGGGTGCCGGTGTCGAGCCATGCGTAACCGCGGCCGAGCTTTTCGAGGAGCAACGAACCTTCGTCGAGATAGCAGCGATTGAGGTCGGTGATCTCGAGCTCGCCGCGCGGCGATGGCTTCAGCGACGCGGCGAAGTCGCTGGCGCGACCATCGTAGAAATACAGCCCGGTCACCGCGTAATGCGAGCGCGGATGCGTCGGCTTTTCCTCAAGGCCAACCACCTTGCCGGCCGCATCGAACTCGGCGACGCCGTAGCGTTCCGGATCGCGTACCCAGTAGCCGAACACGGTTGCGCCGTGTTCCTGCGCGGACGCAGCACGTAGCTGCTCGGTGAATCCATGGCCATGGAAAATGTTGTCGCCGAGCACGAGGCAGCTCGGCTCGCCCGCGACGAAATCACGGCCGATCAAATACGCCTGCGCGAGGCCATCCGGACTCGGCTGCGCGGCGTACTCGATGCGCATGCCCCACTGCGAACCGTCGCCGAGCAAGCGCTGGAACAACTCCTGTTCGTGCGGAGTGTTGATGATCAGCACGTTGCGGATTCCCGCGAGCATGAGTGTACTTAACGGGTAATAGATCATCGGCTTGTCGTAGACCGGCAGCAGCTGCTTGCTGATCGTCTGCGTGATCGGATACAGCCGCGTGCCGGAGCCACCGGCGAGGATGATGCCTTTGCGTGAATTCATTTGAGTTCCAGAAGCGCTGCGTTCCGAGATCTTCGCAAGTATGCGTCCATGCGCTACCTACCGGCCCGCACATCCATGTGCGGGCACGCGGCTTCGCGCGAGCTGCTACTGTCAGCTCGCGAGTGCTCAGCCTTGCCCAATCCGTTCCATTCGATAACTGCCATCCAGCACGCGCTTCACCCACGCATGGTTGTCGAGATACCAATCCACGGTCTGCGCGATGCCCTGCTCGAAGCCCAGCGTAGGCGCCCAGCCGAGTTCGCGCTTGAGCTTGCTCGCATCAATCGCGTAACGACGGTCATGGCCGGGGCGATCCTTCACATAGGTGATCAGCGATTCGCGCGCACGTCCATCGGCGAGAGGACGACGTTGATCAAGCAATGCGCAGATCGCCTTGACCACGACGATATTCTGCATTTCCGCATCGCCGCCGACGTTGTAGGTTTCGCCGACGCGTCCGGCTTCGAGCACGCGCTTGATGGCGGAACAATGATCCTTCACGTACAACCAGTCGCGCACGTTCAATCCATCGCCATAGACCGGCAACGGCTCGCCTGCCAATGCTTTCTGGATGATGAGTGGAATGAGTTTTTCCGGAAACTGGTACGGCCCGTAATTGTTCGAGCAGTTGGTGGTGACGACCGGCAATCCGTAGGTGTGGTGGAACGCGCGCACCAAGTGGTCGGATGCGGCCTTCGATGCCGAATACGGCGAGTTCGGCGCGTATGGGGTTTCTTCGGTGAACGCGCCGGTGTCACCTAGCGATCCGTATACTTCATCCGTTGAGACGTGCAGGAAACGGAAAGCATTCTTCGCATCTCCATCGAGTGCGCGCCAGTAATCGCGCGCCGATTCGAGCAGGGAAAGGGTGCCGACGACATTAGTCTGCACGAACGCAGCCGGGCCGTCGATCGAACGATCCACGTGCGACTCGGCCGCGAAATTCACGATCGCGTTCGGGCGATGCTCGGCCAGCAGCTTGGCGACCAGCGTACCGTCGCCGATATCGCCCTGCACGAAGATGTGATCTGGACTGCCGTCGAGCGCGGCGAGCGTGTCGCGATTGCCCGCGTAAGTCAGCGCATCGAGATTGACCACGCGCATGCCCGACGCGACTGCGTCGAGCACGAAGTTGCCGCCGATGAAACCGGCGCCGCCGGTAACTAGCCAGGTCTGCATGCGCGCCTCAGAACGGGATATCGTCGTCGGGGAAATCGTCATTCATCGGTGGAGCCGCCGGCCGCGACGCACGACCACCCTGGTCGCCATAACCGCCGCCGCCCGATGCAGCGGGACGCGGTGCACGTTCGCCGCCTTCGCCACGCGATGCGCCGTCGGGACGTCCGCCCAGCATCTGCATCTCGTTGGCGATGATGTCGGTCGAATATTTCTCGACGCCGGCCTTGTCGGTGTATTTCTCGGTGCGCAGCGAGCCTTCGATGTACACCTGCGAACCTTTCTTCAGGTATTCGCCCGCGATCTCGGCCAAGCGCCCGAAGAACTTCACCCGATGCCATTCGGTGCGTTCCTGTTTCTCGCCGTTCTTGTCCTTCCACGACTCGTTCGTGGCGACGCTGACTGATGCCAGCGCCGAGCCGCTTTGGGCGTAACGCACTTCCGGGTCTTTGCCCAGCGTGCCGATCAGGATGACTTTATTGACGCCGCGTGCCATGCCTTGGCTCCCTGCCAAATGAGGGCGTGAAGAATACCACCTGATTGCCGCCGCCCGCGCGACCCACACGATGTGGGAAGTGCCGCCAAGGCGTCTGGAGCGTCTGCGGCCCCCGAACGTTATAATTTCCCATACGTCCCAAGCCGCAGCTGCCAATGACCCCCGATGCCTTGACCCACAGCCGCCTCGTCATCGGATCAAGCCCGGTGCCAGGCCTGTCCGCGATCCAGGCGCTCACGGCCGACGACATGACCGCGGTCAACGCGCTGATCCGCAACCGGCTCGCGTCCGATGTGGTGCTGGTCAACCAGATTTCCGAACACCTCATCGCCGCTGGCGGCAAGCGCCTGCGACCGATGCTGGTACTGCTGGCCGCGCGCGCGATGGATTATCGCGGCAGTGAACACCACCAGCTCGCGGCGATCATCGAGTTCATCCACACCGCGACCCTGCTGCACGATGACGTGGTCGACGAATCCGACCTGCGCCGCGGCCGCAAGACCGCGAATGCGCTGTGGGGCAACGCGCCGAGCGTGCTGGTCGGCGACTTCCTGTATTCGCGCAGCTTCCAGCTGATGGTCGAACTCGAGCGCAGCGAAATCATGCGCGTGCTCGCGGATACGACCAACGCCATCGCCGAAGGCGAAGTGCTGCAATTGCTGCATGTGCGCAATCCCGACACCGACGAGGCCGCGTACCTGCAGGTGATCGAACGCAAGACCGCTGTGCTGTTCGCCGCCGCGACGCGGCTCGGCGCATTGCTGGCCGGCGCGGATGCGCCGACGCAACAGGGGTTGCACGACTACGGCCTGCAACTCGGCTTCGCGTTCCAGATCGCCGATGACGTGCTCGACTACACCGCCGATGAAGAAAGCTTGGGGAAAAATCTCGGCGACGACCTCGCCGAAGGCAAGGCCACCCTGCCCCTCATTCATGCACTCGCGCACACCGATGAGGCCACGCGCGGACGCATGCGCGCGGCCGTGCGCTCGGGCGACATCGACGCGATGCCGACGATCCTGCAAGCGATCCGCGCGACCGGAGGACTCGACTACAGTGCCGCGAAGGCGCGCCAACACGCACGTCGCGCCGAGGCCGCTCTGCGCGGCTTGCCTGAGTCGCCGTGGCTAGCTGCGCTGCGTGGGTTGGCGCGGTATGCGGTGGAACGGGATCGGTAGCCAGGAATTCATTTTCTGCGCCTCCTGACGCGCCGCGTCGTGAAGGCATCGCGCGCGGACGTCCCTACTTTTTCACGAGTTCCACGCGCCTGTTTTTCGCCCGGCCGTCCTCGGTATCGTTGCTCGCGAGCGGCGCTCCCATTCCGGCGCCGCTGGGTGTCAGTCGCGCGGTGTCGATCGCGTAGTCCTCGACCAGCGCGTTCGTCACTGCGTCGGCGCGACGCTTTGACAGCGCGAGGTTGGGCGCGGCTCCGCCCACATTGTCGGTATAGCCGACCACGCCGATCTTCAGCGTCGGCTGGTCCTTGAGCAACGCCGCGATCTGGTCGAGGGTCGGCTTGGACTCGGGCTTGATCACCGACTTGTTGGTGTCGAAGTAGATGCCGTACAGCGCGATCTTGCCGGTGGCGGCGATCGATTTCGCCATGTCGCTGGCGCTGACCGTCACCATCTTCTTCTCGCGCGCTTTCGGTTCGATCGCGATCACCATCGTCACGGTGCGGTCGTTGAATGCCTTGCAGTACTGGCCGTCGCCGACGGTGTAAGTCATAACCGCCAGCGTCGCCTGGCTTCCGTCCGCCGGCAGCGCAGCGACCATGTAACGTTGTTCCTTGACGTTACGGGTGCTGGCGCAATTGCCGTTGCTGAAAGCCGCTGCTTTCACGCGTTCGTGCGGATAGAGTTTTTCCAGGAGGCCCTGGGTGCCGCCACCGTGGTCGTTGCCTTTCATGTCGCCGCCGCAATCGGTGTCCTTGCAGGTGTACAGCACCTTCCCGCCGCCGGCCTCGACTTCGTCCTGGTAGTTGCGGATCACCTCGAGCGGCGAGCGGTCGGCCGGGGCCAGGTAGAGGATGCGCGTGTACACGCCTTCGATGTCCGCCTTCCTGTCCGCTTCGACCACGCGGTTGTTCTGCGCGTCATGGGCATCCGCATCGGCAACCGGCTTGAGCTTCGAAAGCGGGAAGCTGGCCTCGTCGAAACCCTTGTGCTCGTAGTTGACGATGAACGAGCCCTCGTAACGCTTCAGGAACGTCAGGTCCTTGCTGCCGGTAATGTCCTTGGTCGCCACGCTGGCATCGCCGAAAGCGTTCGACGAGAGCACCAGCAGGAATAAAACGAATAGCGCGCGAGTCATCAGAACGTCTTCTCGTGAGTGGGGCGATTGACAAAGCATACGCAACAAGCGCTTCGAAGCGGACATGCCACAAGGCAAGTCATCCCGCATGAGCGCTGACGCGATGATTACGGATGTTGCATAGACCTTGCATTGAACATCACTTCTTCCCGAACGCTTCGCCAAAGAAATCGTTCATCATCCGGTAGCCGCGCTTGCTCGCCTGCGCGTTGTACATGCAGTTTCCTGGCGAATGCTCTTCGGTTTCGGTGAAGCAATGCACGGCGCCGCCGATGTTGACGAATTGCCAATCAGTGCCGCTGGCGCGCATCTCGGCGAAGAACTTGTCGGTGTCAGGCCACGCGCCCTGGTCGTCGGCGCCGTTGAGGATCAGCAGGCGCGACTTGATGCTCTTCGCGTTCGCCGCGTCGTCGGGATGCAGGCCCGCGTGGAAGGTGACGATGCCGCCGCTCGGCACCGTGCCGTTACGCGCGAGGTCGAGCACCGCGGAGCCGCCGAAACAGAAACCGATCGCGCCGAGCCGCGCCATGTCGATCGGCGCCTTGCCGGTGTTCGCATTGAGCGCGACCCAAGCGGCGCTGACCCGTTCCATCATCAATTTGCGATTGCCGTAGAAAGGCTTCACCGCTGCGCCCGCAGCCTTGTTGTCGGCAGGCCGCACGTCCTTGCCGTACATGTCGGCGAGCAGGATCACGTAATCCTTGCCCGCGATCATCTTCGCCTTCGCCACAGCGATGTCGTTGACGCCGTGCCAGTTCGGCACCATCAGCAGGCCCGGGCGCTTCGCGTTGCTTGCGTCGTCCCAGACGATGTAGCCGGAAAGCGTGGTCGCGCCGTCCTTCCAGATCACCGCATCGGCGCGTGGTGTGGCGTGAGTGGATAGCGAACACAGCGACGCGACCATGGCGATACCGAAAACCATCGATTTGAACGGGCTGGCGATTTGCATGGTGAACTCCTGCTCGTGGATGCGGCGTGTCGGCGCAAGGTTGCGGAACGAAGTGTAACGCCGTGCCTCTCATGCCTGCATCGTCACTCCGTAGCGATGTTCAATCGCCGATGGGAAAGCACATCTGTTTCGTTCTGGAGTCTGCGGCAAGCCGTCCATCGTCGATGCGGATTTCACGAGGCGCCACGCGTGATTTCCATCGCATTCAGTTCTTGCCGAGCTCCGCCTGCACATCCTTGTCGATGGATTCCGACTCCGAATGAATCGACCGCATGATGACCAGCCCGGTCGATTGGGTTGCCAGCCAGAATCGCAGTTGGCTAGTCAGCGCGGAATCCTTGCGGTACGCATCGATGACTGCCAGCGCGTCGCTGTCGCTAACAGGCGATGGGCAATCGAGCAACTGCTGGTTGAGGGCTTTGTCCATGCCGTAGCACTTGGTCCAGATGTAGTGCTGGATCGGCCACGGCGTCATGCCGCGAACATGCTCGCGATACGCCGGAACCACTCCCAGCACCTCCAGCGCATGACTGCCGGAACCCTGCTCGTAGTGTTCGGAAATACGGCTGCGAAGTTTGGCGTTGCGGATCAATTGCAGCTCGCCGCTGGAGCGCAATTCGTCGAACGTGGTACTTGACTGCCGGTAAGGCCAAAGTTGGCTGGCTTGATAATAGGCAAGCAAGGTTTTCCACGCCGAGTTCTGGTACAGCGTCGCGGACTCGGCGTAGCCGATTGCGTCTGCGCCGTAGTCGCCAACGCGGTTTCCGAATCCGATCATGTGATCAAGCACAACAGATTCCTTCTGCAGTTCGCCATGGATGCGCTGCAGGTATTCCACTCCGCGCGCGGTGTCTTGCCGGTTCTGGTTCCAGTTACTGAATTGCAAACCGAAGTAGACACCAACAAACACGATCACCACTTCGATGCCAACCGTGAACCAGTCGTGCTCCCTGAAGCGATGGGCGATTGCGCGCAGTGCCATGGAAGCTTTCCTCGGTTGGTAAATCGATTCGGACAAGAAGACCGCAGGGATGATCCCATCTTTCCAGACTGGAAGGCGTTGCGGCTGCACGCGCGAAGGCGCTTGCAGGAGCCTTGATATGGTTTCCGGCGAATCGCGTTGCCGGACTGCGGAGACGACGGCCGCGTTCAGGCGATGCCGAGCCCGGGAATGCGGCTGATCGTCTCCGGATCGAAGCCGGCTTTGGCGGCGAAATCGCGGCCGCGCGCCGCGTAGTCGGCATACGCACCAAAACTCGGCGCGCCTGGCGAGAGCAGGATCGTGCCGCCTTCCGGCAATGCCACGCGTGCAAGCGTGAGCGCATCGGTCAAGTCTCGTGCTACCTGCAATCGCAGGATTCCCTCGTCGGCAAGCGACTGTAACGCATCGTGGATGCGCGGACCGTTCTGGCCCATCGTGATCACCGCGTGCGCCGGCTTCTCGTGCATGCGCTCGACGAATGGCGACCAGTCCACGCCGCGATCGAAACCGCCGACGAGGATTGCGACATCGTTGTCAGCGTAGCAATCGAGTGCGGCGATACTCGCGTGAGGCGTCGTGCTGATCGAGTCGTTGACGTAGTCCACGCCGTCGCGCACGCCCAACGGTTGCAGGCGGTGCGGCAATGGCACGAAGGTCATCGCATGCGCGGCGAGCACACGGGCGTCGATACCCAATGCATCGACTGCGGCGAGCGCGGCGCACACATTCCACAGATTGTGTTGCCCTGGCAACGGAATCGCGCGCGTATCGATGATGTAGTCGTCGCCTTTCAGGAGTTGCCCGTGACTCACATGCCAGCCGTGTGGCGTGTTGAACCAGTGGACCTGCCAATCTGGAAGTGCAAGTCCTGCAAGCGTGCGATCGAGTTTGTTGAGCACGACAGTGCGTGGATGCGCTTCGGTGAACAGCGCGAGCTTGTCATCGATGTAGCGCGCTTCGCTGCCGTGCCAGTCGAGATGCTCGGGATACACATTCAACCCGACCGCGACATCGGGACGCGCGCCGGACTCAACGACATCGCGCGTCTGGTAACTCGACAATTCGATTGCCCAACATTCTGGCGGCGATGACACATCGAGCAACTCCAGCAATGGCATGCCGATATTGCCCGCGAGTGCGGTGCGATGCCCGCCGGCCCGCAACAAGTGCGCGATCAGCGCCGTCGTCGTGCTCTTGCCCTTGGTGCCGGTGACGCAGATCGTGCGTGCTGAGGAATTCTCCGCGAACCACAATGCAGTGCCGCCGATGAAACGCGTCCCGCGCGCGATCGCCTGCGCGACCTCGTCGCGATAGGGACTGATGCCAGGCGATTTGATGACCACATCGAACGCCGACAATGCATTCGCGTCCGCCTGTGCGGAGGCCTGCAGCAACGGATCGCCGAGCGCACGCACGTCGGCGGCTTCGGCCTCGTTGCAGATCACGGTCAACAGCAATGATGGCAATCGCGAGCGAATTGCTGCGTGTGCGGCCCGCGCTTCGCGGCCCCAGCCCCAGAGAGCGACGCGACGACCTTCAAGTTCCGAAATGCGCACGCAGCTTGTCCCACAACGCTGATGGAATGCGGTGCTCGCCACTCGGCGGCAACAACGCGTCGATCGACGCAAGACCCAGGCCGAGTTGCGGTGCGACTTCCTGCGCGAAACGTTCGACCAATGCGTCTTCGCGCCACGCAGGCCGTGTTGCGAGTGCAGCGAATGCGGCGCGCGCCTCGCGGCCCTCGCCAACGCATTCGAACGGCTTGTGGTCGCGGTATTCGATCAATGCATCGAAGCCTGGAGCGAGCGCTGGCTCGTCAAGCAGGTTGCGTCCGAAGATTCCCATCAACCGCGGCTTCGGCATGAACGGAGCCAGGGCCAGAAAAACAAAATGACATTTCGGGCATTGCCCGCACCAGCGATTGGCCGCGCGGTCGCCGAGGATGTGGAAGTTGCGGTTGCAGCTGGAAAAGTGCGCGTCGTAGCGATCCGTCCTTGCGAACTGCCATGCGACAGCGAGCTCCGACAGCGGCCGCAGCAACGAGTAGTAGTGCAAATCTGCGGCGATCCGTCTTTCGACGTATGCGCCGAACGCGTCCTCGAATGCCCAACCTTTCGACCACTGGTGATTGACCTCGGCGACGACGCAGCCTTGGTCGTCGAGAATCTCGCTGCCGTAACTTGCGGATCGCTCGTTCGAAAACACGACCTGGTCGTACCCAAGCAGTAACGCCGCGAGCACGAGGATCGCCGAGTTGATCGCGGTCACCGGGATATGGCCGTTGTACGCGCCCTGCCGGTTGTATTCGAACAGCAGCGGCGCGAGTTGGCGGGTGATGTTGAGCATCGGCAAACTGGTGCGTGCGGCGCAGGCAGCGATCAGCGGCGACGATCCGATCCATGCCACCGTCTGTTCGACTGCCGCCGCGCGCAATGCTTCGATCGACACCAGCGAATCCTTGCCGCCGCCAATGGCCGTCAGCGTATGCGGCACCAAGCCGGTTCTCTGCGCGATCAGCGCACTCGGTGCTGCATGGGGAAAACGAATCTTCCCGCGCAGAGACAAGCCATTGCGATACGCGAATTCGCCGAGTCCATTTTCGTAAACCTCGGTTAGCAGCGCTGCCGTATCCGCATCGATCGCATAAGCATCGATGCGAATCTCCGGCGCCACCGCCGCCTTGTAGTAACTCACGCCAGCGATCAGGTGCAACAGGCGCAGCGCTTTTTCGACAGCCTCGGCGCGCGCGGAATCGCATTGGAACGGCGCGCCCGGAAACGCGATCGTCTCGGTCAGCTCCGGACCGTCATCGAACGCGTACACCAGCCGCGCTATGCCGGTCGTCGCATCGAAAGTGCAACGCACGAATCGGAACGCACCGATCGCATCGCGATTGAATTCGGTCATTGCGCGTCTCCGTCCAGTCCGCTTTCATCAAACGTACCTTCATCAAGGCCGCCGTCGTCAAGCACGGATTCGCCGGGCAAGCCGCGTATGTTGTAGTTCGATGCCATCGATGCTCCATAGGCTCCGGTATCGGCAATCAGCAATACGTCGTCGCCAGCGGTCGCAGTGGGGAGTTTGCGACGACGGCCGAGCACGTCGCCGCTTTCGCAGATCGGGCCGACCACATCGAACAACGCGATGTCGGCATCGTCGATGCGCGACAGATTCGCGATGCGATGAAACGCGCCGTACAAAGCCGGCCGCAACAACGTATTCATTCCTGCGTCGAGACCGAGCCGACGCACGCCGGATTTCTCGACGACCTGCGTCGCATGCGTGAGCAGCACGCCGCATTCGGCAACGAGCCAGCGGCCGGGTTCGACCCACAGCGCATATTGCGGATACGCGGCCTTGATCGCAGCAAGTGCCGCGCCGTATGCAGCGAGATCGAATGGCGCTGCATCCGGTTCGTAGGGCACGCCAAGACCACCACCCACATCGATCGTCGACACCGTGCCGATGCTGTCGGCAAGGCTGGCCAGGCGCGCATACACATCGGCCCAGTGCGAGGACTCGGCGATGCCGCTGCCGATATGCGCGTGCAGGCCGACGATGCGCGCGCCGATCGCACTTGCCGCTGACTGAAATCCGGGAACCGCATCGGGATCGAGTCCGAACTTCGCGCCTTTGCCGCCGGTGCGCACCTTTTCGTGATGACCATGGCCGAAGCCCGGATCGATGCGCAGGATCAGGTCGTGACCGTGGAATAGTTCGGGCCAGTGCTTCAGCGGGAACGTGCTGTCGAGCGTGATGCGGACACCGCGTATTGCCGCGTCGGCATATTCATCGCGTGTCGCGAAGCTCGGCGTGAACAGCACGCGCCGCGGATCGAGATCTGGCAATATCGAAAAAACATGCGCGAGTTCACCGCCCGACACGCATTCGAATCCGTAACCTTCTTTTTCCAGCGTGCGCAGGATCGCCGCATGCGGATTGGCCTTCAGCGCATAGAAACGGCGATCGATCGCGGGCAACGCCATCAGCGCGCGCGCGCGGTCGCGCACGGTCGGCAGGTGATAGACGTAGCGCGGCGTACTTTGCTTGGCGAGATCAAGCAATGCACCGCATTGCGCTTGCCACCATGGAATCTTGCGCGACTTCGCATCCGCATGCAGCGAACGCCAACTCGGCCCAAATATGGCGGACTCATCCACCGGCATCGCGCCCGACGCGATCAGCAGCGCGTGCAGGCGCTGCATCATGCCGTCGGCGCCGTCCTGATCGAGCAAGGCTTCGTCGACGACGAAGGTTAGGTTCAGATCGTTCGACGACTGCGAAATCAAATGCACGCGCTCGCGTCCGAACTCCGCCCAGACGTCGCCGAGCTTGTGCAGCAGCGAACGCATGCCACGCCCGACCAGGGTAATTGCAGCGCAAGGAGCAATGACCTTGACGCGACAGACTTCGGCGAGGTCCGCGCACAGCGCTTCGAGCACGTTGGAATTGACCAGGTTGTCGCTGGGATCGAGCGAAACGGTGACGTTGGTTTCCGACGAACCGATCAAGTCCACCGACAATCCGTGCCGCTTGAAGCGCTCGAAGATATCGGCGAGGAATCCGACCTGCTGCCACATGCCGATGGTTTCCATGGCGACGAGCACGATCCCGCGTCGCGAACTGATCGCCTTGACGCCCGGAACGCTCTCGACGGAACGCGCGATAACGGTGCCTTCCATCTGCGGATGCATCGTGTCGCGGATCCAGATCGGCACGTTCGCGTCGCGGCACGGATGGATGCAGCGCGGGTGCAGCACCTTCGCGCCGGTGGTCGCGATTTCCTGCGCTTCCTCGTAGTCCAAGCGCGACAGCAAGCGAGCATCCGGCACCAGGCGAGGGTTGGCGCTGAACATGCCGGGGACATCGGTCCATATCTCCACGCGCCGCGCGCCAAGCAATGCACCGAAATACGCGGCGGATGTATCCGATCCGCCACGTCCGAGGATCGCGGTCTCGCCATCGCCATTGCGTGCGATGAAACCTTGCGTGACCAACAGTGTTTCCCTGTCGCCGAAACAAGCGCGCATTGCGGGGCTGATCATGGTGTCGCAGGAAACCGATAGGCGCCGCGCCCATTCGTTCTGGTTCGGAAGCGGCGCCGCATGCAACCAGTCGCGCGCATCGATCCAGCCGACGTCCGCGCACTGCTTCGACAGATATGCCGAACCGAGGGTCGAAGACAGCAACTCGCCCTGCGCCAGCACCTCCGCCTGCCAGTCGAGGCGCGCACCGACGCGGCGCGGGTCGGCAAGGAGCGCGTCGAGTTTGCGCAGGCGTTCGCCGATCGCGATGTCGGGATCAAGGTCGAGCGTCTGTGCGAATGTGCGATGGCGTTGCACGATCGTGGCGATGCGATCGGCGCACGCGACATCGTCGGCGTGGGCATCGATGGCGTTTTGCAGCGCGTTGGTGATGCCCGACAGCGCCGACACCACGGCCAATACCCGTGCACCGTCGCGTTCGGCGCGCTCGCGCATCAACGCGCCGATGGTGTCCCAGCGACTGCGCTCGCTGACGCTGGTGCCGCCGAACTTGAGCACGATCCAGCGCGACGCGGTGCGGTCGGTATTGCCGGCGCGCGGCGTGGGTTCGGCAGCAGGCATGGTCGCTCATTGCGTTGCGTGGGCGCGTCGCGGTGACGCGCATGGCGTCATGATAAGCGATGCGAAAAGGATTATCCGCGAAGCTCCGTCGCGCGCACGCCACATCGCGCTACGGCAGCGTGCACTGCGACGGCAGCGCCGTCGAGCAGGCGTGCCTTGCTCAAGCGCAATACGGTGTCGTCCGGGTGCGTGCGCAATGCCGCATCGAGAAACTCGCTGGCTGTGCCGACGTCGCCGCTGAGCATCAAGACCAGCTGCGCAAGATCGCGTTGCGCGTGTGCGTAGGTCGCGCGCTGCGCGATTGCACGCAACAAGGCTGATTTTGCCTCGTCGAAACTGTTCAGCGCGACCAGGCTGCGTGCGAGCAGGACGTGGGTTTCTGGCGTGTCCGCACCTTTCCCTATCGGGCGCCGGGTGGCGCTTTCGGCATCGCGATGATGTCCCGCATTGTCGAGGAAGGAAGCGAGATTGAGTTCGGCCATCGCATTTGCGGGTACGGCTTCGATGATGCGACGAGATGCCGCGATCGCATCGTCATTCCGACCCAGTGCAGACAGCGCGACTGCCTGCTGGGTCAGGAGGTCGGGGTCGGCCTGAGTTGCGCCCGCAAATGCTGTGCAGACATCCAGTGCTTCCTGCGAGCGCGCGCCTTCGTTCAATAGTCTTGCGAGGATCACAGCGGCACGCAGGTTGTAGGGCCCAGTGGCAAGGGCGGCGCGCAACGCAGGTTCGGCTTCAGCCGTTCGGCCCAGGTGAACCAGCAATTCGCCGAGCGACGTCTGTGCCGGCGTCCAGCGCGGATCGATCTCCACTGCGGCACGCAGTGCGCGCTCGGCCCCTGCATCATCGCCGAGCGCTTGCCGGGCACCGCCGAGCAATCGATGGGCTTCGACAAAACGCGGCTCGGTTCGCAATACTTGCTCGAGCATCGCACCTGCGCTGGCGAAATCGCCAGCCTGCAGCAACGCCGAAGCGCGTTGCATCGACTGCAGCAAGGCGGGCGATGGCAGGTTCAAGGCGTCTCCTGGCATAGCGGGCGCAACTCGAAATGAATGTTATGCGATCCGTGCGGGGTCGACATCGAGACAGGCAAAAAAACAGGGGTCCGAAGACCCCTGTTCTTGATCACCAGTTAAAACCGGTTGCTTTCAATAACCGCCGCAATCCTCGTAGCGACGTTCGTTGTCGACGCTTGCGCCGACGCCGTAGCCGATCGCCGCGCCCGCAACTGTAGCGGCAGTGCGTCCGTCACCCTTGCCGACCGTGTTGCCGAGCACGCCGCCGATCAAGGCGCCGATCACCTTGCCGCCATTGTTGTTGTAACGCACGCGCGGATCGCAGGTGACGTAGCCATTGCGATAGGCTTGCGGGCCGTTGTCGTAGGCGTATGGCGCATTGTCGTAGGCATACGGCGCTGCGTAGTACGGTTGTGCGTAATACGCCGGGCCGCCGACATAGGCAACGCTCACGCTCGGATAGTAAGAGCGATAACCGCCCCAATAGCCGCCGTAACCGTAATAACCACGGTAGTAGCGATACGAGTAGCGGTTCCAGCGACTATCACGGTCGTGACCATCCCATCGACCATCGTGATCGCGACCTTCCCAGCGACGACCATCATTGTCGCCACGCGCGTAGCGGTTGTCGTAGCGAACGCCGGCATTGCGGTTGTCGTAACGCATATTGGCATTGCGCTCGCCCGCACCCGGGTTGTAAAGATGGCTGGGGTTCTGGGGGTTGCCACTGTGATCGAACGGACTTGCCGCCGCAGTACCGATCGCAGCGGTCATCATCAGGGTGATCGCGGTGGCAGCAAGACGTTTCATTGTGTTCTCCAATGACGCTGGATTGCGTCGAATTCGATGCTGCGATGCATCGGCTATCTGCAAGCTGAATTCATACCTTACTGCTAGGAATCGTTCAGCGCAGCGACAGCGCGCCGAAAGCGCGCATTCAGGATCGTCCAGTGCATGCACTAAAGCCCCTGCCAATGCTGATTGTTGCGCTGCATCCTTGACCTGCCCCGCCGCTACTGCAAGGCTGCACTGGACGGCTGCGCTGCCTGTGCGGCCGGGCCGCATGCCCGCAGCGCTGGAATCCATGCCGCTACGGCATCGCATCGACGCACCACGCGTCGTGCCATGCGCACCCATTCGCCGACAGGAGAAATCGTGATGCCTCCCGCCCATACCACCGCGCAAATCCGCAACATCGCCCTCGTGGGCCACACTGGTGCCGGCAAGACATCGTTGTTCGAAGCCCTGCTGCATGCCGGCGGAACGATCCAGACGGCAGGCAGCATCGAGCGCGGCACGACTGTGTCCGACCACGACCCGATGGAGCGCGAACGCCAGCACTCGCTCGGCAGCGCGATCGCGTCGATCGACCACGCCAATGCGCACATCAACTTGATCGACACGCCCGGCTACGCGGATTTTCGCGGACCTGCGCTGTCGGCGATCGACGCGGTCGAAACCTGTGCGATCGTGGTCAATGCCGCGCTCGGCATCGAACACTCCACGCGACGCATGATGGAACACGCCGCCGAGCGCGGGCGCTCGCGCATGCTGGTCGTGCATCGCATCGATGCCGACGGCGTCAACCTGATCACCTTGCTCAACAACCTGCGCGAAGCCTTCGGCAAGCAATGCCTGCCGATCAACCTGCCTTGCGACAACGGCAAAAACACCGTCGATTGCTTCTTCCAGCCCGAAGGCGATTCCGATCTCGGGCCGGTGTCGGTCTGGCACCAGCAGATCATCGACCAGGTCGTCGAGATCAATGAAACAGTCATGGATCATTACCTCGACCTCGGCGAAGACGGCCTGACGCCGCAGGAGTTGCACGATGCGTTCGAGCAATGCCTGCGCGAAGGACATCTGGTGCCGATCTGTTTCGCGTCGTCGCGCACCGGCACTGGTGTACGCGCGATCCTCGACATCGCCGCGAAGCTGTTGCCGAATCCCGCCGAAGCCAACCCGCCCGCGTTCGTGAAAGGCAGCGGCCCCGATGCGCAAGCGATCGTCGCCGAGCCAGACCCGAAGAAGCACGTGATCGCCGACGTGTTCAAGATCGTCAACGATCCGTTCGTAGGCAAGTTGTCCGTGCTGCGCGTCTACCAGGGCACGATCAAGCGCGACAGCCAGTTGTTCATCGATGACGGCAAGAAACCGTTCAAAGTCGGCCACTTGTTCAAGCTCAAGGGCAAGGACCACGTCGAGATCGATCAGGCGATTCCCGGCGATATCGCGGCGATCGCGAAGATCGAGGAAATCCACTTCGACGCGGTGTTGCACGATTCGCACGATGAGGACCAGATCCACCTCAAGCCGCACGCATTCCCGAAACCGATGTTCGGGCTCGCGATCGAAGCCGCGACGCGCGGGCAGGAACAGAAACTTTCGACCGCGCTGCATCGTCTCGCCGAAGAAGACCCCTGTTTCCATATCGAACACAACAAGGAAATGAACGAGACCGTGATCCGCGGCCTCGGCGAGTTGCACCTGCGCACGATGCTCGAACGCATGAAGGCGCGTTACGGCGTCGAGGTGAAGTCGCATCCCCCGCGCATCGCGTACCGCGAAACGATCTCCGCGAAAGCCGAAGGCCACCACCGGCACAAGAAGCAGACCGGCGGCGCGGGACAGTTCGGCGAAGTCTTCCTGCGCATCGAACCGCTGCCGCGCGGCGGCGGCTTCGAGTTCCAAGATGCGGTCAAGGGCGGCACGATTCCGGGCCAGTACATTCCGGCGGTCGAGAAAGGCGTGCGCATGGTGCTCGAAGGCGGCGCGGTCGCGGGTTATCCGCTGCAGGACATCCGCGTGATCGTGTACGACGGCAAGTACCACACGGTCGATTCGAAGGAAGTCGCGTTCGTCGCCGCCGGCAAGAAAGCCTTCCTCGATGCGATCGCCAAGGCGCAACCGCAGGTGCTCGAACCGATCGTGAGCGTCGAAGTCGCCGCGCCCGAACGCCACATGGGCGACATCACCGGCGCGCTCGCCGGCAAGCGCGCGCGCATCAACGGCACCGACGCCGGCAACAGCGGAGAGATCGTGATCAAGGCGCAGGTGCCGCTATCCGAACTCGAAGGCTACGCCGCCGAACTCAAGGGCATCACCGCCGGCCGTGGCCGCTACAGCCTCGACTTCAGTCACTACGAGCCGGTGCCGGCGACCGTTCAGAAGCAGTTGATCGAGGCGTACAAGCCGAAGCATGAAGAGGATTGAGGCGCTGCTGTAGGAATTCTCCGACCCCACATCGCTGGGTCGTCCGATGGGCCTGGAATCGGGAACGCACGATACTGCTTCCATGGTTCACAACACAGGACGGCTCATGCATCGCTTCCTTCTTTCCATGTTCGCTTGCGTCGCATCCTGCACGCTGGCCATCGCCGGCGCGCCGGCTGCGGTGCGTGCCGGCATCGCGCCGGCTACGGTCGTCGTGTCCAGCAAGGCATCGGATTTACAGTCGCCTACCTCGAATTCGACGAGCACCAGCCGCCACGCTCGTGCCCTGACACATGCGGCGCGCAAGGCCCGCAAGGCCCGCAAGGAAAAAACAATCGCTTCCGTGCGACGGCCCCCTAAGGAACACGTCGTTGTGCACGAGATATCGAACAAGGGGTTCGCGGCCGCGCAAAAGGCCGAGCAAGCCGAAAGCAACGCGCGAGCCGAGCGACTGTACCGCGCTTCGCAATTCTCCGCGCCGCTCCTCATCGATGCGAAAGCCTGCAAGCGCGTTGGCGCGAACGGCGAGTCGATCTACGAGAACTGCTGACCGCTACGCTCGCCAGTGGTAGGGTGGCAGGAAACCAGACGGGGGAACGGCGTATGGACAAGCGCTTCTGGATTTCCGGAGTGGCAATGACGATCGCGGCGGCGCTGCTCGGCTTCGTCGTGCACGGCGTGCTGCTCAACGCCGATTACACAGCGCTGGGCGCGGTCATGCGCACGCCGGAGGATTCGGCCCACTTCATGCCGTGGATGCTGCTCGCCGATGCCGCGATCGGCTTCGGCTTCACCTGGATCTACCGGCAGGGCTATACACCGGCGAAGTCCGCGATCGGCCAAGGCCTGCGTTGCGGGTTTGCGATCGCGCTTGTCAGCGTCGTTCCGATGTTCCTGATCTATTATGCCGTCGAGCCGCTGCCCGGCATGCTCGTCGTGAAGCAGGAAAGTTTCTCGCTGATCGAGATGCTGCTGCTCGGCGTCCTCGTGGCCATGCTCAATCCGTCGCCGAAGGTGAACTGAATGACGGATCGATTTGCGGTGCGCGGCGTAGCGCTCATCGCTGCCGGTTGCATGCTCGCCGGCTGCGGACCCGTTCCCGATGCCGCGACCAAGGCGAGTACATCGTCGAATGCGCCTGCGTCCAGCACGATGGCATCCAGCGCGACTACAGCGCCCATCGTGCCGCCTGCGTCCGATGTCCCGGCGTCGCCTGGGACGGATCCTGTTTCCTCAGGCGCGAATGACATGGGAGCGTCGGCGTCGCTTGCGGGCGTAGCCCACGATGCCGATCCCGACCCGGCGCTGCTGAAGGATCCGTATGCACTGCCCGGCCCGTTCACCGCCGACACCGAACCCGACGGATTGCGCCGCATTTATGGCGCGGCCAATGTCAAGGAAGGCGACGTGCCGGGCGGCGAAGGCGACACCGCGCATGGAGTCATCCTGTTCCCGGGCGATCCAGGTCGCCGCGCCTACGTCTATTTCCAGGACGAGAAAACGCTGACCAGGCTGAGCATGGTTCGCGTCATGGATGAAAAGTCGCAATGGCACGGTGTGCAAGGCATCCGCATCGGCACGCCGCTGACCGAACTCATCCAACTCAACGGCGGGCCCTTCAAGTTTTCCGGTTTCGACTGGGATTACGGCGGCGTGGTCACCGACTGGCTTGGCGGCAAGCTTGCGCCCACGAAAAGCGGCGCGTTCCTGCGCGTATCGCTCGCGCATGCAGATCAGCCCAAGGGCGTGCCGCAATCGAAATTGCCGATCGGCGATGGCAGCTTCCGCAGCGACCATCCGCAACTGGCGAAGATGAAAGTCAGCGTCGCCGAAATCAGCCTGAATTTTCCGGGCCAAGACGATCAGTAAGCAAGACGATCAGTAAACAACATGCACTGCGAGCCGCGCGCCCGTTGCAATCATGGATCGGCCAGGCGCAAGCTGCGCATCCCGATGGAGGGTGTCATGGAATCAATCGCGAGCAAGAGCAGATCCATCGCGGCGGCAGTCGGTGTCTGCACTGTCCTTTGTGCATGTAGCGCGCAGAACAACCCGCTGCTAGGTCGCGTCGAGGCCGCCATCGATCAGCACCAGGTCGTGGTGATGAATTGCCGCACAAACCAGCTTCCGAAGGTGCAGTCGACTGTCGACGGCGATAGCTGGACGCCGTGCAAGGGCTCGACGGTCGTGATCAAGAACGGTCTGCTGTACGTCAACGGCGAATCGTTCGGGCAACTCGCGCCGGGCGACCGGGTGCTGGTCAAGGACGGCAGGGCGACGATCGAACCGGGGCGCTGACGCGCCTTCGCGCGGCGGCTGCCTCAGATGTCGAAGCGATAGCTCAATTTGACCAGGAACTGCTCGGTATCGCGAAGGCTGAACGCATCGCCAAGCAAGCCGCCCACGCCCTGCGAGAACTCGTCGAAACCGAATCCGCCGCGCACATAGGCGACGTAGATGTCCGACAACGGCGCGAGTTCGTAGCGATAGCGGATCTGAAAACCGAGGTTGCGCAAGCTGAAATCCGACACCGCATCGTTGCTGGCGACGGGCGTTCCGTCCGGCGCCACCCGCCATGCCTGCAGCATGCGCGCATTGAGCGCAATGGTTTCCAGCTTGATCCGCAATTCCTGCTTTGAACTGATCTGCCACTGCATGCCGCCGTTGAGCTGGAGCTGATCGGCGCGGAAGCTGCCGAGCAGATTGCCGCTTTGCCAGATCAGCAAGTCCGGATCGTGCTGGGCGAACAATTCGCCGTAGAAGCTCAGCCTGTCGTTGACGAAATAGGTCGGCTGCAAATCGAACGACAACGCGCCGTGCGCCGGGCCGAGCAAGCCGTCCTCGTTATAGTTCAGGTTGCCGTAGAACGACCAGTGGCCTTTTCGCGGCAAAAACTGTTCGTAATACGCGAAGAGCCTCGCCGGCACCTTCACCGCTCCGTTGCCGCGGGTGATCAGGTCATCGTAGCCGGCGGTCAGGCCGGTAAGCTCCCAGAATTCGTTGCCGCCCTTGCGGGTGTCGCTGGAGCGGTTGAAGGTCCATGCGTCCGCGATCTTCAGACCGTCGTCGTTGACCCGGCGCGACACCGCCACGTGCCAGTCGTGAGAGTTGTACATCGAATCCTTCGGCAGATCGGTGAAACGCTTGGCGAGGTCGTAGCGTGCATAGTTGTAGTTGTTGCGCTGGAGGTAGCCGAAATCGTCCAGCTGCAGGTTGCGTCCCAGGTGTTCGGCGTAAAGCTGCTGGCGCCAGCCCTTGCCCATGTCGTAATCGATCTGCGTCTGCATACCGCTGTCGTCGGTGTGCGTGCCGGCCTGGTCGACCGCCGAACCCACGATCACCGTGCGCACGTTCCACTGCGGGTTCGGCTTCCAGTGGTGGTCGAACTCGTAGACGGTCGCGGTGCGGTCGAGGAAGGGGTGATCGACGTTCGTCACCATTGCGCCGAAGCCCTGGGTGTCGAAATCGCGGGTGACCCGCGCCGCCTCGAAATCGCGTCCGATGCGATCCGCCTCGCTGGCCGTGAACACGCCGTAGTTGAAGCCGCCGAGGCTGCCGTTGGCCTTGACCGCGGCGGTCACGTCGCCCGCGCCGGAACCGTCGTCGGTCGTGCCGCCGACGCGCCGTGTGTAAATCAGCCGGTTGGAGTTGTTGAGACCGCCGAACGGTACGTCGAAAAAACTCTGGTTCTCGGTGAAGAACGGCCGCTTGTCGCTGAAAAAGGTTTCGACCGCACTGAAATTGACGACGAGCTGGTCGCTCTCGACCTGGCCGAAGTCCGGATTGAGCGTCGCGCTGAGCTGGAAGCTGCCGCTGGGCTTCCAGAAAATGTCCGCGCCGGTGTCGATGTGCGCCTTGTGGCTGATGTTGTCGTAAACGGTACTCACGAAAGGCGTGACCGCGAGCAACGCCTGGCTGTAGTCGGCCACGTCGACCTTGGTAAACGCGGAAAGAAAGCGCGTCTCGCTGCCGAAGATCGCCGGCCAGCCCACGCGCTCGCCGGTGCTGCCTACCACGCGATCGAGCTGGATGCCGATCGTGCGTTTGCCGTCGTGCCCTTTCTTCATCGGCGCGATGTACCAGGGAATCAGCATTTCCGCCGACCAGCCTTCCGCGTCCTCGGAGACGGCGTGCTTCCAGTTGCCGTCCCAGTCGGTGTTGAACTGGTTCTCGTTGGTGATGGTCTCGTCCTGGATGCTGTCGGACAGCATCACCATGAAGTTGTAGCCGACATGGCCGTCGCCGTCGAAGTCGACGTAGAGGTTGACGCGGTCGTAGGGGCCGCCAGCATCGCGCGGCGCGCTCTGGTGGGTGCGCGGGATGTTCGCCGGCTGGGTGCTGTGGAAGGCGACCGCAAGGCCTTCCGGAGTCGCCATGATCCAGGCTTCAGTCGGATACGGCGACGCCGCGCGCGACAATGGCTGGGTCAGACGGAAGTCGGTGATGTGCTGCGCGCCTGCCCATTCCGCAGGATCGATATGGCCATCGACCTGCACGGCGCCGGCATTCGCAAGCACCGCATTGGCGGACACGAGCAACAGCGGCAACAACAAGGCGCGCATGTGCGAATCCGCAGTCGGCAAAGGATGCGACAGCCTATGTGGACTCAGGCGCGCGCGTGAATGCCGGAAGTCATGGCTGTGGCCAATCAGTTTGTTGTTCGCGCTCGCACGGGAATGACAGCAGGAATCATTTTTTGGTTCCCTGACGCCTGCGTTTGGGCTGCAGCATCGTTCCGGTGCAATTCTTCGCGCCGCAGCGGCAGGCCCAGAGCTTCTTTTCCTTTGCCGTATGCGGCGTGGACAGCACGATGCCGTAGTTGTAGGTCAACTCCTCGCCCGGCTTGATCGCGCGGATCGCCTCGATGAAGACGCGATCCTTGCGGCGGTCATCGCCTTCGTGTTCGTCCATCAACGCTTCGCAATTCGGCTTGCAGCTGTGATTGATCCAGCGCGCGATGTTGCCGCTGTGGTTGGCATCGATCACGAAATCGTCGTTGAGGGTGAACAGGAAGGTGTGGCCGGTCTCGCCCTGATCGGCGTGCTCGTCATCCACGGCCGCATGGCTGCGCAACTGGCCCTTGTATTGGACGATGCGCTCGCCTTTGCCGATTGGCGCGATGGCGAACACACCATTGCCATGGATGGAGGAACGGCGGGCAGCGATCTTCAAGGGCATAACGGTTCCATGCGGAGACGATCGGCCATTGTCGCCGATCGGATCGGTTTGGCGCGACCATCTTTGCAGGCAGCGGTGCAGTGCGTTGAGACGGATCGATCGAAAGCGTACAATATCGGTACTGATTCAAGCACCCCCGCCCGACCGGCCGCCGCCATGCTCCGCGTCACCAAACTCACCGACTACGCCAGCCTCGTGCTGACCGTGCTGGCCAGCGCACCCGAACGCGTGCACAGCGCGGCCGAGCTCGCCGAACGCGCGCACCTGGAAGCGCCGACCGTGAGCAAGCTGCTCAAGTCGCTCGCGCAGGCGAGACTTGTCGCGAGCTTTCGCGGCAGCGCGGGCGGCTACCGCCTCGCACGCCCGGCCGAGACGATCAGCCTGATCGCGATCGTCGAGGCGATCGAAGGCCCGCTCGGCATGACCGAATGCAGCCTGCACGACAGCGCCTGCGGCATCCAGGACCATTGCGGCGTGCGCGCGAACTGGCGGCGCATCAATGACGTCGTCGCCGACGCATTGCGCGAAGTCACGCTCGCGCAGATGCTCGCTCCGGCAGCGCGCATGCCGCGTCCACGCAAATCCATTCCATTGCATCTTGCGACGGGCTGAGAAAAACATGGCCACCGAACGCAAGGAAATCGAACGCCAACTCGATCGGCGCTACACCGCCGGCTTCGTGACCGACATCGCGTCGGACACGCTGCCGCCGGGCCTGAGCGAGGACGTGGTGCGCGCGATCTCGGCGCGCAAGGACGAACCGGAATGGTTGACCGAATGGCGACTCAAGGCCTACCGGCATTGGCTCACGATGACGCCGCCGCACTGGGCCAAGCTCGACATCGCGCCGATCGACTTCCAGGCGATCAGCTATTACGCCGCGCCGAAGAAACAGTACGCATCGCTCGACGAAGTAGATCCCAAGCTGCTCGAAACCTACGAGAAGCTCGGCGTACCGCTGCACGAACGCGCACGGCTCGCAGGCGTCGCGGTGGATGTCGTGTTCGATTCGGTCTCGGTTGGCACGACCTTTAGAAAAGAGCTCGCCGAGAAAGGCGTGCTCTTCTGCTCGTTCTCCGAAGCGGTCCGCGAACATCCCGACCTCGTGCGCAAATATCTTGGCAGCGTGGTGCCGCCGGGCGACAACTATTTCGCCGCGCTAAACTCGGCTGTGTTCTCCGATGGGAGCTTCGCCTTCATCCCGCGCGGCGTGCGCTGCCCGATGGAACTGTCGACCTACTTCCGCATCAACGCGCGCGACACCGGCCAGTTCGAGCGCACCTTGATCGTCTGCGAGGAACGCGGCCATGTCAGCTACCTCGAAGGCTGCACCGCGCCGATGCGCGACGAGAACCAGTTGCACGCGGCGGTCGTGGAGCTCGTTGCGCTCGACGATGCGCAGATCAAGTATTCGACCGTGCAGAACTGGTATCCGGGCGACGAGAACGGTGTCGGCGGCATCTACAACTTCGTGACCAAACGCGGCGAATGCCGCGGCGCGCGCAGCAAGATTTCGTGGACCCAGGTCGAGACCGGTTCGGCGATCACCTGGAAATACCCGAGCTGCGTGCTGATCGGCGACGACTCGACCGGCGAGTTCTATTCGGTCGCGCTCACCCACCATCGCCAGCAGGCCGACACGGGCACCAAGATGATCCACCTCGGCGCACGCACGAAGTCGAAGATCATCAGCAAGGGCATCAGCGCGGGCCGCGGCCAGAACACCTACCGTGGCCTCGTGAAGATGGAGAAGACCGCCGTCGGCGCGCGCAACTACACCCAGTGCGACTCGCTGCTGATCGGCAAGAAATGCGGCGCACACACCTTCCCGTACATCGAGGTCAAGCACCCGACCGCGACTGTCGAACATGAAGCGACGACCTCGAAGATTTCCGACGACCAGCTGTTCTACTGCCGCACGCGTGGCATCTCCGAAGAAGACGCGGTGTCGCTGATCGTGGACGGATTCTGCAAGCAGGTGTTCCGCGAGCTGCCGATGGAGTTTGCGGTGGAGGCGAAGAAGCTGCTGGAGATTTCGCTGGAAGGAGCCATAGGGTGAACGACACTCCACGGGTGCGATTCGGCGGCATCGCGAGGATTGCGATCGGAGAGTCGGCCTTGAGGTCTCGTCCTCCGCGCAGTGGCGTGGATATCACTTCGGGCTTTGCGGCCCTGGATCAATTGCGAGCGAACCATCATGGCTGGAGCATCGATCATCCCCCGCGATTGGAGCGAATTGCTTGCGTTGTTCGGTTCGACCGGGATTGACTATGTGGTGGTGGGCGCTTACGCGCTCGCCGCGCATGGGCACGAACGCTACACCAAGGATCTCGACGTGTGGCTGGCTCCGACTGCGGACAACGCGACACGACTTGGGGTCGTACTTGCCGCGTTCGGTTTCCCCGAACTGGCACCTTCCGCCGAGGCATGGACGCAAGAGAAAATCATGCTCCAGCTCGGACGCGAACCGTACCGGGTCGATCTGTTGAATTTCGCTTCCGGACTGGAATTTGCGGAAGCCTGGAAAAACAGCGTCACCGGTCAGCTTGGCGGCGTCGAAGTGCATTGCCTGGACCGCGATGCACTGGTCAGGAACAAGCTCGCGAGCGCCCGACTGAAGGATTTCGCTGACGCAGAGGCGATTGCACCCGAACGCGCCGACGAGATCCGCGACGCCCTCGCCAGAGTCCTTGCGGGAAACTCCTAGAAGGGTGTCGAAACACTTTCCGACGAATCACGAATCACGGGTACCAACCATGCTCAAGATCGACAACCTCCATGCCCGCGTCGCCGGCAAGGACATCCTCAAGGGTCTCTCGCTCGAAGTGAAAGCGGGTGAAGTGCACGCAATCATGGGGCCGAACGGCGCGGGCAAGTCCACGCTCGGCTATGTGCTCGCCGGTCGCGATGGCTATGAAGTCAGCGAGGGCATGGCGACGCTGCACGGCATCAACCTGCTCGATCTTGATCCCGAGGAACGTGCGGCGCTCGGCGTGTTCCTCGCGTTCCAGTATCCAGTCGAAATCCCTGGCGTGAACAACACCTATTTCCTGCGCGCGGCACTCAATGCGCAACGCAAGCGCCGCGGCGAACCCGAGCTCGACTCCGTGCAGTTCCTCAAGCGCGTGCGCGAGAAGCTGCAGGTGCTGCACATCAAGGACGACCTGTTCAACCGCGCAGTCAATGAAGGGTTTTCCGGCGGCGAGAAGAAGCGCAACGAGATCTTCCAGCTCGCCGTGCTCGAACCCAAGCTCGCGATCCTCGACGAAACCGATTCGGGCCTCGACATCGATGCGCTCAAGCTCGTCGCCGAAGGCGTGAACCTGATGCGTTCGCCGGACCGCGCCTTCGTGGTCATCACCCACTACCAGCGCCTGCTCGATTACATCAGGCCCGACGTGGTGCACGTGCTCGCCGACGGCCGCATCGTCGAATCCGGCGGCCCGGAGCTAGCGCTGGAACTCGAAGCGCACGGCTACGCGTGGCTGAAGGATCGGATCGCGCCAGAGTCCGCAACAGCACGATGAGCGCCGCCCTGCTCGACTCCCTGAAGGCCGGCTTCGGCGCGCTGCCGTCCACGCCGGACGATGCGCGCCGCGACGCGTTCTCCTCCGCGCTCGCCGATGGCCTGCCGACCACGCGCGCCGAACGCTGGAAATACACGTCGCTGCGCGCGCTGGAAAGGCGCTCGTTCGCAGCATCGGCACCGCTGGCAGCGCCCGTGGATGCGGCATTGCTCGCCGGCATTCCCGCGCCGCGGCTGGTCTTCGTCAACGGGCGCATGGACGCGGCGTTGTCGAACATCGCCGCGCTGCCAGCAGGCATCGCGTTGCGCCCGCTCGCGCAAGTGCTTGCGCAAGGCGACGCGCGCGAAACCGGTTTTCTCGCGCGCCGTTTCGATCGCGCCGACGACACCTTCGCAAGGCTCAATGCAGCGCTCGCCGACGATGGCGTGTTGCTCAGCGTCGAGGAAAAAATCCGCGCGGAAAAACCAGTCCACCTGGTCTTCATCGGCGCGCCTGCAAATGCCGATATCGCATGGCACCTGCGCAGCCAGATCGAACTGCGGCGCGGCGCGGCGCTTGTCGTTGTCGAACATCATCTGGCGATCGGCGACCATGCCCATCTCGGCAACGCGCTCATGCATGTGCATCTCGCTCCGGGCGCATCGCTGAAGCACGCGCGCATCCAGGACGATGCGGCGAACGGAACGCTGATCGCGCGCACCGATGCGGTGCTCGCCCGCGATGCGCAGTACCGGCGCATCGACCTTGAACTCGGTGCGGGATTGTCGCGCCACGAATTGAACGTGCGCCTGGAAGGCGAAGGCGCGCGTCTCGCTTCAAACGGCGTGTTGCTCGCGGATGGCAAGCGCCATATCGATACCCGGCTCGGCATCGAACACATCGCGCGCGATACATCCTGCGACCTGGTATGGCGCGGTCTTGTGTCCGGCCGCGGGCGCGCAGTGTTCCATGGCGGCATCACGATCCGCGCGGGCGCCGACGGCAGCGAGGCGCGGTTGTCGAACAAGAACCTGCTGCTGTCCGAAGGCGCCGAGATCGACGCGCAACCGGTACTGGAAATCCATGCCGACGAGGTCAAGGCCGCGCACGGCGCAACAGTCGGGCGACTTGATGAGGCTGCGTTGTTCTACCTGCGTTCACGCGGGTTGCCCGCAACGGAAGCGCGGCGGTTGCTGACCGCTGCGTTTTGCCGCGAGACATTCTCAGTGCTGGACGATGCTGTGCTCGTCGAATCGCTGGGCGCGCGCCTCGATGCCGCACTTGCACGACTGGAGGCTGCATGAGCAAGGTGGCTGCCGACTTCGGGATCGACTGGGCGCATGTGCGCTCTGATTTCCCTTTGCTCGCGCGCACCGTGCACGACAAGCCGCTGGTGTACCTGGATTCGGCGAACACGGGGCAGAAGCCAGAGACAGTGATCGTCGCGGTCGACCGCTACTACCGCGAATACAACGCCAATGTTTCGCGTGCCGTGCATACACTCGGCGAGCAGGCGACGACAGCATACGAGGCGACCCGCGACAAGCTCGCCGCGCATCTCAACGTGCATCGCAACGATCTGATATTCACCAGCGGCACCACGATGGCGATCAACCTGGTCGCGTATGCATGGGCGCTGCCGCGACTGAAAGCCGGCGATGCAATCCTGCTCACGCGGATGGAGCACCACGCGAACATCGTGCCGTGGCAATTGATCGCCGAGCGCACCGGCGCAACGATCAAGGTCGCCGAGATCACGTCCGACGGCGTGCTTGACCTCGATGCGCTGTACAAGGCGATGACGCCGGACGTGCAACTGCTCGGCGTCACCCACGTCTCCAATGTGCTCGGCACGGTGAATCCAGTACGCGCGATCTGCCGCGAAGCGCGTCGTCGCGGCATCATCACCGTGGTCGACGGCTCGCAGGCGCTGCCGCATCGCATGGTGGATATCGCGGCGATCGGCTGCGATTTCTACGCGTTCACCGGCCACAAGATGTGCGGCCCGACCGGCACCGGAGCGCTTTGGGCGCGGCGCGAACACCTCGCCGCAATGCCGCCGTTCTTCGGCGGCGGCGAGATGATCAAGGAGGTCCGATTCGACGGAACCGTGTTCAACGATCCGCCACACAAGTTTGAGGCCGGCACGCCGAACATCGCGGGCTTCATCGGCCTGGGTGCGGCTGTCGATTACCTCGGCTCGCTGGGCATGGCGAACGTCGAGGCGCGCGAACGGGAGTTGCTCGCGCACGCGACCGAGGAGATGCTCAAGATCGACGGCCTGCGCATCATCGGCAACGCCCCCGACAAGGCGGCGGTGATCTCGTTCCTGCTCGAAGGCGCGCATGCGCACGACCTCGCGACCCTGCTCGACCTCGAAGGCATCGCCGTGCGTTCAGGGCACCATTGCGCGCATCCGCTGATGCAGTTCTACGGCGTTGCCGCGACCTGTCGCGCCTCGCTCGCGTTCTACAACACGCACGCCGAGATCGAAACGTTCGTCGAAGCCCTGCTCAAAACCCGCAAACTACTGGTCTGACATGGACGCTTTCAAGTTTCGCAGCGCTACGCCTGCCGATGTCGATGCGATCGTCGCATTGGTCGAATCCGCCTACCGCGGTGACGCGAGCCGCGCCGGCTGGACCACCGAAGCGGATTTCCTCGACGGTCGACGCACCGGTGCCGACGATGTACTCGCGCAAATCGAACGACCGCAAAGCCGCATCCTGATGGCGGAACGCGAGGATGGGCTGCTGGCCTGCGCGCATGTCGCCGATGAAGACGGCGCCGGTTACTTCGGCATGTTTTCGGTGCAGCCGGGCTTGCAGAACACCGCCATCGGCAAGACGATGCTCGCGGAAGCCGAGCGCATCGCGCGCGACGAATGGAAGCTGCCGAACATGCGCATGACCGTGATCGACATCCGCGTGGAACTCATCGCGTGGTACGAACGCCGCGGCTATCGACGTACCGGCATTACCAAGCCGTTTCCGTACGGCGATGCGCGGTTCGGGATACCGAAGCGCGACGATCTGCGTTTCGAGATCCTGGAAAAAGATTTGTGAGCGGCTGGGTGCGCGTCTGCGCGACGACGGAATTGCTGCCTGGCGAAAGCAGGGTCGCGTGGTCCGGCGACACGCCGATCGTCGTGTTCAATTACGACGGCGATTTCTACGCATTGGAGGACCGTTGCAGCCACGAGGATTTCGAATTGTCTGCGGGCAGCTTCGACGCCGACGAGGCGACCATCGAATGCGCGCTGCACGGTGCGAAGTTCGACGTGCGCGATGGCCGGGTGCTGTGCGCTCCGGCATATCTGCCGGTGCCGAAGTTTCCGGTGAAAATCGAAGACGACTCGGTGTGGACGTGCGACGATCGCGGCTGACACTCAAGCGGCGTTCGTCGATGACTTTTATCGGCCAGGACCGGACACGGCACCCTTGGATCAAACCTCACAAAAGCCGCCGACCCTTGCGCTGAGCTGGTCGCCAAAGCGCTCGCAGGCGATCATGATGCGAGGATGAGGAGATGCGAGGATGAGGAGGGGATCGGTAGTGCGCAAGGGGCGGACGCGACCCTAGCCAAGGCGTAGCGCGTCCATCTGATAATGTTCATCTGGGTCAGGATTCGGCAATGTATGGACAACTCCACTTGATCGTGAAGCGGTCAGGATGCGGCAACTGATCCGCTTCACGTCAATGAAATTGCACTCCGTGGACGCACAGGCCCTCGGGGCACGCACCCAATGCGTGAGGAGGACTTGTCTCCAATGGATGCCCGGTCAATCCGTCTGTCGTGCAGTAGCTATGATATCCAGGGTGACATTGCCGGACGTCGTGCCTGCGAGCAAGCAAAGGTAAATGCAGCCATCGCTGGGCAAGTCGCCGAAGACAGAGGCGCTCGATTAGAACCGAATGAGTATTGTGGACTTCCTTGGAATCAATGAGCTGATAATCGATCACGAGGTTCGTAATACTGATTGCGCGAAATTGAGCCAGACATCCATCGCGCTTTCGTCGCTGATCAGGCTACCCGAAAGTTGCCATTCGTGGCCGGCTGTTACGGGGCGATAGCGGTCGATGACACTCCGGATTCGACGACTCGAATCGGATAGCCGATCGCAGCAGGCGATCAGTCGATCATCTGCCCAGTGTTTTGTTGAATCCGCACCAGCAACACATCGCCCCCGCCATCGAGGATACTGCGCGCGGACGCGTCGGTGACGCCTGATTCCAGCAGTGCGGTATCGCCTGCATGCATGCCCACCGATTCGCCGGCCGACTTGACCATTGCGCGACCAGCCATGAGATGGATTGCCCACAGCACGCCGGCCTCGGCGAAGAACACCATCGAGCCGACCAATGGGCGATGAAAGGCCTGCATGGTGCAGCGGTCGCGACGCACGATCGCGTTGAAGTCGGTGGTCGGCCCGTCGAGCAAACGACATTGCAGGCTGCGCTCACCGGCGAACGCGACGCGGCCGTGCGGCGGTGCGATTGTGTTCGTCTCGCCATCGTCGAATGTCAATTCCATGCCATTGCCGGACAACAGCATCAGCACGCGGTCGCAACCGGGGAATGCTGAGAACGGGCAATCGTGTTCGACTTCGGCGATCGACAGCCGCCAATCCCAGTCATCTGAAGATGCCTCTGCAAGAGCCCGCATATCCTTGTGCTGACTTTCAAACTCCTGCAAATCACTACGCGCGATTTCCCTTGTCCAGCCCATGCCATTGCGCCAGCGTTCGCGGCGGTACTCGTTGGCGGGGATCAATCGCAGCGACATGCCGCCATTCTATCCGAGCAAAAACCACCCGATGCGCGTTCCTGCGGAGCGGGTGGCTGTTCCGCTGATTCAGCGCTTGCTCGCCGACGTTACGCTGCCGACCACGATGCGGTCGCGGTTCTTCTCGATCGTCTTCAGGCCGATGCCCTTGACGCTTGCGAGCTCGTCGGCGGTGTGGAACGCGCCATGCTGCTTGCGGTACGCGATGATCGCAGCCGCCTTGGACGGGCCAACGTTGAGCAGCGCATCGTCGATCGCCGCGGCGTCGGCAGTATTGATGTTGACTTTCTGCGCGGCCTTGGTCGGTTTGGCCGACTTGGCGTGGTTGCTGGTCGATGCCGAGGCGACGACCGCTGCCTTGTTGGCAGGCGCGTGCTTGCTGGCGTGGGCGCCGCCGATCAGCAGCAGCGAGAGTGCAGCGGTTTGCAGCATGGTGGCGATCTTGTTCATGGTGTATCTCCCTGGTCGTGGATGGTGGTTCCGGACTCTGTCGCGTTCCGGTGATGCCAGTCTCCGGCTCCCCACCCACGCATTCCATCGCCGGATTGCGCACGCGCGGCTGCGATTGCCACGCACGGTTGCGTCGGAGTTTTCCTACCCGCGGCGGCCCGGGGTTAAACTGGGCAACCGAGGCAGGAGTCATCCGCATGGATCACGCTGGCATGGACAAGACGCGCGCCGATCGTTTCGTCGGCGAACTCTGGGATGACGCGATCGTTCCGCAACTGGTCGATTACATCCGCATCCCCAACAAGTCGCCGATGTTCGACGCGAACTGGGCCAGCCACGGTTACATGGACGATGCGGTCAGGCTCATGGAGACATGGGCGCGCGCGCAGCCGATCGCCGGCATGCAGGTCGAGGTGGTGCGCCTTGAAAGCCGCACGCCGGTGATCTTCATCGACATTCCCGCCAGCGGCGACACCACCGGCGACGATAGCGTGCTGCTCTACGGCCACCTCGACAAGCAGCCCGAAATGACCGGCTGGGGCGACGGCCTCGGTCCGTGGCAGCCGGTGATCCGCGGCGACAAGTTGTTCGGTCGCGGCGGCGCCGACGATGGCTACGCGATCTTCGGTTCCCTCGCCGCGATCATGGCGTTGCGCGAACAAAAACTTCCGCACGCGCGCTGCGTGGTGTTGATCGAAGCCTGCGAGGAATCCGGCAGCTACGACTTGCCGGCCTATGTCGATCATATGGCGGACCGGATCGGCAAGCCGTCGCTGGTGGTGTGCCTCGATTCGGGTTGCGGTAATTACGACCAATTGTGGTGCACGACGTCGCTGCGCGGCCTCGCCGGCGGCAACCTGATCGTGAAGGTATTGTCCGAAGGCGTGCATTCCGGCGATGCGTCGGGAATCGTGCCGTCGAGCTTCCGCATCCTGCGTCAGCTGCTGTCGCGGCTTGAAGACGAAGTGAGCGGCAAGATCAAGGTCGAAGGTTTGTTCGCGTCGATTCCCGACGATCGCCTCGCGCAGGCGCGCAAGGTCGCGGAAGTGATGGGCAAGGCGGTGTACGACAAGTTCCCGTTCCTGCCCGGCATGACCCCGATGTCCGGCGATCTCAACGAGCTCGTGCTCAATCGCACCTGGCGGCCTGCGCTCTCGGTGACCGGCGTGGACGGGATGCCGACGCTCGACAACGCGGGCAATGTGCTGCGTCCGCACACCGCGGTGAAATTGTCGCTGCGCCTGCCGCCGACGCTCGACGGTGACACCGCCGGTGCGATCCTGCGCAAGCTGCTGCTCGACAATCCGCCGAATGGTGCGCACGTGTCCTTCGAACTCGAAAAATCATCGACCGGATGGAACGCGCCACCGATGTCGGACTGGCTGACCCATGCGATCGACCACGCATCGCACGATTTCTTCGGGCGTCCCGCGGTGCACATGGGCGAAGGCGGGACGATTCCGTTCATGGGCATGCTGGGCGCGAAATTCCCGGGCGCGCAGTTCATGATCACCGGCGTGCTCGGCCCGCATTCCAACGCGCACGGGCCGAACGAATTCCTGCACATCCCGACCGGCAAGCGCGTGACTGCGTGCGTCGCGCGCGTATTGGCCGAACACCACACCGCCAGCGTCATGGGACTCACGAACGGCGTCGGCGTCGCTGCGGGCGATGCCGGTTTCGGCAATCACGGTTGCTGCTGAAGGCATGATTGTCCTCTACACCATCCTGATCGGCTTCTTCATCGGCCTGATCGCGCGCGCACTCAAGCCCGGCGACGATCGCATGGGTTTGCTGGCGACGACGCTGTTCGGCGTCGGCGGCGCATTGATCGCGAAATACGTGGGCCTGGCGATGGGCTGGTACGCCGACAACGGACCGATCGGTTTCATCGCGGCGTTGATCGGCGCGATCATTTTGCTGACGATTTACTCGCTGGTGCGGCCGAGAAAACGCCCATCACAGGACGGCGAGTAGCGTGCGCTTTGCGCATGACTTCTGTCTCGGTTGCAGTTACGCGAAGCAAAGCTTTCACGCGTTGCACGCGGGATGACCACACCGAATGCTCGTGATTCGCAAGCTGCGCGTATTGCAATCGCCAATCAGCGCTTGACGATCTTGTCCACCAGCTGTTGCGCGAACACGTCTGCGGCGGTTTCGACGGTGTGCAAAGTGAAGTCCGCGTTCTCCGGCAATTCGTATGGCGAATCGATGCCGGTGAAATTGCGGATCTCTCCCGCGCGTGCCTTCGCGTAAAGACCCTTCGCGTCGCGCTGCTCGCAGACCTCGATCGGCGTGTCGACGAATACTTCGGCGAATTCGCCTGCCGCGAACATCTCGCGCGCCATCCGGCGCTCGGCTCGGAACGGCGATATGAAGGACACGAGTACGATCAGTCCGGCATCGGTCATCAGCTTCGCGACTTCGGCGACGCGGCGGATGTTCTCGACGCGATCCTCATCGGTGAAACCGAGGTCCTTGTTGAGCGCATGGCGCACGTTGTCGCCATCGAGGATGTAGCTGTGATAACCCAGCGCATGCAGGCGACGGTCGACAAGATTCGCGATCGTCGACTTGCCCGAACCCGACAAGCCGGTGAACCACAGGCACAACGGCGTCTGGCCCTTGCTCAACGCACGCGCGTGGCGATCGATTTCCAGGCTGTGCCAATGGATGTTCGACGCACGCCGCAACGCGAAGTCGATCGTGCCGCAAGCGACGGTCGCATTGGTCTGCCGGTCGATCAGGATGAAACCGCCGAGCACGTGATTATGCGCGTACGACTCGAATGCGATCGGCTGGTCGAGATTGAGGTTGCAGTAACCGACCTCGTTGAGTTCGAGTCGCTTGGCAGCAAGATGATCCTGCGTGTTGATGTCGACCTTGTGCTTGATCTCGGTGATCGTCGCCGAAACCGTGCGCGCGGCGGTCTTCAACCAGTAGCCGCGACCCGGCAGCAGCGGCGCATCGCTCATCCACAACAAGTGCGCGGCGAACTGGTCGGCGACCTCGGGTGGCTTGCGCGCGGCGGAGATCACGTCGCCACGGCTGATGTCGACTTCGTCGCGCAAGGTCAGCGTGATCGCCTGCCCTTCGGAAGCATTCGGCAAGTCGCCATCGGCGGTGACGATGCGCGCGACCTGCGAGCGCTTGCCCGAAGGATGCACGACGATTTCGTCGCCGACCGCGATCATTCCCGCCGCGATGCTGCCCGCAAAGCCGCGGAATTCCTGGTTCGGACGATTGACCCATTGCACGGGCAAGCGGAAGCCGACTTCAGCTTCGACGCGATCCAGCGCGACCGGACTCAATGAAACATGTTCGAGGTGTTCAAGCAGCGACGGGCCGTCGTACCAGGGCATCGCGATCGAACGGCTCATCACGTTCTCGCCGCGCAAGGCCGACAACGGAATGCATTCGACTTCGGCGATGCCAAGCTGCGTCGCAAGCGCACGGTAATCGGCGACGATCGCGTCGAACACACCTTGGTCGTAATCCATCAGGTCCATCTTGTTGACCGCCAGCAGCACGCGGCGGATACCGAGCAGCGACACGATGTAACTGTGCCGATGCGTCTGCGTCAGCAGGCCCTTGCGCGCATCCACCAGCACGACCGCGAGGTCGGCGGTCGATGCGCCAGTCGCCATGTTGCGCGTGTACTGCTCGTGGCCCGGGCAGTCGGCAACGATGAACTTGCGCTTTTCGGTGCTGAAGAAACGGTAGGCGACGTCGATGGTGATGCCCTGCTCGCGCTCGGCGGCGAGACCGTCGACGAGCAGTGCGAAATCGATTTCGCCGTTCTGGGTTCCGTGGCGCAGGCTGTCGGATTCGAGCGTCGCGAGCTGGTCGTCGAACAGCAGCTTGCTGTCGTGCAGCAGCCGGCCGATGAGCGTACTTTTGCCGTCGTCGACGCTGCCGCAGGTGATGAAACGCAACAGATCCTTGGTCTCGTGCCGATGCAGGTACTCGCGCAGATCGACGGCGGCGTCAAGAGGGTTGTCGTGGTTCGTGTACATCAGAAGTAACCCTCGCGCTTCTTGAGCTCCATCGATGCCGATGGATCGTGGTCGATCACCCGCCCCTGGCGTTCGGACGTGCGCGCAACCAGCATTTCGGAAATCACTTGTTCTAGGGTATCGGCATCCGACTCGACCGCGCCGGTCAGCGGATAACAGCCGAGCGTGCGGAAGCGCACGCGCTTGCGCATCGGCACTTCGCCTTCGTGCAAGGGCATGCGGTCGTCGTCGACCATGATCAGGGTGCCATCGCGTTCGACGACCGGCCGTTCCTGCGCCAGGTACAGCAGCGGCACCGGGATCTTCTCGCGGAAGATGTACAGCCACACGTCGAGTTCGGTCCAGTTCGAGATCGGGAACACGCGCACGCTTTCGACCTTGTGGATGCGTGCGTTGTAGAGGTTCCACAACTCCGGGCGCTGGTTCTTCGGATCCCAGCGATGCTGCGCGGAACGGAACGAGAACACGCGCTCTTTCGCACGCGATTTTTCCTCGTCGCGGCGCGCGCCGCCGATCGCGGCGTCGAAGCCGTAGTGATCGAGCGCCTGTTTCAGCGCCTGTGTCTTCATAACGTCGGTGTGCACGGTCGCGCCATGCGTGAACGGACCGATGCCGTCGCGCAGTCCGTCCGCATTCTTGTGCACGTGCAGGGTCACCCCGGTCTCGGCGGCGCGCTGGTCGCGGAACGCGATCATCTCGCGGAATTTCCAGCCGGTATCCACGTGCAGCAACGGGATCGGCGGCTTCGCGGGATAGAACGCCTTCAGCAAAAGATGCAACAGCACCGAGGAATCCTTGCCGACCGAATACATCATGACCGGATTGCGGAACTCGGCGGCGACCTCGCGCAGGATGTGGATGCTTTCGGCTTCGAGCCGATCGAGATGGGACAGGTTTGCGGATTTCAAAGGAACCAACCAGACAAGGGAAGCGGGATTTGTACGATCACATGATAAAGCAAGACCGGCATCCGATCGATTCGACGCGGATGCGAGGCTTGGCACAGCAGGCGATCTCCTGCTGGAACGCGCTGTGGGCAACATTCCGGCCACCGTGGGTATCACGCGCGTATAAGCTGCCGGCAATCCCCAGCAGCGTGAGGGCCGAGCGCGGTCCGTCTGATTAATGCGCAAACCCCTGCGTCCCGAGCGCGCGGACGTCGACGTCGATGTTGAGTAGACGGTCGCGGGCGCTCGGCTTCGCGTGAACTGCTAGCGCAATTCACAGGCGCTCAGCTTCGTCCGTAGACATCCTCGAATCGCACGATGTCATCCTCACCCAGATAATTGCCGGACTGCACTTCGATCAGTTCCAGTAGTTCGGTGCCGACATTCTCGAGCCGGTGCCTCGAGCCAAGCGGAATGAACGTGCTCTGGTTCGCGCGGAGATCTAACACGTTGTCGTCGCAGGTCACGCGCGCATTGCCGCTGACCACGATCCAGTGTTCGGCGCGATGGCGGTGCATCTGCAACGACAGACTCGCACCCGGTTTGACGACGATGCGCTTGACCTGGAAGCCGGGCCCCGACTCGATGCCGTCGTAGCTGCCCCACGGGCGATACACCTTGCGGTGCAGCTTCGCGTGCGGGCGCGCATCGGCCTTGAGTCTCGCGACGACCTGCTTCACGTCCTGCACGTGGTCGCGATGGGCGACCAGCAGCGCGTCGTCGGTGTCGACGACGATCATGTCGTCGAGTCCGATCAACGCGACGAGTCGGCGTTCGGACCACGCAAGCGTGTTGCGCGTGTCGATCGCGAGCACGTCGCCGCGATGCGCATTGCCGTCGCCATCCTGTTCGACGACCTGGTGCAGCGCCGACCATGAGCCGACATCGTTCCAGCCCACGTCGATCGGCAGCACCACCGCGTGCTCGGTTTTCTCCATCACAGCGTAGTCGATCGAATCGGACGGACATGCCTCGAACGCGGCGCGATCCAGTCGCAGGAAATCGTTGTCGGACGTCGCATTCGCCTGCGCCGCGCGGCATTGCGCGAGAATCTCGGGCGCGAATAGTTCGAGTTCGGCCAGATAGCGCGAGGCGCGAAAGAGGAACATGCCGCTGTTCCAGAAATAATTGCTCGATGCGATGTATGCGGTCGCGGTCGCGAGGTCGGGTTTTTCGACGAAGCGCTCGACCGCGCGCACGCCGTCTCCACGCGCGGCCAGACTGTCCTTGGCGAAGATGTAGCCGTAGCCGGTTTCAGGCGCGTTCGGCACGATGCCGAATGTCACGAGCGATCCGGCCTCGGCCGCTGGCAATGCCTGCAGCACCGCCGCACGAAAACCGGCTTCATCGCGAATCACGTGATCCGATGGCAGTACCAGCAGGATCGGATCTTCCCCACCAGCCATCGCCCGCAACGCAGCCGCTGCGATTGCCGGGGCGGTGTTGCGGCCTGTTGGTTCGAGGATCAACGCATCCGGATGCGCACCGAGCGAGCGCAACTGTTCGGCGACCATGAAGCGATGTTCCTCGTTGGCCACGACGATGAGTTGGTCGATGGCGTCGCGTGGGCCGACGCCGGGCAGGTCGCGCACGCGCAACCAGGTCGTCTGCAACAGCGAATGCTCGCCCAGCAACGGCAGGAACTGTTTCGGATGCGCCTCGCGCGACAGCGGCCACAGCCGCGTGCCGGAACCGCCGGACAGCAAGACGATCTTCAATTCAGACATGGTCGCGCACGAATGACAGGGTGGCGTCCATGATGCCACGGACGTGCCGTGCGCCGCTCTGGCGCTGTCGCGCGGAGCTGCCAATCGGGCCGCCACGATGGCATGCTGCGTGCGACCCGAATGGAATACCGATGGACGACCAACTCCGCAGCCAAGCGCGCCTGGAATGGGCGCGCACCGCCCTTGCCGACCCGCAGGCCGAGCTCGCGCGCGCTTCGACCGACGCCGGTTTCCGCAGCTATTGGCGCAGTCGAGGCCGCTACTGCAGCCGCATCGTGATGGATTCGCCGCCGGACAAGGAAGACGTGCGCCCGTGGCTGCGCGTGCGTGAGCTGCTCAAGCGCGGCGGCGTACGCGTGCCGCAGGTGCTTGCGCAGGATACCGACGCGGGATTCCTGCTGCTGGAGGACCTGGGCGTCGACACCTATTTGCAGGTCATCGATGCAGGTAATGCCGACGCGCTGTTTGACGCCGCGATCGCGCAATTGCTGAAACTGCAGGCGATCCCCTGCCCGGTCGATTTTCCGGAATACGACGAAGCGATGCTCGCGCGTGAATTGCGCTTGTTCGACGCATGGTTCCTCGGTCGCGAACTGGGAGTGACGCTCGATTGCGACACTCTCGAATCGCTCGAGCTCGTCTATCGCCGATTGATCGACGCCGCGCTTGCGCAGCCGCGCGTGCTGGTGCATCGCGATTTCATGCCGCGCAACTTGATGCCTGTTCAAAGCGGGCCAGCCGACCAAGGCCCGGCAGTGCTCGATTTCCAGGACGCCGTGCGCGGGCCGATTGCCTATGACGCGCTGAGCTTGTTCAAGGATGCCTTCCTGAGTTGGCCGCAGGATCGCGTGGACGCATGGCTCGCGCGCTACCACGCACGCGCAAGGGAAGCCGGATTGCCGGTGCCGGAACTCGCCCGGTTCAAACGCGATGTCGACTGGATCGGCATCCAGCGACACCTGAAAGTGCTGGGCATTTTCGCGCGACTCAAGCACCGCGATGGCAAGTCGAAATACATCGCCGATGCGCCGCGTTTCCTTGCCTATCTCGATGACGTATTGCCGGAATACCCGGAACTTGCCCCACTCGCCGATGTGCTGGATAGACTGGTGCGTCCGTCATTGCATACCGGGGATCACATATGAAGGCGCTGATCTTCGCCGCCGGCAAGGGCGAGCGCATGCGTCCGCTGACCGAACGCACGCCCAAGCCTTTGCTGATCGCCGGCGGCAAGCCGCTGATCGCGTGGCACCTCGAAAAACTTGCTGCGCTCGGCGTGCGCGATGTGGTGGTCAACACCGCATGGCTCGCCGAACAATTCCCGGCGACGCTCGGCGACGGTTCGCATTGGGGTTTGCGCCTGCATTATTCCTGCGAAGGCGCCGAGCCCCTGGAAACCGGCGGCGGCATGTTGCATGCGCTGCCACTGCTGGGCGACAAACCCTTCCTCGCGATCAACGGCGATATCTGGACCGATTACGACTTCGCAAGCTTGCCGAGCGAACCGGCTGGCCTTGCGCACCTTGTGATGGTCGCGAATCCCGCGCATAACGCACATGGGGATTTCGGGCTGGATGCTGATGGTCGCCTTGATCCTTATCCGGATTCGCCGTCATCAAACGCGCTACATGCGCTGACCTTCGCCGGCATCGGCGTGTATCGATTCGAATTGCTTTCGGGTTGGCGCGCAGTGATCGGCGATAAAGCAGGCGCGAATGAAACACCGCCGCGTTTCGGGCTAACGCCATTGCTGCGTGCGGCGATGGCGCGCAAGCAAGTTGCCGGAGAGCCCTGGCAAGGCGCATGGACGGATGTCGGCACGCCGGAGCGATTGGCGCAGCTTGATGAACTCTTAAGCTAAACGACGCCGAGCGCCTGCCGCAAAAAAGGCACCGTGATCCTCCGATGCGCCGCCAGCGATTCACGATCCAGTCGATCCAGCAACGCAGTCAGGGTGCCGAGATCGCGATCAACGCGCCGGAACAACCAGTCCAGCACCGCATCGTCGAGTTCAAGCCCGCGTGCCTGCGCGCGTTCGCGCAGAATCGTGCGGCGTTGCGTTTCATCGGGGACATTCAGTGCGAATTGCGTGCATTGCGCGAGCCGCGAGCGCAGGTCGGGCAATGCGAGGTCGAGTTGCAGCGGCGTCGCATCGGCTGCGTAGACAAGTGCGCCGCCTGCATCGCGCACGCGGTTGTGCAAGTCGAACAAGGCAATCTCCGCCGCGCGATCGCCGGTGATGGCTTGCACGTCATCGACGCAGGCCATCCGCACCGCGCCCTGGTGCGCGAGCGCGTCGGCAGCGCGCGCGCCGAACAATTTCAGCGGAAGGTAGGCGACGACGTTTTCGTTGATCGCGGCTTCCGCGCATGTCGCGAGCAGCAGGTGGCTTTTGCCTGAGCCGGGCGCGCCACTGAGAAACACGGATTGAAGCCGGCTTTCGCCGCTTTCACCCGACGCAAGCATCGTCAAGATCGCCACCAATCCGGTCGGCGCATCGCGGTAACTGTGCAACCTTTGATCCGGCGGAAAACGCAAACCCAGCGGGAGTTGCGGCGTACTCACGAATCCTTGCTCGTAAAAATCGGGCTCACGAGCCAGCTCGCATGCAACGGGCGCTCACGAAGCGCTCGGCGGCGGTTCGTCGCCCGCGTCGTCGCTGCCTTCGGGAATGCGCATGCGTTCGGCGACCACGATCAGCGACACCGGTTCTTCGACCACCGGCGCCTTGCCCGCGTATAACGTGCTGGCGGTATAACGCTCGTGCGCGTAGCGCAGCAGCACCATCACGATGGCCGACACAGGCAGCGCGAGCAGCACGCCGAGGAAGCCGAACAACTGCCCTCCGGCCATGATCGCGAAGATCACCCCGACCGGATGCATGCCGATCTTGTCGCCGACCAAGCGCGGCACCAGCACATAGGACTCCATCGTCAGCCCGAATGCGAACACGCCCAGCACCAGCATTACATGCCAGCCGTCGCCGAACTGCACGAGCGCGGCGATCACGCTGAGCAACACGCCAACGATCGCGCCGAGGTAAGGCACGAAACTCACCATGCCCGCGATGAACCCGACCAGCAAGGCGAGGTCGAGACCGACCATCCACAAGCCGATCGCGTAGATGATCCCCAGCGAGAGCATGACCGACATCTGGCCGCGCAGGAATCCGCCGAGCATCTCGTTGGACTCGCGCGCGAGCCGTGCGATGGTGGGCTGGATCGTGCGCGGCAACAGCGCGTCCACGCGCGCGACGAGCACGTCCCAGTCACGCAGGAAATAGAACGACAGCACCGGCACCAGGCAGATCGTGGACAGTATCTGAATCAGCACCAGGCTCGAATGCGACAAACCGCCGAGCACACTGGTTGCCACACCCGCCTCCTGCCAATGCTTGCGCAGCATCGCGATCACCTGTTGCGGATCGATGTACGGCGCGAGGTCGATGTGGGTGCGCTTGTTGATCCACGGCAGGGCGGTGTTGCGCAGCCAGTCGGCATAGACCGGCATCTGCTCGACGAAATGGCCGACCTGGTCGCTCAGCAGCGGCACCAGGAACAGCAACGCGAGCGCGGCCAGGGTGATCATCATGAAAAACACGAGGAGCACCGCGAAGGTGCGGCTCATGCGCGCGCGTTCGAGCGTATCCACCAGCGGATCGCCGAGGTAGCCGAAGAACAACGCGATCGCGAACGGCGTCAATACCGGCGCGAGCAGCCATATCAGCACGCCGGCGACCATGGTGAACGCGAGCCATTGCCAGCGCCGCGAATCCTCGCGTGATTCGGCGATGCTCTCGCCTGCAATGGGCCCGGAAGAACCGGGATCGAATGGATTCATCGTTTCGCTCCGTGGCACTGGCTCAACATGACGTCGTCATTGCCGTCTCGCGCGCAATGCGCGGCGTGCGCGCAAGCTCCAGCGCACAACATAGTCGATGCCGCTGGCGAAGGTGAGCGCGGCGACCAGCCAGATGCCCGCAAGCGACACCATCGCAGGCAATGGCCGCCACGCAAGCCCGACCAGCAAGGCCAGCACCAATCCGACCTGCGCGACCGTCGTCGCCTTGCTCAGCAGGGTCGGATCGCCCTCGATCTGCCCGATGATCGCGTTGTAAGTCACTGCGCCGGAAACGATCACCACATCGCGCCCAATCACCAGCACAGCAAACCAACCCGGCGTCGCATGCGCCAGCCACAGGCCGACGAAACTCGCGAGCAGCAGCAGCTTGTCGGCGACCGGATCGAGCAAGCTGCCGAGCCGTGTCTGCCAGCCATGGCGCTTGGCAAGCCAGCCGTCGAGCGCATCCGATACGCCTGCGGTCAACGCAATGCCAAGCGCCAGCGCGTAGTCGCCGTCGCGCAGGCTCCACACCAGCGGCAGCACCAGCAACATGCGCGCGCCGGTGATCAGGTTGGGCAGCTGACGCAGGTTCACGGCCGGAGGCGGAACACCGGGCTGTCGCTGTCGGTGGCGACTTCGAGCACCTGGCCGACCCCGACCACACTGCGGAAGCCATCCATGCCCGTGGACAGGTCGAGCTGCATGCGCAGGCGATCCTCGACTGCGTCGATCAGCGCGATCTTGCGCACGATGCCGAGGCCTTCGAGGTAGCCCATCGCGCGCACGTAATCCGCGCCCGTACGCAGGCCGTCGATCTCGATCGTGAAGCTGCCGGCAGGGCCGCTGGCAGCGACCTTCGCGTACTTGCGTGCGAGCGCATCGGCGGCTCCGTCGGCGGCATTGGCCATTGCCACGCGCGCATCGGCATTGGTTTCGTTCCAGCGATTGAGTTCGACGCCACCGTCGAGCAGGATCCATTGCGCGTTCCAGCCACTGGCCGTGCGCACCAGCTTGCCGACCAGTTGCTGCGATCCGTACGCGGCCGACGGCAACACGACGGCCTGCGCCGGACCGATACCCGAAGCGAGCAAGGCGACCTGCGATTCGAGTGGCGTCCCGGACGGAACCACCATCGTCAGGCCGCGCTCAGCCGCGCGACCGGTCAGCGACTTCGCCGCATTGGCGTGCGTGGCACCGACCAGGCGCGCGCCATGGCCGTCATCGATCACCAGCCACAGCACGACCGGCGCACGCGGCGATGGCCACACCGGCAATCCGGATCCGGCGATCAATGCGTCGACCGCGCCACGGTCAAACTGTGCGGTCAGCTTCTGCCGGTAGATCGGCGCACCGTTGATGGTTTCGGATTCGGCGCTGTAGCGCGAGTCCTTCGCCAGCCGGCCGGCATTGCCGAGCAACCCATGCACCTGCGGCAGCCCGGCGGCGTTGCGCTGGCCGGTCAGCTTGACGATGACCTGGATCAGCGCGCGCTGCAGGGCGACCGCACGTTCGCCGCCGCCCTGGCTGTTGACCAGCGCGCTGCCCTCGTACAGCGACGCATCGTCGGCGAATGCGACGCCATGCACGAACAAACCGATGGCGAGGAACAGGCGGGCGATGGCATGGCGCATGGGTGCATCCGGCGAACGGGGTCAGATACGGATTATGCCGCAGTGGCGCTGGTAGAATGCCGAGCTTCATTCGCCTCGCGCGCGGAGCCGTTCCTTGTCGACCCCGATCCCTTCCCCCACCCCACTCACCTACCGCGATGCCGGTGTCGATATCGACGCGGGCAACAGCGTCGTCGAGCGCATCAAGCCGTTGGTGCAGCGCACGTTTCGGCCCGGGGTGATGGGTGGGCTGGGCGGTTTCGGCGCGTTGTTCGACCTTGCCGGCCGTTACAAGGAGCCGGTGCTGGTGTCGGGCACCGACGGCGTCGGCACCAAGCTCAAGCTCGCCCAGCAACTGAACCGCCACGACACGATCGGCATCGATCTGGTCGGCATGTGCGTCAACGACGTGCTGGTGCAGGGTGCCGAATCGCTGTTCTTCCTCGACTACTTCGCGACCGGCAAGCTCAATGTCGACACCACGGTCGCCGTGGTCGGCGGTATCGCGAAGGGTTGCGAACTCGCGGGTTGCGCGCTGATCGGCGGCGAAACCGCCGAAATGCCGGACATGTATCCGCCCGGCGAATACGACCTCGCCGGCTTCTGCGTCGGCGCGGTCGAGAAATCGGACATCCTCGACGGTGCGAGGGTGCACGCCGGCGACGTGCTGCTCGGCATCGCGTCGAGCGGTCCGCACTCGAACGGTTATTCGCTGATCCGGCGCGTCCTCGACCGCGCCGGGCATCCGCTGGATCTCGATCTCGGTGGCGTGACCCTCGCCGACGCACTGATGGCACCGACCACGATCTACGTCAAGCCGATCCTTGAATTGATCGCCCATCACGACGTGCATGCGATGGCGCATATCACTGGCGGCGGGCTGACCGAAAACATCATCCGCGTCGTGCCCGACGGCCTCGGTCTGGATATCGAAGCCTCGACCATCGTGCTGCCTCCGGTGTTCGACTGGTTGCAACGCGAAGGCGCGATTTCGCGCGAAGAGATGTGGCGCACGTTCAATTGCGGCGTCGGTTTCGTCTTGATCGTTGCGGAAACCGACATCGCCGCGATCGGCACCGAACTCGATCGCGCGGGACTCGCACACCGGCCGATCGGCAGAGTGGTTCCGGCGCACGGCGGCGAGCGTGTCCGCATTGCCTGAGCCGCTGCGCATCGCGGTGCTGGCGTCGGGGCGCGGCAGCAACCTGCAGGCGTTGCTCGCTGATCAATACGGCGATGCTTGGCCGTTCCGCATTGTTGGCGTGTTCTCCGATCGCGCGCGCGCGCAAGCGCTCGAACGCGCGCGCGCCGCGGGCGTTTCTGCGGTCGCGCTGGATCCTGCCGACCATGCGACGCGCGAGGACTTCGACGACGCGCTCTGCGATGCGATCGATACCGTGCAGCCGAACCTCCTCGTTTGCGCGGGCTACCTGCGCGTGCTGGGCAACGCCGCCGTGCAGCATTTCGCGGGGCGCATCATCAACATCCATCCCTCGCTGCTGCCGCGTTTCCCGGGTTTGCGCACGCATGCGCAGGCGCTCGCGGCGGGCGTGGCGGAGCACGGTGCGAGCGTGCATTACGTGATTCCCGCGCTGGACGCGGGTCCGGTTATCGCGCAGGCTCGTGTCCGCGTTCATGCAGGCGACAATCCTGCAAGCCTCGGCGCGCGCGTGCTCGAACGCGAACACGCGTTGCTGGTAGCCTGCGTGCAGATGATCGCGGCCGGACGCGTCTCCCAGCGCGGTTCCGTCGTTTTTGTGGATAGTCGCCCCCGTTCGGAGCCGTTGCTGCTTGGTGCCGACAATCAACTCACCGAACCTGTGGATGCCTGACATGCGAATCGACACGATCAAATACGCGGCCGCCCTTCCCTGCCTGCTGATGCTGGGCGGGCTTGCGAATGCCGCTGCGCTGCAGCCGTATACGGCGACCTACGAGGTCGCCCGCAATGGCGACACCATCGGCCAGGCGACCATCACCCTCAAGCGAACTCCTGACGGTTGGGATTACCAGTCGATCACCCACGGCACCAGTGGGCTCGCTGCGTTTGCCGCGGCCAATATCGACGAGCATTCCGAAATCAGCGCCCACGGCGACGCACTCGAACTGCGCAGTTACCAGTACCGGCTTTCCACCATCGTGAAATCCAGCCAGCGCAGCATCACGGTGGAACCCTCCGGCAATCGCATCATCAGCCACGACAAGAAACACGACACCCAATACCCGATGCAAGCAGGAGTTCTCGACCAGCAATCGGTGACCCTCGCGATCGCTCAGGATCTCGCGAACGGCAAGCGCGGCACGTTGACTTACAAGGTCGCCGGCCGGAGCGACGTCAGCGCCCAGCGTTACCAGGTCGGCAAGGAACAGACCCTGCGCGCGCCGGCTGGATCGCAGCGTACCGTCGCAGTGACGCGCCTGCGCGACAGCGCCGGCGGACGCGTCACCGCAAGCTGGTTTGGCCTCGACAACGGTTTCGTACCGGTGCGAATCGTGCAGACCGAGCCGAACGGCGAGGTGTTCGAGATGAAGCTGGTCTCGTTGAAGCGTTAGGGGTGTCGGTGCAGGGCTGATCGAATCAAGGGGTTGAAGATGGCTGTCATGCCCTTCTTCAACTCGCCGAGTCCGTCAGCCCGTTCCCGGCTCCAAAACGCCGATCAATTCGGCAAACGCCGGATCTTGGCGCCGAGCCCACCGAGTTTCTCTTCGATGTTCTCGTAGCCGCGATCGATGTGGTAGATGCGGTCGACCGTCGATTCGCCGCTCGCCACGAGGCCGGCGAGCACCAGAGAGGCCGATGCGCGCAGATCGGTAGCCATCATCGGCGCGCCGCTCATCGTGGTGACGCCGCGGCTGATCGCGGTGTTGCCTTCGACGCGGATGTCGGCGCCGAGCCGCTGCAGTTCCTGGATGTGCATGAAGCGGTTCTCGAACACCGTTTCGGTGACGATGCCGACCCCTTCGGCCGCCGCGTTGAGTGCGATGAATTGCGCCTGCATGTCGGTCGGGAAGGCCGGATACGGTGCGGTCGTGAGGTTCACCGCCTTCGGCCGGTTTCCGCGCATGTCCACTTCGATCCAGTCCGGCCCGGTGTTGATGTGTGCGCCGGCTTCCTCGAGCTTCACCAGCACCGCGTCGAGCGTATCCGGACGCGCGCGCTTGGCCATCACCCGGCCCTGGGTGATTGCGCCAGCAACCAGGAAGGTGCCGGTCTCGATGCGGTCGGGCAACACTTCGTAGCTGCATCCGTGCAGGCGCTCGACGCCCTCGATCACCAGCGTTGCGCTGCCCGCGCCGGAAATCCTGGCGCCCATCGCGTTGAGGCAATTCGCGAGGTCGAGGACTTCAGGTTCCTGCGCGGCGTTCTCGATCACCGACGTGCCCTTGGCGAGCACCGCGGCCATCATGATGTTCTCGGTGCCGGTGACGGTGACCATGTCCATCACGATGCGTGCGCCGCGCAAACGCTTCGCCTTGGCGACGATGTAACCGTTCTCGACGGTGATATCCGCGCCGAGCGCGCGCAGGCCGCGGATGTGCTGGTCCACGGGCCGCGAACCGATCGCGCAGCCGCCAGGCAGCGAGACTTCGGCCGCGCCGAAACGCGCGACCAACGGACCGAGCACCAGGATCGACGCGCGCATCGTTTTGACCAGGTCGTACGGTGCGATATGGCTGGTGATCGTGGTCGGGTCGACGGTGATGCGCATCTTCTCGTCGACGGTGAGCTGCACGCCCATGCGGCCGAGCAATTCCATCGTGGTGGTGACGTCGTGCAGGTGCGGGACGTTGCTGATTTCCATCGGGCCGTCGGCCAGAAGGGTCGCAGCGAGAATCGGCAGCACCGCGTTCTTGGCGCCGGAAATCAGCACCTCGCCGTTCAGCGGCTCGCCGCCGGAAATCAGGATCTTTGCCATATGTTTGTCTGCGCGTCCTTCCGCAGCGCCCTGCCCGGCGCAGCGCGAGTATGTGGATGGGTGAGCTTCCGTGCATGACGGCCGGCCATCCATGGCGGGACTTTCAACACGAGCTTTTCTCTTCAGGCGTCAGAGTGCGCAGCGACAAGGCGTGGATCTCCCCGCCCATGCGCTCGCCAAGGGTTGCGTAGACGATCCGGTGGCGCGCGAGCTGCAGCTTGCCGCGAAAGGCTTCGCTAACGACATCGGCTTCAAAATGCACGCCATCGTCACCACGCACCGTGACGCGCGCGCCGGGAAGTCCGGTTTCGATCAGCTGGCGTACGAAGTCTGCGTCCACGGATTGCGTTTCTTTTGAGATGTGCACCACGCGTTGGGTGCCGAAACCCGCCATAGCCGAAGCGCTGCGGGGGCGTGCGATACAATAGCCGTCTAGCTTAATCCAAAGCGCCGGGCACAGGAACGCCGCACCCATGACAGCCGCGCCCATGACAGCGAAAGCCACTCCATTGGTGCAGGTCGGCGGCGAACAATCGCTGCTGGCCACGGGAATGTCGGTCGTGGAGATCGAAACCCGCGCATTGCAGGCCCTGCGCGAACGTTTGGACGACAGTTTCACTCAAGCCTGCAAGCTGATGCTGTCCTGCCGCGGGCGCGTGGTCGCGACGGGCATGGGCAAGTCCGGCCATATCGCGCGCAAGATCGCAGCGACCTTGGCCTCGACCGGCACGCCAGCCTTCTATGTGCATCCGGGCGAAGCCAGCCACGGCGATCTCGGCATGATCACCGATGTCGACGTCGTGCTCGCGCTGTCCAATTCCGGCGAAACCGATGAGCTGCTGACCATCATTCCCGCGCTGAAGCGCCAAGGCAACGCGCTGATCGTGATGAGCGGCCGCCCGAACTCGAGCGCCGCGCAACTCGCCGACGTGCATCTCGATGTCAGCGTACCCGAGGAAGCGTGTCCGCTCGGCCTCGCGCCGACCTCCAGCACCACGGCTGCGCTGGTAATGGGCGATGCGCTTGCGGTCGCGCTGCTCGAAGCGCGCGGGTTCACCAGCGAGGACTTCGCGCGCTCGCACCCGGCCGGCGATCTCGGTCGCAGACTGCTGCTGCATATCCGCGACGTGATGCACGCCGGCGACGATGTGCCACGCGTTGTCGCCGGGGCCAGCTTGACCGAAGCACTCGTCGAGATGAGCCGCAAGCGCCTGGGGATGACTGCGATCGTCGATGCCGACGAGCGCCTGCTCGGCGTGTTCACCGACGGCGACCTGCGCCGCGCACTCGACGATGCGCGTGTCGACCTGCGCCAAGTCGGCGTCGCCGAACTCATGTCGCGCACGCCCAGGACCATCGGTGCCGACCAGCTTGCTGTCGAGGCCGCGCACCTGATGGAAACTCACCAGATCAGCGCGCTGGTCGTCGTCGATGACGCACGCCGCGTGGTCGGTGCGTTGAACATCCACGACCTGTTGCGGGCGCGCGTGGTCTGAAATCGTTCCCTGTCAGTACCCCGGACCGTTACCCATCGGAATGTCAACCATCGGAGCCGCATGCCTTACTCCCATCTCAACGATTTCCCCGCCGACGTGCGTGAGCGCGCGGCCAAGATCAGGCTCGCCGCATTCGATGTCGATGGCACGCTGACCGACGGCAAGCTGTTGCTCGGCGCGGATGGCCGCGAGCTGAAGAGCTTCCACGTTGCCGATGGCCTTGGCCTGAAGCTGCTCGGGAAATACGGCATCACGGTGGCGCTGATCACCGCACGGCGGAGCCAGGTCGTCGCCGCGCGCGCACGCGAACTCGGCATCGAGCATGCGTACGTCGGCGTGCAGGACAAGCTCAAGTGCCTCGATACGATCGGCACGCGGCTCGGCATCCCGCGTGAGGAAATCGCCTTCATGGGCGACGACCTGCCGGATCTGCGCGCGCTCGCAACGGCCGGGCTCAGCGTCGCGCCCGCAAATGCGCATCCGTGGGTGCGCGAGCGCGTGCACTGGCGGACGCGACTCGATGGCGGCAACGGCGCAGCGCGCGAACTGTGCGACCTCATCCTCGCCGCGTGCGGGCATGCCGATGCGATCCTCAAGGAATACACAGGCGATGGAATCCGCGGCGAATGAACCGCCGCGCGATCATCACCACGATGCTTGTGCTGACCGCGATGCTCGCGAGCTACGGTGCGTGGCAATTGCGTCCGCAACTTGCTGTTAGCGACGATACGGGCCCGCCGCGTTCGGATTACACGCTCGATGTCTACCATCTGGTGGTGATGGACAAGCAGGGCAAATTGTCGTTCATCAGCAACGGGCCTTACATGGCGCGCGACCCGAACAACGAGACCCTGAGCCTCAACCATCCTGAATTCAGCTTCCCGGCCAAGGATGGCAAGGGCGACTGGGTCGCTCATTCGGAATCCGGCTGGGTCAGCGCGAAGGGCGATGTTGTCAAGTTGTCGCGCGCGGTCGCACTTGACGGCCCGACCGTCGCCGGCGCGGATCAGATCCACATGCGCACCGAACAGATGACCGTGCATCCGCAACCGCAAACCGCGCATAGCGACCTGCTTGTGACCACCACCCGCGGCGCATCTATACTGCTGGGCACCGGCATGAACGCGAACATGAAAACCTCCGAACTCGAACTGTTATCCAAGGTGAGCCTGCACGATGTCCCGATCAGGAAACATTGATTCCATGCGTGGCCGCGCCGTGCTCGCGCTGCTCCTGTGCGTGTTGTGCACCAGCGCATCGGCGCGCAAGAACGACCGCCAGCAGCCGATGGACGTGAATGCCGACCACAGCGAAGCCTCGCTCGCCGACGATGGCATCACCACGCTCACCGGCAATGTCGTGATGGTCCAGGGCACGCTGCAGATCAATGCCGACAAGGCCGTGATCACCCGCAAGGACGGCGACATGAGCCGCGCGGTGCTGACCGGCAACCCGGTCCACCTCAAGCAGCTCGATGAAAACAACGAACCGATGTACGGCAGCGCGCGCCAGGTCGACGACGACCTGATCAGGAACATCGCGATCTTCAGCGGCAACGCGATCATCGACCAGCCCGTGCGCGGCCAGATGCACGGCGAGAAGATCGTCTACAACGTCGATTCCGGCGAAGTCACCAGCGGCGGCGATGGCACCCGCGTGGCGATGCACATCCTGCCCAAACTCAAACCCGGCGCTGCGGCGGACAAGTCCAAGACGTCTCCCGCAACGCCCGTCGTGCCGCCACCCGACCTGCCTGCCGGCAAGATGCGCTGATGCTGGTCGCGTCGGGCCTGTCAAAGCGCTACAAGGCGCGCGCTGTTGTCGATGATTTTGCGTTGACGCTGGATGCCGGCGAAGTGGTTGGCCTGCTCGGTCCGAACGGCGCCGGCAAGACGACATGCTTTTACATGATCGTCGGCCTCGTCCCAGCCGACCGGGGCAAGATTGTGCTCGATGGCCGGGACATCACCAACCTGCCGATACATGCGCGTGCCAAGCTCGGCATGGGCTACTTGCCGCAGGAACCATCGGTGTTCCGCCGCCTGAGCGTTGCCGACAACATCCGCGCCGTGCTCGAACTCCGCCAAGACCTCGATGCCTCAGGCCGCGAACACGAACTCGAAGCCCTGCTCGACGAATTGCAGGTCGCGCACGTCGCTGGCCAACTCGGCGCCAGCCTGTCTGGCGGCGAACGCCGTCGCACCGAAATCGCCCGCGCTCTGGCCGGCAAGCCGCGGCTGATGCTGCTCGACGAACCCTTCGCCGGCGTCGATCCGATCTCGGTCGGCGAGATCCAGAAGATCGTGCGCCAGCTCAAGGCGCGTGGCATCGGCGTGCTGATCACCGACCACAACGTGCGCGAAACCTTGGGAATCTGCGACCGCGCGTATATCCTCAACGCGGGGAGCGTGTTGACGCAGGGCGCGCCGGAAGACATCCTCGCCAACCCGGACGTGCGCCGGGTCTATCTCGGCGAAGAATTCCGGCTTTGACTGCGGCGGCGGCTCCATCGAGTCCAGCCAGCTGCTAACGGCGCCGTGGAAGCCGTGCGATGAAAGTCAGCCTGTCCACCAAACTTGGCCAGCAACTCACGCTGACGCCGCAGCTGCGCCAGGCGATCCACCTGTTGACGCTGTCGGCTACCGAACTCGAAAGCGAAATCAACCTTGCGCTCGAAAGCAATCCCTTGCTTGAACGCGCGGAGGACGCGGGCGACAACGACGAAGCGTCGGTCGTCAGCGACTCTGCCGATGCGATCGACAACAACGCACAAGCAGACGCCGCGACCACGCAGGCGGCCGAAGAAGGCTCCGCCGACGACGTGCCGGACTGGGATGGCGAGGTAACGCGCACGCGCGATGGCAATCAGGGCGCGGGATCCGAGGATGGCGACAGCGAGCAGGCCGAAGCACCCGAGGGCTTGCAGGATCACCTGCTCTGGCAATTGCATCTTTCGCCACTCAGCACGCGCGAACGCGGCATCGGTGCGGCACTCATCGAGGCGGTTGGCGATGACGGTTACCTCACGGAAACGCTCGCATCCATCCGCGACGGTTTGCTGCCTGAAATCCACGCCGACCTTGATGAAATCGGCACGGTGCTGCACCGCATCCAGCGCTTCGACCCGGTCGGCGTGGCCTGCTCGAGCCTCGCCGAATGCCTGACCGTGCAGCTATCGGTCCTGTCGCCGGAGACGCCCGGGCTGCAACTCGCGCGCCAACTTGCGGGCGCACACCTCGAAGCGCTCGCGCGACATGGAGCGGATCAGCTTGCGCGGCATCTGGGCGAAACCTCCGATGCGATCCATGCGGCCGTCGCATTGCTGCGCGCCCTCGATCCGCGCCCGGGCGGCCAGATCGCCACGACCGCGCCCGATTACGTCCTGCCCGATTGCGTTGCGTATCGCCAGAACGGCGTCTGGCGCGCGTCGTTGGTCGGCGGTCAGATGCCCGCGCTGGCAATCAACCGCCACTACGAAGCGCTGATCGGCAAGGCCAGCCGCGACGACACTTCCTATTTGCGCAGTCGGTTGCAGGAAGCGCGCTGGCTGATCAAGAGCCTGCAGACGCGCGCCGACACGGTGCTGCGCGTCGCCCAGGCGATCGTGCGCCAGCAATCCGACTTCCTCGAATACGGACTCGAAGCGATGCGTCCGCTCACCCTGCGCGAAGTCGCCGAGGAACTCGGCCTGCACGAATCCACGATTTCGCGCACGACGACGCGCAAATACCTGCATACGCCACGCGGCACGTTTGAATTCAAGCGCTTCTTTGCGTCGAGGATCGCCAACGAATCCGGCGGAGCGGCGTCGAGTACCGCGATCCAGGCAATGATCCGCCGCCTGGTGGACGCCGAAGACCCGCGCAAACCCTTGTCGGATGCGCGTCTGGCGGGCGAACTCAAGACCAGTGGCGTGCCCGTTGCGCGGCGCACGGTGGCAAAATACCGCGAGGCGCTGCGGATCCCCTCGTCCAACGAACGCCAGCGCCTGGACTGACCGCTCTCTACCGGGCGGCCTGTACCTGCACTGCAGGTTTGGTCGACGCCCCTTCCCCCCCGCGCCGAAACTTGCGACTCTGGACAGGGCGCCGCCGGCGTCGCACCGTCACCAGCAGGAGAGTTCCATGCGCATCGAAACCAGCGGCCACCAGATCGACGTCACCGCGGCATTGCGCGACTACGTCAACGCGAAGTTCGAGCGCCTCGCGCGTTATTCCGACGGCGACCTCGACATCCACGTGATCCTCAGCGTCGCCAAGTTGCTGCACAAGGCCGAAGCCAAGATCCTGCTTCCCGGCAACACCTTGTTCGCCGAATGCGAAGCGGACACCATGTACGCCGCGATCGATCTGCTCGTCGACAAGCTCGATCGCCTGCTGGACAAGCACAAGGGCAAGCAGACCAAGCACCACCGCGGCGAAGGTGCCTCGCGCAGCGAAAGCTTCGGCTGATGCAATGGCGATCGACCCCGTGCTGATCCTCGCAACCACCAACGACGACCGCCAGCCATGAACAAGATTGCCGCGCGCGAGTTGTTTGAGCAGTTGCGCGAGCGGCTCGGGTTGCGCTGGGTCGGTGGACGCGCGGGCGAGAACCGCGTGGTCGATGCGCGGGCCACGGTGTCGCGGCGACCGTCGCTGGCCGGCTATCTCAACATCATCTATCCCAACCGCGTGCAGATCCTCGGCGCCGAGGAACTCGCGTGGCTCGATGGGCTCGACAATCGGCTGCGCTGGGAAACCCTGCAGAAGATCGTCAATTTCAGCCCGCTCGCGCTGGTGATCAGCAAGGACCAGGCCTGCCCTGCCGACCTGCGCGAAGCCGCCGAGGACTCGAACACCCCGCTGTGGGTCTCGCCGCGCCGCGGCCACGAGTTGCTGAACCTGTTGCAGTACCACCTCGCGCGCACGCTCGCACCACAAGCGACCTTGCACGGCGTGTTCATGGAGATCTATTCGATCGGCCTGCTGATCACCGGCGAATCGGGTTCGGGCAAGAGCGAGCTCGCGCTGGAACTGATCTCGCGCGGCCACCGGCTGGTCGCGGACGACGCACCGCAATTCACCCAGATCGCACCGGACGTGCTCGACGGCACCTGTCCCGAACTGCTGCAGGACCTGCTCGAATTGCGCGGCCTCGGCGTGCTCAATATCCGCGAGATGTTCGGCGACACCGCGGTGAAGCGGAACAAGTACCTGCGCCTGATCGTCCACCTGCAACGTCAGGGCAGCGACCAGTCGGCGGATGGCATGGGGCGCTTGACCGGCGATGTAGGCAGCCGCCGCGTGCTCGATCTGGATGTGCCGATGATCACCCTGCCGGTCGCGCCCGGTCGCAACCTTGCGGTCCTCACCGAAGCTGCCGCGCGGCTCCACGTCCTGCGCATCAAGGGCATCGATCCTGCCGCGGCGTTCCTCGCGCGGCACACGCAATTCCTCGAACGCGGCGAAGGCCCATGAGCGACGCCCTATCACAGGCGGCGAATGCATTGGCTTCCAGCCGGCCGGCGTTGATCGTGATCAGCGGCTTGTCGGGCTCGGGCAAGTCGGTTGCGTTGCGCACGCTCGAAGACCTCGACTTCAACTGCGTCGACAACCTGCCCGCCGCCTTGCTGCCGGATTTCGTGCGATCCGTCGCGGCCGGTCCGGACGCGCACCCGCGGCTTGCAGTCGGCATCGACGTGCGCAATCGCGATGCCGACCTCACCGAGATGCCGCACTGGTTGTCCGCGGTCGGCGCGCTGGGCTTCGACCATCAACTGGTGTTCTTCGACACCGCCGACAGCACCCTGCTCAAGCGCTATTCGGAAACGCGGCGGCGGCATCCGCTGAGCCACACCGGGCTTGCGCTCGCCGATGCGATCGCGCTCGAACGCCAGGTGCTCGGTCCGGTGCGAGCGCTTGCCGACCTGGTGATCGATACCAGCGATCTCAACGTGCATCAGTTGCGCCGGCAGGTGATCACCGAACTCGGCATCCAGGCGCAGCCCGGCTTGTCGGTGTTGTTCGAATCGTTCGCGTACCGGCGCGGGCTGCCTGCCGACGCGGACTTCGTGTTCGATGCGCGCGCGTTGCCGAACCCGCACTGGGATGCACGGCTGCGGCCCTTGTCCGGCCGCGACGACGCGGTGCGCGACTACCTCGATGCGCAACCCGATGTGCAGCTGTTCCTGTCGCAGGTCGTCGTTTTCGTCGACACCTGGCTGCCGCATTTCGATGGCGGCACGCGCAGTTACGTGACCGTCGCGTTCGGCTGCACCGGCGGCCGCCATCGTTCGGTTTACCTCGCCGAACAACTCGCGCGGCATGTGCGTGCGAGCGGGCGCGAGGATGTGCTCACCTACCATCGCGAGCTGGAGTAGCACATGCCGGTCGGCGTCCTGCTCGTGACCCACGACGGCATCGGCAATGCGCACCGCGCGGTCGCCGAGCGCCTGCTCGGGAACCTGCCGCTGGCCGTCGGCGTCTTCGAACTGCGTTTCGATGCGCTTCCCGAAGACGCGCTGGTGGATGCAAGCGCGGCGCTGCGCAAGGTCGATTCCGGCGACGGTGTATTGTTGCTCACCGATTTGTACGGCGCATCGCCGAGTCGGCTCGCGCAGCGCCTCGCGCAACTCGGCACGCCGGTGCACCGCGTATCTGGCCTTGCATTGCCGATGCTGTTGCGCGTGCTCAACCACGCCGAATGCGCGCTCGACGACATCGCGCGGATCGCCATCAGCGGCGCACGCAACGGAGTGGTCGCCGATGATGCGTGATGGCGGCCCACAGCAATTCGAAATATACGATTGCCACAATCTGCGCGAACATCTTGAATGGAACCGTTGCCATGCTTGAGCGTGAAATCCTGATCACCAACAAGCTCGGCCTGCATGCGCGCGCGTCGGCGAAGCTCGTGCAATTGCTGTCGGGTTTCCGCTCGGAGGCGTTCCTGCTGCGCAACGGTCGCGAGGTCAACGCGAAAAGCATCATGGGCGTGCTGCTGCTCGCGGCAGGCGTTGGCAGCATGGTGACGCTGCGCACGCAAGGCGAGGACGAGGCCGCTGCGCTCGACGCAGCTGCGGCCTTGTTCACCCGCAACTTCGACGAGGGCGGCTGATGCGGCTCGCGATCGCCGGCCAGGGCGCGTCACGCGGACTCGCGCTCGGGCGCGCGCGGTTGCGGCTCGCGCATGCGATCGACACGCGTGAACAGATCATCCCGCATGCGGCGGTCGAGGCCGAACTCGCGCGCATGCATGTCGCGCTCGATGCCGCCCGCGACGAACTCAAGGGTTTGCGCGAACGCCTGCACGGCGCGCTTGCGCACGAGCTCGGTGAGTTTCTTGATATTCACGCACTCATCCTCGACGACCCCGAACTGCTGCACGGCCTCGACGCACTCGTGCGCACCGGCCACTACGGCGCGGAGTACGCGCTGAAACTGCAACGCGATCGCCTGGTTTCGGTGTTCGACGGCATGGAGGACCCGTACTTCAAGAGCCGCCGCGAAGACCTCGAACACGTCATCGGCCGCGTGCGTGCCGCCTTGCATCGCGGGCCGGTTGAACCGCATGCCGGGTTTGCGGGCGAGGGATTCGCCGGCGAGATTCTGGTCACCGATGCGATCGGTCCCGCCGAGCTCGCACAGTTGCAGGCGCAGGGCGTGGTCGCGGTCGTGACCTCGACCGGCAGCATGCTGTCGCATAGCGCGATCCTCGCGCGCAGCCTGCACATTCCGCTCGTCGTCGGCGCGCACGATGCGCTGGCGCGCGTCAACGACGGCGATGCCTTGATGGTCGATGGCGGCACCGGCGAAGTGATCCGCGAACCGGCCGCCGCCGACCTGCGCCGCTACCACCAGCGCGAACGCGCATTGCTGCGCGAAACCAAGACGCTGCAACGACTGCGGCTCGCGGAAACGCGCACGAAGGATGGCGTCAACATCGATCTGTACGCGAACGCGGAATCCCGGGAGGACGTCGCCGAAGCGCACGCGCTTGGCGCGGCCGGCATCGGCCTGTATCGCACCGAATTCCTGTTCCTGCAACGGCATCAATTACCGAACGAAGACGAACAGTTTCGCGTCTATCGCGACCTCGTGCTCGGCATGAATGGCCGTCTGGTCACGATCCGCACGCTCGACCTCGGCGCTGACAAGGCCGATGGCACCGGCGTGGTGCTCAAGGGCGAACCGAATCCCGCGCTCGGCCTGCGCGGCGTGCGCTTGTCGCTGGCGCGGCGGCCGTTGTTCGAATCGCAACTGCGCGCGATCCTGCGTGCGTCCGGTTACGGCGCGGTGCGCATCCTGGTGCCGATGGTCACTCGCCGCGAGGAAATGGTCGCGGTGCGCACGCTGGTGAAGTCGCTCGCGCGCGACCTGCGCAGCGAAGGCCACGAACTCGGCGAGAACTGCGCGATCGGCGCGATGATCGAAGTTCCAGCCGCAGCGCTATCGCTAGGCGGCTTCGTCGACCAGGTAGATTTCGTGTCGATCGGCACCAACGACCTGATGCAATACCTGCTCGCCGCCGACCGCGACAACGAGGCGATCTCCGATCTGTATTCGCCGCTGCATCCGGCGCTATTGCGGTTGCTGCACGACATCATCACGCTCGGCATCCGCAACAAATTGCCGGTTGCGATCTGCGGCGAAATGGCCGGCGACATGCGTTTCACCAAGCTGTTGCTCGCGCTCGGCCTCACCGATTTCAGCCTGCACCCGACCACCCTGCTCGAAGTGCGGCAGGTCATCCGCGACAGCGACCTCGGCAAGTTGCGCGCACGCGCACGAGCACTGCTGCGCGCGCGCGATCGCATGGGCATCGAGCGCTGGCTGCTGGACAGCTAGCAAGCCGCCATCCTTGCGGGCCGCGAGATCACGTAAACCGAATCGATCCGCGGCCCATGGAGGAACCGCACGTCGCAGCGGCGCTTGCGCCGCAGAGACGAAGCTACGTCCGGACATGCGCCAGACGTGGCGTGCGACGTGGACAGGATGTCCCATCATTCGCCAATCAAATTACGGGCAAGGCCTGGGGCCGGCCTGCAATGCGCCGAGCAATTCGCCGCTCTTGCGATCGAACAGCAGGAACCACAGGCCCGGCGTGACCCAGTTGCCGGTTTCCGAATGCGCGGTGCGGTCGTTGCTGCGCGCAAAAACCTGGCCATCGGGTTTGTTGATGCGCACTTCGGTCTTCGGCGCATCCATGCCGTCCACCGACCATTTCAGAGTCGCCGTATAGGTCGTGCCCGGCTTGCAGTTCGGCGCTGCCGGCGGATCGAGCGTCAACGTCACGCCCTCGTGGGTGAATGCCTTGGTCGGCATCGTTGGCGGTTCGTGATGGCAAGCCGCCAAAGCCAGCGAAACGGCAAATGTTGCAAGAACGGTGATGGGTTGACGCATGGTGGCTCCGTTATTTTTGGGTGCGGTTCGCGCAGCTGCGTCTCGCGCTGCTCAGATTCGGGCGACGCGATACGGACAGTTGCATCCGGATCGGCGATGATGGGGCCATGGCCGTTACGCATGGCCATGCCGCTGCTGTGCGGCATTGTCGAAGCACGCAATAATACCATCGCCCCACGGAGCCACCGATGGCCGACGCCGCACGCCACGACAAGACCGCACGCCAGCTCCGGCTCTTGTCGGAAGCGCTGGACACCGGTCGTCTTGGCCCGGTGCGGCGGCTGGTCAACACGCTGTCGCCGGCCGAGATCGGCAACCTGCTCGAATCGCTGCCGCCCGCGAAACGCAACGTCGTGTGGGGGTTGGTCGATCCCGAGGACGACGGCGAAGTGCTGGTGCACGTGGGCGACGAGGTCCGCGAAGGCCTCATCGCGGACATGGATGCGGACGAACTCGTCGCCGCCGTTGAAGACCTGGACATCGACGATCTCGCCGACCTCGTCGAAGATTTGCCCGACACCGTCATCGACGAAGTGCTCAAGTCGATGGATCGCGAGAACCGCGAGCGCCTCGAACAGGTGCTGTCGTATTCCGAGGACAGCGCCGGCCGCCTGTTGAATCCGGACATCATCACCGTGCGCGCCGACGTCACCGTGGATGTCGTGTTGCGCTACCTGCGCCTGCGCGGCGAAGTGCCCGAACACACCGACCACCTGTTCGTGGTGAGTCGCCGCCATCAATACCTCGGCCGCCTCCCGCTGAGCGCCCTGCTCATCCACGAACCAGCCACGCCGATCAACGAGTTGCTCGACGACGAACAGCCCGCGATCGACGTCACCGAATCGTCGGCCGAAGTCGCGCGCCAGTTTTCCGATCACGACTGGCTCAGCGCGCCGGTGGTGGACGCCAACAACATCCTGCTCGGCCGCATCACCATCGACGACGTCGTCGACATCATCCGCGAACAGGCCGAACACCAGGCGATGGGCGCGGCCGGCCTCGACGAGGAAGTGGACCTTTTCGCGCCGATCGCGCGCACTGCCCGCAGCAGGGCTATCTGGCTCGGCATCAACCTGCTGACCGCGTTCCTCGCGTCGTGGGTGATCGGCAATTTCCAGCCGGTGCTGCAGAAGGTGGTCGCCACGGCCGTGCTGATGCCGGTCGTCGCCAGCATGGGCGGCATCGCCGGCACGCAGACGCTGACGATCATGGTGCGCGCGCTCGCGCTCGGGCAAGTGGGTATGTCCAATTTGTGGCCGCTGCTGCGCAAGGAAGTCACGGTCGGATTGCTCAACGGATTGTTGTGGGCGATGGCCGTCGGCCTGGTGTCGTTCGGCGTTTATCGCGATGTGCTGCTGTCGGTCGCGTTCGGCTGCGCAATGGTGATCAACCTATGCCTGGCCGCCCTCGCCGGCGTGTTCATCCCGCTGATCCAGAAGCGCATGGGCATCGATCCCGCGCTCGCCGGCGGCACCATCCTCACCACAGTGACCGACTGCTGCGGCTTCGGAAGCTTCCTCGGCCTTTCGACGATCATGCTGCTGCGCTGAGCGAGCTGCGCGGCATGCCGCACGTCAGTCCGCTCGATCGAGCGGACTGAGCACTCCTCGCCCACCGCGGTTGAGCACATGCGTGTAGATCTGCGTCGTGGCAACGTCCTTGTGGCCCAGCAATTCCTGGACCGTGCGGATGTCGTAGCCGGTTTCGAGCAAGTGCGTCGCAAACGAATGTCGCAACGTATGCGCGCTGAGAGGCTTCGCGATGCCTGCCTGCAGCCTCGCGCGCTTGAGCGAGCGCGAGAGAACTGCATCGTCGAAATGATGTCGCCGCACGCTGCCGTCCAGCGGATCACGCGAACGTCGCGTCGAGGGGAAGACGAACTGCCATCCAAGTTCGCGCGCAGCGCGCGGATACTTGCGCGAGAGCGCTTGCGGCAACCGCGTCTCGCCCAACCCGTCGGCGATATCCGCCGCGTGCAGCGTCTGCACGCGATCGACCTCGCGCAACAGCGGTTCGACCAGAGTGCGGGGCAGCACCGTGCGCCGATCCTTGCCACCCTTGCTGTTTCGGATCACGATTTCGTTGCGCGCGAAATCAACGTCCTTTACGCGAAGGCGCAGACATTCCATCAGGCGCATTCCAGTGCCGTACAGCAGACTGGCGAGCAGCCACGGACGCCCATCCATCTGCGCGAGCAGGCGCGTGACCTCCTCACGCGACAGCACGGTAGGCACACGCTGGCCGCGCCGCGCGCGCACCACGTTTTCCATCCACGGCAGATCGACGGCCAGGACCTCGCGGTAGAGGAACAACAACGCCGATAGAGCTTGGTTCTGCGTACTCGCCGCCACGTTGGCTTTGACTGCCAGATCGGACAGGAAGTGTTCGACCTCCGGGCCGCCGAATTCGCGCGGGTGGCGTCTCCCGTTCGCGAGAATGAATCGCCAGATCCAGCCGATATACGTTGCTTCGGTGCGCAAGCTGTAATGTTTGAGGCGCATATGGCGCCGAACTTCGTCGAAAAGCCGCGCGGGCGGCGGCCCGGACGTATTCTTTTTTCGTACCTGCTTTTCGGAGTCGTAAGACATCGGAGCCCGCTTCCATGAATTCACCGCGAGCCTAGGCTCTCCGATCCGTCGGCCGCTATCGGATAACTTCCTGATTGTTTGTAGGACTTCCCTGATTGACAGCGCTACCGCGAAGGCTGAACATCAAACGTTATACCCCGCATCTGGGGTCTACTAGGCGTTAGG
>JBBRQI010000001.1:0-385298 GCA_038226665.1 Lysobacterales bacterium | reverse complement strand
TCCGCTTCCACACAGGTACAAGCCATCGATCGGCGTGCGGTGGTTCGAGTAGCCAGGCATCGGGCGCATGAAGAACATCTGGTCGAGGATCAGCTGGCCGTGGTTGAGGTCGCCTTCGGTGAGGCCGTAGGTCTCTTCCATATCGGTCGGCAGGATCGATTCGATCTGCCGGATCGAGGCTTTCAATGAGGGGAAATGTGCGACGAGCGTCGTGATGGCGAGTTGCTCGACCTGCGAGCGGCCGCCCTCCCAGCCGCCACTTCGCAGCTTGTACGGCGCGAACTGGAAGTGGATCGAGACGACGTTGCCGTTGTTGGTGACTTCGAGATACGGCTGCGCGGAAATCTCGCCGTATTTCGCCGCGTCGAAGGCGCGTTCGAGATAGCGCAGCGCGGGTGCGACCGCGAGCGTTCCGCCCGGCAATCCATGCGTGCCATTGGTCAGCAGGTGCACCTTCGCAACGCTGCCGCGCATCTTGATCGACTGTGTGTGCCAGACGAATTCCGGCGGCAGTTCGACCGCGCCGACAAGACCGAGCAGCGTGTGGCGTGGATCGGCGGCAGACAGCACCATGCGCGCGGCGATTTCTTCGCCATTTGCGAGCCTGACGCCGGTCGTCCGCTGCTTGTCGACAAGAATTTTCTGCACGCCAGCGGACATACGCACTTCGCCGCCATTCGCCTTCAATGCAGCAACCAGCGCGTCGGCAATCTTGCCGGTGCCGCCAGTGACGGTGCGCTGCGCGAGCCCGCCGCGGTTGAGCCAGTTGTGCATCAAGGTGTAGCCGGCGCCGGCTGACATTGCGCCGAGTGTGAAGCCGTGGATACCCACAGCCGCAATCGCGGCGCGCAAGGGTTCGGCCTCGAACCATTCCTCGGTGAACTCGACCATCGACATCGACATCGAGCGGATCACCTTGAACATGTCCTTGCCGCCGAGCCGGCGCAGCTTCCATCCAAGCTTCGCGAGCGGCAGTCCATCGGTCCACATGTCGGCGGGCGGCAATCGCGGCATCGGCGTGCGGTACGCGGCGTCGAGGAACGCAGCGGCCCTGTCCAGGAACGCGACGAAGTCGGGCCAGCGCGCGGCGTCGTTCGCGGAGAGTTCGCGTATCGATGCGAGTGTCTGCTCATCGCTGCCGTCTGCGACGAGGCGCAGCTGCTTGCCGTTTGGAAGCAACGAAACGTAGGCTGGCTTCGCGTCGTTCACCGTCGAGAGCCCATGCTTCGCGAGTCCGAGGTCACCAACGATATCGGGACGCAAGTTGCCGCCCGCGTGCAACGCATCGACGACGAAACCATCGCCGAAGGATTCGGTCACGACCTGTCCGCCGGCGATCGCACGGCGCTCGAGGACCAGTACTTTCTTGCCCGCTTTCGCGAGGTAGTTCGCCGCGATCAGGCCGTTGTGGCCGGCGCCGATGATGATGGCGTCGTAAATATTGGTAGCCGTCATTTCCAGTCCTTCAACACTTCAAGCGCCGCCAGCCGTCCCGCCGCGCCCATCACGCCGCCGCCGGGATGCGCGCCGGCCGCGCCGAAGTAATAGCCGGGCAGGGGCGTGCGGTAGTCCGCCCATTGCGGTGATGGGCGCAGGAAGAACAACTGGTGCAACAGCAACTCGCCGTGGAAGATATTGCCGCCGGTGATGCCGGCGATGCGTTCGATGTCCTTCGGCGTGATGACCTGCTTGCCGACGATGCAGTTGCGGATGTTCGGCGCATAGCGCTCGATCGTCGAGATCACGGTTTCGCCGAACGCATCGCGCTTCGCGTCGTCCCAGCCACCCTCGATATCGTAGGGCGCGTACTGCACGAAGCACGACATCACGTGGTGGCCCGGCGGCGCCATGTCGCGATCGATCATCGACGGGATGATCATGTCGATGTACGGGTTCTTCGAGAACTGCCCGTACTTCGCCTCGTCGTAGGCGCGCTCGATGTAGTCCATGCTCGGGCTGATCGAAATCGAGCCGCGGTGCAGCGGCCCTTCGCCTGGCAGACAGGTGAAGTCCGGCAACTGGTTCAGGGCGATGTTGACCTTGCCCGACGAACCGCGCACGCGGAAGTTCTTGATCGCATGGACGAAGTCGTCGGGCAAGTGCTTTGGTTCGACGAACTGCAGGAAGCTGCGCTTCGGATCGGCCGCCGACATCACGACCTTCGCGCGCAACTCGTCGCCGTTTTCCAGAGCGACGCCTGCCGCGCGGCCTCCCTTGACGATGACCTGCTTCACCGGCGCGCTGGTGCGGATCTCGACCCCGAGCGCCTGCGCGGAACGCGCTATGGCTGCACTCACGCCACCCGTGCCGTTCTTCGCAAAGCCCCAAGCCCGGAACGCGCCGTCGATCTCGCCCATGTAGTGGTGCAGCAACACGTACGCGGTGCCCGGCGAATTCGGACCGAGGAACGTGCCGATGATGCCGCTCGCGGACTTGGTGCCCTTGAGCGGATCGAACTCAAACCAGTCGTTCAGCAGGTCTGCGGAAGACTGCGTCACCAGTTTCGCGATCTGGTAGAGCTCCTTCTCCTTGAGGCTCTTCGCATACTTGCCGAGCTTGAGCATGCCCATCAGGTCGCGCGGGCTCATCGACGACGGATCGGGCGGCACCAGGCTGATGACCGGCTTGATCGCTTTCGCAGCGCGCGCCATCACCCGCGAATACTCGTCCGCTGCTTCGGCGTCCTTCGGCGAATGCCGATAGATCTCGCGACGCGTGAGGTCGTGGTCGTCCCACGCGGCAAGATAGTCGCCGTTGTCCATCGGCGTGACCGTGCTCGGCAGCGGCAGGATCTTCAGGCCGTGATGCGGCAGCTCGAGGTCGCGGATGATTTCCGGGCGTAGCAGGCTGACGACGTACGAGAATTCGGTAAAGCGGTAGCCGGGGAAGATTTCCTCGGTCATCGCCGCACCGCCGACGATCTCGCGCCTCTCAAGGATGCAGACTTTCTTGCCCGCGCGTGCGAGGTAGGCGGCGGCGATCAGTCCGTTGTGGCCTGCGCCGATGACGATGGCATCGTATTGGTTGGTGGTCATGATGCCTCTTCGATTGCTGTGCTTTCACCTCTGCCGCAGGCGGGAGAGGTCGGCGCAATGCGCCGGGTGAGGGTGGGGCTCTTGAAATGAAAAAAGAGCACCACCCTCATCTGCCTTTGGCATCTTCTCCCGCCAGCGGTAGAAGAAAGTGATCTCGCTAGCCCTACTTCTTCTTCCACTCAGGATCGTAAAACGGCAGCTTCACGACACTGCAAGCCGTCTGCTTCCGATGGTGCTCCACGGTGATCTCGATCGTCAGCTGCGTACCCACTTCGTAGCGCGGTTTCTGTACGTGCGCGAGCGCGATGTATTTCTTCAGCACTGGTGACCACGAACTCGTCGACGCGTAACCGACCTGCCGACCGTTGTGCATGACCGGCAAATTGCCGCGCACCGCCATCCCGGGAATCTGCGGGGGCAGGCCGACTTCGCCGAAGTATTTCTCCAGGCCTACCCAGTCGATGTCCAGGCCGACGAGCTTCCATGCCGAGCCATCGCGCTTTTCTTTTTCCAGCGCGCGGCGTCCGATGAAATAGCCTTCCTTGTCGAGGTTCACCGCCCAGTCCAGGCCCATTTCGAGCGGCGTGGATTTCTGGCCTTCGATCCATGCATGGTTCGCGGGCGTGTAATCGACGTCGATCATGAAAAGGCCGGCTTCCACGCGCGCCATGTCCATCGGCAGGATCCCGCAGGGCGTGATCCCGTAGTCGTGGCCGGCCACCATCAACCGATCCCAGATCTTGAGCGCCTTGTCGACGTCCATCCAGATCTCGTAGCCGAGGTCGCCGGTGTAGCCGGTGCGCGAGATCGAGACCGGCACGCCGTCGATGCTGGTCTGCATCACCCGGAAGAACTTGAGCTTGTCGATGTTCTTCTTGCAGCAACCATTGAGGATCGTGCGCGACTTCGGACCCTGCAGGCTCAGCGCCGCCACCTGGTCGCTGACTTCGCGGATCGTCACGTCCATGCCGACCGCATTCATCGACAGCCAACGCAGCGATGGCTCCGCCGACGTCATGCGGAAACTGGTTTCGCCGAGCCGGGAGATCGTGCCGTCGTCGAGCATCTTGCCTTCGTCGTCGCACCAGCCGGTGTAGTAGACCTGTCCGACCGCCATCTTGTGGACATCGCGCGTAGTGATCCGGTGCAGCAGTTGCGCGGCATCGGGGCCATCGATGAGGTACTTCATCAACGGCGAGATGTCGATCAGCGCCGCGGCATCGCGGATCGCCCAGTATTCGCGGTCGAGCGACAGATCGTAGGAACCGGCGACGATATACCCTGCCCAGCGCCGCCAGTTCTGCGGCAGGCACAGCTTCGAGGTGCGTTCGTGGAAGGCGGTGCGCTTGAGTTCGGGCATGGTTGTGTCCGTCGCGCTCCCCGGGGCGCGAAACGTCCAATTATACGGGGAGCGGCTGGCCAGGGTCGAACCCTGAGCCAGCGCGTGTTGCGGCGGAATCAGCGATTCGATGGAAATCTAAGGCGACTCAGCATGGCACTTCGCCGCACCCGGTCCGCATTCGAGGTTGCCCAGCTTGATCACGCCCTGCACATGCTCGAGCAGGCGGATATCGACCAGTGGATCGCCCGCGACCGCGATCATGTCCGCCGACTTGCCTTGCGCGATCGACCCGATGTCGTTTTCCTTGCGCAGCAGGCGCGCGGCGTCAATCGTCGCCGCTTGGATCGCCTGCAGCGGCGTCATCCCGTAGCGCACCATGTAGGCGAACTGGCGCGCATTGTCGCCGTGCGGATACACGCTCGCATCGGTGCCGAACGCGATGTGCACGCCAGCCTTCACGGCCTTGCGGAAGCCTTCGCGCTGGGCGTCGGTGGTGTCGGTGTTCTTGCGCAGCGTGTCGACCGGCCAGCCTTCCTTGCGACCGACGCTGTCGATGTAGTCGCCGTTGTAGATGTCGGCGACCAGCCAGTTGCCGGTCTTTGCCATCAGCGCGATGCCTTCGTCGTCGATCAGCGAACCGTGTTCGATCGAGCGCACGCCGGCGCGTGTTGCATCCTTGATGCCCTGCGCGCCGTGTGCGTGCGCAGCGACGAAGGTGCCGTGCTTCTCCGCTTCCTCGACTGCGGCGCGCAACTGCGCCGGCGTGAATTCGGACTTCCCGGGTTCCGTGCCCGGCGTGAGCACAGCGCCTGTCGCGATCACCTTGATGAAGTCGGCGCCATGATCGAGGATGTAGTCGACGTTTGTGCGCACCTGCGCTTCGCTGCTGGAGACGCCGCGACGGAACTCCGGCGGAACGATCGTTCCAGGCGGCAGACCCGTGACTTCGCCGCCGCCGCCAGGGATCGTGATGTAGGCGCCGGCCACGAACATCCGCGGCCCCGGTACCCATCCCTTCGCAATCGCATCGCGCAGCGCCACATCGCCAAACGCACGGTAGGTGCCGACATCGCGGACCGTGGTGAATCCTGCGTAAAGCGTATCGCGCGCGTGTTGCGCACCAATCAGCACGTCGCCTTGCGCGCTCATCTTCAGCGGTGCGGTCGGGTCGTTGGATTCGATGTCGCCGATCAGGTGCGTATGCATGTCCATGAGGCCGGGGATGACGGTGTATGCGCTCCAGTCAATGACTCTGGCCTCGCCGCGGAAATCTTGGCGAGGCACGACGGAAGTGACGCGGCCATCGACAATCACGATCGCTTGGTCGGCCAGCATCCTGCCTGCATCGACGTCCAGCAGGTGGCCGGCGAAGACCGTGACGGTTCCCGAAGCCGGTGCAGCGAAACTCGTGGCGGAAAGACTCGCGCAGCATGCAGCGATCGCAAGCGCGCCTCGAATCTGGAGACGGATGGTCATGCAAAACTCCGAAGTTTTGAGAAGGGCATCCGGCCCGAACGACGCATTCCCAATCCAGTCATCCTGAGCGCAGCGAAGGATCTTGCTCTCAACGATGACAGGAACCGTCAGCAGATCCTTCGCTGGGCTCAGGATGACAGACAAACTAGATCGCGCGAAGCCCTCAAGCGTTGCCCTCCGCATCCGCATACGCCACCCGCAACAGGTTCTGGAAATGCCACACGCCGCTTTCGCGTTTCGGGCATAGCCGTCCTGCTTCATAGAAACCCGACGCGAGACCCTTCTGCACCGCCTCGCAAATCGCGACGTCCTCGTGCTGGATCTCGTCGCTGAACATCGTGTCCATTGCGATGCGTGCCTGCGCCTTGGCGTCCTGCGCGTAGTAGTAGTCGAACTCGACGCGGCAGCGCCCCGGGCCCAATGGCACCACGCGATTGCTCTGCAGGCGTCCGGGCATCACGTTGAGCATGATGTTCGGATAGACGTGGTAGTAGAACGCCTCGCCGTCGCCATAGATGCCGTCGCTGTCGCGCAAGGGCGAGGACTGCAGCGAATACCACGGCAGCAGTTCGGTGTCGTAGGCGCGGTAGTCCAGCACCTTCGACAGGCCCGGATGCACGTGGGGCAGGTGGTAGCCCTCGAGGAAGTTGTCGACGTACACCTTCCAGTTACATGCGACTTCGTACGCGTCGCGCCGGTGGTAGCGCATCATCGACAGGTCGATCGGCGCAATGCGCTCGGCGATGCCCGCGTAGACTTCCCCGAACGCCGGCACGTCCTCGCGCAACGCCACGAACACCAGACCCTGCCATTCGTGCACGCGCAGCGGCGGAAGGCGGATGTCGGCTACCGTGAAGTCGGCTGCATCCTGCATCTCCGGTGCATTGCGCAGTTGGCCGTCGAGCCGGTACGTCCAGCCGTGGTACTTGCAGTGCAGGGCGCGCGCGCCTTTTCCATTGCACAGCGCGAGTGGGCCGGCGCGATGCCTGCACACGTTCGGGAATGCGCGCAGCACGCCGTCTTCGCCACGCACCAGCAGCACGGGCGCACCCGCAATGCTCTCGACGACATGGTCGCCCGCTTCGGCAAGCTGGCCCTGGTGCGCGACAAGCTGCCAGCTGCGTGCGAATACCGCGCGCTGTTCCATCGCGAGCATGTCGTCGCCGAAGTAGTGGCGGGCGGACAGCGCGTGGGCGCGGGTGAGGTCTTCCATGGGATGCCTCTCGATCGGGAGGGTCGGAGTCGATTCTGATGTTGCAGGGGGGGCGCATAGACTATCCATGATAATCGTCCGGGAGGTCTTGCATGCGCTCGCGCTACGGTCTCATGACGCATCATTGCTAGGTCTGACACCGTCGCGGCATATTGCATAAATCTTGAAACTAGTTGGAGCCTGTTTGGAGTAGGCTCTCAATCGCTATTCTCGCGAAGGCGGCATCGCTCGTAGACTTGAACCGCTTGCCGTTATTCGATTGACGGCACGACTGGCTACTACGCCAAGGGGATTTCGCGTGCGGAGTTGGTGCGCCTGCTGAAGCGATTTGGCCGATACAGTCCGCCGCGCTGACACAGCCTTTCTGATAGACACGCGCTTCACTTGCCCGCGCCGACGGGCTTGAGGTACTTGTCGTACCACGCGATGTTGCGTTCGAGGCGGTCGCGCAGGTAGCTCGGGATCGTCATCTCGTGGTGCTGGCCCGGATAGATCACCAGTTGCGTCGGAATCTTGAGTGACTGCAGCGCCTGGTACATCTGTTCGCCGCCTTCGCAGGGCACGTTGAAGTCCTTGTCGGCGCACTCGAACAGGGTCGGGGTCTGGATGCGATCGGCGTGCAGAAAGGCGAAACTCACACGGTCGTATGCGTCGCGGTTCTTCCACGGCAGGCCGAGTTCGAGCTCGTACTCGCGGATATATTCGTCATGGCCGTACATGCCGATGAAGTTCGCCGCGCCGGCGCCGCTGACCGCCGCTTTGAAGCGCGTATCGCTCGCGATCACTGCGTCGGTGAGGATGCCGCCGTAACTCCAGCCGCCGACGCCGAGCCGCTGCGGATCGGCGATGCCCATCTGCACGACATGGTCGAGGCCGGCAAGCACGTCCTGGACATCCTTGTTGCCCCAGTCCGCGTAGATGACCTTCGCGAAGTCGAAGCCGCGGCCCGAGCTGCCGCGTGGATTCACCGCGACGACTGCATAGCCGTGGGCGGCGTACGCCTGCCAGTCGGGCATGAATTCGTGGCTGAACTGGTACACCGGTCCGCCGTGGACGCGCACGATGGTTGGATAGCGCTTGCCGGGCTGCCAGCCGACTGGTTTGACCAGCAGGCCATCGAGTGGGGTTCCGTCCTTGCTGTTGAAATGGATCGGCTCGACATCGGCTAGCCGCTTGTCGCGCAGGAACGCGTTGTGGTCGGTCAAGAAACGCAGTGCGTCGGGCTTCTGTGAAGAAGGATCGATGGCGGATATTTCGTACTGTGCGTGATCGTCCCCGCCAAGCACCACGATGCGGCCATTGGCTGCCACATCGAGGTCGAAGTCGAAGCGGTCGCCGTGGTCGAGTTCGGTGAGCTTGCCATCGGCGAGATCGATGCGCGCTGCGTGGGTGACCAGGCTTTGCTCGACGAGTGCGTACACGCTGCGTCCATCGGGCGACCAGTGCGGCTTGTAGAAGCAGCGGTCGATCGGGGTGGGTACGGTTTCCTTCCCCGAGGCGACGTCGACGATCGCGAGCAGCCACGGCGCGTAGTCCATCCACTTGCCTTGTTCGCTGCGCAGAAACGCGATGCGGGTACTGTCGGGACTCCATGCCATGCGCGATGCCCAGTCGGGGTTCATCGCGGAATGTTCGAAGGCGGTGAGCTGGCGTTCTTTCGCTCCCTTGTGCGGTGCGACAACATCAATCTGGAAGTTGAGGCTGCGGTCGGGGTCGTCGCCCTGCCTGCTGGTCACGTAGGCGATGAGTTGCCCGTCCGGCGACCACGCAGGGAGTTGCTCATCGTGCGCACCGGGTGTCAGCAGGGTGGATTCGCCGCTCGCGATGTCGAACAGGTACACATGCTTGCGACGGCTGCCGAGATAGCCTTGTTCGTCGTCCTTGAACAGATAGCGATCGGTCACGATGGGCGGCGGATTCTTTGGCTTGTCGGTGCCGGGTGGAAATTCCGGGTCGTATGCGATCACCGCGAGCTGCCTGCCATCCGGCGACCACACAAAGTCCTCGACGCCATCCGGGAAGGCGGTAAGCCTGCGCGCTTCGCCGCCGCGCGCGGGCATCGTCCATACCTGTGTTTTGGTGTCGTCGTCTCTCGCAGAGTCCGCTGCATCCGGATTGCTCTTCCTGTCCGACAGAAATGCGAGCGACTGTCCAGCGCGCGACCATAGTGGCCGCCATGCGCTGCTGTCGGGCGTGTGGGTGAGCTGCACGCGTTCGCTGCCGTCGTAGCGCACGCGCCACAGGTCGGATTGCGGCTGGTCGGATTTGGTGTTCGCGGTGGTGACGGTGTAAGCGATGGATTCGCCGTCCGGGGCGAAGGCAGGTTCGGTAACGTCGGCGAGCCGCGCGAGGTCGGATGGCGCGAAACGATCCGGTGCGGGCGCGGCGAGGGCACTTGATGCAGCGATGAGGATCGAGAGCAGGGCGAGTCGCTTCATCGTGTCGTTCCGTGGGGTCTTGTCATCGGCAACGGGGCGCACAACTCATCGCGCCTTGCTGGCGATTGCGCGATACGCGTCGCGTGCGCTGCGGATGTAGTCGAGCGTGATGCGGCGATCGTTCGCGTCGTTGTAATCGTCGCGCGCGGTGACTGCAGTGAGTGTGCGCGTGAGCCAGTCGGCGAACCAGGTCGCATCCGCACGCGCGCTTGCGGTGTGTTGCACGCCGCCGATCCAGACCGGATTGGTGGTTGCATACGGATACAGGTCCTGCACCAGTGGATCGGCGCCGTCGTTCCATGCGCGCAGCAGAACCCATCCGCCAGCGAGCGCGATGTCCCCGGCGTCGTCGAGGCGATGACGATCGCCGATCAGTGCGAAGGTCTTGACGACCTTGCCGTGCTGCACGAGTTCCAGGTGGTCGATCGCGACAGGCGAGCGTAGTGCGACGCGATAGTGGTGGGTGCCTGGTTTCACGCTGTCGCCAGGCTTGGCGTTGTCGATCAGCAAGCCAAGCAGCGGTCCGTTGCTGGCGAAGCCGTGCCCGGCTTTGAGTGCTGCGAAGATCGCCTTGGTGTCGCGGTGTCCATCGGTATCGAGGAACACCCGGTTCTGGCCGACCGGTCCACGCAATGAGGCGTAGTTCGCCATCGCATCGGTGCCCGCTGCGGCAGGCAGGTGGAAGCCGAGATTCAGCAGCCGGTACCACACGCTGGCCGTCGCGATCGGGTCTGCGAACGCGACGATCTCGATGTAGTCCACCTTGCCGTTGATCACGTCGGCGGGGAGCTCGTTGGTGAGGTCGGTGTCTTTCGCGGGGTCGGGCAGGATATCGAACGGATGCACGTAGCCGACGAGGCCGCCCTGTGCATGCGCGAGGTCGGCGATTGCGGCGTTGGTCGGATACGGACTGGCGAGCGGCGAATGGCGATAGGAGGCGAAACCCGGCGTGATGTAGTGGTCGCCGAGGTTGAGCAGACCCAGATGCCCCCACAGACTGGTGTGGTATTCCTGCGCATGCAGGACGGTGACCTGCGCGGTGCTCGCGGGGTCGACGTCGGGCCGGAACCATGCGATGTCGGGGACGCGTTCTTCCTTGTTGACGAGCAGGTCGTAGGCGAGGTCGAGGTCTTCCGCGCGTGCCTGGCGCGCGAGGTTTGCGGGCGTGTTGCGGTAGTGGCCACCGTAGTTCATGTGGATGTGCAGGTCGGCGCTGATCCAGTTGCCGAATTCGGCGGGCAGGCGTTGCGGTTCGAGCTTCGCCTGCACATGGGTGTCGTGCCCCACGGCCAGGGTCGACACGCCTTGCCACGGCAGGTACGCGAAGCCGTGTTGCACGGTCACATGCACCGGGCCGACGGGAACATCGAGTGCGCACGGCGGCGCGCAGTGGAAGTAGTGGTTCTCGCCGGCCTGTAGTGCGCGATCGAAACCGTCGTCGCTGTGCATCCACGCAACGCGCGGCGCGTAGGCGCGGCCATCGCTGGCAAGTACGGAAACGCGCGCTGGCGTGAGCTTGCCGTTCTCGTCTGTGACATCGATGACAAGCCGCGCGCGCGAAGTCTTCCAGGTGACCCGCCTTGGCGCGATCGTGCGCGTCGCACCACCGATGACATCGACGACGCGCAATGCGGTATTTCCGGCCACACCATCCAGCGGCGTGTTGTCGATGTACGCGATGCGCTGGCCACCCGGCGACCAGCGCGCATTGCGACGGTCGTAGTCGCCGAAGGTCAGCGGCAGCGGCGCGGCGCCCGTCGACGTGGTCAACCACAGTTGCTGCGATTGCCGTCCGTGGTAGCTGGTGAACAACAGTCGCTTGCCGTCCGGTGCAAGTTCGGGTCGCGCGTTCCAGTTGGTTTCCTCACTGAGAATCCGGTGCCGTTGCGTTGGATCGCGCACCGACACCGCCCAGATGTCGCCGGTACCCCAGGTGACGTCGTGATTGCCGACGTAGTAGATCGTCGCGCCATCCGGCGACCACGATGGATTGATCGCATGGTCGAACGCGGAGTAGTAATAGCGATCGGTCTCTGTCCTGCTTTCGCCCAGCACTTGATGCGCGTTGTGCAATCCGGCGTTGTCGATTGCGGCGATGAAGAGATTGAAATGACCCGTGCTCTGCGTCGAAACCCACGCGACCTGCGTGCCGTCCGGCGACAGCCGCGGCTCGACGTTGACCGCACCATCGGTTGTGAGTTGCTGTTCGTGGCCGTTCGCGAGATTCAGGCGGCACAGCTCGAGCGCGTTGCCATCGTAACGCGTGAACACCACGCTGCGGCCGTCGTGCGCGACGTCGGGCTGGTAGTCGTACGATTTCGCTGCATGGGTGAGTTCGGTCGCCGCATCGCCATCGATACGCTGCCGCCACAGCGAACCGGACATGCTGTACACAAGCGTCTTGCCATCGGGCATGAAACTCGCCGACGAGGGTCCGGTAGTGATCTGCGGCAGGTACAACTCGCGCCAGTAATAGTCGTGCGGCAGGTCGACCTGCTTGAGCACGCTCTCGCGTCCAGCCTGTGCCTTGCCCACGCATGCGACCAGCAGGACGAGCAAACGCCACCAAACGACGCGACGTTGCATCGGTCAGGCCTTGCCGCGCAGGGCGTCGTCGATGCTCGACTTCAGCAGCGCGACCGCTTCGTCGATCTGCTCGACGCGCACGTTCAATGGGGGCATGAAACGGATGGTGCTGACTCCGCAAGGCAACAGCAGCAATCCGTTGTGGAACGCGCGGGTGATGATTGCGTCGCACAGGGCGCGCGCTGGCGTGCGGGCGTCGTCGTTCTCGATCAGCTCCATGCCGATCATCAAGCCCCTGCCGCGCACTTCACCGATGCATGGATAGTCGCGCGCGAGTTCTGCAAGCCGCCGCATGAAATGCGCGCCAGCGCTTGCGGCGTTGTCCACGAAACCGCCCGCGACCAGGTCCAGGGTTGCGTTCGCTGCCGCGCACGCGATCGGGTTGCCGCCGTACGTGTTGCCGTGCGCGCCGCGTTTCCATTGCTGCATCAGCGATCTCTTGGCGACGACTGCGCCAATCGGCAAACCGGATCCGAGCCCTTTCGCGAGCGTCATGATGTCCGGTACCACGCCTGCGTGTTCGCACGCAAACATCTTGCCGGTGCGGCCGACGCCGGATTGCACTTCGTCGAAGATCAGCAGGATGCCGTGCTCGTCGCACAGCGCGCGCAAGCCAGCGAGGAAGCCATCCGGTGGAACCAGGTAACCGCCTTCGCCCTGGATGGGTTCCACCAAAATGGCGGCGACTTCGGCGGCGGGGAGATTGCGTTCGAACAGCATGCGGATGTAGTCGAGCACGGCCATGCCCTGGTCGGCTCCCGCGAACAGCGGCCGATAGGGGTTGGGGTAGGGCACATGGGTGACGCCCGGCATGGTCGGTGCGAAGCCGAGCTGCTGCGTGTACTTGCTGGAGGTAAACGACAACGAGCCCATCGTGCGACCGTGGAAGCCGCCGAGGAATCCGATGAAGCGCGGCCGTCGCGTGAGGTAGCGCGCGAGCTTGAGCGCACCTTCCACGGCCTCGGTGCCGGATTGGCAGAGAAAGCTCATCGCGGGCTCGCCCATCGGTGCCACGCGCGCGAGACGTTCGCCCAGGCCGGTCATCTCCTCATGCCAGTAGTCGCTGGAGATGTGCAGGAATTTCGCGGCAGCCTGCTGCACGGCCGCCACCACCTGCGGATGCGCGTGGCCGGTCGCGCAGACCGCGATGCCCGCGGCAAAATCGAGGAAGCGGTTGCCGTCGACGTCCCACACCTCGCTGCCGCGACCATGCGACATCACGAACGGATAGTCGCGTGGATACGACGGCGAGATCACCTCGGCATCGCGCGCGATCATGGCGCGCGCCCTGGGTCCCGGCAGTTCGGTCTTGATGTGGGCGTGGTCGTTCACGGAAGTCCTTCGCAATGTCACAACGGGATGTCTACTGGCCGCGCATGCGCAGCCAGGGTGCGCGCATGGAGTGCGCGCAGGGTGTCGAGTTCGAGCGTGGAAGGCGCTGCGATCGTGTCGACCTGCGCGGCGATCGCGAGCTGCCAGCCAACCGCGGCACGCGCCTCTTCCAGACTAGCGTCGGGGAACAATGCGCTCAGCTGCAGTTCGTCGCTGCCCGGATGCGGCGTGAGCATTCCGAACTGCGTGATCACTGCGCGTGGCCCGCCACCGCGTGCACCACTGCGAGTGCGCGCGCCGGAACCATCGAGGTAGCCCGCACTGGTGCGGAAATCCAGGCGCTCGACGAAACTGCGCGGGGATGCGGCGAGCATCACGAAGGTCTGTTTGGCGTGCGCTGCTATTTCCTGCGCGCCTCCCGCACCGGGCAGGCGCGTCGTTGGCGCATCGTAGGGACCGATCACGGTGCTGTTGAGGTTGCCATGGCGATCAATCTGCGCCGCGCCGAGGAAACCGACATCGACGCGTCCAGCCTGCAGGTAGTGGCTGAAGATTTCCGGCAACGGCACCACGCACGTCGCGGTGTCGGCGAGTTCTCCGTCGCCGATCGACAGCGGCAACACGTCGGGTCGCGTGCCGATGGTGCCGGATTCGTAGATCAGCACGATCTCCGGCGCGTGGGTGAGCCTTGCGAGATTGCATGCGGCGCTCGGCAAGCCGATTCCGACAAAACACACGCAGCGGTTCCACAACAGTCGCGCTGCCGCGATCGTCATCAGTTCGTCGCGCGAACACGCGCTCATGCGGTTTCCTCGCGCAGGCTGGCGAGGAATTCCTTGTGGTCGCGCGTTGCGGAGACGTGTCGATGCATCCATGCGAGGAAGCTCTCGCGCTCGCGTGCGATCGCATCCCAGCTCTGGTAGAACGCGTTGTCGCGCGCGTAGAAGCCCTGTGCGTACGACGGATACGCGCCACCCGGGCAATGCACGACAGCGCTGACCACCCAATGCGGCAGGACGATCGCGTTCATCGCGGGCGGCAGCGCGTCGACGATTTCCTCCACGGTAACGACCAGCGTCTTCGCGGCCATTGCTGCTTCACGCGCGGCACCGAGGATGCCGTGAATCGCGACATTGCCTGCGCGGTCGGCGCGCTGCGCATGCAGGATCGTGACGTCGGGATTCAGCGCAGGAACTGCGGCGAGCGATTCGCCGGTGAAAGGGCACTCGACGCGGCGGATGTTCGGGTTGTGCGCAGCGAGGTCGGTGTCGAGATAGCCGCGCAGCATGCCGAATGGCAACCGTGCCGCGCCAGCGCAGAACGCGGCCGCCATGCCCGCATGGCTGTGTTCGTCGAGGAGGATGCGGTTGGGCCACTGGTTTTCGATCGCGTCGCGCAGCCGGTGCAGGGATCCGACTCCGGGATTGCCTCCCCACGAGAAGGTCAGCCTGGCCGCGCAGCCCATGCCGATCATCTGGTCGTAGATGATGTCGGGGGTCATCCGCATCAGATGGAGATCGCGGCACCGCTGGCGGATGATTTCGTGCCCGGCTGCGAACGGAATGAGGTGGGTGAATCCTTCGAGCGCGATGCTCGCGCCGTCGTGCACGAACTGTTCGATTGCATCGGCGAGCGACAGGATCATGGTTCAGTCCACGACGGTTCGCGACTGTTCGCGCAGGTATTGCGCAAGGTAGTAGAACGATGCGATCGCCTTGCCGGTCGATCCCGAGCCCTTCCAGCCGCCGAAGGGTTGGTAGCCTGGCCACGCACCGGTGGTCGCACCCTGCGGTCGATTGACGTAGGTCACGCCGGCTTCGATGTTGTCGTGGAACCAGGGTATTTCATCAGCGCCGCCGAAGAAGCCGGCAGTGAGCCCCATCGATGTGTCGTTGGCTAGCCGCATCGCTTCGTCGTTGTCGCGATAGCGATGCAGCATCAGTACCGGCAGGAACATTTCGTGCTGCCACAAGCTGTGATCCAGCGGGGCTTCCACGAACAGCGGCTCGACGTACCAGCCGCGTGCGAGATCATCTTCCTTGATTTGCGCGCCGCCATGGATCACATTCGCGCCGCCCGTGCGTAGCGCGTCGGAATAGCGTGCGTAATTGTCGTAGGCCGTGGCATTCACCACCGGGCCGAGCCAGTTTTCGCGCCGCCGTGGATCGCCGGTGCGGATGGCAGCGATCTGTTTCCGCAGGCGTTCGATCAGCGCATCGGCCACGGATTCATGCACGTACAACCGTGACAGCGCCGAACATTTCTGTCCGCCCATGCCGTAAGCGGAGCGCACGATGCCAGCGGCTGCGCGGTCGAGATCCGCATGCGCGGTAACGATGCACGGATTCTTGCCGCCCATCTCGGCGATGCACGGCCGCAGCCACGCGCCGCCGGCCATGTGCTGCATCAGCTGCTTGCCGACCGCGACCGAACCGGTGAACGTCACGCCCGCCGTGAGCGGATGCCGCACCAGCAATTCGCCAATATCGCGCCCGGAACCGGAAAGATAATTGAACACGCCAGGTGGCAATCCCGCGTCGCGAATGCAATCGGCGAGCAGGCGTCCCGCCCACGGGGTATCGCTCGCGCCCTTGACGACGACAGTGTTGCCGGTGACCAGCGCGGCCGCGACCGGGCCGCCGGCCAGCGCCAGCGGGAAGTTGAATGGCGCGATCACGACCCACGCGCCATGCGGTCGCATCACGCTGCGGTTGCGCGACGTCCAGCCTTCCACCGGATCGTTTGGCAAATCGTTGATGTAGCCGGCGTGGTTTTCGAAATCGTCGGCGTAGCAGTTGAAGAAATCGACGGTTTCCTGCGCTTCGGCGAGCGCTTCGAGACGGTTCTTGCCGACTTCGAGGACGAGCGCGGCACCAATGTCGTAGACGCGTTCCTCCATGATCGCGGCGACGCGGCGGATCAGGCGAATGCGTTCGTTTGCCGGCGTCGCGCGCCATGCAGGGAAGGCGGCCTGCGCTGCGCGCATTGCCATGTCCGCATCCTTGGCATCGGCGAGCGCGAATTCGCCGAGATGCAGGTCGTGATCGATCGGGCTGCGTCGATCCGCGTAGTGCGCGGCATCGCGATCGGCGCCGTCGATGAACAAGGGATGGCGTTTGCCGAGCCCGGCTTCGGTGCGCGCGAGCGCCGCCTCGAAGCCTTCGTGCATCGCTTCGGGCGGGTTGTACATCGTTGCATAGGTCAAGCGGAATGCCATCAACTGCAGCCTTGATTTGCCGGGAAAAAGCGGGACAACAGACGATCGAGCAGCGCCAGTGCATCGGTGAGATCGCTCTCCTCGATCACCAGCGGCGGCGCGAGCAGGATCAGGTTGCCGCGCGTGCCGAACGACACGCCTTCGATCATCGCCGCGTCGACCAGCGCTTTAAGCGGCGCGGGTGTCTGCGGCCAGAGTGCGAGCGGTACGCGGGTGACGCGATCGGCCACGAGTTCGACCACAGCGAACAGACCGTGCCCACCGCGCACGTCGCCGATGACTGGATGGTGCGCCTGCATGCGCCGCAATTCATCGAACAGCTGGCCGCCGAGTGCGCGCGAACGTTCGATGAGGCGTTCGTCTTCATAAGCCTGCAATGCTGCGAGGCCCGCCACGCAAGACAGCGGATGGCCGCAGTAGGTGAGTCCGGTGTAAAGCATCTGGTGTTCAATGCGCGCGGCAACCTTCGCCCCCAATACGACAGCACCCAGCGGCAACGCCGCGCCAGTCAGACCTTTCGCGAGCGTCATCATGTCCGGACGTGCGTCTTCTCCATGGCGCTGCCATGCGAACCATTCGCCGCAACGACCGAATCCGCTCATCACTTCGTCTGCGATCAGCAATACGTCGCGCTCGGCGGTCGTGCGGCGCAGGGCGGGCCAGTAACTGTCGGGCGCGACGATGCCGTTCGATCCCGCATCCGGCTCCATGATGACTGCGGCGACGCGGTCGGCGCCGAAGACATCGATGCGATCGCCGACCGCAGACGCGGCGAGTTCGCCGCATTCGTTCGCATCGCGACTGCCGAACGGGCAGCGGTACGCGTACGGCGGCGCGACATGGCTGACGCCGAGCGCGTCTGGATCGACCTGCGCTTGCGTACGCGTGTCGCCGGAAAGCGCCATCGCGAGGTGGGTCGCGCCGTGGTACGAGCGATCGCGCGCGATCACGATGCCGCGCGGTTTGCGCGATGCCTGGCGCGCGATGGTGACCGCGTGTTCGTTCGCATCGGCGCCGCCGAGCGTAAAGAACACGCGTCCGCCTTCGTAACCCGAGACGTACAGCAGGCGTTCCGCAAGTTCCGCGCGCGGCGCTGCGCCCCAGGCATTGGTCACGAAGCAGAGTTGTTCCGCCTGTGCACGGATCGCGGCGACCAGGCGCGGATGCTGGTGGCCGAGGTTGCTGCACTCGGCGAGGCTGCTCATGTCCAGGATCGAACTGCCATCGGCAAGATGCAGTCGCGCGCCGGCGCCGCCAACCACGGTCGGGGCATTCCATTCGGACTGAATGCACCAGCTGTGCAGTACGGATGCGCGCTCTTCCACGTATGCCCCGGCTGCGCTGTGCGAATATCGCACACTTGTCCGCATTGCGTACAATGCTACAAACCACTAATCTCGCCGTCAACATGGCCTCGACGGGCGGGCGATGCTGATGCGGGAACAGCGATGCCGAAACCGGTGAAAACCTTCGAGCACAGTCCGGACTATGTGCAATCGCTCGCGCGCGGCTTGCGGGTGTTGCGCAGCTTCGACGCCGAACAGGCCAATCCAAGCCTGGCCGAAGTCGCCACGCGCACGGATCTGTCGCGCGCGGCTGCGCGGCGTCTCGTCCTCACCTTGCAGCATCTTGGCTACGTGCGCATGGAAGGGCGCGGCTATGCGCTCACGCCGCGCGTGCTTGAGCTCGGCTTCGGTTACCTGGGCACGCTCAACCTCACCGACATGGTGCAGCCGCTGCTCGAATCGCTCGCGCACAGCGTCAACCAGAGTTGCTCGATGGCCGTGCTCGATGCGCAATCGATCGTCTATATCGCGCGCGTGCCGGTGCAACGGGTGATGACGGTCGCGCTCGGGATCGGCGCGCGGCTGCCGGCGTTCGCCGCATCGATGGGGCGCGTGTTGTTGGGGGGATTATCCGACGCCGACCTCAAGACCTGGCTCGCGCAGTGCGAGCCGCGCCGGCTCACGCCGCATACGGTGACCAATCCACGCAAGCTCAAGCGCATCGTCGACGATGCGCGCACGCAGCAATACGCCTACGTAGAACAGGAACTCGAACTCGGTTTGTGTTCGGTGGCCGTGCCAATCCATAACCAGGCCGGGCGCGTCGCTGCAGCGCTGAATGTCAGTCTGTCGTACCACGCGGGAGTCGAGCGCGAAGCGGTCGGTTCGATGTTGCCGAACCTGCGCGAGACCGCGAAAGCGATCGAACGCTGCCTGCCTGCCCATCGCCTGGTGGCGGTGTCGCTATGAAACCGCGAGTTGCCTATTTGTGCGATGGCGTGCGCACGCCGTTCGGTCGCTATCGCGGCGGTTTGTCGGGCATCCGCGCCGACGATCTCGCCGCGCTGCCGATCCGCCAGCTGCTGCAACGCGTGCCTTCACTGGATCCGGAAGCGATCGATGAAGTCATCCTCGGCTGCGCGAACCAGGCTGGCGAGGACAATCGCAACGTCGCGCGGATGGCGGCATTGCTTGCGGGCTTGCCGGTGTCGGTACCTGCAGTCACCGTCAATCGGCTGTGTGCGTCCGGACTCGAAGCGGTCGGCCAGGCCGCGCGCGCGATCGCGACGGGCGAGTGCGAGGTGGCCATCGCCGGCGGCGTCGAGAGCATGTCGCGCGCGCCGTACGTGATGGCCAAGGCGGACACGGCCTTCTCGCGCGAACAGACGCTGGAAGACACGACGCTGGGATGGCGTTTCGTCAACCCTTTGATGGAGTCGGGCTTCGGCACCGACAGCATGCCGCAGACCGCGCAGAACCTCGCGCGCGAGCACGGCATCAGTCGCGTTGACCAGGATGCCTATGCATTGCGTTCGCAGCAGCGTGCCGCACGTGCGGTCGCTGCGGGCCGTTTTGAACTGGAACTGATGCCGGCAGCGAAAATTTCTGCCGACGAACAACCGCGCGCGGACACGACCGCGGAAAAACTTGCGGCGCTGAAACCCTTGCTAGGTGCGGATTCCAGCATCACCGCAGGCAACGCGTCCGGTATCAACGATGGTGCGTGCGCTTTGCTGCTCGCATCCGAAGATGCAGTCGCGTGTTGGGGATTGACGCCACGCGCGCGCGTGCTCGGCATGGCTTCGGCCGGCGTCGCGCCGCGCACGATGGGGATTGGTCCGGTGCCGGCGACCGCAAAGTTGCTTGCACGGCTGCAGCTTGCGCTGGGGGATTTCGATGCGATCGAGATCAACGAGGCCTTCGCCGCGCAGGTGCTTGCAGTGACGCGTGCGCTTGGGCTGGCCGACGATGCCGAGCACGTCAATCGCAATGGCGGCGCGCTCGCGCTGGGTCATCCGCTCGGTGCGAGCGGCGCACGCCTGGTGTTGACTGCGATGCACGAACTTGGGCAGCTTCGGCAGCGGGGTCGGGCGCTGGTCACGATGTGTGTCGGGGTCGGCCAGGGATTGGCGCTGGCATTTGAGGAGTGCAGCTAACATGATGCGCAACAATTGCCGCTGCGATCATTGCAGTTCGCGCATCCATGCGATGAAAAACCATGCAATGAAGTGCCACGCAATGGGTATTCGATGAGCACCGCGCAGCAACCGACTGCCTCGCTGGAACAGGCTCTTGCGCACGCCTCGCGCCTGCTCGCGGTCGATCCGGTGCTGGCAGCCGAGCAGGCTGGTGAAATCATCAAGTCGGTGGGCAATCATCCAGCGGCCGTGCTCGTGCTGGGTTCATCGCATCGCCGACGTGGCGATATTGCGCAGGCCTTGCAGGTGCTCGAACCGCTTGCAGTGGAGCAACCGAGGTCGGCAATGGTGCATTTCGAACTCGGCATTGCGCTTGGCCGCGCCCAGCGCGGCGATGCGGCACTGAAAGCGCTGCGCCGCGCGATCGCGCTCAAGCCCGATCTGCCGCAGGCGTGGCTGGCGTTGGGCGATCACCTCACTGCGCTGGGCGATACTGCCGGCGCCGAAGCCGCCTACGCGAACCACGTCCGGTTCTCCACCCGCGATCCTGAATTGCTGCGCGCAGCCAATGCGCTGTACGAAAACCGCATCCCCGAGGCCGAGGTGCTGCTGCGCGGGCACCTGAAGAAATCGCCGACCGATGTCGCCGCGATCCGCATGCTGGCGGAAGTCGCGGCGCGACTCGGCCGCCACGAAGATGCCGAGAACCTGCTCGCGCGCTGCCTCGAACTTGCGCCTGGCTTCCATGCGGCGCGACAGAATTACGCATTGGTCCTGCATCGCGGCAACAAGCCGAGCGAGGCACTGGGCGAGATCGAAAAGCTGTTGACGATCGAGCCATCGAATCCGGGTTATCGCAACCTCAAGGCCGTGGTGCTGTGCCGGATCGGCGAGTACTCCCCGGCGATCGGGCTGTATGCGGGCATCCTCAAGGAATATCCGGACCAGGCGAACATCTGGTTGAGTTACGGCCATGCGCTCAAGACCCACGGTGAAGGCGACAAGGCGATCGAAGCCTATCGTCGCTGCATTGCGCTCGAGCCGGCACTCGGCGAGGCATGGTGGAGCTTGGCCAACCTCAAGACCTTTCGCTTCGCCGCGGCTGATGTCGCGGCGATGCGAAGCGAACTGGAACGCGGCGAACTCGATACCGAACAACGCCTGCATCTGGAATTCGCGCTGGGAAAGGCGCTGGAGGACGCAGGCGACTACGCGTCCTCGTTCGGCCACTACGAGCACGGTAACGCGCTGCGGCTGAGCCAGAATCCCTACGACGCCGACGACACCACGAAGCGCATGCGGCGTGCGAAGAAGATCTACACGAAGTCGTTCTTCGACGTGCGAGCCGGCTTCGGTTCGGCCGCACGCGACCCGATCTTCATCGTGGGCCTGCCGCGCGCCGGATCGACCTTGATCGAACAGATCCTGTCGAGCCATTCGCTGATCGAAGGCACGATGGAATTGCCGGAGATCATCGCGACGACACGCCTGCTGCGGCAACAGGCTGCGGCCTCATCGATGACGCCTGCGCATGCGATTCCTTACCACGACGCGCTGGCAAACCTCGATGCCGATCAGGTGCGCGCACTCGGCGAGCAATACATCGAGCACACGCGCATCCAGCGCAAGACGGATGCGCCGTTCTTCATCGACAAGATGCCGAACAATTTCGCGCACATCGGCCTGATCCAGTTGATGCTGCCGAACGCGAAGATCATCGACGCGCGCCGGCATCCGCTGGCCTGCTGCTTCTCCGGATTCAAGCAACAGTTCGCGCGCGGGCAAAACTTCACGTATAGCCTCGACGGCATCGGCCGTTATTACCATGACTACGTGGAACTCATGACGCACTTCGACGACGTGTTGCCGGGGCGCATCCATCATGTGTTCTACGAAGCGATGGTGGATGACACCGAGGCGCAAGTGCGACGGTTGCTCGCGTATTGCGGGCTCCCATTCGAGGAGCAATGCCTGCGATTTTTCGAGAACGCGCGGCCGGTGCGCACCGCGAGTTCCGAACAGGTGCGCAAGCCGATCTATCGCGAAGGCGTCGATTACTGGCGTCATTTCGAGCCATGGCTTGCACCATTGAAAGGCGCATTGGGACCGGTACTGGATGCGTATCCGTCAGTACCGGAGTTCGGGGTTGGGGAAAACGACAATTGACATCCATAGCGATCATGAGGGGAACGCAATGCACAAGACGTTGAAGACGCAACGCGGATGCCGTCCGCCGGCATTGAGCAGGTTGCCGCTCGTTGCTGCGATCTATTTCGCTTTCAGTTCGATGGCCTTCGCGCAGGACGCCACGCAGGCTCCGGCACAGGATCCTTCGACGCCGGCGCCAACCGCGTCGAAGGATCACAAGACGCTCGACACCATCACCGTCACCGCGCAGAAACGCGCGGAGAACCCGCAAAAGGTGCCGATCAGCCTCGACGTGATCGGCAATCAGAAGTTGCAGGAACTCAACGTCAAGAGTTTCGACGACTACGTCAAGTATTTGCCGACAGTGTCGTACCAGGCCGACGGGCCTGGCAGCGCACAGATCTTCATGCGCGGCGTCGCCGACGGCAGCGATGGCAACCACTCCGGACCGCTCCCAAGCGTCGGCGTGTACCTCGATGAGGAACCGATCACCACGATCGACGGTCCGCTCGACCTGCACATCTACGACATTGCGCGCGTCGAGTCGCTTGCAGGCCCGCAGGGCACGTTGTACGGCGCGAGTTCGCAGGCCGGCACTCTGCGCATCATCACCAACAAGCCCGACCCGAAGCGCTTCTCCGCCAGCTATTCCGTCGAGCTCGATTCCGTGGATCACGGCGGTATCGGCAATCTGGAAGAAGGCTACGTCAACATCCCGTTCAATGACCACACAGCGATCCGCGTGGTCGCGTGGGACAAGCACGACGCCGGGTACATCGACAATGTACCGGGATCGCGCCAGTTTCCTCGCAGTCCCAGCGATGACCCTCCTGGCTGGGGCGGCGTGGTCAGCAACCAGAACTGCACCAGCACGGCCCAGCTCGTGTGCACGGGTGCGGCGAAGAACAACTACAACACCATCGATACCAATGGCGCGCGTGCGGCGTTGCAGATCAACCTCGACGACAACTGGACCATCACTCCGAGCGTGGTCTCGCAACGGCAGAAATCCCACGGCGAGTTCAGTTTTGACCCAGCCGTTGGCGACCTGAAGATCACTCATTTCTACCCCGAGGACGCGACCGACAACTGGACCCAGGCAGGGCTGACCGTGCAGGGCAAGATCGGCAACTTCGACGTGACCTACGCGTTCGCCCACCTCAACCGCCACGAACACGCCGACTCGGACTACAGCGACTATTCGTTCTGGTACGACACCCTGTACGCGGGTTCCTACAACAGATACAACAAGGACGGCAACCTCATCAATCCATCGCAATTCATCAAGAGCGTGGACACGTTCGGCAAGACCAGCCACGAACTGCGCATCGCTTCTCCGGCCGACTGGCGCCTGAGCTTCGTCGGCGGCTTCTACTGGCAAGAACAGACGCACCAGATCCAGCAGGACTACCTCATCAATGGCCTGGATCCTGCCAGTTCGGTCGATGGGTGGCCGAACACGATTTGGCTGACCGAGCAACTGCGCACGGACAGGGACGAGGCGTTGTTCGGCCAGATGAGCTATGCCTTCACCGACAAGCTCAAGGCCACCGCGGGCATTCGCGAGTTCAAGGTGGACAACAGCCTGGTGGGCTACTTCGGATTCAAGAGCGGGGAGAACGATTGCTTCGCCGGGCCATTCCACGGTGCGCCTTGCACCAACCTCGACAAGAGCGTGAAGGAAACCAACCATGTCGGAAAATTGAACCTGACCTACCAGATCGATCCTGACAAGATGATCTACGGAACCTGGTCGCAAGGCTATCGTCCAGGCGGCATCAACCGTAAAGGCGATCTGCCGCCTTACGTCTCCGACTACCTGGATAACCTTGAGTTCGGCTGGAAGACGAGCTGGCTGAACAACCGCGTGCGCTGGAACGGGTCGGTATTCGATGAAAAGTGGAAGAACTTCCAGTTCGCGGTGCTGGAGCCGGGCGACAACGGGTTGACCACGATCAAGAACGCCAACCAGGCCGAAATCAGGGGTCTGGAAACCAGCATCGTCTGGAAGGCGACCGACGACCTGGATCTCTCGGGCGGCGTCGCGTTCTACAACGCCAAGCTGACTTCCAACTACTGCGGCAGTACGGATGCACTCGGTAATCCAGTCACCGATTGCCCGCCGGGCAGCGTTGTCAACGGCGTCTCTTATCCGGACGGACCACAAGCGCCAAAAGGAACCCAATTGCCGGTGACGCCGAAGGTCAAGGCCAATCTCATCGGTCGCTACAATTTCACTGTCGGTGGAATGGACTCCTATTTCCAGGCGGCCGTCGTCCACGTCGGGCAGCGCACCTCGGATCTGCGACTGGTCGAGCGGCAGCTGCTTGGAAACCTTCCAGCCTACACGACCGTCGATTTTTCCGTGGGCATCAAGAAAAACAGCTGGGCGCTCGATGCCTTCCTCGAAAACGCGTTCGACGAGCGCGGGCAAGTGGCACGATTCGCGCAGTGCACTGAAACGGTCTGCGCGAATGGAGGCGATCCGAAAACCGGCCAGGTCTACGTCGTACCGGTGGCGCCGCGAACGTTCGGACTGCGCTTCACGCAGGACTTCAATTGATATAGATGTTCAACTGGTTCAGGTGCGGGCGGCGGTAGCAAGGGCTATCGCCGCCATCTGCCGCACGCATTGAATCCGGCAGCGCCATCCGAAAATTTGGGTTGTTGGAAAGGCATTCAACCAAACAATGTCGCACCCGGCACAAGCCATAACGACACGCTCGCGATGGCGACGCCGATCGCGGTCGCTGCGATCACGTCGCTCGGGTAGTGCAGACCAAGGACGACGCGTGATGCGCCGACGCTCGCGCTGAATGGAATCAGCAACCATGCGAGCAGCGGATAGTGGCCGAGTGCGACCAGCGTGAACGCGACTGCGTGCAAGGTGTGGCCCGATGGGAAGCTGAATTCGTCGAGCGCTGGTACCAATGCGGTGATGCGCGCGTCGTCGGCATATGGGCGGCGGCGACGCGTCGAACGTTTCAGGCTGCGGTACAACAGCAATGCCACGACGCCCGTCGCAGCCATGTGGACCGATGCGCGCAAGCCATCCAGCCATTGGCCTTCGATACCGCGCACCAGCACGATCATCGCCATCAATGCGTACCAGAACATACCGTCCCCAAGGTGGCTGACCGCCGCGAAATAGCGACGTACAAGGTCACGCTGGCCCCAGCGGTTTGCGGCGATGCACAGCTGCGCCTCGCGCCGAACGAATGCGGTTGGCGCGCGCGCGATGGGCGAGCGCAAGTTCACGCTGCGCTCCGTTGCGTCGCGAGTCCTGACAACAACGCATCAAAATTGCACGCGACCGATTCCGGATTGAGCTGCGCAACCGCGATCCTTGCCTGCGCGCCCATGGCGCGACGCATCCGCGCATCCGATGCCAGATGCAATGCGGCGCGCACGAAGGCGTCATTGTCGCCGAATGGCACTGCCGCGCCGTGGATGCCAGCGCGCAGGTGTTCGCGCGCGGCGCCATAGTCGAATGCGATGGTTGGCACGGCACTCGCCATCGCTTCAAGGGTGACGTTGCCGAAAGTTTCTGTGAGGCTTGGAAACAGAAACAGATCGGCGCTCGCGAAATGCCGAGCAAGCATCTCGTCATGATGCACGCCGACGAATATGAAATCCGGATGGGCCGATTCGATCGCCGCGCGCGAAGGACCGTCGCCGACCCACACGAAGCGCGCATCGGGATACCGTTTCTGGATCGTGCGGAATGCGGCGATGGCGAGGCCGAGATTCTTTTCCGGTGCAATGCGGCCGAGGTACATCACCGCGAGTGCATCGTCGCCGAGACCCCAGGATGCGCGCAGCGCACGATCGCGACGAGCGGGATCGAACAGTTTTGTATCCACCGCCCGGCGCAACACCTGCACGTCGCGGAAGCCGCGCGAGCGCAGGAAATCCGCAAGTTGATCGGTCGGCACAATGGTCGCATCGGCCATGTTGTGGAAGCGCCGCATCCACGCGAACGCGACCGGCGTGAGGAAAGCCGCGCCGTAGCGTTCGACGTATTCGTCGAAGCGCGTGTGGAAACCGGTCGTCGCCGGAATGCCGAGCTTGCGCGCCGTGCGCACCGCCGACCAGCCGAGCGGGCCTTCGGTCGCCACGTAGATAGCGTCGGGCCGTTGCTTGCGCCACGAATCCGCAAGCGTGCGCCCAGCGGGCAATCCGAAACGCAATCCGGGATAGCGCGGCAGCGGTGCGCCACGTACCAGCATCTGGTGGGCCGCCGTATTGTCCTTGCCGCCTACGCACTCGTCAGCCTGGCGCGGGCGGATCACGTTGACCTGGTGGCCGCGACTGCGCAGCCCGGATTCGAGTGCATGCACCGTCAATGCGACGCCGTTGACTTCAGGCGGATAGGTCTCGGTGACGATGGCGTAGCGCATGGGCACGAAGTATGCGCATTCCATGTGCCACGCCGGTGACCGTGTGATGACGCGCGGATGACGGCGTAGTTCGAAAGAGACCCGCGAAATCAAAGAGGGCGGCCGATTTCGATTCGGCTGCCCATACTTCGATGCGCGCTGCAAGAAGCGGGAGATGAATTTCCGCAAATAGCGAATGGTTTTCCGCTAACGGCGATCAGCGGGTCGGTGGAACCGTGATCGTGGCGGCAGTCGGATTCGCGACGGGTGTCTGGTCGCCGCTGTGATCGATGACCGGCGGATCGCCGGCAACGTGACCATGGTCGACGGCCGGATAGTTTTTCACCCGATTGGAGGCTTGGTAAGCGGCGGTTCCCGATTCGTTACCGGTCAAGCCTTCGGCAGCGGAACTGTGTCGGCCACTCTGGCGATGGCGCATGCGATGGTGCGGCGCAGTCGCTGCCGGCTGCCGCGCATCGGAACTCATTGATGGCGAGTCGGCGGGGGCTGTCTGGTCGGGAGCTGCTTGTGAAGCTGGCGGCGTGGCTTGCGTGTTGTACTGCGCGAATGCGGGGGCAGCGAGTACGAGTGCAATGCTCGCGGCAAGAATCAGCTGGCTTTTCATGATGCGCCTCCTTGGCGTTATGGAAAATTCCCGATGGATCATGCGACGCGAAGGATGAATGCTGACTGCATGTCGGCTTCCCTGTATTGGTCGCGGTCCTGGACATACCGTGCCGCGCGTCAGATGAAGCTTCCGTCGACTGCGATGACTGTTTCCAGATATCAGTCGAACCGACTCGCCGCCGATCGCATTTCGAGCCCGCACGATTCTAGCCGCGCACCAATCGGCAGCATGGCGTGCGACGATAAGCGCTGGCGAGGGAAGGGAAAGACCGCGCATGGCTGTGAAGAAAGGCGTGCCGCCGAAACCGAGCCTGCTCGAGCGCGCGGCGGCATGGTTCATCAAGACGTGGGGTCTTTACGAGCGTGCCTTCGGGCGCACGTCGGCGGCGTTCGCGTCGCGGCTGCGGTTCTCGTTTTTTCTCGCGATGACCGTGATCGCGCTCGGTTTCCTGTTCTGGGACTTCTACGGATTCGGCGTCTGGAATGGGCAACAACTGGGCGGCGGGCGCTCGCTCGCGTCGGCCGAAGATTCGTTGTTCGACTCGGTGATCGCAAGGCGCCCGATCGATCCGAAATCCTCAGGCCGCGTGATCGTCGCCGAGATCGACGAGTGCTCGATCGAGCATTTCGAGAAGAAGGGCGAAGCCGGTTGGCCATGGCCGCGCGATCGCCATGCGGATTTGCTGACTGCGCTTGGCGATGCCGGCGTGGCCGCCGTCGGTTACGACGTGCTCTTCCTTGACAAGCAGAACGCGCAGGCCGGATCCGACGACATGCTGTTGCAGGTGGCCCAATTGGGCGCGCCTGCGTTTTTCGGCGCGAATTATGGCGATGCCCAGGCCGACACTCCGCCGACGAATACCATCAATCAATGGCCGACAGCGTTGCCGGTCGTGGCGAAGCCGGGCAATGCGCCGGTGATCGGAATGGACCTTCCCTTCGGCGAGGCGATGCGCAAGCGCAGCGGTTTCGTCAACATCACCCGCGCGGGCGATGGCGTGATGCGCGATTTCGATGTCTGGCAACAGGCTGGCGACTGGGGAGTTCCGTCGATGGCGGCGCTCGTCGCCGCGCAGGCGACGCATCGCAAGTTCACCGATTTCCCGCAAAGCATCCGCCTGAACTGGCGCACACACCACCGTCTGCCGGTGATCAGCGCGGTCGACCTGTTGCCCGACGAGCACACTCCGTGCCTCAAGCCCGGTGAAAAATTGCCGGACCTGAAAGGCAAGATCGTGATGGTCGGTTACGTCGCATCGGGCATCAACGATTTCAAGCCAACGCCCATCGATACGCAGATGGCGGGCGTGGAATTGCAGGCCGAAGCGGTCGAGAACTTGGTCAACAACACCTGGATCCGGATGCCGCCGCCGGGCTTCAAGTACGGGCTTGCGGCGTTGCTGGTGATCCTGATCGGATATTCGTTCTGGCGCGGCGAGCCATCGCAGGACATCGATTCGGTCTTTACCGCGACCAACCTGGTGCTGACCGCGATCGCGATGCTGATGCTGACGTTCACCACTTATTTCTTCGACATCTTCACGTCGGTGGGCTACTCGCTCGCCTTCTTCGGTATCTGCCGCACCTACCTTGCCGGCATGCGCGGTCGCGCGCTGGGCAACGACGACCACGTCAAGGAGCTTGGTGAAGGCGATCGACTGCACATCGTGCTGCTGATCCTGCGCGTCAGCGTGGGCCGGGACCTGGAAATCGTCGGGCGCAACCCGGAGGCGCGGCGGTTCTGGGAAACCAACGAATACCGGCGCCGCATCCGCCGCGTGCTTTACGCGCACGGTTACGGAAAGATGCACGAAGGCCTGATCGAGCGTAAAACATGGCTTGCATCGGATTTTCGCGACGTGGTGTTGATGATCTGCGACGCGCCTTCGGTCGAGGAATTGCGCTGGGAGATTCTGCACGACCTGAAGCTGATCAACGACGAATTGGTCAAGATCGCCGATGAAAATCGTCTCGACCAGGTGGTCACCGCCGGGGGCGTGTACATCGACCTGAGCGGGATGGATGCGCAGAAACGGTCGATGTCGTTGCAGAATACGCTGGGGAAATTGCTGCTGTTGCCGGTGAGCACCAGCCTGCGTGCGTTCATTGCGTCCGATATCGATTGCCTTCCGCGTTATGTCAAACCGAGCGACACAGAATCCGACGACATCCATTCGCGCCCCACACCAGCGAGCGCCATCGCATCACAGCCACAAGAGGAATCGCCACCATGCGCACCCACTTCCGAATCCTGACCCTCTCGATCCTGGTCGCCCTTGCCGGCACCGCGATCGCTGCGAAAAAACACACGCCTGCCGCTGCGCCGGCACCGGTAGCCGCACCCGCACCCGCGCCAGGAACAGCAGGCACGACTGCGGCGACCGTCTACAAGGACAAAGTCGCCGTTCACCAGGCCGCATCGACGACCTCACCGACCGTGACCTCGTTGAACAAGGGCAGCCCGATCGAAGTGGAAAGCCAGCAAGGGCTCTGGTTCGACGTGAAGGCGCAACCGGGCTCCACGGGCTTCGTGAAGATCAACGAAGTGCGCCTGGCCAAGGCCGATGGTGGTGGGAAGAACGACGGCTATTCGATGTTCGGCGGGCATCCCAAGCCCAGCGAATCGGCGGGTGTACGCGGATTCGACGAAGAACAATTGCGCGGCGCGACGTTTAATGGAGCAGCGGTCGCGCGCATGGAGACCTTCCGCGTGGATGCAGGAGCGGCGAGCGCCTACGCGAGCCGGATGAACCTGCAGAAGACCGACGTCGCCTACAAGAAGGAACCCGGGCTTGGCGAAGGGCACCGGGCCACCTCCGGGTCGTCGGAGGAAACCCAGATGAAGGATCAGCAGTCCCACGCCGTCAAGGCCGGTGCATTGGGGATGCTCGGCAGCCATCTCGGCCTTGGCTCTTCTGCCGACAAGGCGGCGGACGCGATGCCCAAGAGCGAGCAGGAGAAGGTGGACGACGAGATCGCGATGGGTCCGCAGATCGCGGGCCGCGTGCTGAGCGTCTTGCCGATCTGGGAGAATCCGCAGGCGCAGCGTCGCGTCAATACGATCGGGCATTGGGTCGCGATGCAGACGCCGCGTGACGACCTGCCCTGGACCTTCGCCGTCGTGGACAGTCCCGAGATGAATGCCTTCGCCGCGCCGGGCGGCTACATCATCGTCACCCGCGCCCTGTACGAAGTGCTGCAATCAGATGATGAGGTCGCCGCCGTGCTGGGCCACGAGATCAGCCACGTGGTGGCACGCGACCACTATTACGTGATCATGAAGCAGGCGGCGACATCGCTCGTGACCGGCATCGCGATCGACAAGGCGACCGCGCATGCAGGTGCCGCCGGACAGTTCGCCAATTATTTCGCGAAGCAGGGCGCGAGCGTGCTCCTGACGAAGTTCGACAAGGATGTGGAATACCGTTCCGACGGCGCCTCGCTGATCTACGCGGCACGCGCCGGCTACAATCCGCTCGCGATGTACGCGGTACTACAGAAGCTCGATGCGGTCAGCGATGGCGGCCGGACCAGCAACCTCTATAAGACCCATCCTTCCGCGTCGGCGCGACTGGATCGGCTCGACCAGAAGGGCCTGGCCAGCGTCGACCAGTTCACCGATCGCCCGTATGTGATGGGTATGCGCTGACTGCATCCGTGTTGAAGCTGAAGCCCTTCTTCCATCGATCGGGGAGAAGGGCTTAGGGAACCTCTGAACAAGTTCAGAGGTTCTTGCGGTGCACGAATGCACCGCTGCGAACGACTGCGCAAGTCGTTGATTCGCGTGCTACGAGTCCGGGCATGCGCCGGACTCGTAGCGTCTGAAGAAGCCCAGGATGGACTTGTTCAGACCATCCTTAGATCAACCCGCCCTGATACCCAGCGTGTAACCGATCTCGGCAAGTTCCTCGCGCTCGCTATCGAGGTCGGCGCGGGTCAGCGGGTGGCTGCCGAGCCAGTGTTCGGGCAGGCGCAGTTTCAACTCCTTCGCGTCCACGACGAACTTGATCGCGGGCAGCACGTCGCGGTCGTGGCCACGATGCAACAGTACCGCAAGCCGTAGAAGCAAGGCGCAGCGCAAGGTTTCCAGTTCCAGCCGTTCGGGCAAGGCATTGATGCTTGCCATCGCGACCGCGCGGCGCTGGCAACGCACGAGTGCGCCAAGCACCTGTTGTTCCGGTCGCGAAAAACCCGCGATGTCGGAATGTTCGATCAGGTACGCGCCATGTACGTGGTGCTGGCTGTGCGCGATCGCGAGTCCGATCTCGTGCACGCGTGCAGCCCAGGCGAGCATGCGGCGCGCATCGCCGTCGAGTTCCCACGTCGAAGCAACCTGGTCGAACAGCATCAGCACGGTACGTTCGACCTGCGCGGCCTGCTCGCGATCGACGCCGTAGCGTTCGGACATCGCATCGATCGACGCATCGCGCGGATCGCGCTCGCTCGCGCGGCCGAGCATGTCGTACAACACGCCTTCGCGCAGTGCCGACTTGCTCGACTGCATGCGCTTGAGTCCGAGTTCGTTGAACGCCGCCTGTAGCACGAGCAAACCGCCGGCGATGACCGGTCGGCGGTCTTCGGAAAGTCCCGGCAGGTCGATGTCCTCGATGCGCTCGAACTCCAGCAAGCGCTCGCACAGGGCAGCGAGTCCGTCATCGGTGATCGCGCCGCGGGTTAGCTTCATCGCCGACAGGATTTCGCTGACCGACTTGATCGTGCCAGACGATCCGATCGCATCCGTCCAGCCGCGTTCGCGATACGCGCGCACGAATTGCTGGAACTCGGCCGAGACTTCGGTGAGCGCATCCTTCCAGCGCTTGCGGCCGAGTTTGCCAGTGTCGAAGAAACGCCGCGTGCTCGCGACGCAGCCCATCTGCAGGCTCTCGCGTTCGAGCGGTTCGTAGCCTTCGCCGATGATGAATTCGGTCGAGCCGCCGCCGATGTCGATCACGAGGCGGCGCTTGCCGCTCGGCGGACTCGCATGGGCCACGCCGAGATAGACCAGGCGCGCCTCCTCGCGACCGGAAATGATGTCGATCGGATGCCCGAGCGCGGCTTCCGCCGGTTGCATGAAGGCGCGCGGATCGCGCAACTGACGCACCGTGTTGGTCGCGACCACGCGCACGCAATGCTGCGGGATCGTGCGGATGCGCTGGCCGAAGCGCGACAGGCAATCGAGCGCGCGCATCTGCACGTCCGCGCGCAGGCCGCCTTCGCCATCGAGTCCTTCGGCGAGGCGCACGGTCTCGCGCAGGCGATCGACCACGCGTAGCTGGCCGAGCACATGCCGGGCAACGACCATGTGGAAACTGTTGGAACCGAGATCGAGCGCCGCGAGCAGGGCGTCGTCGCCGATCGCCGTGCGTGCCGGCATTGCGGTTTCGATCCTGCGCGCCACTGGCGTCACGTCGCGCACAACTTCGCAAGCAAGGCGCCCTGCGCCGAATACGCGGTTTCGCCCTGCGGCTGGATTTGGATGTAGTTGCCGTCGCCACCGAGTTCCCACGCCTGGGTGTTGTCGCGCAGATAGTTGTCGAGTTCCTCGGCGTAAACGCGCGCGGCGAGGTCGGCGCGTTCGATCGGGAAACAGGTTTCGACGCGACGCAGCAGGTTGCGATCCATCCAGTCGGCGCTGGAGCACCAGATCTCCGGCGTGTCGTCGTTCGCGAACCAGTACACGCGGCTATGCTCCAGGAATCGCCCGATCACCGAGCGCACGCGGATGTTATCCGAAAGACCGGCGACGCCGGGGCGCAGGCTGCATGCGCCACGCACGATGAGATCTATTTTCACACCGGCTTGCGATGCCTTGTACAGCGCTTCCATCACGCCGACTTCGGTGAGCGCATTCATCTTCGCGATGATCCGCGCGGGTTTGCCGGCGCGCGCGTGTTTCGCCTCGCGCGCGACCTTCTTCAGCAACTGCTTGTGCAGCGTGAACGGCGATTGCAGCAGGCGCTTGAGCTTGATCGTCGGCGCGAGTCCCGACAGTTGCTGGAACAGCAGGTGCACGTCCTCGCCGATCTCTGCATCGGAGGTGAGCAGGCCGATGTCGGTATACGTACGCGCGGTGCCGGCATGGTAGTTGCCGGTGGAAAGATGGACGTAGCGGCGCAGCAGTTTGCGTTCGCGGCGCACGATCAGCAGCATTTTCGCGTGGGTCTTGTAACCGACGACGCCGTACACGACCTGCACGCCAGCCTGCTGCAATTTGTCGGCGAGGCGGATGTTCGCTTCCTCATCGAAACGGGCCCTGAGTTCGACAACGACAGTGACATCCTTCCCGTTGCGCGATGCTTCAATCAGGTGTTCGACCATGACCGAATCGCGGCCGGTGCGGTACAGCGTCTGCTTGATCGCAAGCACCTCCGGATCAAGCGCAGCTTCCTTGAGCAGGTCGATCACGCCGGCAAACGAATCGTAGGGATGATGGAGCAGCAAGTCGTTCTTGCGGATGGCGGCGAAGAGTTCGTCGCCGTCGAGCTCGAGCTTGCGCGGGCGGAAGGTCGGAAATTTCAGTTCCGGGCGATCGACCAGACCGTACAACTGGCTCGCGCGATTGAGGTTGACCGGGCCGTCCACGCGGTACACGACGTTGTCGGGCAACTCGAAATTCTTCAGCAGCATCTTCACGATCGCGTTCGGGCAATCGCTGCTGATTTCCAGCCGTGTCGCGCGCAGGAAACCGCGGCTCGCGAGCTCGCCCTTGAGCGCGTGCGCGAGATTTTCCATCTCGTCTTCGTCGACCAGCAATTCGCTGTTGCGGGTCACGCGGAACTGGTACGCGCCCTTGACCTGCATGCCGGGGAACATCTCGTCGACGAATGCGGCGAGGATCGTCGACAACAACACGAAGTCGTGTTCGCCGCCGGAGAGTTCCGCCGGCAACTGGATTACGCGCGGCAACGAGCGCGGTGCGCGCACGATCGCCATGTGGCCGGCGCGGCCAAACGCGTCCTTGCCCTCGCGCACGACCGCGATGTTGAGCGACTTGTTGAGGATGCGCGGGAACGGATGCACGGGGTCAAGGCCGAGCGGCGACAGCACAGGCAGGATCTCGTTGCGGAAATACTTGCGCAGCCAGCGCTTCTGCGCCGTTGTCCAGGCATCTTTGCCGAGAATGCGGATGCCCGCTGCGGCGAGTTCGGGCAGCAGCACCTTGTTCCATTGTTCGTACTGCGCCTGCACGAGCTTGCCAGCGCGTTCGTGGATCAGTTTCAGTGCAGTCGCCGGGCCGAGCCCGTCGGGACCGGTGGTGCCGCCGAACTCAAGCTGGTGGGTGATCGCGGCGACCCGCACTTCGAAGAATTCGTCGAGGTTCGTGCACGAGATGCACAGGTAGCGCAGGCGTTCGAGCAACGGCACCGAGCGGTCGCGCGATTGCGCAAGCACGCGCTCGTTGAATGCGATCTGCGAGAGTTCGCGATTGAGGTACAAGGCGCGGTGCGCACTGTCCTCGGTGACATGTACGGGCGTCGTTGCGGCGATCTCCGACGCGGTCGATGCCACGACCATGGGTGCCATTGCTGCAATTGCGTCGGCTTCTACTTCGTCAATTTTTTTCGACGCGCCGGCTTTTTTCGGGAATTGCTTGCGCTGCTTCGGTTCGTTCGGGCTGTCGTTCATGCGGCCTCCGTGCCATGCGCGCCGCGCGCTTGCACTCGCGCCGCGCCGAAATGAATCGAGAACGTGCTGCCTTGGCCGACTTCGCTGACGATCTCGAGTCGTGCCTGGTGCAACGCGAGGACGTGCTTCACGATCGACAATCCGAGCCCGGTGCCCCCGGATTCGCGCGAACGGCTCGTGGACACGCGATAGAAACGTTCGGTGATGCGCGGCAAGTGCTGCGCGGGGATGCCATACCCCGTGTCCTGCACCGACAGCACCGCGCCATCGCCACCATCGCGCGCGAAGCGGATGCGAATGCTGCCGCCCGACGGTGTGTAGCGTACCGCATTGCTGACGAGGTTCGAGAACGCGCTGTGCAATTCCTTGGTCGAGCCGATCAGATCGACGAGGGCGACGTCCTCGACGGTGATCCTGTGGCGGCCCTGGCTCAACGCCTCGCCCTCGCGACGCAGCGTCTGCAGCAACGCGGTCATGCCGACGGGTTCCTCGGACAACTGTTCCTGCGCTTCGAGCCGCGACAGGGTCAGCAAATCCTCGACGATCTGCGCCATGCGCTGCGATTGCCTGCGCATCTCGTCGAACATCGGCGTCCACTCGGGCATGTCGGATGGATCGAGCATTTCCAGGTAGCCGTGGATCACGGTCAGCGGCGTGCGCAATTCGTGCGAGACATTGGCGACGAAATCGCGGCGTACCTGCTCGAGGTGCATGAGCTTGCTGATATCGCGTGCGACCAGCAGCCACTGCTGTTCGGAATAGGGGATCAGGCGCAGGTTCAGGCGGATGTTTTGATCGTGCGGTGCGGGCGCGTCGATCATCGGTTCCGCGTTCTGACCCGCAGCCATCCACAACGCGACCGGAAGCGGGCGCAGCAGTTCGGCAACTGGCTTTTCGTTGTCGCGTGGATAGCGCAATCCTAGCAGCCGCTGGGCCGCTTCGTTGAACCAGGTGACGCGCTGCGTGTTGCGATCGACGATCACGACTGCATCGGGCAGCACCGCAGCGGCGGCGCGGTAGGCGCGCAGCATGTCGAGCAGGCGGCGTTTGCGGTTGCGTACGTCATCCTGGCGCCGATGCAGCAGGCCCTCCATTTCCGACCACACGCTGCGGCCGCTCGCGGGCGGCAGGCGGCGGCGCCCGGTCAGCCGCGTCAGCAAGCGCCACAAGCGCCAATAATGCCACGCGACAACGCCCATCGACACCAGCGCGAGCGGCAGCCAGATGCGTCCGATCGCCCAGCCGAGCAGCAACGCGACGATATACAGCGCAACCAGTTGTCCGATCGCGCGCTTCCAGGATTCGCCGGGGAATAACGGCATGCGCGACTTCAGTGCGCGGTCGAGAAGCGGTAACCGGAGCCGCGCACGGTCTGCACGAGGTTCTCCAGCTTGTACGGTTCGAGCGTCTTGCGCAGGCGGCGGATGTGCACGTCCACGGTGCGCTCCTCGACGTACACGTTGCCGCCCCACACGTGGTCGAGCAGTTGCGTGCGCGAATACACGCGCTCGGCATGGGTCATGAAGAAATGCAGCAGGCGGTATTCGGTCGGGCCGATGTGGATCGGCGTGTCGCCGGCGTAGACGCGGTGCGCGGCACCGTCGATGCGCAGTCCGCCGAGGGTGACGCTGCCGTCCTCGTCGTCGTCGCGCGAGCGGCGCATGACTGCCCTGATGCGGGCGAGCAATTCGCGCGCGGAGAACGGCTTGACGACGTAATCGTCGACGCCAGAATCCAGGCCGCTGATGCGGTCGTTTTCCTCGCCGCGCGCGGTGAGCATGATGATCGGCACGTCGCGCGTGTTCTCTTCCTTGCGCCAGCGGCGCGCGAGTTCGATGCCGCTCGTTCCGGGCAGCATCCAGTCGAGCAGGATCAAGTCGGGGACACGGTCGGCGATCGCTGATTGCGCTTCGCGCGCGTCGCCCGCATGCACAGGCTCGAAGTCGCCTTTGCGCAGGGCGAACGCGACCATGTCGCGGATGGCGGGTTCATCGTCAACGATCAGGATGCGTTTGTTCACGCGGTCTCTCGGCGGTTGCTAGGCCGCGCAAGTAGATAACAGTTTTGTGACCCTGATGTTACTGCATGCGAAGTGAGCAGTCTCGAAGCCGCCAATCACATGACTGCATGCCTGGATGCTGACGAGGTGCGGATGTTGCCGAATCGCGAAGCTGCCGAATCGGGATTCTGCCAAATCGCGCCTCAGCGCAGTGCCGGTTGCGGCGCGAATAGCTGCTTTCGCCTGTCGGCATCGCCGGCATGGATGCCCTGCTTGTGCATTTCCAGCACCGTAGGGGTCATCTCGGCGATACGTGCGTCGATGCGTGCACGCTGGACATAGTCGAGGTCGTCACGCCGCTTGAGCGCTTCGAGTTGGTTCAACGCGTCTTCGGCGCGACCATTGAGATAGGCCGCCACCGCATAGGCTTCGCCCGCGCGGCCGGTGTCGCCGGCGATCTCGCAGGCACGCGCGAAGGTCTGCTGGAATTCCGGGTCGTCGCCGCCTTCGGCCATCAGCGGACGCAGGACGGTTTGCGCACGACGGCCTGCTTCTGCAGTTCCAGTCTCGCCGAGTGTTGCCGCGTAACTCAGGATGACCGCGCGGTTGCCGGGCATCCGCCGCAGGATGCGATCGTAGGCTTCCATCGCAGCAGGGCGATATCCGCCGAGGAATTGCGACTTGGCGATCGCGAGGTCGATCCAGTACGCGTCCGGATGCCGTTGCGACAGCGGTTGCAGTTCCGCGAGCGCCTGCGCGGATTCGCCATTCTGCATCATCGCAAGTGCGAGGCCGTAGCGCTGCGCATCGCCGAATGCACCCGGATGGCCTTCTCGGATCTTGCGGTATTCGGCGATCGCAGTGGCGCCGTTTTCAGCGCTGAGTACGCGCAGGCGTTCCTGCGCCCAGCCAAAATCACCACCGTGTTGCGTCGTGATCGCAACGTTGCGCGCGCTGAGATTCGCCGGCAACAACAGGCTGTTTGTCGTGTTGCCGATGTCGGCTGGCACGGTCACATCCTGCTTGTTGGCGATTTGCCGTGCACGTTCGAGTGCATCGCTGATGCGCGTGCTGGTGACCGGGTGGTCGAGCAGGAAGTCCGGTGCCTTGTACGGGCCGTAACCTTCGTTGCTGCGATTGGCCGCCTGCATGCGGCTGAAGAAACTCGCCATCGCGGACGGGTCGTAGCCTGCGCGCGCCATGGTCTGGATGCCGAAATGGTCGGCCTCGGTTTCGTTGTCGCGGGTGAAGTTGATCTGTTGTTGCGCCATCAGCCCGGTGGCAGCCGCGACCGCAGCCTCGCCCGCATTGCCCGCAGACGACGAACTGGATCGCGACGACACGAGAATCGCCGCCAGCATCGCGAGCGCGATCGGAATGGTGTCGTGCTTCTGCGCCTCGACCGCGCGCAGCACGTGGCTTTGGGTGACGTGCGCGATCTCATGCGACATCACGCCGGCGAGTTCGTCTTCGCTGGTCGTGGTCAGGATCAGGCCGGCGTTGACCGCGACGTAGCCGCCGAGCGTCGCGAACGCATTGATGTCGCGCGAGTTCACCACGAAGAAATGGAAATCCTGAGACGGTTTGTTGCTGTTGGCCGCGAGCCGGTCACCGACGCCCTGCAGCCAATCCTCGAGCAGCGGGTCGTCGAGGACGTAACCGATCCGGCGCAATTCGCGGAACGTCATTTCGCCGTATTCGTGCTGTTCCTCGGGGGTGATGACCTGCGCGGCGGACGAACCCATGTCGGGCAGGGTGGCTTCGTTGCCGGCGAATGCGGGGGTGGCGCAGCCAAACGCGAGGGCGAGCAAGGCAGTCAGCGGCGCATGACGCAACATGGGATTGACCTGCGGTATGGAAACGACTGGTGCAGCATGAACCAGGGCGACCAGCTGGTGCGTGAATCGCCGGTTAAGCAACGCCATCTTCGGGATGGATGGAAAATACTGCTTCCTGCCAGCATAGTGTGCCAATCACCGCCAGAGTTCCCAGCGATGCCCGAAGCGCCCGTCATCACCATCTACAGCAGCGGTTTCTGTCCGTATTGCGTGGCCGCCAAGAATTTCCTCAAGAGCCGCGGCCACGGCTGGATCGAGTTTCGCATCGACACAGATCCCGCAAACCGCGCCGCAATGGCTGCCCGCACCAACCGCACCAGCGTGCCGCAGATCTTCATCGGCGACGTGCACGTCGGCGGATTCGACGACATGGTCGCGCTGGATCGCCACGGCGGATTGACGCCGCTATTGGGTGAGCGGGCGCGCTAAGGCGGTATGCCGCCAGTGCCTGAACGCGCGGCCACGGATGGCCTGGCGAGTCAATCCATGGCTGGATCATTGCGCCAAGGATCGCAGCGACAAACATATCGACGGCGCAATGGCACATCGTCAATCGCGCACCACCTGCAAGGAAAACAAGAATGAACGATGAGAGAAACAACGATCACGTTGCAGAGTTCGCCGCATTCCGCCAGCGCATGAACGAGCGCATCCTCGGCGAGGACAACCAGGTCATCCGCCGTTTCTTCGCGCTCGACACGCAGACCTACAAGCCCGGCGCGCTCGACGAGAAAACCAAGGAACTCCTGGGATTGGTCGCCTCGATGGTGTTGCGCTGCGACGACTGCATCAGCTACCACATCGCGCAAAGCAAGGATGTCGGCGTGACTCGCACGGAGTTTTTCGAAGCCTTCAGCGTCGCGCTGGTGGTCGGCGGCAGCATCGTGATTCCGCACTTGCGGCGCGGCGTGGATTTTCTGGATCGGCTTGAGGGCGAGGACGTGCATGCGTCAACGACGAGGGCGCATCCGCACGAATGATGGGTGCAACTCGTCGTGCGATTACGATGACGATTTGTTTGTGATTGGATTTCAGGCTTCAGTTGTGGATACTGGCCCGACGCATCATCTACCAACACAACTAGTTAGCTAGCGTTCGTATGCGCCGCGATCGATCCCCGCGCCGACAATCCGCGGGTTCTCGTCGAAATCCCAGGAACCTTCCAAGGCGAGTCCAGAATTCGTGCCGGTGTTGATCGCAGGCGATCCTGTCGCGAGGTGCAGATCGAGATTCGATGCGGTCTGGCTGGTGAATTTCGGATCGGCCAATACTCCGTTCGCCTCGCCATGGCTTGCCGTCTTGAAAGCGGCGAAGCTGGTATGGTTGCGGTTGTTCCAGACCCACTGCGCGTCGGGCGCGCCATTGACCGTGTAGTAGATGTTTCGGTCGAGCGCCACCGGCGGCGTCGCCGTATTCACGAAGCTGTTCACCAGCAGACCCTGCGCGTTCGCATACAGGACGTTGTTCTCGAACACGTTGTTGGTCGCGTGCCACTGCACCTGGAATTCGCCGCTGCCGGAGTTCGTCGAGTCGTCTTCATAAAGTGTGTTGTTGACGATGGTGCAATGGTCGGTTCCGCCGACCCCGTTCGCGTAGCCGCCGATCGAGATGCCGGTGACGTTGCCGAACAGGATGAGGTTGTTGCGCGCAGTCACGTAGCTGGTCGTGCGGGTGTGGTGCTCGCTCGCGAGCTCGATCGGCAGGTCCGCGTGGTCGATCATGTTGCGTTCGATGGTGATCCGGGTGCCGCCATCGACGTAGATGCCGTCGGCACCGGGCTGGAAGTTGTACGCGGAGTTGGTCGTCGAAGTGATGTTGTAGACCATGTTGTCGGCGATCCAGCCGTCGCGCGCCTGGTCGAGCGCAACCGTCGGCGCGGTCTGCTCGAAGCCGATCGCCACGATGCCGATATTGTTGTTGTCGTGCACCTTGTTGTTGGTGACCTGCCAGTTCTGCACGTTGCCGTTCACGGACAGCGACTCGCTGAAACCCAGCACGAGGTGGTCGAGTTCGTTGCCGTCGACAATCAGGTTGCGGATCGGCGTCGTCGCGCTGCCGTAGATCGCCATGCCGAACGCGTCGCCGGCCGAGGTTGGTACGGTAGTGGAAATGTTGTGGATATGGTTGTTGCGGATCTCGATGTGGTTGCCCGAACCGTAGGCGAAGATGCCCGCCGGCACCATGCTGGCCTTGCTCGACGTGTAGTTGCGGATCTCGAACCCGATCACGCGCACGTAATTCGCATTGAACAAGGTGAACAGGCCCTGCTGGCCGCCATTGCCGACCGCAAGGCCGGTGCCGTCGACGATCGCGGATTCGCCCGGCGCCGATTCGACCGTGATGAATCCGGCCGCCGCGTTGCCCGAACGGGTGATCGTCACCGCTTCGTGGTAGATGCCCGCATGCACCTGGATCGTGCCGCCCGCGGGCACGACGTTTACCGCGTGCTGGATCGTCCGCCACGGATTGGCGGCGCTGCCGACGTTCGCATCGTTGCCATTGGTGGAAACGTGCAAGGTCGTTCCCGACCAGACCGGAACGGTTACATGGATCGCTGCGCGTCCCGTCGCGACCGCGCTTGCCGTGGCGACGGCCTGCACCTGCACGGAAAGCGCTGTCGCAGTGTTCGCCGGTGTCGTATAGAGGCCAGCCGTGGAGATCGTTCCGATCGACGGCGCTCCGCCCGGAATGCCATTGACCAGCCAAATCACGCTCTGATCTGCCGCGCCGGAAACTGCCGCGCTGAACTGGACGCTGCGGTTGACGGCGCGGGTGGCGGTTAGCGGCGTCACCGCAACGCTGACCGCAGCCTGCGCCGACACCAGCCAGAACAAGCCCGAGACAAGCACCAGCATGGCGCTGCGGCCAAATGGGCTGTGTAAACTTTTTCGGATCCGCATCGCCGTCTCCCGTTGTTGCGACGCCATGGCCGCCATGAAAAACGCGACCAGGTACTTACATTCCGAGGGTCAAGTTAGTCCGGCATTCCACTTGGGATTGTCGATTGCATCACAATCTGACGGCGGCTGGAAAACATCATCTGGCATAATTTACGCCACCCGGCAGCCATTCGGCCTGCGGCTCCTTTGAAGAAAACACATGACCCAGACGATTGCAGTGATCCGCGGCGATGGCATCGGCCCGGAAATCATGGACGCCACGTTGTTCCTGCTCGACGCGATGAACGTCGGGCTATCGTACGAATTCGTCGAAGCCGGGATGGCCGCGCTGGAGAAACAGGGTTCGCTGCTGCCGGAAGCCACGCTCGCATCGATCAGCAAGCACCGCGTTGCGCTGAAAGGTCCGTTGACGACGCCTGTCGGCGAAGGTTTTTCTTCGATCAACGTGGAGCTCCGCAAGCGCTTCGACCTGTACGCGAACGTGCGCCCGGCGATCAGCTTTCCGAACACCAAGGCGCGCTACACGGACATCGACATCATCACCGTGCGCGAGAATACCGAAGGCGCGTACATCGGCGAGGGCCAAACCACGTCCGCCGACGGCAACACAGCGACCCTGCAGCAGCGCGTCACGCGCAAGGGTTCGGAGCGCATCGTGCGCTACGCGTTCGACATGGCGCGCAAGATCGGGCGCAAGAAAGTCACCGTCGTGCACAAGGCCAACATCCTCAAGTCCACGTCCGGCCTGTTCCTGAAAGTCGCGCGCGAAGTCGCGCAGAACTATCCCGACATCGCATGCAACGAGATGATCGTCGACAACACCTGCATGCAGCTCGTGATGAAGCCCGAACAATTCGACGTGATCGTTACGACAAACCTGTTTGGCGACATCGTTTCGGATCTGTGTGCAGGCCTCGTCGGTGGCCTCGGCCTCGCGCCGGGCGCGAACATCGGTGCTGACGCGGCAATCTTCGAAGCAGTGCATGGATCGGCGCCTGACATCGCGGGCAAGGGCGTAGCCAATCCGTGCGCGCTGCTGCTCGGTGCTGCGCAGATGCTCGACCACCTCGGCAAGCCTGCCGACGCAGAACGCCTGCGCAAGGCGATTCGCGCGACCCTGGAAGCGAAAGACTTGCTGACGCCAGACTTGGGCGGCGAGGGGAATACGATGGGGTTTGCGAAGGCGATTGCTTCGCGGGTTTGATTTTCGCGAGACATGCCGCCCCCGGCGCTTTCGCAAATCGCCGGGATGACCTTACGGTCTGCGCGCCGAACGCAGGCTGGGTTCGTTGAACAATGCGCAAGGAGCGATAGCCGCATGGTCACCTTGAGGCAACTGCGCAAGCGCAAGATCGTGCAGTGGTCTGCGGCATACGCGGCGACGGCGTGGGTGCTGCTGCAGGTGCTGTCGCTGATCGGCCAGCAATTCGACTGGTCGCTGGATCTGTTGCGGCTGATCACGGTGACGCTCGCCATCGGTTTCGTGGTCACCGTGGTGATTGCGTGGTACCACGGCGAGAAAGGCCATCAGCAGGTCACCGGCAGCGAGGTCGCGATCTTGATCGTGACGCTCTCGCTTGGCGGCGGGTTGCTATGGAGGACGGCGCACGCGCCGCATGCAACGACTGCGCCACAGCAGACTACGGCTAGCGCAGCGCCGGTCGTGGCGCGTTCGATCGCGGTATTGCCGTTCGTGAACATGAGCGGCGACCCGAAGAACGATTATTTCTCCGACGGCCTCGCCGAAACCACGCTCGACATGCTCGCGCAAGTTCCGGATCTGAAAGTCATCGCGCGCACGTCGTCGTTCGCGTTCAAGGGCAAGGCGCAGGACATGCGCCAGATCGGCGCCGCGCTCGGCGCCGCGAACCTGCTCGAAGGCAGCGTGCAGGAAGCAGACAACGCGCTGCGCATCACCGTGCAGTTGATCCGCGCGTCCGACGGATCGCACCTGTGGTCGCACCATTACGACCGGCCGATGGTCGATGTGTTCAAGATCCAGGACGAGATCGCGCGCGAGGTCGTGCAGGAGATGGCCATCGCGCTGCCGGCCAGTACGCAGCGGCACCTCGTGCAGAAGCGCACGGAAAACGTTGCCGCCTATCAGGAATACATGAAAGGCCTCGCGCTGATGCCCGGGCGCAAGGTCGCGGACATGCGCGATGCGGCGGCGCATTTCGAGAAAGCGATCGCGCTCGATACAAACTACGCGCGTGCATACGCGGCTGCGGCCGACGCATATTCATTGCTCGATGCGTACGCGACCATTACCGAGACCGAACGCGCGCGCATGGCCGCGTACGTCGCGAAGGCGGTGGAACTCGCGCCCGACCTCGGCGAGGCGCACATTAGCCTCGCCGACTGGATGAATGCGACCGGCGACGGCGCGGGTGCCGAACGCGAATTCCAGATCGGCATGAAACTCGCGCCCAGTTATGCGACCGGCTTCCACTGGTACGGCGAAATGCTGCTGAGCCGATTCGGCCGCGCCGAGGACTCGCTTTCCAGCCTGCGGCGCGCGGTGGCACTCGATCCTCTGTCGCCGATCGTACAGGGCAGCCTGATCGAATCGATGACCGGTGCTGGCCATTTCGCGGACGCCGAAGCCCTGCTCGCGAAGCTCAAAGCCGCGCATCCGGATTTCGCTGCGGCCTACGACTTCGAGCGCAACCTGGCGGTCATGCGCGGCGACCTCGTGCGTGCGTTGCGTGCGATGAAGAAACAGGCCGATCTCGACCCCGACGCGATCGGCGAAGCGAGTAGCCGCTGCTTCGCGTTGATGCGCTTCGGTGCGATGGACGACGCGCGCACTTGCCTCGACGCAATGGCAGTGAAGGCGGGCGACAACGATGTCGTGAAGTTCTACCGCGAAGGCCTTGCGGAATGGACCGGCGACTTCGCCGGCGCCGAGACCATTTTCAAGACGATGGCCGAGCCCGACACCGGCCTGAAGGCCAGCGTATGGTCAGCACTCGGCCGCTATCCCGAGGTAATCGCCCTCTACCGTCACACGAATCCGGAACTGTTTGCCGATCCGATCGGCAAGCTCTGGTCGGGCCAGGCCGAGGATGCGGCGATGGTCGGTGTTGCGCTGATGCATACCGACGCACAGGCACAGGGACGCCGCTTGCTGCAGGCGGCATTGCAGGTCCAGGCCAACCGCCCGCGCATCATGGATTACTCCGAATGGGACGAAGTGGAATTCCATGTCGCGCTCGGCGAACGCGAAAAGGCATTCGTGGAGTTGAAGCGCGATGTCACCGACGGCTTTTTCATCGACCTGCCGCAACTCGACAGCGATCCGGAACTTGCGGAGTTCCGCAAGGATCCGCGCTACGAGCAGATTCTCGCGCCGGCACGCGCGAAGGCGGCGGCGCAGATTGCTGCAGCGCGGGCTGCGGGTTTGTTGTAAGAAGCATTCGCACGCGCGATATGTGAAATGCTGTTGCTCTGAAGCCCTCGCTTAACCTTCACTCTCTCCCCTCGTGAGAAAGATTTCAGATCGCGTACAGCGTGAAAGCTTAGTTGCGCGAATTAACCTTCGACAACAACCGCAAGATTTCCAGATACAGCCACACCAGCGTCACCACCAGCGCGAAGCCGCCGTACCACTCCATGTACTTCGGTGCACCTTGAGCGACGCCTTGCTCGATCAGGTCGAAGTCGAGGATCAGATTCAGCGCGGCGACGATCACCACGATCACGCTGAAGCCGATGCCGAGCGTGCTGCTGGAGTTGATGATGCTGAAGGAGTGGCCGAAGAAGCCCATCACCATGCTGGCCAGATAGAACAGCGCGATGCCGCCGGTTGCCGCGACCACGCCGAGCTTGAACTTCTCGGTCGCGCGGATCAGGCCGCTGCGATAGGCCAGCAACAGCGCGCCCATCGTGCCAAAGGTCAAACCGACGGCCTGGACCACGATGCCGGGAAAACGCAGTTCAAAGATCGCCGAGATGCCACCGATGAACAGGCCTTCCAGCAACGCGTACACAGGCGCGGTGAATCCCGACCATTCCTTCTTGAACACGGTGATGATCGCGAGCACGAAGCCGCCGAGTGCGCCGCCGATCATCAGCGGATACATCGTGCCGATACTGTCCGGTCCGGTGAACTTGCTCCAGCTGTACATCGCACCGCACAACACCAGGATCAGCAGGAACGCGGTCTTGTTGACGGTGCCGTTGATCGTCATCGCGCCGTCGCGCGACACCACCGTGCCGCTCGCGCTGTCGAGGAAGGTGTTCTTGTTGAGTGCCGGATTGCCGCTTTGCATGGCGATTTCCTTGGTGGTTTTGGTGATGCTAATCGGTGGTGCGTTGGTTGCGCCAGAAATGATCGAGCACCGCGACATCGGACTGCGCTGGCCGATACGAGTTCAACAACGCGTCGTGGACGTAATCTGTGGCCTCTTCGCAGGCTTTCAATAGTGTGCGCCCTTTGCATAAATTTGACGTAATAGCGGACGCGAGCGTGCAGCCGGTACCGTGGGCGTTGAGATTCAGGCGGTCGTGGAGGAAGTCGGCAACTGTGTTCCCGTCATCGTAGCGATCGATCATCTCCGTTGTGTCGTGCAGGTGGCCGCCCTTCAGCAACACTGCCCGCATCCCGAGGGCAAGCAGTTCATCGAGCGCATTTTCGGCAGCCTCCTCATCGGCAATCGCATGGCCGAGCAGCAACTCGGCTTCGGGAATATTCGGTGTGACGATGCTCGCGAGCGGCAGTAGGCGCGTTCGCACTGCGTCGAGTGCGTCAGGTTCGAGCAGGCGCGCGCCGGATGTGGCAACCATCACCGGATCGAGAACGATCCAGTGCGGTCTGTGATGTTCGAGCGCGTCGACGACTGCGTGGATCACTTGGGCGTTCGCGAGCATGCCGAGCTTGACTGCACCGATGCGGAAATCGTCAAAGCACGCATCGATCTGCGCACGCAGGAATGCGACGGGCGGCACGTGGATCGCGGTCACGCCACGGGTGTTCTGCGCTGTCAGTGCCGCGATCACGGACAGGCCATGCACGCCGTGCGCGGCGAAGGTCTTCAGATCGGCCTGGATACCGGCGCCGCCGCCGGAATCGGAACCGGCGATGGTGAGTGCGGACGGCGTGCGTGCATCGGTCATGGATTCGATTCCTGGCGCATCGACACGAAGTGACGATAGCTTGTGTAGCCGACGCCGACCACGCCGGTCAGCATCGCGGGGATCAGCAGGGCGTCGTAGCCGATACGCAGGAAGGCGAAGGCGCCGAGCACGCCGCCGATCAGGAAGCTGGTGATGATCAATGCGCTGAGCAGCAGGCGGCGCTTCGGCACCGGCATCCCGCGCAACGCGTGGCCGAGCGCTATGCCGATGTCGGTGAACATGCCGCTGACATGCGTGGTGCGTACGACCGCGCCGCTGTAGGTCGTCGCCATCGCGTTCTGCAATCCGCACGCCATCGCAGCGAGCAGCACGCCGGTCAGTTGCTGATGCTTGAACAACGGCACCGATGCGAACAGCAGAACCGATTCCAGCGCCAGTGTCACGCCGTAGCGTCGGCCCAATCGTAGCGTGCTGTCCTGCACGATCATCGCGCCGACCGCCGCGCCGAGCACGAATGCGAGCAACGTACTCAGCAGACGCAGCGCATTGCCGATATCGCCGGCAGCGAGCGCCGCTCCGAACAGCGTGGTGGTGCCGGTCAGATGGGTAACGGCCTGATGCTCGAAGCCGAGGAAGCCGACGGCATTCACCATGCCCGCGATACAGGCCAGCGCGCCTGCACCAACCCACACCCACCGCGGCAACTGCACGCCCATATGGATCCGCTACAGCACTTCCGAAGCAAAATCAGCCAGCCGCGACCGTTCGCCACGCCTCAATGTGATGTGCGCGCTGTGCGCCCAGCCCTTGAAGCGATCCACCGCATAAGTCAGGCCGGACGTGGTTTCGGTGAGGTAGGGTGTGTCGATCTGTTCGACGTTGCCGAGGCAGATGATCTTGGTGCCGGGGCCGGCGCGGGTGATCAGGGTTTTCATCTGCTTCGGGGTGAGGTTCTGCGCTTCGTCGAGGATCAGCCAGCGGCTCAGGAATGTGCGCCCGCGCATGAAGTTCAGCGACCGGATCTTGATCCGTGAGGCAAGCAAATCGTTCGTCGCCGCGCGACCCCAAGCGCCGCCTTCCTGCGGTGTGCGCGTAAGAACCTCCAAATTATCAGTCAATGCGCCCATCCAAGGCGTCATCTTTTCCTCTTCGGTGCCGGGCAGGAAGCCGATGTCCTCGCCGACGCTGACCGTCGCACGAGTCATGATGATCTCGCGGTAGCGTTGCTGATCCATCGTCTGCGCGAGCCCTGCGGCGAGCGCGAGCAAAGTCTTGCCGGTGCCTGCTGTACCGAGCAACGTCACGAAATCGATGTCCGGATCCATCAGCGCGTTCAGCGCGAAGTTCTGCTCGCGATTGCGCGCCGTGATGCCCCACACTGAACGTTGCGCATGGCGGAAATCGTCGACGATCCGCAGTACCGCACGCTCGCCCTCAACTTTCGAGACGGCGAGTTCCACTTCATTGTCGCCGGGCATGTACAGGAACTGGTTCGGGAACCATTCCTCGTCGTCGTTGCGCTTGACTTCGTAATAGGTGTGGCCTTTCTCGGTCCACGAACGCAGGTCTTTCTCGTGGCGATCCCAGAAGTCCGCCGGCAGCTGCGACGCGCCGGTGTAGAGCAGGCTGAAATCGTCGAGCGCACGATCGTTCTCGTAATCCTCGGCGGTGATGCCGGTGATCGATGCCTTGATGCGCATGTTGATGTCTTTCGACACCAGCACCACCGGCGCGCCGGGGTTGGCTTCGCGCAGTTCAATCACCGACGCGAGGATTTGGTTGTCTGGAAGATGCTCTTTCGATTTCCCCGCTGCGGCGCCGGCTGCGGCTTTCTTCTTCGCTTCGCCGCCGTGGATCTGGAACAACAGCTTGCCGATCTGGTCGCTGGACTTGAGCTGCAGCGCTTTCGGGCGCACCAGCAGCAGGCCGGATTCGATCTTGTCGCTGCCGTTGGTTTCGATCAGTTCGTTGATGAAGCGGCTGACCTGGCGCGCGTTGCGACTAACTTCCGAATTGCCTTTCTTGGCCGCGTCGAGTTCCTCGATCACCATCATCGGCAGGAACACGTCGTGTTCCTCGAACTTGAACAGCGCGGTCGGGTCGTGCATCAGCACGTTGGTGTCCAGCACGTAGATACGCTTGCCTTTGGTCACTGCGTTCCCTTTATTTGGTTGGTCACTGGACTGGGCTGTCCTGCCCAGCCAGCGACACGCACGATGCAACCGGAGCTTGCATACGTGCTTCGCACGCGCCGATTGGCGCGTGCGTTCGGCACTTCCGTGTGCCGAAGTTGCGTGGTCTGGGTTCTGGGCAAGAAGGCAGAAAATGCGGTCGCGATTGCTTGCGCGTATTGCGACCTTGGCGATGGAATGCGCAAGATTGGCGTCACTTCGCGTTGCGAAGCTGCTGGAGTGCGGCGAGCACGGCCTCAGCGTGACCGGGCACTTTTACCGGACGCCAGATCTGGCGGATCGTGCCCTCCGGATCGAGCAGGAACGTGCTGCGCACGATGCCTAGCACCTTCTTCCCGTACATGTTCTTCTCGTGGATCACGTCGAAGGCCTTGCATAGCGATTCGTCGGCATCGCTGATCAAATCGAACCTGAATCCCTGTTTCGTGCAGAAGTTCTGGTGCGACTTCACCGAGTCGCGCGACACGCCGAGGACGCGGGCGTCGAGTTTCTTGAACTTCGGCAGCAGCGCATTGAAGTCGTTGCCTTCGGTGGTGCAGCCGGGCGTGCTGTCCTTCGGATAGAAGTACAGCACCAGCCAGTGATCTGCATACTCGGCGAAGCTGGCGTTCTCGCCAGTGGAAAGGGCAAATTCGAGTTGCGGAATACGGTCGCCGATATCGGGCATCGCGTGGTCTCGTGGGTGCAACGTCAGAACTTCATCGGATCCATGATCGCATCCAGGTTTCAGACATGCCGTCGCGGAACTCCAGGAAATCGTTGTTTGTGGTCAGACTTCATCGGATCCATGATCGCATCCAGGTTTCAGACATGCCGTCGCGGAACTCCAGGAAATCGTTGTTTGTGGTCAGAACTTCATCGGATCCATGATCGCGTCCAGATTGAGATGGTCGCAGAACTCCAGAAAATCGTCGCGTAATCCGGCGATATGCATGTTGTTCGGCACGCCGATGGTGACCTGCGCGGTGAACATCTCGGCGCCGGTCTGCATCGCGCGGTAACGCGAGCAATTCAGGCTCTCGATGGTGATCCCGAGGCGATCGAAAAAATCGGCAAGCTGGAACAGGATGCCCGGCTTGTCGGCGGCGACGACTTCGACGAGGTAGGGCAGCAAATTGGTCTGCATGGGCTTGGGCGATGTGCGGTTCCACATCAGCTTCAGGCCTTTCTCCTCGCGCTCGAGCCGGGTCAGCGCCGATTCGAGCTTGGCCACCGCGTCCCACGAACCGACCGCGAGCGCCGTCACCGAGACATCGTGGCCCACGCTGGACAGGCGCGCGTCGGCGAGGTTGCAGCCGCTTTCGGCAATGCGGCGGCTCAGTGCAAGCAGCGGCGAGTCCGGATGCGCGGAATTGGCGTTGATCAGCAGGTGGTTTTCGTTCGCTGCGGGGCGGGTGTTGACGGGTTCGTCGGTCAAGGAGGTTCCGATACGGCGTTTGACGGGCATGGCTGAGGGTGGATGCTCAGTAATTGGGCGAATCGGCACGGCCGCTGAACTTCAGCAATCGAACCGGGGCCAGCATACTTGTCACCGCTTCCGCGCCGCAAGTCGGCGGCATTACCCGGGCCGCCAGTCATCAGCAAGGTACAACTGACCGAATCCGTGAACGGCTCTGGAGCCGCGCGCAGGAATATCTCGCCAGCGAACAGCTCTCAGCGGTGCTGTTAACGCTCGAATCGCGGCTCGCGCGCGATCCTGGGAACATCGGCGCGCACCTGCTCCTCAGTGGCTTCGCATGGCAGGACAACCGCAGGCTGGACGCGATGCGACACGCCCACGCCGCCGCGCACATAGTGCCTCACGAGGGCAGAGGGTTCGTGTCCGTCATCTCTGCCGTGATCCGGATCGGCAGATCCGCAATGGCGCGGGATTTGGTCGAGCGATCTTATGCATCGCATCTGGCGGACTTGCGCGGCGACATGGCGGACTGATCCTGGCTACTATTACGATGCTGCGCTGCTTGCCGCCCGGATGATGCGCGAAGCCTGATGGCGGCATCTGGATGGACTTGTTCAGACCTCCCCAAGTAACATTCGTCGCTCGTTCTCCCGGAAGCAGCACTTGCGCATCGAAGGTTCCATCACCGCGCTTGCGACCCCATTCACGGGCGCCGGCGACATCGACTATCCCGCTTGGCAGCGACTGCTGGAAATGCAGGTGGCGGGCGGAACGCAGGCGATCGTGGTCGCCGGTTCGACCGGCGAAGCGGCCGCCCTGGATGACGCCGAATTCGACAGGTTGCTAGCGACCACGGTCGATCTGATCGCCGGGCGCATCCCTGTGCTTGCCGGCACCGGCATGCAGAGCACCGCGAAAACCATTGCCCAGACCCGCCGCGCGCGCAATCAGGGCGCGAACGCGGCGCTGGTCGTGACACCTCCTTATGTGCGTCCCACCCAGACTGGGCTGCTCGTGCATTACACCGTGCTCGCCGAGCAGGCCGGGTTGCCGATCGTCCTGTACAACGTTCCCGGCCGCACCGGCTGCGATTTGCTGCCTGAGACCGTTGCGCAATTGCGCGTGCACCCGGAAATCATCGGCATCAAGGAAGCGCGTGGTGAAATCGAGCGGATTCGTGCGTTGCTGCCCTTGCGCGGCAAGGATTTCACCGTGCTCAGCGGCGACGACCCGAGCGCCGGGCAGGCGATGCTGGCTGGTGCCGATGGGCTGATCTCGGTCGCATCGAACGTGATTCCGGCAACGATCCGCCGACTGTGCGACCATGCGCGCGCTGGCGACGCCGCTGCGACCGCGGCGATCCAGGATCGGCTCGATCCACTGCTGGCTTTCCTCGGCGTGGAACCCAACCCGATTCCGGTCAAGGCCTTGCTGACGCGGCTGGGCATGGGCACGGGCCTGCGCCTGCCGCTGCTGCCGTTGTCGTCGCAATACGCGCGCGAAGCGATCGCCATGGCGACTGCTTGCGGTGCGCTCGAATCCGAACCGGCCGGTCCACTGGCTGCATGATGCATCTTGGAATGCAGATGATTGAACATCCTGTCCAAACATTTGCACGCCAAATCCGGCGTGGCCGGACTTGACTCCGCCGCGTCTCGCGGCGCACGGCCCTTCCTTGGTGCCGTTTAACGAGCTTGGCAGCCCTACGAATCCATAGGAGAACCCGATGCCGCTTCACACATCCAACGCCCGCACGCTGCTGGCCATGAGCCTTGCCACTGCGCTGCTTGCCAGTTCGGGCTGCAGCATGCTCCACCGACCGGACGGCAGCGTGCGTTTCCTGCCGCACCGACATAACGCCGATTACAGCAAGAGCCAGGAAAATCGCCCGCTGGAAGTGCCGCCGGATCTCGACACGCCAGCGACCGATCCGTCGATGCAGATCCCTGCGACGCGCGGCGCGGCTTCATACAATGGTTCTGTACCGCCTGCGGCAGGTTCGATCGCCCCGACCAGTGGCAATCCGAGTTTCCTGCTGGCCGACAGCGTCAGTGGCAGTTGGAGCCGCATGGGCCGCGCGCTCGGGCGCATCGATGGCGTGACCATCACCCAGCGCACGCAACTGATCAACAGCTACGAAGTGCAGTACAAGGGCGCGACGATGCTGTTGCGCGCCAACTCCGAAGGCGGTCAATCCACGCGCGTCGACGCAGTCGGGGCCGACGGCAAGCCGATGCGCACGCCTGAGGCGCTGGAATTGTTGGGTCTGCTCAGAAATCGGATCGGATAAAACGCGCGTCTGCTGAGGTGCCCGAAATACAAACGGGGCGACCGACGAGGCCGCCCTGTTTGTCCATTCGGGATGTCGAACGCTACCCAGCTAGCGTTTCAATTCCGACAGTTTGCTGGCGACCTTGTCCCACTCAGCCGCGTCGTCTGGCGGCTCAATGCGCGTGGTGATCACCGGCCATGCCTTGGACAGTTCGGCATTGAGCGCGATGAAACCTTCCTGGCCGGCTGGCACGTCGTCCTCTGGATAGATCGCGTTGACCGGGCATTCCGGCTCGCAGAGCGTGCAATCGATGCACTCGTCGGGATCGATGACCAGGAAGTTCGGCCCGACATGGAAACAATCCACCGGGCACACTTCGACGCAGTCCGTGTACTTGCAGCGGATGCAGCTTTCGGTGACGACAAAGGGCATGGCGTGGTTCCGCGCGAGGATTGAACTCTCCGCGCAGTGTAGCCAGCAGCGGTGCAGCTTTCCATTGAAAGTCCGCACACGGATGTGCGGTTGTGATATCGCCGAGTGATGAAGGCGTCGGTCTTGCCAAGCGATTTGTGACGAGGCGAAGAGGATCTTCGCACCAGCAGATGGTGCTCCCTACGAGATTCGAACTCGTGTCGCCGCCTTGAGAGGGCAGTGTCCTGGGCCACTAGACGAAGGGAGCGGGGGTGCAAACAGGCTCGACGCGTTAGTATATCAAGGAAGTTTCGATCGCCCCAGACGGCACATCCACCCACCTACGCAAGGACCAGCGGCATTGCCGCGAGCATGACCCCTGCCTCGACATCCACAGCCTCCATCGCCGCACTTCCAGCGCCGCGCATCGTGTCGCGCGACGCGCACAACATCTCGCGCAAGCAGATCAGCCAGAGTGCGCTGCGCGTGCTGTACAAGCTCAACGAAGCCGGTTTTGACGCCTATCTTGTCGGCGGTGCAGTGCGCGACCTGCTGGTCGGCGGCCATCCGAAGGATTTCGACGTCGCGACCAATGCCACACCCGAACAGGTCAAGGCGCTGTTTCGCAATTGCCGCTTGATTGGTCGGCGGTTCCGGCTTGCTCATGTGATCTATGGCCCGGAAATCATCGAAGTAGCGACTTTCCGCTCCAACAGTGACGTCGACATCGCCGAGCGCACGACGGATGAGGGACGCATCCTGCACGACAACGTGTACGGCACGATCGAGGACGACGCGGTGCGCCGCGATTTCACCGTCAATGCGTTGTACTACGGCGTGCGCGACTTCGCGGTGCTCGACTACGTCGGTGGCTGGGAGGACGTCCAGCACCGCACCTTGCGACTGATCGGCGATCCGGAGCAGCGCTACCGCGAAGACCCGGTGCGCATGTTGCGCGCGGTACGACTCGCGGCCAAGCTCGGCTTCTCGATCGATCCGGCCAGCGCGGGGCCGATTCCGCGCCTCGCGTCGCTGATCACGGACGCGCCGCCCGCGCGACTGTTCGACGAGATGCTCAAGATGTTCCTCGCGGGACATGGTGAGGCAAGCTTCGACACGCTCGACCAGCACGGACTGCTCGCGGCGTTGCTGCCTGAAACGGCGGCGGCGCTCGCCGACGATGCGGACGGCCGCCAGCGCGCGATGGTGCGCAAGGCCCTGGCCAATACCGACGAACGCGTGCGTTCCGGCAAGACCGTTACTCCGGCGTTCCTGTTTGCCGCGCTGTTGTGGCCGGCGTTCCGCCGCGAACTCGGGCTGCTCGCCGACCAGGGTCTCGACCCGCTCAACATGCAGCAGCGCGCGGCCGATCGCGTGACCCTGCACCAGGCCCACCGGATCGCGATGCCGCGGCGGTTTTCGATCCCGATGCAGGAGATCTGGCTGTTACAGGCGCGCTTCGATATCCGCCAGCGCAAGCGCGTGTTCCGTCTGCTCGCGCATCCGCGATTCCGCGCGGCCTACGATTTCCTCGCATTGCGCGTCACCGAGCAACCCGAACTCGCAGAGCCGGTCGCGTTCTGGACGGAGGCGCAGACGCTGTCGCACGACGGCCTGGCCGAGCGCCTCGCCAACGTGCCGCATCCGGCTGCAACCGTGCCCGTTGTTGCGGAAGATGCTGCTGCGCCACGCAAGCGCCCGCGCCGTCGCCGTCGTCGCCCTGGTTCAGATGGTTTAGCGGCGCCCGACACCGCAACGTAAACATTGCTTTCACGACCATGATGAGCGAGCACATTCCACACGCATCCGCCGTGAACGTTCCGGTACCTGCTGAACCCGATGTCAGCGTTTGCATCGGCCTCGGCGGCAATCTCGGTGATGTCGTCACCACGATCCAATACGCCTTTGCCGCGTTGCATGTGTTGCCGGAATCGCGCGTCCTGTGCCGTTCGCGGTTGTACCGCACACCGGCCTGGGGCATCACCACGCAGCCGGATTTCATCAACGCCGCTGCGATGTTGTCCACGCAACTGTCGCCGGATGACTTGCTCGCGGCACTGCTGCGCATTGAACGCGAGGCAGGCCGCGATCGCGATGCGCAATCCGAGCGCTGGGGGCCGCGGGCGCTCGACCTCGACCTGTTGTTGTACGGCGACGCGACCATCGCGCATCCGGGATTGTGCATTCCGCATCCGCACCTGCACGAGCGTGCGTTCGTGCTGGTGCCACTGGCCGAGATAGCGCCCGATGCTTTGGTTCCCGGCCGTGGTCGTGTCGATGCCTTGCTTGCTGCTGTCGATGCGCAAGGAATCGTGGCGCTGGGTTAGTGGGTTAGAGTAAGCCGCCTCCGCAACGATCGACGAGCCGATGTACGCATCCGATCACAAGACCAAACCGCGTCCGTTGGTCACCGTGCCTTCCTTGCGCGTCAGCAAGCAGGAGGGCCGCAAGCTCGTCATGTTGACCGCATACGACGCAGGTTTCGCAGCCGCGCTCGACGCAGCCGGCGTGGACATCGTGCTGGTCGGCGATTCGCTGGGCATGGTCGTGCAAGGCAAGTCGAGCACGATCCCGGTTTCATTGGACGACATGGTCTATCACACGGCCTGCGTCGCGCGCGGATTGCGCTCGGCGCTGCTGGTGGCCGACATGCCGTTCCAGAGTTATCCGACGCCCGAACGAGCGCTGGATTCTGCTGCTCGATTGATGGCCGAAGGCGGTGCGGCGATGGTCAAGCTCGAAGGCGCGGGACATGTGCTCGACTGCATCCGCTTCCTCGTCGAGCGCGACATTCCCGTGTGCGCGCATCTGGGCCTGACCCCGCAGTCGGTCATGAAACTCGGAGGCTACAGCGTGCAAGGCCGTGAGGCCGCCGCCGCGCAGCGTTTGCTCGACGATGCACTCGCGGTCGAAGCCTCGGGTGCGGAAATGCTGGTGCTCGAATGCGTGCCGACTGCCGTGGCGCAGCGCATCAGCGCGGCGTTGAAGATTCCGACCATCGGCATCGGCGCGGGCCCGGGCTGCGACGGGCAGGTGCTGGTGTTGCATGACATGCTTGGATTAGCGAGCGGCCATCGGCGTCCGCGTTTCGTCAAGGATTTCCTTGCCGAAGGCGGCTCGGTCGTCGGTGCGGCGAAGGCGTTTGCCTCTGCCGTGCGCGACGGCAGCTTCCCCGATGCCGAACACAGTTACGCCTGAAGGATCGATGATTGAGCCGGCGGCGATGCGCATTTTGAACACCGTTGCGGAACTGCGCGCGCAAGTGCGCGAGTGGAAGCGCGATGGCCAGCGCGTCGGCTTTGTGCCGACGATGGGCAACCTGCACGCCGGACATTTCGCATTGATCGAGCTGGCGAAGCAGCATGCCGATCGCATCGTCGCGAGCGTGTTCGTCAACCCGACCCAGTTCGGCCCGAACGAGGATTTCGCGCGTTATCCGCGTACCATCGATGCCGATGCCGAGGGATTGTCTGCGCATGGCTGCGATGCGCTATTCGCCCCGCCAGTGTCCGAGATGTATCCGGAGGGTGCAGCGAACGCGGTGATGGTGCGCGTGCCCGGCATCACCACGATCCTTGACGGTGCGCATCGTCCCGGTCATTTCGACGGAGTCGCCACCGTCGTCGCGCGGCTATTCAACATGGCCCAGCCGGATGTCGCGGTGTTCGGGCAGAAGGATTACCAACAATTGCAGGTAATCCGCTACCTCGTGCGCGACCTCTCATTCCCGATCGAAATCATCGCCGCACCGACTTCGCGTGCCGACGATGGGCTTGCCCTGAGTTCGCGCAACCAGTATCTGTCCGCGGCCGAACGCGCGATTGCGCCGGAAATCCAACTCATCCTGCTGGCCATGCGCGATGCAGTGCGGGCAGGGCAGCCGCTGGCCATGATCGCGGCCGAAGCCGCAAAACGCCTCACGGAGTCGGGGTTCGTGGTGGATTATGTGGCTATCCATCGCGTCGATCTCGCGGCGCCGGCGCCGGACGAGCACGCTGGTCTGGTCGCCTTGATCGCCGCGCGGCTCGGGCAGACTCGCCTGATCGACAACCTGCTGCTGGATTGATCTCAGCCCGTTTCCCCTCATCGAGTAACGACTCGAGGCGGAACCGGTTACAGTCCACGATCCATACCGCCGCCAACCGCGCCAGACGTCTATGTTGCAGTGCGCAAAATGTGGCCCTACACTCGCGCAGCATCAAAGCTGACCCACACGTCGGAGCCGTCCATGCAGTTCACCCTGCTCAAGGCCAAGATCCATCGCGCCAGCGTGACCCATGCCGAGCTGCATTACGAAGGCTCGTGCGCGATCGATTCGCGGTTGCTGGAGCTTGCCGGCATCCTCGAAAACGAACAGGTTCATATCTTCAACGTCAACAACGGCGAGCGTTTCGTGACGTATGCGATCCGCGCCGAGGCCGGCAGCGGGATCATCTCGGTGAATGGCGCCGCCGCGCACAAGGCCAGCCCCGGCGATCTCGTCATCATCTGCGCCTATAGCCAGCTCGACGCCGCCGAAGCCGCCAAGCACAAGCCGCGTTTGGTATATGTCGATCGCCACAACCGGCTGACCCATACCAACGATTCGATGCCGATGCAGGCGGCGTAAGTCGGCCAAGGCGGTTTTCGGCTTTGTGGGCTCGCTAATCCGGTCCAGACGCCTCCGCGCTGGGGGTCGTCGCATCGCGCAATTCGGTGAGCCTGAGCAGATGCTTCCTGACGAAGACTGCAAGCCCGTCTTCGAGATAGTGCCGTGAAATCGCCGCATAGATCATCGGCATGGGAATGACCAGCAACACGAATGCCGCCGTGTGCACCAGGTCTTCGTGGCCGAGGTATTCCAGCAGCCGGTCTATGGTTTCAAAGACGATCAGGTGCACGAGGTACAACGAAAACGAAATGCCGCCCAGCCAGACCAGGGCGCGTGGAACGCGGGGTTCGCGCTCCTTGAACGCCAGCGCCATCGCGGCGAACAGGATCGCCAGCGGCAATCCCCAGCGCGCCATGCCGTGGAATGTTTCGATCGCCGGCGCATTGAACGACCACTCGCATCCGAGCGCGATGGCGCACGCGGCAAGGGTAGCCAGCAGCGCCTTGTTCACGACCCTCACGCGTGAAACGTAAAGCAGGCCGATTGCGACGCCGGCGATGAAATCCCAGATGATCGGATTCACGTTCTGGTCGATGTAGGCGATGCCGATCCCGTAATCGTGTTCGGCGTGCATCGACAGCGTGCCGGTCAACACCAACGGCAACAGCACCAGCGTCGCCAGCATCCAACCGAAAAATGCGACCCAGCGGAAGCGGCCTGCGAGCAGCGACAGTCCCAGCACGAGATAGAAATAGAATTCAAAATTCAGCGTCCATCCAATCGACAGCGGAAGCCCGAGATAGGGCGGGCTGCTCGTGGTGACCGGCAGGAAGGCTAGACTCGTGGCGACGTCCTGCAGCGACGAAATCGGCGTCGACGACCACACGGTTTGCAACGCCCAGTTGATCAGCACCAGCACGGCATAGACGGGCCAGATCCGCGCGAAGCGCTTGATCAGGAAATCGGTCGTGTAGTGCGCGCTGCCGTCGGATCGCACGGTCGTGTAAACCATGATGAAGCCGCTGACCAGGAAGAACAGGTCCACGCCCTGCGCGGCAGGCAGCATGAAGCGCCTTGCGAAGTCATTCCAATCGGTTCCGTAGAGGAACAGCCGCGCATGGGTGACCACGACCATCAACGCCGCGACGCCGCGCAAGGCTTGCACCCATTCGAGCTTGTGCCGCGAAGTCGTTCTGCGATCCGGCATGGACAAACCCAAGATGAAGTAGCCGACGCCGTCGCAGCATGCGTCATGGGCAGGTGGCGCATTTTACATGGCAGTCACTTCACTTCATCGAAGGCGATGATCAGTAAGGCGATGATCAGGGAGGCGATGATCAGGAAGGCGATCAGTCAGGAGTTGGCGGGCTTTCGGTCAGTCCGGCGGCGCTCCATGCCGGGTCAGCGCCCACTCCACATGCTCCCGCACCAGTTCAGACGGATGCTCGTGACGTGACTGCAACGCTGCGACCACGGCGACCGTCGTCGGCGCGTTGCCCAGCCCAACCGCGATGTTCCGCAACCAGCGCTCATGCCCGAGTCGGCGGATCGCCGAGCCTTCGGTGCGTTGCATGAACTCTTCTTCCGTCCATGCAAACAGGTCGGCAAGGCTCGCCTGGTCGAGTCCATTGCGCACGCGGAAGTCGGGTTCGGCGGCGACTTTCGCGAACTTGTTCCATGGGCAGATCAACTGGCAGTCGTCGCAGCCGAACACGCGGTTGCCGATCGGCGCGCGCAATTCCTCTGGAATCGCGCCCTCGTGTTCGATGGTGAGGTAGGCGATGCAGCGGCGCGCGTCGAGCTGGTTTGGCGCGGTGATCGCTTGCGTCGGGCAGATACCGATGCATCGCGTGCAGGTGCCGCAATGCGCGGTCGCGGGTTGGTCGAATGGCAGCGGCAGGTCGGTGTAGATCTCGCCGAGGAAGAACCACGAGCCGTTGTCGCGATCGATCAAACAGGTGTGCTTGCCGATCCAGCCGAGGCCTGCATTGCGCGCGAGTGCGCGTTCCATCACCGGCGCGGAATCGACGAACACGCGATGGCCGAACGGGCCGACTTCGGCGGCGATGCGGTCGCTGAGTTTCTGCAATCGCGCACGCATCAGCTTGTGGTAGTCGCGGCCGCGTGCGTAACGTGCGACGTACGCGCGCTCGGCGTCGCCGATTGCATTCCAGTCGTCGGCATCGGTACTGGTCGCATAGTCCATGCGCACCGACAGCACGCACAAGGTGCCGGGTCGGAGCGCGTCGGGCTTCCCGCGCAGATCCCCATGGCGAGCCATCCATTGCATGTCGCCGTGCAGGCCCTTGCCGAGCCAGTCGCGCAGATAGGCGGCGTCTTGCGCGATGTCGACTCCGGTCACGCCGATGCGCTGGAATCCGAGATCTGTCGCCCACGCGCGGATGCGCGACATCAAGGTCGCGGCATCGGGTTTCGGCGAGGCGTCCAGAACAGGCATGCCGCAAGTATAGAATCGCGGCATGTCCCAATACGTTCCCTTGTTCAGCGCGGAACAGGCGCGCGCGATCGATCGCGCTGCGCAAGTCGCGCTCGACGTTTCGGAATACGAGCTGATGCAGCGTGCTGGCGCTGCAGCATGGCGCGCGTTGTTGCAGCACTGGCCGCGCGCGCAGCGCATAGGGATAGCCTGCGGGCCGGGCAATAACGGCGGCGATGGCAGCGTGCTCGCGCGGCTTGCGCGCGCGTCCGGTCGCGATGTGGTCATGCTGCAATTGCCCGATGGCGCACCACGCAGCGATGCCGGGCGCGAGGCGTTTGCAGGCTGGAAGGACGATGGCGGTGACGTGTACATCTTCGATGGCACGCTGCCGGCGGCCGACGTGTGGGTGGATGCGCTGTTCGGCATCGGCCTTGCGGGCGCGCCCGCAGGTGCTGCGACGAACTTGATCGAAGCGATCAATGCATCGGGTGTCGACATCTTCGCGCTCGACGTGCCGAGCGGCGTCGATGCGGACACAGGAAACGTTCCGGGCGTCGCCATCCGTGCAGCCCGCACGCTCGCCTTCCTCGTCAACAAACGCGGGCTGCATACCGGGGTGGCGCTCGAACATGTCGGCGTCTTGCAGGTCGACGCATTGGGCGTGTCGAAAACCACTTTCGCGGGCCATGCGCGCGCCGCGCGGCTGGTGCGGAACAGTGCGCTCGCGAGATGGTTGCCGTCCCGCGGTCGCAACGCGAATAAGGGCGATTACGGACATGTGCTGTGCGTTGGTGGCGATCACGGCACCGCAGGCGCGATCGCGCTGACTGCGGAAGCGGCGTTGCGCAGTGGTGCGGGATTGGTCAGCGTTGCAACGCGTGCCGACCACGTCGTGATGCTGCTCGCGCGGCGACCCGAACTGATGGTGCGCGGCATCGAGTTCTGTATCAGCGGAGCGCGTGCCAGCGGAGCGCGTGCCAGCGAGGCCGGCCCCAGCGCGGCGCATACCAGTGCGGCCCATACCAGTGCTGAAATGGGCGGTTTCCAGGCCTTGTGCGAACGTGCAAGCGTGCTCGCAATCGGCCCCGGACTCGGCAGGGGCGAATGGGGCCGCACATTGCTCGCAGCCGCATTCCACGCGGGCAAGCCACTCGTGCTCGACGCGGACGCTCTGAACCTGATTGCCGAATCGTCTAAAACAAAATCGCTACGCGACGCGATCATCACGCCGCACCCGGGCGAAGCGGCGCGGCTTTTGGGCATTACGACAGACGAAGTGCAGGGCGATCGCTACGCCGCCGTGCAGGAACTTGCCAAGCGTTATGGGTGCTGCGTCGTGCTCAAAGGGGCGGGAACCGTGATCGCTGCGCCGGATGCGAAGCCGGTCGTGATAGCGGCCGGAAACCCCGGAATGGCGAGCGGCGGCATGGGCGACGTGTTGACTGGCGTGATCGCGGCCATGCGCGCGCAGCACCTGCCTGCCTTCGACGCGGCGGTGTGCGGCGCACTGTTGCATGCGCTGGCTGGTGATGCTGCGGCGAACAAAGGCGGCGAGCGCGGATTGCTCGCGTCGGACCTGCTGTGGCAATTGCGCCGTCGCGCCAATCCATGAGGCATGCATGCGGCTGATCCTGCCGAATCCTGAAGCGACCGACGCACTCGGCATGGCGCTGGCTGCGACCCGGCCACGGCGCGCGGTGGTGTACCTGCATGGCCAACTCGGCGCTGGCAAATCAACGCTCGCGCGGGCCTTGCTGCGCGCACTCGGCGTGCGTGGGGCGATCCGCAGCCCGACCTACACTCTCATCGAGCCTTATCGCCTCGATCATGGCGATGAAGCCGTGCACCTTGACCTGTACCGTATCGCCGCAGCCGACGAATTGGAATTTCTCGGCCTCGACAGCCTCGCCGGGCAAGCCGCGCTGTGGCTGGTCGAATGGCCAGAACGAGGCGGCAAAGCGTTGCCAGAGGCCGATTTACACGTGTACCTGGAAGTTTCGAACGATGGCCGAATGGCGGTGCTGGAAGATACGTCCGGCATGGGTCTGGGCTGGCTGGAACGGGTGCGCTCCGACCCTAACCTGGCGCACTTTCCTGCTGTGAATTCCAGATAGTTGCCCTAGCTGACGGATTCACAAGGAAAAAAGCTTGAAATCGTGCACGCATTGCGCTATGAATCGCGTTATGTGTAGCAAATACGTTATTTCCAGTCTCTCAGCCGCACTGCTGCTCGCTTGCAGCGGGCTGGCGCATGCTGCCCGGCTCGCCCAGCTTCAGGGCATCACGGTCGTCGAGTCCGGCGGTCGCACACGCGCCCTGATCGATATTCCGGACGGGACGGACTACGGTGTATTCGCCTTGGCCAACCCGAACCGGCTGGTGTTGGATCTGCATGACAGTCGCCTTGGCAGCCATTTCCATGCGCCTGGCCCAGACGGAGTGATCGCAAATGTACGCACCGGTGAGCCGACCCCAGGCGACATACGCGTGGTGTTCGATCTGACGGCCAAGGTTCGCCCGCACAGCGCGTTCCAGGACGAAAACGGTCATACCCAGCTCGTGATCGAGCTGTTGAGTGCTTCCGACACGGGCAAGACAGCATTTGCGCAACCTGCTGCAGTCATTTCGATTCCGGTGCGACCTGAAACCACCCTCCCGCAGATGGCTGTTGCGTTGGACATGCACGCAGCTGCTGATCCATCGGCGAAGATGAATGCACCAGCTCCCAGTGCCGCCACAACGAGCGCGCCGGTCAGACTGACTAATTCCAGCAAACTCCCTGGCACTGCCGAACTTCGCAGGCTCAATCCGAAGGTCGATCCGCCGGTCAGCACGGCAGTCATCCTGCCCGACCCGGGGCCAGTCGGCTTCAGGCAGGACGATGCAGCGGAAGACGCAGCGGAAAGGAGTAACGCAGCTTCGCAACGCGCTCACCCGGGTGCGCGCACGTTGCGCGATGTGTTCGGATCGGGCCAGCGCAAGATCGTGATCGCGGTCGATGCCGGCCATGGCGGCCAGGATACTGGCGCTCGCGGGTATTCGGGTACGTACGAGAAGAACGTCACCCTGGCAACGGCACGCGAGTTGGCCCGGCAAATCAATGCCGAAGCCGGCATGCAGGCGGTGCTGACCCGCGATGGCGATTATTTCGTCCCTCTCGCCGATCGCTACCACAAGGCGCGCGCGGCCAAGGCCGACCTGTTCATCTCGATCCATGCCGATGCCGATCCGACGCATACAGCGACCGGCTCGTCGGTGTGGGTGCTGTCGCAGCGTGGCGTCACCTCGCAGGCGGCGCGCTGGCTGGCCGATCGCGAAAACGCGGCCGACCTCATCGGTGGCGTCTCATTGAGCGATAAGGACAACACGCTCGCTTCGGTCCTGCTGGATCTGTCGCAGAGCGCGACGATGAAAGCCTCCGATGATGCCGCCGAGCGCGTGCATCAGGCGCTGCGCGACATCGGCCGCACCCACAAGTCGCATCCGGAGAGCGCCAATTTCGTCGTGCTGCGTTCGCCGGACGTCCCATCGATGCTCGTCGAAACCGCGTTCATCACCAATGCCGAGGAAGAACAGCACCTCAACGATGCCGGCTATCGCTCGCGCCTCGCGAATGCGGTGCTGAGCGGTGTGCGCGGCTACTTCATCGACAATCCGCTGCCGGGCACGCAGTACGCGGCCCTGCATGCGAACGGCAGGCACCGGAATGCACGTGCGAGTGCGATGCAGGAGGAAGAGCAATCGGTCGCTGTTGCTGCGCCCAATCCAGCAACATCGATGACTTCGGCAGATGCAACGCCCATGCAATTGGCTACTGCTGATGATGCGCAACAGGTTCACGTCGTCCAGCGCGGCGAGCGCCTGATTGATATCGCCAACCAGTACAACGTCCCCATCTTCCGTTTGCGCGAAGCGAACGACCTCGACGGCAATCGCGTGCGTCCCGGCCAACAGCTTCGCATTCCAACGCGTTCCGGGGCGGGATGAGTCCCCTGTAGCGTGCGCTGGCGGCACGAAGCATCGTGGTCGCCGAACGCGCATAGGGTGCGGCACGACGCTGGTATTATCGCGTCATCATCGACGCGACATGACTGTGCAGATCAAGCAGCTCCCTGAAACCCTGATCGATCAGATCGCCGCCGGCGAAGTCGTCGAGCGTCCCGCATCCGTGGTCAAGGAACTCGTCGAGAACGCTCTCGACGCAGGCGCGACGCGGCTCGACATCGATCTTGAGGAAGGCGGTGCGCGCATGATCCGCGTGCGCGACGACGGTGGCGGCATCTCTCCGGATGATTTGCCGCTGGCTGTGTCGCGTCACGCAACCAGCAAGATCGCATCGCTCGAAGATCTCGAACAGGTCGCCACGCTCGGGTTTCGCGGCGAGGCGTTGCCGTCGATCGCTTCGGTCAGCCGTTTCAGCCTGCGCTCGCGGCGCGCAGATTCAGAGCATGGTGCGCAATTGCAGATCGACGGCGGCAAGCCCGGCGCGGTGACGCCGCATCCGCATCCGCAAGGCAGCACGGTCGAGGTGCGCGACCTGTTCTACAACGTGCCTGCGCGGCGTCGCTTCATGAAGGCAGAACGCACCGAACTCGGCCATATCGAGGAATGGTTGCGCTCGCTTGCGCTGTCGCGTCCGCGCATCGAATTGCGCGTGAACCACAACGGCAAACTGATTCGTCACTATCGGCCGTTGCGCATCGACGACAGCGGTATCGGTCGTGTCGCCGATGCGCTGGGCGAGGACTTCGCGTCAGCGTGCATCGCGCTTGATCATTCGGCTGCGGATTTGCGATTGCATGGCTGGATCGGGTTGCCGACCACCGCGCGCTCGAATGCCGACCAGCAATATTTCTTCGTCAACGGTCGCGCGGTACGCGATCGGACGGTCGCGCATGCGGTGCGCCAGGCTTATGCGGACGTGCTTTACCACGGACGCCATCCGGCATTCGTGTTGTTCCTCGAACTCGATCCGCGCCGCGTCGATGTGAACGTGCATCCGGCCAAGCACGAAGTGCGTTTTCGCGATGGCCGCCTCGTCCACGATTTCGTGTTCCGCACGCTGCATGAAGCGCTGGCCGATGCACGCGCCGGTAATGTCGCGCCACCGCCGCCAGGTGCCACCGCGTTTGATGCGGCGACGCAGGCATCGAATGCATCGTCATGGTCGCCGACGCGGCAATCCGGCTTGTCGTTTACGGTGAACGAAAAATCGGCCGCGTATGCAGGCGGTTTCGGCCGCGATGCACTGTCGTCGATCGCACCAATGCAAGCGATACCGATGCCCGACGACGAAGGCGCCGCGCCGCCGCTCGGTTACGCGATCGCGCAGTTGCACGGCATTTTCATCCTCTCCGAGAACCAGCACGGGCTCGTACTCGTCGACATGCATGCCGCGCACGAACGCATTACCTACGAGCGATTGAAAACTGCGCAGGAAGGCGTCGGCATCCGCGCGCAGCCTTTGCTTGTGCCGCTGACGCTCGCGCTATCCGAACGCGAAGCCGATGCCGCCGAAGAACACGCCATGGCGCTCGCTGAACTCGGCTTCGAGGTCGATCGTGCCGGCCCGCAATCGTTGCGGTTGCGCAGTGTGCCATCGCTGCTCGACGGCGCCGACCCGCGCCATCTGCTGCTCGATGTTCTCGTCGACTTGCGCGAACATGGCGATTCGCGCAAGGTCGAGGAACGTCGCAACGAATTGCTTTCGACAATGGCCTGCCACGGCTCGGTGCGCGCGAATCGCCGGCTCGGCATCGCCGAGATGAACGCACTGTTGCGCGACATGGAGGCGACAGAGCGCTCCGCGCAGTGCAATCATGGCCGCCCGACCTGGGTGCAGCTGGGTCATGCCGAACTCGACCGTTTGTTCCTTCGGGGCCGCTAGACGACCCACTGGATGTGGGAAGTGCACACAGACGCATGGAGCGTTTGTAGCAAACATTATCTTATCGAGGAATTCGTATGCGTCATTCCAGTTTTCGTATTCGATTCGCAAGCCTTGTGACTGCCAGCGTAGCCACCGGATTTCTTGCATTTGCCACCTGCAATCGCGCGCAGGCTGCAACTGCCGCAGCATCCGCAGCGCCCGTGCTGACCGATCGCGCGGCATTCGAGCAGGACATCACGAAGTGGCGCAACGAGCGCGTCGAGCACTTGCGCAAGCCCGATGGCTGGCTATCACTGGTCGGCCTCCACTGGGTCGAACCGGGCGTGCACCAGGTCGGCAAGGCCGACGCCAACGACATCCAATTGCGCACCGGCCCCGCGAAGCTAGGCACGCTGTCCCTGAAGGACGGCAAGGCGACACTAAAACCGAATCCCGCCGCTGGCGTGACCATCGATGGCAAGCCGGTGTCGGGCGAAGTCGCGCTGAGGTCCGACGCGACCAACGACGACAAGGGTCCGACCATCGTTTCCTTCAACAAGGGCACGGCGAATTTTCAGGTGATCGAACGCAGCGGCCGCTACGCGTTGCGGGTGAAGGATGCAAATGCGCCGACCCGCACCGGGTTCCTCGGCATCGATTATTTCGACGCGGATCCAGCGTGGCGCTTCAACGCGCGCTTCGAGCCGCATCCAAAGGGCAAGACGATCCAGATCGCGAGCATCATCAACACCGTCGACCCGATGGTGAATTCAGGAACCGTCGTGTTCCAGAAAGACGGCAAGACGTATCGACTCGAAGCCGTGGACGAAGGCGATGGGGCGCTGTTCCTGATCTTCGCCGATCGCACGAACGGCCATTCCACTTACGGCGCAGGCCGCTTCGTGTATGCCGATCCGGTGAAGAACGGCATGACGGTCGTGGATTTCAACAAGGCATACAACCCGCCTTGCGTGTTCACGCATTATGCGACGTGCCCGCTGCCGCCGCCTGAGAATCGCCTTGACCTGACCATCAACGCCGGCGAAAAAGCCTATCGCGGCGCGGTGCATCACGATGCTGCCAACAATGCGCCCGGAAAAAAATCCTGATGCGCATGTCGTTGTTGCGTCGTATTGCGATCGGTTTCGGATTAAGCCTGTTGCTTGCCGGCACCGCGTGCGCGGAACCGCCGACGCCATTGCTGTGGAAAGTCAGCAAGGGACAGAGCACGGTTTACCTGCTTGGTTCGATGCATTTCCTCAAGGACGGCGACTATCCGTTGTCGCCTGACGTCGATGCCGCGTATCAGCATGCCGGGAAGCTGGTTTTCGAGATTGCGCCGAAGGAGCTGTTCTCGCCTGACACTATAGTTCTGACCGATCAGCACGGGAAATACCACGACCCGAAGCACACGCTGAAGGACGACCTGTCGCCCGCGCTGTGGCAGGAAATCGTGGACTATGGCGCCCGCAACCATCTGAGTGTCGCGCAACTGCAGGAATATCAGCCTTGGCTCGTGTCGCTGACGATGATGACGATCGAAAGCGCCAAGATCGGGATGAACGGTTTGTCCGGCCTCGACATGCATTTCATGCAGATGGCAGCAGCGGATCACAAGCCGACCAGCGGCCTCGAAACTGTCGACGATCAACTCTCCATCTTCTACACGACGCCGATCAAGGCGCAGGAAGACATGCTGAAACAGAGCCTGAACGAGATCGCCGACTTTCCGAAAGAGATGAACAAGGAGCACGACATCTGGCGTCGCGGCGATGGCGAAGCGATGGCTGCGGACGCAAAGAAGCAATACGCCAAGTATCCCGAGCTTTACGAAAAACTTATCGCCCAACGCAATCGCAACTGGATTCCGCAGATCGAGAAGATGCTCAATAACGACAAGGTCGATACCTTCGTCGTTGTCGGTGCGCTGCATCTTGCCGGTCCGGATGGCGTAGTGGGTCTGCTGCGAAAGAAGGGTTACACCGTCATGCGCCTTTGTACGGGATGCGGCAGGAGCATCGCCGAATAACGCGTGATGATTGCGCACTGGTTCGCACTACGCGACGCGCGATGGCAGTACCAGATCGATGCAATCCACCGGACACGGCGGCAGGCAGAGCTCGCAGCCCGTGCACAGGTCGGCGATCACGGTGTGCATGCGCTTGGGCGCGCCGATGATCGCGTCCACCGGGCAGGCCTGGATGCATTTGGTGCAGCCGATGCAGTCTTCCTCGACGATCAGCGCGACGACTCTGGGTTTTTCGGTGCCGTTGGCGGGATTGAGCGGTTTGACTTCGCGGCCCAGTAACTCGGCAAGTGAGCGAATACCATCCATGCCGCCCGGGGGGCATTGGTTGATGTCGGCGTTGCCTGCGACGATCGCGGTCGCATAAGGACGGCAGCCCGGATAGTTGCACTGACCGCACTGGGTTTGCGGAAGCAACTGGTCGATCGCCTCGATCAGTTCTTGCGTGTCGATCTGCGCAACAGGATTTCGCGCAGATCGTCGCGACGCGATCATCCAACAGGCGAGTGCAGCCAATCCGGTTGCGACGATCAGCGCGATGGAAGCAAACAGCGGCATGGCCTGTCCCGAGGCGACCCTGTTGTGGCCATACGAGTGATCATGCCCGCGCGATCACTTCACGGGCATGCCGGCCAACGCACCGGAATCCACATCCAGCAGATGCAGATCGCTACCGCCGCTGCCTGCGGAGAGGATCATGCCTTCGCTGACACCGAAGCGCATCTTGCGTGGTGCAAGGTTGGCGATAAACACGACCTTGCGACCTATGAGTTTTTCAGGCTCGGCATAAGCCGCGCGGATGCCGGAAAAAATCTGCCGCGCGCCAAGTTCGCCGCCGTCGAGAACGAAGCGCAACAGCTTGTCCGATCCGTCGATGAAACCGCATTCGAGCACCGTGCCGATACGCAGGTCGAGCTTGGCGAAGTCGTCGATGGAGATGACGTCGCCGGAAATGACTTCGCCGGACCTTGCAGGCTGGGCGGCAGCGCCCGCCGTTGCGCCGGAAGAAGATTCGGTGGGCGCCGGCACCGGCACTGCCGGCGAGGGCGAATCGGGCGATTGCATGGTCTCGATGCTGGCGGTTGTCATGGCTTCGATGTGCCTCGGGTCGATGCGGGTGAGTAGTGGCTCATACGGGTTCAACTTGAAGTTTTGCAGATGGAATTTGGAGTCAAAGAAATTGAGGCTAGAAAAAAATGAAGAATCGACGCCCAAGTAGTTTGCTGCACGCTGCGTAAGTCTAGGAAGGACAGGGTGCAGCGCTCTGGTTATCGCAGCAAAAAGATTGATGCCTGTCGTCAGAATAAGATTTAACTCCTCCTTTCTTGTCGGATCTTTCGCAACCGCCCATGGTGCAGCTTCGGCGATGTATTCGTTTGCACGATCTGCCGCTCGCATGATGGCTTGAATAGCGACAATGTATTGGCCTTTTTCAAAGTTAGAAGCCACATCATGTTGAAGAGTAGCTGTAGCATTTGCATATGCATCGAGCGCCAGCTTCGCTAATTCCTGTAAGTGTTCAGGAACAGGTTCTGTGCTCGTAATAGACCAGTAGGCTGTGCCTGCTTGGTAGGCCGAGCCGATCTTTCCATCCAGATGTATTTCAACCAACTTCGCACAGCGACTCGCAATATTGACGAACTTCCCCACCAAGTCCGAATTCACCCGCGCGACGAAGTCCTCAAGGTTGAGATCGAGGTCGTCCATCCCCGCGCCAGTTTTCGCGGCGAAGTAGTAGCGCAGGTATTCCGGATCCAGCCCCGCATCCAGATACGTCCGCGCCTGGATGAAAGTGCCGCGCGACTTCGACATCTTTGCGCCGTTCACCGTCAGGTAGCCGTTGACATGCAAAGCAGTCGGCATCTTGATATTCGCGCCACGCAGCACCGCAGGCCAGAACAGGCCGTGGAAATTCACGATGTCCTTGCCTAGAAAGTGGTGAAGCTCGGCTTCGCTGCCGGCTGCAAGCAGCGTATCGAAATCGAAATCTTTCTCTTCGCACAACGCCTGCAGTGCGGTCAGATATCCGATCGGCGCATCCAGCCAGACATAGAAAAACTTGCCCGGCGCATTCGGAATTTCGAAACCGAAATACGGCGCATCGCGGGAGATGTCCCAGTCGCGCAGGCCGCCTTCGGCATCGAGCCATTCGCGCAGCTTGGCCTTGACCGACGAATGCGCGACATCGCCGGTGATCCATTCCTGCAGGGCCGACTGGAAATCGCCGGACTTGAAGAAAAAATGCTCCGAAGCACGCAGCACCGGCGTCGCGCCCGAGACCACCGAACGCGGGTTTTTCAAATCGGTCGGTGCATAGGTCGCACCGCAATGTTCGCAGTTGTCGCCGTACTGGTCGGGCGTGCCGCAGTTCGGGCACTCGCCGCGGATGTAGCGATCCGGCAGGAACATCGACTTGATCGGGTCGTAGAACTGATCGACGCTGCGCCGCGCGATGTGGCCGCCTGCATCGAGTCGCGCATAAATCATTTCAGTGAGCTTGCGGTTGCGCGGCGAGTTGGTCGAGTCGTAGTGGTCGAAATCAACGTGGAATGCCGAGAAATCGCGCTCGTGCCCGGCCTGGATTTCCGCGATGAAAGCTTCCGGCGTGACGCCGGCTTTCTCGGCCGCGAGCATGATCGGCGTGCCATGCGTGTCGTCCGCGCAGACGAAATGTACCGTGCGGCCGGCCATGCGTTGCGCGCGCACCCAGATGTCGGCCTGCACATAGCCGACCAGGTGCCCGAGATGCAGCGCGCCGTTGGCATAGGGCAGGGCGCTGGTGACGAGCGCGGTGGGCTTGGGGGCCGGCATCACGGAATCCACGAACAAGTTGGCCGTCAATTATTCCACAAGGCGGCACAGAGTTTGATTTTGTTGGCCGCGAGCGCATCGAACTCTCCATTCGCGACGAGATTGTCCCAGTTCACCACTGTCGCAAACCCGCCGCGTAGCCGCCCAACCCGTCAGGACTGGCGGTACAGTAGTGCGTACGATCCAGTCCACCGCCACGGAGATGCGCCATGAAACGCACGACGCGCCCGCTGCTCGCGGGCATCGCATTGTCCTTGCCGCGGCCTGCGCGGCGGCCGCGCAATCGCCACCGCCCGGCAGCTATGACTTCGACCAGATGAAACCGGAAACCACCCATTGCGCGAAGCTCGACGCCGCGCAGATCGCGAAGTTCAAGAACTGCACGTATTCGAAATCCAACAACTTCGGCGACGGCCGCGCCGGCTACGCCTGCGAGGTCAACAGCCACAGCGCGTTCATGGCGTACAAGACGCTGGCGGATTGCAAGGCGGAGCTGGAGCTTGAGAAGGCGAATGGGGATTGAGGCCGTTAAAAGCGGCTGCTCACATGCATTGACCTTCCACACTGTCTGAGTATCCAACCTCAGCGCACGCTGGATGCGTACGACATTGGAGACTGCCCATGCCCGCTTCCCGCATCGCATTCGCCACTTCTGCCTCACCATCCCCGCCCACGCCACGCCAGCCCCCGCGTCGACGCTCCAAGACCTGCTCACCACCCAGTCGCTGATTGACTCAATCGCCGACAACAAGCCCCACGTCTGGAAGAGCACGCTGGCCGATGACGTGAGCATCATCGACGAGTTCGGCTGGTGCATGTCAAGACCGATGCGGTCGCGAGCGTCAGGGGATTTCCGGCGGGCTTCTCCGGCCACATCAAGCTGCTCAACGCCAGCGCGCACGTATGGCGAGACTGCGGTGCTGGTCTGCGATGCCGACGAGTACGAGAGGGTGTTCGACCAGCATTTGCATGTGTTGTACCGATCCACCGACACCTTCGTTCGTCACGCTGGCGCGTGGAAACTGGTGGCGATGCAGGACGTGACCGTGCCGACCACGCCGCCGCCGCTCGTCGTCGCAGGCCTGCATTTGGACGATTATCCCGGTGTCTATCGTTATGGGGCGGATCGCGCGTACACCGTCGCAAGCGATGGCAAGTCACTGTCGTATACGACCCGCGCCGGGCGGCTGGCGACCGCGATGCTGCCGATCGCACGCGATCTCTTCATGGATGATGGCGACGAGAAGAACCTGCTGATTTTCCATCGCGATATGAAAGGCGCGATCGACTACGCGATCGAACGCCGCAAGTTCAACGACCTCGTGCTACGGCGTGATTCCGCATCGCGCTCATTGAATGACTGATCGGGCGTCGCTTGGTCACCACGATCCATGGTCAAAATGGCCAGCCGCCGGATTGAACCTCAAGAAAAACCATGGTTTCGCCAGTCCGTTCCGCGCGATGCATTAAACTGCGTGACCCGACTTCGGAATCGCCATGTCTGACGCACTTCGATCCCGTCTTGTCGACGCGCTCGCACATATACCTGATCCGCATACCGGCGGCGACCTTGGCGCGGCAGGTGCGGTGAAAGGCATCGGCATCGATGGCGACAAGGTCGCGATCGAGATCGTGCTCGGTTATCCGGCCGCAGGCTGGCATGCGACGCTCGCGGAACAGGTGCGCACCGTTGCCTTGTCGGTGACTGGCGTTGCGCAGGTTACGGTCGAAGTGCGCTCGCGCGTGCTCGCGCATCGCGTGCAAGGCGAACTCACCCCGTTGCCGGAAGTGAAGAACATCATTGCGATCGCCTCCGGCAAGGGCGGCGTCGGCAAATCCACGACTGCGGTGAACATCGCGCTCGCACTACAGGCCGAAGGCGCGACGGTCGGAGTGCTCGACGCCGACATCTACGGCCCCAGCATCCCGAAGATGCTGGGCTTGAGCGGCCGCCCCGACAGCCCCGACGGCAAGTCGATCGAACCCAAGCACGGCCACGGCCTGCAGGCGATGTCGATCGGCCTGCTGGTCGCCGAGGACACCGCAATGATCTGGCGTGGTCCGATGGTCACGCAGGCCCTGCAACAACTACTCGGCGAAACGCGCTGGAAGAATCTTGACTACCTGATCATCGACCTGCCGCCAGGCACCGGCGATATCCAGCTCACGTTGTCGCAGCGCGTGCCGGTGTCGGGCGCGATCATCGTGACCACGCCGCAGGATATCGCGCTGCTCGATGCGAAGAAGGCGCTGCAGATGTTCAACAAGGTCGAAGTGCCGGTGCTCGGAATTGTTGAAAATATGGCCGTGCATGTGTGTTCGAACTGCGGCCACGCGGAGCACGTGTTCGGCGAAGGCGGAGGCGAGCGCATGTCCGCGCAATATGGCGTGCCGCTGCTGGGCGCGCTGCCGCTGGATATCCGCATCCGCGAGAATGCCGATAGCGGCACCCCGAGCGTCGCTGCCGATCCGGATTCGGTCGTGTCGCAGAGCTATCGCATGATTGCGCGCAACGCAGCGGCGCGTCTGTCGCTGCAGGCGAAGAACAAGAACATCGCATTCCCCAGTATTGTCATCCAGAACACTTGAGCATGATGCTGCGCCGGACCTTCCTGACGCTGATGCTGCTGGTCGTCGCTGGCGTTGCGATGGCGCAGGATGCGGCGACTGTTGTCGTGTCGGCGCGCACGCAGGTCGGTGTCACCATCCATTACGATCCAGGCTATGCGCGCATTCAGTATCCGAATGGTGACGTTCCGATGGAACGCGGCGTCTGCGCCGACGTGCTGGTGCGCGCGTTCCGCGGGGCTGGCGTCGATCTGCAGCAACTCGTCCATAAGGACATGCGTGCGCATTTTTCCGCATATCCGCGTGCGTGGGGCTTGCGCGCACCGGATAGCAACATTGACCACCGGCGCGTGCTGAACCTTGAAACCTTTTTTCGTCGCCGCGGCTTTGCGTCGCCAATCTCCGCGAATGCGCAGGATTATCACGCCGGCGATGTCGTGAGCTGGCGCTTGCCGAATGGGCTCGCGCATATAGGCCTGGTCTCGGATCGCCAGGCGAAGGATGGTTCAGGACGGCCGCTGGTGATCCACAACATCGGAAACGGCACGCAGGAAGAAGACGTGCTGTTCGCGTGGACGCAGGCGGGACATTTTCGCTGGTCGTATCCTGCCGCCAGAGTGCGCGGCCCTTGATCGACCGCATCCATCAAACACTTCTCGGGAATCACACATGAGCATCAAATCCGACCACTGGATCCGCCGCATGGCCATGCAGCACGGCATGATCGAACCGTTCGAACCGGGCCAGATGCGGCATGCGGAAGACGGCCACCGCATCGTGTCGTACGGCACGTCGAGTTACGGATACGACGTGCGCTGTGCGCGCGAGTTCAAGATCTTCACCAACATCAATTCAACGATCGTCGATCCGAAAGCGTTCGATCCGTCGAGCTTCGTCGATGTCGAGGCGGACGTGTGCATTATCCCGCCGAACTCGTTCGCGCTCGCGCGCACGGTTGAGTTCTTCCGCATCCCGCGCAGCACGCTTGTCGTGTGCCTCGGCAAAAGCACCTACGCGCGCTGCGGCATCATCGTCAATGTCACTCCGCTCGAGCCCGAATGGGAAGGGCATGTGACGCTGGAGTTCTCCAACACCACGCCGCTGCCCGCGAAGATCTACGCGAACGAAGGCATCGCGCAGATGCTGTTCTTCGAGTCCGACGAAATCTGCGGAACCTCGTACAGGGACCGCGGCGGCAAATACCAGGGACAGACTGGTGTGACCTTGCCTCGTACCTGATCAGTGTGTTTCGCCAGCGCTGAATCCTTGGTCGGCGAAATTCGTCAACGCCGCCTCGATCGCGATCCCGATTCCCTTTGACAGCGTCCCGAGTCCCATGCTTGGCGCGCCTGGATGCGCTGCCGCTTGGCGCGGCAAGTACGGAATGTGGATGAAGCCGCCGCGCACATCGCGATGTTGTGTCGCCAACAGATGCATCAGCGCGAAAAATGCCGCGTTGCAGACATAGCTGCCGGCGCTGAGCGAGAGTTCAGCCGGGACGCCCGCGGATTGCATAGCCGACAGCATCGCTTTTACCGGCAGCGTCGCAAAGTAGGCTGCGGGCGCATCGTCGATCACGGGAGCATCGATCGGTTGCGCACCGGAATTGTCCGGAATCCGCGCGTCGATCAGGTTGATCGCGACGCGCTCCAGCGAAATGCGCGCGCGCCCACCGGCTTGCCCGATGCCGATGACAAGGCTTGGTTTTTCAAGCGCGATTGCATCGGCCAACGCAGCTTGCGCGCCGTCGAACGTCACCGGCAATTCGGCGGGCACCACGCGGTGGCCAGCGATGCGCTCGCCCGCAAGTTCGCGCACGACCTCCTGCGCTGGATTGATGTCTTCGCCACCGAAGGGCTCGAATCCGAACAGTAATACAGTCGCTCGGCTCATCAGAGCGTGCTCATCGGAATGCCAGCCACATCATCAGGGCGAGGTTCACCGCGAGCAGCATGATAGCCGTCGGCCACTGCGCGCGGATGACTCCGTTGCTGTCGTCGAGTTCGAGCAGCGCGGCGGGGACGATGTTGAAGTTGGCGGCCATCGGCGTGAGCAGGGTACCGCAGTAGCCGGTGAGCATGCCGAGCGAACCGACCACGGCCGCATCGGCGCCGTGCAAGCGGATCAGTAGCGGCAAGCCGACGCCGGCGGTGATGACCGGGAACGCCGCGAACGCGTTGCCCATGATGACGGTGAACGCGACCATGCCGAGACCATAGGCGAGCACGCAGGCGAACGCATGTTGCGTCGGGACGATGTTCGCGACGATCGCGGCGATCGCGTCACCGACGCCGCTCGCATTGAACACGCTCCCTAACGCTGCGAGCACGAGCGGCAGCAACGCGGCCCAGCCGAGCGTGTCGAGCAGTCGTCTCCCTTCCTTCACTGCAACCGTCGGGCGGCTGCGCGTGATGGCGAGCGCAGCGAACAACGCGATGACGCAGGCGACGGCGAGTCCGACCAAGGTCGCCGAGTCGTTGCCGGTCAGCCATGCGATGGATAAGCCGTTTTTCTTGACGGCAAAGTCGATCAACGCGAATACGACCGTCACTGCGGGAATCAGCAGCGCCGGCAGGAACAGACGATGTCGTAACCGCAGCGCGGACGTGAGGCGCTCATCGACTGTGCGTTCAGCCAGTTCGGGACGACGCATCATGGGTGCGAGCACGGCAAGCGCGACAACGCCGAGACCTGCGAACTGCGCAGGAATCGCGTTGCCGGATTTTTGCGAGACCAGCACAAACTCGCCGCCAGCGAACAGCAACCCCAGCACGGCCCAGAATGCGGTTGCTGCCCAGCGACGTTCGCGCAGGTTCATCCACGCCGCGACGAAGAAGAACGCGGCGAGCAGCCAGTAGGCGTACTCAATCCGCAGCATCGGGTTTCTCAAGCGGTGATGCATCGCGGCCGCTTTCGCGCGTATCTGTGCTTCGCATCAATCGGCGCTGGAACAACACGATTCGCACCGAATGGATAACGAACGCGGCGATCGCGGTCGGCAACGCCCACAATGCGATCTGCAGCGGTTCCAGTTTGATGCCATTGCCCGCGTAGAAACCCTGGATCAGCAACACGGCGCCCAGCGCGAGGAAGACATCCTCGCCGAAAAACAGGCCAATGTTGTCAGTCGCAGCCGCCATCGCGCGCACGCGTTGCTGTTCGTCGTGCGACAGATCGCCATGCGCTTTTTCCGCCGCGGCTTCGCTCATCGGCGCAAGCAACGGCCGCACGGTTTGCGCATGCCCGGCCACATTAGTCAGCCCGAGCATGCTCAGGAACTGGCGCATGGCCAGATAGCCGATCAGCAGTTTCGCGAGCGTGAGTCCGCGCATCGCGGTGATCCATCGCTGCGCGTGTTCGCGCAACCCGGCGCGCTCGAGCACGCCGATCACCGGCAAGGTCAGCACGAACAACATCAGCGCACGGTTCGACAGGAAGCTCGTGCCGAGCAGGGCGAGCAATTCCAGTAGCGACTTGCCTGCCGCGAATCCGCTTGCGAATCCTGCCGATACCACGACGAGCACTGGATTCAGCCGGAATGCGAACCCGAGCACGACGACGGCGACGCCGATCAGCGGCCAGTAGTTCATGTGCCGATTTCCGCAGCGGGTGTCGAAGCGAAAGGCGCGGCGATGTCGATGCTTTCGGCACGCAACGCACCGCGCACCGCGCGCGCGAATTGCGCGGCGTCGGTGCGATCGCCATGCAGGCACAGCGTATCGGCGCGCAGCGCAATGGATTCGCCGGTGCGTGCGATCACCCGGCCATCGCGAACAAGCCTGCGCACTTGTGCGAGAGATGCATCAAGATCGTCGATCACGGCATCGGGCGCGCTGCGTGGCGTGAGTCTGCCATCGGCTTCGTAGCGCCGTTCGGCAAACACTTCGTGTGCGACGCGCAGGCCGATCCGCGTTCCGGCATCGGTCGATGCGCTGCCCGAAAGTCCGTACAGGATCAAGGTTGGATCGAAATCGCGTACCGCGCTCGCAATCGCGTCGCCGGTCCCCGCATCGCGCGCAGCCATGTTGTACAGCGCGCCATGCGGCTTGACATGGACGATGCGTGTGCCGAGTTCGCAAGCAATACCCGACAACATGCGGATCTGCCGTGTCACCAGCGCATGGATTTCATCGACAGGGCATTGCATCTCGCGGCGACCGAAACCTTCGCGATCGTCGAACGACGGATGCGCTCCGATCGCGACCCCGTGTTGCATGCACAACGCGATCGTGCGCCGCATCGTGTCCGCATCGCCCGCATGCAATCCGCAGGCGATGCTTGCCGAGCTGATGTACTGCATGATTGCCCCATCGTCGCAACCTTCGCCGAGATCGCAATTGAAGTCGATGCGACGCGGCATGGAGTCGTTCCGCAGTCGACTTATTTCGCGGAGCCGCGTTTGAACAGCATGTTCACGCCGACCACGATCAGGATCACCGGCCACCATTTCGAGATCAGTTCGCCGAGATCGAAGTGGCCGATGCCGAGGTTGTGCATCAAGAACAGCACGCCGATGGCGATCACGATGACGGCGGAAACAATGTGTGGGCGCATGGATTCTCTCGATGGAATGGATGCGACGGGAACGCCATGCTCCCGTCGCAATGATTGACTAGCGCACCATTTGCCGATGCATCATTTCGCGGCGTTGGCGGACTTCTGCCACAACACCGCCTCGGCCTTGCCGCCCAGCATCTGTGCGCGCACCAGCGGGATCGGCGGGCCGCCGTAGTTCAGGAACTGATCGTGGAAAGCTTTCCATCCGGCGCGACCGCCGTGCGTCTTCGTCCAGTCCTCGCGCAGCTGCATGATCATCAGCTTGCCCAGTGTGTAGTTGAGATACGCCGGATCGTAGGTGCCGCGCGCGGCCTGCTGGCTTGCGTTGCCGGCATCCTGGAATGCCTTTTCGCGGAACATCTTGTCCGACTCGGCCATGCTCATTCCGCCGGTGTGCATGCCGATCGCCGAAATGAAACGAACATTCCGCAGCAATGCTTCGCTGAGCTGGCCGATGTGCGTTTCCGGTGTGCCACCGCCGAGGCCGGCGTCGAACATCATCTCCTCGCAGTAATGCGCCCACCCTTCGGCATAGGCGTAACCGACGAACAGGCGGCCGAAGATCCAGTCGGAACGGTTCGCGTGCAAGAATTGCACGAAGTGGCCGGGGAACACTTCATGCGATGAGGTGAACAGCAGCACTGCCTTGCCCGGCACGTAAGCATCCTGTTCGGCTTTCGGCCATTTCGGATCGGGCGGCGCGATGTAATAGGTCGATGGCAGGCCTTTTTCGTACGGCCCCGGGATTTCGATATAGGCGAAGTTCCAGCGATTGAACGGCGGCGCTTCATCGACCTTCGCCTGTTCGGTGCCGGGTATCGTGACCAGATCCTTGTCGATGATGAACTGGCGCAGCCCCGTGAGTTGCGCGCGCGCGCCTTCGACTGCCCCGCCTTCGGGCTTGTCGGCATTCACCTTCGCGACGCAATCGGTGAGCGATTTGCCGGGCAGGTATTGATCGCACGCGGATTTGAGCGATGCGAGGTTGCGCGCGAGGTCGGCTTCGCCGGCGGCCTTGAGCTTGTCGAGCGGAATGTCCACGCGCTCGGTCGCGTAGAGCATCTTCGAGAACTGATCCGGGCCGAGCGCGAAGTTTTGCGTCGCGTGCGGTTTCTGCGACTTCAACCACGCGGCGAGGTCGCGCATGGTCGCGATCGCTTTCGCGTTGGACGTCTTGAAATGATCCTGCAAACCCTTGTCGTCCACCGACGCAAACGCTTTGGGCACGTCGTTCTGAAAGAAGTCCGCAAGGCCGCCAAACACGCCGATGCCGTAATCGATATAGCTTGCTGGCAGCGGCGCCTGCAGGTTCGCGCGGATCTGCGCGACAGCGTTCGGCAAATTGTCCTCATAGGTCACGAACGCGGCCATGCGCTGGTGCAGCGGCGCGTATTCGCGGGTCAGATACATGCTCGGCGAGATCGCGCCGGCATAGAACGCGGGATTGCTGTGGACGAAACCGGAATCCTCGATCCAGAACAACTGGCCGTCGATGACCGCTAGCACGTATTCGCGCTGGAACCGCTGGGTGTCGTCGAGCTTGTCGTCGGTGAACGCGGCGAAACCCTCGCGCTGCGCATGCAGCCAGCTGATGGTTTCCTTGAGACCCTCCGCATTCCAGTCGGGCAGCTTGCCGTCGAATTCGTGCTTGCCTGCGTTCGCCGCCTCGGTCGGGAAGCGTTGGAAATAGCCGGCGATGAATGCATCGACTTGCGCTTGCCACACCGCATTGGGCTTGCGCGTGCCGGCGTTCGCCGATTGCGCAGCCGGCGCTGCGGCCTGTGCGGTGCCTGCGATGGGCAACGATGCGGCTTGCTCGCAACCGGCGAGCGCGAAAGCGACGGAGAGCGTCAGCGGGACAAGACGGCGCAGGGCAAAACGATGCATGGGCATTCTCCGGCGGCTGGATGCGTGGCAAAGCGGGCAAATGTCGAGGCTAATAAAATCGAAGCTGGCGCTGCAGGCGACAATGCTACCGCAACGTCGTCGTCACGGCCCTCGTTGCGACGCGATCGCCAGCGCGATTCGCGCCATGCGCGCACGTTGCCCGGCGTTGGCGCGCTGCCCTTCGCGGTGATCGACTTGGATGAAATGCAATCCTTGTCCAGCGCGTCGCTGCGCGAGGCGCGGCATGTCGGCGGCGATCACATGGCCAATGCGCGGATAGCCGCCAACGGTCTGCGCATCGGCGAGCAGCACGATGGGCTGTCCATCCGGCGGCAGTTGTACGGTGCCGGGAACGACGGGTTCGGAAATCTGTTCGCGCGCATTGGCGAGTTGCAGCGGTGTGCTGCGCAGTCGCAGGCCCTGGCGGTCGCTCGCTGCATCGACTGCGAATTCCTGCGTGCACAGCGCATCGAATGTGGTTGCATCGCAGCCGGGCAACACGCGCACTGCGATGCTGTCGGCGAAATCGAGATCGCTGTCGGCGTCGATCCACCATCCGGCGACATTCGGCGCGCCGGACGCGTCGGCCATGTCGATCTTGGCGCGCGGAGCGCCGAGCGGAATGTTGTCGCCGGCGCGCAACGCGCGGCCATGATGGCCACCGAAACCAGCGCGCAGATCGGTGCTGCGGCTGCCGAGCACGACCGGCACATCGATGCCGCCATCAAGGGCGAGGTAAGCGCGCATGCCGCGCCGGCATGCGCCGAGCGTCAGCGTGCAGCCAGCGGGCAGGATGATCGGCCGCCAACCCGGCAAGGCGATGCCATCGGCGTGCGCGTCGATCGCCGCGCCGCTCAGCGCAATTGTTGTCGCGCGCTGCAACCGGATGGTCGGGCCAGTCAATGTGATTTCCAGCGCAGCGGCACCGGGATCGTTGCCGACCAACAGGTTGGCGATCCGGAACGAATACGGGTCTGCTGCGCCGCCAACGCGAACGCCGAGCGCGCGCGCACCGGTTCGTCCGCGATCCTGCACGCTGGCCAGCAGGCCTGGTGCGATGATCTCGATGTTCATTGCGGGTGCTCGTCCATCGCAGCGAACGTCGCCGCATCGATCGCGACGAAACGCACGCAGTCGCCAGCCTGCAGCAGGCACGGCGGGTCGCGCTGTGCATCGAACAGCCGCAGAGGCGTGCGTCCGATCAAGCGCCAGCCGCCGGGGCCGGCCTGCGGGTAGATGCCGGTCTGCGCACCGCCGATGCCGACGCTTCCTGCTGCGACCCGCGTGCGCGGCGTGGTCAGGCGCGGCATCGCGAGAGCTGTATCGAGTCCCAGCAGATACGGGAAACCCGGCGCGAAGCCTAGCATCGCGACGGTGTAAACCGAAGATGCGTGGCGCGCGCTGACGTCTTCCATCGCGATACCGGCATGCGCAGCCAGCGTTGCCAGATCGGGTCCGTGTTCACCGCCGTAGACAACCGGAATCTCGACGGTACGCTTGCTGCCATCGATCGCTTCGAGCGAGGTGCGCTCAAGCCATTGCGCGAGCCATGTCCGCGCCCAGCTCAATGGATTATCTTCCAGGGGATCATCGCTTTCGATCCGGGTGACATCGATGTGCAACGCAAGACACGCGTAAGCCGGCGTGAGGCCAGTCAACCAGCGCGGTGCCTGTGCGTGCAAGGTTGCGGCGCAGGCGTGAACGCGCTGGTTGATGACGGCATCGATGCCGTCTCCGAGCCGCAGCAGCAGGGCCGCATCGCCGAGGAACCCGATGCGGTCGGCCTTCATGGGAAGCGCGCTCTCAGACGCCGAAAAACTGCTTGTAACGGGTGCCGCGTGCGTTGAGCATCTCCGGCGCGTATGGCTGCGCGTCGCCGAGTCCCCAGACCGGACGCGGCCAGGTCGCGTCGTCGGTGAAGCGCGCAATCACGTGCACGTGCAGTTGCGGCACCACGTTGCCGATCATCGCGATGTTGATGCGCGCAGGTTTGTGCAAGGCCTTGAACAATTCGCAGCAACGGCGGATTTCATCGAGTAGCAGTGACTGCTCGTTGTCCTGCAGGTCGACGAACTCGTGCATGTTCGGGCGACGTGGTACCAGGATCAGCCACGGGTAGCGCGCATCGTTCACGAGTCGGATTGCCGACAGCACCGACGGCCCGATGCCGATCGTGTCGGCCGCAAGTTTCGGATGCAGGCCCCAGCCTTGTTCCAGTTCGATCGACGTAGCGGTTGCCATCAGCCCAGCTCCTGTCAGCCCAGTTCCCGTTGCAGAAATTCCAGTGTAACTGCGAGCGCCTTGTCGGCGCTGGCCGCATCGTAATCCGCGCGCATGTCGCAATTGAAGCCGTGGCCGGCCGGCCAGACCTGTACGTCGGCCTGTGGGTGCGCCGAGCTGATCGCGGCGATGTCGGCGGGTGGAATGGAACCGTCGCGTTCGCCGAAGTGGAACAGCAGCGCGGCCTGCGCGCGTTCGTTGACGAACTGCATTGTGCGTGCGCCGTAGTAACTGACCGACGGCAGCGCGAGACGCGTTGCGGCGAGGAAGGCGAGACTGCCTCCCCAGCAATAGCCGATGGTGGCGACGCGCAGATGCTTTTCTTTCAGTACATCCGCAGCCGCGCGCACGCCATCCAGCGCATGGTCGAATCCGATCTCGGTGACCAGCTCGCGGCCGCGCGCGATGCCACCGGCGTTGTAGTCGAGCTCGACATCGCGTTCGACCGGATCGAACAGCGCTGGCGCAAGCGCCGCATAGCCGTGACGCGCATAACCCTCGACGACGTTGCGGACGTGCGCGTTGACGCCGAAGATTTCCTGGATCACCACGATGCCGCCGCGCGGTACGCCGTCGGGGAGCGCGAGCCAGCCGCCGATGCGACCGTTCGCAGTGTCGATGTGGATGCGTTCGCCCATGTGTATCCCCTCGATCCGGCGATTCTAGCCGTAGCGGCACGCGTCGTGCGAAGGACACCGATACGTCTTCACGCCGTACTTACGCCGGTGGCCAGAAACGGTAGTACGCTCGCACCTATCGGCAGGGGGAGTGATTTCGATGGCGGCAACCAATGCGGCGATGGACGATGCCATGCGTCCGATCCAGTCCCCAGTCCCGGTCCCGGCGCATGCTCAGCCGCCTGCGTGGACGATTTATCGCCACCGTTTGCCGGTGCGCGTCATGCATTGGATCAACGTGGTCTGCCTGTTCGTGATGGTCGGCAGCGGCCTGGCGATCTTCAATGCGCATCCGGCACTGTACTGGGGCATGCAGTCCGCTTTCGGCTCCCCGGCGCTGATGCTCGGCGCGACGCAGGACAAGGACCACAACCTGCACGGCGTGACGATGATCGGCAGCCATCAGTTCGACACCACCGGCGTGCTCGGCGTTTCGGCTGGCGCGAATGGCAAGCCGCGCGCGCGCGGGTTCCCGTCATGGGCCACGTTGCCGGGTCCGCAGTCGCTTGCGCTCGCGCGGCTATGGCATTTCACCTTCGCGTGGATCTTCGCGATCAATGGGTCGCTGTATCTCCTGTGGGCGTTCGCGAGCAGGCATTTCAGCCACGACCTTGCGCCGACGAAGTCTGATTGGCGAGGTTTCTTCCGCTCGATCATCGACCACGTGAAGTTCAAGCACCCGCATGGCGAGGAAGCCACCCGCTACAACATCCTGCAGAAGTTGGCCTACCTCGTGGTGGTCCTGGTCTTTGGGCCGGGCATCGTGTTGATGGGGCTTGCGATGTCGCCGCACATGGATTCGGTGCTCGGCTGGCTGGTCGACCTGGTTGGTGGCCGGCAATCGGCGCGCACGATCCATTTCATCATCGCGTTCGGGTTTATCGGATTTGTATTGATTCACGTTTTCGAAGTATTGGTGTCGGGCGTCTTCAACCAGTTGCGCTCGATGGTCACGGGTTATTACACGGTGCCCGTCGGCAAGGACGACGTCCATGCGGTGGCCAATGCTCCAGTCCATGGCACCGCGAAGGAGCAAAGCCATGAAATCGAATGACCGCAGGCTGCTCAATCGAAGAAATTTCCTCGCGCACAGCGTCGTTGGCGGCAGCGCCATGCTGCTGGCTGGTTGCGACAAGCTTGCGAACACGACGTGGTTTTCTGGATTGCTCGGAAAAACCGGCCCATTCACCGAAGCCGTACAGACTGCGATCACGCCGACCAATGCGCTCGCGCGCGAATTCACCGAGGCCGACATCGCGCCACATTTCAAGGCGAACGGCTCGACCGATCCGCAGGACGACGATTACCTCGGTCACGTCGACAACAACTTCGCGGATTGGAAACTGGAGATTCGCGGTCTTGTCGAACGCCCGTACAGCCTGTCGCTCGCCGAATTGCGCGCATTGCCGTCGCGCACCCAGATCACCCGCCATGATTGCGTCGAAGGCTGGAGTGCGATCGGCAAATGGAAAGGCGTGCCGTTGCGCGCCGTCCTCGAACGCGCGGGCGTGCAATCGCAGGCCCGCTACGTACTGTTCCGCTGCATGGATACGCTGGGCGACAATCTGTATTACGAAAGCTGCCGCATCGTCGATGCCTTTCATCCGCAGACGATCCTTGCCTACGACCTCAACGACAAACCGCTGCTAGTAGCGAACGGTGCGCCATTGCGCGTGCGGCTCGAACGCAAGCTCGGTTACAAGCAGGCGAAATATCTTTCCGCGATCGAGCTCGTCGACAGCTACGCGAAGATCGGCGGCGGCAAGGGCGGCTACTGGGAAGACCAAGGTTACGACTGGTACGGCGGAATCTGATCCGTCCAACCGTATCCTTGCGGGAGGCTGTTCAGGACGCGTTCGCCCAGCGACCGCACAATGGTGCGCAATTTTAGGGACACCGAAAGACTGGTCATGGCCAAGGGAAGCTTGTTCAGCAGGGTTGCGAAGGCAGTTTCGCGCTTCACGGCGGCGCGCTGTGTTTCGGGATCGCGGTCACATCGGTGATCGTCTGGGCTGCCACTGGCCCGATGTTCAACTACAGCGAAAACTGGCAGATGGTGATCAATACCGGGACTACGATCATCACGTTCCTGATGGTCTTCCTGATCCAGAATTCGCAGAACCGCGATACCGAGGCCATCCAGATCAAGCTCGACGAGCTGATTCGTGCGACGCACGGCCCACAGAATACATTGCTTGACCTGGAGGAACTCGATCCGGATGAGCTTGCGAAGTTTCGCGCCCGCTATACCGAATTGGCGGGCAAGGCGAAGGATCCCGCTGACGAATCTGTCTCTGAGGTCGGTATCCACCATGTGGAACTCGAGGGTATTCCGCAGACCGAAAGCGAAGCGCATGCGCGTGAGCGTTTGGCCAGCGCCACGAAGGGAAACGCAGCGCCCGGCGATCAGCCTCCGCTATAGCAAACGACGCGCACGAGGTAGTGCACGAGCCCATTCGACAGCATCGTCTCGAACACGCGTGCGTTCTTGCGTAGCGCGGCGCGGGGCGGCATGGGCGCTATTGGGAAGACCAGAGATACGACTGATTCGGCGGAATCTGGTCCGCGTTTACGCAGGCGCTCCGCGATGGGCGCTGGGCGCGTGTCGGGTCGCATCTGCCCGTTCTTTAAATGCTTGCCGTGACATGTGGTGCAGAATGGATTCCTCACACGCACGAGGATTCGTCATGGCGAACGCCAGTTGGTTTACCCGTTTCGCGAAGAGCGCGTCACGTTTTACCGGGCGCCCCGCATGTTTCGCACTGGCACTTGGCACGATCATCGTATGGGCTCTCACCGGCCCGCTGTTTGGCTTCAGCGATACCTGGCAACTGGTCATCAATACCAGTACGACCATCATCACCTTTCTGATGGTGTTCCTGATCCAGAACACGCAGAACCGCGATTCGCAGGCGTTGCAGATCAAGCTGGACGAATTGATCCGCGCAATCGAGCCGGCACATAACGCGTTGATGGACCTCGAGGAGCTCGACGACAACGAACTCGAGCTGTTCCGGGGGCGTTACGAAAAGCTGGCAAAACTGGCGCGAGAAAAGGGCGATTCGGTCGACGACGCATGCGATCCGAACACCGCGTGACGATAAAGCGCCGGATGCATGACGCGTTTTTTGGACAAGGCTGTTGACCAGCAACAACTGTTCAGTTGCTTCAATCCAGGCTGTATTCGACCACGGTGATGGCAAAACGCACGATGCCTCCGGGCAGTGTCGCGTCGAACTCGTCGTCGACGCGCTTCTTCAGCATCGCCCGGGCAAGCGGCGAGTCGATGCTGATCCAGCTGTGGCTGGCATCGGTTTCGTCCGGGCCGACGATGCGATGGCGCGCGCTTTTGCCTGTCGCCGGATTCTCGACGGTCACCCACGCGCCGAAATAGATCGCGGTTTGATCAGTAGGCAGGCCGTCGGCGACTTGCAGCGACGGCAAGCGCTTGCTGAGATAGCGCACGCGGCGATCGATCTCGCCAAGTTGTTTCTTGCGATAGGCGTACTCGGCATTCTCGGAACGGTCGCCTTCCGCCGCCGCTGCTGCGAGTGCGGCGACCACTTCCGGGCGCTTGCGCTTCCATAGCTCGTCGAGTTCGGCGCGCAAGCGTTCGTAGCCATCGCGAGTGATGATTGCGGTCGAATGCAGTGGAGGCGGGTGCCAGCGTGACATGCGGACATGATACGAGGCCTTGCTTGAAAGCGTGGCCGCATGCCGGCGGTGGCGGCAGGTCATTCCACGCGGAGTCCAACTTCGTGACTTGCGTGCGGCGAGATCAGGAATTCCTGCGTTTCGTGGTCGAAGCATTGCCTGACAGGCGGCGCGCGAGCTGATCGAGTTTTGCGAGTTCCTGCAACAATTCTGCGTAATGCGGATGCGCGGGCAGGAAACGGTCCATCGCGCCCTGCAATGCGGCACGCGCGCCAGCAACATCGGAGCGACGCTCCAGCATCAGTTTCGCTGCGGACACGGCGTTTGCGACGCCGTTGAAGTTGTACGGGTTGCGCGTCACGAAATCCTGCAACAGTGTGATCGCGAGATCGTACTGGCTGTGGCTTTCGGCTGCGCGTGCAAGGCGCGTGGTGTCTTCGGCTGCCGCTGGACGGAACTGCGGATCGCGCGCAAGCGAGTCGCGCAGCAATGCCAGCGCCTCGCGCTCGTTGCCGGCGACAAGCAGGGCACTGATCCGCGTCTTCGCATGCGCAAGCAGGCCGCCCTGGTCGTCGATCTTCGCCAGCAGTGCGCGATAACGCGCATGCATGGCTGGCGATGCATGCAGTTCCGTCGCGAGGCATAGCTGTAGTTCGCGCGCGGCACCGGCGTGGTTTCCGGCGGCGACAAGGTGATCGACGCGCAACAGCAGTGGCGCATGCCGATCCTCGGGCCGCAGCGGCGTATCCGGGAAAATTGGAATGAAACCAAGTGCGTCGCTGTGCGCGAAGATCGCGCGGCCCATCGCGTTGAAATACACGACGATCGCGTAGAACCACACGAAGCCCGCGAGAATCTGGCCGATGAGCACGAGCAACCAGTTGCCAGCCAACGCGCCCAGTACCTGCTGCGCTCCGCCCAGACCGATGCCCAATACCACCAGCAGCACGTAGGATCTTCCGCCAGCGATCACCGAGCCCATCATGTGCTGCACCGCGCCCAATCCCACTCCGGCGACGATCAGCAGCGCGTAGGCCGCACCGAGTCCGCTCATCACGCGTTGCACGCGCCCCGGATTGAACGCGGAGCCGATGTCGCGGTTCATCGCCGTGGCCATCGTCATCGCCGGCTGCACGCAGGCGATCAGGGCGATGCCGAGCCAGCGCAGGCCGGCAGTCTCGACGCGATAGTTCAACCACGCCTGTGCGACGAGTAACAGCGCCTGCAGGATCAGCAGCGCCCAGCCGATCCCGTCCTGTTCGATGGCGAATTCCGGAGCGGCCTGCGAACCATTCGCGCTGCGCTCGAACACTTCCACCGCATAGTGATAGGCCGCAGCCCAGATCACCAGCTGGATCAGGAATCCCGCCAGCGGCACGATCGTCAGCAACATGCCCAGCGCCAGTGCGACCAGCATCGTCAGCGCTGCCGGCTGTGCGGGGTAGCGCAATGCCGCGATGATGTCGCGCTGCATGTCCGTCGCCGTGATCGGAGCCTTCATTGTCATTGCCGATGTCTGCGCGACGGCCAGGATGCAGTTCAGACGATCAACGCTTTCCCATGATGCCGCCGAGCACGCCGCGCAGGATCTGCCGGCCGACCTGGCTGCCGATCGTGCGCACGGTCTGCTTGGCCATCGTCTCGACCATGCCTTGCCGGCGGTTGGTGCCAAACATCCAGTCCTTCACGGTCTGCTCGAAGCCTCCTCCAGCCGCTGGCGCTGCTGCCGTGCCTGTCGATGCCATCCCTGTCGATGCTGCGCCACCAGAAACAGGAACCGCAGGTGCAGCGGCGTGGCGTGCCGCGAGCATCTCGGCGGCTGATTCGCGATTGATCGATGTGTCGTACTTGCCGCCGACCGGGCTGCGCGAGCGCACCGTTGCGCGTTCGGCATCGGTGATCGCGCCCATCCGGCAATGCGGTGCGCAGATCAACGCGCGCTCGACCGGCATCGGCACCGCGTTGTCGAGCAACATCGAGGCGAGCGCTTCGCCGATGCCGAGTTGCGAAATCACTTCGGCGACGTTGAACTTCGGATTCGCGACGAAGGTTTGCGCCGCCGTGTTCACAGCTTTCTGGTCGCGCGGCGTGAATGCGCGCAGCGCGAACTGCACGCGGTTGCCGAGCTGGCCGAGGATGTCCTCGGGCACGTCGTCGGGGAATTGCGAACAGAAATACACGCCAACGCCCTTCGAGCGGATCAGCCGCACGACCTGTTCGACGCGTTTCTGCAATGCGGGCGTCGCGTCGTCGAACAGCAGGTGCGCCTCGTCGAAGAAGAACACGAGCTTCGGCTGGTCGAGGTCGCCGACCTCGGGCAGTTTCTCGAACAGTTCCGACAGCATCCACAGCAGGAAGGTCGAGTAGAGCTTCGGCTGTAGCACCAGCTTGTCGGCGGCGAGGATGTTGATGATGCCGCGACCGCTCATGTCCTGGCGCATGAAGTCGGCGAGATCGAGTGCAGGCTCGCCGAAGAACTTGTCGCCGCCCTGTTGCTCGATCTGCAGCAGGCCGCGCTGGATCGCACCGATCGACGCGGTACTGATCAATCCGTACTTCGTCGACACATCCTGGCGGGTGGCGCCGCATTCGTTGAGCAATGCGCGCAGGTCGGCGAGGTCGAGCAGCAGCAGGCCGTTGTCGTCGGCCATCTTGAACACGACTTCGAGCACGCCTTCCTGGGTGTCGTTGAGATCCAGGATGCGCGCGAGCAGGGTCGGCCCCATTTCGCTGACCGTGGTGCGGATCGGATGGCCCGATGTGCCGTAGATGTCCCAAAACACCACCGGATTCGCCTCGGCGCGCCAGTCGGTGACGCCGATCCGCGCGTTGCGCTGGTTGATCTTGTCGTTTGCGGCGCCAGCCATCGCGAGGCCGGCGACATCGCCTTTCACGTCGGCCATGAAGACCGGTACGCCGAGCCGCGAGAATCCTTCCGCCATCACCAGCAACGACACCGTCTTTCCGGTACCCGTCGCGCCGGCGATCAGCCCGTGGCGGTTGCCGTAGCGCGGCAGCAGGAACACCTGCTTGTCGCCCTTGCCGATCAGGATGTCGCCCATGCGTGCTCTCTCGCTGCTGTCGAAGGCGCATAGTCTCGCATCATCGCCGCGTATCGGCAGGCTTGTACGCGAGGGCCGTGCTGGGTAGGCTGCGGTGTCATCCGCGCATTGCGCTTCACCGGGGAATTTCGATGCGTCATTGCGCCATCCTGTTGTGTTGCTGCGCGCTCGCCGCTTGTGCGACCACGCCTCCCGCGCGAATCGGGCAATCGCCACTCACGCACACCGGAGTCGCCGCGGTCGATGCGCTTTACGACCGCCTCTCGGCCGATACCGCGCGTTACAACGCCGGAATCGACAGCATGGCGCGCGGCGATGCCGACGCCGGCCGCAAGGCGACTACTGCGGCGCGTACCGACCTGCTCGATGCAGCCAGCCGATGCCAAGCCACGCCGCCTTGCGACAGCAGCCATTTCGTCGCCGCATACGACGCCTTGCTGACCCGCCAGGGCAGCGAGCTCGACAACGAAGGCGAGGGATTCACTGCGGTCGAGGACACCGGCAACACGCCGACGCACATACCGACCGATGGTTCTCCGGTCATCGCGAACCTGCCTGCGTCGGCGCGCCCTGTCGCGATGCTCAAGGGCCGCGACCTGCGCGAAATCATCACCCTCAACGAGCCGATGAAGGCCGCACTCACCGAATGGCTGACGTCCAACCGCGCGCAACTCATCGACGCGTGGGAAAACTACCAGTACATGCGCCAGCTGATGTGGCCCGAATACGAACGCGCCGGCCTGCCCGAGGCGCTGCTGTTTGGCATCATGGCGCAGGAATCCGGCGGCAAGGTGCATGCGGTTTCGCGCTCGGGCGCTGCGGGCCTGTTGCAGTTCATGCCGGCGACGGGCCAGCGTTACGGACTCGGATATTCCAACGGGTTCGACACTCGCTACGACCCGACGCTGGCGACGCGTGCGAACGTGCAGTATTTCAACGAACGCTTCGCCGAACTCGGCAACAATCTCGAACTCGCGGTCGCCGCGTACAACGGCGGCGAAGGACGCGTCGCGCGGCTCTACACGGGCACTGGCGGCAAGGGTTTCTGGGCTCCGGAAGTCTATGGCCAGCTCGCGCCGGAAACGCGCGACTACGTGCCGCGCGTGCTCGCTGCGGCGTGGCTGTTCCTCAATGCGAAGGATTACGGCTTGCAATTCCCGCGCGTGAATGCAGGTGAGCCGCAGCAAATCACACTCACGCGTGGCACGTCGATCAACGAACTCACCATCTGCCTCGGCAACAACGGCGTGCGCGACGGCTGGTTCCGCGCGCTGCGCAACCTCAACCCGCGCTACGACCCGCACGATCCGATCGCCGCAGGCACCGTGCTGCGCGTGCCGCCGTACGTGACGCACCTGTACCGGCAGAATTGCGTGGACAACAACACCCGCGCGCAGATGGCTTCCGATCTTGCCTCCGCGCGCAAGCCGACGGTCGTCGCTCCGCCGCCGCCGCCGATGCAGATTGCAGTGCAGGAAGAGAGGCCGTCGCGACGCAACCGCGAAGAACCGCGCGTGAAGACTTACGAGGTCAGGCGCGGCGACACGTTCAGGTCGGTCGCACGCCGCGAGGGCTGCGACGAACGCGAACTCGGCCGCGAGAATGGATTGCGTCCGCCGTATTCGATCCGGCCGGGAATGCGGCTGCGGTTGGTGGGGTGCGATCGTTGATGCGCCTGGCAAGCGCTAAAGCCTGCCAGTCGCTCCTGCTTGCCATTCTTGCGTCGTCGTCGGTCGCTGCCGAACAAAGCACGATTGTCGTCAGCGATCCGGCCTATACCCATGCGCAGCGCCTGGTGGAGGTCGAGTCCGGACGCAGGTTGAATCTGTATTGCCTTGGCAACGGCTCACCGACTGTCGTCTTCGACTCCGGCGTAACCGGGGAGACCGTTGGATGGGCGTTGGTTCAGCCGGCAATCGCGGCACATACGCGCGCATGTTCTTACGATCGAGCCGGCACCGGTTTCAGTGATCCAGGGACGAGGACAGGAACGAGCGCGAACATTGTTGATGATCTGCACCGCCTGCTGGTTGCCGCAGCCATCAGGCCTCCTTACATCTTGGTGGGTCATTCGTACGGCGGCATGAATGTAAGACTGTACAAGGACCACTTTCCATCCGAAGTCGTCGGGATGGTGCTGGTTGATCCAGTGCATGAAGATTGGCTTGAAAGAGTCTGGAAATTGGACGTCCTTCAGCGCCCATACGAGAAGGATATTGCAGAAAACTTCGAACCGTTTTGGCAGGGCGAGCGAGAATGCGTCATTGCGGCGGCGGTCGGCTTCATCAAGGGAACAAATCTCTACGAGAAATGTGTTCCTGCGCCCGACCCGCACCTCAGTGATGCAATCAACGCTGCCTACCTGAAGACGCACTTGTCGCTCGGCTACCAGCAGGCTCAGCTGACCGAAGACGAAAACGACCATTTCGCCAGTTCCGATCAGGTGCGCGCGGCACGGATTTGGTACGGGAATATGCCGCTGATCGTGCTTGCCGCGGGGGATCCATCGGGCCGTCGGGTGGAAGAACCGCAGGAGCACCGCAATGCGATCAATCGTATGGTGTTCGTCCTTTTCGACGAGCTTGCCGCACTGTCGAGCCGCGGCATCAACCGCGTTGTTCCCAACACGGGGCACGACATTCCGATAACCCAGCCGGATGCGGTCAGCAATGCAATCCTGGAGGTTCTGCAGGAAGCGCAGAAAAAGTGACGCGCGCGCAACGTGTTACAAAACGCGCCCCAACCTTTCGCCCAACCGCACTGCTTGCTCGGCCTGCAACGATTTATCAAGCGCAATGGCGGTCTTCGGCAACAGCACAATCACCGTCGACCCATAATTGAATCGCGCCATCTCCGCGAAGCGCTCCAGCGCAATGCCCTTACCGCGCCAATCCTTGCGCACGATCTTCGATGCGTAACGCGGAATCTCGATCCCGCTCCAGACGGTTTCGACGCCCGACACCAGCACCGCGCCGACCATCACCAGGCACATCGGGCCGAAGTCCGTATCGAAGTGGCAGACCAGGCGCTCGTTGCGCGCGAACAAGCGCGGGATCGCCTGCACTGCGAATGGCGCAACGCTAAAAATACGGCCGGGTACATGCAACGTTTCGCGCAGCGTTCCGCTCCACGGCATGTGCACGCGGTGATAGTCGCGCGGCGCGAGGTAGACGGTCGCATAAAATCCATCTGCGAAGGGCGCAGCGGCGTTCGCATCGCCAAGCAATTCGGCAGCGGTGTAACCCTGGCCCTTGGCCTGGAAGATTCGTCCGGACCCGTTTTCATCAGGCACGATGCGACCAAGCTGGCTGATACGTCCGTCGGCCGGCATCAGCAGCGCGCGCGGATCGGGATCCGGAACGCGCGCGCCGGGCTTCAATGCGCGCGTGAAGAATGCGCCGAAGCTCGGATACGCATGCGGGTCCGATTGCTCGGCTTCATTCATGTCGACATCGAAGCGACGCACGACGAGATCGATCAGCCAGTTTTTCCACGGCTTCCACTGCCAGCTCGCCGCGTACAGCGCGAGCCGCGAGAGAAACCGGTGCGGCAGCAGGTATTGCAGCGCGACAGAGGGGTTCATGCTCAGCGTGCTCTCGACAGGGTCGCAAGATCGGCGCCGATCGCAGCAGGATCGAACGGCGGGCGGATCAAACCGGCCATCGCGCCATCCGGATCGAGTACCGAAACGCTCGCGGAATGATCGATCGTGTAATCGCTGCCGGTCGTCGGCACCTTCACGTAAACCATGCCGAGACTACGCGCGAATGCCGCGAGGGTCTTCTCGTCGGCGGTCGCGGCAAGGATGTCCTTGCCGAAGTAATGCGCGTACTCGCCGACGTGCTGCGGCGTGTCGCGATCCGGGTCGACCGACACGAACAGCACACGCGGGCGCATTGCAGCCGGAATCGTGGCCCAGGCTTTCCCGACCTGGCCGAGGGTTTGCAGCGTGGTCGGGCACACGTCGGGGCAGCGCGTGAAGCCGAGGAAGACCAGCGTCCAGTGGCCCTTCATCGTCTCCGGCGTGATCGCGCTGCCGTCGGAAGCGTTGAGTTTGTACGGCGCCAACGCGCGCGCTGCGGGGAACAAGGTCACGCTGCGCATTGCCGGCATCGCGTCTGCGCCTGGTGGCGCGTAATGCTTCTCCGCGGCCCAGAGACCAAGCCCAGCGGCAAGCGCGGCAGCGAGGATATACACGGTCGAATGGTTGATTGCACCGCGCATATGCGCGCGCAGCATGTGCGCAGAAAGAATCGTTCGCGAGGCCATCGCCCAATTATACCGGGCGGGGCCGTTATACTCGTGTGCCCACGATAGCGCGTGACCGCATGGCCGCCGAACTCGCCACGATCATCGACCTCATCCGCTACGGCGCGAGCCGTTTCGGTGGTGCCGGCCTGACTTTCGGCCACAGCTACGACAACGCGCTCGACGAAGCGACCCAGCTCGTGTTGCATGCGTTGCACCTGCCGCATGACATGAATCCGGTCTATGGGCAGGCGCGCGTCACCGTGGACGAAAAAGCGACCGTGCTCGCGTTGTTCGATCGACGCATTGGCGAACGCATTCCGGCTGCGTACCTGACCGGTGAAGCATGGTTCGCTGGCTTGAGCTTCCGGACCGATGTGCGCGCGCTGGTGCCGCGTTCGCCGATCGCCGAACTGATCGAATCCGGATTCCACCCGTGGCTCGGCGAACTCGAAGTGCAACGCGCGCTCGACCTGTGCACGGGTTCGGGCTGCATCGCGATCGCGATGGCGCATTACAACGCCGACTGGGAGGTCGACGCGGTGGACATCAGCGACGACGCGCTTGCGCTTGCGCAAGAAAACACGATCCGGCTGCACACGCCGAACCTGCGCTTGCTGAAGTCCGATCTGTTCGCCGCGTTGATCGGCCAAACCTACGACCTGATCGTCAGCAATCCACCCTACGTCACCCACGACGAAGTCGCCGCGCTGCCGCCCGAATACGCGCACGAACCGGAGTTGGGTTTGCGCGCAGGCGAAGACGGGCTCGATCTCGCATTGAAAATTCTGCGCGATGCACCCGAACATCTGAACGAAGACGGCGTGCTGATCGTCGAAGTCGGCGAGAGCGAACGTGCGTTGGTCGAGTTGCTGCCGGAAATCCCGTTCGTATGGATCGAATTCAAGGTCGGGCAGATGGGCATCTTCGCGGTTGGTCGCGATGACCTGGTCGCGCATCATGCGCGGATCAAGGAACTTGCCGATGCGCGCTGAGGCTCGTCGTGGCCGGTAATACCTTCGGCCAGCTCTTCGCGGTCACCACCTTCGGCGAAAGCCATGGCCCGGCGATCGGCTGCGTGATCGACGGCTGTCCGCCGGGCATCGCGATCGCGACGGAAGACTTTGCGCACGACCTTGCGCGTCGCGCCACCGGCCGCACGCGGCACACGTCGCAGCGGCACGAGGCCGACGAAGTCGAGATCCTTTCCGGCGTGTACGAAGGAAAAACCACCGGCACGCCGATCGCGCTACTGATCCGCAACACCGACGCGCGCAGCAAGGACTACAGCAAGATCGCCGAGCAGTTTCGCCCGGGCCACGCCGACTACACGTATTGGCAGAAATACGGCCACCGCGATCCGCGTGGTGGCGGGCGCTCGTCCGCGCGCGAGACGACGATGCGCGTCGCAGCAGCGGTGATCGCGAAGAAATGGCTGGCAGAGAAATTCGGTGTGGTCGTGCGTGGATATCTTGCGCAGATCGGCGAAGTCGTTCCGCGCGATGCGCATGCCGCACGCATCGACTGGAATGTTGTCGAGGCCAATCCTTTCTTCTGGCCGAACGCATCGCAGGTCGAGGAGCTTGAGAACTACATGGATGCACTGCGCAAGTCCGGCGACTCGGTCGGCGCGCGCATCGACGTGATCGCCGACGGCGTTCCGCCGGGCTGGGGCGAGCCGATTTACGGCAAGCTCGACGCAGAACTCGCGAGCGCATTGATGTCGATCAACGCGGTCAAGGGCGTGGAAATCGGCGACGGTTTCGCGGTCGTCGCGCAGAATGGCAGCCTGCATCGCGATCGGATGACACCGCAGGGCTTCGCGTCCAACCACGCGGGTGGCATCCTCGGTGGCATTTCGTCGGGGCAGGCGGTGCGTTGCTCGGTCGCGTTCAAGCCGACCTCCAGCCTGCGCCTGCCGGTGCAGGGCGTGGACGTGCACGGCAACGAAATCGAGATCGTCACCACCGGCCGCCACGATCCCTGCGTCGGCATCCGTGCCACGCCGATCTGCGAAGCGATGGTCGCGCTTGTGCTGATGGACCAGGCGCTGCGGCATCGGGCGCAGTGCGGGGATGTGGGCGAGGTGATGCCGCGAATTCCGTAAGTCCCGAATGAATGTCCAACTGATGAGCAAACGAAGGCAGCGGGAAGCATGAGCAAGTTATTCAACGTGGCCGTCGTCGGCGCAACCGGAGCTGTCGGCAAAGTGATGCTGTCGGTTCTTGCCGAGCGCAAATTCCCGATTGCCGAGATCGTCGCGCTCGCGAGCGCGAAATCCGCGGGCAAGAAGGTGATGTTCGGCGATCGCAAGCTCTTCGTACGCGACCTTGCAACGTTCGATCCGAAAGGAATCGACATCGCGCTGTTCTCGGCCGGCGGTTCGATCTCGAAGGAATATGCGCCGAAGTTCGCGGCCAAGGACGCGGTCGTGATCGACAACTCCTCGGTGTTCCGCTACGAGCCCGACATCCCGCTGGTCGTTTCGGAAGTGAATCCCGATGCCATCGCGAATCGCCCACGCGGGATCATTGCGAACCCGAATTGCTCGACGATGCAGATGCTGGTCGCGCTCGCGCCGATCCACCGCGCGGTGGGCATCGAGCGCATCAACATAGCGACTTATCAGTCGGTGTCGGGCACCGGCCAGAAGGGGATCGACGAACTCGTCCGGCAGCACGTCGCCCTGGCCGATTCGCGCGAAGCGAAAGCCCAGGTGTATCCGGTGCAGATCGCGTTCAACGTGATCCCGCACGGCGGCGACTTCCTCGACAACGGCTACACGATGGAAGAGATGAAGCTGGTCTGGGAAACCCGCAAGATCCTCGGCGACGACAGCATCCAGGTGAATGCCACCGTGGTGCGCGTGCCCGTGTTCTACGGGCACTCCGAAGCGGTGCACATCGAAACCCGCGAGAAGATCACCGTGCAGCAGGCGCGTGCGCTGCTGGAAGAAGCGCCCGGCGTGGAAGTTGTCGATGAACGCAGGAGCGGCGGCTATCCGACCCCGGTGACGCACGCTGCAGGCCACGACCCGACCTATGTCGGCCGCATCCGCGAGGACATTTCGCACCCGCGCGGGCTGAACCTTTGGATCGTGTCCGACAACATCCGCAAGGGCGCGGCGCTCAATGCCGTCCAGATTGCGGAATTGCTGGCGAAAGGGTATAGCTAGCGCCAACTTGCGCATGCGTCGCCCTGCCGATTTTAGTCGGCTGCGGTGCTGTCGGCGATGATTCCGGGGAGAGTTTTGCGATGCGATCGGATGCGATGAAGTCGGGCATTCTTTGTCTTTCGGTGGCAGGCGCGCTGGTATCGATGCAGGCGCAGGCGGTCGGGCTTGGCGCGATCGAGGTCAAGTCGAAGCTCGACCAGCCGTTCGTCGCCGAGATTCCACTCACGATCAACAGTCCCGACGAAGCCAGCGATCTTGTCGTGCGTATCGCGTCGCCCGAAGCATTCGAGCGCGTCGGCATGGACCCGCGCGAGCTGTCCGCCAACCTGCAATTCAGTGTCGGCAAGAATGCACGAGGCGAAGCGGTCGTACGCGTGACCACGCCGCAACGCATGAACGATCCGTACGTGACCTTCCTGGTCGAGGCCGACTGGGGCAAAGGCAAGATGGTGCGCGAATACACTGCGTTGCTCGACCCGCCGCACACCGCATCGGTGCCGAAACGTGGGATCAGCGCGCCGACGGTCGCATCCACACCGTTGCCAGCGCCCGCACCCATGCCGAGAGTGACTCCACCAGTGGCCGCACCCGCAACGCCCGAACCTTCGGTGCCATCGGTCGCTGTACGGCCATTGCCGCCACCGCCACCTGCGTCGATGCAGGTTGTACCACCACCGCCACCTGCGCCCGTGCCCGACGTCCCGGCGCCAGCGCCTGAACCGATCGTCGCCGCACCGCAGCCCGTGCCCGCCGCGCCACCGCCTGCTGCACAGGCGTCCGAACCGCTGCCGCCTCCGTCAGTCGCTGAAGCATCGTCGCCGCCTCCTCCAGCGCCGATGCCTGAAGCGTCCAAACCCGTAGCGCCCAAACCAGAATCGGCGCAGGAAACACCCGATGCAGTCACTGTCAATCGTGGACAAACGTTGTCGGCGATCGCCGATCAGGTGCGCCCGGGCGATGTGTCGGTCAATCGCATGATGATCGCGCTCGAACGCGCGAATCCCGATGCGTTCATCGGCAACAACATCAATCTGCTCAAGAGCGGTGCAGTGTTGCGAATTCCTGCCAGCGCTGATGCGCAGGCAGTGACCGCGGCGGAAGCCAACGCGCTCGTGCACGAACAGGTCGAAAGCTGGCGACAGGGCGCGCAGCCAGCGCCGCAGCTACAGCCTGAAGAGACAGCCGACAAGACGGCTGCGAAAGCGGCGAAGTCCGAGGCGTCCATCGCGGCTGCGGCAGCCGATCGTGCTGCTGCGACGAAAGCGAAAGCAGCATCCGCAGCCGCGCACGGATCGGACAAGTCTGCGGCCGCTCCAAAGACCGATACAACCGCAAGCGTGCCGAAGGTTTCCAAGCCGCGCGGTGCACACCTCGAAATCGTGCCGCCGATCGGCAACGCGTCAGCGAACAGCCAGTCCGGCGCGAGCGAAGGCGGTTCCGGCAGCGAACTGCGCGCCCAGCTTGCGCAGACCAAGGAAGAACTCACTGCGCGCAATGCGGAAGTCAGCGATCTGAAGTCGAAGGTCGGTGATCTCGAAAAGATGCAGACCGACAGCCAGAAGCTGTTGAGCATGAAGGACAGCCAGCTCGCAGCGATGCAACAACACCTGACCGAACTCGAAAAGCACAATGTCGCATCGCCAGCGGCAAGTAGTGCAACATCCGCACCCGCTGACTCGAGCGAGCCGGCATCCGCATCTGCATCCACGGCAAACGATGCAACGGCCAGCGCTTCACCGGTATCCACGTCACCGGCAGCTACTGACGCAGCAACAGCGCCTAAGCCTGCAATCGTCGCCGCGCCGAACAAGCCTGCCGCGCAGCCAGCGGAACCGGAGCCTGCCGAGCCTTGGTACATGCAGCCGTTCGTGTTGATCAGCGGTGGCCTTGCCGTGCTCGGAGGGTTGCTCTTGTTGATGTTGCGGCGTCCGCGCCAAGCCGAACCGCCACCGCGAGCACGCACCTTCGACACGGGTGCGCTTGCAGCCAGCATGGCTGCGGCGCGCATAGGAGCCGATGCGCAGACGCGCGCACCTGCGCCGCCGGATCCCGTTGACAGCCAGTCTAATCGGACTGCGGAATACGACGTCATGCCGCAGCCCGTACCGACGACACATCCCGAACCCGTGGCGCCTGTCGAACTTGTGGCGCCTGTTGCAACTGCGCCGGCCGTTGTCGCAAACACTGCGGTTGTCGGTCAGGAAGACGATTGGGCGATTCCCGGTGAGCCGAAATTCGTACAGGAACCGGAGCCGGGATCAGTCGCGCCAGAGCGAGCGCCGAATGCAACGGGCGTGCGCCCAGCGTTCCCATCGCAGGAGGGACCGCAGACTGTCGCGACCAAGCTCGAACTCGCACGCGCCTACATCGACATCGGCGATGGCGACGGCGCGCGCAGCGTGCTGGAGGAAATCCTGATCGAGGGTAACGCGGCCCAGCAACAAGCTGCATTTGAATTGCTCGATACGCTCGATGGGTAAGCAGACACGCCTGCGATCCATTGGTTGGCGCGTCGGGGAGCGCCTGGACGTTCTGTACCCAGGCTGGCAAAGTGGATTGAGTCGGAACTGAATCCTCGCGCGCGCAAGTCCGTTTTCCTCCATCCTGCAGACCATGCGAATTGCGCTCGGCATCGAATACGACGGCACCGATTTCCAGGGTTGGCAGAAACTCGGCCATGGCCCGAGCGTGCAGGCCGAAGTGGAAGCGGCGTTGAGTTTCGTTGCCAATGCAGCAACCGTCGTGCAATGCGCGGGGCGCACCGATTCAGGCGTGCATGCGCGGTGCCAGGTCGTGCATTTCGATACCGATGCGTCGCGACCGATGCGCGGCTGGGTGCTGGGCGCGAACTCGCGCCTGCCGGCTGCGATCTGCGTGCGCTGGGCCGTGCATGTCGCCGATGATTTCCATGCGCGTTACGCTGCGCGTGCGCGGCGCTATCGCTATCGCATCCTCGATCGCAAGATCCGGCCCGCGTTGTTGCGCCGCTACGTCGCGTGGGAGCGCCTGCCGCTGGATGCCGATGCGATGCATCGCGCGGCGCAGGCATTGATCGGCGAACACGATTTCAGCGCATTCCGCGCCGTGCAGTGCCAGGCGCGCCATGCCGTGCGCGACATGCAGACGATCAGCGTGGTGCGCGAAGGCGAAGAGGTCGTTGTGGACGTGCGCGCGAATGCGTTCCTGCATCACATGGTGCGCAACATCGTCGGCAGCCTGCTGGTGATAGGCCGCGGCGAAAGTCATGAAGGCTGGATGGACGAACTGCTGCGTGGGCGCGATCGCAACGTTGCTGGTGCGACAGCCCCGCCGCAGGGGCTGTGTTTCCTCGGCCCGCTGTATCCGGTGCAATGGGAACTTCCGGTCGAGGCGATGCTGTGACATTGCTTGTCAACGATGCGGCCACGCATACGCGCATCAAGCTTTGCGGCATGACCCGCGTGGACGATGTGCACTTGGCCGGCGAACTCGGCGTGGATGCGATCGGCTTGATTTTTGCAGCGCGCAGCCCGCGGCGCGTGAGCATCGAACATGCGTTGAACTTGCGCGATGCGACCGTTTCGATGACCAGTGTGATTGCGTTGGTGATGGACAACCCTGCCGAAGAGATCGAGAGCATCGTGCGCGAATTGCGACCGCACCTGCTGCAGTTCCACGGCGGCGAAGATGATGCGTTCTGCGCGCGCTTCGGGATTCCCTTCCTGAAAGCGATCGCGATGCGCGATATCGCCGCCGACGATGTGCCGATGTTGCTGGCGCGTTATCCTTCCGCGGCAGGATTCGTGTTCGACGGCCATGCGCCCGGTGCGATGGGCGGCAGCGGCCAGCGTTTTGACTGGGGCATGTTTGCGCAGAGCCGGATGAATCAGCGGCACTTCATGCGGCCATGGTTGCTGGCTGGCGGGCTGGATGCGACGAGTGTCGATGCCGCGATTCGCATGGCGCGGCCGTGGGGCGTGGATGTATCGAGTGGGGTCGAGTCTGCGCCTGGCATCAAGGACGCCGCGAAGGTGCGCGCGTTCGTCGATGCAGTGCGACACGCCGAATGCAGTTTGCACGAGCATACATGATGATGATTTTCCAGGATGCCAATGAGCAACGCTGACGCAATCGACTTCAACAACTATCCCGATGCGCGTGGACACTTCGGCGACTACGGCGGCATCTATGTCGCTGAAACACTCATCGCGCCTCTCGCTGAACTCGAAGCCGCGTACCGCAGGTACAAGGACGACCCCGAATTCGTCGCCGAACTCGCGCGCGACTACAAGCACTACGTCGGCCGCCCGAGCCCGATTTACGAAGCCGACCGGCTGAGCGCGCATGTCGGCGGCGCGCGCATCCTGCTCAAGCGCGAGGACCTCAACCACACCGGCGCGCACAAGATCAACAACACCATCGGCCAGGCGATGCTCGCGCGACGCATGGGCAAGACCAGGATCATCGCCGAGACCGGCGCAGGACAACACGGCGTCGCTTCGGCGACCGTTGCCGCGCGCATGGGCCTTGAATGCGTCGTCTACATGGGCGCGGTCGACATGCAACGACAGGCAATCAACGTCTACCGCATGAAATTGCTTGGCGCGACCGTCGTCCCGGTGACATCCGGTTCGCAAACCCTAAAGGACGCGCTGAACGAGGCGATGCGCGATTGGGTCAGCAACGTGGACGACACGTTCTACATCATCGGCACCGTCGCCGGACCGCATCCGTATCCGCTGCTCGTGCGCGACTTCAACGCCGTCGTCGGCCGCGAAGCGCGCGCGCAGATGCTCCAGGACTACGGCCGCCTGCCGGAAGCGATCACCGCCTGCGTCGGCGGCGGCAGCAATGCGATCGGTCTGTTTCATGCGTTCCTGAATGATCGCGACGTGCGTATCGTCGGTGCGGAAGCGGCAGGCGAGGGTATCGCGAGCGGCAAGCACGCCGCGTCGCTGAGCGCGGGCCGCCCGGGCGTGCTGCACGGCAATCGCACCTATGTGATCTGCGACGATGACGGGCAGATCACCGAAACGCATTCGGTATCGGCTGGCCTCGACTATCCGGGCGTCGGGCCGGAACATTCTTTCCTGAAAGACTGTGGCCGCGCGGAATACGTCGGCATCACCGACGACGAAGCACTCGCGGCATTCCATCTGCTTGCGCGCACCGAAGGAATTCTTGCCGCGCTCGAATCCAGCCATGCGATTGCGCAGGCGATCAAGCTCGCGCGCGCGTTGCCGAAGGACGCGCTGGTGCTCGCGAACCTGTCGGGCCGCGGCGACAAGGATGTGCATACGATTGCGGCCAAGGAAGGGCTTTCGCTGTGAATCGCATCGAACAGAAATTCGCTGCGCTCAAGACCGCCAATCGCAAGGCGCTGATTCCATTCATCACCGCTGGCGATCCCTCGCTCGATGCAACCGTCCCAGTGATGCACGCGCTGGTCGGGGCAGGCGCGGACGTAATCGAACTCGGCGTGCCGTTCTCGGACCCGATGGCCGACGGCCCGACGATCCAGCGCAGTTCCGAACGTGCGCTCGCGCGCGGCGTCGGCGCCACGCAAGTATTCGAGATGGTGCGTGCATTTCGCACGAGGGACGCGACCACCCCAGTCGTGCTGATGGGCTATCTGAATCCGGTCGTGATTCGCGGCATCGAGCGGTATGCGCGCGATGCGCATGCCGCCGGCGTCGATGGCCTGCTGCTTGTCGATCTGCCGCCTGAAGAAAGCGTGGAAACGCGTGCGATCTTCAACGCGCATGGGCTCGCATTGATCGCACTCGCAGCGCCAACGACATCCGAAGCAAGGCTCGCGCGGCTCGCGCACGAAGCGCAAGGCTATCTGTACTACGTGAGTTTCGCCGGCGTGACTGGCGCACATCGCATCGACACGGAATCGGTGCTGGAGCGCGTCGCGACATTGCGCGCGCAAGCGACCGCACCGGTGGTCGTCGGTTTCGGCGTGAGGGATGCGGCAACCGCAGCAGCGCTTGCACCTTGCGCGGATGGCCTCGTGGTCGGCAGCGCATTGGTCGAGGCGATCGCCGAAGCGGTCGATCCGGATGATGCCATGCGTCGCGCGACCGCATTTCTCGTGCCGCTACGCGCGGCGCTCGATGGTGCATGAACGCACCGCTTCGATGCCTGGATCGCGACAATTGACGGCCCTGCTAAACTGCATGCCATGACGATCCGAACGAACCCAACGCAATGAGCTGGCTGCAAAAACTCATGCCCGCACGCATCCGCACCGAAGGCGGCAACAAGCGCAACGTGCCCGAAGGCTTGTGGGAAAAGTGCGAAAAGTGCGGTACCGTTCTGTACGGGCCCGAACTCGAACGCAACCTCGAGGTCTGTCCGAAGTGCGGTCATCACCGTCCGATCGGCGCGCGTGCGCGCCTCATCAGTTTCCTCGACCCGGATGCGATGACCGAGATCGCCGCCGGACTCGCGCCGACCGATCCGCTGAAATTCCGCGACAGCAAGAAATACATCGATCGCATCAAGGCGACCCAGAAAGCGACCGGTGAGAAGGATGCGCTGGTGGTGATGCGCGGAACCCTCAAGGGACAGGACGTGGTCGCGTGCGCATTCGAGTTCCGCTACATGGGCGGTTCGATGGGTTCGGTGGTCGGCGAAAAATTCACCCGCGGAGCCGAACTTGCACTGGCCGAGAAGATTCCGCTGGTCTGCTTCACCGCGAGCGGTGGCGCGCGCATGCAGGAAGGACTGTTCTCGCTGATGCAGATGGCGAAGACATCGGCCGCGCTTGCGCGCCTGCGTGCGGCTGGCGTTCCGTACATCGTCGTGCTGACGCATCCAACCACGGGCGGCGTGTCCGCCAGCCTTGCGATGCTTGGCGACCTCAATGTTGCCGAACCGTATGCGTTGATCGGTTTCGCGGGCCAGCGCGTGATCGAGCAGACCGTGCGCGAAACCTTGCCTGAAGGTTTCCAGCGTTCCGAATTCCTGGTCGAACACGGCGCGCTCGACCTGATCGTCGATCGCCGCGAGATGCGCGACAAGATCGCCGCATTGCTCGCACTGATGCTGCGCAAGCCAGCGCCCACCGAGTCCGCAATCGTCGCGGGCGGAACCTGATCGCATGGGCAAGCGCCGCCATTTCGGAACCGACGGCATTCGCGGACGCGTAGGCGAGGGTGCGATCTCGGCAGACTTCGTGCTGAAGCTGGGTTGGGCATTGGGGCGCGTTCTGGCGCGCGACGCCGAGCGTCCGTCGGTGGTGATCGGCAAGGACACGCGCATCAGCGGATACATGTTCGAGGCCGCGCTCGAAGCCGGACTGGTCGCGGCCGGAGCCGACGTGCACATGTCCGGGCCGATGCCGACGCCGGGCATTGCATTCCTCACGCGCTCGCTGCGTGCTGATGCGGGCATCGTGATCAGCGCTTCGCACAATCCGCACCACGACAACGGCATCAAGTTCTTCACAGCGCAGGGCGAAAAACTCGACGATGCGACCGAGTTCGCGATCGAGGCGATGCTCGATCAACCGTTTAGTACCGTCGAGTCCGGGAAGCTCGGCCGCGCGGAGCGCATCACCGGTGCAGGGGCGCGCTATGCCGAGTTCTGCAAATCCACCGTTCCGGACGATTTCCACCTCAAGGGCCTGCATGTCGCGGTGGATTGCGCGCACGGCGCGACCTACCAGATCGCGCCCCGGATCTTCGAGGAATTGGGCGCGGAAGTCGAAGCCATCGGTGTTTCGCCCGACGGCCTGAACATCAATCACGAGGCTGGCTCGACTTACCTCGATGCGTTGGCCGCACACGTGCGCGCGACCAGTTGCGCGCTCGGCATCGCTTTCGACGGCGATGGCGACCGCATGATGATGGTCGATGCCGACGGCGTCCACGTGGATGGTGATGCGCTGTTGTATGTGCTCGCGCTCGATTGGCAGGCCAGCGGCCGCTTGCGCGGACCGGTCGTCGGCACGTTGATGACGAATTACGGACTCGAGCGCGCATTCGCCGAACGTGGTATTCCATTCGTACGCAGCAGTGTCGGCGATCGTTTCGTGCATCGCGCATTGACGGAAGGCCATGGCGTGCTTGGCGGCGAAGCATCAGGACACCTGTTGTGCCTTGATCGCGCGACGACCGGCGACGGCATCATCAGCGCGTTGCAGGTGCTGGAAGTGCTGCAACGCACGGGTCGAACGCTTGCGGAGGCCTTGTCTGGCCTGCATCGCGTGCCGCAGCGAACGGTCAATGTGCGCTATGCCGCTGGCGCGAAACCTGCGAATGCGGAATCGGTACGCGTCGAACTCGCAGCGGCTCAGGAACAACTTGTCGGTCGCGGCCGTGCCTTCATCCGCGCATCGGGCACCGAGCCTGTCGTGCGGGTCACGGTCGAAGCTGACGATGCGGCGTTGGTGCAATCGGTACTCGACCGACTCGCTCATGCCGTGCGCGATGTGGCGGGATGATTTCGCGGCGGGCGACGAGCTTGCCCTTGCGACGCAAACGATGTCATGGTCGTCAACATCGGCGTTCGTGATTGCCTTATTCCCACGATCATGGACATGCCGTCCACCATCGTGAGGTCAGCTGCGGTGTCGACAATTCCGATTCATCATGCAGTGTGGTGCAAGGATAAAGCGTCGCGCCACGACGCCAGCTTTCGCGCATACGGGATGGCCGCATTCGCCGGGCTCGTCGACGGAAGCCGAATGAGTTGAGGTCCCATTGAGTTAAGTGTCGGCGTGATGTATTTGCGAAAGCACGCTTCTGCTTTCGCGCCATTGAACAGCACGCGCTCGATCCGGCCGTGGGCCGCGAAGAATGCGGCGAAATCGTTTGGCAGCAGCGTTTCGGGGAGGATGTCCGAATCGAGGCTGCCCTTGCGATGGCACGAGGCGAGCACGTCCCACAACGCGATGCCGTTAGCCGCCAGCATGCGCAGCTTGTAGGCGTACGGCGCGTCGCGCAGGCCTATATCGTGGGCGCCGCCGAATATCTCGTCGAGAATCCGCCAGAACAGGTTTTGCGGATGCGCGTAGTACTGGCCAGCGCGCAGCGAAGCTTCGCCGGGCATGCTGCCGAGGATCAGGATGCGTGCGGATGGATTCTCGACTGCCGGGAAGCCGTGGATTCGCATCACCGCCTGTGCAGAGTCGTCAATCCGCATCCCGGAAATCCTTCGAGCGGCTCGATACCAACGCACTGGCCAGCGATTCCGGAAGGTATTTCGACACGGATGCGATCGCGCGGTTGGCCTTGCCGGTGACGACGCGCCGCGTGCCGGCCTCGACCGCCTCCACGCCAAGCTTCGCGACCTGGTCGGCGGTCAGCCAGATCGCCTTCGGCAGCTTCGATACCTTCTCGCGCATGCCGTTGACGTCGTGGAACTCGGTGTAGGTGAAGCCCGGGCACAACGCGGTGACGTGCACGCCCCGGGGTTTCATCTCGAGTGCCAGCGATTCGCTGAAACGAATCACAAAGGCTTTGGCCGCGCCGTACATCGTGTGTCCCGCAGATGCCGGCACCAATCCTGCAAGCGATGCGACATTGAGGATGCGGCCATGGCCAGCCGCTTCCATCGCAGGAAGAAATCGCCAGGTGAGTTCGGCGACGCTGGTCACCAGAACTTGCAGGAACGCCGCATGGGTCGACCAGTCCTCGGACAGGAAACGCCCCGGCACGCCGTAGCCCGCGTTGTTCACCAACGTGTCCACGAACAACTTGTTCGACTGAATTTCAGCGAACAAGGCTTCCGGCACCGATGGATCGGCAAGATCGGCCGCAATGACGGTGCAGGGCACCAACGCAGCGAGTTCATCGGCGAGCTGGCACAGGCGCTCCTCGCGGCGCGCGGTCAGGATCAGCGGCTTGCCGCGCCGCGCATACTCGCGCGCGATCGCCGCGCCGATGCCGCTGGATGCGCCGGTGACCAATGCATGGCCTGCCGTCGTGGTCGTGAGAGGGGGTTTGTCAGGCATCGCGCTAGTCCATGGAAGCGTTGCGCGATTGTAGTTTCGAAATCCCCCGTCGATGGTAAATGCCTGGCACGTAATTCCAGGCTGGATGCCTGGCGCGATCCTGGGCGCGTTGCCGCTGCACGCCCGGCGAAGCTATGCTGTGCATCCCCCATCGCTAGGAGACCGCCGTGCGTCGTCGCATTGTGGCGGGCAACTGGAAGCTGCACGGCGATCGCGCGTTCGCGCAAGCGCTGATCGACGAGGTCATTGCCGCGAAACGTCCTGCCGACGTCGAGGTGGTCGTGTTGCCGCCCTCGCTGTACGTGGCCGACCTGGTCGCAGAATATGTTGTCAGCGGCATCCGGTTTGGCGCGCAAGACGTCAGCGCGAACGATTCAGGGGCTTATACCGGCGAGATTTCGGCCACGATGCTGCTCGATGTCGGTTGCCGCTATGCCCTGGTGGGCCACTCGGAACGTCGCGAATACCATCACGAGGACAATCAGGTCGTCGCGGAAAAATTCGTTGCTGCGCACCGTGCAGGCATCACGCCGATCCTGTGCGTTGGCGAAACCCTGCAACAGCGCGAGACCGGGCAGACCGAGTGGGCGATCCAGCGCCAACTCAGCTCGGTACTTGAGCTCGCGGGTCGCGAGGCCCTTGCCGCCAGCGTGATCGCTTACGAGCCGGTCTGGGCGATCGGCACCGGCCGCACGGCCACGCCCGCACAGGTGCAGGACGTGCACGCGTTCATTCGTGGCGAGGTCGCAGCAGGCAATGCTACAATCGCCGGCTGGCTGCCGATCCTTTATGGCGGCAGTGTCAAGCCAGCCAATGCCGCCGAGTTGTTCGCGCAGCCGGATGTAGATGGCGGGCTGGTTGGTGGTGCTTCCCTGAGCGCAAAGGATTTCCTCGCGATTATATGCGCGGCCTCGCGGCCGGTAGCGCGCTCGGACAAGACCATCCGTTCGATGAAGCCGATTGTTCCTTGAAACCAGACGGGTTCCCTGAAACACGCTGCTTGTTGAAACCGGGTCGAACCCACCCACTTCCTGATCCACTCCTTTCGATAAAGCCCTCATGCTCCTCATTTTCGTCAACGTGATTTTCGTGCTGTCCGCCATTGCCATGACGGTGCTGATCCTGCTGCAACGCGGCGCGGGCGCGGCCGCTGGATCGGGCTTCGGCGGCGGCGCATCGGCCACCGTGTTCGGTGCGCGCGGCTCGGCCAACTTCCTGTCGAAGGCGACCAAGTGGCTTGCGGTCGTGTTCTTTTCGATCAGCCTTGGCCTCGCCGTGTACGCGACCAGGCCGCATGCGGCCGCAGCGTCGGCCGACGATCTTGGCGTGATGGGCCATGCGCCTGTTGCGGCAGGGGCGCCGGCGGTGCCGCATCCTGCCGGTGCTGCAGTTCCCGCGCCCGCAATGACGACACCCGCCGTGCCGGCCCCGCTGCCCGCTGTTCCACAGCCTGTCCAAAGCACCCCTGCCCAAGCCGTTCCGGCGAACGTTGCTCCGGCGAACTCCGTCCCGGCAAATCCGGACGCGCAGCACGCTCAGGATACGGGCAACGCGAAGCCAGGCAACAAAGGCGGTTGATCGCCTGTTACAATTTTCAGGTTCGCATCGTCGCGATGCGGAAAACACGTTGAGTCCCAGTTGCGAAAACCCGGCCATTCGTGGCCGGACTTTCAAAAAGCTTTGCCCGGATGGCGGAATTGGTAGACGCACTACCTTGAGGTGGTAGCGACTTCGGTCGTGGAGGTTCGAGTCCTCTTTCGGGCACCAAATGTAGACCTCTTTGTGAAAGCCGACGCATTCTTGTGCGGACTTTCACAGAGGGCAGCGAAATCCCGCTAAGATCTGCAGGTTCGCCGCAGTCTTGCGGTGCGGATCACGAAGGATCGAGGTCGCGAATGCTGGGCGAATATCTGCCAGTCCTGTTGTTCCTGATTGTCTCGACTGGCATCGGCATCGCCTTGCTGATCGTCGGCGCTGTGCTCGGGCCCAAGCGCCCTGGCGCCGACAAGCTGTCGCCGTACGAATGCGGCTTTGAAGCGTTTGAAGACGCGCGCATGAAGTTCGACGTGCGCTATTACCTCATCGCCATCCTGTTCATCGTGTTCGATCTCGAAATCGCGTTCGTGTTTCCGTGGGCGGTGATCTTCCGCAGCCTTGGCGTGTTCGGGCTGGTCGAGATGGGCATCTTCCTCGGCCTGCTGGTACTGGGCTTCGCCTACGTCTGGAAGAAGGGCGCACTCGAATGGGAGTGAAGGAGACCGCCGAGCGGCTGATGTACAACCCGGTTCCGATCGGGACGGTCGACGATATCTTGCGTCCCGACGACACCAACCCGCTGATTGAGCGGGGCTTCGCGGTAACCAGCGCCGATGTGCTGATCAACTGGGCGCGGACGGGTTCGATGTGGCCGATGACGTTCGGTCTGGCGTGTTGCGCAGTCGAGATGATGCATGCGGGCGCAGCGCGACTGGATCTGGATCGTTATGGCGTGGTGTTCCGACCGTCGCCACGGCAATCGGACGTGATGATCGTTGCCGGCACGCTCGTCAACAAGATGGCGCCCGCGCTGCGCAAGGTGTACGACCAGATGCCCGAACCAAAGTGGGTGATCTCGATGGGATCGTGCGCGAACGGCGGCGGCTACTATCACTATTCCTATGCGGTAGTGCGCGGCTGCGACCGCATCGTGCCGGTCGATATCTACGTGCCAGGTTGCCCGCCGACCGCCGAGGCGCTGGTCTGGGGCATCCTGCAGTTGCAGAAGAAAATCCGCCGCACCAATACGATCGCACGGTAAAGCTTTCATAAGAACATGACCGAGCACGTCACCGCCCTCGTCGAACGCCTGCGCAGCCATTTCGGCGCGCGCGCGCTTGCGCTCGACATCGTGCGCGACGAGGCGGCGCTGGAAATGGCCACTGCCGACTGGCTCGCAGCCGCGAAGGAACTGCGCGATGCGTTCGGCTTCGAGATTGCGGTCGACCTGTGCGGTGTCGATTATCTCGGCTACGGAATCGACGAATGGGAAACCACCACGGCATCCTCGGAGGGTTTTTCGCGCGGCGTCGAAGGCCTGGGACCGGGACGATTCAAACGAGGCCAACAGCCATATGGTCTGCAACCGCAAGCGGACGCATCGCGCGCGCAGCCCGGCACGGCGGCGGCCGGCGGTGTCGCTCCCGATGACGGTGCCGCGCGACGTTTTGCGGTCGTCGTGCATCTGCTGTCGATCCAGAACAACCAGCGCCTGCGCCTGCGCTGCTTCTGCGGCGACGACGAGGTCGCGGTCGTGGACTCGTTGGTGTCGATCTGGCCGGGCTTGAACTGGTTTGAGCGCGAGGCGTTCGATATGTTCGGAATCATTTTTGATGGTCATCCGGACCTGCGTCGCCTGCTCACCGATTACGGTTTCGTTGGCCATCCGTTCCGCAAGGATTTCCCGCTGATCGGCAACGTCGAAGTCCGTTACGACCCGGACAAGAAGCGCGTCGTGTACGAGCCCGTTTCGATCGAGCCGCGCGTGCTGGTGCCGCGGGTGATCCGCGACGATTCGCGTTACCTGCAAGCGGCGAATGAGCGTACGGTGCCTGCGCCGACGCCGCCATATCCGGCGCCGGGATCCGGAGTGGCATCGCGCACGGCCGAGTCGGCACTCGTCAAAGAGGTGAAGCAGTGAGCGCGACGCGTTCGACCACGGCCGCATCGACCGGCATCGGCGAACTCGGCGCCGAGATCCGCAACTACACGATGAATTTCGGCCCGCAACATCCGGCCGCGCACGGCGTGCTGCGGCTGATCCTGGAGATGGACGGCGAAACCGTGATGCGCGCCGATCCGCACATCGGCCTGCTGCATCGCGGTACCGAAAAACTCGCCGAATCGAAGCCGTATAACCAATCGATCGGCTACATGGACCGGCTCGATTACGTGTCGATGATGTGCAACGAGCACGCCTACGTGCTGGCGATCGAACGACTCATGGGGATCGAGGCGCCCGAACGCGCGCAATGGATCCGCACGCTATTCGACGAGATCACCCGTATCCTCAATCACCTGATGTGGATCGGATCGAACGCGCTCGACCTCGGCGCGATGGCGGTGTTCCTGTATGCGTTCCGCGAACGCGAGGAGTTGATGGATTGCTACGAGGCGGTGTCGGGCGCGCGCATGCACGCGACCTATTACCGTCCCGGCGGAGTCTTCCGCGACCTGCCGGACAAGATGCCGCAGTACCGCGAATCGCCGTGGCACAAGGGCAAGGCGCTGAAGAAATTCAATGCGTGGCGCGAAGGTTCGCTGCTCGATTACCTCGAGCATTTCAGCGCCGACTTCCCGACCAAAGTCGACGAATACGAAACCCTGTTGACCGACAACCGCATCTGGAAGCAGCGCACCGTCGGCATCGGCGTGGTGCCACCGGAGCAGGCGCTGGCTTGGGGCATGTCGGGGCCGATGCTGCGCGGTTCCGGCGTCGAGTGGGACCTGCGCAAGAAGCAGCCTTACGCGAAATACGCCGAAGTCGATTTCGATATCCCGGTCGGCGTGCAGGGCGATTGCTACGACCGTTACCTCGTGCGCGTCGAGGAGATGCGCCAGTCCAACCGAATCGTTCAGCAGTGCGTGAAGTGGCTGAAGGCGAATCCCGGCCCGGTCATGCTGAAGAACTACAAGGTCGCGCCGCCGTCCCGCGAGGAGATGAAGGACGACATGGAAGCGCTGATCCACCACTTCAAGCTGTTCACCGAAGGCTACTGCGTGCCCGCTGGCGAAGTGTATGCGGCGGTCGAGGCGCCGAAAGGCGAGTTCGGCTGCTACATGGTGTCCGACGGCGCGAACAAGCCGTTCCGCGTGCACCTGCGCGCGCCGGGCTTCGCGCACCTCTCGTCGATCGACGACATCGTGCGCGGCCACATGCTCGGTGATGTGGTGGCGATGATTGGCACCTACGACATCGTGTTCGGCGAAATTGACAGGTAAGGGCCGCGATCGATGAAAGCCACCGGCAATTTCGAGGCTGTGCGCGACATCGACCCCCTGGTCGCGCTGAGCGCTCCGACACGTACGCACATCGACAGATGGGTCGCCAAGTTTCCGCCCGATCGCAAGCGCTCGGCGGTGATCCAAGGCCTGTTCGCCGCGCAGCAGGAAAACGGCGGCTGGCTGACCGACGCATTGATCGCAGCGGTCGCGAAATACCTTTCCATCCCGCCGGTGTGGGCTTACGAAGTAGCGACGTTCTACTCGATGTTCGAGCTCGCTCCGGTCGCCCGCAACAACGTCGCGATCTGCACCAACATCAGCTGCTGGCTCAACGGCGCCGAGGACATCGTGCGCTATTGCGAAAGCAAGCTCGGTTGCAAGCTTGGCGAAAGCAGTGCGGATGGCCGTATCTATCTCAAACGCGAGGAAGAATGCCTCGCTGCCTGCGCAGGTGCGCCGATGATGGTCGTCAATGGCCATTATCACGAGAAGCTCACCCACGCATCGATCGACGCGATCTTCGACAGACTCACGCTCGACGGATCCACGTACGATGGAATCGGGCATGGCCACGCGCCCGATGCACTCGCGACCGACGGACACTGACCGACCATGGCCTACGGACCCGCACCCCAGGAACACAGCGTCTGCCTCACGACGCTGCACTACGACACGCCGTGGTCGTACGACAGCTATGTGAAGTCGGGTGGCTATGTCGCGTGGAACAAGATCCTGCGCGAGAAAATCCCGCCCAACGAGGTCATCGAGACGGTGAAGGCTTCCGGCCTGCGCGGTCGTGGCGGCGCAGGTTTCCCGACCGGACTCAAATGGAGTTTCATGCCGAAAGGGCCGGGCGCGCAGAAGTACATCCTCTGCAATTCGGATGAGTCGGAACCGGGTACGTGCAAGGACCGCGACATCCTTCGTTTCAATCCGCATGCAGTGATCGAGGGCATGGCGATCGCGTGTTACGCGACCGGTTCGACTGTCGGCTACAACTACCTGCGTGGCGAATTCCATCACGAGCCGTACGAGCATCTTGAGCAAGCACTGTTCGAGGCGTATGCGAACGGCTGGCTCGGCAAGGACATCCAGGGTTCGGGCATCGACGTCGACCTGCACACAGCGCTCGGGGCGGGCGCATACATCTGCGGCGAAGAAACCGCGCTGATGGAGTCGCTGGAAGGCAAGAAAGGCCAGCCGCGCTTCAAGCCGCCGTTCCCCGCGAATTTCGGACTGTTCGGTCGGCCGACCACGATCAACAACACCGAGACGTTCGCATCGGTGCCCGCGATCATCCGCAACGGCGCTCCGTGGTTCCTCAATCTCGGCAAACCCAACAACGGCGGACCGAAAGTCTTCTCGGTGTCTGGCCATGTCGCGAAGCCAGGCAATTACGAAATTCGCCTTGGCACATCGTTCGCGGACTTGCTGGAAATGGCCGGCGGCATGCGCGGCGGCAGCAAGATCAAGGCGGTGATCCCGGGCGGTTCGTCGATGCCGGTTCTGCCGGGCGAGACGATGATGCAACTGACGATGGACTACGACGCGATCCAGAAAGCCGGATCGGGACTGGGTTCCGGCGCAGTGATCGTGATGGACGAAACGACATGCATGGTGCGCGCCTGCCAGCGCATCGCGCGTTTCTACTATGCGGAATCCTGTGGCCAGTGCACGCCGTGTCGCGAGGGCACCGGCTGGATGTACCGCATGCTCACGCGAATTGTGGATGGTCGCGCAACACTCGATGATCTCGCGATGTTGAAGACGTCGGCGGGCCAAATCGAAGGCCATACCATCTGCGCCTTCGGCGAAGCGGCTGCGTGGCCGGTGCAGGGATTCCTGCGCCATTACTGGCACGAGTTCGAATACTTCATCTTGAACGGTCATTCGATTGTCGATGCGCCCGTTGGTTCCTCGCTGGAGGCCGTCGCATGAGTGCGCAGCCCAGCACGACCACTGCGCCAGCACCTGCGCCTGATGGCCAGGTCAACATCGAAATCGACGGCGTCGCACTGCACGCGCCGAAGGGCTCGATGATCATCCAAGCCGCGGACAAGGCCGGCATTCCGATTCCGCGCTTCTGTTATCACGAAAAATTGCCGATCGCGGCGAACTGCCGCATGTGCATGGTCGAGACCGAAATGGGCGGCAAGCCGATGCCGAAACCGCAGCCGGCCTGCGCCACGCCGGTCATGGACGGCATGAAGATCTACACGCGTTCGCCAAGGGCGTTATCAGGCCAGCGCAACGTGATGGAATTCCTGCTGATCAACCACCCACTCGATTGCCCGATCTGCGATCAGGGTGGCGAGTGCGAATTGCAGGACGTTGCACTCGGTTACGGCCGTTCGGTCAGCCGCTTCGCCGAACGCAAGCGCGTCGTCGCCGACGAAAACCTCGGCCCGCTGGTCGCGACCGACATGACGCGCTGCATCCAGTGCACGCGCTGCGTGCGCTTCACCGCGGAGATCGCAGGCACCTACGAACTTGGCGGCATGAACCGCGGCGAGCATCTGGAAATCGGCACCTACGACGGCAAGCCGCTGACGACTGAATTGTCCGGCAACGTCATCGACGTCTGCCCGGTCGGCGCGCTGACCAACAAGGTGTTCCGCTTCCGCGCGCGGGCTTGGGAATTGATCGCGCGCGAATCGATCGGATACCACGACGCGCTCGGCTCGAACCTGTTCCTGCATCTGCGTCGCGGCGACGTGTTGCGCACCGTGCCGCGCGACAACGAAGCGATCAACGAATGCTGGCTGTCGGATCGCGATCGCTATTCCCACCAGGGGTTGACCGCCGCCGATCGCGCGACCAAGCCGATGGTGAAGGACGGCGATGCGTGGCGCGAATGCGGTTGGGACGAAGCGCTGGAACGTGCGTCTGAAATCCTCACCCAGCATCGTGGCGACGCGCTCGGTGTGCTCGTGCATCCGGCGACATCGAACGAGGAAGGCGCGCTGCTCGCGCGACTCGCGGCCGGATTGGATTGCGGTAATCTCGACCATCGCATCCGCCACAACGATTTCGCCGATGCGCCGGTCGCCGAAACCTTCGGCATGAAAGTCGCCGATATTGAAACAGCAGACGCGATCGTGTTGATCGGCTGCAATCCGCGCACTGAAATGCCGCTGCTTGCGCAGCGCATTCGCAAGGCCGTCAAGCGCGGCGCGAAAGTGTATGCGATCAATCCGGTCGATTTCGATTTCACCCAGGAACCAACTGCGAAGCGCATCGTGCGTCCATCGCAGCTCGCTGCAGCAGTGCAGGGGATCGCGGACGGCGACGACGACATCGCCGATGATCTCGAGAACGCGAAGAACATCGTGGTGATTCTCGGCGAAATCGCCGAAACCCATCCGCAGGCGTCGCGCATCCGCGCCGCAGCGCGCGGGCTTGCTGCCGCGTACGACGCGAAGCTCAACCGCCTGCCGCAAGGCGCGAATGCGATCGGGCTCGCGCGTGTCGGCGTGTTGCCGAGCAAACGCGATGCAACTGCAATGCTTGCTGACGCACGCGCCGCGTATGTGATCTACGGCATTGAGCCGGGTCTCGATTTTGCAGCAGCGACACAGGCGCGCAAGGCGTTAGGTGCAACGAAGGTCGTCGCATTCAGCCATTTCGCGTGCCAGTCGACGCGCGCTGTTGCCGACGTGATCCTGCCGATTGGCTTGCTGCCGGAAATCGAAGCAACGCTGATCAATGTCGATGGCTTCGCGCAATCCACTGCAGGTGGCGGCAAGTTGCCTGCGGACGCGCGTCCGGGTTGGCGCGTGTTGCGCGCGTTAGGCGGCCAGCTTGGTCTGCCCGGATTCGAGTTTGTCGATCTGAAGGAATTACGCGCGGGAATCGTCGAGGACCACGTCGCTTCAGGCAATGGCATCGCAGCGATGGCGAATGCGGGCGGGCAAGGCCTCGAGCGCATCGTCACCACGCCGATCTATCGCGTCGATGGCGTGCTGCGCCGTTCGCCCGCATTGCAGGCGCATCCGCTCACGCGCGCTGCGAGCGCGACGCTGCATCCTGACGACGCGAAGGCTTCCGGTCTTGTCGCTGGGGCAATGGCGAAAGTTTCGGATGCGAATGGCACGGCGACAATGCCGGTCGAAATTTCGACGCGCGTTGCGAAAGGCGCGGTATGGATCGAATCCTGTCACGGCGCGACCGCACCGCTCGCCGTCGATGGTGTCGTCAGCGTGGCGAGTGTCGGCGGGGCGGTTGCATGACGCTGTTCGAGCCCATCCGCGAGCTGTTCCTGCATTTCGGCACCGCCGGACTGCTGCTGTGGACGCTGGTCAAGATTCTCGCGATCTGCCTGCCGGTGATCGTGTCGGTCGCGTTCTACGTGTTGTGGGAACGCAAGCTGATCGGCTGGATGCACGTGCGCCACGGGCCGAGTTACGTCGGCCTCGGCGGACTGCTGCAGTCGTTCGCCGACGTGTTCAAGATGCTGTTCAAGGAATCGATCATGCCGGCGGCGGCGCAGCCGTTCCTGTTCCGGCTCGCGCCCGTGCTCGCGCTCGCGCCAGCGCTCGCGGCGTGGGCCGTGGTGCCGTTCGACGACGGCATCGCATTGTCGAACGCGAACGCAGGCTTGTTGTACCTGCTCGCGATGACCTCGATGGGCGTGTACGGCATCATCCTCGCCGGTTGGGCCTCGAACTCGAAGTACGCCTTCCTTGGCGCGATGCGCTCGGCCGCGCAGATGGTGAGCTACGAGATCGCGATGGGGTTCGCCCTCGTCGGGGTGTTGCTCGCCGCCGGCAGCTTGAATCTCACCGACATCGTGCACGCGCAAACGGGCCGCTTCGGCGCAGGCAACTGGTTCGTCTGGCCGCTGTTTCCATTGTTCCTGATCTATTTCATCTCCGGCGTGGCCGAAACCAACCGTGCGCCGTTCGACGTGGCCGAGGGCGAATCGGAAATCGTCGCCGGCTTCCACGTCGAATATTCCGGATCGGCGTTCGCGATCTTCTTCCTCGCCGAATACGCGAACATGATACTGGTGAGTTTCCTGGTGCCGATCCTGTTCCTCGGCGGCTGGTTGTCGCCGTTCCCGGCGTCGATGCTGCACATACCCGTTCTCGGACTGCTGGCGATCCCGGGCTGGTGGTGGCTGTTCGCGAAAGTGTTCTTCTTCGCCAGCGCATTCATCTGGTTCCGCGCGAGCTTCCCGCGCTACCGTTACGACCAGATCATGCGGCTCGGCTGGAAAGTGTTCATTCCGATCTGCATCGTATGGATCTTCGTGGTCGCGCTTGGCGCGTACTACCACGTCATCGGCGGAGGCCAGGTCGCATGAATCGCATCGTGACCTACTTCCGTAGCCTGCTGCTGATCGAACTGTGCGCTGGCCTGTGGCTGACCTTGAAGTACCTGTTCAAGCCCAAGTACACGATGATCTATCCGATGGAGAAGATTCCGCAGTCGCCGCGTTTCCGCGGGCTGCATGCATTGCGGCGCTATCCGAATGGCGAAGAGCGCTGCATCGCGTGCAAGCTCTGCGAAGCGGTGTGCCCGGCGCTCGCTATCACCATCGATTCCGAGCCGCGTGACGACGGCAGCCGGCGCACCACGCGCTACGACATCGACCTGTTCAAATGCATCTACTGCGGCTTTTGCGAAGAAAGCTGCCCGGTCGATTCGATCGTCGAGACGCATATCCACGAATACCACTTCGAGCATCGTGGCGAGAACATCGTGACCAAGCCGCAACTGCTCGCGATCGGCGACCGGTTCGAGAAGGAAATCGCCGAACGTCGCGCTGCCGACGCAGCGTATCGGTGACCGACATGCCGATCGACTTTTCGACCATTGCCTTCTACGTGTTCGCCGCCGTCACCGTGCTATCGGCGTTGTCGGTGATCAGCGTCAAGAACTCCGTACATGCCGCGTTGTTCCTGGTGCTGAGTTTCTTCAGCACGGCCTGCCTGTGGATCCTGTTGCAGGCCGAATTCCTCGGGCTGGTACTGGTGCTGGTCTACGTTGGCGCGGTGATGGTGTTGTTCCTGTTCGTGGTGATGATGCTCGACATCAATACCGAATCGATTCGCGAAGGTTTTGCGCGCTATGTGCCGGTGGGTTTGCTGGTAGCGATCACGATGGCCACAGAGATGGTGCTGCTGATCGGCGCGCGTCCGCATACGCAGGATCTCGCGCCGGCCGATCCCGCACAGGCGATGCATGTCAGCAACACCGCGTGGTTGTCGCAGGCGTTGTTCTCGCAATACACGCTCCCGTTCGAGATCGCAGCGTTGATCCTCACCGTCGCGGTCGTTGCCGCCATTCTGTTGACGCTGCGTCGCCGCGAAGGCACCAAGACGCAGAACCCCGGCGAACAAGTACGGGTGAAGGCGAGCGACCGCGTGCGTATCGTGAAGATGGAATCCTCGCAGTCGGCAGTCGCAGCGCAAGCGCCTGACGCAGCCGCACCGGAGAAAGCGCCATGATCCCGTTGGGGCATTACCTGGTGCTGGGCGCGATCCTGTTCTCGATCGGCGTCGCCGGCATCGTCATCAACCGCAAGAACATCATTATCCTGCTGATGTCGATCGAGTTGATGCTGCTCGCGGTGAACATCAATTTCGTTGCGTTCTCGCGCTACCTCGGCGACCCCGCGGGACAGGTGTTCGTGTTCTTCATCCTGACCGTCGCCGCCGCTGAATCAGCGATCGGTCTGGCGATCCTGGTGACACTGTTCCGCAACCGCCGCGATATCAATGTCGCCAAGATCGACGATTTAAGAGGCTGATCCGTGATCTCGCAGAACGTCCTCCTGATCATCGCGCTGACGCCGTTGCTTGGCGCGTTCCTGGCCGGATTTTTCGGCAAGGTCATCGGCCGCGCGGGCGCGCATACGGTCACGATCCTCGGCGTCGCGGTGAGCTGCGCGTTGTCCTGCCAGGTGCTGTGGCAGTTGCTGCACGGGACTCCTGCGTACAACGCGAATGTCTATACCTTTTTCGAAATCGACAGGTATTCGGCGCACATCGGCTTCCTGATCGACAATCTCACCGCGATGATGATGGTGGTCGTCACCTTCGTGTCGCTGCTGGTGCACATCTACACGATCGGCTACATGGCCGATGACGACGGCTACCAGCGCTTCTTCAGCTACATCTCGCTGTTCACCTTCAGCATGCTGATGCTGGTGATGAGCAACAACTTCCTGCAGCTGTTCTTCGGCTGGGAGGCGGTAGGCCTGGTGTCATACCTGCTGATCGGTTTCTGGTTCACCAAACCGACCGCGATCTTCGCCAACCTGAAGGCCTTCCTCGTCAATCGCGTCGGCGACTTCGGCTTCCTGCTTGGCATCGCAGGCGTGCTCGCCTGGTGCGGTTCGCTCGACTACGCGCAGGTGTTCGCACAGGCACCGGCGATTGCGAACCTGAATGTTTCGATATTCACCGGGCATCCGTGGTCGGTGCCGACCGTCATCTGCATCTGCCTGTTCGTCGGCGCGATGGGCAAGTCGGCGCAGGTGCCGCTGCACGTGTGGCTGCCCGATTCCATGGAAGGACCGACGCCGATCTCGGCGCTGATCCACGCCGCGACGATGGTGACCGCCGGCATCTTCATGGTCGCGCGCATGTCGCCATTGTTCGAGTTGTCGCAGACGGCGCTGAACTTCGTGCTGTTCATCGGCGCGACGACTGCGTTCTTCACCGGCTTGATCGGCATCGTGCAGAACGACATCAAGCGCGTGATCGCTTATTCCACGCTTTCGCAACTGGGTTACATGACTGTCGCGCTGGGTGCATCGGCCTATTCGGTCGCGATCTTCCACCTGATGACACACGCCTTCTTCAAGGCGTTGTTGTTCCTCGCCGCAGGCAGCGTGATCATCGGCATGCACCACGAGCAAGACATGCGCCGCATGGGCGGCCTGCGCAAGTACATGCCGATCACGTACATCACCAGCTTGATCGGAACCCTGGCCTTGGTCGGGACGCCATTCTTCTCGGGCTTCTACTCCAAGGACAGCATCATCGATGCCGCCAAGGCAGTCTCCGAGCACGGCGGCTGGGTGCAGCACTACGCCTACCTGTCGGTGCTGCTCGGCGTATTCGTGACCTGTTTCTACAGTTTCCGCCTGTTGTACATGACGTTCCATGGCGAGGAGCGTTTCCGTCATCCGCCGCCGCACGACGAGCACGTCAATGCGCGCGCGGAACCGGACCACGAACATGCTGATCACGGCCCGGTCGAGCCACACGAATCGCCGTGGGTGGTCACCCTGCCATTGATCCTGCTCGCAATCCCGTCGGTGGTGATCGGTTACCTCACCGTCGGGCCGATGCTGTTCGGGCATTTCTTCGATGGCGCGATCGTGGTGAACACTGATGCGCATCCGGCGATGGCAACGATGGCCGAGGAATCCCACGATGCACTCGCAATGGCCCTGCATGGATTCACCCAACTGCCGTTCTGGCTTGCGTTTGCCGGTTTCGGCCTCGCGACTTACATCTACCTGCTGCATCCGGCGCTTGCGCCGAAACTGAGGAAGCAATTCGCGTTGCCGGTGCGCATCCTCGAAGAGAAATACGGCTTCGACAAGCTCTGGATCGATGGCTTCGCGGGCGGTGGATTGAAGCTCGGCAAATTCTTCTGGAAGGCCGGCGACGCAGCGGTGATCGACGGCATCGTCGTCGACGGAACCTCGCATTTCATCGGTCGCAGTGCCCAGGTGCTGCGCAAATTGCAGTCGGGCTACCTATACCACTATGCGTTCGCGATGATCCTTGGCCTTATCGCCATGCTCGGCGTGCTGCTGCGCTGGCCGGCCTGAGCACGGGATCGACTGAGACTTCATGGATAACCTGATGCCAATCGCGTCCTTCCCACTGCTGAGCCTGCTGATCTGGGTGCCGATCCTCGGCGGCGCGCTCACGTTGTTCTTTGGCGCGCGCCCATCGACTGCGCGCTGGTTCGCGCTGCTGGTCGGACTGGTGAGTTTCGCGCTGAGCATGCTGATGTACCAACGCTTCGATCCTGGCAACGGGCTGATGCAGTTTGTCGAACAGCACGCCTGGGTGCCGAGCTACCACATCAACTATTCGCTTGGCGTGGACGGGATATCGGTCGCGTTGATCCTGCTGACCGCGTTGACCACGGTGCTGGTCATCATCGGCGCGTGGACGTCGATCACCCAGCGCGTGCACCAGTACATGGCCTCGTTCCTGATCTTGCAGGGCGTCATGGTCGGCGTGTTCTGTGCGATGGACGCGATGCTGTTCTACGTGTTCTTCGAGGCGATGCTGATCCCGATGTTCATCATCATCGGCGTGTGGGGTGGGCCGCGCCGCGTGTATGCGAGCATCAAGTTCTTCCTCTACACCTTCCTCGGCTCGATCTTCATGCTGATCGGGTTGATCTACCTGTACCTGAAGTGCGGCAGCTTCCAGCTCGTCGACCTGTATGACGCGCCGTTGTCGATGCAGGAGCAGACCTGGCTGTTCTTCGCGTTCCTGATCGCGTTCGCGGTCAAGGTGCCGATGTTCCCGGTGCACACATGGCTGCCGGACGCGCACGTCGAGGCGCCGACCGGCGGTTCGGTGATCCTGGCCGCGATCATGCTGAAGATCGGCGGGTACGGATTCGTGCGCTTCTCGCTGCCGATCCTGCCCGACGCGAGCAACCACTGGGCGTGGCTGATCATCGCGCTGTCGTTGATCGCGGTCGTCTACATCGGGCTGGTCGCGCTGGTGCAAGAGGACATGAAGAAGCTGATCGCGTATTCGTCGATCGCGCACATGGGCTTCGTCACGCTGGGCATTTTCATCGGCTTCGCACTGGTGCGCGTGGTCGGCAACAGCGCGGCCGCAAAGCTCGGCATGCAGGGCGCGATGGTGCAGATGATTTCGCACGGTTTCATTTCCGGCGCGATGTTCTCGTGCGTCGGCGTGCTCTACGACCGCATGCACACGCGCATGATCCGCGACTACGGCGGCGTGGTGAACACGATGCCGGTATTCGCGACCTTCTTCGTGTTCTTTGCGATGGCGAATTCCGGTTTGCCGGGCACGTCGGGTTTCGTCGGCGAGTTCATGGTGATCCTTGCAACGTTCCAGCAGAGTCCGCTGGTCGCGTTCGGTGCGGCGACCACGCTGGTGCTCGGCGCGGCGTATACCTTGTGGCTGGTCAAGCGCGTAGTGTTCGGCAAGGTCGCCAATTCGCATGTCGCCGAGTTGACTGACGTGAATTTCCGCGAGGTCATCGTGCTCGGCGTGTTCGCGTTCGGCGTGCTGCTGGTCGGCATCTACCCGAAACCGTTGACCGACCTGATGGGCAATGCCGTCTCCCAGTTGGCGGCTGAAATGGCGCGGAGCAAGGGCCAGTGAACATGACCATGCCGATGCCGACCATCGCCGATCTGCTGCCGATGCGCCCCGAACTCGCCTTGCTTGGTGGCGCCTGCCTTTTGCTGTTGATCGACATGTTCGCGAAGGGTCGCGAACGCGCGTTGCTGTTCTGGGTCGCGGTCGCGAGCCTCGGGGTGTCCGCGTATTTCGTGGTGCACGACGGCGGCTTCGCGCTCGCGCCGATCGCCAGAACCTTCAATGGCATGTTCGTGCGCGACACCATCGGCGATGTGCTCAAGCTGGCGATGCTCGCGGCCAGCGTGTTCACGTTCGCGTATGCGCGAACCTACCTCGAAGATCGCAGGCTCTCGCGCGGAGCGTTCTACATCCTTTGCTTGTTCGCTGTCCTCGGCATGTTCCTGCTGGTGTCGGCGGGCAGCCTGGTCACGCTGTACCTCGGACTGGAACTGCTCGCGCTGTCGTCGTACGCACTGGTCGGCATGAACCGCGATTCGGCGATCGGTTCCGAAGCGGCGATGAAGTATTTCGTGCTTGGCTCGTTGTCGTCGGGCATGCTGCTTTACGGCATGTCGATGGTGTACGGCGCGACGGCATCGCTGGACCTGGGCGCGATCAGTGCTGCCGCGGGCAATACGCAGGACCACACGATGCTGCTGTTCGGCGTCGTGTTCCTGATGGTCGGCATCGCGTTCAAGTTCGGTGCCGCGCCGTTCCACATGTGGCTGCCCGACGTTTACCAGGGCGCGCCGACGGTCGTCACCTTGTTCATCGGTTCCGCGCCGAAACTCGCGGCGTTCGGAATGGCGTACCGGTTACTCGAATCCGGTGCCGGCCCGTTGTGGGAACACTGGCACATCATGCTCGCGTGGCTCGCGGTGCTGTCGCTGACGATCGGCAACCTGTTCGCGCTGGTGCAGACCAATTTCAAGCGCATGCTCGCGTATTCGACGATCTCGCATGTCGGCTTCCTGTTCCTCGGCCTGTCCAATGCGACGCCGGGCGGCTATGCATCGGCGATGTTCTACGCGATCAGCTACGCGCTGATGGCGACCGCTGCGTTCGCGACCCTGATCCTGCTCAGCAGTCGCGGCCACGACGCCGAGGACATTTCCGATTTCCGCGGTCTCAACGCGCGCGACCCGTGGATGGCGCTGATGGTGTTGCTGATCATGGCGTCGCTCGCCGGCGTGCCGCCATTCCTCGGCTTCTGGGCAAAGCTCGCCGTGCTGCGTTCGGCGCTCGACGCGGACATGCTGTGGCTTGCGCTCGTCGGCGCGGTGTTCGCGGTGATCGGCGCGTTCTACTATTTGCGCATCATCAAGGCGATGTACTTCGACGCACCGGACGAGAAACCAGTGGCGCAGATCCACCAAGGCGAGGAACTGCGCTGGATGCTCTCGATCAACGCATTGCTGCTGCTTGCGCTGGGCATCGCGTGGAACCCGATCATGACGTGGTGCATGAGCGCGTTCGGGGCTTGAGCGCAGCGTCAGGTGTTGTCCGCGCGGGCAACAATTCGCGCAACAACCCATGCGATCCAGCTATCCGTGCCGCCGTTCGACGATGACCGGTGGTGGAAATGCAGCGGTGGTGGCATGGTCATAGACCGATACCCGGTTGCGGCCTTCGCGTTTCGACTGGTACAGCGCGCTGTCGGCGTGTGCGAGCAGTTGCCGCAAGTCGTAGCCCGACCAGCGTGCGGCTGCGATGCCGAAGCTTGCATGAATCGGGAAGTCGATGGCGTCGCCGCCCGATTCGGATAGCCCGGCTATTTCCTTGCGCATCAACTCGGCAACGTCCACCGCGCGTTCGGGCACGCAGTCGGGCATCAGGATGCCGAACTCCTCGCCGCCCAATCGGCCGAATACGTCCAGCGAACGCATGTATTTCTGGCAGGCCGCGACCGCGCGTTTCAGCACGATGTCGCCGGCCGCGTGGCCGTGCGCGTCGTTGACTTCCTTGAAGTGGTCGAGGTCGATCACGATCACGCAAGCGTCGCGCACCGATTTCGCGCCGTAGGCGAGGGCCTGTTCGGAAGCCTCGATGAAATGCTGGCGGTTGAAAATGCCTGTCAGCCCGTCGCGCCGCGCGAGCTTCATGAACTTGAGTTGCGAGCGCTTGGTGCGGTAGGCGTACAGGGCGATCGAACCAAGCAGCATCAGCAGCATCACGAGGTAGAGGTCGCGCGCTTCGGATTCCTTCCGATCGACGGTCTGCCGCAATTGCAAGACCTGGTTCTGCTTGCTCAGTGCATCGACCTGCAGTTTCTTTTCCAGCACCTGCTGGTGGATCATCTGGTAGGCGAGGGTTCGCGCGCTGGTATCGTTGAGGTAACCCTTGTCGGCGGCGGCGTATTTTTCGAGATAGGCCAATGCGCCTTTGTCGTCGCCCTGCTGTTTGGCGACCTGGTACAGCACTTGCCAGGCATCCGCCGATGCCCTGGAATTGACTTGCTTGTTGGCGTAATCGACGGCGCTGCGGGCGTATTCGCTGGCGTGCGCTAGGTCGCCCGCGAGCAGCGAGCCTTTGGCGAGTGCGGCCTGGAACTGCGAATTCGAGGCGGACGAATGGGTGGCTTGCAGTTCCGTTGCATGGGCCTTGAGCGATTGCAGCGCGCCGACGACGTCGCCCTGGTCCATCTGCGCCTTCGCCAGCTGCAGGCGAATGTTGTTTGCATAAATCGGTTCGCCGACGCGCTGGCAGGCATCGAGGCCGCTGCGGATTTGCGTATTGTCCGCGCGCAGCTTGCCGCTGCCGTACAAGGTTTCGGCTTTATTGGTCAGCTCGAAGCAGGTCGATTGATCGCCATGGTCGTAAGCGAGCGCCAAGTCGGTGTAGCGCAAAGCCAGGTCGAATTGCCCGGCCTTGCCGTACAGGTCGCCCGCAACACTCAGGCTGAGAAGGTGCGCGTTGTGATCCTGAATGAGCGGCAGGGCATCGAGCAGCACGCTCAGGTTGGCATAGGCTTCTTCGAAATGCGCGGCGTTGAATTGATCGTTGAGCAGACTGATGCGCGCACGCGCACGCAGGGTTGGATCTTGCGTGCGATCCAGGACCGCCGTCAGCGCAGCCACCGCCGTCGGATAATCCCCCTGCAAGCCGGATTGCCAGCCTTTGTGGTAGGCCAGCCAATCGCGCTGCAACGGGCTGAGCCGATCAGCCTGCGCATCCAGTTGCTGCAGCAGTACCTGGAACTGCGCGTTGTTGGCAGTCCTGATTTGATCGGCGTTATGCAGCAGCGCATCGGGAGTTTCCGGCGCGGCGAAGCATGCCGTAGCCAGCAATAGCAAAGCCGCAAAAGAAACGCGCCCGGCAAACCAGGCCAGGCGCGATGTTTTCGAGATGCCCATGGCTTCTGCGAAAGACTGCAGATGCCCTTAGCGCTTTGTTGGGGCTTTCTTCGCTGGAGTTTTCTTCGGCGGAGCCTTGGCAGGAGTCTTCTTCGCTGGCGCTTCCTTCGGCTTCGGCGGCGTTATGGCCTTGTTCGAGCAGTACATCTTTTCGCGTACGCCCAGCAAGCCATCGATCGCCGTCCGCTCCGGCTGCAACAGCGCGGAACGCAACTCCGGCGCGATCTCTTCGCACTGCATCGCCTGCAGCAACTGTTCCCTGCTCGCATGCCGCATCGCGGCATTGCGTCCGGCGTTTTCAAGGAATCTGATGATATTCGACATTGGAATTGCCCCCTGTGGTTGGTTTGAATGCAATGCCGGCCGCTGCACGATTCTGACGCACAACCGTGGTCTCGCGCCGCGCGGACGCCAGCCATCCGTTTCGGAAAACCCCAATGCGTCGAATAACCGTGCTGCGCCCCTATTGGCCTTGCGATACTGCACCCAAACCGTATCGATGGGCAATGTCCGCAAGACAGCAGCCGTCAGGGCGGAAAGCGCTTCGCTCGCCATCTGCCTTCTACGCGCATCGCGCCGGAGCATGATGCCGATTTCCACGCTGCGTTCGCGCTCTGCGACCGCTTGCACCGAACACACGCCGACCGACTGTCGACTGCTGCGCTCGACGACAACGAAAAACCGTGGACCATGCGAATTCCTTACTGCGTCCAGCGTGGCGTACAAACTCGCCTTGGCCTGTTCGGGTGACAATGGACGCCCGATATGGCGCATGGTTTCGGCATCCGAGTAAAGATCGCGGAACAGCGCCAGGTCTCTCGCCGCCAGCGCACGCCAGCGCAGCCTTGCGGTAGCGGGTAGATGTAGCTTCACCCTTCGGCAGCCAGATCCAGTTTGGCCAGGCGTTGCAGGATTTTCGTGTTCGGTTCGAGCTTTTGCGCTGGAGGAATCACGATCGTATCGGGCATCTCGATGCGCGCCGTCGCCAGGTTGCATAGCGTCGTGCGTTCGATTCGCGGTTCGTGGATCGGCAGGGTGGCGCAGCGATAGATGATGATTTCGTGATCGAGCGGGTAATCCTGTGCCAGCACATCCACCAGCACCTGCCGGTAAGCGGCACCTGTCGAGATGCGCGCCAGCGACTGGTCGCCGGCAACGCTTACCTGCCACAGGATGAGATATGCGGTCGGGTCGATGTGGCGTTTGTAGAAAAGCAACTGGCTGGCTTCGTAGTGCTGGCAGCCGAACTTGCCAGGATCGATGCCGAGGTCGGCGTACAGGCAATCCTCAGCCGAGATGCCCGGCTCCATGTACGCCGCGTAGCCTTCGCTGCGTGCGACTTCGATGGCTTTGTGCGTCGGCCACGCGAACACTCCTGGATGGCCGTAAAACGCGCCGACCACTTTCTTGCCGGCGCGAACTTCGACCAGCATCGCGTCCACCATGTTTCGATAGGTATGCATGCGCGAGGTACCTTCGCTGTAGAACGGCTGCAGACTGCGCATGTCCGGATGCATTTCCGAAAGCCATAACTCGACGATGCCATCGGAGACTGCGGCGAACACCACGTCGGCCTGTTCGATGTGGCTGCGCGCGAGCGGCGTGATATGCGAGCCGAGGGTCATGCCGATGCCGACGCAGACCAGGCTGCCGGTGCGGGTTGCGGTGGTGTTTTCCAATTTGCTCGTTCCTTCGAGGATTACCGGAGTCTAGCGAAACGCACGCGGCTTCAAGCGGTAGGCGCTGCATTGCTAACCTTGTGAATGCGCGACCTTGCAAAACCCCGACCCAATCCGCATAATCAGCGTTCCACTGCTGCGGGGTGGAGCAGTCTGGCAGCTCGTCGGGCTCATAACCCGAAGGTCGCAGGTTCAAATCCTGCCCCCGCTACCAGCTTGGTGACGGAAAGCCTCCACGTGAGGCTTTTTTGTTACTGCAAGGCTGGGAATGTGTTTATCGCACCAGGTTTCACCGCAGTCGTTTCACGCTGGTCTCGCGCACGGTTTGCTGCATTGCCGTCGCACCGGAAGCTGGATGTACCGGAGGGGCCATGCGGCCCCTTTGTGCTTTCTGGAAGTGCCGATTTTGAATTTGTATTACTGGAGTTGTTCGTAAGTGTCCAACCGCACCACCGACATCGCCACCATGCTCGCGCCGAGCGTCGAAGCCCTGCAGCTTGAACTGCTGGGCGTCGAGCTTGCGGCGTCGGGCACGAATGCGTTGCTGCGGCTGTACATCGACGCGCCGGGCCGCACGGTGGCGATCGAGGATTGCGAAGCGGTCAGCCGCGAAGTGTCGGCAGTGCTCGACATCAACGATCCGATCGCATCGCACTACACGCTGGAAGTGTCGTCGCCGGGCATCGATCGGCCGCTGTTCTCTGTCGCGCAATTCGCCAGGCACGTCGGCGAAACGGTGAAGTTGAACCTGCAGATTCCGCTCGATGGCCGTCGCCGCATGCAGGGCGTGATCGTCGGCGTGGATGGCGACAACATCCTGCTGCGACCCGACATGCAGCGAACAGACGTGCAGCGCACCGAACCGGCAGAAGTGTCTCTGCAATACGCAAATATCGAAAAAGCGCGGCTGGTCCCGGACTGGGCCGCATTGGGATTGGCGCCCGACAAGAAAAAAACACCGCGTAAAAAGGACCCGCTCTACAAGGGTCGCCCGCGCAAGCCGGGCCAGTCAATCAACGACAACGGTGCGGATCACCCGCCCGTCACGGAGCAGAAGCAATGAGCAAAGAGCTGTTGATGGTGATCGACGCGGTCGCCAACGAAAAAGGCGTGCCGCGCGAAGTGATCCTAGAAGCGATGGAAGCCGCGCTGGCATCCGCCGCGAAGAAGTCGTATCACGAGCAGGACGTCAATGTCCGTGTGGCGATCCATCCGAAAGACGGTAGCTACGAAACGTTCCGCCAGTGGGAAGTCGTGGCCGATGACGTGGTGATGGAATCGCCGGATCGCCAACTGCGCCTGATGGACGCGATCGACGACAATGCCGAAGCGGCGGTCGGCGACGTGATCGAAGAACAGATCGACAACGCCGAATTCGGCCGCATCGAGGCCCAGGCAGCGAAGCAGGTCATCGTGCAGAAAGTGCGCGAAGCCGAGCGCGCGCAGGTCGTCGAGGCCTGGCAGGACCGCGTCGGTGAGCTCGTTACCGGCATCGTCAAACGCGCCGAACGCGGCAACATCTTCGTCGACCTTGGCGGCAATGCCGAGGGTTACATTCCAAAGGACAAGGCGATCCCGCGCGATGTGCTGCGTCCGGGCGATCGCGTCAAGGGTTACCTGATGGAAGTCCGCGCCGAAGCGCGTGGCCCGCAACTGTTCATCAGTCGCGGCGCGCCGGAATTCATGATGGAACTGTTCAAGCTCGAAGTGCCGGAAGTCGGCCAGGGCCTCGTCGAGATCAAGGCCGCAGCGCGCGACCCGGGCGATCGCGCCAAGATTGCCGTGCTTGCACATGACCGCCGCACCGATCCGATCGGCGCCTGCATCGGCATGCGCGGTTCGCGCGTGCAGGCGGTGTCGAACGAGCTCAACGGCGAACGCGTGGACATCATCCTGTGGAGCGACAATGCCGCGCAGTTCGTGATCAACGCGATGGCGCCGGCCGAAGTGCAGTCGATCATCGTCGATGAAGAGCGCCATTCGATGGATCTCGCTGTCGCCGAGGACAAGCTCGCCCAAGCCATCGGCAAGGGCGGCCAGAACGTGCGCCTCGCCAGTCGTCTGACCGGCTGGCAGCTCAACGTGATGACCCAGGACCAGGTCACCGCGAAGAGTGACGCTGAGCAGGCGACCGCGCGCCAGTTGTTCATGGACAAGCTCGAGGTCGACGAGGAAATCGCCGGTATCCTCGTCGGCGAGGGCTTCAACACGGTTGAGGAAATCGCCTACGTTCCGAACGCCGAGTTGCTTGCGATCGAAGGTTTTGACGAAGACATCGTCGAGGAATTGCGCGCGCGCGCGCGCGACGCGTTGCTCACCGACGCGCTCGCGGTCGAGGAAGGCATCGACGAACACCAGCCAGCCGAAGACCTGCTCACGCTCGATGGCATGGACGAGACCACGGCGTTCGCGCTGGCCGGTCGCGGCGTGACAACGCGTGAGGAACTCGCCGAGCTGTCGGTCGACGAAATCATCGATATCGACGACATGGACCAGGAACGTGCAGCGGCGCTGATCATGGCCGCGCGCGCGCACTGGTTCGAGTAAACGCTGCAAGCGTGCCGGGGCGTATCCGCGCCGGCGCGTTAAACTAGCTTGCGGACTCGTGTTTGCACGAGCCGTGTTGCATTGAAATTCGTGTTGCACAGAATCATGGGAATCGAATGTCCGAAGTCACCGTAAGCACGCTCGCGAAGATGGTCGGTACCCCGGTCGAGAAGCTGCTTGAACAGCTCGCCGAGGCCGGCATGACCTTCAGCGGCCCGGACCAAGTGGTGACCAGCACCGAGAAGATGAAACTCCTCGGTTTCCTGCGACGCACCCACGGGAAGGTCGAGAAGCAGGCCGAGGAAGCCGCGCCGAAGCAGATCACACTTGCCCGGCGCAAGGTCGAGGAAATCACCGTCGCGGCGGGCAAGAGCAAGACAACCGTCAACGTCGAAGTGCGCCAGAAGCGCACCTACATGCAGCGCAAACTCGTCGAGGAACACGACGAGCAGAAGCTCGAGCGCGAGGATGCGCAGCGCAAGCTCGACGCATCGCGCCAGCAGTCCGAGGCCGAACTGACTGCGTTGCGCGCGGGCGACCAGCGCCGCGTCGACGAAGAAACAAAACGCCGCGAATTGCTCGAAGCGCAGCGCAAGGCCAGCGAGCCTGTCGTGGAAGAGGTCGTTGTCGAGGCAGAGTCGACTCCCAAAGCTGCCGTTGCGTCCCCGGCCGAAAAACCCGTGCACAAGCAGCCTGCCGCCGGCGAACCGCGTCGTCGCGAAATCGTGCGCGAGCCTGTTCGCGAAACCAACAAGCCGGGCCACAAGAAGCCCGTGCATCGCGGTACCCACGCGATGCCGACCGAGGTCGAGGAAGGCGATCCGGCCAACCGTTTCACGACCCAGTTGCACCTCACCGAGTCCGAGCGCGCGCGTCGCGGCGCCGGCAAGCGCAAGGTGCGCACGCGTCCGATCGAGGCCAGCCGCCAGGCCGTTGGCCAGCATGGCTTCGCGCGACCGACTGCGCCGGTGCAACGCGAAGTCGCGATCGGCGAAAGCATCAGCGTTGCCGAGCTTGCGCAGAAACTCGCGATCAAGGGCGGTGAGGTGGTGAGGGCGTTGTTCAAGATGGGCAGCATGGTCACCATCAACCAGGTGATCGATCACGACACTGCGGTGCTCGTCGTCGAGGAACTTGGCCACACCGCCGTCGTCGCGACCGAGAACGATGCGGAATCCGCATTGATCGCGCACGGCGAGGAAGTGCAGGGCAACAAACAGTCGCGTCCGCCGGTGGTCACGATCATGGGCCATGTCGATCACGGCAAGACATCGCTGCTCGATTACATCCGCCGCACCAAGGTCGCGCATGGCGAGGCCGGCGGCATTACCCAGCACATCGGCGCGTACCACGTCGAAACCGCGAAGGGCACGATCAGCTTCCTCGACACACCCGGCCATGCGGCGTTCTCGTCGATGCGCGCGCGGGGCGCCAAGCTCACCGACATCGTGATCCTCGTCGTCGCAGCCGACGACGGTGTGATGCCGCAGACCATCGAGGCCGTGCAGCATGCGCGCGCCGCGAAGGTGCCGCTGATCGTCGCGATGAACAAGATGGACAAGCCCGAGGCCAATCCGGACAACATCAAGCAGGGCCTCGTGCAGCTTGAAGTCGTGCCGGAAGACTGGGGTGGCGACGTGCAGTTTGTGCCGGTGTCGGCGAAAACCGGCGATGGCATCGACGCGTTGCTCGACGCGATCCTCGTGCAGTCCGAAATGATGGAGTTGAACGCGGTGCGCGATGCGCGCGCGAGCGGCGTCGTCATCGAATCCAGCCTCGACAAGGGCCGCGGCCCGGTAGCGACCGTGCTCGTGCAGCAGGGCACCTTGAAGAAGGGCGATTACCTCGTCTGCGGCGTGCAATACGGCCGCGTGCGTGCGTTGTTCGACGAGAGCGGATCGCAGGTCGATGAAGCCGGCCCGTCGATTCCGGTGCAGCTCCTCGGCCTGTCGGGCGTGCCCGATGCGGGTGACGATTTCACCGTCGTCGCAGACGAACGTCTCGCCAAGGACGTCGCACAACAGCGCGACGCAAAGCGCCGCGAATCGCGCTTGGTTGGCCAGGCCGGCAACCGCATGGAAGACATCATGGCGCAGATGGGGAAGGGCACTGCCCAGCTATCGCTCGCGTTGGTTGTCAAGGCCGACGTGCAGGGTTCGGTGCAGGCATTGCGCGAATCGCTGGTCGGATTGTCGAACGAAGCGATCAAGATCAACGTGATTTCTTCGGGCGTTGGCGGCATCACCGAATCCGATGCCACGCTCGCTGCCGCGTCAAAAGCCGTCATCATCGGCTTCAACGTGCGCGCCGATGCCTCCGCGCGTCGCGTGATCGAAGCGAACGGATTGGACCTGCGTTACTTCTCGATCATTTACGACGTGATCGACCAGGTGAAGCAGGTTGCGTCCGGATTGCTGGGCGTGGAAGTGCGCGAGGAAATCATCGGCACCGCCGAAGTGCGCGAAGTGTTCCGCAGCTCGAAGTTCGGCGCGGTCGCCGGCAGCATCGTCACCGAGGGCGTGATCCGTCGCGGCAAGCCGATTCGCGTGCTGCGCAACAACGTGGTGATCTTCGAAGGCGAACTCGAATCGTTGCGTCGCTTCAAGGAACTCGTCGAGGAAGTCCGCAACGGTACCGAGTGCGGCATCGCCGTCAAGCAGTACAACGACGTGAAGCCGGGCGACCAGATCGAATGCTTCGAGCGGATCGAGATCCAGCGCACGCTGTAATCGAGAACCTGCGATGCCGGCCAAATCCTTCCATCGTTCCGATCGCGTCGCGGCACAGCTGCGGCGCGAACTCGGACAGCTCGTGCACGACGCCGTGCGCGACCATGCGCTGCCTTCGGTGAGCGTGTCCGATGTCGAGATCACTCGCGACCTCGAACACGCGAAAGTGTTCGTGACTGCGCTGCAGGCGGAACGCTCGGCTGAAGCGGTGAAAGGACTCAAGGGACACGCGAAGGAAATCCGCTACAAGCTCGCGCAACTGGTGAAGATGCGCCACGTTCCCGAGCTGCATTTCCACTACGACGATTCGGTCGATCGCGGCGAGCAGATCGAGAAGCTGCTGCGCGAGACTGGAACCGATCTCGCTTCGGCCAATGGCGATGCCGGGTCCGACGGCGAAACAGAGTCCGAAGGCGATTGAACGAGCCTCGCGGATGACGCGTATCGTGTTCCGGCCATTGCACGGCATCCTGTTGCTCGACAAGCCGGCAAGTGTCAGTTCAAACCACGCGTTGCAGCAGGTGCGTCGATTGTTCCGCGCCGAGAAGGCCGGACATACCGGCAGCCTCGATCCGCTCGCGACCGGCCTCTTGCCGGTGTGCTTTGGCGAAGCGACCAAGATCGCCGGCGTGTTGCTCGGCGAATCCAAGTCCTACACCACGCTTGCTCGACTCGGCACGACCACTGATACCGATGATGCCGATGGCACCGTGTTGCGCACGCGCCAGGTTCCGGTCATCGATGATGCGATGATTGACGCCGCACTCGCGCCATTGCGCGGACGCATCATGCAGCGACCGCCGATCTACGCCGCACTCAAGCAGGGCGGCGAGCCGCTCTATGCGAAAGCGCGGCGCGGCGAAATCGTCGAAGTCGCTGAACGCGAAGTGCATGTTTCACGCATCGAGTGCATCGAACGCGGCGACGATTGGTTGCGGCTCGAAATCGATTGCGGCAGCGGAACCTATGTGCGCAGTCTTGTGCGAGATCTTGGCGAAGCGCTCGGCTGTGGCGCGCATGTCGCCGCATTACGGCGTTTGTGGGTGGAGCCTTTCCGCACACCGCGCATGTTCACGTTTTCGGAATTGCACGCGTCGGCTGAAACTGGCGAGGCCTCGCTCGAGGCGTGCCTGCTGCCAATCGAATCCGGCATGGTGAGTCTCCCGGGAGTGCGTCTGGACGTGGAACAGGCGCAGCGGCTGGGGCAAGGACAACCAACCTGGGTGAAACCGCAGCAGATCGAACCGGCTCCATTGCTGCGATCGCAAGCCAGTGCCCAGCCAGAGACGCTGCCGTGGATCGGTGACGCCACGACCGTTGCCCTGTACGACTCGGCAGGTCGCGCGCTGGGTCTGGGCGCGCTCTCGCTCGATGGCATGCTGCGTGCGCAACGCCTGTTCACTTGGGGCGCACACTCGGCAGGCAGTCGATCTGGAACAGAGGCGTAAAGTCTTGTTCCGGCAGGCATCCGCAGGCTACAATGGCCTGCTTTTCCGAGGCCTTATGGCTCGATACATCGCCACAAACCAGTCAATTCAGACGAATCACAATCCTAACGGCGGATCATGCGGTGTGTCGCACGACATTCCTGCAGGTCACGCATCACCCGAGGTAGTTAAAGATGTCCATCGACACCGGCAAGATCATCGAAGAATTCAAGCGCGCTCCGGGCGACACCGGCTCACCGGAAGTGCAGGTCGCGCTGATCACCGCGCGTATCGAAATGCTCACCGGGCATTTCAAGACGCACAAGAAAGACCATCATTCGCGTCGTGGCCTGCTGATGCTGGTCAACCAGCGCCGCAGCCTGCTCGATTACCTGCATGGCAAGGATGCCGAGCGTTACAAGACCCTCATAGGCAGGCTCGGTATTCGCAGGTAAAAATATTGCTTCGCATCCAACGCTGAGCGCTGGTTCCAAAAGCGACTCCCAGTGAAGTTAGGCGTTCGTCCAAGAACGCAATGGATCAAGAGGCGGCCATCCCTGGCCGCACTTTCAAAATTCAGAACTTAAAAACCAGGACAAACATCACGTGGCGAAAGTAACCAAGACGTTCCAGTACGGCAAACACAAGGTCACGCTGGAGACGGGCGAAATCGCCCGCCAGGCAGGCGGCGCGGTCATGGTCTCGATCGATGGCACTGTCGTGCTGGTCACCGCGGTCGCGAACAAGTCGGCGCGCGAGGGGCAGGATTTCTTCCCGCTCACCGTCGACTACCAGGAAAAGTTCTACGCCGGCGGACGCATCCCGGGCGGATTCTTCAAGCGCGAAGGTCGCCAGACCGAGAAAGAAACGCTGATCTCGCGCCTGATCGATCGCCCGATCCGTCCGCTGTTCCCGGAAGACTTCCGCAACGAAGTGCAGATCATCGCCACCGTGATGTCGATGAATCCGGAAGTGGACGGCGACATCCCCGCGCTGCTCGGCGCATCGGCCGCGCTCGCGCTGTCCGGCGCACCGTTCGCCGGCCCGATCGGCGCTGCCAAAGTCGGTTACAAGGATGGCCAGTACATCCTCAACCCGACCGCCACCGAGCTCAAGGATTCCAAGCTTGAACTCGTCGTCGCCGGCACGTCGAATGCCGTGCTGATGGTCGAGTCCGAAGCCAAGGAATTGTCCGAGGACGTGATGCTCGGCGCGGTGATGTTCGGCCATCGTGAAATGCAGGCCGCGATCCGCGCGATCAACGAACTCACCACCGAAGTCGGCGTGAAGTCGTGGACGTGGAAAGCGCCGGAGCGCAACGAAGCGCTCGCCGCTGCCGTCAAGGGCGCGGTTGGCGACAACCTCATCAAGGCCTACGGCGTGCGCGACAAGCTCGAGCGTCGCGATGCGATCCAGGCGCTGAAGAAGGAAGTGCTGGTCTCGCTGAAGTCCGATGCGGAAACGCATGCCTGGGCGACGGCCGATCTCGCGAAAGAATTCCACGATCTCGAATACAGCACGCTGCGCCATTCGGTGCTGTCCAGCAAGGTCCGCATCGACGGCCGCCAGCTCGACACAGTGCGCCCGATCGACGTGCGCGTCGGCGTGCTGCCGCGTACCCATGGCTCGGCGCTGTTCACGCGTGGTGAAACCCAAGCGCTCGTCGTCGTCACCCTCGGCACCGCACGCGATGGCCAGATCATCGACGCCGTCTCGGGCGAGTACAAGGACCACTTCCTGTTCCATTACAACTTCCCGCCGTTCTCGGTCGGTGAAGCCGGCCGCATGATGGGCCCGAAGCGTCGCGAAATCGGCCACGGCCGGCTCGCCAAGCGCGGCGTGCTCGCAGTCATGCCGTCGATGGAGTCGTTCCCGTACACGATCCGTACCGTGTCGGAGATCACCGAGTCGAACGGTTCCTCGTCGATGGCGTCGGTCTGCGGATCGTCGCTCGCGATGATGGACGCGGGCATTCCGCTGAAGGCGCCGGTCGCGGGTATCGCGATGGGCCTGATCAAGGAAGGCAACGACTTCGCCGTGCTCTCCGACATCCTCGGCGACGAGGACCATCTCGGCGACATGGACTTAAAGGTCGCAGGCACCGAGACCGGCATCTCCGCGCTGCAGATGGACATCAAGATCGACGGCATCACCGAAGAGATCATGCAGGTGGCGTTGCAGCAGGCCAAGGCCGGCCGCATCCACATCCTCGGCGAAATGGCCAAGGGCTTGGCCACACCACGCGCGGAGATGAGCGAATACGCGCCGCGCCTGCTGACCATGAAGATCCATCCGGACAAGATCCGCGAAGTCATCGGCAAGGGCGGCTCGGTGATCCAGGCGATCACCAAGGAAACCGGCACCCAGATCGACATACAGGACGACGGCACGATCATCATCGCCTCGGTCAACGCGATCGCAGCGCAGGCCGCAAAGTCGCGCATCGAGCAGATCACCTCCGACGTCGAGCCGGGCCGCATCTACGAAGGCAAGGTCGCGAAGATCATGGACTTCGGCGCGTTCGTCACCATCGCCCCCGGCAAGGACGGCCTCGTGCACGTTTCACAGATTTCCAGCGAGCGCGTCGAGAAAGTCTCCGACAAGCTCAAGGAAGGCGACATCGTCAAGGTCAAGGTGCTCGAAGTCGACAAGCAGGGCCGTATCCGCCTGTCGATCAAGGCCGTTGAGGAAGACGCGGCCGCTGCTACAGCGTGATTTTCAATCGCTTCTGCGGTATGCGTAAAAAAAACGGGCTTCGGCCCGTTTTTTTTGATGGCCAGGCATCTGAATGCCGCAGGCGCAGGATCTGTGCAGGAATTGCGAATCCGTGGGAACTGCTCAGCGCCAGAATGAAATTCGCCACGATTCGCGCATGTCATCCAGCTTGGCGTCGTCGCGCGCAGGCACGGCGAGCAGTAGTTCGTGTTCGCCGTTCGCCAATGCCTGGATGGGTATGTAGGCGCGCAGGCCATCGACGCCGATGGATGGGTCGCGATACAAGTGCCATGTCATGCCGGTCAATACCTTGCCATCCAGCTTCGGTGCGAACACGTTGCCAAGACATGTGTTCGATGCCTGTCTTGCGCAAGCACGCACGAATGCATTTGAACGATGCGGGTCCAGCGGCACCCACAAGCGCAGGTAAGGATCGGTAACGATGTCGCCCTGGATATGCGGCAGTAATTGCGAAGGGGTGCTTGCGTTTTCGTAATACTCGCTACTCTGCCGCGTCCACGAGGCTTGCGAGAGCAGGGGAAACAGGTCGATGTCCTTGTGCCGCAGCTTTTCCGATGCGGACGTTGCGAAGAACAGCGCGTAGATCAGCAGCAGGAATACCAGGAATCCATGTTTTCCACGCTTGTTGCTGGTTAGGTTGAGCATGAGCGGCTCGGCCATCCGCCACGGCCCGAGCATGGTGATCCTCCGCTGGACTCTTTCGAGCAGTGAGGCAAAAGGGCCGTCCGAGGCGAGTCGATGCCCAAAGGCAGAGTCCAGGACGCGCGGCAACACGATCGGTACGAGCAATAGCGCCATCGTGATCGGCAGCCATGCAGACGGATTGGGTAATGGCCAGACCCAGCCCTGCAGGATGACTGCCAGCACCAGCGGGGGAATGCTGACGAGGATCGCGACCAACGCATTGAAGACAAGTGCGATGCCGGTCGAGAAAATCAATGTCGAACGATTGTCAGCGCGTTCGATCAACGCATCCTGATCGCCGAACAGGGATTGCTGCACGCGCTTGCCGATGACTCCGCCCCGGGTTCGATCCCAGCGGATTCCGTCTGGGTACACCGACCGAAGGCCAACCAGTGCGACCCAATAAGCGCGACTTGCCAGATGCAACAGGAACGTCACGATCAATGCGTACACCATGGCCAATGAAAACATCGAACCCAGAAGCAACACACCGTCCCATATCGCTGGCAGTTGTCGATGCATTCGATCGATGACCGCATACAGATACGATGGGAGCTGCAGCAACCCGAAGACGGTCGCTCCCGACAACAGCAATTCGCTTTCCCAAGTCGGCGTGGTGTGCTTTGGAATGAGGTCGTGTTCCGTCGTTTCGGTGTCTTGCATGCTGGTTTCCCCCTGGACACGAGCAAGCCTCGCAAAGCGTCACGGATCACACAAGTACAGGCACATGTTGCACTGCAACAAAGTGCGGTGATAGCATCTGGGATTGGCAACGATGCCACAAGGAGATCGCATGATGACCTCGAACGAGGGTTGGACGCAGGATTTCGAGGCGCTCTCGCGCCAGTACTGGAATGCGTGGAGCGAGATGGCGCGGCAGGCCGGCACTGGCCAGCAGCAGCATGTGCCCGGGTGGCGGGAAGCGATGGATCTCTGGTCGCCATGGGCGCGCGATGGACGCGCGCAGACCGACGACACGATTTCGCGCATGAATGCGCAGACAGGCGCGTGGTTCGGGCAGATGCAGGAACTCGCGAAGCGTTTCTCCGGCGGCCAGTCGCATGCATCGGACATCGCATCGGAGTGGAAGAAGGCACTCGGCATCGAGAGCGGTGGTTTCTCCAATCCATTCGCCAGCATGTTCGAGCAGATGTCAGGGCAGGGCACGCACGGCATGGATCAGTGGATGAAACAGGCGACGCCGTGGATGGATGCGTTGCGCGGCGAATTCGGCGGCATGTTCAACATGCCCGCGTTTGGTTTGCGGCGCGAACAGCAGGAGCGCTGGCAGGCGCTCGGCAAATCGCAGGTGGAATACCAGAAAGCGATGTCCGGCTATAACGCGCAGCTGATGGAATGCGGCAAGCGTGCGTTCGCGAAGTTCGAGGACAAGCTCACCGAGCGCAGCGAGCCGGGTCGCCAACTCGATTCGACGCGCGCGCTGTTCGACCTGTGGATCGACGCCGCCGAGGAATCCTGGGGCGAAGTCGCAATGACACCGGAATTCCGCATCGCGTATGGCGATCTCGTCGACGCGCAAAGCCGCATGCGTGCCGGCGTGAATGGCGAAGTCGAGCGCGCGACCGGCCAGTTCGGCATGCCCACGCGCACCGAAGTCAATTCGAGCCACAAGAAGGTCACGCAACTCGAACGCGATCTGCGCGAGTTGAAGCAGCGTCTTGCCGAGCTTGAAGCCGCGATGATCGCGTCTGCGAACTCCGCAATGCATGCTGCGCCACGCGCGAAAGCCCAGGCGACACCCAAGGCCGCGCCGGTCAAGCTGGCAGCAAAAAAACACGCCGCGAAAAAACCCGCCGCGAAACCGGCCAAGTCCGCATCCGTCGCGCGTCGCGCGAAGAAATAAATCCAGGAGCCGCACATGTACGGACCACTGAATCTTTCCCCCGACAAGCTCGCCCATGAAGCGATGACCTTGCAGCGCAAGCTCACCGCGGGCCTGACCACGCTGCGCAATCTCGACGACGTGCATTACGGCGCGACCGAGAAGGAAGCCGTGTACACCGATGGCAAGCTCGTGCTGTACCGCTTCCGCGGCGACAAGGCGCCCACCGCCAAGGTGCCGCTGCTGATCAGCTACGCGCTGGTCAACCGCCCGTACATGGTCGACCTGCAGGCCGACCGTTCGATCGTCAAGCAACTGCTCGTGCAGGGCGAAGACATCTACATCATCGACTGGGGCTATCCGGATCTGTCGGATCGCTATCTGGACTTGAGCGATTACATCGAGCGTTTCCTCGGCGGTTGCGTGGACTTCCTGCGTGCGAAACACAAGCTCGACGCGATCAATTTGCTCGGCATCTGCCAGGGCGGCGTGTTTTCGCTGTGCTACGCATCGCTGCATCCGGACAAGATCAAGAACCTGATCACGATGGTCACGCCGGTGGATTTCCACACGGCCGACAACATGCTCTCGCACTGGACGCGCGGCATGGACGTCGATGCCTTCGTCAATGCGCTCGGCAACGTGCCGGCCGAATTAATGAACTACTGCTACCTCACGCTGAAGCCGTTCCGCCTGAACGTGCAGAAGTACGTCGGCATGACCGATATCCTCGACGACAAGCACGCGATGGAAGATTTCCTGCGCATGGAAAAATGGATCTTCGATTCGCCGGACCAAGCGGGCGAGGCCTTCCGCCAGTTCATCACCAAGTTCTACCAGAACAACGGATTCGTGGAAGGCGGGCTGACAATCGGAGACAGGGACGTGTCGCTGAAGAACGTGCGCATGCCGATCCTCAACGTGTTCGCCGAGCAGGACCACCTCGTGCCGCCGAGTGCGTCGCGTCCGCTGAAGAATCTCGCGGGCACGAAGGATTACAGCGAACTGTCGTTCAAGGGCGGCCATATCGGCATCTACGTGTCCGGCCGCGCGCAACGCGAAGTGCCGTCGGCGATCCACAACTGGCTGGCGCAGCGCTCGCGCTGATCCCTACAGGCTAGTGATGAAGACCTGGATGCGCCGCGCGTTGTTTGTGCCCGGCGCGCTCTGGGCATTGCCGAACACCTTGATCGGTCTGCTGATCGGATTGCCTGCATTGCTGTTCGGCGCGCGTCTATGCATCAGCGACGACGCACTCGTGTTCTTGCGTTATCCGTGGGGGCCGGGCGGCGCACTCACGCTTGGCAACACGATGTTGTGCACGCATGCATCGCTGGACGGAATATGCCTGACCTACGCAGAACGATACGGTCTGTGCCCATCAAGTGGCATGCAGCATCGACTCGGCGATCACGAACGCGCGCACGTGTATCAGGCGATGGCGCTGGGTATTTTCTTCCTGCCGATCTATTTTCTGTGCGGCGGCGTGTCCGCGCACAACCGTTTCGAGCAAGCCGCGGATTGCTATGCCGCGACAGGCACCGGTTGGTGGCCATGGAGTCGCGTGTCCATCGGCTGACACAATCGCGCTCGCCAGCGGCGAGAGCAGTGCAGGCATGGGGGCTGGGTTGAGCTGGAGGCAGTCAGCCTTCCATCGACTCTCGATTGCATTAGCGGCTGTGCAAGCATCGCCCAACAAAACCCGCACAAGTGGCGGGTTTTTTGTTGGTTGTCCGGATCGTTCCAGGACAACCGGAAGCCATCAATTGGTACGGTGATAGGACTCCAAAAATGCGCTAAATGCGTTGCAGTCATTATCTATCACTATCTCATGTTGCCTTTATACCCCCTAATATACCCCCACGTTGACTGGCTGGCCGGCATTGCGTGCCGGTCGGCAGCTACAGTCAGCTATCGGCTAGCAAGCGGCGAACCACCAGCCGCCCGTGCCGGAAGTAGACTGTCCGCATGGTCACCTTCGTTGCCTTCGTTGTCGTGTTGCTTGCAGCTTTGTGGCTAGCAATACGCCGGAGATCGTCCGGAGTGCGTGGGGTCATTCGAGGAAACGGACGGTTCCAGCTTGAGGCAGTCGGAGAGTCGCACTATCAACCGGCGCTGCGCGCGATCGTTGGAAAGGGCGAGGTCGAGCACGAGTGCGAGGCGGAGCTAGTGCTAGAGGACGACAACCCGCATTCCAACCAAGCGGTGCGGATCGACGTGCAAGGGAAGACGGTTGCGTACCTGAATCACGACAATGCGCGGAAGTATCGCAAGCAGATAGCTCGCTATGGACGCACGCGGATGTTCTGCGCGGCCAAGATATTTGGTGGCGGCAAGGGCCGGAGCTTGGGAATCTGGCTCGATGTCGACGGAATGCGCTAGCTATTGCGCCCAGACTCAGCCCGAATTTGCAACATGTCGCGGATGACGCGCACTTACGCGAGCAGCCCCGTTTAGTAGGCGTAGCGCTATGGGCGCTTCCTCAGGCGTAAGAATGGGTTTTCGGGTCGTGGGGCCTGCGGCATCGTGACCTTACTCCGGTCGCTTGGGGTCAACCCGAGCCTGCCCAGCATCGTCTCCAGGCGGGTCAGCAGCGGCGGCGGGAAAGCGGCCACGCCTGTTAGCCTGAATTGAGCCAGCAAAGCGGCGGCAAGCTCCACAGCTAAGCGATCAGCAGCGCGAAGCCACGGCGCAAGACGTTCAATTTCGATCCATGCGGCGCGCTGGTCGAGTTGCATCGTGTCCAGTGGTTCGCCTAGCGGATCGGTGCATCGCGGCTCGTGGGCGCGATCAGCGAAGCGTGCGGGGTCGTGCGCCAGTGTGCCGTTCAGGACGTGCAGTGCGGTCGGTTTGCGTGGTCGTGCCATGTCAGTCCCCCCTTCTCAATTTTGCGGACGTGAAAAAACGACTACGTGCCCCGTATCGTGATTTTGCCGCTGTAGGGATCGGTTGCCCCTACCGGGGCATCGTCAAGTGTGAGTCGTCGCAGTAAGCCTTGAAGCCAGCAAGCGGAAGCCCATGTCCCTGCAATCCCTATGGTTAGAATCTATAAAGGTGTACGGATTCCGTAGCGGGCGAAGTGTTGAAAAGGCCGCTATCGCTACGGATTCCGTATCGGTCGTGCCGCCTTTTTGTCCTTGCTGCTACGGATTCCGTAGCGGGCTGATACGGATTCCGTACTGGCCTTTTGTTTTTGTGGCCGCTTGAACGGTTCGCTGCGTTGCTCTTTCCAGTCGCCCGATGCCGTCATCGTCGCTGAACAGTCGAGCTTGCCCTTGCAGTCGTCGATTGCGTGCCACGTCACCGCGTACAGGCTCGGCATGTTCAAGCCGCCTTGCCGTGTCAACTCGACCATCCCGTAGTGCCGCAGTTCGTGCAGTGCATGGTTGAGTGTGCTCGGCGACTTCCATCCGCGTGGCGCGAGCACGGCCAACGATGCGCCTAGATCACCGTTATTGCTTCCGTTGTATTGCCGCGCCAGATCGCACAGCAGCTTGATCCCCGTGCCGCTGCACGCACGCCAGTTCTGCGAGTCTTGCACCGCGTGCGGAATCAGAGTGAAGTTGCCGGACTCACGCCGCCCCTTGTGTTTTTTCCTACTAAACGGCTTCGCCATGCCCGCCCCCTACGCTCGCGCGCGCGTTTTGCAATCGCTGGCCGCTGGCGAGCTTCGAGCCGGTCAACGCTGCGCACCTGAGCTTGTGCCGCACGTCGCTCCAGCGTGCACCGATGGCTGGCGCTACCGCTGCCACGGTATCCACCAGTTCGACAGACAGCGCGCGCCCTATACGCGCCTTACCGCCCTGTTTCACCAGCTCATTCAGCAAACCGCAAACACGTTCGCCGGGAAGGTGCGTGCGTCGCTGCCACAGGCAATCCAGCGGGCAGATCGGCGCGCTGCAATGATCGAATCGCGGGCAATCGTGCGGCGTCATCGCGGGCCTGCCAGTGCCGTTATCGCGGCGTCCAGCAAGTCGGCGGCGTCCACCATTGCGGCGATGCCCGGATCGTCGCCATCGGTTTCCAGCGCGATGCTGTGCAATCGCTCGCGCGCCGTGTCCATGTCGCAGCGTGCAAGGATCAGCGAAACGATCACCAGCGGGTTACAATTCGTTTCGCTAGCTGCCGTCCAAGCAGCGCCTTGCGAAGCCCGGAGCATTGCCGCTCCGGGTTTTGCTTTTGTGGGGTTCACGTTAGGCCGCCTTTGCGTCGCGCGCGGCGATACGGTCAGCGATGAATTGATCGACTTCGCTTGCTACCCATGCGCTCGCATGTTCGCCGAGCTTCACAGGTGCAGGGAAAGTGCCGAGTGCGACGCGGCGATAGATTTCAGATCGACTTAAACCGGTGCGTGCCTTCACTTCCGGCAAGCGCAGCAAAACGTAAGCGGTAGCGATCATGGTCGCCGGCATAGTGTTGTGCTTCATCTGAACCCCACTGGACACACGGCTACAGGCCGGGCTTTGTGGGGATACTGGCAATGCAATGCGCCGCTATTTACTTACGGCGCTTTTTCCGCACACCGGTGACTCGTTTCGCGAAACGATCCAAGCCGATTTGCTCGGTCAACCACTGCGGCGCGGTGGCCCATAACGCAGGGGACTTGGCGGTGGGGTCGTGGTCGAGTTGTTGAGAGATCCAGGCCGTTATCCGTGGTCGTCTTTCCTTGTGTACACCGGCTTGGCGCTTGGCATCGCGTCTAGCAATCGGTGCCGCGATGTACGCGATCTCAAGCATGCGACGCCGCAGTTCCAAGTATTCAAAGCGTTCGCGGGCCGAGTCGTGGTCGCCCGCCCACATCGCTTCGACCGCTCGCGCCCGACGCTCTATCAGGTCGGATTTACTGGGGCACGTCTTCAAATCGGACAGCCAGCGGTCGAAGTCGGGAAGATCAAAGCGATGAACGAAATTGGCGAGGAGCGCAAGGTCGTCAGTAGTGGGCGCTGGCCTACCAGCGCGCTTGTCCGTCGGCTGCTTACGTGTCATCGCGCACCTGCCTGCACCCTTCAAAGGATCGCCACGGCAACGGGTGAAGGTTCCCCGCTTCGGATGCCTCCTAGCCGTGGCGTGTTCGGTTATCCCGCCTTGCGCTTGATCGGCGTCACGTTGCTGCCGGTTTTCAGTGCGTCGAGATAGTCGGCCCATGCCTGCATCATCGTGCGGCGTTCGGCCATGTATTGCGCGCGGTTGTAGGCGGCGCGCACTTTATTACGTTCGGCGTGGGCTAGCTGGCGTTCGATCACGTCGGGTTTCCAGCCAAGCTCATTCAAGCGCGTGGATGCCATCGCACGGAAGCCGTGCCCGGTCATGGTGGCCTTGTCGAACCCCATGCTGCGTAGCGCGGCGTTGACGGTGTTTTCACTCATCGGACGCGACGGCGAGCGCATGCCGGGGAAGACGTAGTGTCCGCGTCCGGTCAGTGCGTGCAGCTCGCGCAGGATCGCCACGGCTTGCGAGGGCAGGGGGACGATGTGACCTTCGCGCATCTTCATCTTGCCTGCCGGAATGCGCCACTCGCCGGCATCGAAATCGAGTTCGCCCCACTCCATCGCGCGCAGGTTGCCGGGGCGGGCGAATAGCAGCGGCGCGAGTTGCAGCGCTGCAAGCGTGGTCGGTTGGCCGGTGTAGCCATCGATCGCGCGCAACAGATGCGACACGTCGTCCGGCGATGTGACAGCGGCCCGCCCCGTGACCACAGGCGACTTCAACGCACCGCGCAGCGACAGCGTGGGGTCAATCTCGGCGCGTCCGGTCGCGATGGCATAGCGAAACACTTGGCTAATGCGTTGCTTCACGCGGTGCGCGGTTTCCAGAGTGCCCGCATGTTCGATGGGGCGCAGCACGGCCAGCACGTCTTGCGCTGTTATCTCGGCAATCGCCCGGGCGTCGAGCGTGGACGCCATGCCAAGCATCCAAGCCGCCTTCATCCGGGTGATTTCGGCGAGGATGCCTGTCTGCCGGTCGAGCCATTCCGCGCGCAGTGCGCCAAAGGTGTTGGCAGCGGACGCGGCGGCGCGTTGCTTCGTCGCCTGTCGTTCGGCGGACGGGTCGCGGCCATCGCGCAGGATCGCCCGCGCGTCGTCGCGGCGCTGGCGTGCTTCGGCCAAGGTAACTTCCGGGAAGACGCCGAATGCCAACAAGCGTTCCTTGCCTGCGAAGCGGTACTTCATGCGCCAGTAGCGCGCGTCTTCCCGCTTCACGTCGAGGAACAGGCCACCGCCGTCGAAGTGCTTACCGACAAGCGCGGATTTCGCTTTCATGGCCGTGAGGTTGCCCGTCGTCGTAGCCATCGAAGTACCCCCATCGCAGCCTAACCTGGCCACGTACCCCCTAAGCTACCCCCGCGTTATGCCGGATGCAACAGGACGGCGTTGGACGGCCTGAAACAAAAAACCCGCCATTTAGGCGGGTCTTAGGGGTTTTTCTGGGCCGCGTTGGACTGCTTGAAACCGTCTTTTGGTACCGGTGATAGGACTCGAACCTACACTGTGTCACCACAAGTGGATTTTGAGTCCACCGCGTCTACCATTCCGCCACACCGGCATTGTGCTGCGGTGCAATTATAGCGGGATTGGTGCGCGAAGTCGCAATGGATTGCGTGAAATGACTGCGTTGGATCATGCCGCAGCATCGGTCGCCATCGCGCTGCCGCAGCGCACGTACCATTCGCCGTCCTGCGGGTAGAACTTCGAGCAGTAATCCATCGGCGCCTTGTAGATGTGCAACGTCACCGCGACCGCATCGGGATTCGGGTTGCCGATGGTGTGGTATTCGTGCGGCGGTATCAGGCTGCCGGCGCTGCCGGGGCCGGCCTGCATGCCGCCTGCGGCGCGGAAGCGGAAGCGTTCGCCGTCGCGTTCCAGCAATTCGTACTGGGTGATTTCGAGTTGCCCATCCCACACGCTTTCCACGCACCACATGCCGGAATGGTCGTGCACCGGAGTGCCCTGGCCGGGCCCCCAGGTCATCGCGACGACGCTGTAGCCGAGGCGTTCGCTGCGATAGAGCTCGCGGCGCGCGTAGTGATCCGAAATCGCCTCGTGCACGCAGTCGGGCAGGCGCACGTCCGGATCGCGGATCAATTCGCACAGCACGTTGCGCAGCGCCGAAGTAACCGCTTGTTCGTTGCCGAGAGCGACCGCCGCATCGATACGAGCGACAAACTTGTCGCGGCCGATGAAATCGACCGGGACGCACGGCGGGCAGCATGGTCTCGCGTCATCCATGGCAGCAATTCTACCCCGCATCACAGGCTGGCAAGAAAATCGCCGACAACCGGCCCGAAACGCGCGATATCGACAAGGAAAGCGTCGTGTCCCTGCGGCGACGGCAGCGGCGCGAAGGTCACGTCCGCACCGCCGGCGCGCAAGCCGTCGGCGAGTTGTTCCTGTTGTTGCAGCGGAAACAGGATGTCGGTTTCCACGCCGACCACGAGTGCCTGCTCCAATCCAGTTCCGTCGAGCGCGATCTTCTTCAACGCGTTCGATGCATCGCCGCCACCGTATTCGGCGAGATCGAACCAGTCCATCGAGCGACTGAGGTACAGATAGCAATTCGGATCGAACTGGCGCACGAAGCGGCGCGCATGTCCTTCGAGATAACTCTCGACCTGGAATTCGAGGCCGAACGGATCGTCGCCTTCGCGATGCTCGCCGTCTAGCCGCACGCGGCCGAAACGCCCGCTCCATTCCAGCGACGAGCGATAGGTGATCACGCCGAGCTTGCGCGCCATGCGCATGCCGTTTTCTGGATACGACGCATCGGTGTACGCGCCTTCGTTCCATTTCGGATCGAGCCGGATCGCTTCGCGCTGCAGCGAGCGGATCGCGATCGAGAACGGCAGCGATTGCACTGCGCCGGAAATATTGATTTGCGCGCGCGCGCTGCGCGGATGCAGCGTCGCGTAGGCGAGCACGGTCATGCCGCCCATCGAGCAGCCGATTGTCGAGGCGAGTTGTTCGATGCCGAGACCTTGTACGAGTGCGTGCGCGGCGTTCGCGATGTCCTCGATCGAGAGTTCGGGAAACGTGAGTCGATAAAGCCCGCCAGTTGCAGAATCAGTCGATGCCGGGCCGGTCGATCCCTTGCAGCTGCCCAGCGAGTTGGGACAGATCACGAACCAGCGATCCGTGTCGATTGGCTTGCCGGCGCCGATCATCGCTTCCCACCAGCCGGGCTCGGCGTTGCCCACGTTCGATGCCGCATGGGCGCTCGGCGAGAGGCCGGTGAGGATCAGGATCGCGTTGTCGCGCCTGGCGTTCAATGTGCCCCATGTTTCGTAGGCGATGTGCGCATCGCGCAATGCGCCGCCGCGCTTGATCGCGAATGGCGATGGCAACGCGTGAAAAAGGGTGGCGGGCGGAATGAATTCGGTCATGGATGGATTCGATCAGAGGCGGATTCAGTCACGGTCAGAATCAATCACGGTCGAACGCGATCGATGGTCAGCATGATGGCGTCTTTCGCGCCAATCGTGGCGATCGATGGTGCGGCCTCGAAATCGCCGGGCTGCGGCATCGCATCGCCGGAATGCGACACGCGCGCTTGCACGTCGACGGTCGTTTGTTGCGACAAGCGCATGGTCGGCATCGGCCCGTCAACATCGGCAAGCGCAATCGTGATCGGGAAATTCTTCGCCGGAACGCGCTTCACCGCGAGCGGCATCGGCGGCCCGTTCGGCATCCGCGCAAAAACGAACAGCACATCATCTGGCGCGAGCCTTGCGCGCAGCGCGGGGGCGATATCGACATGCGCAGTCAGGAGTGCTGGCCCCAAAGCAGTGGGTGTTTCAGCAGGCAACGGCAGCATGCCTGCATGTGCGCGCGCAGCGTCGATCTGCTTGCGCAGCGCGGGCCGCGTCGATTCCGGAGCGAGCGCGAGCAACGGTTCCCAGCTCGCGGCGGCATCGGCATAGCGTTGTTGCTGGTACGCGGCGATGCCGAGGAACCACATCGCGCGCTGGTTGCGCGGGTCGATGCGCTGCGCCTGCTGCAGCAACTTCAACGCGTCGCCCTGGATGCGATGGTCTTTGGCATCGAGGGTCATCGCCTCGGCCAGCGTTACCATCACTGCCGGATCGTTCGGTGCAAGTCGCAATGCCTGTGCATAAGCTTCGCTTGCATCGCCGTAACGCTGTTGTTCCTTGCGACTGCTGCCGAGCAACATCCAGCCTTCGAGATTGTCGGGCTTCATGCGCATGTGCAAAGCGAGTGCGTCCACGGCCTGGTCGAGGGTTTGCGGCGCGATCAAACGCGCCGGATCGAGTGCAGGTGGAGTGCCGATCTGCCAGTACAACAGCGCCGCAGCGATCGGGAAAACCAGCGCGACCGCGAACGCGCTGCGTCGTGCCCCGCGCCACAACGGTGGCAGCAGAAACGCGCCGGCTACGGCGAGCATCGCGAACACGGCAATGATGAAATCCTCGCGCATCACCAGTCCTCGCTCGATTCGATCGGCGATTCGGGTGACTGGGATTGCGCGCGCAGCCTGATCGCGCGCCGCCGCACGATGAAGATCACAGTCGCGCCACCGACGACGAACAAGGCCAGCGGGCCGAACCACAGCAACCATGTCGCAGGCTCGATGCGCGGCTGGTACAACACGAATTCGCCGTAGCGCGCGACCAGGAAATCGCGGATCTGCGCGTCGGACTTGCCTTGCCGCATCAAGTCGAGGATTTCACGACGCAGGTCGTGCGCGATCGGCGCCTGCGAATCGGCGAGCGATTCGTTCTGGCACATCACGCAACGCAGCGAGCCCGCGAGTGCGTGGAAGTGCGCTTCTTCGGTAGCGCTCCGAAAGACGACTGGCGCTTCCGTCTGCGGTTGTATCGCGGACGCAAGCGGCGCCATGCTCAACAGCAACAGTACAGGCACGATGCGCTTCATCGCGATACCTTTCATCGCGATACCTTCGGCGGCAACAACGGCAACAGCTGCCTGGCGATGATGTCCTCGGTCAAGGGGCCGATGAACTTCCAGCGCACGATGCCCTGCGCATCGACGAAATAGGTTTCCGGTGCGCCATAGATGCCCCAGTCGATCGCGGTGCGGCCATCGGTGTCGGCCATGATCAATGCGTAGGGATTGCCGAATTGCGCGAGCCAGCGTTTTGCATCGGCCGCATCGTCCTTCAGATTGTAGCCGACGACCTTGACGATGCCGCGTGCAGCCAATGCGCTGACGACCGAATGTTCTTCCTGGCAATTGACGCACCAGCTTCCCCAGACGTTGAGCACATATGGAGCGCCGGCAAGATCGGCGTTGCGCACGACAGTGTTCGAAGCGAGCAGGCCGCTCTCATCGAGCACTGGCAATGCGAATAGCGGCGCGCTCTTGCCGATCAGTGGCGACGGCAAAGCCTGTGGATTCTCATGCTTGCTCAACTGGATGCCAGCGAACAGCAGCGCGCCAAGCGCAAGAAAAACAATCAGGGGCAGCAAGCGATGCAGCATCTCAAACCGCCTCGGGCTTGCGGCGGAAACGCCGATCGAACGCCGCGGTGAAACCGCCGAGCGCCATCAACAACGCGCCGAGCCAGATGCAGCGCACCCACGGCTTCACGTACACGCGCAATGCCCAGCCGCCGCGCGCGTCGATCGGTTCGCCGAGCGCGACGTACAGGTCACGATTGAGCGCAGGATCGATTGCGGTTTCGGTCATGATCTGCCCGCCCGCTGCGTACTGGCGTTTTTCCGGATGCAGGATCGCGATGCGATCATTGCCGCGAAACACGCTGACGGTGCCGCGATCGGATAGATAGTTCGGGCCGGATGCGCGGTGCACGCCATCGAAACGGAACGTATAGTCGCCAGCCGCAATCTGCTGGCCGCGCGCGACCGCGACGTCCTTTTGCACGCTGGTCGCTTCGGTCAGCAACACGCCGAAGAAAAACACCGCGATGCCGATGTGGGCGAACGTCATGCCGAGCATTTCGGCGGTGAAGCGCTGTCGGTCCATGGCAAGCCGGCGACGCACGAAGCGCAATGTGCCGAGCGCAAGCCACAAGCCGACCGCGACGCCAGCAGCATATTTCCACGGCGCGTTCGGCAACATCACGAATGCAATCGCGCCGCCGATCAATGCGACGACCAGCCACGGCAACAACAACTTGAGCGGCAGCGACGCCTGTTCGCGCTGCCAGCGCGTGAGCGGGCCGAACGGCAGCAACAGCACCAGCGGCGCCATCAGCAGGTAGAACATCGAACCGAAGTAGGGCGGCCCGACCGAGTAACGGCCGAGTTGCATCGCATCGGCGAACAACGGGAACAATGTGCCGATCAGCACCATGGCGCAGGCAGTGGTCAGCAACAGGTTATTCGCGAGGATCAGTGTTTCGCGCGATGCGAACGCGAACGGCGCGCCATCGTTGTCGCGCGGCGCACGCCATGCGTACAGCAGCAGCGAGCCGCCGATCACGATGGCGAGGAACACCAGGATGAACAGTCCGCGCGACGGATCCGCGGCGAACGAATGCACCGAGGTAATCACGCCCGAACGCACGAGGAAGGTGCCGAGCAGCGACAGCGAGAATGCAGCGATCGCGAGCAACAACGTCCAGCCGCGAAAGCTGCCGCGCTTTTCCGTCACCGCCTGCGAATGCAGCAATGCTGTACACGCGAGCCACGGCATGAAAGATGCGTTCTCGACCGGATCCCAGAACCACCAGCCGCCCCAGCCGAGTTCGTAATATGCCCACCACGAACCGAGCGCGATGCCGATGGTGAGCAGTGCCCACGCGACGTTCGTCCACGGCCGCGACCAGCGCACCCAGCGTGCATCGACCTTTCCGTCGAGCAGCGCGGCGATCGCGAATGCGAACGCGACCGTGGTGCCGACGTAGCCGCTGTAGAGAATCGGCGGATGCACGATCAGGCCCGGATCCTGCAGCAGCGGATTCAGATCGGCACCTTCGGACGGCATCGGCAGCAGGCGCGCGAATGGGTTCGAGGTCAGCAGCGTGAACAACAGGAAGCCGACGCTGACCAGCCCCATCACACCGAGCACGCGCGCGATCACCGGCAATGGCAACGCTTTCGAGAAGCGCGCGACCGCGCCCGTCCACAGCGCGAGGATCAGAATCCACAACAGCAGCGAGCCTTCGTGCGCGCCCCATACTGCGGCAATGCAATAGCCGATCGGCAGCAACGAATTGGAGTTATGCGCGACGTATGCGACCGAAAAATCGTGCACGACGAACGCATGCATCAGGATTCCGAACGCGATCACGACGAACAGCAATTGCCCGTACGTGGCCGGCCGCGCGACGCGCATCCATGCATCGATACCGCGTTGTGCGCCAAACAACGGCAGCAATGCCTGCATCGACGCAAGCAGCAGCGCGAGGATCAGTGCGAGTTGGCCGATCTCGGGCAACATCAAGGTGCAGGCGGCGCGCAGGGTATATGCGGAAGCGTCTTGCCGCGCGCGATGGCATCGGCGACTTCCTTCGGCATATAGGTTTCGTCGTGCTTGGCGAGCACTTCATCGGCACGGAAACCATTGCTCGCCATGTGCCCGGTCGCGATCACGCTCTGGCCTTCGCGGAACAGGTCGGGCAGGATGCCGGTGTAACGCACGGGGACTTGGTGCACGCGATCGGTGACGACGAAGCGCACGTCGAGCGTGCCGGTCGTGCGCCGCACGCTGCCTTCGCAGACCACGCCGCCGAGGCGAAACAACAGGCTGCCTGCGTTCTTGCCTGCGGCGACTTCGGTGGGTGTCAGCATATAGCGGACGTTGTGCCGCAAGGCGAGCGTCACCAATGTGCCGGCGATGATGATCGCGGTCATTGCGAGCGATACGAAACCGAGGCGGCGTTTGCGCGTCGGGTTCACTTCTCCGCTCCTGCGCCCGCGGCATTCACACATCCTTGTGCATCATGCTTCCTCACGGCTTTCTGGCGAATCGCACGCAGCAACCGGCGATGCTTCAGCCAAGGCACCAATCCGTCCCACGCGAGCACGGTGCCGAATACCGCATACGCAGCGATGATGTAGGGCAGGTAGCTCATGCGTCCGCTCGTGTCATGTCACGGGCTGCGAGCTCGCGCGCCCAAGCCTTGCCGGCTTCACGTTCGACCAGCAACGTGCGTGCGCGCGACAGCAGCGATCCGACGAACCACAACTGCATCGCCGCGACGGTCGCGAGCAGCGGCAGGATCATGCTTGCATCCATTTTCGACGGGCCGAGCAGGCTGATCGTCGAGCCTTGGTGCAGCGAATTCCACCACTGCACCGAGTAATGGATGATCGGAAGATTCACGAGGCCTATCAGCGCGAGGAAACCGGCAGCGCGCGCGCCACGGCGGCGGTCCTCGATCGATGCGTCCAGCGCGATCACGCCGATGTAGAGGAACAACAACACAAGTTCGGAGGTCAGTCGCGGATCCCAATCCCACCAGGTGCCCCACATCGGCCGGCCCCAGATCGAGCCGGTCGCGAGCGTGATCACGGTGAACGCCGCACCAATCGGCGCGCAGGCCATCGCAAGGATTTCGCAGAGCTTGATCCGCCACACCAGTGCGATCAATGCCTGCACGGCCATCGTCATGTAAACGAACAGGCTCATCCACGCGCAGGGCACATGGATGAAAAGAATCCGGTAGCTGTCGCCCTGCTGATAGTCGGTCGGCACACGGAACAACGCACCCCATACGCCGACGCCGAGCAGCAGCAGCGCCGCGCCGAAATACCACGGCATCCAGCGCGTCGCGTAGCGATGGAAAACCGGCGGCGAGCCGAGTTTGTTGAACCAGAGAACGATCGAATTCATTGCGGCTGCGGATTCATGGCAATGCGATACGGATTGCCGCAGAGGCGGCAAGTGGAGCCAGCACGAGTGCCAACGCGAGGCCGGCTCCCAGCAACAGCACCGCGCCAAGCCAGTCCTGGCCTTGCGCTGCGGCCATCACGCTACCTGCACCGAACACCAGAACCGGCACGTACAACGGCAGTGCGAGCAGCGGCAACAGCATACCAGAGCGCCGCATTCCGACTGTCAGCGCAGCGACCGTCGAACCCAGCAACACCAGCAGGGGCGTACCCACCATTAGCGACAGCAGGAGCGGTGCGAGCAGCTGATCGGGCAGGAACAACAATTGCGCGAGTAGCGGCGCGACAAGGATCAGCGGCAGCGATCCGGTCAGCCAGTGCGCAAACATCCGGCATGCCAAGAGCAGAGAAAGGGGAACTGGCGCGAGCAACTGCTGTTCAAGGCTGCCGTCTTCGGCATCGCTGCGAAACAAGGCGTCGAGACCTTGCAGCGATGCGAGCAGAGCCGCTACCCAGATCGCGCCCGGCGCGAGCATCGCGAGTCGTGCGCGTTCGCTGCCGAGCGCGAGCGGGAACATCGCGACCACCAGCACCGCGAACAACAGCGGTTGCAGGGTATCGCCACGTCGTTGCCATGCAAGCCGCAAATCGCGCGCGAGCATCGCAGCAGCGGCGCGAGGAAGGGTCGGCGCGCTCATGCGCCAGACTTCATGTTGATGTTTTCCACATCGACGTCTTGCGTGTCGCGTGCCTGTGTTTCGAGCAACAGCGTGCGTGTACGCACAGGCGGCGCCGCATATGCACCGTGGGTGGTGATCAACGCAGCGCCGCTTTCGCTCAAATGCTTGTTGAGCAATCGATCGACCAAGGTGATGCCGTCGCGATCGAGGTTCGCGTAAGGCTCGTCGAGCAGCCACAAGCGCGCTGGCGACAGCAGCAGTCGCGCGAGCGACAGGCGCTTGCGTTGGCCAGCCGACAATCGCCCTGCGGGAATATCCTCGTAACCCGCCAGCCCGACGCTCGCAAGCGCGCTGGTTGGCGATGCGCCACGTCGGCAGCCATGCAATCCGGCCGCGAAGCGCAGGTTGTCGAGTGTGCCGAGATCCGCCTTGTGTCCAGGCAGATGACCGATCAGCGCGATGCCTTCCGCGGGCAAGCGCGCGCATGCCTCGCCATGCCAATGCAGTTCGCCATCGCCTGCGCGCAACAATCCAGACAGTACGCGCAAGAGAGTGGTCTTGCCGACGCCGTTGCCCCCCGTCACCAGTAACGCCTCGCCCGTATGCACGACGAAATCCAGCGGCCCGAACACAGGCTCGTCGTTGCGGTCGAAGCGCAGTCGCGCGACCGCGAACATTGGCGCTGTGGTGTCGAATTCGTTCAATGGGGTTAGATCTAGGCGCAGAACGGCAATTTTACCGGCTTGTGGCGGTGGGGTCTAATCGCGGCGGCATCGCCTGCTGACGCAGGCGCCATCGCCACCGTAAACTGCTGGTTCTCGCAGACGATTCATGGCTTGCACGGAGCGATCAGACATTGAACAACATCCAGACCAAACTGCCGAAAGTCGGCACCACGATCTTCACCGTGATGTCGCAACTCGCGGTCGAACACAAGGCGGTGAACCTCGGCCAGGGGTTTCCCGATTTCGACACGCCGGCACCACTGGTCGAGGCGTTGGCGCGCGCGGCGCGCGAAGGCAAGAACCAGTACGCGCCGATGACCGGCTTGCCGGCATTGCGCCAGGCGATCGCGGCGAAGACGAAAAAAGTCTATGGGCGCGATGTCGACGCCGACGCCGAGATCACCGTCACCAGCGGCGGTAGCGAGGCGATCTTCGACGCCGTCCTCGCGGTCCTGCGTCCCGGCGAAGAAGTCATCGTCCTCGACCCGTGCTACGACTGCTACGAGCCGGCCATCGACCTCGCTGGAGCGCGCGCGGTGCATGTACCGCTTGATGCGAGCGACTTCTCGGTGGATTGGCAAAAAGTGCGCGATGCGATCACGCCGCGCACGCGGATGCTGATGATCAACTCGCCGCATAACCCGTCCGGTGCGATGCTGTCGGCCGCCGACATGGCGAAGCTGGGCGACTTCCTGCGCGGAACCAACATCCTGTTGTTGTCCGACGAGGTGTACGAACACATCGTCTACGACGGCGCGCGTCATGAATCGGTGTTGCGCTATCCGGAACTCGCGGAGCGCAGCTTCGTGATTTCGAGTTTCGGAAAGACCTACCATTGCACCGGCTGGAAGATCGGCTACTGCGTCGCGCCGCCTGCGCTGAGCGCCGAGTTCCGCAAAGTGCATCAGTACAACACCTTCTGCACCTTTGCGCCGGCGCAATGGGCGCTGATCGAGATGCTGGTGAACCATCCCGAACACCACGAAGAACTCGGTGCGTTTTACGAACCGAAGCGCGACCGTTTTCGCGAGCTGTTGTCGCGCACGAAACTGAAGCCTTTGCCGGTGCCGGGCGGTTATTTCCAGCTCGCCGATTATTCCGCGATCAGCGATCTGCCCGACGCGGAATTCGTGCGCTGGCTGACGATCGAGCACGGCGTCACCGGCATTCCGTTGTCACCGTTTTACGAGAAGCCGCCCGCCGGGCAACGATTGATACGGTTGTGCTTTGCCAAGAGCGATGCAACGCTGCAAGCGGCGACTGAACGGCTGGAGAGAATATGAAGGACCTCCGCGTCTCATTGGTGCAAGGCACCACCCGCTGGCTCGATCCAGCCGGCAATCGCGACTACTACGGCGAACTGATCGCGCCGCTGCATAGGCGCACCGATCTCATCGTACTGCCGGAAACCTTCACCAGCGGCTTCTCGAACGAGGCGATTCATAACGCTGAGACGATGAACGGACCGACCATTACGTGGATGCTCGAGCATTCGAAAAAACTCGATGCAGCGATCACCGGCAGCGTACAGTTGCGTACGGCGGATGGTGTTTACAACCGTCTGCTGTTCGCAACGCCCGACGGTGTTATCGTCCACTACGACAAGCGCCATCTGTTCCGTTACGCAGGTGAACATGAGCGCTACGCCGCCGGCCGCGAGCGCCGCACGATCTCATGGCGAGGGTGGCGAATCTGTCCGCTGGTCTGCTACGACCTGCGCTTCCCGGTGTTCGCGCGCAACCGCTACAACGTCGAACGCGAGAACGCGCTGGACTACGACCTGCTGGTCTTCGTCGCCAACTGGCCAGCAGCGCGCGCCTACGCGTGGCGCACCCTGTTGCGCGCGCGCGCGATCGAAAACCTGTGCTATGTCGCTGCCGTCAATCGCGTAGGTGCCGACGGCAACGGCCTCGACTATGCCGGCGACAGCGCCGTCATTGACTTCCTCGGCCATCCGGCCAGCGAATGCGGAGACGATGAAGTGGTTTCGACGACAACGCTGCTCGCATCCGAACTCGCGGCGCATCGCGCACGTTTTCCGGCGATGCTGGATGGGGATGCGTTCGCACTCGCCGATTGATGCATCTATTTCGCGATCGCATCCGACTTCAAACAGTCGCTGTCCTTGCCGCCCCCAGGGTCGATCAATGCCAATTCCGCCGCAGGCGGCGCGATCGCGGCGAGCACCGCAACTGCCACGCCGCGCAACCCAAGAGCCTTGTAGTCCGGGCGTATCGAGGCGTGCTTGAATGTCCCGCTCACGCGCAGCGGCGAACGCAGGCTGAGCAGGCTCAGGCGTTTCTGTTTCACTTTCAGCAGCAAGTCGAATTGTTCGTTGCGCAAGTCGATATCGCCGGTTCCGCGAATCACCGTGTCTTCGCTGTCGAATACCAGCGCATTGGTATTCAGGATGCCTTCGCGCGCGGCGAAATCGCCGACGACGCAATGGATGGCGATGTCGTGATCCCCGGCGATCTTGAGCTTGAGGATGCGCGCGATGTTCAAGCCTGCATATGCCATTGTCAGGTCGCTGATCTTGCCGCCGCCCATGCCGAAACTGGCGCGTCCGTTCGATGTAGCGAGCATCTTCGCGATCGAATTGCCGCTGCCCTTCAAATCAAGGTCGGCGCCGATGGTGCCCGCGCTTTTACGGATCGCGGGTACTTCGGGAATCAGTTTGCCGAGATCGATCTTGCGCAGCTTGATCCTGGCCGATGAAGCAATGACTGGGCGGGATGCATCGAGGCGGATCTGCGATGTGACTTGTCCATGGGCTGCGCCGAAATTGAACGGATCGAGCGTGACAACGCCATCCTTGATGAGCATGTGCGCGAGAAACGCGTCGAGCGGCACCCTGGTTCCGATCACTTGCTGGGCGCGCAATGACACGTCGGCGTCCATGCCGCGGATACGTTCGATGTCGTAAGGCTGCTGTGGCAGCAGGCGATCGGTGGCACCGGCTCTCTCGGCCTCGACTTGCTGTTTCACCGTCGACGCTTTTGCAGGGTTCGCATGCGCCGGCGCGCCGACGAAACCCGCGAGATCGTGGACATCGAGTCGTCGCGATGCCAATACGGCTTTCATGAATTTCTTGCTGCCATTGTTGTCGACTGCAAGATCGCCCGCGAGATCGCTGTTGCCGACCACGCCGGTGAAGCGATTGAAGCTCCATACATGGTCAACATGCCCAAGCCGACCGTGCAACCGATATGGCGGCGTTTCCGGCGCGGCGACACCGATCAAGCGATACAACAGCGACAGGTCAGGGCCCGCCAGCGTGAAGTCGAGATCGTAACCCGTGACCTGCAACGGATTGCGCAACGCACCGCTCGCATGCGCGCGCGTCGCGCCGGCGACTGCGCCGATGTCGATGCGGTATGGCGTTGCGGTGTTGCTGAGGTCGAGCGGTGAGTCCGCACGGCCCTGCAGCGTGAACGAGTTGTTCCTGTATATGCCTTTGCCATCGAACGACAACGGCGCGAGTCGCGACGTCGCATCGGGTGCATCGCTGTTGACATCGACGACCAGGCTCGTATGGGTCGCGTCTTCGCGATAGGTTAGTTCGCCATGATCGATCGTGAATTGCTTGATGATCGGATTCGATCCGGAACTCGGGAACGTCCAGTTGTTCCTGCCGGCTGCATCCTGTTCCAGGAGCACGATCGGTTTCACGAGATGTACTTCCGGAAGGATCGTCTCGCCGCGGAGCAAGGGCCACAACGCGACACGGAACTCCAATCGTTGCGCCGAAGCCATCATGGGTAGTTTCGCGCCCGCGATATTCCCGAGCCGCAGTCCGTCCATCGTGATCAATGGATGCATCGACAGATGCACGCCGAGGTTTCCGTCGATGTGGAACTCGCGCCCCGTCGATGCACTGACGCGGCGTTCGACGTAGCCCTTGAACAGGTTCCAGTCGAAACACAGGATCGCCCATCCGATCACGGCCAGCACTAGCGCCAGCAACAGCCAGCCCAGGCGTCGAGGCGCGGGCTGGGTGGTGGATGGAATCGAATCGGCGACTTCTGAGTCGGCACCGATTGACGCAGGCTCGATATGCGGCGCGATGGACAATTCGGTTTCTTCACTCGGCATGCGTCGAGTCTAAATGCACTTGGCTGTATGTCCGCCTGATATGCAGTACGGCATTCACGGCAGGTTGGTTATCACAACGCTAGGCACATGTCGCGCATGACTGGACATATCGATAACAACAAGCTTCGCAATTCAATTCAATTCATTTCAATGTCCGATGAGGCCGCATCGACGGAAGCGGTCGAAATCGAGGGCGGCTTTTTTCCATGGATGGACGTCCATTGCGATCACCCGGAATCAATCCTCGTCACGCGGCAGTCCTTCATAACGAGGGCCGCGCGGAACGTTGCTGGATCGATCCGTACGCTGGCCATGTGGGCGGGCGTTCTGCGGTGCACCCCCGGGGCTGCGATGTTGCCCACCTGGATGATTGCCGGCTGGACGATTGCCACCGGGTCGCGGACCTTGCGGGCCATTACGACCTGGGCCGGCGTTCGGGCCGCGTGGTGGGCCATTGCGTTGACCATCGACTTGCGGACGCTCGCCACGTAGGCGCTCGCCTTGCGGGCGCGGAGTGAACGGACGTTGTTCGTGCGGGCCGGCATGCTGTCCGGGGCCGCGCGGCGCGCCTTGTGCACGGAATCCATCCGGGTTGCGCTGGCCCCCTGGGCCGGGGCGGCCCTGCTGCGGACGCGGCGCATTGGGATTGCCGCTCGGTCGCGCCTGACGCGGGCCGGTGTCGACGCCCTCGGGCACATACCAACTGCGGAATTCGGTCGAGTTGCCAGCGTGGGCAGGAGCGCCGCCCTGGCGCGGCGGACGGCCTTGCCCATGCGGCTTGCCTGGACCTGCATGACGCGGCGCGCCTGCGTTGCTCGGATGCGCATGACTGGGACGTGGCGAATACGGACGCGGCTGCCCAGAGTCGGGGCCGCTTGGACGACCGCGATAACCACCGCCGGGACCGCGCGCTGGCCGATCATGGCTGTACGACGCAGGTGGCTGATCGTCGCGACCGCTGCCGTGCGGGCCACGCGGAGCGCCGCCTTCGTTGCCTCGCGGGCTTGCGCCTCGCGGCGCGCCACTGCGCGGAGCGCCCTGATAACCGCGACCCGGACCGGACGGACGACCGCCCGGACCGCCACGTCCACGCGGACGATCTTCGCGCACATGATCGAAGCGACGCAGTTCGCGGCCTTCATCGGCCATCGAGCCGTTGACGTAAGCCTTGCCCTGGCGGTCTTCTTTCGCGATCTGGATTTCGGAACGCGCTTTGCGCTGGCCGATCACCGGTTGCAGCGTCAATACCTGCGCGCCGCCTTCAAGGCCGAGCTCGCGTTGCAGCGCTTCGACTTCGTCGACCGGCAATTCCTGCGACTGTCCGCGCTTCAACAAACGCGGCAACGTCAGCGTGCCGTAGCGGATGCGCTTCAGCCGGCTGACCTGGAATTCCTGCGACTCCCACAACCGGCGCACTTCGCGGTTGCGGCCTTCGGTGACGATGACGCGGAACCAGGAATGCGAGTCGGAACTGTTGATGCGTTCGATCTCGTCGAATTTCGCCGGGCCGTCGTCGAGCGCGACGCCGCGCTTGAGCCGGTCGACGATGTTCTCCGGCACCTCGCCGTGGATGCGGCAGACGTATTCGCGTTCGACTTCGCGCGACGGATGCATCAGCGTGTTCGCGAGTTCGCCGTCGGTGGTGAGCACCAGCAATCCGGTGGTGTTGATGTCGAGGCGGCCGACTGCGATCCAGCGCGCGCCTTTCAGTCGTGGCAGCGCTTCGAAGATGGTTGGGCGGCCTTCGGGGTCTTCGCGGGTAGTGACTTCGCCTTCGGGCTTGTTGTAGATCAGCACGCGCGCCGGCTCGTTGAGCGCGCTCGCGACAAAGGTCTTGGCGTCGAGATCGACGCGGTCGCCACTGTGAATCGACTGGCCGATCGTGGCGACTTCGCCATTGACCTTGATCAGGCCCTGGGCGATGCGCTCTTCCAGCGCTCGGCGCGAGCCGAGGCCTGCCTGCGCGAGTACCTTGTGCAGGCGCTCTTCGAGTTTCGGCGCGCTGTCCTCGGCGCCGCGGTTGAGGGAAAGGCGCTTCTTGTCGGGCGCGGAGTGATCATTCTTGTCAGTCATGGGTTTGCTCTTGCGCCTCGCTGCCCGCTTCGTTGTCGTCGAAGTCAGGGGCGTCGCTGGGGGTGGAATGGTCGGCCGTCGTTGCGACGGTGGAGGTTGCTTCGTCGTGGCTCGTTTCAAATGCGTCGTCGTGCACGTCGTCGTCTAGTACATCGTGTACGTGCGCGCGCATCTGGGTTGCTTCGATTGAATCGGCCTCGATCGAATCGGCTTCACCCGGTTCGACTTGGCTCAACAGGGTGCTGATGGACGCGTTCGCATCGTCGTCGGCATGCATGATCGCCGCGATCGTCGGCGCGGCTTCGAACGGCAGTTCTGGATCGAGCTCGGCGATCTCGCGCAGTTCGGCCAGCGGCGGCAACTGGTCGAGGCTCTTCAATCCGAAATAATCGAGGAAGATGCGCGTCGTGCCGAACAACGCGGGCTTGCCAGGCACGTCGCGATGGCCGACGACGCGAATCCACTCGCGTTCCTCGAGCGTCTTGATCATGTTGCTGTTGATCGCGACCCCGCGCACCTGTTCGATTTCGCCGCGCGTGATCGGCTGGCGGTAGGCGATCAACGCGAGCGTTTCCAGCGTTGCGCGGGTGTATTTTACTTGCCGCTCGACCCACAACCGCGAGACCCACGGCTGCATGTCGGCGCGCACCTGGTAGCGGAAACCCGACGCGACTTCGACGAGTTCGACGCCGCGTTCGGAGCTTTGCGCGCGCAAAGCTTCGAGCGCTTGTGCAATCGCATCTGTCGGTGCAGGCGCGTCTTCGGGGAACAGTTCCGCAAGCTGCGCCTGACTCAGTGGGCGTTGCGCCGCCAGCAGGGCGGCTTCGATGATGCGGCGGATCAGCGCAGGTTCGAGCGGATGGGCTTCCATCGAGCCAGCTTCCATTGGATTGGAGGATCCCGTCACGGCAGATTCGATTGACTCAGGTTCCATGCAATCAGGTTCCGTTTCTCATGCGTTTGCGTCGTCGTCGTTCGCAGCGAGGGCGAGCGACTTCACGTAGATTGCCTCGCAAGGTTTCTCCTGCACGATATCGAGCAGTTGTTCCTTCGCGAGTTCGAGGATCGCGAGGAAGGTCACCACCACGCCCAGACGGCCTTCCTCGACCGAGAACAGCGCGGTGAAATCGTGGAACTTGCCGTCGCCGAGCGTCGCCAGCACGTCGCCCATGCGCTCGCGGACTGACAGCGTTTCGCGACGCACTGCGTGACGGCCGAACAACTCTGCGCGTTTCATCACGTCGCGCAGCGCCAGCAGCATTTCGCGCAGTTCCACCGGCGGCGGCAGGCGCGTCACTTCGTATTCCGGCATGTGCGCGCCGGCGACGGCGGTGTCGCGATCCAGCCGGTTCAGCGTGTCGATGTCTTCGGCGGCTTTCTTGAAGCGCTCGTATTCCTGCAGGCGCCGCACGAGTTCGGCACGCGGATCGGATTCGTCGTCATTCTCCTCGATCGGGCGCGGCAGCAGCATGCGCGACTTGATCTCGGCGAGCATCGCGGCCATCACCAGATAATCTGCGGCCAGTTCGAAACGCAGATCCTGCATCACTCCGATGTACTCGACGTACTGGCGAGTGATTTCGGCGACCGGAATGTCGAGGATTTCGAGGTTCTGCCGGCGGATCAAGTATAGCAGCAGGTCAAGCGGGCCTTCGAACGCTTCGAGGATGATCTCGAGCGCATCCGGCGGGATGTACAGGTCCTGCGGGATTTCCAGCATCGGCATGCCACGCACCAATGCGAGCGGCATCTCGCGCTGCGCTGCGGACGCGGCGGCGGAATGGACCATTGGGAGCGGGGCGCCGGCGTCTGGCGCAGCCTGCACGGTTTCGTTGTTGATCGCGGATTTGATAATCACTGGAGTGCTGGCCCCTCCGGGCCGGCGCGACATCTTGATGTTTGGTGCGCAATTTGCGCGAATCGAAACGTTTACAGGGTCATGGGACGATAACCTTGACGCAGCAGTTCTGGAGCATTACCGGTGGCATCGACCACACTGGTCGGGCCAGGCTCGCAATCCCCGCCATCGAGCAAGACGTCCACCTGTTCCAGCAGGTGGTCGGCCACATCGTCGGCTACGTGACTGGCCAGATCCTCAGCGTCCGGCAGCGCCACGGTGGTACTGAGCAACGGTTGTTCCACGGCCAACAACAGGGCCTGTGCAATCGGGTGTTCGACCCTGCGCACGCCGATCGAACGGCGCTTGTCCAGCTTCAGGCGGCGGGGCAGGTCGGAGGAGGCGGTCAGGATAAACGTGCAGGGGCCGGGGGTCAGCGATTTCATCAGCCGGAAGGCTGGATCGCCGAGCCGGGCCATGCGCCCGACATCGCTCAACGAGGCACAGAGTACGGTGAACGGATGCTTCGTGTCCAGCGCGCGCATACGGCGCACGCGTTCCTCGGCGTCGCGCGCTTCGAGCATCCACACCAGGGCGTAGCCCGCATCGGTCGGGCACAGTGCCAGCCCGCCTGCCTGCAATGCGGCAGCGGCGCGGGCGATCAGGCGCGGTTGCGGATCGACGGGATGGACGTGGAGGCGAGCGGACATGCATGCGTATCATGCCCTGCCTTTGCAGAAATGCCATCGAAGCGAGCACGAAAGGAGTCGCACATGCTGTATGCCATCGTCGGTATCGACGTTCCAGAATCCTTGTCCGCGCGGTTGGCGGTTCGACCTGCGCATCTGGCGCGCTTGCAGGCGCTGCGCGATGCCGGACGCATGATCCTGGCCGGCCCGTTTCCGGCCATCGATTCGGTTGATCCCGGCCCGGCAGGATTTTCCGGCAGCCTGATCGTTGCCGAGTTCGCATCGCTGCAGGACGCGCAGGCATGGGCCGATGCCGATCCCTATATTGGAGCGGGTGTGTACGAAAAGGTCGATGTGCGGGCGTTCCGGCAAGTCCTGCCATGAATGAAATCGTCATCGGCGACCGCGCGACGCGATCCGCGCGCATCCGCGCAGCGCTCGCAACATTGAACCCGAGCGAATTCGAATTGATCGACGAAAGCCACAAGCACGTCGGCCACGCCGGCGCGCGCGATGGACGCGGGCATTTCGCGCTGCGGATCGTCAGTGTTGCGTTTGCGGGTGTCGGTGCTGTCGCGCGTCACCGCAAGGTGTATGCGGCGCTGGGCGAGTTGATGCAGAACGACATCCATGCACTGTCGATTGTTGCGCTGGCACCTGGCGATACCCCGCGATAGGCAGAAGCCATCCGGGAGTTGTCTGGCCCGCGTTCGCGGATTGACCGGTCGCAGCGTTGACAACCATTCGGGCACATTGCTTTGGCTCTAGCCATTCGCGCGGTCTGGCGCAATCGGATCTTCTCGTACCTTGGGGTCAGTATTTCTCGGTAATCAGCATCTTCAGCGGCATGGCGGTCTTCGCATCGATGAGCACCGCGACCCAAGCCTGTCGTGCCGCCATGCGCAGGTAGAGCACATCGGTTTCTTTCAACTTGGAGTCGGCCATGTACGTGTCGACGATCTTCGCATCCGCCGGCTCGAACTTACGTAGCTTTGCCAGCGTCCAGGCTTCTTTCAGTACGTCTTTGGCGTGCTCCGCATAGGGCCTGAAGAGCTTCGGGAGTACGTTCACGTCTTTCCCGGCGAGCGCGTCGAGCGTGATCTCGTTTTGTGCTTTGGGGTCGGTGGGAATCTCGGCGTAGACGAGCAGCGGACCGCCGAGCGGCGGATGGCTGAACTGCGCGAACTTCGCCTTCGCGTAGTCCTTGGACCCGATGTCGACGACCGCCGAGACCAGGAATTGATCCTTGGCGAACACGATGAACGCCGGACGCGCAAGGTAGACAATGTGCATGCCGTAGGCGAACGCCGCGAACTGCAGCGCGGCGATCACCGCGAAATCGAAATTCATTCCACGCTTGCCCTGGCGGTAGACCGCGAGCGTGATCGCCGGACCGATGATCACGTCGACGCTGACCAGGATGAAGAGCAGGTCGTTGCCCCCGGCGGCCGTGAAGAGTGGCCCTGGGAACCAGATGGCGAGCATGATCGCCAATACCGCGACCGCGACCGCCGCACTGATCAGCAGGTGCAGCCCCGATGCATGCCAGCGTGTGATTTTCTTGATCTTCATGCGTCGAAAAATATAGCCTCATGGGCGCCCGGATTGCAACGCCCGGTAATGATCCGGCGCGACTGTCCAGCGCGGGCGTCGATGGAAGCATACGACGCGCGATCGACATCCATGACGGGGAAGACGCCGATGCGCCCGCCTCGAAGGCGCTCGTTTGTGAGGCGATCCCTTCAGACTTCCGGCAAGTCGAAAGCTCAAGAAAGCGCAGTCGCGAGGGATTTCTTTTTGTGCGTTTGATTGGAAGCTTCGAGTGCCAGGCTGAAAGCATGTTCGACGATGCGTCAAACCCAACGCCATCAATCCACCGCATCATCATCCAACGCATCCATCACCGCATCCGGCAACGCAAGCGCGCTCCAGAACGCGATTTTCCGCGTAGCCCAAATCGCCGCCGCATCATCAAGCACCGACATCAGCGTATCGAAGTCTTCCGGCGCAGCCTTGCGCAAATCCGCAGCGTGGGTGAATTCGATCCAGTAGCCTTTTCCCGGTAGCCAGCCCAGGTCGCCGAGGCAATCTGCCAGCGCGTCCCAGTTGCGACCGAACGTTTTCGGAAACTGCAATGCGTGAGCGATGCGATCGAGCAGGTTCAACTTGCTGCGGCAACCGGCGAGGTCGACCTGCTTGCACAGCAAACCATGACGCTGCGCCGCGTTGTGCAAGTCGGGCAGATCGTCCTCGCTCACCAGCATCGCGCCGGCGTTGCGCGCATCGGCGAGCATCGTCTGCATTTCGGATGCGCTCATCGCGTGGCCTCCAGCGTGTGGAAACTCCGGTAGTGGTCGTCGGTGAAGTAGTAAACACTGGGCGGATCGCCGCCGGCGATGATGCGCCGCGCACCGCGATCGTGCGCGTCGGGCGTTTCCACGGTGTACTCGTGATAGTAGCCGTGCGGCTGCGCCGGCAATTCGCGTTCGCGGTTCTCGAACACCACGCCGTCCTGCCGATGCAGAAACGGGCCGCCGCGCTGAATCAGAGCCAGGGTTTCGGTGGCTTCGCGCGGCAGTCCATTGGATGACGGAATTGCGGCCGGAAGATGCGTTGACGATGGCGCTGGTGTGTCCTTGGCGGAATGGATCGCTGTGGGCGTCGCTGCATTCGACACCGGCATCGTGGCGCGGTGCTGCGACCACACGCCCAGCGCGAACGCCAGCAACACAAGAACAGGAACCATCAAACGACGCATCGGCATTCCCTTGTCCAGAAAAATGCGGCACGTGCAGATTGGCAGAAAGTGGGCTGCATCGCACACGCGGCCCCGATCGCTTGTTTCGCAAATCATGGCCGCGATAGCGTTGATGGTGTCGAGCCCGTCGCCATGGATGCCTTGAGCGCATTCGGCTACGTGCGAACGAGGCCACCCGGATCGGATGTATCAGCGCGTTCGGCGAATCCTAGAGGGCGGGGCGGACGCCCCATGAGTTCCGGAAGACGATACGCATGCGGGCAGTTGTCCTGGCGGAGCAGTTCCCAGTGCCCGAACGAATACGGAGAGACATGCAGCAAGTCGCATAAATGACTGCCGAGCCGCGCGAGGATGGATGGCACGCGCACAAGGCGAGCGGGTTTGTCAGTGTGCTGCCGACGCAGTACCGCAAGATATTCATCGAGCGTGTAACGATCCGAGCCGCCGAGTTCGACGATGCGTGCTTTCTCGCTGGCGTCCGGGTCGGCTGCCGACAGCGCAAGTCGTGCGAGCGCTTCACCAAGATCGGCGACATGCAGCGCGGCAATCCGGCCGACCGCGTCCGCAGGCAGCACATGCCATGGCCATCGCGCGACACGCCGCAACCATTTCGCGCTGTAACCGTCATCGCCATCCAGCAAAGATGGTCGCACGATCCGCCAGTCGGCTCCGCTTGCGCGCAATGCGTTTTCCCCATCCAGCTTGGAGCGCAGGAAACGACTGCGCGCTTGCGCATGCAGGCCGAGCGCGGAGACATGGATCAAGCGCAGGCCCTTGCGACGACATGCTTCGGCGAGCGCTGCCGGCGCCAGATGGTGCACTCGCCGGTAGGTTTCGCGTCCGCGCTGGCGCAGGATGCCGACGCAATTCACCACCGCATCGATATCCGCAAGTAGCCCGGACCAGTCGCGGGGATCGAGCAATCGTTCAAGTCGCGCCCGACGGTGTGCGCAACGGTTGGCAAGGTCGGGAATGCGGTGTTCGACGCGCTGCGGATGCCGCGTTCCGATCACGACATCGCATCCCGATTGCAGCAGTGCGGCGACCGCGTATCGTCCGATGAAACCGGTGCCACCGAGCACCAGTACGCGTGAGGGCAGGACGTTGGAGCCGGTATGCACGAGACACTCCGTCGTGGCAGTCATTTCTGTATTGACAGAAATATACGATCAAACTAGCATGACGACAAGCGAATTCATCATGCTTGGAAAGCCATGATCACGGACCATCCCGACACCGCATCGATCGCTGCGGATACGCTATCGCCGATCAGTCGCCGCTTCGTCATGCACTGGGGCGAGATGGGGTCGCGCTGGGGCGTGAACCGCACCGTCGCGCAGATCCACGCATTGCTTTATTTGTCGCAGCAGCCGTTGCCGGCCGATGAAATCGCCGAGGTCCTCCAGGTGGCGCGCTCGAACGTCAGCACCAGCTTGCGCGAGTTGCAGGGTTTCGGCCTCGTGCGCGTCGTGCATTTGATCAACGATCGCCGCGATCATTTCGACACGTCGAAGGATGTCTGGGAACTGTTCCGTACTGTCGTGAGCGAACGCAAGGCGCGCGAATTCGATCCGACCGTTTCCCTGCTGCGAAGCTGCGTCGCCGATCCAGCGTTCGCATCCGAAGACGCAAGCGCCCGTGCCCGCATTCGCGACACGCTGGCGTTGATGTCGGCACTTTCGTCGTGGGGCGAGGAAATGCTGCGACTCGAGCCGGCGACGTTGATGAAAGTCATGAAGCTCGGCAGCAAGATCCAGAAACTGCTGCGCGCGGGAAAGGCGAAATGAGTACCCCATCCTCCGATGACGCCGCACTGACGATCTACTACGACGCATCCTGTCCGCTGTGTGCGACGGAAATGCGCTCATTGCAACGCCTGGGCGGCGAAATGCGGCTGAAGTTGCTGGATTGCTCCTTGGCGGATTTCGATGAAGGCGAGATCAGGGCCGCAGGATTCACGCGCGCCGAGCTCATGCGCAGCATCCATGCGCGCGACGGCAATGGACACTGGCTGCGCGGTGTCGAAGTCTTCGAGCGTGCGTATCGAGCCGTCGGAATCCAGAGCGTTGCCCGCGTCCTCGGCAGTCGCCGACTGCGTCCCATGCTGGATCGCGTATATCCATGGATCGCACGTAATCGCATGTTGCTTTCGCGATTGCGCCTGAACGCCGCGTTCGGCTGGTTGATCGCAGTTGCTGCGCGTCGATCAGACCGCCGTGCACATACCTGCGGGTCGGGTCGCTGCAATTCGCCGTCGACGCGGTACTGATCGACCACGTTGTTCGGTGATGGAGCCCGTGCATGCGACAATTGCGCATGACCGATTTCTCGACGCTTCTGCTGCAACCCGCGCTGCTGCAGGCTGTCAAAGTGATTGGCTATGCGCAGATGACGCCGATCCAGGCCGCGAGCCTGCCGCCGATGCTCGAAGGCCGCGACGTGATCGCGCAGGCGATGACCGGCAGCGGCAAGACCGCGGCGTTCGGGTTGGCACTGCTCTCGACCATCGATTCGGATGCGATCCGCACGCAGGCGCTGGTGTTGTGTCCTACGCGCGAGCTTGCCGATCAGGTCAGCAAGGAAATCCGCCGGCTCGCTAGCGCCATTCCGAACATCAAGCTGCTCACGCTCTGCGGCGGTATTCCGCTGGGTCCGCAGATCGCATCGCTGACGCATGCGCCGCACATCGTGGTCGGTACGCCCGGCCGCATCCAGGATTTGCTGGCGAAGAAAGTCCTCAAGCTCGATGCGCTGAAGGTACTGGTTCTCGACGAAGCCGACCGCATGCTCGATATGGGTTTCGAGGAAGACATCGCGGCCATCCTGAAACAGGCTCCCAGGAAGCGGCAGACGCTGCTGTTCTCGGCGACATGGCCCGAATCGATTCGGGCCATCAGCAAGTCGTTCCAGCGCGAGCCGGTCGCAGTGACGATCGAGACAGCGCACGCCGATACCGCGATCGAACAACATTTCTTCGAGGTGGAATCGGCGCGCAAGGTCGATGCGCTGGTATCGCTGCTCGCGAGCCACCAGCCCGAATCCGCATTGGTATTCTGCAACACCCGGCGCGACGTGGACGAGGTGGCCGAACAACTGACGCAACGCGGCCATGCTGCACTTGCGCTGCATGGCGACATGGAACAGCGCGACCGCGATGAAGTGCTGCTGCGTTTTGCGAACCGTAGTTGCAGCGTACTGGTCGCGACCGATGTCGCCGCGCGCGGTCTCGACATCAAGGAACTGCCGGCGGTGATCAGCTACGAGTTGCCGACCGATGCCGACGCGCACGTGCATCGCATCGGCCGCACGGGCCGCGCTGGCAACAGCGGGCTTGCGCTGAACATGGTTGCGGCGCGCGAGATCAATCGTGTGGGAATGATCGAATCCGCACTCGGCATCAAGGTGCGCTGGGGCAGGCTGGATCTGTCGCAACGCGTGCCGAAACCAGCGCCACCACCGATGATCACGCTCGCGATCGACGGCGGTCGCCAGGACAAACTGCGGCCAGGCGACATCGTCGGCGCGCTGACCGGCGAAGCTGGATTGCACAAGGATGCGATCGGCAAGATCGATACGTTCGCGACGCGCAGCTATGTTGCCGTGCAGCGCGGTGAAGCTTCGCACGCGCTGGAGCGACTGCGTGCGGGGAAGATCAAGGGCCGCAATTTCAGGATACGGCGAATTGATTGATGCGCATGACCGGGTCGCTTGATTTCGACAGGACTGCGTAACGTCGAGCAGTTACGCTATCGCGACGCCTTGCGCATCCACGGACTGGAGACCTTACATGCAACCACTGCACACAGCTTTGTTGATCGCGTTGTTTTCCGCTTCGACTGCGCTGGCGCATCCTGCTTCACCAGCGACTTCGACCGACACCGTGTTGCAGCGCCTCGCGCTCGGTGGCACTGGCGGCTGGGATGACCTGTCCGTCGACTCCGCGGCGCATCGGCTGTACCTGAGCCGCAGTGATCGCGTGATGGTGGTCGATACACTGACAGGCAAGGTCGTCGGCGAAGTGCCGGACACGAAGGGCGTACACGGCATCGCCCTGGTCAATTCCCTGCACGTCGGATTCGCCAGCAATGGCAAGGCCGACACGGTCACCGCTTTCGACCTGAAAACGCTCAAGCCGCTGGGTGACATCAAGGTCAATGGCAAGGACCCCGATGCGATCATCTACGATCAGGCGTCTGGCCGCGTCATTGTCTTCAACGGGGACAGTTCGAATGCGACCTTGATCGATCCGGTCAAGCGCGCCGTGGTCGGAACGATCGCGTTCGACGGCACTCCGGAGTTCGCACGCAGCGACGAACACGGCCGCGTCTTCGTCAACATCGAAGACAAGGGCGAGCTGACGGTGCTCGACCCGAAGACCGCGAAGATCATTGCCACCTGGCCTCTGGCCGGATGCGAGGACCCGTCCGGGCTCGCGCTGGATGCCGCGCATCGTCGCGTGTTCTCGGTCTGCCAGAACGGCAAGATGGTGATCACCGATGCAGACTCCGGCAAGCATGTGGCCGACGTTCCGATCGGTGCCGGACCCGATGGCACCGCGTTCGATGCGGCGCGCGGACTGGTCTTCAGTCCGAACGGCAAGGACGGAACCCTCACAGTCGTGCATGAGGACGATGCCGATCACTATGCAGTGGTCGCGACCGTGCCGACCCAGAAGAGCGCAAGAACCATCGTGCTCGACGAGGCGTCGCATCGGCTCTATCTACCGGCCGCGCAATTCGATCCCCTGCCTGCGAACGCGCCCGCACACACACGCCCGCCGATGAAGCCCGATACGTTCACGGTGCTGGTGGTCGGTCAGTAGTACCGCTGTCGTAAGTCCCAGGCAATGCGCGTCTCCATGCGAGGCGCGTTTGGGTGTGACCGGAATTGCGATGGAAGTCCGACGTCAATTGCGTGCGCGCGCCAACCAATGGATCGAGGCGTCGCGTAAATACACATATCCGTAATTGCGTTGTCAGATAGCCGACACGGCAACGTCAGATAGCAGACATACCATCTGGTTCTTCACTCGTGCTCGCGGGTGGGGGATTCGCGAGCACGTTGCCGCGATCCCCTGTTACCACCCACCGAACCTGAGGAAGACGCATGTCTGCTCGCGCCTGGCTGTGCCGTGTCGCCGTACTTTCCGCTTCAATCGCTGCTTGCCTGAACGCCGCATCCGCTCCAATCGAAATCCATCATCCCGATCATTTCGAGTTCGACGCGGCGCTCAATGTGCCGTTCCACGCCGATGCGCAAGGCGCGTATCCGCTGAACCTGTATTTCAACTATCCGGGTGCGGGCAGCAACACGCTTGCGGCTTGGCAGGTCGACGTGACCGACAGACAGGGACGCAACGTGCGCCGCTGGATCGGCGAGATCGGCATGTCGAACCAGCACGCGCGTTACCTGCTGAACTGGGATGGTCGCGACGGCACCGGGCATGCCTTGCCTGCCGGTTTCTATACGGTGCGCCTGCGCGCCGTGCCAACCCTGCACGGGCAGGCCGATTTCGGTGCGGCGCTGTTCGATCGTGTGCATCGCGCGTTTGCGGTGTTCGGCAGCGAGGAAGAGAACCAGCACCACGACGTGATGGTCGGCAACCTGCCGGCGCCGAAGATGCCCGCGTTCCGCGCATTGCCGCGGCCTGCGCAGAGTTCAGCCGGCAAGGGCGGAGCGCACACGCAGTCGGTGCCGGCCACCGGTTCGCTGCCGTACACGATCTACCTCGGCAACCTGCACAGCCAGACCAATCACAGCGACGGCGGCGGTTCGGTCGCGACCTGCGTGGGTTCGCAGGCCCCGCAGTCCGCCGCGCTCGGCCCGACCGACGCCTACACGATGATGCAGACCCAGGCGCACGCCGATTTCCTCAATGCCTCCGAACACAACCACATGTTCGATGGCTCCAACAGCACCAACGCCAACGCGAATCCCGCGACCGCGAAGGCGCTGTTCCAGTCCGGTGTAACTGCGGCGGCGAACTACAATGCCGCGCATCCAGGCTTCCTCGCGCTGTACGGCGTCGAGTGGGGCGTGATCAGCAACGGCGGCCACCTCAACATCTTCAGTCCCGACGGCCTGCCCGAGTGGGAGATGAACTCCAGTGGCCAGCTGATCGGCGACTACCTCACGCCCAAGTCGGACTACGCTGGCATCTACGCGACGATGAAGACGCACGGCTGGATCGGGATGTTCAACCATCCGGCGACCACCGCGCAATTCCAGATCGGCGGAGTCCCGCTCGCATACGACGCCAACGGCGATCAGGTCATGGTGCTCGCCGAGGTGATGAACTCGGCCGCGTTCTCGGCGAAGATGGACGAGAGCGAGCCGCAGCTGGACATGTACCAGGACGCCTTCAACATCCTCTTGGAGCGCGGCTATCATGTCGCGCCCGCGACCGACCAGGACAACCACTGCGCGAACTGGGGCATGTCCTCGACCAACCGCACCGGCGTCCTGCTGCCCAACGGCACACCGCTGAACACCGCGAACTTCCTCGATGCGCTGCGCGCGCGGCGCGTGTTCGCGACCGAGGACAAGACCAGCCAGCTCATCCTGACCGCGAACGGCCAGCTCATGGGCCAGACGATCAACAACTCCGGTGCACTCACGCTCGTTGCGAATTATGCGAGTTCCAGCGGCCAGACCGCCGCGCGCGTGCAGTTCTTCGAAGGCGTGCCGGGCAGCAACGGCACGGTGACGCAGACCTATGAAGGCAGCGGCTCGACGACCATCACGCCTGCGGTCGGCTCGCATTTCTACTATGTGGAAGTGACCCAGGCGAACGGCAAGCTCTTGTGGTCCGCACCGATCTGGGTCAACCAGACCAGCGGCGGAGGAGACACGACACCGCCGACGACCAGCGCAGCGGAGTCGGGCAGCTCGGGAACGATCACGCTGTCGGCCACCGCGTCCGACAACGTCGGAGTGACCAGGGTCGAGTTCTATGTCGACGGCGTGCTCAAGGGCACCGACACCACCAGCCCCTACGGTATGACCCTTAATTCGACCACACTAGCCAACGGCAGCCACACCGTGGCGACCAAGGCATACGACGCGGCCGGGAACATCGGCACCTCGTCGGCGGTGAGCTTCAGCGTGAGCAACGGCAGCGGCGGCGACACTACGCCGCCAACCTTGAGCGCGTCCGAGTCGGGCAGCAGCGGCACGATCACGCTGTCGTCGACGGCCACCGACAACATCGGCGTGACCAAGGTCGAGTTCTTCGTCGACAACTTGCTCAAGGGCACCGACACCACCAGCCCGTACAGCATGGCCCTCGACTCAACCACGCTCGCCAACGGCAGCCACACGTTGATCGCGAAGGGCTACGACGCGGCCGGAAATGTCGGAACCTCCGCGGGCGCGGGATTCACCGTCAGCAATAGCGTGACTGGCGGCGAGTTGATCGGCAACGGCGGCTTCGAGTCGGGAGCGTCGGTATGGACCGAGTCGTCCGGAGTGATCGACAATAGTGGCGGCGAACCGACCCATGGCGGGTGGTGGAATGCATGGCTCGACGGCTACGGCTCGGCTCACACCGACACGTTGTCGCAGACGGTCACGATTCCGACGAGCGCGACAACGGCCACGCTGAGCTTCTGGCTGCTCGTCGACAGCACCGAGACCTCGACGACCAAGGCCTACGACACGCTGACGTTGCAGGTGCGCAGCAGCTCCAACGCCGTCCTTTCGACCCTGCACACGTACTCGAACCTCGACAAGGGCAGCGCCTACACGCAGCGCAGTTTTGATCTCAGCGCGTACAAGGGCCAGACCGTGAAGGTCTACTTCAGCGGCGTGGAAGACAAGCAGGACGCGACCTCGTTCGTGATCGACGATGTCAGCCTGAAGACCCAGTAGTTCCGGAGAACCCCGCGGCCGTTCCGGCATCGCCAGTCTGGGTCATCGTCGCGCGCCTGTATCCGATCCTGGCGCGCGACGGTCGCAGGCGCGACATCGCATGCAGGGCGAAACGCTACACTGCGCGCATGGCCCAGGAAACCAGACCAGCGCGCAGCGGCGTCGTTTCGCGCATCGGCAATAGGGAAGTCATCAAGCTCGGCACGCGTCGGCTCGGAGTCAGGGATGCCTATTACCTGATCCACACGCTGTCGTGGAAGGCCTTTTTCGGCGGTGTCTTGGCGATTTACCTGGCCGTCAATCTGGTCTTCGCGACCCTGTACTCCCTCGGCGATCACGCGATCGCCAATGCCAGGCCGGGGTCCTTCGCGGACAGTTTTTTCTTCAGCGTGGAGACCCTGGCGACGGTCGGCTACGGCGAGATGAGTCCGGGCACTCTCTACGGCCACATCGTCGCGACAACTGAAATCGTCACCGGGATGCTCTCGCTGGCCGTCATCACCGGCCTGATGTTCGCGCGCTTTTCGAAACCGACTGCGCGTGCGCTGTTCAGCCGCGTCGCCGTTGTCACGCCGTTCAACGGTGCGCCGATGCTGATGCTGCGGGCCGCGAACGAACGTCGCAATTCCATCGTCGAAGCGAGCGCGAGCCTTTCCCTGAGCAGGGTCGAGGTCACGCTGGAGGGAACCACCTTTCGCCGTTTCTACGATCTCAAGCTCGAGCGCGGCCGATCAAGCCTGTTCGCCCTGAGCTGGACGATCATGCATCGCATCGACGAGACCAGCCCGATGTTCGGCGTCGATGCCGCCGCGTTGGCCGCGCAGGACGCGCAGCTGCAGATCAGCATCACCGGCATCGAGGAATCGCTGGCTGCGACCGTGCACGCGCGCAGCGACTATGCGCATGACGCGATCCTGTTCGACCGCCGCTTCGTGGACGTGGTCCGGCCGGCCCCCGACGGGCGCGTCTACGTCGACCTGGATCGACTCCACGATGTCGAACCCATCGACGTACCTCACTCGACGGAAAAATGACCGAATGCGTACGTCTGTATTGCAGGTTGCCAGATGCGGCTGAACAAGTTCATCAGCGACACCGGACTGTGCTCACGCCGCGAGGCTGACCGCATGATCGGCGAGGGCAGGGTGACCCGCAACGGGCGCCGGGCCATCATGGGCGAGGCCTGGCAGGAAAGCGACGAGGTGCTGGTCGACGGCAATCCGGTGCGCGCGCGTGCCGTTGCGCCGGGCAAGCGCGCGTTTACGTACATCGCGCTGAACAAGCCGGTCGGTATCATCTGCACGACCGAGCGCACCGTCGCGGGCAATATTGTGGACTTCGTCGACCACAGCGAGCGCATCTATCCAATCGGCAGGCTGGACAAGGATTCCGACGGCTTGATCCTGCTGACCAGCAACGGCGATATCGTCAATGCGATCCTGCGCGCCGAGAACAACCACGAGAAGGAATACCTTGTCGGCGTGAATCGTCCGGTGACGCCGGAATTCCTGTCCGGCATGGCGCGCGGCGTGCGCATTCACGGGGAGATGACCAAGCCCTGCCGCACGTCGAAACTCGCGAAGTTCGGATTCCGCATCGTGCTCACGCAAGGCTTGAACCGGCAGATCCGGCTGATGGCCGAGTCATTCGATTTCAAGGTCACCCAGTTGCGCCGCGTGCGCATCATGAACATCAAGCTCGGCGCATTGAAGCCGGGTCAGTGGCGAAATCTCACCGATCCCGAATTGCGCGGACTGTTGCCGGAGCGCACGGAATGGTGATCACGGTCGTCGACAATGCCGCCGCGCAGCGTTTCGAAGCCACGGTCGATGGCGCACTTTGCGTGCTGGAGTACCGCATCCTCAGCAAGACAATGTCGCTCAACCACGCGGGCGTGCCGGATGAAGTGGCTGGGCGCGGCATCGCGGCGGCGCTGACGCAGTACGCGCTCGACAGCGCGCGCGAACGCGGGATGGACGTGGTGCCGAACTGCGCCTATGTCGCGGCCTGGATCAAGCGCCATCCGCATACGCCGATCTGATGCGCGCCCCTTCATGAACTGGCGAGACGCGATCTGTGCTGCGCGAGATCCGGGTCAACCGGCGGGCGTTCCGTCTGTGGACGTAGCGTCCGGGCTGGATGGCGCGTCGGTCGCATCGTCAGGCTTGGTCTGCTTGCGCTGGCGTTTCTCATCCTGTTTCTTTTTCTTGGCGAGATCGCGCTGGCGCTTGTCGAACTGGTAATTGGGCTTGGCCAAGGCATTCTCTCTAGGCGTTTGGACGGAGTCGGCAAATCGAACGAGGAAGAGCGTAGCCTTTGCCCCGGTCGATGCGCACGACGAGCTTAGCATGCGGTTTCGCAGGCATGCTGCGCGTGAGACCATGCCAACCCAGCGACAGTCGTGAAGGAATGCACCCATGAACCTCACATCCGTGATGACCGCGGCCCCCGCATGTTGCACGCCGCAAACGGCGCTGCGTGTCGTCGCCCAATTGATGAAGACCCACGACTGCGGATTGATTCCCGTCGTGGATGCGCTGGAAACGCACAAGCCCGTGGGCACGATCACCGACCGCGATATCGCGATCCGGATCGTTGCGGCAGGCAAGAATCCGGCGGAAACCACCGCGGCCGACTGCATGAGTTCGCCCTGCATCACGGTCGATGCCGACACCAGCCTGCGCGAATGTTGTGCGCAGATGGAAGAACACATGTTGCGGCGGATGCTGGTGGTTGACGATGACGGCAAGCTGCGCGGAATCGTTGCGCTGGCCGATGTCGCCCACAGTGGGCACGATGCGACCACGGTGGATGTGTTGAAAGTGGTGTCGCAGTCCGGTTGATATTGAATTAGCCAATTCAGGTGCGCAGATCGCGTCTTAGACGACTTCTCCGGCGGCGTGTCCAGACGCCCATGCCCACTGGAAGTTGTAGCCGCCGAGCCAGCCGGTGACATCGACGACTTCGCCGATGAAATACAGGCCGCGCACGCGCTTCGATTCCATCGTGGACGATGACAGTTCGTTCGTGTCGACGCCGCCAAGCGTGACTTCGGCGGTGCGATAGCCTTCGGTGCCGCTGGCGATCAGTGGCCAATCCCGCAACTGCGCTGCGAGCTCGCGCAGTTCGCTGTCGCGATACTGGCGCAGCGGTTTGTTCGGCAACCAAAGTTCGCACAGGCGCTGCGCGAAGCGCTTCGGCAGCGCATCGCTGAGCACGGTCTTGAACTCCGCGGCCGGGCGCTCTGATTGCTGGGCGCGCAACCAGTCGAACACATCGCGATCCGGCAGCAGGTCAAGGCGCAGATCGTCGCCGGGCTGCCAGAACGAGGAGATCTGCAAGATCGCCGGGCCGCTGATGCCGCGATGGGTGATCAGCATCGCGCCGCGGAAATCGGTGCCGTTGCAGCGCGCTAGTACGGGCAGGGCGACGCCGCTCAGATCCTGCAGGTGTTCGGAATGCTTGCCGCTCAGCGTCAACGGCACCAGGCCTGCGCGGGTCGGCAGCACGTTGTTGCCTAACTGGCGCGCGAGTGCGTAGCCGAAGCCGCTCGCGCCCATGCTCGGGATGGATAGTCCACCACTAGCGATCACCAGCGATGGCGTGGCGAATGCTCCCAGCGTCGTGTCGAGCAGGAATCCATCATCGGTGCGGAGCACGCGATCGACACTGCAACCGGTCTCGACGCATACGCCTGCGCCTGCGCATTCGTCCAGCAGCATGCGCACGATCTGTTTGGACGACTCGTCGCAGAACAACTGGCCGAGTTCTTTCTCGTGCCATGCGATGCCGTGGCGTTCGACCATCGCGATGAAATCGGCCGGCGTATAGCGCGCGAGCGCGGACTTGCAGAAGTGCGGGTTGGCCGAAAGGAAATTCGCCGGCGTGGTGCCGAGGTTGGTGAAATTGCAGCGGCCGCCACCGGACATCAGGATCTTCTTGCCGACGCGATTGGCGTGCTCGATGACCAGCACGCGCCGCCCGCGCTGGCCGGCGGTCAAGGCGCACATCAAGCCGGCGGCGCCACCGCCGATGACGATGGCATCGAACGTGCCGGATGGCTCGCTCACGCGGGCGAGCGCAACGAAGCCGGGGTTCGCATGGCGGGCATTGGCGTGAATGTGAGTGCCCCGTGCCGTGGCGGCGACGGGGCGAACCCGCATTCCTGCGGCAGTGGGTCTTACTTGGCCGATTTCTTCGCGTTCTTGTCGGCCTTCTTTTCCTTCATCGTCTTGGCCGGCTTCTTCTTGGTTTCCTTTTTCTGCTCCAGACCCTTGGCCACGGTGCTCTCCTTCGGCTGTTGTGGATGATGATGGCGGCCGTCGCGCGGCGCCGGTTCCTTCATACACCAAAACCGGGTAAGTCTTCAGCATCCAGCGGTGCATCAGGCGCAGCTGACCGCACTGCGACGGGCGTCGTGGACGCGACACCCAACATCTGTGAATGCCTCCCGTTCATGAACTTGCTGGCTTTTTCGGGCATACGCGCGTATGGTGCGACGCACTGTGTTTGCTTGGGTCACTGTGAACCGTGGCCTGATGCGGTAGATCAAAAGTTTTCAGCGGCTGTTTTTCGGAACCGTCGCCGTTGCGATCCGCTACATCGTCCCTCGCTTACTCCCTGCAACTCAGTCTCGGCCCGGGGTGTTCCTGAAGCCGCGAATCCATACCAATGTTCCAAGGAGTTAGACAATGTCGGACCGTAAGAATGGCACCGTGAAGTGGTTCAACGACGCGAAGGGCTTCGGCTTCATCACCCCGGAAAGCGGCGAAGATCTTTTCGTCCATTTCCGCGCCATCCAAGGCAGCGGCTTCAAGTCGTTGCAGGAAGGCCAGAAGGTGAGCTTCGAAGTCGTCAAGGGGCCGAAGGGCCTGCAGGCTGACGCGGTGCAGATCCTGTAATTTCGGATTCTGCAAGCTCGCCAAATCAAGCCCCGGAGTAATCCGGGGCTTTTTTATGTGCAGGACGCACGGTATGCCGCGAGCGGTCGGCTTTCGGCATCCTGCCTTCGCCAACACTCGTGCATCCATGCACGTCGCAGGCCGAAAAATGCTCCTGCATTTTCGTCATTCCCGCCATCCATGGCGGTCAGATGCGCGGGAGCGACCAGTTCAGAGTGCGTAGAAGTTGCGAGCGGTGGCCTGGAAGCGCTCATGCCGACAACGGTACTTTTCAGACCGCAAATGCGGGATCGCGTTAGAGTGGCGCAATATCACCACCGCTCGAGGACGACGAGATGACTACCGCCTATGACTTCACCGCGCAGACCATCGATGGCGACGAACAGTCGCTGGACGCATACCGCGGCAAGGCCTTGCTAATCGTCAACGTCGCGTCGAAATGCGGATTCACGCCGCAGTACACCGGGCTTGAAGAGCTGTATCGCGAGCACAAGGAGCAAGGACTCGAAGTGCTCGCATTCCCCTGCGACCAGTTCGGCCACCAGGAACCCGGCGACGCCGACGAGATCAAGAATTTCTGCTCGATCACCTACGACGTGACGTTCCCGATGTTCGCCAAGATCGACGTCAACGGTGCGAAGGCGCATCCGCTGTGGAAATGGTTGAAGGAAGAAAAGAGCGGTTTCCTCGGCCTTGACGGTATCAAATGGAACTTCACCAAGTTCCTGATCGGTCGCGACGGCCAGGTCGTCAAACGTTACGCGCCGACCGATACGCCGAAGAAGATCGAAGACGACCTGGCGGCCGTACTCAAGTGATCGCCAACGAGCCATCGCGATGATCCGCTTAGCGCACGCGCAACTAGTGATCGCCGATATCAGTGGCTACACTGATTTCATCGTCAATCGCATGATCAGCCTCGTGCATGCCGAGGAAGTCATCAGCGAGTTGCTCGACGCGCTCGCCGAACGCAGCCAGCATCCGTTGACTTTGAACAAGTTCGAAGGCGACGCTGCGTTGCTTTACGCCGAATCGGGGGACGATCCGGCTGCCGCTGTGACGGACGTGGTCGGGCAGCTCGGTTCGATGTTCGATGGGTTCGCGGAATCCCGCGAGCGTATCCGCGCCCAGCGCACGAACTGTAGCTGCGATGCCTGCACGAACATCACCAAGCTACAGCTGAAAGCCTTCATGCACTGCGGCGAGATCGCGATCAAGGAGTTGCGCGGCTTCACCGAACTCGCCGGCGAGGACGTGATCCTGCTGCACCGGCTGCTCAAGAACGATGTGGAAGGGAATGAGTACGTGCTGCTGACCGACACGGTTTGTGCGCTCTGGTCGCACGCGGATGCGATCGGTTATGCAACCACCGCGACCTGCGCTGGGGTCGGTAGCATCGGAATCCGCGTCCTGCCGCCGGATCAACTGCCGCGGCTGCCTGCTGCCGCGTTGGCGTTCACTTAAAACTAGCACGCGACGTGATGTGATCCGCGCATTCCGGGTATGGCCGCGTCGAGGATGCAACGACAATGTCGAATTTCCTGCGCAGTCTATTCGTGGCTGTCGTCTGTGTTGCTCTGGGTAACCTGATGCAGGCCAGCGTGGCCGCGCCGACCGCGCCAACATGCCATGCGATGACCGGCGCGCAGCGTGGCGCTCTCGTTGAGCTCTACACATCCGAAGGTTGCAGCAGTTGCCCGCCAGCGGATCGCTGGTTCGCTGATTTGGCGAGGACAGCCGATCCGCTGAAGCTGAGCTTGCTCGCGTTCCACGTCGATTACTGGGATTCGATAGGCTGGCCGGATCGTTTCGGCAGCGGCGCTTTCAGCGCACGCCAGCACGATCGCGCCGCGAATGTCAGAAGCAATTCGGTTTATACACCGCAGGTGATGCTCGGTCAGCGCGTCGGGTTTCCGTGGGGATCAGCTGCTGCGCTCATGGCATTGCGCGCGGTCAACATGCAGCCCAGCCCGCTCTCGCTCGGCTTGACCGCGACGCCTGGCGCAGGCGGTCTTGATGTGAACATCAAGGCCACGCCGACGGCAGGCGCGCTGCCGAATGCGGCGCTGTATCTGGCGTTGTACGAGAACGGCCTGTCCACCCAGGTCAAGGCGGGTGAAAACAACGGCGTACTGCTGCACCACGAACGCGTCGTGCGCCAGTTGCTCGGGCCTTATCCGTTATCCGGAACGCAGTGGTCGAAGACTCTGCATGTCGCCGCATCGCGCGATGCACATCCAGATCGGCTTGGCCTGACTGCATTCGTCCAGTCCGCGCCAGGCGATACATTGCAGGCGCTGAGCATGCCGCTGGCAGCCTGCGCACGCTGAATACCGGGTTTGCCAAGACTGATGAGAGATTGCCGGTGGCATCCAGTCTCGCCGTCTCATTCCAGATCGGAGAGAGTGTGCTGCAACCTCTGTTTCCAGTCAGGATCCGTCTCGGCCGCAACCAGGCTTTTCAGGATGCTGATCTGTGCGCTATCGAGCGCCTTCTTCGCCGACGTTTGCACATTCGGCACAACGCCAACGCCTTCCCAATCGGTGTGCGTGACCGGATTGATCGAGCGGCCATTCGGCACGAACATCATGAAGTGCGCGCCCAAGCGGTGCGGGTCGCCCGGATGCGCACCGCCGCCCGTCGTCTCGCCGACCAGCGTCGCGCGCCCGTTGTTCTTCAGCGCGTAGGCGAAGTCTTCGCCGCCTGAAAACGTATCTTCGCTTGTCAGGATGTACACCTTGCGCGCCTCACCGTACCTCTTGCCGGGAACGGTATCGGTCGTCCACCGTTCTTCGATGCGGTTTCCGTCGCGCCAGTAGATGTCGTTGAGGTGGGTGCGTTTGTCGTAGAAATAGCTCGCGAACAGCATCACGGTTTCCGGATCGCCGCCACCGCATTGGCGCAGGTCGATGATCAGCGCCTTGGTATCGGCCATCAGTGCCATCGCCGCTGCAATCCGCTCGGCCTCGGCCGAACCTTGCGGTCGCGAGAACTCATGCAGGTCGATGTAGCCGATGTCGCCGTGCAGGCGCTGGATGCTGGCGAAGCCGAAGTTGAAGCGTTGTTCGTTGAGCAATTCCGCGGCCTTGTCGTCGGGCGACTCGTCCTGTCCAGGCGGCAGCACTGGGACGCCCTTCTCGAAGTAGCGAACGGCCAGATGCTTGTCGTGGCTGTCGTTCTGCAAGGCATCGGTCAACGCATCGGCGAGTTTTTCGGCGCTCGTTATCGAGTCGAAATCGCCATGCCGCATCTGCGCGCGGAATTGTTGCTCGATCGCCGCGGCTTTCTCGGGGAAGACGTAGTACTTAGCGAGGTTGGCGATTGCGCTTTCGAGCACTTCATCGCGCATGGCCTTGTCGATCACCATGTCCTTCTGCGGCGGCCCCTGCTGCGCGTGACCGGGCATACCGAACAGCACGAAGCCTAGCGCGCACAGCGCACTCGCGCCGGTCGCTGTGGCGATGCGTATCGCCTTGGTCTTTTTCTTCTTGTCCATCGCACGTCCTCGCTGGTGATGTCGGTATCCGACGAACCCAGCTTGAGGAAGCAATGTGGAGGCACTGTGGATGGACGAACCGCTTACAACTCGACGCGATAGCCGAGTCCGTAAACCGAATGGATGACATCGACTTCCGGAATCAACGCGGCCAGCTTCCGACGCAAATTCTTGATGTGGCTGTCGATCGCCCTGTCGCTGACATCAAGGCTGTCGCGGTGCGCGACATCCAGCAATTGCGCGCGTGCATGGATCGTCCCTGGCCGTTTCGCCATCGCTGCGAAGAGGCTGTATTCGGTTGGCGTCAGGCCCAGCGCTTGCGAGCGGATGCGCACCGTACGCGTGGACTCATCGACTTCGATGAGCGGCCTGCTCGCGTTGTCCGGTTCGCGATGTCGGCGCAGGATGGCCTTGATGCGCGCGATCAGTTCGCGCGGACTGAAGGGCTTGCAGAGATAGTCGTCGGCGCCGGTTTCCAGTCCAAGCATCCGATCGATCTCCTCGACCTTGGCGGTCACCATGATGATGGGAACGTCGGAAAATCCGCGCACTGCCTTGCACAGCGCAATGCCATCCATGCCGGGCAGCATGATGTCCAGCACGATCAGATCCGGTAATTTGCGCTGCACGCTGGCCAGTGCAACGCGTCCATCGGCGATCACTTCGGCTTCGTAGCCTGCGGCGGTGACGTAGTCGGCGATGATTCCCGACAGATCGCTTTCGTCTTCGACGATGAGAATGGTTGCGGTCATCTCAAGCTTCCAGCTTCAGCGCGATGGTTGCGCGCAGGCCGCCCAATGGCGATGGAGAAAATTCGAGACGTCCATCGTTCGCACCCACGATTTGCCTGCACAGCGCCAGTCCCAGCCCCGCACCACCGAGCTGCCGGCTTCGCGATGATTCGACGCGGAAGAACCGCTCGCCCAGGCGATCCAGCGACTGCGCTGAAACACACGGTGCGGAATCGTCGATATCGATGCGCAATTCATCGCCGAAGACAACGGCATGCACTTCAATGCGCCCGCCGGGATCGGTGTAGCGCACGCAATTCTCCAGCAGGTTCGCCACAACCTGGCGCATTCGATCGGCATCGCATCGCACGATCGACAGTGCGGGCGGACTGCCGATCGTTGCGGCCAGTTGCGCTGCGCGTATTTTTTCGGAAAACGCATCGGCCGCTTCGACGACTAGCGGCCACACGTCGACAGCCGTCTTTCCGCAGGACAGCTGTCCAACATCGGAGTACGCAAGCTCGCGGAGATCGTCGACCAGCTTTGTCAGCGACTGGATCTGTCGCAACATGATCGCGATATTGTCAGGTGTCGCAGTCCGCACGCCGTCCTGTAACGCTTCCATCTGCCCACGCAACACGGACAGCGGGGTGCGCAATTCGTGCGATGTATCGGCGACCCATTGCCGGCGTGATCGTTCCGTGTCTTCGAGCTTCGCGGCGAGATGGTTGAAGGTGTCGGCCAGCTCACCAAGTTCATCGCTGCGCTTGATGGCCAGACGCGTATCGAATCGTGCGTGCTCGAGCTTCCGTGCACCTTCGACGAGTTGCCTGATGGGTCTGCGGAAATGCATGGCCAGCAACGCCGCCGCCATCGCACTCAACAACACGCCGATCGCGGCGACGATGAAAATGTTCTTCTGTTGGTCGATCAGGAAGGCAACCGCCAACGCGTCGTCGGGATTCTGCGGCCGGGCGACGACGAGATATCCGACGATCTCGCCGTCGATGATGAGGACGTGCCGGATCCTGTCGATCGAAGCATATGCAATCGTGAGTGGGCTCGCGATCGCACCTGCGAGGTAATGGCCATCGCGATCGAGCAAACCGATCCGGTATTCCATGGCTGCCGCCGGTCGCCGTGCGCCAGCCTTCGCATCCTGGCCTTCCTGCAAGCGCACCAGTCCGCGCAGCCGCGTCTTGCGCTGCTCCTGGTCGGCAGGAAGGAACGACCAGTCGTGGTGCTGGCGGTAGCGTGCCGATAGCGCATCGGCCAGACCATCCATGGGCTCCGATCCAGTGTTGGCCGCGCGCGGAGCGAAATTGTCGAACAACTTCCAGCGCACCAATTCCACGCCGATCGACGCGACGACCGCGATCGACAACAACACGGTCAGGAACAGGCGGTGGCCGATGGAAAGCTTCAAGAGCGATGCCCTGCAAACAACGAATCGATCGAAGCTAATGGAGATCACCGTGGCAGGCAAGGTGCAATCGGGCCTGAAAAAATAATGCGGATAAGCCCGTTCGGCGCGACGAATCTCCATCATCCGTCCATGGTTTTGTGCATGTCTCTGGCTTAATTCCGGGATTGCCGACAAACATGGTGCTTGAAACCCGCTTGCCACGCCCATATTTCGCTGGGCGTATCCAATCCGGCCGACCCAAATCCGTCGCGGCGATGCGCCCATTCCATGACTGACCGAGACTTCCATGCAGATCGCCGACGACACCGTAGCCAGCATCCACTACACCCTGACCGACAAAGCCGGAAAGGTCATCGACGCCTCGCCCGCGGGCCAGCCGCTCATCTACCTGCACGGTGCCGGCAATATCGTGCCGGGGCTGGAGAATGCGCTCGCAGGCCGCAGCGCCGGCGATCGTTTCGACGTCGCGGTCGCGCCGGAAGAAGGCTACGGCACGCGCCATGAGCAACTGATCCAGTTGGTTCCGCGTGAAGCATTCCACGGCGTCGACACGCTCGAACCCGGCATGCAGTTCGAGGCTCAATCCGGTGACGGTCCAACTCTGGTCACCGTGACTCAGGTCGATGCCGACAACGTGACCGTCGATGGCAACCATCCGCTGGCCGGCGAAACCCTGCACTTCGCGATCGAAGTAGCCGACGTGCGCTCTGCGACCGGGGAGGAGCTCGAGCACGGCCACGTGCACGGCACCGGCGGCCATCATCATTGATTGTGCGATGATTCGGCAGACAGTCGCCATCGGCCGTTTGCTGTAAAATTCCGGGCCAGCAATCCTGCCGATACGCAGCCACCGGGCGCTCGCGATGTTCGTCGCGCGCGCCGCTGCAAAGCCTGAAGCGGCAACCATGTCCCTGATCACTTTCCAGAACGTCCACTACGGCGTGGGCGGCCCGATGCTGCTGGACGATGTCGTGCTCGGCATCGAGGCAGGCGAGCGCATCTGCGTGGTCGGCCGCAATGGCGCCGGCAAGTCCACCTTGCTGCGCCTGCTTTCGCGAGAGATCGTTCCCGATGAGGGCGAGATCCGCGTGCAGGCCGGCGTGCGTGTCGGTCGACTCGCACAGGAGGTTCCGCAAGGAACCGACGGCGATGTGTTCGACGTGGTCGCGGAAGGTCTTGGCGAACTCGGTCACTGGCTCGCCGAGTTCCACCACATCAGCCACTCGGCCGACGTCGACATGGATGCACTTGCGGACGTGCAGGCGAAGATCGAGCGCAGCAATGGCTGGGACATGGAACGTCGCGTCACCGAGGTCATCACCAAGCTTGATCTGCCGGAAGATGCCCCGTTCGCGTCGTTGTCCGGCGGCATGAAGCGGCGCGTGCTGCTCGCCCAGGCGCTGGTCGCCGAGCCCGACGTGCTGCTGCTCGACGAACCGACGAACCACCTCGATATCGCATCGATCGACTGGCTGGAAGACTTTCTGCGCGGTTTCCGCGGCAGCATCGTGTTTGTGACCCATGACCGTCGCTTCCTGCGCGCGCTCGCGACGCGCATCGTCGAGATCGACCGAGGCGAGGTCACCAGTTGGCCCGGCGACTACGACAACTACCTTCGCCGCCGCGAGGAACGCCTGCACGCCGAGGCGCAGGAGCGCGCGCGCTTCGACAAGTTCCTCGCCCAGGAAGAAGTCTGGATCCGCCAAGGCATCAAGGCGCGCCGCACCCGCGATGAAGGCCGTGTGCGCCGGCTCGAAGCGATGCGTCGCGATCGCGCGGAACGCCGCAACCAGGTCGGCAATGTCAAGCTCAACACGACGACCGCTGCGGCTTCGGGCAAGAAAGTCATCCAGGCCGAGAACGTGTCGTTCGCGTTTGGCGGACGGCTACTCGTGCGCGATTTTGAAACCACCATCCTGCGCGGCGACCGCATTGGCCTGATCGGCCCGAATGGCGTCGGAAAAACCACGTTGATCCGCTTGCTGCTCGGTCAACTCGCGCCCCAAACCGGCGAAGTGCGCGTCGGCACGAATCTCCAGGTTGCGTACTTCGACCAGCACCGCACCACGCTGCGCGAGGACTGGAACGCGCTCGACAACGTGTCGGAAGGGCTGGAGTTCATCGAAACCAACAGCGGCCGCAAGCATGTGCTCGCGTACTTGCAGGACTTCCTGTTCACGCCCGAACGCGCACGCGCGCCGATCACGCGCTTGTCCGGTGGCGAACGCAATCGCCTGCTGCTCGCGAAACTTTTTGCGCAGCCGTCGAACCTGCTGGTGATGGACGAGCCGACCAACGACCTCGACGTCGAAACGCTGGAGTTGCTGGAAGAATTGCTCGCCGATTATCCGGGCACGTTGTTGCTGGTCAGCCACGACCGTGATTTCCTCGACCATGTCGTGACCAGCACGTTGGTGTTCGAAGGCGATGGCTGCATTGGCGATTACGTCGGCGGCTATTCCGACTGGCTACGGCAGCGGGCGAAGCCAGTCGTCGCTGTTGCTGCGAAGCCGCAACTCACGTCACAAGTGCCGGTGACGGCGAAAGTCGAAGCTCCCACGGTGCTTCGCAAGCTTGGATTCAAGCAACAACACGAACTTGCACAATTGCCTGCGCGCATCGAGACGCTCGAAACAGAAATCGCCGCGCGCACCGCGGCGATGCAGCAGCCGGAGTTCTATCGCAAGAGCGCCGCCGAGATGCTTGCCGCGAACACCGAACTTGCCGCGCGCCAATCCGAACTCGAAGCCGCGTATGCGCGTTGGGAGCAACTCGAAGGCGAGTGATGGCGCGGTGGTCATCATCGGTGCATGACGATCGCGAGCACGAACACGCCGAGCATGGCGCAGGTCAGCATCAGCTTGAAGATCGCGCCGACGAGCATCCCGATCCAGGTGCCGACGCCGACGCGCGTGGCGTGATGCACGTCGCGGCTGTGCAACCATTCGCCAACCAGCGCGCCGATGAAGGGGCCGAGCAGCAGTCCGGGCAGGCTGAAGAACAACCCGGCAACCGTGCCGACCGCGGCGCCGAAGATCGCGAGCTTGCTCGCGCCGATGCGTTTCGCGCCGAGCACGCTGGCGAGGAAGTCGATTACCAGCGCTAGCGCCGTCAAAACCGCGAGCAGCGCGACCACCCAGATTGGAATCAGCCGGAAAGAATCCGTCCACGCGGCGAGCAGCATTCCCGCGAAGACCAGCGGCACCCCAGGCAGTGCGGGCAGCACGACGCCGATCACTCCGACAAGGATCAATGCTGCGGATGCGATGTAGAGCAGGGTGTGCTGGTCCATTGCGGATTGCATCCTTCGTCATTCGATTCAATGCACAGGATGGGTGTATGCGGTGTCTGGTTCAATCATCAAGGTCGGTGTTTCGCATGGCGAACATGCTGCGGCGCAGCAGCCGCGGCGCCGGTTTTCGGGGTTTCGGGAATCCCTTGACACCGGCTCGCATTGCGCAATCGCTTGCACTACACTGCGGCCGCTGGTGTTGCAGGTCACTGTAGATCGTGACCCGATGCGCTGATCTTCGAGATAGCTACGATCTTCGATCCGCTCCATCGTCTCCATCGATGTACTCCTTGCATACCCAGTACCACCGGCCGGCAACGGCCAATCAAGACCGAAAGTATCAGGAGTGATTTATGTCGGATCGTCAGATGGGCACCGTCAAATGGTTCAACGACGCCAAGGGTTTTGGCTTCATTGCCCGCGATAACGGCGAGGATGTGTTCGTGCACTTCCGCGCCATCCAGGGCACTGGCTTCAAGAGTCTCAAGGAAGGCCAGAAAGTCAGCTTCAAGGTCGTGCAGGGGCAGAAAGGCCTGCAGGCTGAAGAAGTCGAGCCGATGTAAGCTCAATCCATAGCGATCATTACGACCCGGGGCGGAAACGCTCCGGGTTTTTTATGCGTCATGATTCGAGCCACATGAAATACGAAACGGCCAGCGCAAGGCTGGCGGTTCGATTACCAAGACCGTCGTGATCCGCTCAGCGAATCAAGCGTGCGCGATTACCTTCGACATCCACGTAGGAGCCTTCGCGTATCCCGCCGATTTCGCGCTGCCTGAGGATCAATCTGCGCCCATCGTCCATCCGTACGTAGACGTCGAAACTGCCAGCGGCATTGTTGTTCTTCTCGACCTCATTGCCGACGACAGCGCCACCTACTGCACCCACCACGGTTGCTGCGGTGCGGCCGTCGCCCTTGCCCACGGTATTGCCGAGCAAGCCGCCGACAATGCCGCCGACGACTGCCCCGGTGCCGGTAGTGCCGCGATCGCCATAGACCTGCTCGATCCGCTCCACCCGGCCGCAACTCATGCAGCGCGTGCTGTAACCGTTGTTGTAAGGGCCTTGCGGCGGTGGGCCGTAATAACCTGGGCCAGTCGCGCAGGCGGACAAGGCGAGGGTCAGGGCAGCGGCGGGAATCAGGCGGGCATTCATGGGCAACTCCTCGGTGATGGGAATCCATCGCGCCCGCAATCAGGATTGATGGGCAATCGAAATAGACGATGTACGTCGCCGCAACAGTAGGGGCTGCACGCTGAATGTGCGCCGACCGAAATCCTGTCGCAGTTCGACACCAGGTCAACGGACGAGGATCAATGCTCGAACGCCTCAGTGCTTGAACGTGTCGTGGCAACTCTTGCACTCGTGGCCGATCTTGGTCATTGCTGCGCCGACCGCCGCGCAATCGGCAGGGGACGCGGCAAGCACCGCGTCGATGCTCGCGCGGAGGTTACTGGCCTTCTGGCCGAAGTCCTGCTTCTTTTCCTTGTCGATGCCCGCCATGAAAATCGGCTCAAGATCGTTCGACAAGGCGCGCAATGTCTGAAGGTGCGGCACGTTGTCCGTCACTGCGCAGTGGTTCTGCTTGATATTGGCTTCCAGTGCGTCCAGGTGGAAACCTTGCATGGTCATCAGACTACCGGTGAAGTCCGGCCCGCTATGCAGGGCGTTCATCGCCACCACCGTGCCGACGACGCCGATGACCAGACCGAGCACGATCAAGAGTGCGTAACGCATGCAGCCTCCGTTGGTTGACGATTTCAAGGTTGGGAACGACCGCACGATATCATGCAGCTTCGGCGGATCGCGACATGGCGCGTGTATGGACAGCAGGCAAAAAATCTATCGTGAACGCTTCGCCGGCATCGACCGCTTGTACGGCCGTGGCGCGGCCATGCGGCTCGCCGAATGCCATGTCGCGGTGGTCGGGCTGGGCGGCGTCGGATCGTGGGCAGTCGAGGCATTGACGCGCAGCGGAGTGGGGAAGCTCACCCTGATCGACGCCGACGACATCTGCCTGTCGAACACCAGCCGCCAGTTGCACGCGCTGGACGGCCAGTACGGTCGCAACAAGGGCACGGCGCTGGCCGAGCGCGTGCTCGCGATCAATCCGTCGATCACGGTCGAAGTCGTGCAGGAATTCCTGATCGCGGCGAACCTTGAAGCGCTGCTCGCGCGCGGCTACGACCTCGTCATCGATGCCTGCGACAGCGTGCGCAGCAAGCTTGATCTCGTCATCGCGTGCAAGCGCCGGCGTTTGCCGTTGGTCGTTGTCGGATCAGCCGGTGGCCGCATCGATCCAACCCTCGTGCGCGTGCGTGACCTCAGCCGCACCGAACACGATGCGCTGCTGGCACTGATGCGCAAGCGCCTGCGCGCCGATCACGGATTCCCGCGCAATGCGGATCGCTACTTCGGCATCCCTGCGGTGTATTCAATGGAGAACGTGAAGTACCCGCACCCGGACGGCATCGTCAGCGGAGTGCGTCCGAAGATGGAGTCGGCGACGGCGCTCAGGCTTGATTGCGGTGGCGGACTCGGCGCTGCGACGCATGTGACGGGGGCGTTCGCGTTTGCAGCGGTGGGGCGGGGGTTGGAGTTGCTGTTGAAGATTCGACCATAAGAGGACATCGACGATGCGACGCGCAATGATTGGAGCGACAACTCTTGCTTGTGCAAGTGCTCTCCTTACAGGACAGTTAGTTTCTTCGCCACGCTGCACTTCGACGCGTTTGGCCAAGGAACTGAGTAAGGTGCCGCAGGAATGGCATTCGATCAGTTATCAGAATGCAAATGGAGTCACCACGACGCGCGAAACTTTACGCATGCCCTTCTTTTCGCCCATCGTTCAGCTGGCTGTTCGTGGAAGACATTTGTCGATAGGCACCTACGGAAGTGACTACTTTCCGGCAAAGATCGTAAAGAATGATCACGATGGCATCGTCTTCAAGGGTGTGATCTATGGAGTCGCGCCACTTGACGCTCACGACGAAGGCGCTGATAAAGTCAGGAAATATGCCGACCATCAGTGGATGTACACCATTCTTGCTCCAAAGGATTGTGACTCGATCAAGCATCTGACTATATGAGCTTTGGAGCTTTGACTCTGGCAGTGATCATCGCGAACGGGTCGTTATGGAAATAACCGAGCCCCGGTCAAACTGGTAACACGAACAATCGAGAAGCGTTGCAGCTAACCGCTACAGCTAGTTCATCGGGTGACATCCAGCGCAATCCCGCGATGCAGTCGCGCACCACTGTGAGCCGCACCGGCTCATTGCGTTCGCCCCGATGGAACGCATCCGGCTGATCCGGCGCATCGGTTTCCAGTAGCAGGAACTCGATCGGCATCGTCGCGACGATTCGACGCAGCCGTTGCGCACGTTCGTACGTCACGGGTCCGCCGATGCCGATGCAGAAGCCGAGTTTCCAGAGCTGTTCGGCCTGCTGCTGGCTTCCGGAAAAGCTGTGCACGACGCCACGCAAACCCCCGATGCGGCGCAGAGACGCAGTCACCGCATCGACCGCCCTGCGTGCGTGCACGATCACCGGCAAGTCGAAGTCGCGCGCGACCTTCAGTTGCTCCTCGAAGAAGAACTGCTGGCGGGCGGCGTCGAGCCCTTCGACATGGAAATCCAGCCCGCATTCGCCGACCGCGACCGCGCGTTCGGTGCCGAGAAGCTCGCGCAACGCGTCGATGTGTTCGTCGCGATGCTCGGCCAGGAACATCGGGTGCAGTCCGTACGCCGGATGCAGACCTTCCTGGCTGGCGCACAAGTCGCGCAGTTTCGGCCAGCCGCTCGCAGCGACCGCTGGGACGATTTGTGAAGTCACGCCGGCCGCCCGCGCACGCGCAATCACGGCGTCGCGGTCGTGGTCGAACTCGGAGGCATCCAGATGGCAATGGCTGTCGATCATTGTGTGCCAGCGTAACGGAACGATCGACGCCACAGCGAATAAACGGCGCTTCCTGATTCGACTGGCTGTTTCAAGGACCACCTGCGACTTCTCTGGAAACAGAAGTTCCACTACCGACGGCATTGCCGCTGGCCATTACGGGGTTACGCCACCGCGACCCGCCGGTTAGAATGTCTGGCTACCGTATTACCCCACCTCCTTGCGACTGCCGGCCCCGATCCCATGCCCCTGAATCCGCTCGATCTGTACGACATCCGTTCCCTGCTCAGCGAAGAGGAGTGCGCGGTGCAGGACACCGTGGCGCGCTTCACCGACGAGCGCGTGCTGCCGATCATCGGCGACTGCTTTGACCAGGGCCGATTCCCGCACGAACTGGTGCCGGAGATCGCCGAACTTGGACTACTGGGTTCCTCGCTGCCCGAGGAATACGGTGGCCATGGACTGAATGCGGTCTGCTATGGCCTGATCTGCCAGGAACTCGAGCGCGGCGATTCGGGCATCCGCAGCTTCGTGAGCGTGCAGTCGTCCTTGTGCATGTACCCGATCTACGCCTACGGCAGCGAAGAACAGCGCAAGCGCTGGCTACCCGGCATGGCCGCGGGCAAGACCATTGGTTGCTTCGGCCTGACCGAGCCGCATGGGGGTTCCGATCCGGCGAACATGAAGACGAACGCGAAGCGCGATGCGAGCGGCGACTGGATCATCAACGGCGCCAAGATGTGGATCACCAACGGCAATCTTGCGGATATCGCAATCGTCTGGGCGATGACCGACGAAGGCATTCAGGGCTTCCTCATCGAAAAAGGCATGAAGGGCTTCACCGCGCAGGAAGTGCACAAGAAGATGAGCCTGCGCGCGTCGGTGACGTCCGCGTTGTTCTTCGACGGCGTGCGCGTGCCGGAGGCCAATCGCCTGCCAAACGTGAAGGGATTGAAGGGTCCGCTGGGCTGCTTGACTCAAGCGCGCTACGGCATCACCTGGGGTCCGATCGGCGCGGCGCAGGCCTGCCTGCAGGAAGCGCTGAAGTACGGCGCCGAGCGCATCCTGTTCAACCGCCCGATTACTTCCAACCAGGCAGTACAGCTGAAGCTTGCCGACATGGGCCGCCGGATCACGATGGCGCAGCTGCTGTCGCTGCAACTTGGCCGATTGAAGGACGCCGGCAAGATGCAGCCGACCCAGGTCTCGCTCGCGAAATGGAACAACTGCCGCATGGCGATCGATATCGCCCGCGAGGCGCGCGACATCCTTGGCGGCGCGGGCATTACCACCGAGCATTGCCCGATTCGCCATGCGCTGAACCTCGAATCGGTGATCACCTACGAGGGTACGGAAACCGTGCACCAGCTCGTCGTCGGCCGTGAGTTGACGGGCATCAACGCATTTTGATTGGCGGAGTCGCAACGTGCTGATCGTCTACGGATATTCGCCATCCGGCAATTGCCACAAGTTGCGCATGCTGCTTGCGCAGCTTGGGCGGGAGCATCGCTGGATCGAGACCGACAGCGCACACGGCGCGACGCGCACGCCGGAATATCTCGCGAAGAATCCGAACGGTCGCGTGCCGATGATTGAGTTGGACGACGGCCGCATCATGGTCGAATCGAATGCGATCCTGTGCTGGCTTGCCGACGGTACCCGGTATTTCGCCGGCGATGCATGGCAACGCGCGCAGACACTGTCGTGGATGTTCTTCGAGCAATACAGCCACGAACCGTACGTTGCGGTCGCGCGCTTCATCTGCGGCTGGACGCCGATCGATTCGCCGCGCCGCGCCGACCTGCCGAAGCTGCGCGAGCGCGGCCACCAAGCGCTTGCGGTGATGGAGAAGCACCTCGCGACGAATGCGTGGTTCAGCGGCGCGGATTATGGCATCGCGGACATCGCATTGTTCGCTTACACCCATTGCGCCAATGATGGCGGATTCGAGCTTGCGATGTATCCCGCCGTCAGCGGCTGGTTGGATCGCGTGCGTGCGGTCCCGGATTTTGTCGCCATGCCGCCGTATGCCGAAGAACATGTCGCGCTGATCGCGCAGTCGCGATAGCCGCTCAAGAGCCCATCGAATTGTCATCCTGAGCGCAGCGAAGGATCTGCTTCTGAACGCCGGGATCCTTCGCTGCGCTCGGGATGACAAGAAAGAAGAGAAAACCATGAACGCCATTGCCACACCCATACCCGCCCGCCACAAGAACGTCAACCGCGCCGAGGTCTGCGACCAGAACTTCATCGAGTTCGTCCAGCATTGGGACGGCCACGTCCAGCGCAAGCCCGCACTCGATGAATCCGTGCTGGGCGACAGCCTGTGCAGCGCGCGCGATTTCCTCGATCTGTTCGAGTCGCAACTGATTTCGCGACACCTCGACCTGATGGCGCGCGTGCTGCGCGTGCAGCAGAAGGTTTTCTACACGATCGGATCGAGCGGCCACGAAGGCAACGCGATGGTTGCGCGGCTGACGCGGCATACCGATCCGGCCTTCCTGCATTACCGCAGCGGCGCGTTCATGGCCGAGCGTTTCCGCAAGCTTCCGGGCTTTGATCCAATCATGGATTCGGCGCTGTCGTTTGCCGCATCGAAAGACGATCCGGCATCCGGTGGACGCCACAAGGTCTGGGGCAGCAAGCCGCTGTGGGTGTTGCCGCAGACGTCCACGATCGCCTCGCACTTGCCGAAGGCGCTCGGCACGGCCGTGGCGATCGAGCAGGGTCCGCGCATCGGCCACCAGTTGCCGATTCCCGACGACAGCATCGCGATCTGTTCGTTCGGCGATGCGTCGAGCAATCACGCGACCGCGCAGACTGCATTCAACACCGCCGGCTGGACGGCATACCAGAAGCTGCCCGCGCCTGTGTTGTTCGTCTGCGAGGACAACGGCATCGGCATCTCGGTGAAGACGCCGAACGGCTGGATCGAGCGCAATTTCTCGGAGCGTCGCGACCTCGACTATTTCTACGCCGACGGGCTCGATCTCGCGACAGGCTATGAACAGGTCGCACGCGCTGTGCATCATTGTCGCACGACGCGCCGACCGACGTTCCTGCACCTGCGCACGACGCGGATCATGGGCCACGCAGGCACCGACTTCGAGATCGAATGGCGCAGCGTCGAGGAATTGATGAAGGTCGAAGCCGGCGACCCGCTGCTGCGTTCGGCCGCGATCGGACTTGAGTCCGGATTGTTCACCAGGGAATCGTTGCTCGTGCAATATGAAGCAATCCGCAAAAAGTGCTTCGCCGCTGCGGATGAAGCCGATCGCCGACCGAAGCTGACCGACCTCGCCGACGTGATGGCACCGCTCGCGCCGTACACGCCAGCCAAGGTGATGGCCGAGGCGACGCGCGCGGACTTCGCCGACAAGCGCCTCGCGGTGTTCGGCGGCGAGGCGAAGCTGCCCGAGAACCAGCCGCCGCGGCACCTCGCGATCCTGATCAACAACGCGCTGCACGACCTGTTCTGCAAATTGCCAGAAACCCTGCTATTCGGCGAGGACGTCGCGCAGAAGGGCGGCGTTTATACCGTCACCAGGGGCCTGCACAAATCGTTCAAGAACGCGCGCGTGTTCAACACACTGCTCGACGAAACGATGATCCTCGGGCTGGCGCAGGGCTTCGGCAACATGGGCATGCTGCCGGTGCCGGAGATTCAATATCTCGCGTATTTCCACAATGCCTGCGACCAGATCCGCGGCGAGGCCTGCTCGCTGCAATTCTTTAGCAACGGCCAATACCGCAATCCGATGCTGATGCGGATCGCGTCGCTGGGCTATCAGAAAGGCTTCGGCGGGCATTTCCACAACGACAATTCGATCACTGCGATCCGCGACATCCCGGGCCTTGTCGTCGGTTGTCCGAGCCGTGGCGACGATGCGGCGATGATGCTGCGCACACTGGCAGCACTTGCGAAGGTGGATGGGCGCGTCTGCGCGTTCCTCGAACCGATCGCGTTGTACATGACCAAGGATCTGTACGCGGCCGGCGACGGCGGCTGGAGTTTCACCTACCCGGCATTGGACCAGGCGATGACCTTGGGCGAGGAACGTGTCTATGCGCCCGAGGCGACCGACCTGGTCATCTTCAGCTTCGGCAACGGCATCCCCATGAGCCTGCGCGCCGCGCGCCGGATCGAGGCGAAGCATGGCTGGAAGGTGCGCGTGGTCGATCTGCGCTGGCTCGCTCCGCTCAATGATGCGGCGATCGGCCGCCATGCCGGTGCCTGCGCGCGGATCATGGTCGTCGATGAAGGCCGCCACAGCGCCGGCGTGGGCGAGGGCGTGATCACCGCTGTCGTCGAAGCCGGTCACGGCGCCAAACCCTTGCGCCGCGTCGTCGGCGAGGACACCTACACACCGCTTGCGGGCGCGGCCCTGCTGGTGCTGCCTTCCGAGGACGATATCGTCGCCATGGCGAGTCAGTACATCTAACTGCATGGCTCAGCCGAACGCGAGGCGCGGCTCCTTCGGGCTTTGCCAAAAACATGTCCGCCCGGTCGTCCTGACGGCGTTTTCAATCAACGGATGACCTGAATCCGAAGCTGGCCTATCATCGCCGCATGTCCGCCACCCAGCCCTGCACGATTCTTTTCGCCGACGTCAGCGGAAGCACGCGGCTTTTCGAGCAGAAGGGCGATGTCGAAGCGCGTCGGCTGATCGCGGCGGTGCTCAGCGCATTGACCGTCGTCTGCAACTCGCACGGCGGCAAAGTCATCAAGACCATCGGCGACGAGATCATGTGCACCTTCCGTGGCGCCCTGCAAGGCGTGCTCGCGGCCTGCGACATGCAGCGCAAGATGGCGCGCGACATCGATTTCGTGCGCGACAACCTCGCGGTGCGCATCGGGCTGCACCACGGCGAGGCGCTGTTCGAGGACAACGACGTGTTCGGCGATGCAGTCAACGTCGCCGCGCGCATGACCTCGCTCGCCAAGCGCGAACAGATCGTCACCACCGCAAGCTCTTTGCGCGAACTGACTGGCCCGCCGATCAGCTTGCGCAGCCTCGGCCGCGCGCGCGTCAGCGGCAAGCTGTTGCCGATCGAGATTGTGGACATCATCTGGCAGGAAGACACCTCGGGCATGACCACCGTGCAGCGCGCAGTGCGCACGACGACGCCCGAACAGGCCGAACCGAGCAAGCTGACCTTGCGTTATCGCGACCAGGTGATCGAACTCACGATCGAATCCGAACCGTTCACGCTCGGCCGCGAAGCCGGCAACGGGCTGATGGTCGCCGCCGACTGGGTCAGCCGCACCCACGCGATGATCGAATACAAGCGCGGCCATTTCGTGCTGTCCGACCGTTCCACCAACGGAACCTGGGTGCGCCTCGGCGAGGATGACGAACTGCGCCTCAACCGCGACGAAGTCCACCTGCGCAAATCCGGCACGATCAGCCTCGGCAAGGGCCTGGCGCAGAACGCCGACCAAGTCGTGCATTTCGATTGTTCGGCTTGCCCTGAGAATTGATTGCCTGAGACGTGCCGTCAGCCAAACTCACTGAAGCTTGCGAATCAACGCACCTCACGCATCCGCGTAATCCAATGGCGACGTTGCATCGCTGCTGCTGCGCGCGAGCCGCAGCACATCCGAAATTACGGTCATCAGCGCAGCGACGATGATATTCACCACCAGCGCGATCACGCCGATATAGACAGTCCCTATGCCTGGAATCGCATAGGTCGGTTTCACGCCCTGCATCCAGCTCAGCGTGGTGCCAAGGGTCATGCCCAACGCCCATCCGGCGAGCAGGGCATTCGCGCGGAACCAGCGCGTGTACAGGCCGAACACGATGGCCGGCACCACCTGCAGCATCCAGATGCCGCCGAGCAGTTGCAGGTTGATCGCGTAGTCCAGAGGCAGGAACACGACGAACACCAGGGCGCCGAATTTCACCACGAGCGAGGTGATCTTCGCGACGGTTGATTCCTGTTTTGCGGTCATGTCGCGGTTGATGTACGGCCGCCAGATATTGCGCGTGACCAGGTTCGCCGCACCGATCGACATGATCGCCGCTGGCACCAACGCTCCGAGCGCGATCGCGGCGAAGCAGAATCCGGCGAACCATTCCGGGAAACTTTTCAGGATCAATGCCGGCACGATGGCTGTGCCTTTCGCATCGACGTGCGCGGCGATCGCCATGTAGCCCATCAACGCGATCAGCCCGAGCGCGACGCTGTACGCCGGCAGCAACATCGCGTTGCGGCGGATCGTGTTGGGACTGGACGCAGCCAGCGCGCCGGTAACGACGTGCGGATACATGAAGAGTGCGAACGCTGAGCCGAGCGCGAGACTCGCGAATGCCATTCCCTGGCCCGGTTGCAGCAGGATGCCCGTCGCGCCGCCCTTCATCACGAACGATTGTTTCGCCGCTGCGAAGATCGCGCCATAGCCGCCGAGTTGCGCGGGGATGATGATGACCGCGGCGATCACGAAGATGTAGATCATCGCGTCCTTGACGAAGGCGATCATCGCCGGCGCACGCAGCCCGCTCGTGTACGTGTAGAGCGCGAGCACGACGAAGGCGACGACCAGCGCGATCTCCGCGCCTTGTTTCATCGCGCCGAAACCCATCGCCTGGAACACGACCTGCATGCCGACCAGTTGCAACGCGATGTAGGGCATCGTCGCGAGGACGCCGGTCAACGCAACCGCGAGCGCGAGCCAGTGGCTGCCGTAGCGACCATGCGCGAAGTCGGCGATGGTCAGGTAATCGTGGCGACGGCATACATTCCACAAACGCGGCATCAACGTGAAGAAGATCGGGAACGCGATGATCGTGTAGGGCACCGCAAAAAATCCGTAGGCACCGACCGCGAACACCAGCGCCGGCACCGCGACCACCGTGTACGCGGTGTACATGTCGCCGCCGAGCAGGAACCAGGTGATGACGGTGCCGAAACGGCGGCCACCGAGCCCCCATTCGTGCAGGTGATCGAGATCACCCGCTTTCCAGCGCGCTGCGACGAATCCAAGCACCGTCACCAGTGCGAAGAAGACCGCGAAGACCGCCCACGCTGTCCAATGGACGCCGCTGTTCACTGCTGCGCCGCTCATGGACGACGGCCGTGATAGACGATCCAGATCAACGGCGGCAACAGGAACAGCCACAGGAACAGGTACCAGTAGAAAAACGGGAATCCCCACAGTGCCGGTTCCTGGCGGTTGTACAGCGGCACCGCGAGCGTGGCGACGAACGGGATCAGCAGCAGGAGTCGGCGCATGGGAGTTCCAGTTGGTCGGCTGCCGGCCGCGTAACACGATACCCAGAAAGAGGGCGTGCGTGCGATACCACGATCATCGTGCGAGCCCGCCGAGCAGCGGGTGCTCTTGGCAAGGCGATCCATTGCATTCCCAGCCCGCAGCAGCACGATCCGCACTCAGCACGGCGAGCGCTTCATCGCCCGTGCTGGTGACGATGTTGCCGAGCGCGCGATCTTCAGCGCGAATTTCCGCGCCGACCGACAATCCACTGCCGCCGATCCGCACGAGCCCGCGCTTCGCCTGTCCGAGATAATGCGTGCGCGCGACGATTTCCTGGCCGGGATAACAGCCTTTCTTCAGGCTGTAGGCGTTGAGTCGATCAAGCGACAGCATCTGCGGCGTCCATGATTCGCTCTGACTCGCAGGAAGGTGCGGCAGGCCCTGGGCGAGATCGAATGCGGCCCAGCGCTGCGCTGTATCGCTAGGTTCGATCAATGCGGTTCGCGCATCGGCGTTTGCCTGGATGCGCAACGTGCGGGGCGCACCGTCCGCGCTGAAGTCGAGTTCGACGGTTTCCTTGTTTTCGCGAACCTCGTGATAGACACCATGGCCACGCGCGATATGGGGTTCTGCAAACGCGCCGAGCACCACGCAATCAGTCCCCACGCCGAGTTTCACCTTGCTGCGGAACACGAAACGTTGCAGCCGCGCGACCAATGCGTCGGCAGGAAAGTCGGGAACCAATAACCAATAGCGATCCGCACCCAGCGCAACCAATGCGAACAGGGCGATCAGGCGGCCTTTCGGGTTCAGCCATCCATTCCACTGCCACTGCGGCGCGGCCAACACGCGCACGTCGTTCATCAGCTGTGCCTGCAGGAAGGCCGTGGCGTCGCTGCCGCTTGCTTCCACGACCTGCCATCCGGGCAGTGGAAAACCATCGAAAGGCGCGTCTTGCTTGTGCGTCATGGGCGCGGGTCTTAAACTTCACGCTCAGATGAGCACTTCCCGAATGATAGGCGAAACACCGCACGCAACCGATGCCGACGATGCTCCAGTGGCGTCGCAGCCCGCATCGGCACAGGTTGTTGCTGAAGCCGACACGTCCGAAGAAACGCCGCAAACCACGGTTCCGCACGAAATTGGCGGTCGCGGCGGCCTCGATCCGACACGCTACGGCGACTGGGAGAAGGACGGCCGCTGCATCGATTTCTGATCCGAATTGCTCCCCGATGATTGAACGTGCCCGCGTCCGCGCAGTGCATCCGCTCCACGAGACCACAGCTGGATAAACCATGGCGACACCAGAACGTCCGCTTTCGCCCTTCACCACGGTGTACCGCTGGCAGATCACGATGACGCTATCGATCCTGCACCGCATCACGGGCGTGATTCTCGCGTTCGGGGCGTTCGGAGTGGCTTGGTGGCTGTTTGTGGTGTCTGAAAATGACTTTAATGGCAGAGTCCATTTCATGGACTTCAGCGAATGCATGCGCCTTGCCGCATCCGTTCCAGGCCAGATGCTCATCGCCGGTTTCAGCTATTGCCTGATCTACCACTTTCTCAACGGTATCCGACATCTGTTCTGGGACGTGGGCAAGGGTTTCGAGATGAAGCAGTTCTATGTATCGGGCTGGACAGTGGTCGTGCTGTCGTTCGTACTGACAGCGAGCTTGTGGGCAATGGTCATGTCGCACGGAGGTGCGCCATGAATGTTCCGGATAACTCGATGCGCACCCCGCTTGCGCGCGCGCGCGGCCTGGGTTCAGCGAAAGATGGCGTACACCATTGGTGGATGCAGCGCCTTACCGCTGTCGTGCTCGCGTTGCTGACCCCGTGGTTCCTCTGGCAGATGGTGTGTGTGATCGAAGTGCTTCAACGGGCTGAGGCCAAAGACGTATACATTGGCCCGCCATACGAGATCTTGTTGCGGCAAGTGCTCGGCGAGCCGCGCCACGCATTGCCGTTGCTGGCCTTTATGCTGGCCCTGTTCTGGCATGCAAAGCTCGGCATGCAAGTCGTGATCGAAGACTACGTGCACACGCGCTGGCTGGAAGTCGCGTTGCAGGTCATCAACAGCCTTGCGTGTGCCTTCGGCGCGTTGCTATCGGTCTTCGCGATCGTGCGCATGGTGGTAGCGGCATGATGACCGTGAATTTGAAAATCCTGGCCTTCTTCAGAGTGTCGAACGTGGCAGAGATCGCATGACGACTGCGTACAAAATCACCGAACACCAGTTCGACATGGTCGTGGTTGGCGCCGGCGGCGCTGGGCTTCGCGCGACCTTCGGGCTTGCCGCGAAAGGCCTCAACACCGCGTGCATCAGCAAAGTGTTTCCGACGCGTTCGCATACCGTTGCGGCGCAAGGTGGCATTTCCGCCGCACTCGGCAACATGGGCGAGGACGACTGGCGCTGGCATTTCTACGACACCATCAAGGGCGGCGACTGGCTCGGCGACCAGGACGCGGTCGAATACATGTGCCGCAACGCGATGGCGGCGGTGATCGAACTCGAGCACCAGGGCGTGCCGTTCTCGCGCACCGAGGACGGCAAGATCTACCAGCGCCCGTTCGGCGGCATGACCACGTTGTACGGCGAGGGCCCGCAGGCGCAGCGCACCTGCGCCGCTGCCGATCGCACCGGCCACGCGATGCTGCACACGTTGTATCAGCAATCGCTCGCGCACCACGCGCAATTCTTCATCGAATATTTCGCGCTCGACCTGATCATGGATGCCGATGGCGCATGCAAGGGCGTGCTCGCACTCGACATGTCGACCGGCGAACTGCACCTGTTCCGCGCGCAAGGCACCGTGCTCGCGACTGGCGGTTATGGTCGCGCGTATTTCACCGCGACGTCGGCACACACCTGCACCGGCGACGGCGGCGGCATGGCGTTGCGCGCGGGTTTGCCGCTGCAGGATATGGAATTCGTGCAGTTCCATCCGACCGGCATCTACGGCGCCGGCTGCCTGATCACCGAAGGCGTGCGTGGCGAAGGCGGCATCCTGCGCAATTCCGAAGGCGAGCGCTTCATGGAACGCTACGCGCCGCATTACAAGGATCTTGCGTCGCGCGACGTGGTGTCGCGTTCGATGACCATCGAGATCCGCGAAGGTCGCGGCGTCGGCGACAAGAAGGATCATATCTTCCTGCACCTCGACCATCTCGATCCGAAAATCATCCACGAAAAACTGCCCGGCATCGCCGAGACAGCGAAAATTTTCGCCGGAGTCGATGTCACCAAACAACCGATCCCGGTGTCGCCGACCGTGCACTACAACATGGGCGGCATCCCGACCAATTACCACGGCGAAGTGATGACGCTGAAGGACGGCAATCCCGACAGCATCGTGCACGGCCTGTACGCTATCGGTGAAGCGGCCTGCGTGTCGGTGCATGGCGCGAACCGGTTGGGTTCGAATTCGTTGCTAGATCTCGTCGTGTTCGGTCGCGCGGTTGCGAATCGCTGCGCCGAGACGATCAAGCCCGGTCAATCGCATACAACGCTGCCGAAGTCGGCCTGCGATCGCGCGGTTGCGAACCTCGACCTGCTACGCAACGCGACCGGATCCACGCCGACCGCGCAGATACGCGACGCTATGCAGCACGACATGCAAACCCACGCGGCGGTGTTCCGCACCGGTGAGACCCTGGACGAAGGCGTCGCGAAGATCACCAGGATTGCAAATTCGTTCGCCGACGTGAAAGTGTCGGATCGTTCACTGGTGTGGAACTCGGATCTGATCGAAACATTGGAACTGCAGAACCTGCTCGGGCAGGCGCAGGCGACTATGGCATCGGCAGCGAATCGCACTGAATCGCGCGGCGCGCATTCGCGCGAGGACTTCAAGGATCGCGACGACGCGAACTGGATGAAGCACTCGTTGTGCTGGGTCGATGCGAAAAATCAGACACGCATCGATTACCGCCCGGTGCATCGCAACACGCTCACCGGCGATGTTGCTTCGGTGCCGCCGAAGCCGCGCGTTTATTGATTCGATTTTGCAGCAGATTCGATGGTGATTTGAGCAAGCGACCAAGCAGCGCAAGTACAAACAAGGTTTCGCAAACATGGCAGAATTCAGTCTTCCGAAGAACTCGCGCGTCGGCAAGGGCAAGCGCTTTCCCGCGCCGGCCGGCAGCACGCAGGTGCGCGCGTTCAAGATCTATCGCTGGAATCCCGACGACGGTCAAAATCCGCGCACCGACACCTACGAAGTCGATCTCTCGAAATGCGGGCCGATGGTCCTCGACGCGCTGATCAAGATCAAGAACGAGATCGACCCGACCCTGACCTTCCGCCGCTCCTGCCGCGAAGGCATCTGCGGTTCGTGCGCGATGAACATCGACGGCACCAACACGCTGGCCTGCACGCGCGCGATCGAGGACTGCAAGAAGGCCGAAGTGCCGATCTATCCGCTGCCGCACATGCCGGTGGTGAAGGATCTCGTCCCCGACCTGACCCATTTCTACGCGCAGTACGCGTCGATCAAGCCGTGGATCCGCACCCAGAGCGCGCCGCCACCGGATCGCGAACGCCTGCAGTCGCAGGACGAACGCAAGAAACTCGACGGCCTCTATGAATGCATTCTCTGCGCGTGCTGCTCGACGGCGTGCCCGAGTTACTGGTGGAACGGCGACCGCTATCTCGGCCCGGCGATCCTGCTACAGGCCTATCGCTGGATCGTCGATTCGCGCGATGAAGACACCGGCGCTCGTCTCGACGATCTTGAAGACCCGTTCAAGCTGTATCGCTGCCACACCATCATGAATTGCACACGCACCTGCCCAAAGGGATTGAATCCCGCGAAGGCGATCGCGGAAATCAAGAAGCTGATGCTGCAGCGTCGCGCTGTCTAAGAATAGATCTACTCGACTGGCGCATGGACGATTCGGATATTCCACGCCTGCGCTGGCGCTGTCGCCGCGGCATGCGCGAACTCGACCAGTTGCTGACACGCTGGCTGGATCGCGGCTTTCCGCAGTCGGACGCGATCCAGCGTGCGGCATTCACGCGATTGCTGGAATGCGAGGACGACGTGCTGTGGCACTGGTGCATGGGCAACGCCACGCCCGAAGACAAGGAACTCGATGAGCTCGTCGGACGCATCCGCAACCTGCCGGCTTGAATGGCGCCGGTCGCGCTGGTTGCCGGTCGCGCTTTGCGTGCTGGCCGCTGCGGCGGTCGCTTCCCTGTGGTTATCTAAACTGCCATTGATCGCATGTGTCGCCGGCAGCGTAGTCGTTTGCGGATATATCGGCTGGCTGCTGCTTCGCGAACTGCACCGTTCCGAATGCGTGTTGACGTGGCAGGGCAGCGATGCGGACTGGCAAGTCGAATCCGATGGTGGAACCGAATCGCTTCGCCAGGTCGACGCGAGTTTTCGGGGTGGCTTGGTCGTGCTGACGCTGGCCGAAGCAAATGGAAAACGGCGTCGGTATGCCTGGTGGCCCGACACTCTCGATGCGTGCGGTCGCCGTGACTTGCGGCTCGCGATGCAAGTGAAAAAAACCATCACGCCGACGCAACCATCTCTCGCAGAATGAACATGTTCGATCGGCATTGCAGTCGCCGATGACTGGGCGGCCAGCGTTTCCACTACGGACACTGGCACAATAGCGCATGTTCAAACCGCTCTCGTTCGCTATCGGCCTGCGCTATACCCGCGCCAAGCGCCGCTCTGGTTCCATTTCCTTCGTCTCGGCGGTGTCGATCCTTGGCATTGCGATCGGCATGATTGCCTTGATCACGACCATCGCCGTGATGAGCGGTTTTCAGGAGGAATATCGCGACCGCATGCTGAGCATGGTCGCGCACGCGACGATCAGCGGCATCGGCGAATCACTGGGAGACTGGCAGGGCGCGGTGCGTATGGCACATGCCGACAAGCGTGTGATAGGTGCGGCACCTTATGTCGAGCGCGAGGCGATGCTGCAGGGAAACAGCGAGCAGGGCGCTGCTTTGCTCGGCGTCTTGCCAGATCGCGAAGGCGAGGTCGATACGGTCCTCAGCAAGAAATTGACCGCTGGGCATTTGTCGGATTTACGGCCGGGCCGCTTTGGCCTGCTTCTCGGCCGAGATCTCGCGCTCGAACTCGGCGTCGGCATGGGCGACAAGGTCACGGTGCTCGTCGCCGAAGGCAACGTCACCCCGATCGGCTTCATTCCCCGAGCCAAGGCCTTTACGGTTGTTGGCATTTTCGAGGCAGGATTCCAGGACTACGACTCCAAGCTCGCGGTCATCAATATGCAGGACGCGCAAAAACTGTTGCGCATGGGCGATAGCGTGAGCGGCGTGCGCCTGAAACTCACCGACATGTGGCAGGCCTACCGCGTCGCTGACGATCTCGCGAACCGGATGGGCGGTCTGTACCGAATCCGCGACTGGACGCACGACAACGCGAACATGTTCACCGCGCTCAAGACTGAAAAGATCATGATGTTCCTGATCCTCGTGCTGATCACGGGTGTTGCGGTGACCAATTTGCTGTCCTCGCTGGTGATGGTCGTGCAGGACAAGCAGGCCGATATCGCGATCCTGCGCACGCTGGGCATGCGACCCGGTGCGATCATGCGCGTGTTCATGGTCCAGGGTGGCTTGGTCGGAATCCTTGGAGTAGGGATCGGCGTTGCTGGAGGCGTCATTCTGACCAAGAATCTCGGCAGCGTCGTGCATTTGATCGAACGGCTGACTGGTATTGAGGTCATGCCCGCTGACGTTTATTACATCAGCGGGCTACCGACGCGGTTGGAGTGGACCGATGTCGGTTTGATCGCAGCAGTCGGGCTCACGCTGTGTTTTCTCGCGACCTTGTATCCGGCATGGCGCGCGGCGCGCATCGATCCGGCGAACGCGTTGCGCTACGAATGAACATTCCAACGCCAACATCGATGAACGATGCGGTCATCGCCTGCGACGGACTCGGCAAGACCTATGTCGAAGGCAAGCTGCGCACGCCGGTGTTCGATCAATTGCATCTGCGCGTGAATGCGGGCGAGCGTGTCGCCATCGTCGGCGTGTCCGGAGTCGGCAAGAGCACTCTGCTGCATCTGCTCGGCGGACTCGATACGCCGACCGCAGGCGAGGTGTACGTCGCAGGCCAGGCGATGTCCCGGCTTGGCGAGAAAGCGCGCGGCGACCTGCGCAATCGCGCACTCGGGTTCATCTACCAGTTCCATCATCTGCTGCCCGAGTTCACCGCGCTCGAAAACGTGATGATGCCGTTGTTGATTCGCGGCGGCTCACAGAAGCAAGTTGAACAAAGCGCGCGCGAACTGCTCGAGCAGGCCGGGCTTGCCACGCGTCTGCAACACAAGCCCGGCGAATTGTCCGGCGGCGAACGCCAACGCGCAGCGGTCGCGCGTGCGCTCGTCAATCGTCCTGCCTGCGTGCTCGGCGACGAGCCGACCGGCAACCTCGACGAAAAAACCGCAGCCGGCGTGTTCGACATGATGCTCGAGCTCAATCGCGCGATCGGCACTGCGCTCGTGCTCGTCACCCACGACCGTCGCCTCGCGCGGCGCATGGATCGCGTACTCGAATTGACCGGCGGCGCGTTGCGCGAATTGGCCGTCAGCGAGATTTGATTGGTGCGCTACGCCGATCCGCGTTCGACTAAAGGGAGTGCAGAACCGCCTGCCAGATCGCCTATCCCGCCGTTCGGCATTGCCTGCGCCGCTGCGTTAACGACTGGCGTCCTCCTCGCAATGCAGCTGCGGGCATTGCCTGCGCTGTGGCTCAGCATTCTGTTGGGCGTCGCTGGATTGATCGCGTGGATCGTGTTGCGACGCTGGCGCTGGATCGGCACGCTGCTGTTCGGTGTTGCCTGGGCCTGCATCCAGGGCGGCCATGCGTTGTCGGTGCGCGTGCCTGCCGATGTCGTCGGGCATGACGTCACCGTGATCGGGCAGGTCGACAATCTGCCGCAGCGCTCCAATGGCGATTTGCGTTTCGATTTCATCACTGATCGTGAAGGCAACCCCGCTGCGCTCGCGAACCGGCATCTGCGCCTCGGCTGGTATCGAACGAACGTCGACGTGGAACCCGGCGAGCGTTGGAAATTGCTGGTCAAGCTGCGACGCCCGCGCGGAGTGCTCGATCCGGGCGGCTTCGATTTCGAGGAACTCGCGCTTGAACGGCGCATCGCCGCGACGGGTTACGTGCGCAGCCCGGAAACAGCACGCAAACTCGGCACGGCATCGACCATCGATGCGTTGCGCGCACGCTGGTCAGCGCGGATCGCAGATGCCGTGCAGTCGCCGAGTTCGCGTTTCATCCGCGCGCTTGCACTCGGCGACACGCGTTATCTCACCGAATCCGACTGGGAAACATTGCGCGCGACCGGTCTCAATCACCAGGTCGCGATCTCGGGCTTTCACGTCGGCATCGTCGCGAGTTTCGGCGCGTTGATCGCGTGGTTGATCTATTGGCTGTTCCCGTCGCTCGGGCTGCGCTGGCCACGACCGCAGGCGCAGCCGGTGATGGCGCTGTTGTTCGGCTTCGGCTACGCGGCGATGACCGGTTTCGAGTTGCCGACGATTCGCACGCTGTTGATGATCGTCGCGGCTCTGCTCGCACGCGTCTGGCGACGGCCGACGTCGGTGCCCGATGCGCTCGCCTTGGCATTGCTTGCAATGTTGATCGCCGATCCCTTGTCGATGCTCGCGGCGGGATTCTGGTTGTCGTTCGCCGGAGTGGCGTGGCTGCTGTGGTGCCTGCCGCACGACGCGCCGCGCGGACGCATGCGCGTGTTCGTCGGCGGGCAGGGCATCGTGTCGCTGGGCCTGCTGCCGTTGACGGTGTGGTTCTTCGGGCAGGCTTCGCTGGTTTCGCCGTTGACGAATCTGATCGGCATTCCCGGCTTCGCGCTGATCGTGACGCCGCTGTCGTTGATCGGACTCGCGGTGGATCTGGTGTTTCCAGGCCTCGGCGCATGGATCTTGCAGTTCGCTGCGCACGCGATGGATGCGTTGTGGTGGGTGCTGACGCAGGTGTCGCGATGGCAGGGCGCGTTGATCTGGTTGCCGGAGCCGAGCGCGCTTGCATTGATCATGGCCTTGACCGGCGCGTTCTGGCTGCTGCTGCCGCGAGGCATTCCAGGCAAGCCGCTCGCGCTGCTGTTGTGGTTGCCGCTGCTGTGGCCGCGGATTGCGCCGATTCCGGCAGGCACTGCTGATCTGGCGATGATCGATGTCGGCCAAGGCTTGTCGCTGCTGGTGCGCACGCAGCATCACGCGTTGTTGTTCGACGCCGGTCCGGCCTTCGAAGGTGGACTCGATCTCGGTGAGGCGGCGGTCGTGCCGACGATGCATGCATTCGGCGTGCGCAAACTGGATGCGCTGGTGATCAGCCACGGCGACAACGATCATTCCGGTGGCGCCGATTCCGTGCGCCGCGGATATCCCGTTGCGCTGCGTTACGCGCCAGCAGGCTGGCCGAAGGGACAGGACTATCAACCGTGCTTGAAAGACGCAGCATGGAACTGGGATGGCGTGACCTTTCGCTTCCTGCATCCGCCGCAGTATTTTCCATACCTGAAAAACGACAGTGGCTGCGTGTTGCGGATCAGCGGTCCGGGCTGGGCTGCGTTGCTTCCGGCCGATATCGAGGAAGTGATCGAGGAAAGGCTGGTGCGCGAACAATTGGTCCGCGAACAGCCGGAGTTGCTGCGCGCCGATCTCCTGATCGCTCCGCACCACGGCAGCAAAACCTCGTCGACCCTTTCGTTCTTGCAGGCCGTGCACCCAAGGCTCGCGCTGATTTCGGTCGGGCAGGACAACCGCTTCGGGCTGCCGAATCCCGATGTCGTGAAACGCTATGTCGCGCAGGGCATTGCGCTCGAAGACAGCGCCAGCGACGGGCTCGTACGCGTCCGACTGGATGCAACCGGCGCGCATGTCGTCGAGCGCACCCGCGAACGGTTGTTGCGTTTCTGGCACGAGCCTGCAGCGCCATCGGCTAAACTAGCCGAAGTACCAAAATCGAGGTGAGCTCGTGCTGGAATTCCTGAAAGCCGGCGGCTGGATCATGTTGCCGATCGCGTTGCTGTCGGTGGTGGCCGTGGCCATCATCATCGAACGCTTCTGGACGCTGCGTCGCAAGGCCGTGCTGCCGACGGGGCTGGGCCTGGAAGTGCGCGAGTGGGCGGCGACGCGCCAGCTCAACCCGGCGCACATCGAAGTGCTGCGCAACAATTCACCGCTCGGCGAATTGCTCGCCGCCGCACTCGACGTGCGCAATCGCCCGCGCGAACAGATCAAGGAACGCATCGAGGACGTCGGTCGGCATGTGGTGCATCGCATGGAGCGCTTCATGAACACGCTCGGCAGCATCGCCTCAGTCGGCCCGCTGCTCGGCCTGCTCGGCACGGTGTTCGGCATGATCCGCATGTTCCTCGAGATCTTGCAGAAAGGCATCGGCGATGCGAACCAGCTCGCCGGCGGCATCGGCCAGGCGCTGATCAGCACGGCGGGCGGTTTGTGCCTGGCGATTCCGGCGCTGATGTTCCATCGCTACCTGCGCGGTCGCATCGCCGATTACGTGGTCGAGATGGAACAGCAAGCGATGCACTTGCTGGATACGCTCGACGAGCATGTCGACGATGCGCCCGATATGGCTCACGCACCCGAACCGGATGCCGGTGCGCTTGCACCTGTGCCACAGGCACCACGCAAGCGCACCGCACCGCGCGCGCGCAAGAGCGTCGGATGAGGAGGACACGATGAAACTCGGCGGCGGGCATTCAGCGGTCGATGAGCCGGAGATCAACCTGATCTCGCTGGTGGACGTGGTGTTCTGCCTGATCATCTTCCTCGTGGTCACCACCAGCTTCAACCACCACAGCGGCCTGAAGCTGCAACTGCCGCAGGCCGGTGCGCCGAACACGGCCGAGCAGGTGTCGCCGGTCACGATCACCATCGATGCCGAAGGGCATTACTACGTCGGCAAGGACGAAGTGACCGAACGCGATGTCGCTTCGCTGCGCGCGGCGATCGAACGTTCCGCGGGCGAGCGTCGCGACCTGCCGGTGGTGCTCAGCGCCGACGCGCGCAGCCAGCACCAGGCCGTGGTGACTGCGCTCGAAGCGCTCGGCGGACTGGGTTTCGAAAAAGTGTCCATCGCGACCACGCCGGAAGTGAAGCGATGAACAACTGCGCGCTGGAAGCGTTCGGCTGGCGGAGTCTGGAAAAGCAGTCGATCGCGACTGCGCAGGAACTGAGGCGGTGACCACGTGTTTGCAGGGAATGCCACGGTGAGCGATGGCGTAGCGCCTGCGCCGTCGCCCTGGCAGACCTATCGCAGGCTGATCGGCTACGCGCGGCCGTATTGGCCGCTGCTGGCGATGGCCGGCCTCGGCATGGTGATCGAAGCCGCCGCGGCGGGCGCATTCACCGCGATGATGAAGCCGATCGTCAACGAGACCTTCATCGCCAAGAATCGCGAATTCAGCGCGTTGTTGCCGCTGGCGATCATCGCATTGTTCCTGCTGCGCGGAACCGCGACGCTTTCCACCGATTACGGGATGGCGCGCGCAGGCCGCAGCATCGTGCGCGACTTGCGCAAGACGATGCTCGCGAAATACCTGCGCTTGCCGAGCACCGCGTTCGACCTTGCGCCAGTGCCGCACATGGTGTCGCGGCTGAATTACGACACCGAGCAGGTCGCGCAGGCGAGCACCGAGGCGATCAAGATCATCGTCACCGACACCCTGACCATCATCGCGTTGCTTGCGGTGATGATCTGGAACAGTCCGAAAGTGACCTTGGGCGTGCTGGTCATGGCACCGCTGATCGCGGGCATCATGCGCACCGTGGGCGCACGCTACCGGAGGCTCAACCGCGGCATCCAGGATGGCGTCGCGGAGATGGCGCAATCCGCTGAACAGACGCTGTCCGGCCAGCAGGAAGTGCGCATCTACGGCGCGCACGATGCCGAGCTCGCGCGCTACAACAAACTGGCGAACCGCAACCTGCGGCTCAACGTCAAGATCGAATTCACGCGTGGCATCTCCTCATCGCTGGTGCAGACGGTCGGCGCAGTTGCGCTTGCGTTGATCCTGTTCCTCGCCGGCCACGAAGCGATCGCCGGGCGCATGAATGCCGGCCAGTTCATTTCGCTGATGATGGCGATGATGGCCTTGATCCCGTCGTTGCGCCGGATCACCAACGTGCAAAGTGCCATCCAACGCGGTGTTGCGGCCAGTGAGCATATTTTCGCGCTGCTCGATGCGCCCGAGGAACGCGACGAGGGCAGGCATCCATTGCAGCGCGCGCGTGGCGAACTCACGTTCGAGAATGTCGGCCTGCGTTACCACGGGCAATCCGATGCGGCGCTCACCGATATCGGTTTCGTCGCACGGCCTGGAACCGTCACTGCGATCGTCGGCAGATCGGGCAGTGGGAAGACGAGCCTGGTGCGGTTGATCCCACGTTTCTACGAACCTGATGCCGGTCGTGTCCTGCTCGACGGCGTGCCGCTTGCGGAGTATCCACTCGCCGATCTGCGTCGTCAGATCGCTTTGGTCGGCCAGCGCGTGATGCTGTTCGACGATACCGTCGCTGCAAACGTCGCCTATGGCGAGCAGGTCGCCGCAAGTGCCGATGCGGTCCGCGTTGCCGCTGCGTCGGCGAACGCGCAGGAATTCATCGAACGCATGCCGCAGGGCATGGACAGCCGCATCGGCGAGAACGGCGCGCTGTTGTCCGGCGGCCAGCGCCAGCGCCTTGCGATCGCGCGCGCGATCCTCAAGGACGCGCCGATCCTGATCCTCGACGAAGCCACCGCCGCACTCGACAACGAATCAGAACGGCTCGTGCAGGATGCGCTCGATCACCTGATTCCGGATCGCACGACGCTGGTGATCGCGCATCGATTGTCCACTATCGAGCATGCCGACCAGGTGTTGGTGCTCGATGCAGGTCGTCTTGTCGAGCAGGGCACGCATGCCGAATTGCTTGCGCGCGGCGGGCTCTACGCGCATTTGCATCGGATGCAGTTCCGAGAAGCCGCGACACCGCCGTGAGCGCAACGCGCGATTGGTTGGAGGCGCGCTGGTACGGCACACGCAAGCCGGGTTTCGCATTGCGTGCGCTGGCTGCGATTTACGGCTCGATCATACGACTCCGACGAATCGCGTATCGACGCGGCTGGTTGCGCGTGCATCGCGTCGGAGTTCCAGTGATCGTGGTCGGCAACATCACCGTCGGCGGCAGCGGCAAGACGCCGACGGTGATCGCGCTGGTCGAACACTTGCGTACGCAGGGATGGAAGCCCGGCGTGGTCAGTCGCGGTTACGGCAGGACATCGCGGGGGCAGGTCGTGGTCGATGCGAACACGAATGCACTCGATGGCGGCGACGAACCGGTACTGGTCGCGCAGCGTTGCAACGTGCCGGTGGTTGTCGATGCCGATCGCGTCGCGGCCGCACGCCGCGTTGTCGATCTGGGCTGCGACCTCGTGATCGCCGACGATGGGCTGCAGCACTATCGCTTGCACCGCGATGTCGAGATCGAAGTGATCGATGGCGAACGCCGTTACGGCAACGCACGGTTGCTGCCGGCTGGGCCGTTGCGCGAGCCGATCGCGCGCGCGACAGCTTGCGACTTGCATGCGGTCAATGGCGGCGTTGCAGGCGCCGGGGAATGGGCATTGCGCTTGCAGGGTGGGACGCTGTCCGGGAACGATGATCGTACGCAGCCGCTGGAAGCATTGCGCGGCCGGCGCGTGCATGCGATTGCAGGCATCGGCAATCCGCAAAGGTTTTTCCACGCGCTGCGCGCGCATGGTCTTGTGCCGGTCGAACATGCCTTCGGCGATCACCATGCGTACAGTGCGCCGGACCTGCAATTCGAGGAAGCGTTGCCGATCGTGATGACTGAAAAAGACTGGGTGAAATGCGCCGCGTTGGTGCCAGCCGGCAGTTGGATGCTGGCAGTGCGCGCCGATTTCGATGATGGCTTCTTTGCTGAATTGTCGCGGCGCCTCCCGGCGCGCGCGGGAGGCATGCGATGAACACGCAGCGCTTTACAGTCGCCATCCCCGCGCGCATGGGCGCGTCGCGCCTGCCGGGGAAGCCATTGCGATTGCTTGCTGGCGAACCACTCGTGTTGCACGTTGTGCGGCGTGCGCTTGCTGCAGGCGCGGATGATGTGATCGTCGCGACCGACGATGTGCGCATTGCCGATGCGCTTGCCGGTCGCGGAGTCAGCGTCTGCATGACGCGCGCCGATCATGCATCCGGCACCGATCGCCTGGCCGAATGCGCGGCACAGCTGGGCTGGGACGATGCACGCATCGTGGTGAATTTGCAGGGCGACGAGCCGTTCGCGCCGCCGGAGGGGATTCGCGCAGTGGCTGCCTGCCTTGCCGAGTCCGGTGCCGAGATGGCGACGTTGGGCGCACCGATCGACGAGGTGGAGACATTGTTCGATCCGAACGCGGTGAAAGTCGTGCGTGCGGCGAACGGCGATGCGCTGTATTTCAGCCGCGCGCCTTTGCCGTGGGATCGCGACCGCTTCGTGCGCGAGCGGATCGGTACGCTTGCCGATGGCTGGCTGCGGCATATCGGCATCTACGCGTATCGGGCTGGATTCCTGCGCCGCTTTGCCGCGATGCCGCAGGGCAGGCTGGAGCGCATCGAGGCGCTGGAACAATTGCGTATGCTTGAAGCCGGTGCACGCATCGCGGTCGCGGTCACACCGGTCGCGTTTCCGCCCGGGGTCGATACCGAGGCCGATCTCGCGCGTGCCGAAGGATTGATCGCAGCGCTATCTGCCGCATAATGGTTCATCGGCCCGCCGGCCCTGGAACTCGCCATGCTCAATGAGCCCGCACCGGAACTGACGCACGGACTGGAATGGATCAATTGTGCCCCGACCACACTGGCCGCGCTGCGCGGTTATGTCACCGTGGTCGCGTTCTGGAGCGCAGGTTCGGCTTATAGCCACAATTTGCTGGAAGATCTGCGCCTGCTCCAGCTCAAGTACGCCGGGGCACTGCAGGTAATCGCGGTGCACGTCCCGAAGTTCGATGCCGAGCGCGATCCGCAATTCGTGCGCAAGACCTGCGACAAACTCGAAGTCGGCGTGCGCGTCGCCCACGATCCCGGGTTCGTCGCGTGGCAGCATTACGGCATCGCCGCATGGCCAACGGCGGTCGTCATCGACCCGGCTGGCGTGATCCGCGAATTCATCGTCGGCGACCGGCAGCGCGACGCGCTCGAAAAACTGGTCTCTACTCTGATCTCCGCCGATGGGATCAAGGTGTTTGAAGGGCAGGCGCCACCGTTGCTAAAGCCCGCCACTCCGGGTATGCCGCTGGCGTTTCCGTCGGGTATCTGCGTTGGCGATCGCGTGATGTACGTAGCCGATACCGGTCACGATGAAGTGATTGAATGCACCCTTGAGGGCCGCGTCCTGCGCCGTTTCGGTGGCGGCCCTGCGGATTTCATCGATGGTCTTGGCAGTGCGGCGGGATTTCGCCGTCCGCGCGGACTCGCGCTCGGCCGCGATGTCGTCTATGTCTGCGACACCGGCAATCATGCACTGCGCCGCATCCGGGTCGCTGACGGCGATGTCCTGACGTTGCTCGGCAACGGTCGTGCCGGCCAGCCTCTCGATGGCGCAACCAGCATTGGTCGCAGCGTGTCGCTGAACCAGCCGTGGTCGGTCGCGGCTTCAGAGGATCGCGTCTTCATCGCGCTGGCAGGTTGCAACCAGATATGGGCCATGGACCGCGTGCAGAACCGCCTCGTGCACATTGCCGGTTCCGGCGCGTACGCCCTGGTGGATGGCGACGGTCGCGAGAGCGCGTTTGCGCAACCGGCCGGGCTCGCATTGGTGCATGCACTGCTTTACGTCGCCGACTCAGGCGCCTCGGCGATACGCTCCTTGCAGATTGGCAGCGGCAAGGTGCAGACGTTGGTAGGGCAGGGGCCGTTCGAGTTCGGCGACGTCGTGGGTTCGCGCGCTGAAACACGATTGCAATATCCGCTTGCCGTTGCAAAGGATCCAGACACCGCGCATGTGTGGATCCTCGACAGTTACAACAATGCGGTGCGCAAGCTCAAGCTCGGCGGCGGCGAACTCGCGCGATTCGACATCCAGGCCAAGTTGCAGTGCCCAACCGCGATGGCGGCGACGAGTGGCGCACTATGGATCGCCAACACCAACGCGCACGAGATCCTGCACGTCGACACCGCGAGCGGCGCAGTGCGGCGGCTGCCGGTGGGCGAATGACTGAAGGGGAGTATGGACAGGCGTTCGATGGCAGGGCGTTTGCACGCAGGCTGACCACCGCGCCCGGCGTGTACCGCATGTTTTCCGCCGACGACAGCGTGCTGTACGTCGGCAAAGCCGCATCTCTGCGCCAGCGCGTGGCGAGTTACTTCACCCGCAGCGTGCAGTCGCCGCGCATCGCGTCGATGGTCGCGCAGATCGCGCGCGTCGAGGTCATCGCGACCCGCACCGCGAGCGAAGCGCTGATCCTCGAGAACCAGCTGATCAAGTCGCTCAAGCCGCGCTACAACGTGATGCTGCGCGATGACAAGAGTTACCCGTACATCGTGCTGACCCAGGAAACCTGGCCCCGCGTTGCGTTCCATCGCGGCCCGCGACGATTCGCAGGGCGCTATTTCGGGCCGTATTCGAGCGTTGGCGCGGTGCGCGAAACATTGAGCCTGATGCAGAAACTGTTCCGCCTGCGCAGTTGCGAGGACAGCGTGTTCCGCAATCGCAGCCGGCCATGCCTGCAGCACCAGATCGGCCGCTGCAGCGCGCCGTGCGTGGGTTTGATCGAGCCGCGCCGCTACGACGACAGCGTGCGCCAGGCAGGAATGTTCCTTGAGGGCCGCAGCGATGTGCTTGCGCAGGAATTGACCAGCGACATGGAACGCGCCAGCGCCGCGCTTGCGTTCGAGGAAGCCGCGCGATTGCGTGATCTCGTCTCCGCGGTGCGCAACGTGCAGGCGCGCCAATACGTGGATGGCGAAGAAGTCGAGATGGACGTGCTCGCATGCGATCTCGCGCAAGGCCTCGCCTGCGTGCTGCTGCTGGCGTTCCGCAATGGCATGAACCACGGCACGCGCGCGTTTTTCCCGAAGCTCAATGGCGCGACGGGTGAGGATGAAGTGCTGGCAGCATTCATCACGCAGTACTACATCGAGTTGCGGCCGCCGCGCGAGATCGTTTTGACCCACGCACTGGATGATCGCGAATTGCTCGAGGCCGCATTGTCGGAGCAGAGTGGGCGCAAGGTGGAGATCAAATCCAGCGTGCGCGGCGATCGCGCGCGTTACCTCGACCTCGCAAGACGCAACGCGGCGCTCGCGCTTGCGCAACATATCGGCAGCAGCGCGAGCCAGCGCGCGCGCATCGAATCGCTGCAGGAATTGCTTGGCATGAATGCTCCGCCGAAACGCATGGAGTGTTTCGACATCAGCCACACGATGGGCGAGGCGACGGTCGCATCGTGCGTGGTGTTCGATGCAGAGGGGCCAGTGCGCGCGCAATATCGGCGCTACAACATCGCCGGGATAACGCCTGGCGACGATTACGCCGCGATGCGGCAGGTGCTCGAGCGTCGGTTCCGCGGTGCCGGGCAGAGTGATGAATCGCGTTCGCAAACCACGGGTTTGCGCGCTGACGTACGCCCGAACGCCGTGCGTGAAGCCGTGCTGCCCGATGTGCTGTTGATCGACGGCGGCCAGGGACAACTCGCGCAGGCGATGGACGTACTCAGTGAGCTCGGCGTGCATGGCGTCGAACTGATCGGCGTTGCCAAGGGCGAAGAGCGCCGCGCCGGTGACGAAACCCTGATCCGTCCGGATGGAACGACAACGCGGCCAGGCGCCGAATCGCCAGCGCTGCAATTGATCCAGCAACTACGCGATGAATCGCACCGCTTCGCGATCACCGGCCATCGTGGCCGTCGTCAGAAAGCACGCGATACCAGCAGCCTCGAGGACATTCCCGGCATCGGACCACGCAGGCGTGCGAGCCTGTTGCGTCATTTCGGCGGACTCACAGGCTTGAAGAACGCAGGCGTCGAGGACATCGCGCGCGTCGCCGGCATCGATGCCGCATTGGCCAGCCGTATCTATGCGGCGTTGCACGGGCTGAGCGAAAGCGGCCGCGTTGCATCGCCGGAGCATGCGCGATGAAACTCACGATTCCGACCATGCTGACCTTGTTCCGGATGCTGTTGATCCCGGTGCTTGTGGTCGTGTTCTACCTGCCGAATGCATATCTGCCGCAACCATGGACCAACTTCGCGGCGACCTTCGTGTTCGTGCTCGGCGCATTGACCGATTGGGCCGATGGCTGGATCGCGCGCCGCTGGAACCAATTCTCCGCATTCGGTGCGTTTCTCGATCCGGTCGCAGACAAGCTCGCTGTGACGGTTGCCTTGTTGTTGATCATCGAAAAATATCCGACGCACTGGATGACATTGCTCGCGGCGGTCATCATCGGCCGCGAGATCGCGATCTCGGCGTTGCGCGAATGGATGGCGGAAGTCGGGCATGGGCGCAAGGTCAAGGTTGCATGGCTGGGCAAGCTCAAGACGATCGTGCAGATGGTTGCGATCAGCCTCCTGCTTTACCAGCAGGACATCGGGGGTTTGCCGACTTTCCGCATCGGCGAGCTGTTGCTTGGCGTAGCTGCGGCGCTCACCTTGATGTCGGGATACGGCTACCTGCGCGCTGCATGGCCATCGCTGCGCGGCGATTGACCCCCACACGGGGCGCCCACGGTTTTGCGCCATGCCGAACATGCGACCTCGCGAAACCGTGCGGATTCCGGCATGTAATTCTTGACAGAAATGGGTCAATCCGTAAAATGAACGGTTCACGCGGGAATAGCTCAGTTGGTAGAGCACGACCTTGCCAAGGTCGGGGTCGCGAGTTCGAGTCTCGTTTCCCGCTCCAGTTTCGACGACAAACCTCGGTTCGCCGGGGTTTTGTTTTAAGAAGGTCGCCCGGTATTCTAGTGCGAGCAGCGCATCACGGATACGACGCCAACGCAGTGTCCGTTTACAGTTTATCAAACACCCCTGGCCGGGTGGCAGAGTGGTCATGCAGCGGCCTGCAAAGCCGCGTACGCCGGTTCGATTCCGACCTCGGCCTCCACCGATATTTCGAAGTTGATATTTCGAAGTCGTCTTGAAACCCGCCTGTAGGCGGGTTTTTTTATCGCATTCATCGTCTGTTGCTCACCCGACCCGCTGCGACCCGACTTTCCTCGGTTCAAGCTGTAGACAGTGTCGCCATGCAACGCTGTGGCAAGGCACAGGGCGTGTCATGGATCAGCAGCGCATCAGCTGCAGAGGCTGCAAGGAATGAACGCTGTACGCCCGCTTCGGACCATCGTCAAGGCCCTCTTCCTGCCCATTGCATGCCTTGCCTGCCTCGCATGGGTGGGGATTTTCGTGGTGATCTACATCAGGTTGCCAACGCACAACGTCGGCATGACGACATTGCTGGTGTTCGCCGGCGTGTTGCTGGTGTTTCCCTGGATGAGCCTGGTCATGGGAATCATGCGACGCATGCTTGCGGATGACAGGGCACCTGAAAATCACGACAGCAAGTCGTAGTGTGTGGTTTGAGATAGTGCAGCCACCACGCCGGCCTTCGCAAGGTACCGGCATTGCGCTATCGCTTTCGTTGTGAGTGTGCATGCGGCACCATGCGCGCAGGCCCGGGTGGCGAAACTGGTAGACGCAAGGGACTTAAAATCCCTCAACCGCAAGGTTATGCGGGTTCGACCCCCGCCCCGGGCACGTTATTCCCACGCAAGGGGTGCACGATGCGTTTCTTCCTTTCCGCGCGACTGTGGGGCTTTGCGGCGTGTGTCGCGTTGCTGGCGCTGTCGTGCGTGGAGATGCGCTGGGACAGTCATTGGGGCTGGGGAGTGCTCATCTTTGGCATCCTGGTTGCGGTCGGCATCCACGACCTTGCACAACGACGCCATGCGGTCAGCCGGAATTATCCAGTACTCGCGCACATTCGCTATTTTCTCGAATCGATCGGGCCGGAAATCCGCCAATACTTCATCGAGCGCGATACCGAGGAAAACCCGTTTTCGCGCCTGCAGCGCTCGGTCGTCTATCAGCGCGCGAAGGGCGAACGCGACACGCGGCCATTCGGAACGCAGATCGATGTGTACGCGAACGATCACGAGTGGATCAATCATTCGGTATGTCCGGTCGAGATCGACTCGCATGATTTCCGCATCGTGATCGGCCCGGATCGTGCGCAGCCCTATTCGGCGAGCGTGTTCAACATCTCGGCGATGAGCTTCGGTTCGCTGTCGGGCAATGCGATCCGCGCGCTCAATGGCGGCGCGAAGATGGGCAATTTCTATCACGACACCGGCGAGGGATCGATCTCGGTCCACCATCGCGCGAATGGCGGCGACCTGGCTTGGGAAGTCGCATCCGGATATTTCGGTTGCCGCAATGACGATGGAACGTTCAGCGAAGAAAAGTTCATTACTGCCGCGCGCAACCCGCAGGTGAAGATGATCGAGATCAAGCTGTCGCAAGGCGCGAAACCGGGCCACGGCGGCGTCCTGCCCGCGGCAAAGGTCTCCAGGGAAATCGCCGAAGCGCGCGGCGTGCCGCAGGGCGTCGACTGCATTTCGCCGGCGAAGCACAGTGCATTCTCGACACCGATCGGATTGCTGCAATTTGTCGCGAAGCTGCGCGATTTATCCGGCGGAAAGCCGACCGGTTTCAAGCTCGCGATCGGGCATCCATGGGAGTGGTTCGGCATTGCCAAGGCGATGCAGCAAACCGGCATCCTTCCCGACTTCATCGTCGTCGATGGCGGCGAGGGCGGTACCGGCGCGGCGCCTGCCGAGTTTATCGATCATGTCGGCGTGCCGCTGCGCGAAGCCTTGCTGTTGGTGCACAACACCTTGGTCGGGCTGAATTTACGCGGGAATATCCGGATCGGCGCAGCCGGCAAGATCACCAGCGCGTACGAACTCGCGCGCATCATCGCACTCGGCGCGGACTGGGCGAATGCAGCGCGCGGTTTCATGTTTGCGCTCGGCTGCATCCAGTCGCAGAGCTGCCATACCGATCGCTGTCCGACCGGCGTCGCCACCCAGGATCCGCTGCGGCAGCAGGCGCTGGACGTCGAAACCAAGGCGATGCGGGTGTTCCGTTTCCACCAGAATACCTTGCGAGCGTTCAAGGAATTGCTTGCGGCGGCCGGCCTCAGCCATCCGCAGGAGCTTGGCCCCGAGCACATCATCAGCCGCGTCTCGCCGACGGAAGTGCGTTCGTTCGCATCGCTCTACAAGTTTCTAGAACCGGGGGCGCTGGTGCGCGGAGTTCCCCGCCACGCTGTATTCGATGAGTTCTGGGAGTCCGCGAGCGCCGAAGAATTCACTCCCCCCAGCAGGCTGTTGGAGTTGCGCAACAGCAAATTGCTGTAGCCGTTCGGGCCAACCATGGGCCAACCATGCCGACGGCGTTCCGCCGTTCATGCGTCCGGCAACGGACCGTTCAAGCGCCGTGTGCTATTAACGCACTAATGATCGACCTTCACTGCCACATGCTTCCTGGAATCGATGACGGCGCGCCGGATCGCGCGGTAGCCGTCGCGATGGCGCGTTGTGCGGCCGCCGACGGCATTACCCATGTCGCCTGCACACCGCATATCTACCCTGGCCTTTACGAGAACACCCGCGACGGCATTCTTGCTGCGATCGCGGCGTTCCGCGAGGTGCTCGTGGAGGAGGGGATCGACCTGATACTCGTCGAAGGTGCCGACACGCATCTGACGCCCGACCTGCTCGACGGCATTCGCTCGAAACGGATTCCAACTCTCAACGACACGCGATATCTGTTGTTCGAACCACCGCACCACGTCGCGCCGCCGCGGCTCGAGGAGTCGGTGTTCCATCTTCTCGTGGCCGGCATCGTCCCGGTGCTGACCCACCCTGAACGGTTATCGTGGATCGACACGCACTACGAAGTCTTCGGCCGTCTCGTACATGGGGGCGCGCTGATGCAGATCACTGCTGGCAGCCTGACGGGTCGTTTCGGGCGTAATTGCAAATACTGGGCTGAGCGCATGCTCGATGAAGGTCTGGTGCATCTGCTGGCCACGGATGCGCACCATATCGATAAACGGCCACCCTTGCTGGCAGAAGCCCGCGATGCCGCTGCAGTGCTCGTTGGCGAGAACGAGGCGACCCATCTGGTGCTCACCAGGCCGCGCGGAATCCTGGACAATCTGGCCCCAGGCGAGCTTCCCGCTCTTCCAGCAGGTAAGATGGTCGGTTCAAAGCCAACAGGTTTCTGGCAACGCCTGTTCCAAACCGGCTGATATTCACAGGAAACAGCTCATGCGTTTAACAACATGTTCGATCGGGCTCGCCATGTTGGTGGTTTGCCTTTTGTTCGCTGGTTGCGCGAGCCAGCCTGCGCTCGCTCCAGGCAGTAGTCATGTAATTGCAAGCGCCAACGGGCTGCCAGCGCCCGACATCCATCGTGCCTACGACACTGCCTCGGAGTATCGCGTCGGTCCGCTGGATCTGCTCACCATTGCGGTACTCGGGGTGACCGAGCTCAGTCAGGACGTGCGTGTCAATACGGGCGGCGACATTTCACTGCCGCTGATCGGTAACGTGCGTGCCGGCGGCAAGACAGTCGAGGAACTCCAGCACGACATCGCGGCCAAGTTGTCGGAGGGCTATTTGCAGACACCCCAGGTCAGTGTCTTCATCAAGGAATACACCAGCCAGCGCGTCACCGTAGAGGGTGCCGTACAGAAGCCCGGCGTCATCTCTCTCACCGGACCGACCACGTTGCTGCAGGTTATCGCTGGATCGGGTGGTCTGGCCGACTTGGCTAATCCGCGCGGGGTGGTGATCTTCCGCGTCATCAAGGGGCAGAAAATGGGTGCGGTCTTCGATCTTGATGCAATTCGCCATGGCGCCGCCGACGATCCGCCCCTGTACGGCGATGACATCGTTGTGGTGGAAATTTCCGGTTCAAAGAGCAGACTACATACCTTTATCCAGGCATCGCCAATTCTTTATTTGTTCAATCTTGCCACCGGGCTTTAGTACCCATATTCAGGAAGATCCATGCAACAGGATGAGCAAAACCCCGGTCAGCCAGATGCCAATCAAATGCAGGAGAGCCAGCAGCGCGCTCTGGCGCTCGCGAGCGCACGTCCTGACCGCGCCCTGTCGCTGGATCTGCCAAACGAAGAACGTGATTCGAACAAGGACGAGATCGATCTAAGGCATTATTGGCAGATCCTGCTAAGACGCAAATGGACTGTCCTGGCCGCACTTGGCATTGTGTTTTTCACAGTGCTGGTTGCGACCCTGCTGATGACGCCGGTCTATCGCGCTTCCACGACGATTCAGATCGATCGCGATACCCAGCAAGTCGTGCAAGTGCAGGGCATGAATGCACAGGAAGGCTACGGCGACGAGACCTTCTATGCGACTCAATACGAGCTTTTACGCAGTGCGGCTCTCTCCGAGCGGGTGGCATCACAACTGCATCTGGCCAACGATCCGATTTACCTCCATCTGCAAAACCCTTCATCGCTGTCGCGGTTGCGCTCGATGATCCTGCCCGGCAAGAAACCGGAGAAAACGCTCGCCTCGGATGCCGATTCCGCAGCACTCGGCGATTTCGTCAATGCGGGCCTGAATATCGAACCTGTCAAAGACACGCGGTTAGTGCAAATCAGTTTCGACAGCACGAATCCGCAGCTTGCAGCACGAATCGCCAACGCGGTTGCCGACAACTTCATCGCCGCCAATCTTGAACATACCTTCAACGCATCCGCTTATGCACGCAGCTACCTGGAAGGCCGGTTGGCCCAACTCAAGCAGAAACTGGAAGAGTCCGAGGCTCAACTGGTCGCGGTCGCAGACAAGGAAGGAATCTTCTTGGGCGCCGATGGCAAAACTTCATTGCCGTCGGACAAACTTGCTGCTCTCAATATTGCGCTCGCAGGGGCGGAAGATGCGCGCATCGGGGCCGAAGCTCGTTGGCGCCAAGCATCGGCCAGTTCAGGCACGTCCTTGTCCAGCGACTTGCTTACGGGCTCGATCGTCGCCCAGTTGCGCCAGAACCGCGTCGACCTGATGGGGCAATACCAGCAGAAACTCAGCGTATACAAGCCCGGCTATCCATCAATGCTCGCTTTGAAGGGCCAGATCGACGAACTCGACAAGCAGATCTCGGCCGAATTTGTCAACGTGAAATCCGCTGCCCATTCGCAATACCAGGCAGCTCTGGCGCACGAGCAACTGCTGCAGCAGCAGATGGATGAAGCCAAATCCGAAGTGCTGACCCAACAGAATCACAGCATTCGCTACAACGTGATCCAGCGCGACGTTAGCACCAACCAGCAGCTCTACGACGCGTTACTACAACGTTACAAGGAGATCGGCGTCGCCGGAGGCATCACCACCAACAACATGAGCGTGGTCGATCGCGCCGCCATTCCGGGCGGTCCCTACAAACCCGATCTTCGCCGCAACCTATTGCTCGGCACCCTCTTTGGCCTGGCGTTGGGCGTGGGCTTGGCGCTGTTCTTCGATTATCTCGACGACACCCTGAAGACTTCCGAGGACATCGAGAAACAACTGCAACTGGCGGTGCTCGGCGTCATACCGCGACTCAAGGACACCACTCCGCTGGAAGCGCTCAAGGACCAGCGCTCGGCCTTTGCCGAGGCCTATCGTTCGGTCCGCACGGCATTGCAGTTTTCCACCGATCATGGTGTACCGCGTACGCTGTTGATCACGAGCTCGAGTCCGTCCGAAGGCAAGTCGACCACCGCGCTCAGCCTTGCCCGCAATTTCGCCCAACTGGGCAAGCGTGTGTTGCTGATCGACGCCGACCTGCGCAATCCATCCCAGCACCGTACTCTTGGACTCGACAACGACAAGGGGCTGAGCAACGTCCTTTCCGGCGCGGCCAAACCGCAGGACGTGATCCAGCACCTTGCGGAAGGGGATCTGGACTTGTTGACGTCCGGCCCGGTACCGCCGAATCCCGGCGAATTGCTTGCCGGCGCGAAAATGCTATCGCTGTTGACTGTCGCGATGGCCAAGTACGATCAGGTGATCCTGGATGGCCCGCCGACGATGGGCATCGCCGACGCTGTCATTCTCTCGCACATCGCTGAAGGGACGTTGATGGTCGTGGACTCCGGCGCGACCCGTCGCGAGGTCGCGCGGCGCGCGGTCAAGCGTCTGGCCGCAGGGCGTGCCCGTTTGATCGGAGTCCTGCTGACCAAATTTGACGCCAACGTCCGCGGCTATTACTACAGCTACGCCGATCAGGGTTACTACTCGTACGGCGGTGACCAAGCCAAGCTCGCGAAGCAATGACGGGCAGCGGTACCGACGCCCTTGAACAGGCGCTGGCGCTGCATGCAACGCCCGACCGATTGTCGCTGCTTCGTGAGCGCGAGCTGCCTGCTGCGGTCATGCAATTGATCCGCATTGTCGCCGGCGATCGCGACGCACTCGCATCCGCCACGCAACGAACCGCGGAAATTCCGCGACGCATCGTCGATGCGGCACTCTTCTACATCGAGCATGTTTTGTTCGACAACGACGCCGATAGCTATCGTGTACTCGGCGTGCGCGCGGACGCAACTGACGAGGCAATCAAGGAGCATTACCGCTGGCTCACGCGCTGGCTGCATCCGGACCGTAACCCGGAGCGCTGGGAAGTCGTGTACGCCGAGCGGGTCAATCGGGCCTGGAACACTCTCAACTCGGAACAGCATCGCTGCGACTACGACCTCCGGCGGATGCCGCGTCAAGGTGCGGCTGGTGTCGCGATGTTGAAATATCAACGAGTCGGGAGCTTGCGCACAGTCGAACCTTCGTTGCCGCATCTCTCGCCGCAGGCGATCAGCAAGCTGCCGGCTTACGTGCTCGGTGGACTCGCGGTATCCGCTCTGTTGACGCTGGCGTTGTGGTACTTCGTCCAGCGCGACCGGCAGGAGGACGTAGCGGTTGCAGCAAACCGGCTCGATGCCGCACCACAGGACGACAATACCAGCGCACAGGAGGCAGCCTTCAGGCAGCGCATTGCGTTCGACGAACACGTGGCGGAATTGAGCCAACCGATCGAGCCACGATCAATGCCGAGGGTTGCGCCGCCGCCTGCACTGCCTGCGCTCGCACCGCTCAAAATCGATGATCCCGATGCTGTGGCGATCAATGAACATTCCATCGATCGTTTTCCTGATAGAACCGCGCAGGCCGCCTACGTGTCGGAACCGCCTGTATCGATGCCGCCGCGATCGCTGCGCACTGTCGCGTCAGCCGCAAAAAATGCGCCGTCAGCCGCGCCGCCGCCGCAATCGCCTGCAAACGCTTCGCGCGCCCTGCCGTCGCCTGCGCCTTTTGCCGCTCGGGCCAATCCGGTCATGGCGCAGCGCGACATCCCTGCTCCCGCGCCTCCAAAGCCTGCGACCGACAAGCCGGCAGTTGGCATGACAATCAACCAAACCCTGATCGCGCAGGAAGCCGCAGTCGATTTGTCGCATGCCTTCGCTACAGCCTATGCCGGGGGTAACCTGTCCCGGATGATGCGGCTGTTTGGTCCGGATGCGGTCGATAATCGAGGCGGAATCCAGACTATCACCGAGGACTACGACCATCTGTTCCAGGGCACCAGTTCGCGCGAGCTCGATCTGAACGAGGTGCAATGGATGGTCCGCTCTGACCGGATTGTCGGCAGCGGACCTTTCCATGCGCGTATCCGCAAAAATGGCGAACTCTCCGCGACGCGGGTGGATGGCTGGATTCTGATCGAGGCGGCACCCATGAATGGCGATTGGAAAATCCAACGCATCCTGCACAGAAATGCCCAATGACGATGCCTACAATCGAACCCGGCCCATCGCAGCATCGCAAGCGCGTGCGTGAAGCAGGCGAAGGCCCCAGGAAAGCGCCGACCGGCACGCCCACGCGGCGTTGGAGCGCATCGGCATGGATCATGCTGGCGTTGCTGGCACCGATCGCAGCATTCATTGCGTGGCATGTGCTGACCCTCGGCGTGGCGGATCTGTGGGTCGATTCGGAGCCAGAGACAACCTTGTCCTGGCGCTCTGCCGATTCCGATGCGCTCGTCGATGCGGCAGACGACGCGTTGGCGCAGCCGGATTTTGCCAAGGCCAAAACGCTTGCGTTGCGCGCATTGGCGACATATCCGCTCGATGGGCGTCCCTATCGCGAACTGGCTGGCATTGCGGAATTCTTCGGCAAAAAACAGGAGGCCCATCGGCTTTACCTCATCGCCTTGCGCAACGTTCCACGCGATATTCCCACGCGTGCCAAGCTGCTGGACTATGACCTGCAGGCAGGGAAATTGCCGGAAGCATTGCATCAGATCGACATGGAGTTGCGCATCCAGCCGCCCGCCGCATCGTATCTGTTGCCGGCTCTGGCAGCGCTGTCGCAAAATCCGTTGGTGCTGGAGCCATTGTCTCGATTGCTGAAGACCAGACCGCCTTGGCGTGCCTATTTTCTCACTGTCCTGGCCGCTTCCGGCTCGGATTCGGATATGGTCGATCGGGTCTTCGCCAGCCGGGGTGGTGACGATCCATTGCCGTTTCCCAAAGGTGCCACCGAAGCGGACCTGCTGATTCAGCGGCAGATCAAGGACGGTCGATGGAGCAATGCCTATGTCACCTGGGCGGCGACTTTATCCGACGCGCAACGAACAGTATTGGGCGACATATATGACGGCAGCTTCACGTTTCAGCCCGGCGGACATGCTTTCGACTGGTCGCTGCCTGATCGAGGCACCGGGTTCGACATGCTGATCGCCCCGCGCGCAGGCTCCACGACCGACAATGTCCTGCAAGTGAAATTCGATGGCCTGCCACTCGATTATCAACCGATCCGGCAACGGTTGATTCTGGGACCTGGTCATTACCGTTTGACCGGGATGGGCCAATCCAATGCGCTCACCAGCGAGAATGGTCTGCATTGGACGGTTGCCTGCACAGCGGGTAGCCGACAGAACATCATCGCGGCATCGCAACCATTCGCCGGCGACATCGCGTGGGGAGTGTTCCAAATGGAGTTCGACGTGCCGGACGCGGATTGCGGCAGTCAATGGCTGAAACTGGATCTTGCGCCGGGGTCTTTCAAGGGACAGCCACTGACCGGCACCGCGATTTTCGACAATCTGGCGATGACGCGGCTGGGGGATGCAGCCGATCCAGCCGCCGCCGGTCAATTCCGGCAGGTGACGCAATGACACACTTGTATCGGCGAAGGTTCAGATTGAGGCTTGCAATACGGTCAATGTCAGCGTAGATTTTCACAAGCCTGCTTAAAAGGCGCCCCGTTGATGAGAGGTGAAGCCATGATTCGCAATGTATTACTCGCGGCAGTTTTTCTGGGCCTGTCCACGACTGCGGGGGCTGCGACGTCATCCACCAATCTCATTGGCCCGACGTTGTCCTCTAGCCAAGGCACCGTGCTGGTGAACGACGGCTCGCATTTTGTGACTGCCCGGCCCGGCCAAATCCTCAAGCCTGGCGATCGAGTGATGGTGATGCAGGGCGGTACTGCAACCTTGACCTACGCCGATGGCAGCAAAGCGGCTGTTCCGTCGGGGAGCCTGTACAGTGTCAATTCCGTGCCGCAGGCTGGGTTGCCGGTGAAAAAGATTGGACGGATGTACGCCCAAGCCGTTGGCGACACCGACGATCGGAAGAAATGCCGCGACAAGGATGGTCATCCGGAAGCTTGCGCAGCGGTTGAAGCGCCTGGAGACAACAACTACGTCGTCGCCGCAGGTGCAGTCGGTGTCGTTCTCATCGCAGCAGCAATTGCCTCTTCGGGTGGCAGCGACAACCATCATCAGGGAATCAGCCAGCCGTAATCAGGCTGACAGCAACCTGACCAGGCCGCGCTCGACGCGGCCTGGTCTTTTTGGGCATCCTGTCTTTCCCCTCGCAAATATGCCGCAGCAGGATCCGATGTCGATTCGAATAAGCGCGCCATTGCCGGAACTGCGATTGCTTCTGGCATGACTCCGACTTCGGGCTCGCATCGCCGTCATTCGCATTCGCTACGGCACCAACGTGAATCGGCCCCATCCGCCCCGCTCTGGAACGATCCGGCGGGGGTGTCCCCGATTGTGTTCCTGCTGACCTGTGCGGTTTTTATCTGCGGCCTGCTGTTCGGCGGCAGCGGAGGCTCGTTCGGCGACACTGCCGTGCAGCTGTGCGCGTTACCGTTGATTGTGCTCGCCGGAGTGCAATGGGTGCAAAGCCCGTTGCGGGGTCCGGATCGCGCGGCGTTGTGCATCCTCTTCGGCATCGTGGTGCTGGCATTCGTGCAACTTGCGCCCCTGCCGCTCGCATGGTGGACAGCGCTTCCCGGGCGCGCCGATTTGTTGCGCGACATGCGCAGCGTCGGCGTCACGCCGGCATGGACATCGCTCAGCCTGAACCCGCTCAACACCGAGCGTGCATTGCAGTGGACGCTGCCGGCGATCGGGATGTTTCTCGCGGTGCGCTGGATGTCGCAACAACAGCGCAACGCGCTGCTGTGGCTGCTGTTCATCGGTGGAATTGCGATGACGCTGATTGGACTTGCGCTTCACGGCGGTACGCCAGCCGCAGCGCCGAGCGTGGGCGATCTGTTGGCCAAGATGAATGGCCTGGTGGCATCCACACCGCAAGCCATCAACAAAACGCCAGTTTATTCCGATGCTTTTGCGGGCTTGTTTTCCAACCGCAATCATTTCGGCACGTTTCTGGCGATGACGATTCCGCTTGCTGTTGCTGTGGCCCTGAGTTTGTGGGTCAGCCGCCGCAGATCCGAACCGCAGACATGGGTGCCATGGATGGGTCTGTTGGGTCTTGTGATCATGACTCTGTTGATAGCAGCTTTTGAAACCCGTTCGCGCGCGGCGCTGATCCTCGGCGCCCTGGCCATCTTCGGCAGCCTTGCACTTTTGCGCAGATATCGTCTGAAGAAGGCAGTCCTCTTGTCCATCGTCGCATGCGCGATGATTGGCGTGATGGCGACGGTCATTGTCGCCGGATCGGCGACAATCGCCAGGTTCGATCAAGGCGCCGATATCGGCATGCGCTGGAAGGTGCATGACATGACGCTCGAGGCCGCGCGTCATTTCGGCCCATGGGGATCGGGACTGGGCACGTTCGTGCAGGCATATGAGGTGGTTTCGCCCGAGCAGGATTTGGGTCCGTATTACATCAACCGCGCGCATGGCGATTATCACGAACTATGGCTTGAGACCGGCTACCCGGGACTGCTGCTGGGCACCGGATTCATGGGATGGTTTGCATGGTGCATTTGGCTTGCCTGGAAGGACAAGACGCGCGCTTCGTTGATCGGCCAGGCGGCGACTTTGTCCATCGCGCTGTTGCTGGCGCACAGCTATATCGATTATCCGCTGCGCAAGACGGCGATCCTCGTCGTTTTCGGGCTTTGTTGCGCGCTGGTTTTGCCGGCCGCCGATGCGAAACCGGAGCCGAAAGGAATCAGTAAAAGTTCCTGAAGCGTGACGTAACTCATGGAATCGGCGATCATGCCCAGCCAACAAGATGGGTTTCGCACGAAATGCGGGAATTGAACCAGCCAGACTTGAATCAGAGCAGAATCGGAATCGTTGGTTTGGGTTACGTCGGGCTGCCTCTCGCAGTCGAGTTCGGCAGGCGCTACGACACCGTCGGTTTCGATATCAATCCCGCGCGCATCAGCGCGCTCGGCGAGGGCAGGGATCATACCCTCGAGGTGAGCGCCACCGAGCTGGCCGAAGCGGCGCGCTTGCGTTTCACCGACAAGCTCGACGATCTGCGCGCGTGCAACGTCTTCATCGTCACTGTGCCGACGCCGATCGATGCGTTCAAGACGCCCGACTTCACGCCGTTGATCAAGGCCAGCGAATCCATAGGAAGCGTTCTGAAGGCGGGCGATGTGGTCGTGTACGAATCGACCGTCTACCCGGGTGCGACCGAAGAAGTCTGCGTGCCGATTCTCGAGCGGGTCTCCGGCCTCGCATTCAACGCCGACTTTTTCGCTGGTTACAGCCCCGAACGCATCAACCCCGGCGACAAGCAGCATCGCTTGCCGTCGATCAAGAAAGTGACCTCCGGTTCGACCCCGGAAATTGCCGATTTCGTGGATGCTCTATATGCCAGCATCATCACCGCCGGCACCCACAAGGCCAGTTCGATCAAGGTCGCCGAAGCCGCCAAAGTGATCGAAAACACGCAGCGCGACGTCAACATTGCATTGATCAACGAACTCGCGATGATCTTCGAGCGGCTCGACATCGACACTTCCGAAGTGCTGGAAGCTGCCGCGACCAAATGGAATTTCCTGCCGTTCCGGCCTGGCCTGGTCGGCGGACATTGCATCGGCGTCGATCCTTACTACCTCACCCACAAGGCGCAGGCTGTCGGCCACCACCCCGAGATGATCCTCGCCGGCCGCCGCATCAACGACGGCATGGGCGCATACGTCGCGCAGCGCGTCGTCAAATTGATGAACCGTCGCCGCAAGCCGGTTGCGGACGCGCACATTCTGATGCTGGGCCTCACATTCAAGGAAAACTGTCCCGACCTGCGCAACACCAAGGTCACTGACATCGTGACCGAATTCATCGAATTCGGTGCATTGGTCGACGTGCACGATCCCTGGGCCGACGCGGTCGAGGCGCAGCAGGAATACGGCCTCACGCTCATCGCCGAACCGGAAGCTGGCCGCTACGACGCAGTGATCCTCGCAGTCGGCCACGACCGCTTTCGCGAACGCGGCGCCGCATGGATGCGCGGGTTGCTCAATGCGAACGGCGTGCTGTTCGACGTGAAGAGCCTGCTGCCGGCCGGCCTGGCGGACGGGCGCCTGTGAAGTCGGGCACCATCGGCGACAGGTATCGTCCCGATATCGATGGCCTTCGCGCGATCGCAGTCTTGCCCGTCGTGCTGTACCACCTCGGGCTCGGATGTCCGGGCGGGTTTGTCGGCGTCGACATCTTCTATGTGATATCCGGCTATCTCATCACCGGCATCATCAAGCGTGAAATCGATCAGGGCAGTTTCACGTTCGCCGGATTCTACGAGCGCCGCGTGCGCAGGCTGTTCCCGGCGCTTTTCGCGATGCTCGCCTGCGTCCTCGTGGCTAGCTGGTTCGTGCTCCTGCCGAGCGATTTCCTGATCACGCTGCGCGGCGCGATCGCGACCGTGCTGTTTTCATCGAACGTGACCTTCTGGCTCAACGGCGGCTATTTCTCCACCGATTCCACGCTCAATCCATTGCTGCATACGTGGTCGCTCGCGGTCGAAGAACAGTTCTATCTGCTGTTCCCGATCTTCCTGCTCGCCTGCTGCCGGTTCGTGCCGCGTCTTGTGCGCTGGATCACTGCGCTGGCGGCACTCCTGTCGTTCGTGGCTGCGATCGTGGTCATGCATCGCTATCCAACGATGGTCTTCTACCTTGCCCCGTTTCGCGCGTGGGAACTTGCGGCCGGCTGCCTGCTTGCACTGGACATGGTCAAGCCGCTGCAGTCGCCCTGGCTGCGCGAGGTCGTGGGTGCGTCGGGACTCGCGCTGATCGCCTACGCGGTCTTCTTCTATTCGCCGGCCACCCTGTTTCCGGGCTGGGCCGCGCTGCCGCCCGTGCTGGGCGCAGCGATGCTGCTGCATGTCGGGGCGAGCGGATCGAGCGCGCCGTCGCGCCTGCTGTCGATTCGACCGATCGTCTACATCGGTGCGATCTCCTATTCGCTGTACCTGTGGCACTGGCCGCTGATCGTCTTCACGCGCTTCGAAGTCGCAATGGATCCGCTGGGCCCGCTGGTATGGGTCGTGCTCGCGGCATCGCTGCTCGCGGCAATGGCTTCCTATCACCTGATCGAGCAGCCGTTCCGCCGGCGTCGCGTCGGTGCGAAACGCGGCTCGCTGTTCGCTGGCGCCGGGCTGGCGATGTGCCTGCTGGTCGCCGCCGGGATGGTCGGTGTGCGGATGCACGGTGCGCCGGGTCGCTTCGATGCACGTACCGTCCAGCTCGACAAGGATCGCAGCCCGGTAGTCCCCTTCCTCGAATGCGACAACCGCCCGAACAAGAAGGCGAAAACGTTCTGCGTGATCGGCGATCCCGCGGCCGGGCCGCCGAGCCTGATGCTCTGGGGCGACAGCCATGCGCTGGCATGGGCGCCCGGGTTCGACCTCGTGCTGAAACAGCAGCACATGTCCGCCTGGTTCGTGCCCAACTCGGCGTGCCCGCCGTTGTTCGGCGTCCACAACAGCCATGATCCGGGTTGTCACGACCAGAACCTCGAAGTGAAGAAGTTCATCGGGCAACAACACAACCTCAAGGGCGTGGTTATGGCAGCAGCGTGGAACCCATACTTCGCCGACAGCGGTTATGCATTGTCCAACGATGCGGGCCTCACCGGCAATGCGCGGGTTTCATCGACTGCCCTGGACGACACCCTGCAGTATCTAAAGGACCGCCAGTTGACCTCGGTCTTGCTGGGACCGGTTCCAACGGCGAATAAGGAAGTGCCGCTCGCAATGGCTCTCACGCAGCGAACCGGCCGGGAACCGATGCGACCTCTATTGTTGGCCGAGCATCGCGCAACTAACGCTCCAGTCCTGTCGTCAGCGGCCACGGCGGCGGCGGCAAAGGGCTTGGTCAAGTTCTTCGAGGTCGCGCCGTGGTTTTGCGGCGGCGATGGGACTTGCCGCTACCAGGAAGACGGCGTTCCGCTATACCGCGACAAACACCACCTCAGCGTGGCGGGCGCAGTATCGCGTGCGCCACAAATAACCTCCGTCCTCGCACAATCCGGACTGCTCACGCATCCTCTGGCATCCGGCGCGACGGTCATTCAGACAGGTCGAATGCAATGAAGGTACTCGTCACCGGAACCGCCGGCTTCATCGGATCGCATGTTGCGCTGCGCCTGCTGGCGCGCGGCGACGAGGTCGTCGGCATCGACAACCTCAGCGACTATTACGACGTCGACCTCAAGAAGGCCCGGCTCGCGCGCATCGTCGATCATCCGCACTACACGCATGTCACCGCCGATCTGGCGGACCGCGCCGCCGTGGAGCGCACGTTCGCCGAGCATCGGCCGCAACGGGTCGTCAATCTCGCTGCGCAAGCTGGAGTGCGTTACGCGGCCGAGAATCCGCATGTGTATGTGTCCAGCAACGTCACCGGATTCCTGCATGTCCTCGAAGGATGCCGCCAGTACGGCGTAGAGCACCTGGTGTTCGCTTCGACCAGTTCGGTGTACGGCGCGAATACGCGCATGCCGTTCTCCGAGCACCAGCCGACCGAGCACCCGCTGACACTGTACGCGGCGACCAAGAAAGCCAACGAGATGATGGCGCACGGCTACGCGCATCTGTACGGCTTTCCATGCACGGGGCTGCGCTTCTTTACTGTGTATGGGCCGTGGGGCAGGCCGGACATGGCATTGTTCATGTTCACCAGGGCGATCCTCGCAGGCGAGCCGATCAAGGTGTTCAATCACGGCCGCCACAAGCGCAGCTTCACCTACATCGACGATATCGTCGAAGGCGTGCTGCGCTGCGTGGATCGCGTGGCGACTGCGAATGCGGGATGGGACAGCAATGCGCCCGATCCAGCCAGCAGCAACGCGCCATACCGCATCTACAACATCGGCAGTCGCCGCAGCGAGGAGCTGCTGCGCTACATCGAGGTGCTGGAACATTGCCTGGGCCGCAAGGCGACCATGCAGATGCTGCCGCTGCAGGCCGGCGACGTGCCTGACACCGAGGCGGACTGCACCGATCTGGCCACGGACGTCGATTACCAGCCCGGCGTGTCGATCGAGGAGGGCGTCGCCGCGTTCGTTGCCTGGTACCGCGACTACTACCGTGTTGCGCCCCAGCGGTGACCGAGATGGACAAGCCCGCGATGGGCGTCTCGGATGTCATCCAGATGCTGTGCCTGGCCTATCTGGTGGCATGGGCGATTTCGCCGCCACTAGCGATTGGCGATGTCTACCGCGCGCTTGCGCTCGTCTCGGCTGCACTATGGGCGGCGATCGAACTGCTGCGGCCGGACAACATCTTCTTCAAGCCCAGCGGGACGGTGCTGCTGGTATTCGTGTATCTGTTCTACACCGTCTGCATCGAGATGATCGTTCCCGATCAGGCCAACATCGCCAGGCAATACCAATCCTGGATCATGTTGATGTTCCTGCTGATTCATGAGAGTTACCGCCGCCGCGGCATCTGGCGGATGCGGCCGTTGTTCTGGATCGCGCTGCTGCTCTTCCCGATCTGGCTGTACACCACGCTGCGCGGTTACACGACTTTCGGCAGCAATGCATCGCGCCTCGTGACGCGCGCGTCCGCACAGTCGCAGGAGTTGCAGGATGCGGGTATCGGTGGCTTCGGGCTGATCTATTCGGTGATGGTCTCGATACCGATCCTGGCTTATTTCGTGATCGCGCCCTCGCGGGTGAACTGGGATGCGATCGCCGGCTCTGCGGCAAAGCGCGGGGCGGCATGGCTGCTGATCTTCCTGAATCTGGCGTTGTCGATCATCGTCGTCTTCAATGCGGGCTACATGATCGCAGTGCTGATCACGCTGGTCAGCCTCGGGCTGGTCTCCACGATCCGCAGCCGCAGCCCATGGTCGATCGCGGTGTTGGTGGTGGCGTCGCTGTCGGTGTTCACGATCGCGGCATACGCCCTGGAGCCGCTCGCCGATTTTGCGGTGGCCGAGACGCAAGGCACCTTGTTGGCGCCGAAAGCGCGCGATTTTCGCGCCAGCCTGGAGGAATCCAAGAGCGTTGGTACTGTCAAGGGCCGTTCGGAACGCTACACCCGCAGCATGCAGCTCTTCATCGAAAATCCGGTGATCGGCACTCTGTCGATCGACGACGTCGGCAAGCATTCAGCGATTCTGGATCGCTTTGCGGAATACGGCATCATTTTCGGATCGATTTTCGCCTACCTGCTGTTTTCCCTGCCGCTGCGGGTGCTGCGCCATTCCGCCCGTAATTTCGGTGTCGCCCTCTCGGTGGTGTTCGTGGTGATTCTGTTCTCGATGCTGAACAACGTATTCGCCTCATTCGGATTCATGGTGTTCGTGTTCTATCCGGCGGCGATGTCGTACCTGCATCGGGGCGATCGCCGCGATGACCCAAGCCAACGCCCATCGCCGAGCGCGCGCGCCAAGGCGATGTCCTGACATGCGGAACCGCGTCATCTACACGGGCGGATTTCGCTTCCCGGACCGCAACGCCTCGGCGCAACGCGCGCTGGAGAATGCGCGGCTGCTTGGGTCGCTGGGCTACGAGGTCACCTTGCTCGGCAAGCTCGGAGCGACGCTCGACGACCTGCCTTCGCCGACCCGGATCGGCGGCTTCGAATGCAGGGACGTGCGCAAGCCGTTCGCGAACGGGTCGTGGCCCGACTACACGCGATCGATCGATTCGGTCTGGTCAGTGGCCGAAGAGATCGGTCTGGATACGCTGCATTCGGTCATCGCATACAACTATCCGGCAGTGGCCCTGCGAGCGCTGATCCGCAAGTGCAAGCGCGCCGGCATCGGCGTGGTCGCGGAATGCACGGAATGGTACGGATGGGAAGGCCCGAATCCGGTGCGCAACCTGCGACGGATGTTCGAGTCCGCCTATCGCCTGCGCAAGCTGACCCGCGAGGCCGGCAACGTGATCTGCGGTTCCACCCACCTGCAAAGGCGCATACCGCAACTCAACACCATCGTGCTGCCGTTCGTGGTGGACGGAAACGATGCGAAATGGCAGGCGGACAATGGCGCGCGCGCTGCCGCCGTGCGTCAGTTCATCTATGTCGGCAGCCCCGGTTTGGGAATGAGCAAAGACTTGGTGCACCTGGTGGTCGAGGCGTTCGGCACCCTCGCGCGCGAGCGACAGGATTTCGTGTTTTCCGTGGTCGGCATCACCCGCGAACAACTGCTCGCGGCCTTTCCACGGCTGACCGGGACCGTCGACCGGCTCGGCGCATCGATCGCGTTCCTCGGCCGTGTCAGCCACGACGAAGCGATCGCACGGTTGAAGGCGGCCGACTACTCGGTCTTTCTGCGTCCGCTCAACAGGGTCAGCCAGATCGGCTTTCCGACCAAATACGTCGAGGCGACGAGTTGCGGCGTGCCAACCATCACCAATCGCACGAGCGACATCGCGGATTTTCTCAAGAACGGAGCCAACGGATTCCTGCTGGAGCAGCCGGGTGTCGCGGAGCTGACCGCAGTTCTTCGCACGGCGGTTTCCATCGATGAACCCGCACTCGATGCGATGAAGCAAGCGTGCCGTCGCGACAATCCCTTCCACTTCGAGCGCTATCGTGAGCCGATGCGGCGCTTCATGGATCGCGTGCAGACGAACGCGACGCGGGCGGTGGCCTGAATGCGCGTGTTGTGGATCGTCAATGTCGTGCTCCCGGACGTGGCCGGGCATTTCGGCTGCGAGCGCGTGCCATTCGGTGGCTGGGTGCCCGCGATGCTGCGGCAACTGGTCAAGATCAGCGGCATCGAGATCGGAGTGGCGATGCGTGCTCCGGTCGCCAAGCTGGCTTCCACGGTGGTCGACGGAATCACTTACTACGCGATGCCGCAGCGGCGCAGCGACCGCTTCGATGTTGCGCAGGCCGATTGCGAAGCCGTGCTCGGCGAATTCAAGCCGGACCTGCTGCACGCAGAAGGCTCGGAGATGGCGTACACGCAGCGGTTCCTTTCCACATGGAAGGGCAGGCACCTGCTGTCGTTGCAGGGCGTGATCAACGGCTACGAACCCTACGAGTACGGTGGCCTGCGGGTCGCCGACATGCTTGCATCGCTCAACCCGCTCGATGGACTCGCGGCGCTCGCGATGGTCGCGAACAAACGGTTCGTCTTTCTGCCGCGCCTGCGCCTGGAACGGAAGACGATCGGTCTGGCGCGCAATGTCATGGGACGCACGCTGTGGGATCGATCGCATGCGCATGCGATCAATCCGCTGGCCGCCTATTACCCGTGCAGCCGCATCCTGCGCGACGTGTTCTATGCGAAACGGTGGCAGCAGGGAGACTTCGAGCCGCACACGATTTTCATCGGCAATGCCGGCTCGCCGAGGAAGGGCGCGCATTTCGTGCTGCAAGCCGTCGAACTGCTGCGCCGCGAGTTTCCGAACATCAAGCTGCTGGTCGCGGGCGAGGCGCCGGGATCGCGGAATCGTGGACTCACTCCCGCCGGTCTGAAGGGCATGATCGGATATGGCGCCTACCTCGGCAGGCTCGTTCGCCGGATGGGCCTTGAGGATCACGTCGAGTTCCTCGGTGTGCTGCAGGCTGAACAAATGGCCGAGCGCATGCGTCGCTCGCATGTGTACGTGATGTCCTCGATCATCGAGAACAGCCCGAACACCCTCGGCGAAGCGATGATGATGGGCGTGCCATCGGTCGCTGCGTACACCGGAGGCGTGCCGAGCATGGCGACCGACGAGGTGGATGCACTGTTCTATCGCGCCGACGATCCGGCCTGCCTGGCCTATCAGGTCAAGCGCCTGCTCGACGATCGCGCGTTGTGCGATGCCCTGTCGGAGAAGGCGATGGCGCACGCACGCAACACGCACGATCCGCAACGCAACCTGCAACTGCTGCTGGCGGCGTATGCGGCGATCCTCGGCGGCGATGCATTTGCAGCTGTCGCTGCGGGGGCGACATGACGCCCGCTCCGATCGTCCTGTTTGTCTATAACCGGCCGGAACACATGCTTCGGGTCGTCCAGTCGCTTGCCGCGAATCCGCTGGCGCGCAGCAGCGAACTATGGATTTTTTCCGATGGTCCGCGCGACGAGCGCATGCGCGAGCGCGTGCAGCAGGTGCGCCAGGCGATCGAAGGCGTGGTCCGGCGCGACCTGTTCGACCGCGTGCACGTGATGGCGTCGCCGCACAATCTCGGGCTTGCGAATTCGGTGATCGGCGGCGTCGGGAAAGTGCTGCAGGAGCGCGGCAAGGCAATCGTGCTCGAAGACGATCTCGTGCTGTCGCCGGACTTCCTGGACTTCATGAACCAGGCGCTCGCATTCTACGAACGCGATCCGACGATCGGATCGGTCACGGCGTTCTCCCCGCTGCAGCAGTTGCCGAGCGACTACCCGCACAGCGTCTATCGGGTACCGCGCAACTGCAGCCAGGGCTGGGGGACATGGGTGGATCGTTGGCAACAGGTGGACTGGACCGCACCGGGCTATCAGGATCTGCTGTCGGACTGGAGCGTGCGCCGCGCATTCGACCGCTGCGGCAGCGATCGTTCCGATCGCCTGCAGCGACAGATGCAAGGTCTCTGCGATTCGTGGTCGATCCGGTTCGGTTACTGGCAGTTCCGCCAAGGCTGGAGCACGATCTATCCGGCGGTCAACCGGATCCAGAACATCGGCTACGACGGGTCCGGCATTCACAGCGGTGTGGGCAAGGCGAAGAACGCCGATATCCCGGGCGAACCGGTACCCTTCGAGCTGGGCGACGTGGCGGAGGATCGCCGCATCGTCGCTGAATTCCGTCGCGTCTATTCCGGGGGCATCGCGACGCGGACAAGGCGCTACCTGCGGCAACAACGGGACGCGATGCGATCGCGTCGCAGGAAATAACTGGCAGAACCAATCATGCATGCGGGGCGCTTGCGCTAGCCGATGCCTGGAGATGCGATTCTCGATGAAGATCCTGTTCCACTATCCGGTATTCAACGTCGGCGGCGCGGAGATGTCGCTGCTGCGGCTGACGAGTGTTCTGGCCGGGCAAGGTTGGGATGTCGAACTGGTGGTCACGACGGGCGGCGGAACGCTGGAGTCGGCGATCGATCCGCGCGTGCGCCTCACCCGACTGCGCGACCGCGCGGCCGGCATGGCATTCAAACGCGCCAGCGGCATCGCCGACAGGCTCAAGGCGCTTCCGGATCTCGCCTTGTACGTCGTCTATCGTCTGCAGGGGCTGTTGCGGATGGTTCCGTATCTGTTCCGGCGCTACGACGCGTCGGCGGCATCGCTGCAGGGAATGTCCACCTGGTTTTCATGCGCGGTCGTGCGCAGCCGCGTGCGACTGCACTGGATCCGCAACGACCTCGCGCAGTCCGATCCGGATGGCCGCATGATCCGGTCGATCCGGCGCGATCAGCGACGCATCGACCACTATGTTTGCGTCTCCAGAACCGCACGCGACTCGCTCGTTGCGCTCGTGCCCGACGTGGCGACCAAGGCGGTCGTCATCTACAACGTGTTGTGCATCGATCAGATGCGGCGCAAGGCGCGAGAGGCTGCCGATCCCTACGGCGGATACGACGCATTGCTCAAGGTCGTGACCGTCTGCCGCCTGAGCGACAAGGCCAAGGCGTTGCGCCGGATGGTCGCGGTGCATCGGCGCCTGGCCGACGAGGGGATCGATTTCTACTGGTTCCTGGTCGGCGATGGTCCGGATCGGGAGCAGATCGCGAAGCTCGTCGAGGAATGCGGGCTGTCGCAGCGCTTCTTCCTGGTGGGGCACCGGGAGGATCCGTTCGGCTACTACGCGCATGCGGACGTGTCGGCGACGCTGTCGTACTACGAGGGCCTCGCTGGTGCGGTCAACGAAGCGAAGGTCTCGGGATTGCCAGTGGTGGCGACGCGCATCTCCGGCATCGACGAGCAGATCGTCGACGGGCAGAACGGATTGATTGCGGACAACAACGAGGATGCGATCGTGGCCGCGATGCGGCGCATCCTGACCGATTCCGCGCTGCGCGCGAAACTCACGAACGATCAGTTGCCCGCGCAACTCCTCGATGACGAACTGAAAATTGCGGCACTCGCCGCGCTGGTGTCTCAGGGCGGGCACGCACGATGAGCCAGAAACGCCATGGCGCGATGCTCGCGTATGTGCAGATCTTCATCAACATCGGCATCGGCCTTGCGTTCACGCCATTCCTGGTCTCGCATCTGGGCAAGTCCCAGTACGGGGTGTTCAGCATCGTCGGATCGTTCGCGGCGTACCTCACGATCCTCGACATGGGCATGAACGATTCGGTCGTTCGCCATCTCGTCGGCTACCAGACGCGCGGCGACAGCGAGGGTGCGGCCTCGTACCTGGGGACGATGATGACGTTGTATGTGGGTATCGCGTCGATGGTCGTGGTGGCAGGCCTGGCCATCTACCAGGCCCTGCCGGCGCTGTTCGCGAAGAGCCTGACACCGTATGAGATCGTGATGCTGCGCGAGATGTTCCTGATCGCGATGGCGACCACGGCCCTGACCATCGCGCTCAATCCGATCGGCGCGCTGCTGTACGCGAACGAGCGCTTCGTGCTGATGCGCGTGCTGGAAATGCTGGCGAGCTTCGTCACGATTGCGGCGATCTGCCTGTTTCTTGTTTTCGGTTTCCAGGCGGTGGCGGTCGTCGCCGTGACGGCCGTCGTCAATGCGGCATTCCTCGGCTACAAGCTGATGTACGCGGTCGGCAGGCTGCATGCGCGCTTCCAGTTCCGGGCCTTCCAGCGTGCGCTGATCCGGGCGACGATGTTTTATTCCGCGCCGATCTTCATCGTGGTCGTCGTGGAGCAGATCTACTGGAAGCTCGACAACATCATCGTCGGCGCGATGATCAGTTCGAGCGCGGTCGCCGTCTACGCGATCGGCATCATGTTCAACAAGTACTTCATGAGCTTTTCCACGGCGATCTCGAAGGTCATGCTTCCGGAAGTCGTGCGCCGCGTCGAGCGCGGAGCCACGGGCGCCGAACTGACGGACCTGTTGATCAGGATCTCGCGCGTGCAGGCGCTCGTCCTGATGCTGGTGCTGACCGGGCTGGTCGTTTTCGGCGAATCGTTCATCGTGCTATGGCTGGGCGAAGGCTATCGCACGTCCTACTACGTCATGCTGGTGACGTTGACGCCGTACTCGCTGGAACTGGTCGGCAATGTGCGCAACATCATCTTGCAGGCGAAAGGCCTGTACTGGTATCGCTCGGCGGTGATCATGACGGTATCCCTGCTGAACATCCCGCTGACGATCTTCCTGATCCATCGGGTGGGCATCGTGGGCGCGGCCGCAAGCACCGGGCTGGGAATCTTCATCGGTTATGTTTCGGACAACTTCGTGCTGCAGATCAAGGCCCAGATCGAGATCCGGCGATTCACCTGGCAGTTGTGGAGCCGGATCCTGCCGGTCGCGCTGGCATGCATTGCGATCGGTTTCGGCCTGAATGCATCGATGGACAACAACTGGCGGACGTTGGTCCTGAAGATCGCGATCTATTCGGCGATCTATGCGCTGCTGATGTGGCGGTTCGGCATGAGTCCCGACGAAAAGCGCTCCGCGTCCCATATCGTGCGCGGCTTCGGACGGAAACAAAAACAGGCGTGACAGCTGGCTCCGATCCTGCGGGATGCGGCGCGATCAGATCGGACAACCCGGAACATGATGGAACCCACCAAACCACTGATTGCGTACGTCGGCCCATTCGGCTTCCCGGACGGAGGCGCGGCCGCGCGCAGGATCCTGGGCAACGCGCAATCGATGGTCGCCGCGGGATACCGCGTTTCCATCGGGTCCGGCCAGTGCACCCCTGCGCATGGGAACGGATCCTCCAGCATTCAGGACGGCATCACGGTCGATTCGATCGGCGAACGCACGTCCGAGCACCTGTCGTCGCCATTGAAGCGCATGCGATATGCACTGATGGGACGACGCACAGTGGCGTGGCTCGACCGCATGAGCCAGAAGCCCGCCGCGGTCGTGCTGTACAGCGGTTACTCGCCGTACCTGCTCAACTTGATGCCATGGTGCAGGAAGCATGCAGTCCCGCTCGTGTTCGATGCGGTCGAGTGGTACGAGCCGGTCAGCACCTTCGCCGGGCTGGTCTCGCCGTACCAGTGGAACATCGACTTCGCGATGCGCTTCCTGTGCACGCGCATCGACGGGATCATCGCGATTAGCAGCTACCTGCAGGACTTCTACGAGGCAGCCGGGCGTCGCGTGGCGAGGGTGCCACCGACCCTCGATACCGCCGTCATCGAGGCGCGGACAGCGGGTTCGTCCAACGGATTGACAATCTGCTATGCGGGATCGCCCGGGAACAAGGATCTTCTGGATACGATGATCGAAGCGGTCCTGCGCATCGACACATCGGGCCAGCAGGTCCGGTTCCACATCGCCGGCCTCGGCGAGGAGGACGTCCTCAAGTATCCGGCGCTCGCCACCCGAGGCCTGCATCGGCTCCCCGGATCCGTGGTTGCATTTGGCCAGTTGCCGCACGACCGCACGCTCAGTCTGGTGAGGGAATCGGACTTCAGCGTATTATTGCGCCGCGACTCGCGCTACGCGCATGCCGGGTTTCCGACGAAGTTCGTGGAAAGCTTCGCGGTTGGAACTCCCGTCATAGCCAACCTCACGAGCGACCTGAAGAGCCATCTGCGCGACGGGAACACCGGTTTTGTCTGCGATGGTGAGGACGCAGAACAAATGGAGCGCGCGTTGCGGCGCGCGCTGGCTGCGGATGCCAACGAGCGTGGGCAGATCAGGGTGAATGCGCGCAGGCATGCCGAACTCGCGTTCGACTACCGGGTCTTCTCCGACATGCTGGGGTCGTTCCTGCGTGACGTTCGCGCGGCGTAGGTGGCGTTGTTCACGGTCGATGATGGCCCAACGATTTGCAGGGAGCGAAAGTGAAAGCATTGGTGACAGGCGGGGCAGGATTCATCGGTTCAAATCTGGTCAAGGCGCTGGTGGCGGACGGACACGATGTCCGGGTGCTGGACAATCTGCAGTCCGGGTATCGCGAAAACCTGTCGGAGATCCCGGGGCACATGTTCATCGAAGGAGATATCCGCGACGAGCGGATCGTGCGTGAGGCCATGCGATCGCGGAACGTGGTCTTCCACCTGGCCGCCTCGGTCGGCAACAAGCGTTCGATCGACGATCCCATCGGCGATTCTGAAGTCAACGTGATCGGGACGTTGCGCGTCCTCGAAGCCGCGCGTGCCGAAGGCGTACGCAAGGTGGTCGCCTCATCGTCCGCCGGCATTTATGGCGAACTCAAGCACATTCCGATCCGCGAGGATCATCCGATCGATCCGTTGACGCCCTATGCGAACAGCAAGCTGTGCATGGAGAAGCACTGCCTGGCGTACGGGCAGATCTACGGGATCGAAGTCGCGTGCCTGCGTTATTTCAACGTGTATGGGCCGAACCAGCGCTTCGATGCCTACGGCAACGTGATTCCGATCTTCGTGTTCAACGCCCTCGACGGCAGGCCAATCGAGATCTACGGAGACGGCCAGCAGACGCGGGACTTCATCAACGTGAAGGATGTGGTGCAGGCCAACCTGCTGGCGGCCCGCGCGGGGGTGCCATCTGGCGCATACAACATCGCCAGCGGAACGCAGATCGAGATAGGCGCACTCGCGGAGTCGATACGGGCGCTGATTCCCCGTGATGTGGCGATCGTGCACGGCGCCGAGCGTGCTGGCGACGTCAAGGACAGCCTCGCGGATGTCTCCATGGCGCAACGCGCATTCGGCTTCGCTCCGTCGGTCGCGATGGACACCGGCCTGCCCGAGTACGTTGCGTGGGCAACGGGCTTTCACCAGGCGTCGCAAGCAAAACGGACGGAGGCTGCACGATGAGCAGGGATCTGGGAATGTTCAAGGAGAAGACGCTACTCATCACGGGAGGCACGGGCTCCTTCGGCAACGCCGTATTGAAGCGGTTTCTCGAGTCCGACATCCGGGAAATCCGGATCTTCAGCCGCGACGAGAAGAAACAGGACGACATGCGCATCCTGTTCGCGAACCCGAAGATCAAGTTCTACATCGGCGATGTCAGGGACTATGAAAGCATCCTTCCGGCGCTCGAAGGCGTGGACTACGTGTTCTCGGCGGCTGCGCTGAAGCAGGTTCCGTCCTGCGAGTTCTATCCTCTCGAGGCGGTCAAGACGAATGTCCTGGGTACGGAGAACACGCTCAGGGCCTGCGTCGCGCAGGGCGTCAAGCGGGTGATCGTGCTGAGCACCGACAAGGCCGTCTATCCGATCAATGCCATGGGCATGTCGAAGGCCCTGATGGAGAAGGTGACAGTTGCACGCTCCAAGTTCACTGCGTCGGATCGTACCGTCCTTTGTTGCACGCGTTACGGCAACGTCATGGCTTCGCGGGGGTCGGTGATTCCGCTGTTTGCGCGCCAGATCGTCGAAGGCGGCGTACTGACGATCACCGATCCCAACATGACTCGCTTCATGATGTCGCTAGACGATGCGGTCGAACTCGTGCTCTATGCGTTCGTGCACGGACAGCAGGGCGATATCTTCGTCCAGAAGTCGCCTGCCTCGACGATCGGTGACCTCGCCCAGGCCATGCTCGAGCTCTACAACGCGAAGAACGAGATTCGCGTGATCGGCACACGGCATGGCGAGAAGCTGTACGAGACGTTGCTGACCCGCGAGGAAATGGCCCACGTCGTGAACCTTGGCGACTACTACCGCATCCCGGCCGACAACCGCGACCTCAATTACGGGAAATTCTTCCATGAGGGCGAGATTTCGCTCTCGAGCGGCGAGGACTACAACTCCCACAACACCGAGCGGCTCGATGTGGAAGGTGTGAAACGAAAACTGCTGGCGCTCGACTTCATCGCGCACGACATCGGCGCGGATCGCTGACATGCGCATCCTGATCCTGGGTGGCGACGGAATGCTGGGCCATCGGCTGATGCTGCATCTGTCCGCCAGGCACGACGTGACCTGCACGCTCCGGCAGAACATGGCCGCATACGCCCGCTATCCGATGTTCAACCGCCAGAACTCGGTTTTCGGCGTCTCGGCCGAGTCGCCAGACCGGTTGCTGGATGTGCTCGGAGAAAACCGCCCGGATGCGGTGGTCAACTGCATCGGCATCGTCAAGCAGCGCACTGCGGCCAAGGAAGTCATCCCGAGCGTCGAAATCAACACGCTGCTTCCGCAGCGGCTGGCGCTGATGTGCGGATTGCTCGGCGCCAGGCTGATCCACTTGAGCACCGACTGCGTGTTCAGTGGGCGCAAGGGAAACTACAGCGAAGGCGACGTTCCCGACGCGTACGACGTGTATGGCCGCAGCAAAGCGCTGGGGGAAGTCGCCGGCGCGGGCTGCCTCACGTTGCGCACGTCGATCATCGGCCGGGAACTCGGCAGGAGCGGCAGCCTGCTCGAATGGTTCCTGGCGCAGGATGGAGTGGTCCGCGGCTTCACCAAGGCGATCTTCACCGGCTTCACCACGATCGAGCTGAGCGACATTATCGAACGGCTGCTGGTCGAGCATCCGCAGGCGAGCGGCATGTATCACGTCTCTAGCGATCCGATTTCGAAATACGACCTGTTGATGCTGATCAAGGCGAAGCTCGGGCTGGCGACGCAGATCGTGCCGGATCATTCCTTCGAATGCGACCGCTCGCTGGATTCGTCGATCTTCCGAAAGGAATTTTCCTACCAGCCGCCGACATGGGACAGCATGATCGCGGCGCTTGCCGGAGCCGAAACGTGAAGATCATGACGATCGTCGGCACCAGACCCGAAATCATCAAGCTGTCCTGCGTGATCCAGGAGCTGGATCGGCACTACGAGCAGGTGCTCGTGCACACGGGGCAGAACTTCGACTACGAACTCAACGAGATCTTCTTCGAAGGATTGGGCTTGCGCCGTCCCGACGCTTTTCTCGCCGCGGCGACGGATTCGGTTGCGGAGACGATCGGATCGATCATCGCCAAGTCGGATGCCGAGATGGCTCGCCATCGCCCCGACGCCTTGCTGCTGCTCGGCGATACCAACAGTTGCCTCTCGGCCATCGCGGCGAAGCGGAGGAAGATACCGATCTTCCACATGGAGGCGGGCAACCGTTGCTTCGACCAGCGCGTTCCGGAGGAAATCAACCGCAAGATCGTCGACCACATCAGCGACATCAACCTGGTGTACACCGAACACGCGAGGCGTTACCTGCTCGCCGAAGGCGTCCGGCCGGAAACGGTGATCAAGACCGGATCGCCGATGCGCGAAGTGATCCTGCGACAGGCGCAGTCGATCGAAGCATCAACCGTGCTTGCCGACCTCGACCTGCAGTCGCGGAAATATTTCATCGTCAGCGCGCATCGCGAGGAGAACGTCGACAGCGAGACAGGCCTCGCGACGCTGATCGCGACGCTCGACGCCCTCGCACGGCATTACGGACTCCCGGTCATCGTGTCCACGCATCCGCGCACGCGCAAGCGCCTGGAAGCGCGCGGCGAACTGAAGATCAGTCCACTCGTGCGATTCCTGAAGCCGCTTGGATTCGCTGACTACATTCGCTTGCAAAGCGATGCGTTCTGCGTGATTTCCGATAGCGGGACGGTGACCGAGGAATCCTCGATCCTGGGTTTCCCGGCCGTCACCATACGCGAAGCCCACGAACGGCCCGAGGGCATGGACGAGGGCACGCTCATCATGTGCGGACTGAGGCAGGACGACGTCCTGGCGGCGGTCGCGGTCGTGACAGCGCAGATCGAAGCCGCCGGAAAGCCGATGGACATGGTCGCCGACTATGCGACATGCAACGTCTCGCTGAAGGTAGCGCGCATCATTCCGAGCTACACCCGTTACATCAACCGGACCGTGTGGCGAAACCCGGCCTGACGCGGATGCGACGCCATCCTTTCGACCCATGACATGACCTCGCCGCAGCAGCCGCTCGCAGCGCCCAGGATTCTCGTCATCGGCGGTTTTCCCGACTCGCTGCTGCATTTCCGTGGTGCATTCCTGGATGCCCTGGTTGCGCGCGGTTTCGAGGTGCATGTCGCGACGCCGGGCCTGGCCGCAGGTCATCCCGTTCATGGCCTGGTCGAGGCGCGATCGATGGTCGCGCACGCGATCCCGCTCAGGCGCACCGGGCTGAACCCGCTGGGGGATCTGCTGCTGCTGCTGCATCTGCGCGGATTGATGCGCTCGATCCGGCCGGATGTCGTTCTGGCCTACACGATCAAACCGGTTATCTACGGCTCGCTGGCAGCGTGGATGGCGCGCGTGCCGCGCCGGTTTGCGCTGATCACGGGCCTGGGCTATGCGTTCCAGGGCGAAGGCCAGCGCATGATCGTGCGTGGGCTCGCACAGAAGCTGTACGCGCTGGCGCTGGCCCGGGTGAGCAAGGTTTTCTTCCAGAACCCGGACGACCAGGCGCTCTTCCGCGAACGCGGCATCCTGAAAACAGGAGTCCCCTCGGTCGTCCTCAACGGCTCGGGCATCGACCTTGACGAGTACCCATTGTCTTCTCCGGCCACCGAGCCATTGCAGTTCCTCATGATCGGCCGGCTCCTTGGCGACAAGGGAGTGCGCGAATACGCCGCGGCAGCTGCGAAGGCGAAAGCGCGCAATCCGGAAGCAAGGTTCCTGCTCGCTGGCTGGATCGACGAGAATCCGGATGCGATCGCACAGTCGGAGCTGGACGCGTGGGTGGCCAGCGGATGCATCGAGTTCATTGGTCGCCTGGCCGATGTGCGGCCTGCGATCGTCAGTAGCGCCGTCTATGTGCTGCCGTCGTATCGCGAAGGGACGCCCCGGACCGTGCTCGAAGCGATGGCGATGGGCCGCCCGATCATCACCACCGATACGCCGGGCTGTCGCGAAACCGTTGCGGAAGGCGACAATGGATTCCTGGTGCCGGTGAGATCGGTCGATGGGCTGGTCGCCGCGATGCAGCGCTTCCTGGACGATCCAACGCTCGCAGCGCGCATGGGCGCGAGATCCCGGCAGATCGCGGAAGAAAAGTACGATGTGCACAAGGTGAACGAAATGATGCTCAGCGAGATGGGAGTTCCGCAGAAACCTGCGGTGGTGGCGGACCGTCGGCCGCCTGGCGGGGCGGTTGCCCGTGCGAGAGACGTCGATGGAGGCTTCGTGCCATGAGCGACCGTACTCTTTCCGCAGCCGTCGTCGCGTTCGTCCGTTCGGTCTATGGCGAGGGATTCATCCCCCTGCATCGCCCTGTCTTCGACGGCAATGAAAAGCGCTATCTCGCCGAATGCATCGATTCCAACTTCGTCTCGTCGGTTGGAGCACGGGTCGTGGAATTCGAGCAGCAGATCGCGGCGTTCACGGGCGCGAAGCACGCGGTGGCGACCGTCAACGGCACCGCCGCCCTGCATGTCGCCCTGCAGCTCTCGGGAGTCCAGCGCGGCGAGGAAGTGCTCACCCAGGCACTGACCTTCATCGCGACCTGCAACGCGCTCAGCTATGCGGGCTCGCATCCGGTGTTCGTCGATGTGGACCTCGACAGCATGGGGATGAGTCCCGACGCGCTGCGCGGGTTCCTGCACGCGCACGCCGAGTTGCGCGGTGGCCACGCATGGAACAGGACCACGGGACGCAGGATCGCGGCCTGTTCGCCGATGCACACGTTCGGCCTGCCATGCCGCATCGAGGAAATCGTCGCGATCTGCGACGAGTACGCCATCCCTGTCATCGAGGATGCCGCGGAGTCGCTCGGCAGCTACGTCGGCGCGCGGCACACCGGCACGTTCGGCAAGGCGGCCACGCTCAGTTTCAATGGCAACAAGGTGATCACGACCGGCGGCGGCGGGATGATCGTCACCGACGACCCGGAGTTCGCGCGCCGCGCGAAGCACATCACCACGACGTCCAAGGTGCCGCATCCCTTCGAGTTCGTCCACGACGAGGTCGGCTACAACTACCGGATGCCCAATCTCAATGCCGCGCTCGGTTGCGCGCAGATGGAAACCCTGCCGCGTTTCCTGCGGATCAAGGCGGATATCGCGACGCAGTACGATGCGTTGCTGGACGGATTCGGCATGCGGCTCGTGCAGGCGCGGGAAGGTTGCACGTCCAACCACTGGCTCAATGCGATCGTGCTCCATTCGCTGGCCGAGCGCGACGCCTTCCTCGAGTACACCAATGGCCACGGCGTCATGACCCGCCCGATCTGGCGGCTGATGACGCACCTGGAGATGTATCGGAACTGCCAGCACGACGGCCTGGCGAATTCGCTCTGGCTGGAGGAGCGCGTCGTCAATCTTCCGTCGAGCGTGCCGGACAGCGCGGTGCGCACATGAACGTCCTGCAACTGATCGGCCGCAGCCAGCCGCTGTTCGACGCGGACGTGCATCGCGAAGAGGCACACCTTTCGGCATTGGTTGCGGCGGGCCGCTTCCTCGTGATCGGCGGCGCCGGATCGATCGGCCAGGCGGTGACGCGCGAGATCTTCAAGCGCAAGCCGCGCGCGCTGCACGTGGTCGACATCAGCGAGAACAACACGGTCGAGCTGGTGCGCGATATCCGCAGCACGCTCGGCTATATCGATGGCGATTTCCGGACCTTCGCGATCGACTGCGGTTCGCGCGAGTTCGCCGCGTTGATGCGAGCGGGCAGCGGCTACGATTATGTTCTGAACCTGTCGGCGCTCAAGCACGTGCGCAGCGAGAAGGATCCCTTCACGCTGATGCGGCTGATCGAAGTGAACGTGCTCAACACCATCGCGACGATCGAGCAGGCAAGGCGGAGCGGGGCGGGCAAGTACTTCTGCGTCTCCACCGACAAGGCTGCCAACCCCGTCAACATGATGGGTGCGAGCAAGCGGATCATGGAAATGTTCCTGATGCGCGCCAGCAGGCAGTTGCCGATCTCGACCGCGCGCTTCGCCAACGTGGCGTTCTCCGATGGTTCGTTGCTGCATGGATTCAACCAGCGCTTCGCCAAGGGCCAGCCGATCTCCGCGCCGAACGACGTGCGCCGGTATTTCGTCACGCCGCAGGAATCCGGCGAGCTGTGCCTGATGTCCTGCTTGCTCGGAGAGAATCGCGACATCTTCTTTCCCAAGCTCAGCGAAGCGCTGGACCTGACGCGGTTCTCGGAAATCGCGGTGCGCTTCCTGCACGGCCTGGGTTTCGAGCCGTTCGAATGCGCGAGCGAGGACGAGGCGCGCGATCGTGCCGCGGAGCTGATTCGCACGAAGCAATGGCCCTGCTACTTCTTCGCGAGCGACACCACCGGCGAGAAGGATTTCGAGGAGTTCTTCACCGACTCGGAAACCCTGGACATGGGGCGTTTCGAGAGCATCGGCGTGATCCGCAACGGGCTTGCGTGCGACGAGGCGCGGCTCGATTATTTCCTGGAAACGATCGACCGCATCCGCTCCCAGCCGAGCTGGGACAAGCCCGAGATCGTCGAGCTATTCAACGAGATGATCCCGGACTTCGCGCACAAGGAAACCGGCAAGTACCTCGACGGCAGGATGTAGGCATGCAACGTCTCTTCGACATCGTCCTTTCGGGATTCGCCCTGCTGCTGCTGTCGCCGCTGCTGGTGCCGATCGCGATTGCGTTGCGGCTGAGCGGCGAGGGCGAAGTGTTCTTTCTGCAGAATCGTATCGGCAAGGGCGGGCATCTTTTCAAGCTGTACAAGTTCGCCACGATGCTCAAGGACAGTCCGAATCTTGGCACTGGCACCGTCACGTTGAAGAACGATACGCGCATCCTGCCGATGGGCGGATTCCTGCGCAAGACCAAGATCAACGAATTGCCGCAATTGCTCAATATCCTGCGTGGCGACATGAGCGTCGTCGGTCCGCGTCCGCAGACACGGCGTTGCTTCGATGCGTTCCCCGCGGCATCGCAGGCCGAGATCGTCAAGGTAAGGCCGGGACTGTCGGGTATCGGCTCGATCGTCTTCCGCAATGAGGAAGACCTGATGCACGAGCACGACGCGGCCGCGAACTTCTACGACAACGTGATCATGCCATACAAGGGAAAGCTCGAAGAATGGTACGTCGCAAACCAGGGACTGCGTACCTATTTTGCGACGATCTTCGTGACGGCATGGGTCGTGCTGTTTCCCGATTCGACCATTGCATGGCGGATATTTGGCGACTTGCCGCCGCCGCCGGAAGAACTTGCCGCGGCAGTTGGCGACTGAGTGTGGAGGCCGTCAAACCAGCGCTCTACCGGCGTGTGGCCGAGCTGCACATGGCGAATATCGACCAGGGCTTCCTCGGAACGCTGGGGATCGCATTCGTTGCCTTGATGTACCGCGCGATCGATGAAGGCGAGGACAGTACCCTGATCGTTGCAGAACGCGAGGGGCGCATCGTGGGATTCATCTCCGGCGCGACGAGCATGCGCACGGTCTATCGCGGCATGCTGCGGCACTGGTTGAAATTGGGCTGGGCGCTGATGCCATCGGCGTTTCGTCCACGACGCGTGTGGCGGATCCTGGAAATTATTCGTTACAGTAAAAGCGCCGGTAATCCCGGGATTCCCGATGCCGAGTTGCTAAGCCTTGCGCTGGATCAGGGCTATCGTGGCCAGCAGATCGCGGAAAAGCTGTTCACGCAGTTGTGCGCGTTCTTCAGCGACAGGAACATTAGCGCGTTCAAGATCGTCGTCGGCGCGAAGCTGATCGCGGCGCACGGCTTCTATCGGCGCATGGGCGCGATCGCGACAGACGATGTGGAGGTTCACGGGGGCTCACGATCGACGGTCTACGTCCATAGGCCGCTGCCACTGACTTGAGTCAACCGTCTCGGAGCTATTGCGAGATCGTGTGATTTAAAAAAACAATCTAGTTCTGCATCAAGTGGATGCGCAGCATCGGTTCGAGCGGATACGAATGACGTCTGCGACCCACCTTTGGAGTACATCGGTTCCATCAGCGACACCAGCGCCCGCCACGGCGCTACCTGATCCATCTTCGTCAGAAAAACCTCGCGCCGCGGCATGTGCGCTTGTCCACGCACTCTGCATCGCCAAATGTAAGTTATTTCATGGCGTCATTGTCGAGGATGCCGGCTCATTGCGTAAGATTTGCGGGGCGGGAGACTTGTTCAGACCTTACTTAGCTCGCAGCAGTCTTGCTTCATCTAGCAAATCAAGGTAGCGAATTCCGCGAGCGGAAACGTCGTTGCTCGCAATGTCTTGTATGAAGACAGAATATTCCTGGCGCGAACATCAGGCTTTGCCCAATCTTTCTTGATTGACGCCTCCACACCGTGACCAGTGTTCTCGCACACCGGCAATTTCGATATGAGCCCCCGGTGTGACATATCGTCAATTCGGGCGATTCACCTGCTTGGTTAGATCGGGCCGCGTAAACGTTCCGTCGTGGTTGACGTTGCCGCCATCGAAGTTCGCCGACGGAACGATCACGAGTGCATGCGCGTTGTCTTTCCCGAATCCCTTGAGGTTGTTCTGCGCCACCAGATTCCGTGCGGTTCGCTGCATGCCGTCCAACACGATCCCGTACGCAACCGGTATCGAAGGGTCGGGGACGAGAGTGTTGTTCGAGACGATGCAGTCCGTCGCGTACTTGAGAAACACGGCAATGGAGCTGACCGAACCGCAGGCGATCAGCACGTTGTTGCTGACGACGGATTTCTCGGTGCCGCTGATTTCAATTCCCTTGTCCCTGGAGTGAAAGATCCGGTTATTGCTGACAATGCAATTTCTGCTGGTGAGGTAGATCGCCCGCCCGCCGAGGTTGGGGTTGATCGTGTTGCCGGTGATCGTGCAATCAGGCGTGTTCACCAGGTTGATGCCGCCATACGCATGCGAGATCGTGTTGCCGATGCAGGTGACGCGTGCACCCTGCTCGGCGTAGATGCCGCCGCCGCCCGAGGCACCTCCGGAGATGATGCAGTTGGAAATCGTGATATCGCAGTTGTCGTTTTCCAGGTAGCGTCCCATCTGCAGCGGCAGCACGCCGGCGTTTCCGGGATGGAAGGGATCGCCGTTGTAGTTCGTGCTCAGGACAACGGTGTCAGCGTTGATCACCGAGAGCACGAAGAACACGCTGCTGTTGCTGGCGACGCCTGCGGGCAGGGCACCGCCGGGCATCTTGCGAAAGCGCACCATGTCGCCGACCTTCCAGTCATGCGCAGGCACGACGATCCGTCCGGTAGCACCATCGACCGATGCCACGGCCTTGTGCACGATGTGGATTCCGGTCGTATCGATATTGACAGCGACCAGGTTGTTCTCGAGCTTGCAGCCATCGATGATCGTGCGCACAGCCATGAAGTGCGCGATGCCGCCCTGCTGCAGGTTGTCGTGGATGTGGCAATCACGGATGACGGTGTCCTCGACCGTGGTGTCGGGGTTGGCCTCGAGGTCGATTCCAGCAGCGGGCGACTCGCCACTCGTTCCAAAGATGTCGCAGTTCTGAATCAGCGTGGACTTCGCATGGGTGACGGAGATGCCTTGCCTGCGGCAGTTGCCGATCGTGCAGTTGGTGATCCGGGTGTTCAGGTTCTGCGTATTGTTCCTTCCGGGGCCGACATAAATACCGTCCTTGCCCGATCCGTCGATGACGATCGAATCGAGATGGACGTTGCTGCTGCCAAGCACGTAGATGACGCTTGGTCCGGGCTTCGCCCGCGACTTCGTGACCAGCGCTCCGTTTCCGAAGATGTTGACGTTCTCCTTTTCGCTGATCTGCAGAAACTTCGCCCGGTCCGATCCACAGATCACGATAACGCCCGGGTCGAACACGACGGTGGTATTGCTGCGGACGTCGATCGGATCGTTGACCAAGTACTTTCCAGCGCCGAAGTGCACGATCTTCCCCGAACCGGCAGCCATCGCCCGGTTGATGGAAGCTGCGTCGTCTGCCAGTCCGTCGCCGACCGCACCGAAATTGCGCACGCCGATCCATTGCTCCTTGCCCGCCGCCATCCGCTGCAGCGCAATTCCCGCGTCGGCGTTGCCGGCGGTACCGGATTGCAGATTTGCCGACGGGCGCGAGCTTGGCGATGCCTGCGTAGCGCCAGGCAATGCGAACGCGCGCGTGGCCGCCAGGCCGAGCAGGGGGGAGGCCAGGGCAATCTGCATGAACTGGCGGCGGATCTGCTGTACGGAAGGCGGCACTGGTTCAGCGTCGCTTGCGGTGTCGCCCAAGGATTTCTTGACGGTAATGATGTTCTCCAGGCGGACAGGACAGGCAAGCTGGGAAGCAACCAGAGATGTCGGCAAAGGAAGGATGGAACAACGGTCCGGGCATCAGCGCCGGACAGGTTCTCACGTTCATGTTCCTGTAAACGTGCACGAAGATGATGGCTGCGCGCAAGCAATTAATATGGACAGCTTGCCCGATTCGGTTACTATCCGCGAGTTGGCGCATGGGGGTGCGTCGGTTCCGCACCAGCAACAGGTTCCATGCATGCCCGTACTGTACGACAGGTTCTTTCAAGCGATCTTCGAGCTTCCTGTGGCCGTGCTGACGACCTTCGTGATCCTGTGGGCGCTGCAAAAGGTGGCGCCGCGCATCGGGCTGATCGACCATCCTTTGGGGCGCAAGGACCATGAAGAGCCGACTCCGTCCACGGGCGGGATCGCGATGCTGCTCGGCATTGCGCTGACTTCCGCGATGTTCGGTCAGTGGACGCCGCAGTGGATGTATTTTCTCGCGGCGGGCGCGCTGCTGATCCTGATCGGCGTGCTCGACGATCTCTACGACCTCAAGTGGTGGGTGCGCGTGATTGCCCAGTGCGCCGCCGTGCTCGTGATGGTTTACGGGGGACTCAGGGTCGAGCATGTCGGTCAGATCGTGGGAATGAAATCGACGGGTCTCGGCAGTTGGTCGGTGCCGTTCACGATGTTCGCGACAGTCGGCGTCATCAATGCGATCAACATGAGCGATGGAGTGGACGGACTCGCTGGAGGCATCGTGTTGGCGACGCTGTGCATGCTCGAGGCGGCTGCGCTGCATTCGGGAAATATCGTACTCGCCGAACGGCTGGCGGTTTTCGCGGGAGCGGTCTTCAGCTTCCTGCTGTTGAACATGCGGCTTCCGTGGCAGCACCGCGCTCGCGTCTTCATGGGCAATGCCGGAAGCGCGCTGCTCGGATTCACGATCGCATGGGCTTCTTTCAGCCTGACCCAGGATCGTGCCCATCCGGTCACGCCGGTCCTTGCCCCATGGCTCGTGGCGACGCCGGTGATCGATTGTCTGTCGTTGATCCTGCGCCGCGTGATGCGCGGCCAGTCGCCTTTCCGCGCGGATCGCGACCACATGCATCACCTCATGCTCGATGCGGGATTCACCCCGACGCAGTTGACCCTCACGCTCGTGGGGATCAACCTCTCGCTAGGACTCTTCGCGGCGCTTGCGCGCGTCGCCCAAGTTCCCCAGACCCTGCTGGTGCTGGCTTTCGTGGGACTTTTGCTCGGATACTTCTGGCTCACGTGGAAGCGCGAACGCGGCGTGGCGGCATTTGCAGCGTTGAACCGCTCGCTGACGAGGCTGCACCTCAAACCAGGCAACAAATACCTCCAAGCCAGACCCTGCGGAGAAGAGTGACGCCCGTGCCAGATGGACAGCGCAAGGCGAGTCAACTTGACCATGCGGGTCTGCGCAGCTTATTCTTCGCGACCCTCAGGGGCGCTAATCACGGGCGGTTAGCTCAGCGGTAGAGCACTGCTTTCACACGGCAGGGGTCACAGGTTCAAGCCCTGTACCGCCCACCAATACTGTATCCATCAAGGTCCGGCGTGGTTTTGCGCGGCGCGGCGGCCCCTTGTCGCGGCATCGCATTGGCAACTGCGGTCGTTGCGCAACAGAGTCGAAGTCGCGATTGATGTAAATTGCCCGCACACGTCGCCAGCCAGCTCGCGGACAAACACAGATGGAGTTACTTCCTGCATCCATGAACCAGCACGATGTATTCCGGCTGGTTGGAGGATGCTTCCTTGCCCTGCGGGACGGCACCTCGGTCCAGCTTCCCGAAAACGTGCCTCCCGCTGTGCTCGAAGCAAGCGGACTCGCCGCGATGTACGGTGCGTTATGCGCCAGGTTCGGCCTCAACGCAGACAGCGAATGCATCGCTGCGGGCATGATGTTGAGAGCCACCAATGAAAAACGCTGGTCGGGATTGCAGCAGATTCTTGGGTCGCTGCGTGAAGTCGGTATCAATCCGGTGGTTTTCAAGGGCGGCGCTTTAGTCGCGCGCTGGCCCGGTCTGCTTGCCACGCGGCCCATGGACGATTTCGACCTGCTCGTGCCACAGGCGCAATTGCGGTCGTTGCGACGTTTCCTGATCGGTGATGGATTCCGCGAAGACAACGAACACACTCCCATCTCGCACTGGTTGAGCAAGGGAGCGTTGGTGTGGCGCGGTGAGGGGATCGCACACCAGAATCTCGACATCCATAGTCGCGTGACCGAATCCCCTGCGTGTCGCTCGCTTACGCGGTCGATGCTGGACACCGATCAATCGGCGGAAGGCGTGCGCGTTCCCGACATCGAAGACAGCATCTGCATGATCGCCTTGCACGTGGTTCGCAGCGGCATGGCGCGGCCACTGAAGGAATACATCGATCTGCTCTGGTACATCCACGGCATGGACGACGCGCAATGGCGCAGTACAGTCGCTTGCGCAAAGAGGCATAGCCTGGACCCCGCGCTATACATCGTGCTGCGGCAGGCGATCCATTGCAGCGCAATGCCCGATCTCGACCCGCAACTTGCGCTGGTCCTCCGGGACAGGCTGGACAAGCTGGAATCACGTTTGTCGCGCTGGCGCCGCGCTGGCATCGATCGACTCGCACCTGCCGATCGCCCGTTGTCACCGAATCTGCGCTTCAAGCACCCGCTGTTGCGTCGCAGCGTTGTGATGTTCGTGGGCATCAGTTCGCCATGGCGTGTCACCGCCGCTTTTTTTTCCTATGGGCTGAGCAGACTAGCGGATCGTGTCATCCCGCAACTCCGTAGATCATCGTAAGACAAGTAGCTGACAAGCGACTCTCGTGGTCAGCGATTTGGCGCCAGGACAAGTTGACTGCCGACTGCTGCGTTGGCGCCGAGACAACTTGCGCAAACGCACAAGGCACGCATGTTTTGGCTCAGTTATTCCAGTTGCGCTTGTGCGAACTCCTGGTCGAGCTTCTCCATCGCATCCACCGGTTTTAGCTTGGTGGCTTTCTCGAATTCCGTCGCGGCAGCATCTTCCTTCCTGGTGCCATGCAAAAGGATCAGCATGTTTGCGTGCTCGACGTGTGCGATCGGCGAGTTCGGGGTGAGTTTGAGCGCGGTCTTGATATGCGTTTCCGCCAGCGATGCCTTCGCACCGTAAGTCAGTCCGCCGAGCATTGCGCCAACCTTGTTGATGATTTCCGCGTGGAATACGGCGAGCGCGGTATGCGCCTCGGCGTGCTTCGGGGCGAGTTCGATGGTCTTGTCCAGCGCTGCTTTTACCTTGCCGGCCAGCCCCATTGTCAGCGCCTTGCCGATGCTGATGCCCTGGCTGTAACGACCCAGTGCAAAAGCGCGCCGGTAGTGCGAGTTGAATTCGTCGGGCAGGGCAGCGACGGCTTTTTCGGCCATCCCGGCTGCCATCTCGAAGCGACGCAGGCGTTCGGCTTCATCCGCAACCAGATAGGTCGCATGGATGCCGAGCGCCTTCACCGCGACCGACGTGCCAAGCACTCCGAGCGCTTCGCCCAGCGTGTAGGCATCATGGAAGTCGCCGCGATGGAACGCGCGCCAAGCCTCCTGCAGCGTCTCCGAAAGTTTCGCTGCATCGATGCCTTTTGGCGGCGACTTGGCGAGCGATTTCAACAACGCCGTGGCGCGCTTGGCGTCGGGGAATGGTTCGCAGTCGCCTGCGTGCAGAGCGGCCCACGATGCTTTCAACTTCTCGCCCGCGTAGTCGAAGGATTTCGATGCGTGCGGAAACGCGGCCCATGCGCTTTTTTTCGCTGCCATGACGATCTCCCTGTGCGGACAACGCGAGCATGTCGCCAGCGCGCGCCGATGGCAAGCGGCCGCGTAGTGTGTTTGCTCGATAGCCCGCATCGATACTCATCCCAGCCCAATGCACCGGCGACCCGACAGTCCTTACGCGAGGTGATCCATGAGCAAGCAGATCAAGGCCCAACCCATGAACCGCAAGACCGATGTTCGCGTCGGCGCGCGCGACATGCTCCTGGCCGGTGTCGGCGCGGCATCGCTGTTGCGCAAGAACGCTGGCAAATATTGGTCCGAAGCGACGGCCATTGCCAGGCGCATTCCTGCGGCTTCGTCGATCCTGGCCGAAGGAATAGGCGAACGCAGCCAGGCTTTCAGGGATGAGTTGATCGAACGCGCGAATGCGCTGGGCGAGCGCGCCAACACTGCTGCGGGCGAGTTGGTCGCCGATGTCGAGTCGCGCCTGCGACCGCTGCTGCGCAAGTTCGACGACACGTCGATCCTGTTGGGCATAAAGATCGCGAGGAAGCAGCCCATGCGTGCTGCCAAGTTGACCAAGCGGCGCAAAGCCGTGGCTAAGCCAACAGTGCGCAAGCCACGCAAGGCCGCCTGACTCGATCGCCCGAAGCACGGCAGTTGATCAACATGACGCCCGGTTCGCCGGGCGTCGTCGTTCATTGATCGCTGCGGATCGGTCGGGCAGTTTCAGGCGCGATAGGCGCTGGTGAGGTTGTTCAGATGCAGGCGTTCCGCATCGCGCAGGAACGGCGCTATCAGCATCATCACCTGCACGATGCCGAGGCGGATCGATTCGTTCTCGTCGCGGTCGCCGCGCACGCTGGCGTAGTTCATCCAGAACGTCGCGATCATCAGGATGTTGGTTGCTGTCGCGTCGATTTCGGCAGCCGATGCACGCATCGCGCCATTGCGCACCAGCCCGCGCATCACCACGCTCGCGCTCGATGCCGCGCGCTTGAGGATGCGCGCGAAACGCATCCGCAGCATCCGGTTGCGGCTGAGGATGTTGACGATGTCGCGGTACAGGAAGCGGTATTCGGAAATGCATTCGAATACCATGTGCAGTTGCAGCCAGATGTCCTCAAGTTCGGGCAAACGATCTTCCGGCGCGAGCAGGGCAGCATCCATGCGCTCCTCGAAGCGCGCGAAGAGTTGCTCGATGATGTCGTCCTTGTTGCGGAAGTGGTAATACAGGTTGCCCGGGCTGATCTCGAGATCGTCCGCGATGTGGTTGGTGGTGACGTTCGGCTCGCCCTGCGCATTGAACAGCGCGAGGCTCGCGTCGAGGATGCGCTGCTTGGTCTGGCGTGCCATTCGAATTCAACAAGACCCGATCATCAACGGCATCAAGTGCCGAGCGACTTGACCGTCGCGACGTATGTCTTCATCGCGTCATCAGGTTTCGTGCCCTTGAGCTTGTCCCACGCCTCGTATTTGGCGCTGCCGACGAAGTCGAAGAAGCCAGGCTTCGGCCCGCTCACGTCGCCTTCCGAACCCTGCTTGTACAGCGCATAGAGCTTGAGCAGCACGTCGTTGTCGGGGCGCTGCTTGAGATTCATCACCGCCTTGGCGGCGTCTTCGAACTGGGTCTTGAGATCGGCCATGGCGATGTCTCGGTTGGGGGCATGCGCGTGCTGCGACTGGAGATTGCGGTGATAGCATGGCCCCCGTGGATGGTCAACGCCAGCGGCGCAGCGTTGGTATGTCCAATGGCCTCTGGCAACTAGTTTTGTATCGGCTGGCATTTGCGCCAGCGACTTCGTCGAGGGGAGTAGTGCGATGAGTTATTTCGTCACCGGCGCGACCGGTTTCATCGGCCGCCATCTGGTCACCAACCTGCTCAAGCGCAAGGGCACGATCCATGTGCTGGTCCGCGCCGGGTCGGAAAAGAAGTTCGAACGCATCGCCGAGACGATGGGCTGGGACCGCAAGCGCTTCGTGGTGGTCGCGGGCGACTTGGCCAAGCCCAAGCTCGGCGTTCCGATCGCAAAAATTCGTGGGTTGACCGGAAAAATCGCGCACTTCTTCCATCTCGCCGCGATCTACGATATCGCAGCCGATGCAGAAAGCCAGCGTGTGGCGAACATCGACGGCACCAGGCACGCAATCGCACTCGCCACCGCAGTCAATGCCGGTTGCTTCCACCACACTAGCTCGATCGCTGCTGCGGGCCTGTATACCGGCGTGTTCCGCGAGGACATGTTCGACGAAGCCGAAGGCCTCGACGATCCGTACCTGCGCACCAAGCACGAGTCCGAAGGCCTGGTGCGCAACGACTGCAAGATTCCGTGGCGCATCTACCGCCCGGGCATGGTGGTCGGCGATTCGAGGACCGGCGAGATCGACAAGATCGACGGCCCGTACTACATGTTCCCGTTGATCAAGAAGATGCGCGAGATGCTGCCGCAGTGGATGCCGACCCTGGGCATTGAAGGCGGGCGCATCAACATCGTTCCGGTGGATTTCGTCGCCGATGCGATGGATCACATCGCGCACAAGAAGGGCCTCGACGGACATTGCTTCCACCTTGTCGACCCCGATCCGCAGCGCGTTGGCGAGGTGCTCAATGCGTTTTGCCGCGCCGGCCACGCGCCGGAGATGACCATGCGCATCGATGCGCGGATGTTCTCGTTCGTGCCGTTCCCGATGCGCGCAGCGCTTGGCAACCTGCCGCCGATCAAGCGCTTCATCGCGATGATGCTGAAGGACCTGAAGATTCCGAAAGAATCGCTGAAATTCATCACCTATCCCACGCGCTTCGACAATCGCGAAGCCGAGCGCGCGTTGAAAGGTTCGAAGATCGCGGTGCCGCCGCTGGAAAGCTACGCGTGGCGGCTGTGGGATTACTGGGAACGCCACCTCGACCCCGACCTGTTCGTGGATCGTTCGCTGAAGGGCAAGGTCAACAACAAGGTCGTGGTGATCACCGGGGGTTCGGCGGGCATCGGCAAGGCGGCGGCCGAGAAGATAGCGGCAGCAGGCGCGAAGACGCTGATCGTCGCGCGTGGCGAGGAAGAACTGCATGCGACGCGCGACGAGATTATCGCAGCGGGCGGCAAGTGCTGGGCCTACAAGGCCGATCTCGCCGATCTGGCCGACTGCGATCGGCTGATCAAGGAAATTCTCGCCGAGCACGGCCATGTGGACGTGCTCGTCAACAACGCAGGACGCTCGATCCGGCGTTCGGTCGAGTTGTCCTACGACCGCTTCCACGATTTCGAGCGCACGATGCAATTGAACTATTTTGGTTCGCTGCGTTTGATCATGGGCGTGTTGCCGAAGATGACTGAGCGCCGCAAGGGCCACATCATCAACATCAGCTCGATCGGCGTACTCGCGAATTCGCCGCGGTTCTCCGCCTACGTCGCCAGCAAGGCCGCGCTGGATGCGTTCAGCCGCTGCGCCCAGGCCGAGTTCTCCGGCAAAAACATCGCGTTCACCACGATCAACATGCCGTTGGTGCGCACCGCAATGATCGCACCGACCAAGATGTACGAATCGGTGCCGACGTTGTCGCCGGACGAAGCCGCCGACCTGATCGTGCAGGCGATCATTGAACGCCCCAGCCGCATCGCGACGCGCCTCGGAATTTTCGCCGCGACCATCAACGCACTCGCGCCGAAGATGTACGAAGTCGTCATGAACACCGCGTTTGAACTGTTCCCCGATTCCGCAGCTGCGAAAGGCATCAAGGGCATGCGCGATGCCGCCGCGAATCCGAGCAACGAACAGATTGCATTCGCTTCCCTGATGCGCGGGGTTCACTGGTAGAAAAGCCGCAACTTGCAAGCTGTCAGTTGCAGTTTGTGCGCATTTTCTGGTGAGCCATGACCGCGCGTGCCGGGCGCGCGCGCGGCGAAGCCGGCCGGCAGGGTGAACGCCAAGGACGGCGTGAATCATGGCGAACGGAGGACCACATGGATGGCTCAGGTGCCGGTTGTCAAACGAAGTGCTCTACCCATCCCAAAAAAAGGCGCCCAAGGGCGCCTTTTTTTCACCTAACGGCAAGGCTCGTCCGGATATTCGCTGACGAGCGCAGGTGTTGTTCCCGCCATCCGGCGCTCGCTTATTTCGAGGTTTTCTTCGCGGCGACTTTCTTGATGGCCGATTTCATGATGGCAGGCTTTTTGGCAGTGGTCTTCTTCGCAGGAGCGGCCTTCACGGGCACCCCGGACAGCTTGCGCAACTCGCGATTGAGCTGGTCGACGCGATCGATCAGCGCGGAAATCTCCTCGCGACCCGGCACGCCGAGTCGGGTCAGCGCGCGCTGCACGCGTTCCTCGAATACTTTCTCGAGGCGATCCCAGGTATCGGCGGCACGACCGCGCACTTGGCCAACGCGCTCTTCGACGGCATCGCGCACGGCGTCGACCTTGCCGGTCGCGAGTTTGCGGGTATTGCGTTCGATGTTCATGCCTTCCTTCACCAGTGCCTCGAAAAGTCGCGTGCCTTCTTCCTGCGCGCGGTTGAACGCGCCAACGCCGGCCATCCAGATGTGTTGCGCCGATCCACTGATCGTACGCTTGATCTGGTCGGCCTTGTCCTGCAGGTCGGGAGCTTTCGGCGCTGCCTTGGAGCGCGCGGAGGATTTGAGCTTGGCCATCGGTGTGTCCTCTGGAATCGATCGGGTCGGAGTACGTGGATTGCGAAGGAGTTTCAGCGCGATGTCTAGAGCTTTCACACCAGCAGCCGGACGAGGTTCATGTGGTTCGCGGCGCGGGCTGCAAAACTTTCTTCGGACGTGATTTCAGCAGGTGCTCGACGTCATCGAGCGCACGTCGCAGGCGTTCGGTGGTATCGGTTGGATGCGGGCGCTCGTGCAGGCTGCCTAGCAAGGTTCGCTGAGCATCGTCGACGACTTTCGTGCTCAGCTTCAATCCGTGTCGCGCGAACAGCGGCCCCAGGTCGGCGCTGCGCTTGCGCAGGTCGTCCAGCGTTGCGCGGTAGGCATGCTGGCACACCGCGAACCGAGACGAAAAACTGAAAACGTTGGTGAAAAACGTCCTGCGATCGTCTGCGTTCGGCTCAAGAAAGATCTGGTCGGTCGCAGGAAATTGCTGCGCGTAGCGACCGATGCCGACTTGGGCGCGCGATTGCAGCAGGGTGCGGAAGGTCTGCGACAGAATCACCGGCATGCCGCCATCGACGAGGTTGGTCTTGCGCGCACCGCCATCGGTTGCGCCTGCGTCGAAGGGAACGAGTGGATTGAGCCCGATCAAAAGATCGACGCCGTGTTCAAGCGCGACCGACGCATGCATCGTGCGGCGCAGTGCGCCATCGACGAAATGCCTGCCGCGAATCTCCACCGGCGGATACAGGCCTGGCATTGCGGCGCTGGCCGTCACTGCACGCGAGATCGGGATGTCATTCCAATCCTCGCCACCGAAGCGCACGGCCTCACCGCTGTTGATGTCCACAGCGACGACGTACAACGGTGGCTGGATCTCGCGAAAATCGTTGGTGCGGCCGCGGACGGTGAAGACATCGCGGAGGAAATGTTCGATCCCCGCGTTGTCGAATAGCCCTGGCGGGATGAGCACGCTGAAGCGCATCAGCGCATCGCCGAGCCGCGCACTACGACGTCCGTTGAGCAGATCGCGTCCCCAGCCGGTGAGCAAGGCGGGAAGGCCGGCTGCGCGACTCATGAGTTCCGGAAGCGCGGGCCGCAGGAACGATGCCGGACGGAAACGCAGGCGGTCATCCTTGCCGGTGATGAAGATTCGGCACATTTCCTCGGTCGTCATGCGGTTGGCAAGGCCAGCCGCGAGGAAAGCGCCCGAGCTGACGCCGACATACACTTCCAGTCTGGTCAGGTCGAGGCCTTCCACTGCATCGTCGAGCGCTCGCAGTGCGCCGAGTTCGTACATGCCGCCGATAGGGCCGCCGCCAGCGATGGCGAGGCCGATCCTGGATTGAGTCTTGCGAGGTTGTTGTGCGGGCTGGATCAGCAGCATGCGATCATTCGTTGAGTCCAAGTCGCGGCGATTGTAGCCTCTCGCAACCAACGCAAAGTGTGCACCGCACCAGAAATGCCCGAGAACCGGTCGCGACCAGCGCGCAAGAAGAACGAGATGGTGGACGCGCCGGTACCGGACGCGTTGCGCAAGCGTGTCCTGCAGCGGCTTGCCTGCCAGCGTGCGCTGCACGATCCCGTGCTGGAACCGCGCAATCGCGACCCGCGTCTGCCTGAATTGAAGCGCTGGCAAATGCAGCGCCTCGCCGCGAGCTTCAAGCGCTTCCTCGATGATCCGGTGTCGCGGCCGGCGGCGGAATTCTTCCTGAGCGATCTTTACGGCGATCGCGACTTCAGCGGACGCGACAACGATGTCGCACGCATCCTGCCGATGATGACGCGCATCCTGCCGGCGCATATGATCGCGACCGCCGGCGAGGCGCTTGCGCTTTCCGCATTGAGCCACGCATTCGACCTGCGCATGGCGGAAGCCCTGTCGCATGCGTTGAAACCGGATCAAGCCACCGATGCGGACAGCTACGCCGATGCGTATCGCACGGTCGGACACCCGCGCCTGCGACGCATGCAGATCGCCTTGATCGAACGCATCGGCGGCGCGCTCGATGCCGCCGTTCACGCGCCCACGTTGTGGCGGTTGCTGCAACTCTCGCGATTGCCTGCGAAGTTCGCGGGGCTGGCCGCGCTGCAATCGTTCCTCGAACGCGGCTTCGGGGCGTTCCGCATCCTCGGCGGCGCGGGGGATTTCGTCGGCAGCATCGTGGCGCAGGAAATCGAAGTCGCGCGACGATTGTTCGCTGACGAACCCGATCCGTTTGCGATCTTGCCCGAAGCGACGCCGGGCTCCGTGAAACGGAAACGCCGTTGACTGCCTCAGCCGAAATCGCGTTCGAGGTAGCGATGGATCTCGGATTCAATCGACCCCTTGAACGCCGACAACAGGAATCCCAGTGTCGCGGTGACGCGCACGTCCTGGTTGCCGAGTTCGATCCGGCCCTTGACGCCGCTGCCGTTGAAATCGAGGCGATCGCCGGCCCAACTGTGACGGATGCCGAATTTTTCGGCCATTCGCTCGGCGACACGCTCGACAGCGGCGCGGGCGTCTTTCATGCTGCGCGCATGAGGGTATTGGATATCGATATTGGCCATTGGCGTATTCTGCGGTTTGCGCGCCGTGCATGCTAGAGTCGCCAGCGGGGAGGAGGGTGCATGCGTCTGACGTTTCCGAACGGTGAACATCCCGATGTCGTCGAGCCGAGCCGCATCACTTTGGGCAGTGGCGGCGACAGCCGTGTGCGGCTGGATGGGCTTGCCGATCGCCATGCGGTGCTCGCGAACGATCGACGCGGGCTATGGCTCGTGATCGAAAGCGGCGAAGCCACGGCGCATGTCAACGCGCGCCCGGTGAGTCGCCTTGCGCTGTTGAGGCCCGGCGATCTCATTTCGCTCGGCCATGTGCAAATGCTGCTGCGCAGCGAATCCGATCCGCCCGCGGCACAGCTGCCACCGGCCAATGCGGCGCTCAACCGCGCCAACACCAGGAGCAATACGGTCTGTTCCGAACGCTTCCTGCTGCGCGGGGTTGGGGGGGCGCATTTCGGACGCAGTTTCCCGCTCTGCGATCCGGTCGTGATCGGACGTGGCGATTCGGCCGACCTGCGCCTGGACGAACCGACCCTCGGCGATCGCCATGCGCGCGTCGAGCTGCACGGCGATCGTGTCGTGCTGCGCGATCTCGGCACAGGCCAGGGCGAAGGTACGACGCTCAACGGTGTGCCCGTCCGCAACGCATTGCTGATGGCCGGCGACCAGTTGGCATGGGAACAAAATCGCTATGTGCTCGAAGCGCCTGGCCTCAGCGCCCCGGTGCAACGCCACGACACCACGCCATTGCCGGCCACCCACCCGACGACCCAGACAATGCGCCCGGTGACAGCGGCGCACACCCCGCAATCGGTAACAGCCAACCAACCCGCAGTGGCGCGGGGCAAGGGCGCGACTGTGTGGTGGCTGATCGCGTCGGCTGCAGCACTTGGTGCAGCGATCACGGCATTGCTGCTGTTCGCGCCTCGATTGGGCGGGTGAGACAACGCTATTGCGCACCACTGTGCGCGCGTTGTCGAACGCCTTGCGTCAGGAAGCCAGCATGGTGCTTCGTTATTCCTTGCACCAAGGCGTCGATTGGCGCGAATGCCCTTTGGCAGGATGTCGTTTGCCTTGGCGGTCCAGACGAAGGGCTTGGGATTGCCGTTGTGCAACGTGATGTATTCCTCGATGGCCGCGGTCAATTCAAGGACGCTGTTGAACACGCCGCGCTCGAGGCGATCGGTGGTGATGCTGCGGAAGAAGCGCTCGAGCATGTTGAGCCAGGAAGCTGACATCGGCGTGAAGTGCATGCGGAAGCGTGGATGCTTCTCCACTCCGCATGCACCTTCGGATGCGTGTGCGTGGCGTAGTTGACGCAGATCAGGTGGAGATCCTTGTTCTTTGGCCGACGCGTCGAAACGCCGCTGGCCGAGCGTGACGCAAAGCAGGTGCAGTGCGTGGCCATTCCAGCGTGCGCTTGGGCTGACGTGAATCTATTTCTTGATTGCCGTCACCGCGGCCAGCGTTTCCTTGACGTGTTCCTTCGGGTCGAGGTTCGAGTAGACGCGCACGATCGATCCCGACGGCGCGATCACGTAGGACGTCCGGTTCGACCACTCGGGCTTGGGGGCGAGGATGGCGTCGTATTGCTTGGCGATCTTCGCGCCCGGGTCGGCGGCGACCGGGAACTTGCCACCGCAGTGTTCGGTTTCCTTCGAGAAATCGGCGAGTTGTTCCACGTTGCCGGCGGTGACGCCGATCACGGTCGCGTTCTGCGCCTTGAACTGGTCGATGGCCTGCGAGAACAGATGCGCTTCGAGATTGCAGCCCGAAGTGTGCGCAGCGGGGAAGAAGTAGACCACCACCGGGCCTTTCTTCAATGCGTCGGCAAGCTTGAAGGTGAAAGGCTGGCCGGCGAGATAAGCCGGCGCAGTGAAGTCGGGTGCCGCGGTGCCTTCCTTCAATGCAGCCAATGACGACGATGCCAGCGTGATGGTGCCGACGACGGCGATGGCAGCGAACTTCAACAGATTTTTCATGGCGCGCTCCTTTGGGGACTGATGCCTTATACACCCGTTGCCGTGTGTGCCGGGTCATGTGGACTGATCAGGGAACATCGATCATCGCTTGACGATAAGTGACCATGTGCGCGCCATCCGCGCCTAACAGGTGCGGCCATGCGTTGCACAAGATGAGACTGCTGCGCCGTGGGGCGCAATGATGCATGAGATGCTTCAACATGCCGGGCTGCTGGAATCAGGCGTTGGCCGCCACGATTTTCCTGCGCTTGCCGCGCCGCTTCACCCATTCGCCGAGATCGTCGAGCACGGTGAATGCGGCCGGGATCACGATCAGGCTCAGCAAGGTCGAGGTGATCAGTCCGCCGATCACCGACACCGCCATGGGCGCGCGGAAGCTCGAATCGCCGCTGAAGCCCAGTGCGATCGGCAACATGCCGGCAGTCATCGCGAGGGTCGTCATGATCACCGGTTGCACGCGCTTGCGGCAGGCATCGATCAATGCGTCGTGCTGGGCCAGGCCGTGTTCGTCCTCGGCCATCACCGCATAGTCGACCAGAAGGATCGAGTTCTTGGTCGCGATGCCGATCAGCATCAGCAAGCCTATCAATGCCGGCAGCGACAACGCCTGATGGGTGATCAGCAGAGCACCGAACGCACCGCCTGCGCATAGCGGCACTGCAGTCAAGATCGTCAGCGGTTGCAGCGCGTGGTTGAACAGCAACAACAGCACCATGTAGATGCAGATCAGACCGGCAGCCATCGCCATCAGGAAGCCGATGAAGAGCTCCACGAAGACTTCGGCGTCGCCGGTGTTGAGAAAACTCACGCCGGCCGGCATCTGCTTCACGCTCGGCAGCGCCTGCACTTCCTTCATCACCTCGCCGAGCGGGCGTCCATTGAGTTCAGCGGTGAGGGTGACATCGCGCTGGCGCTGGTAACGCGCGATCTGCGACGGGCCGCTGGTAGTGACGATGTCAGCGACCGCAGCGAGGGGTACCGTCGTTCCGTTCTTGCCCGGCACGCGCAGGGTTCCGATCAAGGCTGGATCGGCGAGCGTCGCCAGGCTGAAACCGACGCGGATCGGCACCTGGCGATCCGGCAGGTTCAATTTCGCGAGGCGTTGCTCGTAATCGCCGGAGGTCGCGATGCGCACGGCTTCGGCGATGTCAGCCGTAGCGACGCCAAGATCGGCAGCGCGTGCGGAATTCGGCACGATCACGAGTTCTGGCCGCAGCAACGACGCCGATGACGTAATGCTGCCGAGTCCCTTGATCGTGCGCAGGTCGTGTTCGAGCGCGGTCGATGCATCGTTGAGGCGTTTCGGATCGTCGCTCGCGAGAACGAGTTGCAGCAGCGCACCGGGTTCGGTGCTGATGTAGCTCACGCGCGTGCCCGGCAAGTCCGCGAGCCGCGCGCGCGCGTCGCGTTCAAGATCCTGCTGCGAACGACTGCGCTCGTTTTTCACGCCCCAGTCGATGACAAGAGTCGCCTTGCGCTCTTCGCCGACACCGGTCTTGGTCGCATCGCCGATGTCGAGCGTGCTGCCGACCGTCGTATAGACGTGCTTGAGTTCGGGAATCGCAAGCAGTTTCGCACGCGCGAGTTCGGTGATCGCAACAGTATCGGCAAGCCGCGTGCCTGGCGGCAATTCCAGCGCAAGATTGCTGCGACCGAGATCGGAAATCGGAATGAAGGTCGTCGGGATGAAGAGGACGATCGCCAGCGACGCGACGAACAATGCGAATGCGATCCACAACGTGCGCGCGCGATGGCGCAACGCTGCATCCACCCAGCCGAGATACCACGCCATCAATTTCGTGTCCCCGGTTTTCACCGGATGCGCCTTCAACTGATACGCCGCCATCATCGGCGTCAGCAGGCGCGCGACCAGCAGCGAGAACAGCACCGCCGTCGCTGCCGTCCAGCCGAATTCCCTGAAGAACTTGCCGGGAATGCCAGGCATGAATGCGACCGGCACGAACACTGCCGCCAGCGTCATCGACGTGGCGATCACCGCCGTGCCGATTTCCTGCGCCGCGTCGGTTGCTGCATCCAGCGGCGACTTGCCCATGCGCAGATGGCGCACGATGTTCTCGATTTCGACGATCGCATCATCGACAAGGATACCGACGACGACCGACAGCGCCAGCAGCGTGATCAGGTTCAGGCTGAAGCCCAGCCACGACATCACCGCGAAGGTCGGGATGATCGACAGGGGCAGGGCGATTGCGGAGATCCACGTCGCCCGCCAGTCGCGCAGGAACAGCCACACCACGAGCAGCGCGAGCAACGCGCCTTCCCACAACATCGTCATCGAGGAATCGTAAGAGCGCTGCGCTTCCTCGACCGTCGATGTCACCAGCTTGAACGACAGATCCGGGTTCGCGGTTTTCAGTCGATCGAGCACAGCGCGCACATCCTTCGCGACCTGGATCTCGCTCGATCCGCGCGTTCGCGACAGCGAGAATGCGACCACGGGCTTGCCGTCGTACAACGCAACCTGTGTCGGGTCAGCCGCGCCATCGGAGATCGTCGCCAACGACGACAATTTCAGCGCGCGTCCGTCGGTGAGGCTGATCGAGAAGTCGCGCAATTGCTTCGCGTCTTCCAGCGTGCCGACCGTGCGAATCACCTGTTTCGATCCAGACAGTTCGGCTTTGCCGCCAGGATGCTCGACCTGCATGCGCGCGATTTGTTGCGACACTTGCCCGGCGGTGATGCCGTAGGCCTGCAGCGCCTGCGGATCCAGATCGACGCGGATCGCGCGATCGATGCCGCCGGCGCGCGTCACCAGCGCCACGCCGGGCACGCCGTACAACGCCTTGTTGATGTCACGATCGACGAACCAGCTGAGCTCGCCGGTGCTGCGCTTGTTCGACGCGACCGCATACGTCATCAGCGAGCCGCCGATGTTGACCTTCGCGATCACCGGCTCCTGGATATCCTGCGGCAGGTCGTTGCGTGTGCGCGTCACCGCATCGCGCACTTCATTCAGTGCGGTCGGCAAATCCGTGTCCAGGATAAATTCGATATTGGTCGTGCTCACGCCTTCGTTGACGTTCGAGAACACGCGCTTGATGCCGTTCACCGTCGCGACGGAATCCTCGACCTTGCGCGTGACTTCGGTTTCCAGCTGGCTCGGCGATGCGCCGGGCAGGGCGATGGTTACCGTCACCATGGGAAAGCTGATGTCCGGGAAGCGCGCGATTGGCAGCTTGTGGAATCCCCACAGGCCCGCTACGCACAGCACGAAGAAAATCATCAGGGCCGGCAGCGGCCGCTTGATCGCCCATGCGGAAAAATTCATGGCTGTTGATCGACCTTCGCAGCGACGGCTTTCGACGCAGTGTTCGACGCAGCAGTGTTCGACGCGCTCGCAGCGACCACGCGTACCTTGTCGCCATCGCCGAGGAACCCCGCGCCGGTCGCGACAACCGACTGCCCGGATGGCAGTCCGTCCGTCACTTCGATCCAGCCGCCATCACTCACCCCCGTGCGTACGCGGATGCGGCTGACTAAGCCCTTGTCGTCGACGGTGAACACGTACGCATAGCCATCGCGCATCACCAGTGCCGCCGCCGGGATCATCAGCGCGGTTGCGGTGCTGGTGACGATGCGGCCTTCGACGAAGGTGCCGGCTTTCAGCGCGCCGGGAGCAGGAAGATCGACATGGATCACGCCGGTGCGCGTCGTGGTATCCACGCCCGGCGACACTGCGCGTACGCGGCCGGCGACGACGGCGCCAGTCGCATCGTGCAGGACCACGGTCGCGCCGACGACGACCTTCGCAAGGTCCGCTTCCGGCAATTCAGGACGCCATTCCAGCTTGCCTTGGCGAATCAGCCGCAGCAGTTCGGTGCCGGAAGCGACCACTTGGCCCGGCTGGACCATGCGCTTGGAAATCACGCCATCGTCGGGCGCGCGCAGCGATGCGAAATCGCGACGCAGCCGCGCGCCATCGCGCTGTGCGGCGGCAGTGTTGGCCTTCGCCTCGGCCTGCAGTTCCGTGGCCTTCAATTCATCGAACGCGCTGGCGGCGATCAATTGGCGGCTCGCCATCATCTGCCCGCGCGCGAGGTTCGACTTCGCCAGCGCGACGCCCGCTTGCGCTTCCTGCACGGCGGCATCCATCTGGTGCAGGTCGCTGTCCAGCGTGCGGTGATCGAGCTCCAGCAGCACCTCGCCCTTGCGCACGCGCTGCCCGACATCCACGTTCAATGCCGTGACCCGCAGCGCGCTGACCTCGACGCCGAGCTGCATCTCCTCCCACGCCGCCACCGGCCCCGAGGCAATGACGCTGCGCTCGATCGGGCGCTGCTCGGCACGGGCGAGGGTGACCGCAAGACTCGCGACAGTGGTGTCTGCCGCCGCGCCCGATGCTGCCGGGTCGGCCTTCTTTCCGCAGGCGGCGATGAGCAGGCAGGACAGCGTAATGCAGAGAGTTCGATTGAAGAATGGGATTCGGTTCAACTGAAAAGGCATGGGCAGGCTGCTCGTTGCGTGCGGGGTGCTATAAGTTACCAACATGGGGGTGAATGACCGGAACGACAATGCCGAGGACAGGCGGCATCCGCGTGTCGAATTTGGGACACACTTGCATTATTGACGCGTCGATCGACAAGCGGGGAAGGTTGCCGAATTGTCCGCTCGCGAAGCGCCCTGATTTTTGCGAACCGCCTACGTGTTGACAACCAGGAAAGCGCTTATGCCGCTCGATTCCCATTTATCGACGTCTTGTTGCGGGATGCCAGATCATGTCGTCTCCCGACGTTTGGACCCTCCGCGAACACCATCTTTTCCTCTTTACAGAAGCTATCCATGCGTGGCCTGCCGTCCATCATTCTCGAAGCCCGCGCGCTGCGCGCTTTGCTCGCCGCGGCGTCGCAAAAATGGGCAATCGTCGGCTCCGTCGCCTTGGCGACCCTGCTGTGCACTTTTTCCGCCGGCGCCCAATCCGGCAATCCGAGCGCATCATCCGCAACTGACGACTCTGAAGTGCGTCCACCGGTGACCGAGGCCGACTTGCGGATCGTCAAGCGTGCGCGCGAACTTCTGGATTCGCCATCGAAATGGAATCGCGTCGACAACCGCAAGTGTCCTCGACGAGCCAGTACCTTGAGCCTCTATTGCGCGCTGGAAACGGCGGCGATGGAGGCGGGCGGCAAATTCGAACACCGTGGCGCGGCCCTGCAGGAAGTTCGCTTCGTGATCGACGAGGTGACGCCGAACCGTGATTACGATCATCGCTTGATGGACTACAACAACGACCCGACAACGACCTTGGCCGACATCCAGCAGGTATTGGGCATCGCCGAAACTATTTTCGCGCTCCGGTTGAAAAGCGATGGACCACGAAAGATCACGATGGGAGCGGACGGCGCGGATCGAGTGGAAGCGCGGTAAGTTAATGCGAACTGGTGCGGAACGAAAGGCCCGGAATCGATTCACGCTTGCAGCGAGATCAAGTGATGAGGTTCACGTTGGCAACATTGCCATGGCAATTCTTATCCGGATCGTCCTTGCTGTCGTACCAGGCAGCGATAACGGATTCCACAGGTCATTGCTGTCTCAGGTCATCCGCCGCAAAGTGTCGTCGCGCCGTCCGATGTGGTGCCACAACGCGCCGAGGATGTGCAGCCCGATCACGTAGTAGAAGATCGTGCCGATCCAGCCGTGGATGTCTTCGAGCTGGTGGCTCAGCGCACGATCCACAGCCATCGGCGAAGGGATATGCACATTGGTGAATGGTATGCCGATGCCACGGCCACTCGTGAACACCGACATCAGGCCGAGCAGCGGCTGCACCAGCAGGAACGCATACAGCGCGACATGCGTGATGCGCGACAGCGTGGCTTCCCACGTGGCGATCGGTGGCGTGATCGGCGGCGGCGCATTGCGCAAGCGATGCAACAAACGCGGCAGCACCAACGCCAGCACCACGAGCCCGGCGATGAAATGCCCTGCCATGACGAGCGTCCGCGCGTCGCTGCCGCGCGCGGTAGCGCCACGCAGGTTGATCATCGCGTAGGCGAGAAGGACAAACAGGAACGACAACCAGTGAAACCAGCGAGCACGGGCGCTGTAGCGTGGAGTTGCGGTTTTCGATTCCATTCGTGGTCTCCTCCTGCTGGCGCCAATATTGGCGCATCGGATCGTGTCTTGGCAAAGCGGCTACTGGCCTGTATTCAGGAATTACGTTTGCAGCGACTCGCATCCGGGCCAACCTGATCGTCATGGTGGTTCCTTGTCGAATATGCCAAACCCGGACGCCGCTGCGAGTGGTAATTTATCCAGTCTTGTCGAGATGAACTGGCAGGGAGCACACCATGCTGTTACGCATTGATCGTCTGATCCCGGACGATTTGCTCAAGGATTTGCAAACCCGACTGGCCGCGACCGAGTTCGTGGACGGAAGCATCACTGCAGGCGTCGATGCGCGCAACGTCAAGAACAATCGCCAGCTCGCGCCCGGATCGCCGCTCGCAGAGGAACTCGGCGACGCGATACTGAAGCGCATCGGCAGCCTGCCCGAGCTGGTCGGCGCGACATTTCCGCAGCGTATTTCGCGGCCGCTGTTTTCGTCGTACGCACCAGGCATGGAGTACGGCCTGCATGTGGATAACGGCGTATTGCAAACGCGGCACGGGCCGATTCGCAGCGATATCGCGATGACGATTTTTCTCTCCCCGCCGGAAAGCTACGACGGCGGCGAGCTGATGATCGAGGATATCGGGCTCGGTCATCACCGCATCAAGTTGCCTGCCGGCAGCGCGTTTGGATATCCGGCGACGAGTCTGCATCGGGTCGCGCCAGTGACGCGCGGCGTGCGCCTGGCTGCCGTGCTGTGGATACAGAGCCAGGTTCGCGACCCTGCCCAGCGCCGCATCCTGGCGGATCTCGACAATGCCGCTGGCAGGCTGCGCGCGCGCGATCCGAACAGTCAGGAACTCAAGTTGATATTGGCTTCGTACCATAACCTTTTGCGCCTCTGGGCCGAGATATAGGGCACTTGGCACCTCAAGAAATGTTTGGGTGCGGAAAGGGAGACGGAATGGACTGGCCCGGGAACGCAACGACGCGAGCTGGATCGTGCGCGGCGGATGCATATGCAGTTAAGGACACATGCACAATGGATGGAAGATAAAAGGTATGCGATTCAGCTTGCGACTGGTCGCTTGCTACCTTTTTTGCCGGGCGTCTTTCGCGCATTCGTTTCCCTCATTCCAGGGTATTCGCATGATGGGCAACATTTCAGGCAAAGCGGTGACTGCATCTCCCGGCTTGCCATGCCTTGCCGTTCTTGTTGCATTTGTCGCCGGCTGCAATACGGTTCGGCCTTCGCCCATTGAACCTCCGCCGGTGCCGCCGCCGGCTTCCGATTTCACGATCGATGCCGGCATGCTCGATACGTGGAATGCGGTCGGCCAGATACTGGTGCGCACGGACGGCGCCACCTATGAAGGTCGCGCGCAGATGCTCGGCCTGTACGACGTGCGTTACCGCGGCGAACGGTTCCTGGTCCTGACGCGGGCGCTGGGGTTGACCAGTGAGCATCAGGTCATGACGACAAAGGTCAGTGTCGCGTCGCAAGACGGCACACCCGACGCTAGCGCCCCGGCGATCGAATTCCTGGGGTTGCTGCAGGCGCGGTTGCCGGAAGAACTTCGCCTGGATGCGTCAGGGCGCAGGGTCCGGAAGAAAAAGTAGCCTGAATACCGGGAACGCGTGTCGGGCGGGCGCATCACGGGCGGACTCGGATTGATTTGCTGATCGTCGATTAGTCGGGGCGCTTCGGCGGCCCTTTGCGATGCGTCTTTTTTTCCTTCGGCGCGATGCCTGGTTTGAAGCTGCGCGGCTTGTCGTCGCGCGGTTTTGCCGGATACGGACGCGGCGGGAACTGCGTGCGCGGCTCGCCGACGCCGGCGATATCGTTCGGGCCGGCACGCTGGATACGCATGGGTTGTCCGGCGATGCGCACGCGCTTGAGGTGTTCTAGCAACGGTTTCGACATGCCGAGCGGCAGGTCGACCAAGCTGTAGGCATCGCGGATGTCGATGCGGCCGATGTAGCGGCTCTCGATATCGGCCTCGTTCGCGATCGCGCCAACGATATTGCCGGGCTGCACGCCGTGCGCGTGGCCGAGTTCGATGCGGAATGTTTCCATCCCGGCTTCGGGCGTGTCCTTCGACCGGCGTTCGGGTTTGCGCGATGGCTTGCTGGTTGATGTTGCGTCGAACAAGCTTTCGGCTGCATTGGCGGTTGCACCGAATTGGTTTGGCGGACGTTTGCCCGGTCCGTCCCTGCGCGGTGCTTCATCGTGCGGTGCATTCGGCTTCGATCGATCCGCGAATTCGTGCGTCTTGTACGGTTTGTGCGATGCACCGGGTTTCTCGCGCGACACGATGTGCTCGCCGCGTTCCCGCGATTCATGGGGCTTGCGTGGCGCGTCGTGACCGGCTTCGTGCGGACGCGAAGCATTCGGGCGTGCAGCTTTGTCGTACGCCGCACGCGGGCGTTCGGCGGGTACATCAAGCAGCAACGGCGAATCGCCTTGGGTCATCTTCGCGAGCGCTGCGGCGATCTCGATTGCAGGGACGTTGTGTTCTGCCTCAAAGCGTTCTACCAGGCTGCGGAACAAGCCGAGGTCGGCGCTACCCAACGCCTCGGTGATGCGGCCGAGGAATTTCCCGATGCGCTGGTCGTTGACGGTTTCGACGCTCGGCAGTTCCATGCGCTCGATCGGCTGGCGCGTCGCGCGCTCGATCGCGCGCAGCATGCCGGTTTCGCGCGGTGCGACGAACAGGATCGCCTCGCCCTTGCGTCCGGCGCGGCCGGTGCGGCCGATGCGGTGCACGTAGCTTTCGGTGTCGGTGGGGATGTCGTAATTCAGCACGTGGCTGATCCGATCGACATCAAGTCCGCGCGCGGCGACGTCGGTGGCGACCAGGATGTCGAGTTGCCCATCCTTCAAGCGCTGGATCAGGCGCTCGCGTTGCGCCTGTTGTACGTCGCCATTGATTGCCGCGGCCGACAATCCGCGTGCCGCGAGTTTGCCCGCGAGTTCGTCGGTGCCGAGCTTCGTGCGCGCAAACACCAGCATCGCCTCGAACGGCTCCGCTTCGAGGATGCGGGTGAGTGCGTCGAGCTTGTTGACGCCGCTGACCGACCAGTAACGCTGGCGGATGTTCGGCGCAGTGGTAGTACTGGACTTGATCGCGATCTCGACCGGATCGCGCAGGTAGGTTTGCGCGATGCGCTTGATCTGGCTCGGCATCGTCGCCGAGAACAGCACGACCTGGCGTTGCTCGGGTGTCTTCTTGAGCACGGTTTCCACGTCGTCGATGAAGCCCATACGCAGCATTTCGTCGGCTTCGTCGAGCACGAGGCATTTCAATGCCGACAGATCCAGCGTGCCGCGATCGAGATGATCGATCACGCGTCCAGGCGTGCCCACGACGACCTGCACGCCGCGACGCAGCGCCGACAATTGCGGTTCATACCCTTGGCCGCCATAGATCGGCAGCACGTGGAAATTCGGCAAGTGCGCGGCATAGCGCTGGAACGCCTCGGATACCTGGATCGCGAGTTCGCGCGTCGGCGCGAGCACGAGAGCCTGCGGTTTTTTTTGCGTCGGGTCGATGCGCGCGAGAATCGGCAGCGCGAACGCGGCGGTCTTGCCGGTGCCAGTCTGCGCTTGTCCGATCATGTCGCGACCTTCCAGCAAGGGCGGAATCGTCGCGGTCTGGATCGGCGAAGGCGACTCGTAACCCACATCGGCCAGTGCGCGCAGCAGCGCATCGGGAAGGTTGAGATCGGTGAAGCGAAGCGAAGTGTCCGGGGTCGTGCTGGTCATGGCAATCCGCTAGGCGCCGGTGCAACGACCGGGGGAGCGCCCAGTTTACCGGGCTGGCGGGCCCAATCCGCATGGAAGACGCCGCGACTCTGCTTCCACGCGATGATTTCGAACGAACGGAGTGCCAAGAACCGCCTGTTAGCCGCGCGGCAAGAAGCCGTCACCGCAAGGCAACGGCCATTTCCCAAGGATGCAATGGATGCGATCGCTCGCCGCCATGATCCCTATCCGGATCTGTCCCGGCTAATGCTTGTGGTGCTGCAGGATGATCTTGCGTTCGTGCGCATGCGTGTGCGGATGGTGTTGCAGGATGATCTTGCTCGATCCGTGGTTGCCCTGGCCTGCTGGCGCCGCTTGGGCATGCGACACAAACACGAAGGCGGAAGCGGCCAGCAGCGCGACCGCTGCGCGGCCAAGCCAGATGTTTTTCGAAAGAGTTGAGGTCGTCATGGCGCGTGTATTCATGATGGGATCCTCTGTGTGAATTGCATGGGTGGGCTGCGGCCGGACATGGACGTCGTATTCCCACAGTCAACGGTGTTGCGCTGCGACAACGCACCCCACGAACCGCCTGTCGCCGCAGACTGGCATCACCATCACCTGATCCAACGCAATCCCGATTCGATCACGGACACGCCGGTCGCAGACATGCCGAGCAGGGACATGCCGAGCGGGGGGCAAACGCTGGAGCGACGCGTTCGTCGCTAGAGGACGCCCAGCACCTGCCATTGACCCGAGCCGCCACCGATGCGGTATGTCGAGTCCCCATGCTCCAGGGTATAGCAGGTATCGAAGTTGAGTCCCTTGCAGAAGGCCACTTCGTCCTTGCCTGCGGGATCCATCAGGTGCAGGCCGTCTGGAAATTGGGTCCAGACACCGGCTTGCGGGCCGAGCCAGCCTTCGCCCGGGGATTTCCACTTGTTGCTGGCGGCGTTGACGTAGAGGTTTTCCGGCTCGCTCTCGCCCGTCTTGACCAATCGCAGCGAAACACTTGAATTAGGCACGTTCATTCTCCGTGGCGAACGAGGTATGCGGATTCTGCCCCCAACGTAGGCCCTGGTTTCAACAGGGCCCGGCCGATGCATGCGCAGCGACATCATGCGCAGCCGCGCAATCGGCTGCAAGTCGTTTTGCATGGAGAGGGGTTTGATAAAGATGCCGCCGGCATCAATAGGGGACAATGGACGCTTCCATGGCGGCAGCGCCAGTTCGATGAAGCCCGGTCAATGACGCATCCGATTCCATGAAAATTCCCAAGGGACTACAGCCGCTGATCGACGATGGCGTGATCGATGCCGTGCTGCGACCGCTCAAGAGCGGCAAGGAAGCATCCGTCTACGTGGTCCGCTCGGGCGACGCGATCCGTTGTGCCAAGGTCTACAAGGACATGGCGCAGCGCAGCTTCCAGGCACGCGTGCAGTATCAGGAAGGCCGCAAGGTGCGCGGCAGCCGGCAGGCGCGGGCGATCGGCAAGGCCACCAAGTTCGGCCGCAGGGAACAGGAAACCGCGTGGAAGAACACCGAGGTCGATGCGCTCTATCGCCTCGCCGACGCCGGCGTGCGCGTGCCGCAACCGCATGGATTTTTCCACGGCGTGCTGTTGATGGACCTGGTCTGCGACGACCACGGCCACAGCGCGCCGCGGCTGGGCGAGGTGGACCTGATTCCGGAACTCGCGCGCTGGTACCACCATGACTTGATCGCGGATGTGGTGCGAATGCTCTGCCTCGGGCTGATCCACGGCGACCTGTCGGAATACAACGTGCTGGTCGGCGAAGAAGGTCCGGTGATCATCGACTTCCCGCAGGTCGTCAGCGCCGCCGGCAACAATGCCGCTCGCACCATGTTGCTGCGGGACGTCCACAACCTGCGCGACAGCCTCAGCCGTTCCGCGCCCGAACTGGCGCACACGCACTACGGCGAAGAAATGTGGGCACTGTACGAGAAGGGCGAGTTGCGCCCCGACACGGCGCTGACCGGCCACTTCGTGTTCGATGATCGCAAGGCCGACGTGCATGCAGTGATGCTGTCGATCGAGGATGCGCGCCAGGAAGCGATCATTCGCCAGCAGGGGCGCGAGGAAGCGGAAAAGGATGATCAGTGATAAGTAATCACTGCAGGATCGCAGCGGCTGATTCCTGCAACGATTCCGCCTCAGGGATCACGCTGCGACAGATACTTCCTCAATGCGAATCAACCTTGCCAAGAAAGCGCCGGGCGAAATACGCCACGATCAGGCCGAACAGCAGCATCGCGAGCATGTTCTGGCAGAATTGCGTCAGGTCGAATTGCGGGAAAGTCCCTTTGCCGAGCGCCGACAACGGGACCACGACGTAATTCATCACGAAGTAGGTCATCGCACCGTAGGCGAGGCCGCTCGTGATCCATCGGCGCGTCAGGCCTGGCAGGCGAACCGCAGCGCCGACGTAGATCGCGGCGATCACGATCGACATCCCCCATTGCAGCAGCATCCCGACCACGGCGATGGATGCGCCGCCGTCGAAAGCCGATCTCCCGAGCAAGCCTCCAGCGACGATCTTCATGATCCTGATCGGGCTGAACCCGGTAATGATCGATGCGGCGCCGATATCGATCGTGCCGGCGACCAACCCGCCCCAGAGAATCGCAGGCATGGCGCCGGATGATGCGTTGGTCGTGATTGGCATGCGGTTCCCCATCCGCTCTGTTGTTGCAACTGTGGCGTCGATGAGTGCCGCTGGTCAAGCAGTCACTTCGTTGAAATCGTGGAACACAACGAAGCGATCGAGATTCTCGCCCTGAATCGTCATGTCCTGGAATCCGAAGATGATTCCAAGCCGACCACCGCGCTTGGCTTCGGCGAGTTCCGTGCCGCGCACGATCTTCATCAATGCATCTGGATGCGCCGCGATCTATGCGTCCCATTGCGCGATGTTCTGCACGGTCTGTTCGTAATCGTTGACATGGCTGCCGACGGTAAATTCATCGCGTCGAGCTCGAAGGCAGTTGCATCTTTAATCTCGAAGGCATAGCGGAAATCGATTGACGAACAGACTGGAGGCAATCGTTGCCCGACTGCCTCCGTCCTTGAACGTGCAAAACCTATCGATGCACAGTACGCGCCGCAGGTCGAACCATCAGTTGCCGGACGGTGCCGGGACGGTGATCTTGCTGTCCGTCGGCGTGACCGCCATGCGGTCGTCGCTGTGGTCGATGGCCATGGGATCACCAGCTGCGCGATGATGCATGGCGCGATGATGGCGCTTCATCGCGTGATGCTTCGCCGGCATTGCCGCTGCCTGGGAGTTGGTCACCGGTGCCGAAGAATCGGCGGGTGCTACAGGCGCAGCCGGGGCGGCGCCCTGTGCAAATGCCGTGGTCGCAAAAGCGAGCGTGAGACTGGCAGCAAGAAGAAGACGGGCTTTCATCGTGTGCTCCTGAGAGAAGGGAAGATCGTGGAATCCGCGATGCCACGACCTTGCCAACCTGCACTGTCGCCGCTGATGCGGCGCTTGCGGCAACCTTACCGATAGTTAATCTTCACGCTTGATAGAGGCTCATTTCGCCGCACTTACTGCCCGCACGATCTTGTTGCCGATTCGATCAGTCGCTCAATGATGGTCGGTTTTTGGGCGGGGTCAGCTCGCGCGTCAGATCCGGACGCCGGTTGCCCATCGGATTTTCCCATCCACCCAGTGATGCATCGGTCGACCCGAGAAATAGTTGCCTGACTCTGGAGAATTGATGCCATGGCTGATCGCGTGGGGAGATGCAATGGAAACGGCGCCACAAAGGCGCCGTTTCCATTTTTCGATGCTGCATCCGCAGTGGTAGATCGATGGAATCAGCGACGGCTTATGGCGTTTCGGCGAACAAGTCGCTCATCACGTTGACGTTCGCATCGCAGGCATGGTTCAGGCACGGTAATCCTAACGCCGCTTCCATGGTCTTGAGCAGCGAAAAATGCGTGTAGGGAACCGAACTGCGTTTGCCTCCAGCTCCATAGTTGGTGTCCACAATCAGCATCACCTTGTTGGTATTGGGCGCCGTGCTGTAGTCGTTCTCGTCCCACACGACCACGATGGCATTCTTGCCGACGTGCCAGCCAGGCGATTGATGGATCGCGTTGACCAATTTCCGCACCGTGACATCGCCGACGTGGATGAGCGCCGGATTCAATCCAGCCTGTGAGCCATCGTCGCTCGGATCGTAATTGCAGAATGAGCCGGCATTGCCGCGTCCATGCTGGTCGTTGCACTGGTTCGGAGCGATGAACGAGAAACTCGGCTGCTCGGCAATGGGACGTTCAAGGTCGGCATAGAGACCTTGTGGGCCGTCGAAAGCGACCATGTTCGCATAGCCTCCGGTTCCCTGCTGGTTGCGGAAGTATACGAATGGGTTGTGCTTGGCGGCATACAACTTCACGATGCCGGCAGAAGTCAGCGGCGGCGTGAGGGTCGGTGTGATCTTGCTGAAATCGGTGTTGTTGTCGTAGACCCCATCGCTGAAATTGACCAGGTTGGCACCTTGTTGCGGCAAGCCTTCCTGGTAAGTCTTCCAGCGCAGGCCGCGCGTGGCGAGCTGGTCCGCGATTGTCTTGCCAACGATGTTGGTGGCGGCCGGGATGGATTGCACGCCATCGATGTTGATCGTTCCCGGGGGACCCTGCGTCTCGTTGGTGGTGTCGATCGCGGGTGTCGCGGCATCGGTGCCGACGCCAGCGATGGGGCAGATGCTCGGACTCGACGGATTGTCGGTCGCCGGGGTGCCGGAAGCGAGGTTGGTGACGCACTTGTTGTTGTGCCAGTCGGAATCGTTGTCGGTAAGGATGCCGAAGTTGGATCCACCAACGATCTCAAGGTAGTTGGTCAGGCTCGGGTGCGCGATGGCGAAGTAGTTCGTTGCGAGATTGGCGGTTCGTGCCATCTGGTTGATGAACCCCGCGTTCGGATTGTTGAAGATCTGGCTGAAACCGTGGTTCTCCATCATGATCACGTAGACATGGTTCAGATGCGGAATGCCATGTGGAACGGGACCTTCGGCGGCGAACGACGTGCCGGCGAGTGCGACGGCGAGCAGGCTCAAGGCTGCGAGTTTCTTCATGGTGGCGATCCTCAGGGTTGGTTGTTCGGACCCGGCTCGCATCGATGCGCTTAGCGCGCGCTGTCATGGCCGGGTGCGGCACAAGCTAGGCGCGCCCGGTGACTGCCGCGTGACCGCTGTAGGTCATTGCGGCGACAATCTCGTTGCAGGAACAAGTAGCCTTCCTTGATCGCTCCATGAGGCTGCGAAATGAAAAAGGCCGTCGCAGTGAAGCGACGGCCTTTGAGTCACGCGAAGACGGTGTTGCGATCAGTTGCCGTGCTTGTGATCGTTTTGCTTGTTGCCGCGATCCTGGCGCGGTTCGGGGCGTTGGACGGGAGCCTGACGCGGCGCCTGCACGCGCATTCCAGGATTCTGGCGCGTGCGATCGACATGCGTCGCAGCCACCGGATGTTGGCTTTGCATACGCTGATCGTGATTTGCCGGGTGCACGGGATGTTCGTGCGATGCTCGCGCAGTACGATCGTTGGCCATCGCACGTGCAGGCTGTCCATGATGCGCGACCGAACCGTTCTGCATTGATGCCCGATTCACGTCTGACCCACGCCCTGATTTCGTGGCGACATCATGGCGTGCAGCTTGTGCGCGATTAACTGCGATGGGTGCATGTGCAATGGATGCAGACGCAGCGCCCTTCTGGGTGAATTCCCCTGCGCGCGGAGTGGCCGCGATCGGTGGCGTCCCATGGTTCACCGAAGCGCGCAATGATTCGCTGCGGCTGGCCAGTGTTCGCTGCTGAACTTGCGCGTAGATCGGGCCCATGTGCCGTTCGTGCGAGAACACGAGTTCCTGCCTCGATGCCGAGCGGATCACGCCACCAGGGCCATTGAAGCTGTAGCGGTTCGCACCGGCATTGTTGATGACAGTCGTGTTGTAGACATTGGTGATGCGTACGCCGCCAAAGCGATTGGCGGCACGGTTGTAGTAGAAGCCGCCGCGATTCCAGTAGCCGCCGTAGTAGCCTGCGCCGGTGTAGCCGTAGCCGTAATTGATGCCCCCGTAATAGCCGACGTGACGACCCCAGTAGCCGCCATGGAACAGGTATGCGCCGCCCCCGCCCCAGCCCCAGTAACCCGGTGTCCACAACGCGCCGGCATACGGAGCGCGTACCCACGTACCCGGCACCCAGTAGTACCCGCCGCCTGCGTAAGCCCAGTATCCGGGAGTCCACAGATACCCTGGCCCGGGAAGCGGTGGCTGTTCGTATACAGGCAACAGCGGCGGTGCGATGTTCACCGAGAGAAAGACGCCTGCTTCGGCGTGCGGCGCGAGGGTGAATGCCGATGCGGCCAGCAACGCGATGATCGCGTGCGTCAGCCATGTGCTTTTCAACGGGGATGACGTGATAACGCGCGATTCCATGGTGTGGATCCTTGTCGGTGATACTGCATGAGCATGTGAGGTCACAGTAATAGCCCATCCGGAATGCATTGAGTGATTTGCGATTGAACAACCATTGGCGGTGTTCAGCGTTCGGAACCCCGGCTAAACGGAAGCCCCCGAATGTTGTCCGTTTGCACGAGAATCTGCGCCCACGTCGATGCGCCATGCATTGTGCGCATCTGGATGCGGATCGACGCGGTATGCTTCGCTCTGATTCGAATTCTGGAGAAAACCATGGCCACCGGCTGGGCAGGCGATGGTGCCGTGCAGGACCAGATCGACGCGACCATCAAGGACGGCATCAAGCGCGTGCGCAGCAAGCTGCCGAAAGGCCCGAGCCTGAAGCGTTGCGAGGAATGCGATGCCGCGATTCCCGAAGCGCGGCGCAAGGCCCTACCGGGCGTGCGCCTGTGCGTGGCGTGCCAGGAAGCGCGCGATCGCGCGGATGGCGTTGCCAGCGGTTACAACAGGCGTGGCAGCAAGGACAGCCAGTTGCGTTGAATCGCGACATCGCGCCGAGCCATTCGGTTCACGCGACGGCCTGCACCAACGCATTCAGATCGATCTTGTTCATCCGCAACATGGCGTGCATGAGCTTGCGCGCCTTTCTGGATCGGCTGGCCGAGCCATTCGATCTTCGCCGGGCGCGACCTGGCTTCGACCATGCGAAAGCAGAATGTGTCGAAATGCGGTCGTCATTGAGGTCGCTTTGGCGGTGTTGACTTGACGAACGCAACAGAGCGGCAATCGGCGTTATGCGCTGGGCGTTGCGGCATGATATCCGCATGACAATCGGTCGCCAGAAGTCGGTCAATGCGATGCGGCAGCAATCGCTTTTCGGCGCCGGCCTGGATGCGCCGATGCAGATCCATCGATTGTTCTTCGCGGTTTTTCCGGATGATGCCGCGCGCCTCGCGATCGCAAGGGCCGCGGCAGAACTGCGAGCAAACCCTTCGATCCGCGGACGCTGGATCGATCCATCGCACTACCACATGACCTTGCATTTCCTCGGCGATAATTCGGAACTGCGGCAGGATCTGGTCGACCGCGCCACGACGGGAGCGGCGAAGGTCAAACTGCCTGCATTCGGGATCAGCCTCGATCGCCTCGCCAGTTTCCGCGGCCGCAAACCTCCCGGTGTGTTGCGTTGCCCGGATGGGACGGCACCTGTGCACGCGTTGTGGCAGGCGCTACGTCGCGAACTGATGGGTGTCGGCCTGGGTGCCATGCTCGAAGCCGCGTTCACGCCGCATATCACCCTGTTGTATAGCGATAGCGCAATGCTCGAGCCTGCGGCCATCGAACCGATCGCATGGACAATGCAGGAGTTCGCACTCGTTCACAGCGCGGTTGGCCAGAAGGGTTACCGGATTCTTGCGCGCTGGGCGCTTCCGGGTTGAATGGCATGCACGGTCGCGAGCCAGGCCGTCGCGAATCCGTAACCGCATTGCCATAGTCTGGCCGACATGAACATCCTCATGCTGTCAGATGTGTACTTTCCGCGCGTCAATGGCGTGTCGACCTCGATCCACACGTTTGCCGAATCAATGGCGCGGATGGGCCATCAGATCACCATCGTTGCTCCGGACTATGGCGATGCAAGCGGGCAGGGCGCCCACGATGGCGGCGGAACGTATGAAGTGATCCGGCTGCCGTCGCGACAGATTTTCTTCGACCCTGAGGATCGCCTGATCCGGGCATCCGCGCTGCGCGCCGTGTTGCCGAAGCTCGCACGACGCGATTGGGACGTGATCCATATCCACACGCCATTCCGCGCACACCAGCTCGGCATGCGCCTGGCAAAGATCAGTGGCCGCCCGTTGGTCGAGACCTATCACACGTATTTCGAGGAATACATCGCGAACTACGTGCCGTGGGCGCCAAGGACGTGGCTGCGGATGTTCGCGCGTCGCGCGTCGCGCAAACTCTGCCACGACGTCGATCACCTGATCGTGCCATCGCAACAGATGGTCGGGGTGCTCGACGGCTACGGCATCACCACGCCGCGCACGGTGCTGCCGACTGGAATCGACCTGCGCGCGTTCGCGGGCGGTTCCGGCGCAGCGTTCCGCGCGCAGCACGGCATCGCGGCGGATCGCCCGACCCTGGTCACGGTCAGTCGCCTCGCGATGGAAAAGAACATCGGTTTCCTGCTGCATGTCGTGAAGAGATTGGTGACGGATTTCCCGGCACTGCTCTTCATCATCGCGGGTGAAGGCCCGGACTCCGGGCGTTTGAAGAAGCTCAGCGTGAGCCTCGGTTTGCAGGACAACGTGTATTTCGTCGGCAACCTAGACCGCCGCACCACGCTGCTGGATTGCTATCGCGCCGGCGATATCTTCGTGTTCGCGTCACCGACTGAAACCCAGGGGCTGGTGCTGATCGAGGCGATGGCGCTCGGTGTGCCGATCGTTTCCACGGCGGTGATGGGGACCGCGACGGTGCTGCGCGAAGCGCGAAGCGCGCGCATCAGCGAGGAAAACGTGGACGCTTTCGCCGCGCACGTAGCGCAGTTGCTGCGCTCGCCGGTCGAGCGCGCGGCGCGCGCCAACGCAGGTCCGCTCGACGCGCAGGCGTGGAGCACGGATGGATTGATGCAACGGGTGGTTGATTTGTATACTCGCCTGGCAAACACTGCGGTCGCGAAAAAGGTATGCGCGGACGTTGCCGTTGCAGGCTGATACCGGCCCTGGATGCGCTCACCCGGTGATCGAGGCTGCGAACAGGTGGTCGCCATTCCGAGTGCGTTCGTGTCGGTGAGCGCATCACCGGGTCGGTTGCCTACTCCGAGCAGCATTCCGCCCCAGCGCATTGCCATGTAATCGGCGGGTCAGTCACAGGCTTCCAAACAACGGTTCCGGCATTCCAGGGGTTTCATCGCTGTAGGCGGAAATCGCCCACATCGTCTTGCCCGCCATGCGTGCCCTCAAGTCGACCCCAGCCACGCGAAGCCAGCCCGACCAGTGATCCAGGTACAGCTTGGCGGCCGCCCGCAGGCCATACCAGTAAATCGGCGCGCCGAACACAAGATCGGTCGCAGCGAGCGTCTATTCGAGCAGCGTATGTCCATCGGGCATCGCATACGAACCGCCCTCGGCATGCCGCACATCCTCGAACGCGGGCAGCGGCAAATCGGCGAGGCGCAGCAAGCGCTGCGCGACATCACCAGGCAATGCCCTTGCCGCGCGGCGCGCGAGCAATTCCGCATTGCCATCGCGGCGCGTGCTGGCGAGCAGGAACAGGAAGCGGCGATCGCATGCTGTGATCGGTGCGGACGTTGTCCTGGCTGGCCTTTCCTTCAAATTCGATTCGAAGCATCGGCGAAGGCATGTTGCCGGATCGATGGCTGCATCGGCAATCCAAATCTGCGCCGTAGCCGCAGCGGCTGCAACCCGACGTTTGGCACGCTTGACCATTGCCGCACAGCACAGGATAAATGCATCGCGTGCGTGTGGCCTTCGTGCGCACGATGGAACTTCAAAGAGTGATCCCGATGATGAGTGAAAATCCCGACATTGCGCCGTGGCGCCAGCGGCTGCTGGAAAACCGATTGCTGTCGGGGATGGAGCTGCTGCTGGTCGCTGCGGTGTTCGTAGCCGACGCGCACCACCTGATCTGGTTCAGCAAGACGCCCTATCTGCTCGCGCTCGGTTGGGGGTCGCTGGCATTGCGCGGCGTTCGCTGGAGCGACATTGGATTGCGCGCCGGGCCGCAATGGAAGGTGCTTGTACTGGCAGGCGTGTGCGCTGGTATTGCGATGGAAACGCTGGGGTTGTTCGTGACCCTGCCCCTGCTGGTGAAGCTCACGGGACAGCGTCCCGACCTGACCGACTACCGCGATCTCGTAGGCAATCTCGACTTGCTGTTCCGGCTGATCGTGGGCGCGTGGGTCGTTGCCGCATTCGGAGAAGAACTCGTGTGGCGCGGATACCTGATGAATCGCCTTGCCGATCTGTTCGGTCGCGACAAGATCGGATGGACCGTCGCGTTGGTTCTCATGTCCCTGGCTTTCGGTCTTGCGCATGCGCAACAAGGGTGGGTTGACGTCGTCGAAGGCATCATCGACGGCGCGCTGCTGGGGCTGTTGTATCTGGTAAGCGGCCGCAACCTGCTCGTGCCCATCGTTGCGCACGGCGTGACCGATACGGTCGATTGCCTGATCATCTTTTTCGGGCACTATCCGGGGATGTGATGCGAGGCCTGCGAGGATGAAGCCTTGTTCCTGGCTTGCGAAACGAAAAAGCCACCCGAAGGTGGCCGGTCTTCCGTCCAGCTAGTGATTCAACGATGTTGTCTATCGTGTTTTTGCCGATAGATGCGGCCGCTGTCGCGATTTTCGGTGCGCTGGATGCGGCCCTGCTCGCGCCATCCGACATGGCCATCGGCGCCGGCCCGCGCTTCCTCGTGGGCGACATGTGCCTCGCGGCCTTCGAGATGGCCGGCTTCGCGATTGGTGAGTGAACCGTTGGCGACGCCATTGTGGATGCGCTGTTCCTGGTTGACATTGCGCTGCACGTCGTTCTGCATGCGTTCGGAACTGCGCGAGTCCGGATTGCCGGTCTGCGCGTCGTGTTTCTGGTTGTAGATTGCCGCGCTTTCGCGATTCTGTTCGCGCTGGATCTGCGCCTTGTCGGAAGCGGAGAGCGTGCCGTCGCGCATGTCGCGCTGCTCGGTGCGGTCGATGCGTGTTTCGCCGCGCTCCAGCCTCGACGCCTCATGCGTATTGAGCTGGCCGGATTGCAGGCCCTGTTCGATGCGCTGCTGTTGATCGACATCGCGCTGGGTTTCGCTGCCGGCACTTTGCGCCTGCGCGTTGAATGCAAAGCCAAGACCCAATGCGATGGCCCCGGTCAGTGCAAGGCGACTTTGTTTGCGACAATTCATGGTGCGCTCCTTCTAATGGATGGTGGCTGGATAGTGATGCATCGCCACCTCGTGAAGAAGACAACGTCATGTGCCTGTAATGGTTGACGCGCCCCGCATCGGCCGTAATCAGCCGACAGACAGAAAGCCCGCTGCTGGACACCGATTGCGGCTGTGTCATTGCTGCGCCGCTATTTTATTGGTGGACTCGACGCGAGCACGACACGATTGCGGCCGGCACGTTTGGCAGCAAGCAATGACTGATCCGCGCGCTCGCCGAGTGCGTCGAACGATTCCGCGGAGTGCCCGGAGAGCGCCGCGCCGATGCTGATCGTCACCGGTATCGGGCCGACGCGGGTTGGAAAGGGGTCGCGCTCAACTGCCATGCGATGCCGTTCCGCAAGCAAGCGCAGCTCTTCCTCGGAAGCGGCTTCGACGATCATTCCGAATTCTTCGCCGCCCTGGCGCACGGCGGTGTCGCGCGGGCGCGAGTTGTCCCTGAGCAACTGGCCGATGCACTTGAGTACATCGTCGCCTGCACCGTGCCCATGCATGTCGTTGATCGTCTTGAAGTGGTCGAGGTCCATGCACAACATTCCCATGCGCATCGATCCGCTCGGGTCAGGTCGCTGCCGTTGGCGTTGCATCCGGCGCGTCAGCCCACGACGATTGAGCAGGCCGGTGAGCGCATCGTAGTCCGCCATGTTCTGCAGTTCGTCGAGCAACGATTGGTTGACCAGAAACAGCAGTGCACCGGCTTGCAGGATGTTCAAGGCGATGAACGCGAGCAGCCAGAATGCATTGGATTGATCGATGGTCGATGCCATGTGCCACGCGGGCACGATCCAGAACGTGCGCGCCAATGCGGCCGCGGCCGATGTCGCGAATACCATCGAAGCGCCGAATCGCGCCAGGCCACGATCGCGCCGCCACGTGGTCCAGAACGTCGCCGCGATCAATGCCTGGAACATTGCGGTGAAGCAAGAGGTCAGGGCGAGCGAGACGTAATTCATTTCCTGCGACACCGCCGCGATCGACAGCATGGCCGCAAACAGGAACATCAACGCGACGAATCCGTTTTTCGGTGGCAACCCGAGATAACGCCGGATGCCGACATACAGCACCGCGTACGCGAGTGGCCCGCCAAGGTGGCCGATCGGAAGCCCGACCTGGTGTCCCCAGCGCATCTGGACAAGCAGGCGCAGCGATTGCGACAACGCCTGGATCGCGAACATCGCCGCCCACAGCTCGACGCCGTCGCGCTTGCGTTCCTGGTGGGTCGCGACGAACATCAGCAGCGTCAGGATCCAGGTGACGACCTGCAGCACGACCAGCAAGGTGGATTCGGGGCTGTCCAAGCCTGCACTCTCCGGCAATCGTCGCTTGGAAGACAGTGTGCGGTGTCACGTTCGTGAAAGGGAAGGGCACGGATGCAAGATTAGGGGCCGCGCAGCACCGGCGCGGTACCATATGCCTTTGCCATCCGGGAAATGCCATGACGATCAGCATGTACGCCGCTTCCGTGCCCGTTTTCCAGCAACTGCTTGGTGCATTGGGCAACAACCTCGGCAAGGCCGAGGCGCACGCCGCCGAGAAGAAGATCGATCCGAACGCATTCCTGCACGCGCGACTGTTTCCCGACATGTTCACTTTCACGCGCCAGGTGCAGGTCGCCTGCGATTTCGCGAAGGGCGTCTCGGCACGGCTTGCGCAAGCGGACGTGCCGGTGTACGAGGACAAGGAACAATCCTTCGAGGAATTGCGCGCGCTGGTCGCGAAGACGATCGCGTTCATCGGCAGCCTCGACGCATCGCGCTTCGACGGCAGCGAGGACCGCGAAATCGTCACCCGTCCCGGCACGCCGCGCGAACGCACGTTCACCGGGCAAGCCTACTTGCTGAGCTACGGCTTGCCCCAATTCTTCTTCCACGTCACCACGGCGTACGCGTTGCTGCGCCACAACGGAGTCGAGATCGGCAAGCGGGATTACATGGGCGCGTTCTGATGGCATTTCGCCTGATCGCTGCGTGCTTGCTTGCATCGGCTGCCATCGGCGTCGGTGCGAGTAGGGCAGCCCCCGCGCCTGTTGCAAAAACTATTGGCGCTGCGCCGAATGCTTCAGCAATACCCGGGCAATCGGAAGATACGTCGCGTCTTGCACAACAGGATGCGTTGGTCGCAAAGGCCACGGCATTGCTGGACAACCATGGTGACGACGGCAATGCGCAGGAAGATGCCAGGCGCATGCTCGATCAGGTTGTGGGCGCAAACCCCCACCACGCGCAGGCGCATGTCGAGATGGCGCGATACCACCTCAAGGTTGGATACAGCCCGGGATCGTTCGCCAGCAAGGATATCCTCGAAAGCGCTGATGCCGAACTGAAACTTGCATTGGCCGCCGATGTTGGCAATGCGAATGCGTATGTGCTGCTCGGCGTCTTGCGTGAGGATCAGGAACGCTACGACGAATCGCTTGCCGCGTTACGCAAGGCGGAAGCCATCGGCACGGACAATCCATGGTTGTACATCAACTATGCCGATACCTACATCGACACGGGCCAGTGGAAACAGGCAGCGCAAAGCCTGCAGCGGCTTGATCGTGAACGTGCCAGGCGCGGAGGCCTGCCGGCCAATATCGAAGCGGGCATGGCCAATTCCTGGTTGGCGATCCACAAACACGATCACGATCCTGTAGCGAGCAATGGCGATTACCAGCGCAAACTCGTTGCAGATCCTAACTCGGCCTGGCTGCATGGAAATTATGCGTACTTTCTGCTGGGCGGCATGGACGACCCAGATGCAGCGATCATTGAAGCCAATCATGCCTTGCGGTTGATGGATTACCCGATGGCCCATCGCACATTGGGGCTAGCCCAGTATGTGAAGTGGGATCAGCTACTGGCCAGTTATCCGTTGAAGGCCAAGGCATTTCGCTTGGCTGCCGAGAAAAATCTCCCCGAGCATGCGACAGCCCTGACGCATTCAGCTACATGGTTGGGCAGTAATCGCAAGCTGCAGCATCTGGTGCTGACTTTGCATGCCGAAGGCCTGTCGCTGGATGCAAGGGATGAGGATGGCTATACCGCCGTGGAATGTGCCGTGACTTGCGGTGCACCCGAGTCGGTGAAGTGGCTGCTCGCGCATGGCGCAAAACCTGATGTGCCCGATTCGTATGGAATGACGCCATTGCTGTGGGCCGTGGAAAGGAACGACATGAAGTCGTTCGACTTGCTCGTGGCGCACGGCGCAAGCGTCAATGCGGCCATGGGGTTCTACCAGCGCACCGCATTGTATGAAGCGGCGAGCAATGGCAACGAGCAGATGGTCCGCAAGTTGCTCGCGTTGAAAGCCAAGGTGAACCTTGGTGCCGCAGCCAACGACACGCCGCTGATGATGGCTGCCGGCGCAGGCTCGGAACCCGTGGTCAGACTGTTGCTCACGGCAGGTGCCGACACATCGGTTCGCATGATGAATGGACAGGATGCGGCGGACATTGCTGCATTCAATCATCACGATGCGATCGCAAGCCTGATTCGCCAACACATGAAGAAATGAGCCCGCACATGCACGAACCAATGCGTCATCGACTCAGGATTATGGTGGCGTCATGCTGATCGCCATCACCCGCGATGTCAGCGCGAGCCTCGCCGATTGCCAATTGTCGTTCGTCGAGCGCGAGGCGATCGACTTGAATCGAGCCGCCGCACAACACCATGCGTACCGGCAGGCGCTGGAATCACTGGGTTGCCGCGTTTTGTCGTTGCCCGCGCAGGACGCGATGCCGGATGCGGTGTTCGTCGAGGATGTTGCACTGGTGCTCGACGAGATCGCGGTGATGACGCGGCCCGGTGCCGGATCGCGTCGCGGCGAAGGCTTGTCGATTGCGGAAGCGCTTTCGACATTCCGCAGTCTGCGCACCATCACCGCGCCGGCAACCATCGACGGCGGCGATGTGTTGCGTGTTGGCCGCAGCATCTACGTCGGCCAGTCGGCGCGCAGCAATGCGGACGGCGTCGCGCAATTGCGCACGCTCATTGCGGGGTTCGGCTACACGGTGCAGGGCGTGCCAACACGCGACTGCCTCCACCTGAAGTCCGCCGTCACGGTCGTCGCGGATGGCACCCTGCTGATCCAGCCGGAATGGGTCGATCGCACGGTGTTCGCTGACTATCGCCTGATCGACATCGATCCCGGCGAATCGCATGCGGCGAACGCGCTACGCATCGGCGGCGGCGTGATCCATCCGGCCTGCTTCCCGCGCACACAGCGACGCATGGTGGATGCCGGCATCAATGTCGTCAGCGTCGATCTGTCCGAATTGCAGAAGGCCGAAGGTGCGACGACCTGTTGCAGCCTCGTTTTCCGCGAGTCGGCATCGACCTGATTGCAGCGAAAGCGACTATGGGTTTTCATCCCTGGATAACGCCGTATCGATCATCCTGTGCGCTCGCGATCATCGAGGAACAACACAAATGCAGGTCAGGGTCTTCAATCGAAATGGGCAGTTGGTCGGCCCGGTGGAATCGGCGCGCGTGGTCAAGACCGATGCGCATTGGCAGGCGCAGCTCTCGTCCGAACAATACCGGATCGCGCGCGGCAAGGGCACCGAGGCGCCCTTCTGCGGCACCTTGCTCGACAACCACATGGACGGCGTATACGCCTGCATATGCTGCGGGCTGCCGCTGTTTCAGTCGGATTCGAAGTTCCATTCCGGCACCGGCTGGCCGAGTTTCTTCCGGCCGATCGCGGACGAAAACGTGCTCAATCATGTGGATCGCAGCCATGGCATGACCCGCACTGAAATCCTCTGTGCACGTTGCGATGCGCATCTTGGCCATGTGTTCCCCGACGGCCCGGCACCAACACGACTGCGGTTCTGCGTGAACTCCGATTCGCTGACCTTCGTCGATGGATCGCAACTGGCGACGCTTGCGGACCACGCAGCGGATGCGTGAAGGGCTTCAGACGTGCGTCGGCAGGCGCAGGCTTCCGATTTCCTCGGCACTCTTCAATCGCGCGCCATCGAAGTAGTAAGCGCGCAATTCAAGTCCGCGCTCGCTCTTGCCGACGTAGTAAAACCGCGGATTCCACCAGACTGGCTTGCGGAGCGTGCGATAGAAGCCGGCGTTCTCCAGTTCGAGCAGCACGCCGATGCAAGGAAAGCCGCGATCGCGTGCGAAGGTTTGCAGCAGGGCGTTCGAACGGTTCATCAGTTCGCGCACCAGCGCAGTCGTGCGCCAGTTCTTGCCGACGAAGGCGCGGTAGTAGTACATCGGCTGGCCGAAACGCGGCGACAGCATCGCGATTGCCGTGCTGACTCCGGCCACTTCGCCGCTCGGTGCGCGGGCGTACATCACCACCTGCGCGAGTCGCTTGTCGATCGCCGGGCCGTTGTCGAGCGCGCCTTCGCGGTGCCAGAACGCGCGCACACATTCCGCATCCGACGGGGCCAGCGCAGGCCAACAGTCGACGAACGCGAATCCGGAACGCTCCTCCGCATCGGTGCTTGTCGTCGGTGTTTCCGTATTGGTCATGTGGCCGACATTCCCCGGTGGTCTGCCGGCGATGGTAGCAAGTCGCAAAGCGGTCGAGCCGACCGCCTTGCATCAATCGTGCATCTCGTCGAACACTGGCTTCCGCCATCACGACGATCATGGGCCGAGTGTTGCAGGATGCAAGTACGGACTACCGGTGCTGGAACAACGCGTTTCTGGCTCGTGGATGATGATTTGCGCAAACGCCGCTACAGTGTCTGCATGTGCGTGACAATGCGCGAAGCGATGACGCCATGACCGACCACGACGACCTGCCAATCACCGAGCGCCTGCGCCTGCGCCGCTTCACGATGGACGATCTGGACCAGCAGTGCGCGCTGACCGGTGACCCCGAAGTGATGCGCTACGTCGGCGGCGTCAAGGATCGCGCGCAGACCGAAGTGATGCTGCGCGACCGCATCCTCGCGTACTACGAAGAGCATCCTGGCCTCGGGTGCTGGGTCACCTCGGAGCGCGCGACCGGCGATTGCGTCGGCATGCACCTGCTCAACCACATCCAGGGCGAGGACCACATCCAGGTCGGATACATCCTGTTGCCGAAATACTGGGGGCTGGGATATGCGACCGAGATGAGCATCGCCTTGCTGCGCTACGGATTCGCGCAAATGCGATTGCCGCAGATCGTCGCGATCACCAACATGCCGAACGTCGTGTCGCAGCGGGTGCTGCTCAAGGCCGGCCTGCATCGCAAGGGCGAGCGCGCTTTCGCGCATCCGGCGTACGCATCGGAAGGCCCGCTGGCGTGGTTCGAGCGCGATGCAGCGGATTGGTTGGCCGCAGATCGCGAACGTAACAGCACGATGGGAAAATCCGAACTTCACACGGGAATTTCCGCATGAGCCATGACAGCAATCCCAACCACGATCGAAACCCGCAAGCCGAACAGATGGGCGACGAGTCGATGGCGCGCAACCTCGCGCACCAGGCCGAAGCGATCTGGCCGCAGGAACAGCGGTTGTTCGATCGTTACGACCTGCCGGACGCGCCGCGCATCCTCGACCTCGGTTGCGGCACCGGCGAAATCACGCGGCGGCTCGCGTCGCATTACCCGCAGGCGAGCCTGATCGGCATCGATATCCTCGAAGGCAACCTCGCGCTCGCGCGGCGCGACTGTTCGGCGTCCGCGGGCCGCATTTCCTACGAGCAAGGCGATGCGTTCGCATTGCACTTCGGCGATGCGAACTTCGATCTCGTCGTGTGCCGGCATATGTCGCAGGCGGTTCCGGAATTCCCGAAAGTGCTCGCCGAAATCACCCGCGTGCTCGAGCCCGGCGGCTGGCTACACTTGTTGTCGGAGGATTACGGCATGCTGCACATGCCGGTCGGCGAACGTGATCCCGACCGGTTCTGGAACGAGAATGCGATCGCGTTCCTGCGCGGCATCGGCTGCGATGGGCGCATTGGCCGGCATTCGCCGATGTTGCTGGAAGTCGCTGGCTATCGCGAGATCGCGATGGACTTCATCACCGTCGATACGCTGCGCGTTTCGCGTGCGACCTTCGGCGGCATCCTGCGCGCGTGGCGGGACGGCTATGCCGAGCCCTTGTCCGCAGCGAGCAAGCGTTCCATCGTCGATGTGACGGCTGATTTCGACGCGATCATCGCGGCCATCGAAACGCCGCCGCATTACGCCGTCTGGCATGTGCCGGTGATTTCCGGACGCAAGCCGCGCGCGTGAACGCATTGCTGCAATCATCATTGCGTTCGCTGCGTTTCGACAATGCCTTGGTGCGCGATCTGCCCGGCGATCCGGAATCCGGTGCGCGCGTGCGGCAAGTGCAGGGCGCGTTGTATTCGCGCGTCGAACCGACGCCTGTCGCTGCGCCACGATTGATCGCGCATTCGGCTGAAGTCGCAGCAACGCTCGGGATCGACGCGCGCGACATCGCATCACCGGGATTCGCGCAAGTCTTCGGCGGCAACGCCTTGATTGATGGCATGCAGCCGTTCGCAGCGAATTACGGCGGCCACCAGTTCGGGCATTGGGCCGGGCAGCTCGGCGACGGTCGCGCGATCACGCTTGGCGAAACCATCAACACATCCGGTGAGCGTTGGGAATTGCAACTCAAGGGTGCCGGGCCGACACCGTATTCGCGCAGCGCCGATGGCCGCGCGGTGTTGCGTTCGTCGGTGCGCGAATTCCTGTGCAGCGAAGCGATGCACCACCTCGGCGTGCCGACCACGCGCGCGTTGAGCCTGGTCGCGACGGGCGAATCGGTGGTGCGCGACATGTTCTACGACGGCCATCCGCAGGACGAGCCCGGCGCGATCGTCTGCCGCGTCGCGCCGTCGTTCATCCGTTTTGGAAATTTTGAACTACCTGCATCGCGCGGCGATGTGGAACTGTTGCGCGAACTCGTGGACTTCACGATTAGCCGTGATTTCCCGGAATTGGCCGGGTCGCACGACATGCAATCGCCCGACGCGCTCTACGGGGATTGGTTCGCGCAGGTTTGCGAGCGTACCGCGATCATGGTCGCGCACTGGATGCGTGTCGGCTTCGTGCATGGGGTGATGAATACCGACAACATGTCGATCCTCGGGTTGACGATCGATTACGGGCCATACGGGTGGATCGACGATTTCGATCCGGACTGGACACCGAACACCACCGATGCGCAAGGCCGCCGTTACCGTTTCGGCCAGCAACCGCAGGTCGCATACTGGAACCTAGGCCGACTCGCGAATGCACTCGCGCCGGTGTTTGCGTCGCACGATGCGCTGCACGCGGGTTTGCAACGCTACGCCGATACATTCGTCTTGGCCGATCGCGACAACATTGCGCGCAAGTTCGGCCTGCGCGAATGCCGCGACGAAGACATGATGCTGATGCAGTCGCTGCATGCCCTGATGCATTCGGCGGAAGCGGACATGACGCTGTTCTTCCGCGCGCTCGTCGATATCGAGTTGTCAGCGCCAGGCATCGAACCCTTGCGCGGCGCGTTCTACAATGTTGCGACGATGGAACAGGCGGAAGCCGATTTCGACGCTTGGCTCGTCCGCTATGCAACGCGAGTGATTGCGGACGGTTCAACGATGGACGAACGCCGCACGCGCATGCATGCGGCGAATCCGAAATACGTGCTGCGCAATTACCTTGCGCAGCAGGCGATCGATCGTGCAGGGCAGGGCGACGAGGCCGGCATCATCGAATTGCTCGATGTGATGCGCAGGCCATACGACGAACAGCCGGGCCGCGAGCAGTATGCGCAGCGGCGACCGGACTGGGCGCGTGATCGCGCGGGATGCTCGATGCTGTCGTGCAGTTCCTGAGGAGGATCACGCGGCTGTGGATCGGTTCTCGCGAGGAAATGTGACGGCGCTGCCACGGTTAGCCGTGATCCTCGCGGTGCGGCGCCGATACCGGCATGATGACCTTTCCAAAGGAGAGACTTGCATGACCAGAAACGTCGCGGTAATTGTCGGCAGCCTGCGCAAGGATTCGATCAACCGGAAGATGGCGCACGCGTTGATAGAGCGCGCGCCCGCGGCGCTGGAGTTCCAGTTCATCGAAATCGGTGGGCTTCCCTTGTTCAACCAGGACGACGAAGCAACGCCCGGTGCGGCGACCGTCGCGTTCCGCGAAGCAGTGCGTCCGCTGGATGCGGTGCTCTTCGTGACGCCCGAATACAACCGTTCAGTGCCGGGCGTGCTGAAGAATGCGATCGATGTCGGCTCGCGGCCGTATGGCCGCAGTGTGTGGAGCGGAAAGCCCTGCGCGGTTGTCAGTGTTTCGCCCGGTGCGACCGGCGGCTTCGGTGCGAACCATCACCTGCGCCAGTCGCTGGTGTTCCTCGACATGCCCGCGATGCAGCAGCCTGAGGCCTACATCGGCCACGGCGACAAGCTGTTCGAAGCCGACGGCAAGTTGAACAACGCCGACACCGGCAAGTTTCTCGAGAAGATCATGCAGACATTTGCGACGTGGATCGAGCGCAACGCGAAGGCTTGAGCTCAGTCGGAACAATTGTATTCAACCCTGCTTCGGCTCCGTCTCGATCATCCAGGCCGCAAGCTCAGGATCGATGCCCGGCAGCTTTGCCCAATCGATGCGATCGATCTTGTCGGCATCAAGGTAGCGTTTCGCATAGTCCAGATACACGCGCTCGCGCAAAAAGATGTCGAACAGGTCGGGGTCGACATGGCCGTCGAGTTTCATGCGCCCAAGGATGTTCAGTGACTCCGATAGCGTCTTGGCGGGCTTGTACGGACGGTCGCGCGCGGTCAGCGCCTCGAAGATGTCGGCGATCCCCATCACCCGCGCGGGTATGCTCATCTGGTCGCGGGTGAGGCCTTTCGGATAGCCCTTGCCATCCATGCGCTCGTGGTGGCCGCCCGCGTATTCGGGCACCCGCGTGAGGTGTGCTGGCCACGGCAGCGCTTCGAGCATGTCGATGGTGACGTTGATGTGGCGGTTGATGATGTCGCGCTCGGCATTGTTGAGCGTGCCGCGGCGGATGGTGAGGTTCTCGAGTTCCTCGGCATCCAGCAACGTGCGATCGACGCCATCGTGGGTGCGCCATGTGCGTGCGCCCAAGGCACCAATCGCCTTGATCGCGGCATCGTCCATGTATTCGCCGCCGATGTTGGACACGCGCACGCGATCGCGGTCTGCGATCAAATCCTGCACGCGCTGCGCATGTTCCTCGTCGGACAACTCGCCCTTGAGGCGCGCAATCTCGGCATCGCGCAGAAACACTTCGATGCGCGTGTCGATCAGCGCGATGCGATCGAAAAGAGTTTCGAGCTTGGTTGCCTTGTCGACGACATGCACGGGCGTGGTGATCTTGCCGCAGTCGTGCAGCAAGCCGGCGATCTTGAGTTCGTAGCGGTCGGCATCGGTCATGCGGAAATCCGCGAGCGGGCCTGTGGTGGCGCGCGACGCGGCCTCGGCAAGCAGCATCGTGAGCACCGGCACGCGCGAACAATGGCCAGCGGTATATGGAGACTTCTCGTCGATGGCGGTGTTGACCAGGTTGATCAGCGCTTCGAACAGCTTTTCCAGCTGCTCGATCAACTGGCGATTGTTCAATGCGATCGCGGCCTGCGATGCCAGCGATTCGACGAGTTGCTGGTCCGCCTGCGAGAACGCGCGCACGGTTCCGTCGGCGTTCTTTGCATTGATCAATTGCAGCACGCCGATCACCGCGCCGCTGTGATCCTTCATCGGAACGGTCAGGAACGATTGCGAGCGGTAGCCGGTCTTGCTGTCGAACGCGCGCGTGCCGGAAAAGTCGTAACCGCTGGCCGTGTATGCATCCGCGATGTCGACGGTTTCGCCAGTCAGCGCTGCGTGTACCGCGACCAGTGTGTTGTTGCCGCTGCCGTCATCGAGATACATCCGCAGTGGCGCGAAATCGATCGGCTTGCCGCTCTTGCCGCCCATCCGCAGGCCTAAGGTGTCGTTGCGCAGCACCTCGAACACGAGTTGTCCGTTCACGACGCGATACAGGGTGCCGCCATCGGCATGCGCGAAATCGCGCGCCGCATCGAGGATGCGTTCGAGCAGGCGTCCAAGATCGTGCTCCGACGACAACGCGACCCCGATCGCATTGAGGGTTTCCAGCCGCTTGCGCGTGTCGTCGGTAGTGGGCATGGCGTGTCCGTACATGATGTGATCGTGTTGCATGGCTGGATCAGGATAGCTGGCGATGGATGATTCGCGGTGACGCATGTCGCAAGCATACGATCTCATGCCGACTGCAACATTGGAAACGTGGAGCGCCGTGGTGTTCGGACATCGGAAAACGGACCGGCACTGGACGCTAGATGTCGGTTCCGAGTGCATTGCGCTTGGCTGTCCAGGTTTCCGGCGTCTGCGGCTTCACGAACAAGGTGGTGATCTCCGGGTGTGCGGCCTTGATCGCGGCCTCGATGCGGTTCACGCAGGTTTCGATCTCGGGCGTGGTCAGCCGATCCTCGAATTCCGCGCTCAATGCGGCGACGACCTGGTCCGGACCCATCTGCACCGTCAGCACGCCGTTGGCCTTGCGGATCGCGGGATCGGCCCCGGCAATTTCCAGGATCGAATCACGCACGTGCGGGAGCGCGGATTCGCCGATCAGCAGCGCCTTGGTTTCGCGCGCGAGGAACATCGACGACACCGCGAGTACGATCGCGATGCTGATCGACGCGATGCCGTCGAGCTGCGGCACGTGCAGCAACTGCGCGCCGAGAATGCCGAAGAATGCGATCAACAATCCGACCAGCGCGGCGGTGTCCTCGAACAGCACGGTGAACGTGGTCGGGTCCTTGCTGCACCGGAATGCCTCGAAATAGCCGAGCTCTCCTTTCGCAACGCGGAACTCGTTCATCGCGATGCGCCACGAAGCGCCCTCGAACACGAACGACAAGCCGAGCACGAGGTAACTCATCAACGCGTGTTCTATCGGCACGGGCCGCAACAGGTGCGCGATGCCTTCGTAGAGCGAAACCCCGGCCCCCAGCGCGAACACCAGTAGCGCGACGATGAAACTCCAGAAATAAAGTTCGCGTCCGTAGCCAAGCGGATGATTGCGATCCGGGTGCTTGCCCGCGCGATGCAGGCCATACAGCAGCAGCAATTCATTGATGGTGTCGACCAGCGAATGCACGCCCTCGCTGAGCATGGCCGAGCTGCCGCTGAACCATGCGGCGACGAACTTGGTCACCGCAATCGCAACATTGCCGGCCAGCGCGGCATACACGACATTGCGAGTGGTGGCTTTTGCGCGCATGGGTTCCTGCAGATTACCGCGTCATCGCATGGACGATAGTTGTTCGATCCGTGGTTGTTCAACTGAATCCGGCGCGTTATGTTGCGCCGGTCGGCTGGTTCGGCGGCATCGAACCGACAGAACGCTCATTTAATGCGGAGCATGCCATGGCTGCCCGAGACCAACGCATCGATGCATATATTTCCAAAGCCCCAGACTTTGCACAGCCGATCCTGACCCACCTTCGCGAGGTCGTGCATGCGGCGTGCCCGGATGTCGAGGAAACGCTGAAATGGTCGATGCCGACCTTCCTATACGCCGGCGGCATCTTGTGCGGGATGGCGGCGTTCAAGCAGCACGCGACATTCGGGTTCTGGAAAGGCAGGCTGATCGTGCCCGGGGAAGGCGCGAGCAATGAGTCGGCGATGGGGCAGTTCGGGCGCATCACGAAGCTGGCCGATTTGCCATCGAAGAAAGTGCTGACTGGCTACATCAAGCAGGCGATGAAGCTCAACGCGGAGGGCGTCAAGGATCCCGCGCGTGTAAAACCAGACAAGCCGCGTCCAGCACCGCCCGCGCCCGACGATTTACTTGCGGCGCTGAAGAAGAACAAGGCGGCGAAGGTGACCTTCGATGCGTTCAGCCCCAGCTGCAAGCGCGAATACGTCGACTGGATCACCGAGGCAAAGCGCGAGGAAACCCGCCAGAAACGCGTCGCGAAGGCGGTCGAATGGATGGCCGAAGGAAAACAGCGGAACTGGAAATACGCGTCTTGCTGAGCTGGTACGTTTCAAGCCGGACTTGTCGAAACTCGAATTGGTGTGTCCTTGCGCAGCGGCGTCAAATGTCGCTGGCGAGCCTGCTGGCGAGGCCGATGTAGGCCGCAGGAGTCAAGGCAAGCAATCGCTGCTTCGCATCGTCCGGCAATTCGAGCGATGCGATGAACGCGCGCATCGTGGCTTCGGTCATGCCTTGTCCGCGCGTGAGCGCCTTGAGTTGCTCATACGGTTCGGGCAAACCATGACGACGCATCACCGTCTGCACGGGTTCGGCAAGCACTTCCCATGCGGCATCGAGGTCGGCCGCGATGCGTTCCGGATTCGCGGTGAGTTTGCCGAGGCCGCGCTGCAAGGCATCGAGCGCGACGAGGCTGTGGCCGAACGCGGTACCGAGTGCGCGCAGCACGGTGGAATCGGTGAGGTCGCGCTGGAAGCGGCTGATCGGCAACTTCTCGGCGAAGTGGGTGAGCAGGGCATTGGCGATACCGAGGTTGCCTTCGGCGTTCTCGAAGTCGATCGGATTGACCTTGTGCGGCATCGTCGACGAGCCGACTTCGCCGGCCTTCACCGATTGCTTGAAGTAGCTGAGCGAGATATAGCCCCAGATGTCGCGGCAAAGGTCGATCACGATGGTGCTGATGCGGCGCTGCACGTCGCACAGCTCGGCGATGCAGTCGTGCGGTTCGATCTGGGTGGTGTAGGGATTGAAGACCAGTCCGAGCGATGTGACGAAGCGCTGCGCGAATGCCTGCCAGTCCACGTCCGGGTAGGCGACGACATGCGCGTTGTAGTTGCCCACCGCGCCGTTGATCTTGCCGAGTAATTCGACGTTCGCGAATTGCTTCTGCTGGCGCTCGATGCGCGCAAGAACATTCGCGAATTCCTTGCCGACCGTCGTCGGCGAAGCGGTTTGCCCGTGCGTGCGCGAGAGCATCGGCAGCGTGGCGTGTACATGCGCAATCTCGCGCAGGCTGTCGGCAAGTTTTGCGAACGCCGGCAGCAGCACCGCTTCGCGCGCTTCGGACAGCATCAGCGCATAGCTGAGGTTGTTGATGTCTTCCGATGTGCACGCGAAGTGGACGAACTCGAGCGCCGGGCCAAGCTCCGCGTCGTCCTTCAATTGCTCCTTGATGAAGTATTCGACCGCCTTGACGTCGTGGTTGGTCGTGCGCTCGATCGCCTTCACCCGCGACGCGTCATCCACGCTGAAGTTACTCGCAAGTGACCGCAGCGTCGCGGTGGCCGCATCGGAGAATGGTTTCAGTTCGACAATGCCAGGCTCGGCGGCCAGTGCCAGCAGCCATTCGAGTTCCACGCGCACGCGCGCCTTGATCAATCCGTATTCGGAAAAGATCGGGCGCAACGCATCGACCTTGCCGGCATAGCGGCCATCGATGGGGGACAGAGCGAGCAGGGGATCGGTCATCAGGGACTCCGGGCGAACGCGCCATTTTACCTGCCCCGCGACGCGAACGCGGCGCGCATATAATCGGGTGGCTTACTTCAACAACGGAACCCGCATGAATCAGAAATACCGCATCGAACGCGACAGCATGGGCGAACTCAAGGTCCCCGCCGACGCGCTCTACGCCGCGCAGACCCAGCGCGCCGTCGACAACTTCCCGATCTCGGGCACGCGCATGCCGCGCGAGTTCATCCGCGCGCTGGGCCTCATCAAGGCAGCGTGCGCGCAGGTCAACGCCGACCTCGGATACATGAGCAAGGCACAGGCCAAGGCCATCCGCAAGGCCGCCGAGCAGGTCGCGAAAGGTGACTTTGACAAGGAGTTCCCGATCGACGTGTTCCAGACCGGATCGGGTACCTCCAGCAACATGAACGCCAACGAGGTCATCTCCACCTTGGTGGGCCGCGAGATCAAGGCGTCCAGCAAGGACGCCGTCAACGCCAACGACCACGTCAACATGGGCCAAAGCTCCAACGACGTGATCCCGACCGCGATCCAGGTCTCGGCCAACCTCGGCGTGCACGAGCGTTTGCTCCCGGCGCTCAGGCATCTGAAGTCGGTCATCGGCAAGCGCGCGAAGGAACTGTCGAAGGTCGTCAAGACCGGCCGCACCCACCTGATGGACGCGATGCCCGTCACCTTCGGGCAGGAACTCGGCTGCTGGGCCGCGCAAATTGGCTCGGCGATCGAGCGCATCGAGGACGCCAGCAAGCGCCTGTGCAAGTTGCCGCAGGGTGGGACCGCGGTAGGGACTGGCATTAATGCTGATCCCCGATTCGGCAAGCTCGTCGCCGCCGAACTCAGCAAGCAGACCGACGTGACGTTCGAAGCCGCCGCCAACCTGTTCGAAGGCATCTCCTCGCAGGACGCCGCAGTGGAACTCTCCGGCCAGCTCAACACGCTCGCCTGCTCGCTGATGAAGATCGCCAACGACCTGCGCTGGATGAACTCTGGCCCGCTCGCCGGCATCGGCGAAATCGAACTGCCCGCCCTCCAGCCCGGCAGCTCGATCATGCCCGGCAAGGTCAACCCGGTGATCCCCGAAGCCACAGCCATGGTCTGCGCCCAGGTGATGGGCAACCACGTCACCATTACCGTGGCCGGGCAGAGCGGCAACTTCCAGCTCAACGTGATGCTGCCTGTGATCGCCCACAACCTGCTGGAGTCGATAGGGTTGCTGGCGAACGTGACGCAGCTGCTGGCGGACAAGGCGATTGCAGGCTTCACCGTGCGCACCGACCACATCGCCGAAGCGCTCAATCGCAACCCGATCCTCGTGACCGCGCTGAACCCGGTGATCGGCTACGCCAAGGGCGCGGCAACCGCGAAGCAGGCGTACAAGGAAGGCAGGCCGATCCTCGACGTCGCGAAGGAGACCACCGGGCTATCGGAGAAGGAGCTGACGAAGTTGCTGGATCCGGCGGTGCTCGCGAAGGGTGGGATTCATGGGGCGCCGGGGGGCGGGGCTGGGTGAGGAAACCCGAATGCGCCTCGTCGATCAGGTCAGGGAAGTTCTTGCCGCCTTTGAGGGCCAGCATCTCCGCCCCGTATTGATCGGTGGACTAGCGCTCGCCGCGCACAAGGTCGTGCGGGCGACGCGTGACGTCGATTTTCTCGCGGATTCTGACGATGCGGATTGTCTGCACGATCTGCTGCTCGGTTTGGGCTATCGCTGCATCCACCGCAGCGCCGATGCCGCCAATTATCTGCGTGGCGATGAAGGACTCGACCTGCTGTACGCGCATCGACCCGAAGCGCGCCGGTTGCTGGACGAAGCGCAGGTCCGCGACACCGACATGGGACGTCTGCGAGTGATCGGCGCGGAGGGATTGATCGCATTCAAGCTCCAAGGCTACGTCAACGATGCAGCCCGCCATCGCGATCTCGACGACATCCGCGCGCTGCTGCAAGCCAACCGATCCTCGCTCGACATGCAGGAAGTACAGCGCTACTTTGCATTCTTCGCGCGCGAACCCTTGCTGGATGAACTCCTTGCCGACCTTGATCGCTAAGCTAGAGATGCAGAACGACCATGCCCCATTGGCAGTAGCGGGCGGCGTGCCATACGCGCCACAAACCCAGCGCGACCCGATCACCGCATGGATCGAACTGATGGAAGTCGTTGAAATGCTGTGCCCGTGTTGGCCGGAACGGCCGCTGGTCATCGGCACGGGCTATCGGTTGTGAGACGCGCAGATTGAAAGGCCTAACTACCTCCGTCCCGTTTTTCTTTGGCGCATGCCCTAAATTCTGGCGAAATGCTGCTTGCTTCGCAATGCGTTGTATTGATCCACCACGAGCTGGATCAGCGATAACCCTGTATCCGTGTCATCGACGATCTGCGTGAACCATCTGCGCGCTGCATCGAAAAAAACGCCCCGGGAAGTCCCGAGGCGTTTTTTTCGTTCGTTCGCTGGAGGGCTCGCAACGGCCTGTGGCACTACCGTGATCTATTGCAGGCAAGCCTTCTGGCCACTGCCGTTCGCGTAGCCAGTGCCCGCCGTGTAGGCAGCGTTGGACCATTCCATCTGGATCTTCCACAACTTGCCGCCCAGCGACACGTCATTGTGGAACGACCATGCGCATTTGTCGCCGTTCTCGGCACCGCCCGAATCGAACCAGCCGGCACCACGCGGGTCGGTGATCGCTTCGGACAATTCATGCGTGGTGACATTTGCGAGCGCGGCCAAGCCTTCGGATTCGCTGGTGACATCGCTAACCGGATCGCACCCGGCGATGCCGGTGATGTTCGGCATGTACGCGACCTGGATCGGCGCGCCGTTGGAGCAGGCGCCCCAGCTATGCCATGCGCAATAACTCACGTGACCCGCGCCGGTCGAGGTGTAGATGAAATAGACGGCATTCGGATCGGGCGCGTTGCCGGTAATCTTGCATGCCTCGGACACGGCTCCTGAGGTGCTCAGGGCCCTGCTGGGTGGCGAAGTCGAATCGATTGTATGACCAAGGTATGTCGACGTCTTGGTCACGTTGCCGTTGGTGGTGCCGTAGTACTCGGTGGAATCACCGGCCATGCCGCTGCCGCCCCATCCACCTAACAAGCTGTCGATGCCGGAGATGATGTCGCCCGGGTTGCCCCAGGAACCCCATAAGATCGCCATCGTCTTGTTGGTGACCAGTACGTTGCCGCCGTGAAGCGTCATGTTGGCGCTGCCACCGCCGCCGTGCGCCTGCACTGAACTCGCAACAGCCGCGTTGCGATTGCGCATGATGATCTGCGGCGCATCCCGCGAGACGTAGAGTTCCTCGACGGAACTCGCAAGGTCGCCGCGCACTCTGTTGCCTTCCGCGTCGGTTATGTACAGTGGCGTGCGCGCGTCAGTGCGATGACCGACCACGTCTTCTGGATCGTTCAACGTGGCTATGACGTGCCTATCGCGAACCAACCGCACTTTGCCGTCGCCGTTTGCTACCAGGCTGTCGCCTGCGCGCAACTGGCTTCCTTCGGATGTCTGTGAGACGAAATGAATCGCGCCACTCGGCGCCGCGATGGCACCCATTGTGCAGGCGCTTGCAACAACTGCTGCCAGCAATTTGAATCGGTTCATGGCCTCCTGAATGGAAAGGATGATCCCGCTCGCGGTGAAGCAACCGATCTCCGAAGCAGAGACACGCGGCAATTCTGGTTTCCATTGACATGCCGCGCGCCGCGACAAATTGCCCCAGTGTCATGGATTCCAAAACGGCAAGGCGATTCGCGAGCTTTTCCCCGAAGTCCTGGAAGAATCTACTGGAATCAGGTCGGAAGTCATGTGGCGGTGCAGCAGACGATCGATATTGTCGATAGTTAAACATGCCCCTAAGTGTCTTGTTTGCTTGTCTTTGAGTGGGATTGCATGAGCGAATTCCCTGGAAAAGGGGCGGGCTGAACCGCTATTTTTCGTTAAAGCCGCCGTCCAAATTGGTGGTCGGCACTCGCCGGTGCCGTGTCGCCGCGCCGCGCTAAGATGTCCTCTTGCGGGGCGAGAACTGTGGGACCGGGAATGTGGAAACCGCTGGTCGGGTGCGGGATCCAGCTGGCAGCACGTACAGTTATGAATGACTGGACACCGTTTTTTCGTGCTGACGCAACGCCACTCTGTGCTCCCGATGCTGGATCGATTCATCGTGCCGGCTCAGAATGCGGCGGCATGCACGCCATTGGAGTCCATCATTGATCGCTTCCCATGACAAGCATGGCGTCGTCGCATTCGTGGACACTCACGACCTGTGAGTCACGTCTGGTTTCCGCTGCGGCTCACGCGTGCGCTGCGTGCGCGCTGCGCCCTCGCGTGTGCTGTGTCTGGATTGCTGCTGATCCTGTCCTGCTGCTCGGCGCCGCCGCGGACCGCGCCGCGACGACCCGAGGACGTGCGCGCGCAGATCGTGCGATTGCTGCCTGCCTCGGTGCACGATCGCAAGGGATGGGCCATCGACACGTATGCGGCCTTTGCGGCGCAGGGCATCGACCCGTCGACGCAGAATATCTGCGCGGTGCTCGCGGTCGCCGAACAGGAGTCGAACTTCACCGCCGATCCGGCCGTGCCGGGCCTGCCTGCGATCGCCCGCGCGGAAATCGATCGGCGGGCGCGCCAGCACGGCATCCCGCTGCTGCTCGTGCACGGCGCGCTGCTCTTCAAGTCGCCCGATGGACGCAGCTACGACCAGCGCATCGACTTGGTGCGCACCGAGCAGGACATGAGCCGGATGTACGAGGATTTCATCGGCTCGGTTCCGCTGGGCAGGAAGCTGTTCGCGGACGACAATCCGGTGCGCACGGGCGGGCCGATGCAGGTTAGCGTGGTAATCGCGGAACAGAATGCCAGGTCGCATCCCTATCCCTACGCGGTACAGGGATCGATCCGCCACGAGGTGTTCACGCGGCGCGGCGGCGTGTATTTCGGCGTGGCGCACCTGCTCGGCTATCCGACGGCGTACCCGCAAATGCTTTATCGCTTCGCGGACTACAACGCCGGGTTTTACGCGAGCCGCAATGCCGCGTTCCAGCAGGCGGTGACCATCGCGTCGGGAATCCCAATCCCGCTCGACGGCGACCTGGTCCGCTACGACGCGCCGCACGGCGAGGTAGGCACGACCGAGGTTGCGGTGCGATCGCTGGCGGGATCGCTCGGCCTCGGCGAATCACAGATCCATCGTGCGCTGAAACAGGGCGACGCGCCGGGCTTCGAAAAAACGGAACTGTACGCGCGTGTATTCGAACTGGCCGACAAAACGCAACGCAAGCCGCTGCCGCGCGCGATGCTTCCGCGCATCCTGCTCGAGAGCCCGAAGATCACGCGCAAGCTCAGCACCGAGTGGTTCGCCAAGCGCGTCGATGAGCGTTATCGACGATGCCTGGCCCGCGCGGGCGGTTGAGCGACGTGCCGCGTTTCTGACAACAACGGTGTCGGAGACGTTTTCGGAGACGGGTTCGACCCAGCATATGACTGTCGCTGACAGCCCGAAGTCGGAATAAGCAAAAGGGCGAGTAGAGTTCGGCGCGGGGAGTTGTCCAAGGAAGTTTGAATAGTTCTGGCCCAATCTCGTGGTGATACCGGGCGCTTGCCGCAGGCGCTATGCGTTCACGCGAGCATTGCCGTCGGCGGGTTCGCGCTGGGTGTGCTGTGCCGCAAACCGCGATCGTTTAAGTTGCTGCTGGTCGCGCTGGCTTGTGTTGGCGTGCAGAAGGCCGGCCCGTTCGCTGCCGTCGTGCATCTACATATCTACCTATGGACGCTCGGCATGCATTGCTGCTGCAGCTCCGTCATCGTCCTGCTGGTGCTGGTGCTGATGCGTTCCAGTTCGGTTTTCCATGCGCCTGGATTTCGTGGCACGTCGTCGATACCGGTGATCTCGTCTAGCGCGCGATATGCCCAGAGATTTTGCTGATCCGAGCGATTCGCCTGAGCTATCGCGAGCAGGTCTGGAATCGCTCGATAGCGTTCGTCGCGACGGAACGTCCCGGACTGGGCCAGGGCGCAGAAGGCACGCTCACGGATCGCCTGCACGTTATCGCTGGCGGCAGCGGACAGCAGTGGAGCGATGGCTTCGACTCCGCCGAACAACGTCAGGGCTTCGACGGCCCATCCGCGAAGTACATTGTCGGAATCGCGGCTGGTGGCAACGAGCACGGACAATATGCGTTCGCGCTCGACGCCGCGCGCACCGAGTACGCCCAGATGCCACAGTTCCCACGCGCCGACGCCGTGCGGATCTTCGTGCAGGCGCTGGATCAGGTGTTCCACTTCGCGTGGAGTCTTCTCGAGGTTGTCCATCGCCAATTGCACCTCGAAGCCCGCCATGCGCACGTCGAGTCGCGGCGAATTCATCGCCGACAAGGTGATCGCGGCGAGCTTGTCGCTGGTTTCAATGCGGCCACGCCAGCCTTGTGCATTCCGCATCACGTAGTCGGAGACACCAACGACGCGCCCGTCGATCGCAATCGCCAATGCGCGTTCGGCGCGTTGCTGCGGCGGCAGCGTTTCGAGCATGCCGACATAGCCCGGCACGAGATTCGGATTGATGACGGTGGTGTAAGGCGCATGCGGCGCGGTAATCGCGTTGACGCGCAGGTTGTCTTGGGTGGCGAATGCGCTTGCTGCGGCAAGGCAGACCAGCAGGGATAGGAAGCGGGCAGCATGGATCATGGTGATGGCCGTTGTCGGTTCCGCGTGTTCAACGTTCGCGCAGGGAAATCGGGGTTATCCATCCCGTGCCCGGTGCATTGGCATGCCCGAAGTCGAAAGGGGGGAGATTCATTTATTTCCCAGGTACGACTGGATTGGCGACCTTGCAGAACCCGACCGTACTGACCAGATGGTTGATCACGACCGTGTTGCCAACGAGAAAACGCGCGTTAACCCCTTTTATCGCTGACCTTCGTTCACAGCCCCGGTTTGTGCAACATCGGATTCCGATTCCGCATGGGAGCAGGGGATCTTGTTGAAGCGCGAACCAGTCCCCCGCTTGTCCTGGCTCAACGGAGCCGAATTACCAGGAGATGATCATGTCCAGACCTATGAAGATCGCATCGCGCTGCCTGCCTGCTCACGCTGCCATCGCTGTCGCGACGGTCTTGTCGGTGGTGAGTCCCGCGTTCGCAGCAGACGTTCCGGCCGCCACGGCGCCAGCGCCACAACACACCGCGACGCGTGAAGCAGACCCGCAGACCGGCACGCATATCCGCAGAGCCGGCACTCCAGCGGATCTCGACAAGATCGTGGTGTACGCGGGTGCCGACCTGCGGCCTGGCGACGCGCAATGGACCGACGACGATACGTCGGCACCGGCACTTCCGATGACGCGCCATCAGGACACCGTCGGCCACTGAACCGGCTGTTTGAAAACGGCCCGTTGGCAGGGTGCTGAAACACCTTGCCAACCCCTGACGTGGTTGTGCAACACTTCGCTTCAGCGTTTCTGCACGGCGCTCGGCGGACGAGGCTGCATCGCAGGCGTGTCTTGATACGCTGCAGATACATTCTGCCGGCGCGGCTTACGATGAGTTCATTCGCACGTCGAGCGCTCCATAGCGATCGACTTCCATGAACCAACTCCCAGACGCGCTCCCGGCAACGCGCCGCGTCAGATCAGCGCCCGCCAGCAAGGGCCGGCAGCACGCCTTCGGCGCTCACGATCCGCACGTCCTGCAGCTTGGTGAATACCTTCGGCACATCGTCGGGACGGCCATCGCCCAATGCCAGCACGATATGGGTGGAATCGAATGCGCCAAGCCCGGCGTCGTAGCTCGTCCAGCGTGTGCCGTTCCAGGCTTGCACCCACATGTGCGGTCCGAACACCCGTTTCTGCCCGAGGAAGCGGCTCGCATACGCCATTCCGAATGCCACGCGCACGGGAATGTGGCGGGCCTTCGCGGCGGCTGCAAGCAGCAGTGCTACCTCCGTGCAATCGCCTTGGCGGGCCTCGTAGGCTTCACGCGAGGTCAGGTATTGGTCGAAGTCGATCGGGCCGTTGATGCGCAACTGCACTTCTTGCACAAGCAGGCGCATGTTGCGATCGACGCTGCCAGCCCGCACTTCGCGTGCGAACATGCGGATGATGCGATCGCTGTTGTCCACCCAGTGATTGGGTTGAAGATCGCGTTGCAATTCGTCAACCGTCGGCTGCGCTTCCTGGCCGCACGTCGTGCAGAGTGTGAGGACGACTGCGTCGCCATCCTTGCTGACGTGCTGCTCGCCCGTTTCCGGCCATGGCCACGCAACGCCGTCGCGCATCACGATCCGATAGCGAATCGTTCCCCTGGCGGCCAGCTCGGTGATCCGATAGGGCGATGCCACCGATGCCGCGCGAATCGCATCGTCCGGCCCTTCATCTTGCGGAATTGTCGAGCCGAAGGACTTCCCGGCCGGCGAAGGATGCACGGCCACTTGCATTGGAACAGCAGACTGCCCCGCGACGGGAGTGCTCGCGCCAGTCTGCGGACGCAGGGCCGGGCCGGTGCAGGCTGACAGGAGCCATGCTGTCGTCAAGACCTGGAGGATGCGAACGAACCTCGGGAGTGGTTTCATCGATGGCTACACAATCTGTCGGCCGTTGCTGCAACGACGCCACACGCGCAATGGGGTCAATGGTCGCTGCAATGGGTATGCAACTTTTCTTCTCTGAAATTGCCAGACCTGAGACGCTTCGTTACTGTGATTGCCAGGCTTGACCCATCTTGTCCGGATGTCGAAATGAAAGCGCAGATTGCAGTCGTCATCGCAATAGCCATTCTGGCGATTCATCCCCGGATTGCGTCATCGGCAGATTTCCGCCAGGTGACTTCCGGAACCGATCGACAACTCGTGATCGAAGGGGTGATCGAAACGGGCGATTCCGAGAAATTTCTCGCTTCCATCAAGCAGAACCAAGGGCAAATCAGCACGGTCTGGATTTTCTCGCCGGGCGGCGATTTCCAGGAAGCGATGAAGATTGGTCGCGCGATGAGAGCATTGGAACTGGCTTCGATCGTGCCAACGCGCAACAATTTCGGGAAGCCTGTGTGCGACTCGGAAGTCGCTCGTCCAGTGGATCCCGCCAACTGCATTGCGGCAAGCGCCGGATTCATCATTCACGTCGGCGGCGTATGGCGCGGCGGTTCGTACGTCATCGTCCATCGGCCTTATTTCGAACGGTCGCAATTCCGCCAGCTCCCGGAAGCGCAGGCGCAAGTCAAATTCGCCGCACTTCAGGCTGAAGCCACGTCCTACATGTCCGAGATGGGGGTTCCGGCGCAAATACAGGAAGAGGTTCTTTCTGTCCCTTCAGATGGCCAGTCCGTCCTGGATGAGGCAACGATCAAGAAATATTTCTGGGGCGATTTGCCAGCCAGGCACGAGTGGCTGTTCGCCAAGTGCGCCCTGATGTCTTACGACGACAGAATAAGATTCGATCGATTGCGCAACCGGCTTTCCGGCACTGTCGGCAAGGATTTCACGGCGCGGGACGCGGATCTCAAGCGGCTGGATCAACTGGACCTGCAGGAAGAGAGCTGCAGAATACCGCTGACCGAGTCGAGCAGGATTGCTGCTTACGAAAAATACTTCCAGACCAAGACAGATGCGCATGTGGAACAGCAGTTCGGCGCATGGGTCAGCATAGCGAACGACCTCGGCTGCGAGTTTTCCGACATCATTGAAAAAAACGGGTTCGTTGAAAAGTCTTTTTCCGATACAAGTCGCCTCGAAAGTGCCGCCACCGCGCACTCGCCGATGATCATGGAATTCGATGTCCCGCAAGCTGTCGGCGTCGTTTCGAGAATCTCGGTTTTCAGCCCATCAAATCCTTCAAAGCTGTTCGAGGAGCAGCTGTTGGATACCTTGAACAAGGCGTGGGGGACATCAAAGAGTTCGCATGGACTGCCAATGATCTGGCGGCATGAAGCATTTGTAGCGACATTGAGCCATCAGGATTCGACAGATGGAGATTCGCTGCTCTTGCGGATTGAAAGAAATTAGCCCCCCAGGTATCAACAACGGCGAGAACTTCTATCTCACGCTGCTCGAAGCGAATGTGTTCCCCGTCAAAGGGCGGCTCCGTCAAAAAACGTCAGCAGCGGATCGTCAAAAACGGACGGAGGGGACTGATCGGTAACGGTGCCGCCGCGCGACTCGGCGCTAAGATGTCCCTCACGAGGGCCGAGGGATTGGGGATCGGAATGTGGAAGCGGCTGGTCAGCTACGGGGCGTTGCTGGCGGCGGGGACGCTCGCCTTGCAATGGCTCGATTACCAGCGCGTGGCGCGGGTGCATTCGGGCGACATCTACCTATTCCTGGTCGCGCTGGCTTTCCTGGTGCTGGGCATCGTTCTGGGCGTGCGCGTCTTCGGCAAGCCGACGCCGCCCGCCTTCGACGGCAACCCGAAGGCGCAGGCGGCCCTGGGTCTGAGCGAGCGTGAACTCGAAGTGCTGCACGAGCTCGCCGCCGGCCATTCCAACAAACAGATCGCCGCGCGACTGAACGTTTCGCCGAACACGATCAAGACCCATGTAGCGCGAGTATTCGAAAAACTCGAAGCGAAGCGGCGCACCGAGGCGATCCGTCGGGCCCGCGAGTTGGGAATCGTGCCCTGAAAGCGATCGAATACGGGTGATTTCGCCCGAATCACCCTTTTGGGCGATTGCCAGGCAGGGGCGGGTGGCGGTCAATGGCGCTCTACACACTACCGAGGACCGAAACGATGTTGCGGACCATCCTGAAGTACGGCGTGATCGCAGGCCTGATCGTCGGCCTGTTCGAGTTCGGCATCTCCGTCGCGTTCGCCGGCCTGCCGCCGCTGAAGTACGGCATGGTGATCGGCTACACGACGATGCTGATCGCCTTGAGCGCGGTGTTCGTGGGAATCAAACGCCATCGGGATGTGGACCGGGGCGGTGTGATCGGGTTCTGGCCGGCGCTCGGAGTCGGGCTGGGGATCAGTTTCATTGCCGGGGTGTTCTACGTGATCTCGTGGGAAGCGGTGCAGGCGACGACGCACATGGATTTTGCCGGCGGCTATGCACGGGCGATGATCGCGCAGGGCAAAGCCAATGGCGCGAGTGCCGCAGCGCTGGCCAAGCTGACCGCCGACATGGAGACGTTCAAGATCCAGTACGCCGACCCGCTGTTCCGCCTGCCGATGACATTCGCCGAGATCTTCCCGGTTGGCGTGCTGGTCTCGCTGATATCGGCTGGACTGCTGCGCAACCGCCGTTTCCTGCCGGCGCGCTGAGCGACATGTGGAAATGGCAAGCGCGAAAAGGGGACGGAGGTAGAGACTAGCTCGCAACCACCTCCGACCCGTTGATCCTCAAGGACAGGGGTGCGAAGTCAGTGCTTCTCGTGGTCTTCGTGCTCGTCCTTGTCGCCGTGCTCTTCGTGTTCCTCGTGCATCGCCTTCATTCCGGCTTCCATCTCGTCCTTGCTGAGCATGCCGTCGTGGTTCATGTCCATCTTGTCGAACATTGCCTGGGTATAGGCCGCATGCTCGGCGGCCGAGACCTTGCCATCGTGGTTGGTGTCCATCTTCGCCATCATGTCCGATGCGCCCATGTGCTCGTGTTCGTGGGCGGCCACGCTCGAAATCGCCATCGTCGAAGCCACCATCGCTGCCGTCAGGATTGCCACTGTTCGAATCGTCATATCGGTTCGTTCCTTGAATGCGGACATCCGCAACACGAAAGACTAGGCCTTGCGACCTGAATGACATGTTTGATCGTTGGAAGACCGATTCCCCAGGATCCCCGCGATGCCAGTTGCATCTGCATGCTCGGGCTGATCGCCCCGCGGCCTTGCACTGGCAGCCGATGCTTGCGGTGATGGCCGCCACGGTCTTGGCGATCGAGAGCCTCGTGTTCATTGGGGTGCACGCCAGGTACCGCGAGATTTCGCCAATCGTCATGAGTGGCGTGCTGGGTCTGGTCATGGCGTTCGTCGCCTACGGCCGGTTGATGCTTGCGGCGATCGTCTTGAACGGCCGACCCCAAACCACGATTTCCGAGGCTCGATGATCGCCGTGGCATAGCCCCAGCGACGACGACATGATGGCGCTGGCGAGAGCAGCTTCGCAGAACATCAATCGGCATGTGATGTCTCGCGTCGCTCGATTTCAGAGAGTGTGATTTTTCCGCGCGTCGTGCGAATCATGGCTCAGTGCGAATGCAAATGCCGAACATTCGAGGGTTGGTCCTCGATGTTCCCGTCGTTGCATCGCGTCCACGCAGGTGAGCAGCCGATCCGGTCACTTTGTCCCTTCGCGTATTCGCGACTCGCGAACTTCTTATCGAGGCTTCCATGATCCCCACGATCCGCTCCGCGCTTTGTGTTCTCTTGATGCTGCCGTTTGCCGCGATGGCAGCGACGCCCGTGCTGCCAAACCTTGACCAGATCCTCGCGAAGCACATCGCAGCAAGGGGAGGAATGGCCAGGATCAAGGCCATCCAATCCTTGAAGTCCAGCGGCCACATCACCATCGGGCCCACGATCCTCGAGCTGACCATCGAGAATCCACGGCATGCCTTTCGCAGCGACACCAGCATTCAGGGCATCACCAAAACCGAAGCCTTCGACGGCGTGCATGGCTGGATCATCGATCCGTTCACCAAGGGGCCTGGCGCCGAAGCCGAACCGATGAGTACCGATCAACTCAAGCAGATGGTTTTGCAGATGGACTTCGACGGCCCGCTGGTCGACTACCGCCAGAAGGGCAACAGGATCGCGCTGCTGGGAATGCAACAAGTGCATGGTGCCGACGCCTATGCGCTGAAGGTCTCGCTGAAGGATGGCGACGAGATCACGACGTTCATCGATGCGAAGACATTCATGGAGATCGACGACATCAACAATGCCGTGACGCAGGGCAAGACGGTGCAAGTGGAAACATCGCTCGGCGACTACCGCGCGGTGAACGGGGTGATGCTGCCGTTCACGCTCGATATCAAGCCCAAGGGCCAGGCCCAGGGCTTGAAGATCGTTCTGGACAAGGTGGAAGCGAACGCCTCCATCGATCCGGCGCGTTTCAAGATGCCGGAGCGGAAATCGCACGCTCCGGTGGGCGCAGCGACATCGCATTGAAGGCGACGCGGATGCACACCCAAGGCACGCGCAGGCAACTCAGCCTGTTCGTGCCGGACGGCTTTAGCACGAAACTTGAAGCGGCCAGGCGAATCCTTGATCCTGTTCAAAGCCGCCTGATTCCAGTGCACGTCACATTGTGCAGGGAGGATGAGCTTGCGCAGGTGGATGAATCCGGCATGCGAGGGCGTCTCGCGAATCTTCCGTTCGAGCCGATCACGTTGCAATTTGGTCGACCGGAAGCGTTCTGCGGCCACGGACTGTTGCTGAACTGCATCGGTGGCGAGGACGCGTTCCGGCTGCTGCGAGAGCATGTCCTCGGTTCGCGGCACGTCCGGGATCAGCGGCCTCATATCACCCTGGCGCATCCCAGAAATACGCAGGCACAGGGAAACTCGTTGAGCAACGCATCACGACTGCCTGATGTCATCACGGTGACGTTTTCAACAGTGTGTCTCATCGAACAGGTTGGGTGCGCGCCTTGGGAGATGCTTGAGGGATTCAGCCTTCTGGACTAGCGTGAGGGCGCACGCCAGTGCCGCGCGCGCGCCCATTGTCATCAGCGCCGTACTGGCTTGCTCATGTGTTCGTAACCTATGGCCGGACGATGCGGGGCCGATCGCCTGAACGCGCTAGGCGTGCTACGACGCTTGAGTTGTTGCGCCAACCGTTCGACCGCGACGCGGCCGTCGCGTGAAGGGACGGATGCAAAGGGATCAATGTTCGTTCCCGCGGCTTCACCATCGCACTGCTTCGTCAGCATGAACCATGCCCTTGCGCTGGAGCCCGCGCCGGTATCGGCTTTCCTGGTCCTCCGGTACGCTGCATGCAACCTCCTCGCGCAGATTGAGCATGACTTTGAATCGCATCCTGGTGATCGACGAGCACGACGTCCTCTGCAACGCGGTTCGTCACGCGCTGGAGTGGATCGACGCGATGGAGGAAGTCGTGTGGATGCGGCCTGCGGCGGACGTGCTCGCAATTGCCAAGGGGGAACGGTTCGCGACCATCCTGCTGGCGGGATCGGGCGAGGCCATGAAGCTGCTGGGCGAACTGACCACGCATGCGCTCGGCGAACCGCCCGTGTTCGTGATCGGCGATCAGGTCAGCGAGACGCTGACGGCGACGGCGCTGAATCAGGGTGCGGTGGATTGCCTGCCACGTTCTCGTTTCATGGTCGGCGGGCTGCCCAAAGTGGTTGCCATGGCGCTTGAGCAGGCCAGGCTGCATCACGCGGTCGCGCAGGCAGCAGGTGAAGGTGAAGGTGAAACACTTCAGGTCGATGCGTCTACCCAACTCGGCAACGGTAGCCTGCTGATCCGCGACCTCGCGCGGGCGATCGCAGCCGCCGAACGAGGGCAGCGTCCGTTCTGCCTGCTCTTCATCGAACTCGAACGGGTCAAGTCGCCGCGCGCGATCGCGACCGGATGGTCGCCAGGGATCGCGCCGGAGTTCGCGCAGCGCCTGCGCAAGGCCGCGCGCGGCACGGACTTGTTCTTCCAGCTCGCCCCACGCCGCTTCGCGGCCCTGCTGGATGCGATGGAAGGCGTGCACTGCACCCCGTTCGCCAAACGGGTACGTGCCAGCGCACTGATGCCCTTCCGCATCGGCGCGGAGGCGATCGAACTCGACGCCAGGATCGGTACGGCGACTTATCCCGACGACGGCAAGACGCCGGAGGCATTGCTGCGCGCAGCGGAACAGGCGCTCAAGAATGCCATGCAGGGCCATGAGGGGATCGCGACCGCGGCTACCGTTCCGCGAATGATGCGGCGCATTTCCTGAGCCTTGGGGATGCGATACAGGAAGGCAACGCCAGCACAGTGATTTCGATGGGCCGGTCATGAAAGCCTCGGCTCGCTTCGAGGGAGTCATCGGGACGGGCACAGATTTTTGGGGAATCAAACCCTCGAGATCCGTTTCAGGAATAATTGGCCGCGATAAAGGGTGTCAGCGACACGATCCGGTACGATCACTCCATGGCCGTCGAACGACTCTTCCACTGCGTGGGACTCACCGATGAGGACAGCGCTCACCTGCGCCTGCTGCTGCGCGCCGCCAGGACGCAGTTGCAGGATGGATGGTCGTGGGGTGCTGAAGGGAAGGCGGATGTGGTCATCGTCGACGCGCGCAGGCTGCTCGGAGAATCCGCGAGACGCCGGGCGCAGCAGCGCGACGTGCCCTGCGCGCAGGTGATCGATCCACGCGACGCGGTACCGACGGGGATGTTCCTGCGTCGCCCGTTGAAGCGCGAGGCGCTCGTGACGCTGTTGAATGGCGTCAGCGTGGGCAACGTGACCACGGTCGGGCCTGTCACTGCCTGGGGGGACGACGAATTCGACTTCGACATCGGCACGATCGACCTGTCGGCGCTCGAAGCGCGCCATCCGGGCCAGCACGACGCGAGAGCGCATCGCATCGACCCGGATCAGGTCGCGGCGGCGGCGAAGATGACTGCTGTGGAGCTTGCGATCGACCTGTCGCGGATGCCCTCGTTGCAGCTGTCCGACGACGGCCCCGAAGCAGTGGTCGGCATCGCCGGGGCCCCCACGAACGGCGCGGTAGCGGCGCTGACGGCGAACCCCGATGAAGACTTTGAACCGATCGATCCGAAAGCGTCGTACACGTTGCTGGACTTTCTCGAACGCCGGCTGCTCCGGGTGCCGTCGCGGGTGACGCTTCCCGGTACGCCCACGTTGGCTGTCGATCCGCTGAGGCGCGTATTCCTGACGCAGGGATCGCTGTCGGCGATGGAGCCTTACGCGCGCCGCAGCTGGCAGCATGCGGACTGGGAGCCGCTAAGTGTTTCCGAAGCAGGGGGGCTGGAGCGTTCGTCGTTTACCAAACCTTGGGTCGCCCTGGTATGGATGTACCACTTCATCCATTCGAAGGGAATGCTGTCGAAGAAGTTCAACCTCGCCGGTGAATTCCGCCTGCTCAACCGCTTCAACGTGGTGGTGAAGTACCCGCTCGTGCATCGCGTCGGTTCGCAGTTGGTCGCGCCACGCAAACTCCACGAAGTCGCGCGGCTGAGCCGGGTGGACATCGACCTGGTGTACGACGTCATCAACGCGTACGACGCGGTCGGTTACGTCGAAGGGACTCTGCGCAAATAGCCTGGATTGTGCCGTCGCGCCTGCGGTCATGCGCATCACGACGGATGCGCGCGCAGCGCCGATGGCGTTATCCTCCGAGGACCGCCTGCGGGCATTCCGCCTACTGCGCCCGCACGTCCTGGGAGAACGCAATGAACTATGTCGATGGATTCGTCGTGCCCGTACCGAAGGAGAACCTCGCGACCTACAAGCGCATGTCGCGCAAGATGGCCAAGGTGTGGCGCGAGATGGGCGCGCTGGAATTTCGCGAGTGCGTTGCTGATGACGTCAAGATCGGGAAGCGCACGTCGTTCCCGCAGGCGGTCAAGCTCAAGGAGGGCGAAGTCGTCGTGTTCTCGTGGATCGTCTACAAATCGCGCGCCGACCGCAACCGGATCAACGCGACCGGCATGAAGGATCCGCGCCTGGCAGCATTGATGGATCCGAAGGCCATGCCGTTCGACGGCAAGCGCATGTTCATGGGCGGATTCAAGATGATGATCGACGCATGATGCGAGGCTGATTGCCTGGAGGTCGAATCGCCTGAGACAGGCCATGGTTTCGGCGAGCAAACCGGTGATCCGTGCCGATGACCCCCCGGCAAGCTGGCCGCAACCCGAGCGCGCGCGACCGCCTGCTTGCGCTCGGATACCGCAACGGCAGATGATCAAGGCCAGGACTGAAGCAGGGGCTGCGATAAATCCATCCAACAAGGGCGATCGCGCGAACCACTGTCGATCAGGCCGTTCGACTTCCCGACACGAGCGCGATCAGCCGCTGTTTGCGCCTGCCGAATGGATCGACGTACCACGTCCTTGTGGGCGCGCCCGGAGTCCGGTCAGGGTTCGGGTGCGGATGAAAGCGTTGCCATCGTGTCGCGGGATCGGCACAGAACGGGGGATGCATGAACGGTGAAGCCAGGTCCTTGACCCGAATACTCTTCGTCGACGACTCCAAGGTGATGCTCAAGACGGCGGCCAAGATCCTGGGCGCCGAGTTCGATGTGATCACCGCTGTCGATGGTGTCGATGCCTGGGAGAAACTCGAACGGGATCCTGATGTCCAGGTGCTGTTCACCGACATCAACATGCCCCGCTGCGACGGCTATGAATTGTTGAAGAAAGTCCGCTCGGCCAACGGACTGGGCCTGCACGACTTGCCAGTGATCCTTGTCACCGGCGCCGATGAGGATGAATCGGCGGCGCGCCAGCGGGCGCTGGATCGGGGCGCCACGGATTTCCTCAGCAAGCGGTTCCTCAGCACAGAGCTGCTTCCGCGCGCGCGCGCGCATGCCAAGCATCAGCGCATCACCATGCAGTTGCAGGCGCAGTCCACTCTGGATCTGCTGACCGGGCTCGACAACGAACACGGCTTCATCCACCGGCTGGAGCAGGACATCGCCTACGCTCGCAGGCATGGGCAGGGATTGGCCCTGTTGCGCGTGCAGATCGACGGCTTGGCTACGTTGCTACAGGATCGCGGCAACGCGGTGGTCGAGCAGATCGTGTTGCATGTGTCGCAGCTGGTTCGCAAGCGCATTCGTGATGAAGACACGGCGGCGCGCCTCGGCCTGGGCAGTTTCGCCGTCTCGCTCCCCGGTGGCCACGAGGATGGAATCGAGGCCATGGCAGCCAACCTGCATTCCCAGGCGGCGTTCAATGTGCTGGAGATCGATGGGCAGCGGTTTCCCATCACCCTGCGTACGGCCGTCATCAGCGCCGAGCTGGAAGTCTGGACCAGTGCGGCCGAAGCGCTGGCTCGCAGCCAGGCAGTACTCGATCGCCCGCGTCAACCGGGCCCGGTGCCGGTCGTGCCTAAAACGGTCGAACCACCGCAACCGGCACCAGCGTTCGCTGCGACCAGGGTTCCTGAACCCGCAATGGCGCAGCCGCCAATGCGCGACGCGTCGCCGCCCGCTCCGGTTCGCAACCAGCCGAGGCAGCGACCAACCCAGGAGGTTCTAAGGAAAACATCGAACGTGGTGCAACGCCTGCTGTCGTCCCTGTGGGTGTTTGGCGCAAGGCAGAGTGCACGGCTGGTCCGTTTCCTCAAGAAATTGGTGGACAAATGACTGTTGCTCTTCACGGCCATCGCGTCCACCCGGGTGAAATGGAGGTGTAGCAGGATGATCTCACTCCAGAATTGCACGGCCAGGCGCTCATGAAGAGCCAGTGGATCATTCAGTGCGTTGGAACCAGCGAGGAGGACCAGGCCCACCTGCGCCTGCTGCTGCGTTCGGCGCGCAAGCAGATGAGCGGCGACTGGGTCTGGGGCCCCGAGTCCGAAGCGGATCTGCTGATGATGGACACGCAGAGCCCGATCAGCGACCTGGCGATCCAACGTGTCTCCCATCGCGGAGTCTCCAGGGCGCAACTCATCGATGCGGACGAACCGGCGCCCAATGGCCTGTTCTTGCGCAAGCCGTTCCATCGTGATGCTTTTGCCGCGCTGCTGAACGAAGTCGCGCGCGGCAATATGGCAGGGCCGGTCGCCGGAATGGCCGCGAGCGATCACGCCGAACACGCGAACCAGGCCGTCGCACCCGGTCTCGCACAAGCTGGCAAGGTCGCCGAGCCGACCGTCGACGAAAACGCCATGCGTTGGCTGCTTCACTTCCTGCCGAAGAGAGTGCTGGGCGGGCCTGCCCGGATCGCTTTGCCCGACGCGCCGCCCTTGGTGATCGACCCGGATGAGCGGATGTTCTGGGCGCAAGGGTCGCTGCCCGCGCTCGAGCCTTATTCCCGCGAGGCCCTGCGTTTCGGTGATTGGCTACGCCTGAGCAGCGACGAACTGGAGGAAGTGCGCACGGGTTCGGTCGCAAGGCCGTATGCGCAACTGATCTGGATGGACAGCTACATCCACTCCAACGGATCGCTTTCGCGGCGTTTCGATCCCGAGGGCACCTATCGTCTCTCGAAGAGGCTCGATCTCTCGAACGATTATCCGCGCGCGCTGCGCATCAGCGCCCAGATGACCAATCCACGCAGGCTAGACGCCATCGCCCGCGCCAGCGGTGCCGATCTCGCCGAAGTGTTCGATGTCGTCAATGCGTACGAGGCGATCGGCTACCTCGAATGGACACGTCCCGGGGCGGCACCGCCACGCGGAACCTGAGGGTTTACGCGACGTCAGTGGCATCAAGCCGGACCAAGGAAAACTGCAATGCGCAATGCAATTCTGGCGATGTCCTGGCCATCGGCGCGGTTGCTAAGCAATTCCTTCCGGATTCGTCACGCCCGAACCGGCCAATTCCCGCCCAACGTCTCGCCGTCCTGCTCGTGCTCCCACTTCGCCACCCGACCGTCGCCACGCCGTTGCCGATGAAGTTGGTCAGCGAGCGGCACGCGCTCATGAAGCGATCGACGCCGAGAATCAATGGCATGCCAGCGACCGAAGCGTATGGCACCACAGCAAGTGTGGCCGCAGGGATGATGAAGCCAGACAAGAATCCAGACCGGATGGCACCGCGAGGAGAGAGAAATAAAAAGCGCCCGGAATTCGGGGCGCTCTTTCCACGCTTATCTGGACATGACGAGTCAATCTTGTTTCGGCACATCCACGCGTCCGGCAACGCTCTTGTGGTCGACATCGCCGCTGCCGACGCGCGCGACATGCAGGTCGTGCGCGACGCCGTCCACGTGCAGGTCGCCGGAGCCGATCGATTGGACATCGACGCTGCCGCCGATCGCGCGCAGGTTGGCATCGCCCGAACCGATGCTGCCGATCGACAGGTTGCCGCGCACGCGATTGATGGTGAAGTCGCCCGAGCCGATCGCGGCGACATGGGTCTCACCGACATCGTCGGCCTTGATGTCGCCCGATCCGACATGTGCATCGAAGCGTCCGCGAACGCCGTTGACTTGCAGGTCGCCGGAACCGACGCGCGCTTCGAGCTGGGCAAGGTTCGCCACGTGCGCATCGCCGGAACCGATCTCGAGTTCCACTGCGAGCGTCGCGGGAATGTCCACCTGCAAGTCCAGGTAGGCGTAATGCGATACGCCGAACAGACCGATGTTCCAGCTGGACGATGTGCTGTCCGCGCTGAGAATCAAGCGGTCGCCTTCGCGGTGCTGGGTCACGCGCAGGTCGTCGAGTCGATCCTGCGAACTCGCGCAGGCGCGGCCGCGTAGTTGCCCCGTGGCTGCGGGCGTTCCGTTCAAATGCAGGTTGTGCTGGTGCAGGTCGATCACTACCGTGCGCACGCCAGTCAGGTCGAGCGTGGCATTGCGCGGCGATTCGAATCGGCATTGATCGGCGTGCGCGAGTGCCGGGGTGAACAACAATGCGCAGGCAAGAAGTTTCCACATGATCGCGATCCTCTGGACGGAGTGGTTTCAGCTAACAGGATGGATGCAGAAAGTGGGGCGGCGGTTGCAGTGACAGCATCCTCGTCATTGCGAACGGCAATCTTTCACCTCGTTCGCGTCGATCAGCGCGTAGGGCTTGAACGCGGGCACGGCGCTCGCGATGGCGGTTTGCTTTGCACGCAGCGTCTCCACGTCGTTGCAGACGGCCATTGCCTTGGCTTCGATGCCCTTGGCGCGCGATTCGATCGCCGGACCGATGCTGTCGGGATTGCCGTGCGCCAGACCCGATGCGACGCTGCCGATCGCGTGACCGGCCATCGCCGCACCCGCTTTCCCGGTCGCGATGCCGTCGTTGCGGATCGCTATCACCTGCGCGTAGTACTGTTTGAGCAGATCGCGCTGGTCGTTCGTCACCGCCACGACTTTCCCATCGATACTCAGATCGCCGGCGGTCGTCACCTCCGCATCCGGCGCGCTTCGCGCATGCACCGCGACGCTGCCGTCGTGGATGCTGATGTGATTGAACACCGAGCTGTCGTCGGACTGGATGATGCATCCGGAAAACGACGTGACGAGCGGGAGCGCGATGGCGAATGTAGGGATCATCTTCATTGCAATTTCCTTATGCGGAAGTCAGCGATGGTTTTTTCTGCCACGCGTTGGGTCTCGCCGTTGCACCCATGATCACCAGCCACAACATGAATGCGACCTCTCCGAGTTGGCACGGGAAGGCGATGCTTGAGACCGTATCCGCGTACTGCGGTAACAACAGTCCGACAAAACTATCTGCCAGATACGCGATGCCGTTGATGGCCAGCCAGATTGCCAGCAGGCGGGGAAGGAAGCCGGAGCGATACACGAGGATCGCCAGCGGGAACAGCCACAGACCCCAGAAAATTTCCGAGAACCCGATCATCTGACCGTGCATCCGCAGGAATAACATGGCTAGTGCGTCGCGCTGCGGTTTGTCGAACACGGACAGGAAATTGGCGCCCTTGACGAGGATCAGCGCGGCAGCGTCGTTCAGCACATTGAAGAAGTACAGTGGCGTATCCATGAACCCCAGCAACAGCATCAGCAGCGCGCAGTTCTTGTTCACGTCCTTGAGAAGCCGGTAGAGCGCAAAGGTGAGAAAAAGGCTGATGGCTCCGGCACACAGGTCGCCGGCAATGCCAAGACGAAAGAGCATTTCGTGCGTGGCGATGTTGTTCGCCGTCGCGGTTGCATTGCCATCCACGAAAAGCTTGGTTGGAATGTAGATCAGCCGAAAAGGGGCGACGATCGTCAGCAGCAGATAGATCAATCCTGCGATTCTCGCGTTTTTGCTGATCGGGATCATGAGCTGTTTCCTTTTTGAGCTGTCAGTCGAAAATGCCATCGCAGTTTTCTGCTCGGCATTTTCTGTGCCGACGCAAGCTTCCCCTCACCCCGGCGCTCACCCGCGAGCGGGAGAGTTCAATGGCCTGCCTTCGGCCTGAAACCAAGCGCGAGATTCCACTGTGCTCTCGCAATCAGTCTGGTTTCAGCCCTCGTCCCGCCAGCGGCGCAGGCGGATCGCGGCGTAGATCATTACAGCGCCGGCCGCCACACCGATCCACATGTCCGCAGTCGTGAACATTTGCCAGGACTGGGTCAAAAGCATGCCCATATCGGATTGTTCATGCACGGCTGCCACGTCGCGGGCGTTGGCGATTCCATGACTGATGAACCAGGTGCCAGGCATGACGCTGAGGAGGCCACGACCCACGATGTTCTGCCAGAACCAGGTGAGGTTCCAGTTGAGTCCGGCCATCGCGTTGAACCAGCTCAACAGCGCGCCGGTCAGCAACGGAGCGCCGACGGCCCACAGGAATGGCTTGGTACGTGCCCAGGCCGACACCATCATCAGCCATCCGGCCGCCGGCAACGCCCACAACACGTACACAGGCAACATCGCGACGACTTGCAGCGGCGCCAGATACAAGCTCGCCGTGCCGAACACTTGCCCGAACACGTGCAGGCCGGAGAATCCAGCGGCGATGCAGATCAGCAACGTACACAGCATCGACATCACCGTGGCGATCACGAACGTGATTGCTGGAGCGACAATCAACCCGATCGCGAGCTTCGACAACACCGTTGCACCGTCCGATATCGGCAGCGATTTCCAGAACAACACGCTGCGATCCTTGCGCTCGTCGAACAAGGAACCGAGATAGAAGAAGAACACCACGAAGCCGAGCACCATGAACAATGGCGAGGCCATGCCCATGTAACCGGAGGCGAGTCCGGTCGCGGCCTGGGCCTGCTGCGCGGGGGTGAGTGCGCTGGACAGATCGGTCACGCTGGTGTTGCCGATCTGGAAGTGGTTGTGGTTGCCCATCGCGATTGCGGCGAACAGCGATGCGGCGACGAAGAATGTCATGATCGCCGCGACCACGACCGGCGTCCACAGGAAGCCGCCCTTGTGCTCCCAGTATTCGCGTTTGACCAGCCATTTCATCGTGTTCATGCGTAGGTTCCTTTCATGGTCGCGACGAACAGGTCGGCGATGCCGACGTTGCGGGTTTCGCCCAGCGTCGCGAGTTGCGTGCGCGGCACGCCGTCGAACAACATGATCGACTTGCCGAAGACTTGGCGTTCGTCGATCGGTTTCAACGCTTTCGCGGCTTCGATCTTGTCGGCGGGGATCATCACTTCGGTGAAGCGTTCGCCGATCTCGTCCATCGTCGCCGACAGCACGATCTTGCCGTCGCTGATGAACATCAGGTCGCTGAGGATGTGTTCGATCTCCTCGACCTGGTGGGTGGTGACGATGATCGTCTTCTCTTCGTCGAAGTAGTCCTCCAGCAGGTTCTGGTAGAACTGCTTGCGGAACAGGATGTCGAGGCCGAGCGTGGGTTCGTCGAGCACGAGCAGCTTCGCGTCGATCGCCATGACGAGGGCAAGGTGCAGTTGCACGATCATGCCCTTGGACATCTGCTTGACCTTCATCGAAGGCGTCAGCTTGGTATGCGCGAGGTAGCGCTCGGCTTTCGCGCGGTCGAACTTCGGATGCACACCGGCGACGAAATCCACCGCGTCTTTCACGCGTAGCCAGCGCGGAAGGATCGCGACGTCGGCGATGAAGCAGACCTGCTCCATGAGGGCATCGCGCTGCGTGCAGGGATCCAGGCCCAGCACTTTGAGTTCGCCTTCGAACGGGATCAGGCCGAGCACGGCCTTGAGCGTAGTGGTCTTGCCCGAACCGTTCGGGCCGATCAGGCCGATGATGCGGCCGGCGGGAATGTCGAAGCTGATGTTGTCCACGGCGAGTTGCTTGCCGTAGCGCTTGGTCAGTCCCTTGGCGGAAATCACGGCGCTCACGATTGTTTCTCCTGCGCGCTCGCGCGTTTCAGCAGATCCTCGATGCGCAAACCCAGCCGCTGGATGCGTTCGACCATCGCCGGCCATTCTTCGCGCAGGAAGCGCTCGCGTTCGGAGGCCAGCAGCTTGCCGGTCGCGCCTTCGGTCACGTACATGCCAAGTCCCCTTCTTTTTTCGACAAGTGTTTCGTCCGCGAGCTCCTGATAGGCGCGCGAGACGGTGATCGGATTGAGCTGGTATTCGGCCGCTATCTGGCGCACCGATGGCAGGACGTCGCCGGGCTTGAGCTGCCCTTCGAGCATCATCACCACGATGCGCTCCTTGAGCTGCCGATAAATCGGCGCGTTGTCGTTCCAGGTGACGGTCATGTCAGTCGGTCCTCCGCTGCGATACCTGCAGCGCGAAAGAGTAATAGGGCATCGCGAAATTCATCCGGTTTGCGTGGCGCAGGCGCAAAGTGTTGGAAGCCAGTGCGACCTGCGGGACGGAATCGATGATCGAAGCATGCATTGTCGCCATACCCAGCGGCAGTGCGATCGGCTTGAGCGGATGTCCGAACAACCAGCCGGCGGCGACGAACAGCGACGCGGCGATCAGCGCGGTCAGCGTGTTCCGGGTCTTGCTGTACATGACGCACTCCCTTGTGGGTGAGGTATGGGTTAGGTGTTGTAGTGAACTATAACACCGTAATTCGCCATGTCAACACCCGATTCAACAATTTCGCCCTACTAAAGACATGGCTTCCTGCATCGCCATCTCACTTGCGAAACGCTCTGGGAATGACCGACGTGCTAAACAGCGCATGGCGTCGCTCGCAAGGCGGGTGCGCTGTTCTGCTGCGGCGCGCAAGTCAAGTCGGAAAACTCACTCGACAAACAGGCTGGCGGGACGTCCCAGATGTGTTCGTGTCGGTGCAGTCGCTGAACTTGGTCAGGGATTCTAGAGCCTGCGCCTGATGGCGCGGATCGCCGCTCCCAGCAAGGGAATGTACTGATACACGCCGAGCGCCGAATCCCAGTAATCCTGGTGGTAGGCGACGCGGCCGTCGGCGGCGAAGCGCAGATGCGTGATGCCGATAGTCCATGTATCGCGACCTTTCGCGAACTTGCGGAAGCGGATGAGCATCTTCCAGCGCACCAGGTATTCGCCGTCCTTGTTGCGCGTGATGTCATCGATCGTGACCTTGCAATTTTCGACGCCGGCAGCGCTTTCATTGAGGTATTTCGTGAGTTCGGCCGAGCCGTGGATCGCCTTGAGGCTGTCGTTGAAATACACATCGGGCGCATACGTCGCATCGAGCATGCGGGCGACGCGATCCGGAGCGAAATCCCCGAAGAAGTCCGCAAATCGCCTCAGAGCCGCGGCTTCGGCGTCCGATTCGGGCGTGAAGCTGTCGGGATGGCGGCGACGGGCCGCTTCGAGTTCGGTCAAGGTTTCCACGGTCGCTCCATTGGATTAACGAGGCGGCGATTGCATCGCGGACTGCGTGAAAGCCGCATGATGCGTCAGATTGCGCCATCGGGAACCTGAAGCGGATTGGGTGGTCAATACCGGTCGCCATTGCCGCTGCGCGCTTTCGCCGCGACAATGGCAGGTCGGCACCCATTTTGGCACTACGCCAAACGCACGACCCACATCCCAGATTTCCAACTTTCCGGAGTATTCCATGCAGTTGTCCTTGCGCCGCACCGCGTGCGTCACCGCCATCGTTCTCGCTTTTTCCTCCAACGCCTTTGCGGCCCCGGCCGCGCAGTCCGCACTGACCACCGACAAGGACAAGGTCAGCTATGCGATCGGCATGCGGATGGCCGCTTCGCTTCAGGAGGTCAAGGGCGATGTGGATCCGTCCGTGGTCGCACGTGCGCTCACCACCAGCCTCAACGGCGGCAAGATGCTGATGACGGTTGCCGAAGCGCAGACCACCATCGCCGCGTTCAGCAAGAAGATGCAGGCGCGTCAGGCAGCGACACAGCAGCAGGCAGGACAGAAGAACCAGACCGAAGGGGCCGCGTTTCTGGCAGCGAATGGCAAGAAGGCAGGCGTCAAGACCACGGCATCGGGACTGCAGTACCAGGTGCTTCAGGCTGGCAGTGGTGCCAAGCCGAAAGCGACCGATTCGGTCAAGGTCAACTACACCGGCAGCACGCTGGATGGAAACGTGTTCGACAGTTCCGCCAAGAATGGCGGCCCGATCGTGTTCCAGGTCAACCAGGTTATCCCTGGCTGGACCGAGGGCCTGCAACTGATGAGCGTTGGCGGCAAATACGTGTTCTGGATTCCGGGCAGCCTGGCCTACGGTGCCAAAAGCCCAACTCCAGCGATCGGCCCAAACGCATTGTTGAAGTTCGAGGTGGAGCTGGTTTCGATCGGCGCGAAATAAGGTTGAACCAGAATCGCCGGTCGCGATGCCGGCTGGCGACTGTTGGAGAATGCAATGCGAGTCACCCTGTTCGGAACTGGATACGTCGGCCTCGTGACTGGCACATGCCTGGCCGAAGTCGGCAACGATGTGATGTGCGTCGACATCGACCAGGCCAAGATCGACGGCCTGCGTCGCGGCGTGGTGCCGATCTTCGAGCCTGGCCTCGAGGAAATGGTCATCGCCAACCAGTCGGCCGGGCGCCTGCGCTTCAGCACCAATGCAGCCGAAGGCATTGCCCATGGCGACGTGCTGTTCATTGCGGTCGGCACGCCGCCGGACGAGGACGGAAGCGCCGATCTGCGTTACGTGCTTGAAGTGGCGCGCACGATTGGCCGGCACATCGATCGGCATGTGGTGATCGTGGACAAATCCACGGTACCGGTCGGAACCGGCGATCGCGTGCGCGAAGCGATTGCCTCAGAGCTCGCCGCCCGCGGCGCCGACGTGGCCTTCGATGTGGTATCGAATCCGGAATTCCTGAAGGAGGGCGATGCGGTCAAGGACTGCATGCGCCCGGATCGCATCGTCATAGGCACCGACTCGGCCTACGCGATCGAGCAGATGAAACGCGTATACGCGCCGTTCAACCGCAACCACGAGCGCCTCGTCGTCATGGACATGCGCTCGGCCGAGCTCACCAAGTACGCCGCGAACGCCTTGCTCGCGACCAAGATCTCCTTCATGAACGAGATGGCGAACATCGCCGAAAGGGTGGGCGCCGACATCGAGATGGTGCGCCACGGCATCGGCTCGGATCCGCGCATCGGTTACGCCTTCATCTATCCGGGCGCCGGCTACGGCGGTTCGTGTTTCCCGAAGGACGTGCAAGCGCTCGCGCACATCGCCAGGCAGCACGATTACGAAGCGCAGATCCTGTCTGCGGTCGAGGCGGTGAACATCGCGCAGAAATCCAAGCTCTTCGAGCTCGTGCATCGCCACTTCAACGGCGCGTTGCAAGGCAAGCGTTTCGCATTGTGGGGGCTCGCGTTCAAGCCCAATACCGATGACATGCGCGAGGCATCCAGCCGCACCTTGCTCGCGCAATTGTGGGAAGCAGGCGCCAGTGTGCGAGCCTACGATCCCGAAGCGATGGACGAGGCGCGGCGTATCTACGGCGAGCGCGATGACCTAGCCCTGTGCGCGACTTCAACCGATACGCTGGACGATGTCGATGCGCTGATCGTGGTCACCGAATGGAAGGCGTTCTGGAGCCCGAATTTCGCCACGCTCGCAACGTCCCTGCGCGGGAAAGCGATCTTCGACGGCCGCAACATCTACGAACCGGATGAAGTCGAAGCGGCAGGGCTGGCGTACTACGGCATCGGTCGCGGCCGTTCGGTGCGGCAACCGTGAGCTGCGAATCGGCGCGCGTGGATGCGGAACGACTGGTCGATCTGGAAACACGGATCGCATTCATCGAACAGAGTTTGATCGATATGAGCGATGCGCTGGCCGAAGCGCGCCAGGAGTCGGTGCGCGATCGAATTCGGCTTGAGCGCGCGCTCGCCGATTTCGGCGAATTGCGCGGGATGATCCCCGGCGACACCCAGGAAGAGCCACCACCTCCGCACTATTGATGGCATCGAGCACGTGATCGCGAGCGTTAAACGAATCACGCGACGTTGCATCGCACCAGCTGGAATTCCGCCATGAGCAATTCAATGAAGGACTTGTTGCTGGGCCTCGGCTTCAAGCAACCAGTGCAACCAGTGTCTAAACCAGTGTCGAATGCCGAACGCAACGATGCCTCCCGGCACGCGAACGAGCGCAATCCGTCGCAGCGACGACCACATCAACCGCACAATCCGACGAAACGTCCGGATCACGCACCGCGCAATCCGCGAACGGAGCAGGGCGCGCACGCGGAGCGTCCGCATCGCGCTCAACCGCAACGCACGCGCGAGGAAATCGATCTCGCAAAGGCCTACGCGATCCGTGCGCAGAAGGAAAAAGACGAACGCATCGAAGCCGAACACCAGAAACAGGAAGCAGCAAAGATCAAGCGCGAAGCGAAGGCGAAAGCCGCCGAACTGCTCAAGGACAAGGCACTCAATGCTGCGGATGCCGAGCTCACGCGTCACTTCGAATACAACGGCAAGATCCGCCGCGTCCACGTTTCCGAAGTACAACTGAAATCGCTCAATGCAGGCGAACTCGGAGTCGTGCAACTCGATGGCCGCTACCTGCTTGTCGACGCTGCGCTCGCGCGTGAAGTCCATGCGTTGCTGCCAAATCTGCTCGCGCTGCTCGTCGATCCAGATGCGCCAGCAGCCGACGATCCCTACGCCGACCCGCAATATCTGGTTCCGGACGATCTGGTTTGGTGATGCAGGCAGCCCAATTGAAAAAAGTCGGCAAGCTCAAGGACTTTTTCAAGGCGCTCGGGCCGGGCGTCACCACTGGCGCCGCCGACGACGATCCATCCGGCATCGCGACTTACTCGGTCGTTGCGCGCAATTCGGAACCTCGTTCCTGTGGGCTGCGTGGCTGACGTGGCCGTTGATGGGCTGCGTGCAGATGATGTGCGCGCGCGTCGGCATGGTAACGGGTACCGGGCTCGCGGGTGCGTTCCGCGAGAAGTTTCCGCGATGGCTGGTCGCGGTATTTTCGCTCGCATTGCTCATCGCGAACACGATCAACATCGCGTCCGATCTTTCCGGCATGGCCGACGCGACCGAGATGCTCGGCGCGGGCTCATCGCACATCTGGGTCTGGGTGTTCGGTATTGGCATCTGCGGCGCAACGGTGTGGTTGCGCTACCACCAGATCGCGAACGTCCTTAAGTGGCTTGCGCTTGCGTTGTTCGCATATGTCGCCACCGCATTCATCATCAAGCCGCACTGGATCTCGGTATTGCACGATACCGTGGTGCCGGTGCTGCCGTATGGCGGCGCTGCATGGGCAGCACTCGTCGCGATCCTCGGCACCACGATCAGCCCTTATTTGTTTTACTGGCAGGCGGGGCAGGAAGTCGAGGAAGAAAAGCGATGGGTCGCCTCATGCTGATCAGTCGCCGGGCGCGACCAGCAGCGAACTCCACGACCGTCGCATCGATATCGGTATCGGCACGCTCTTTTCGAACGTAGTGATGTTTTTCATCATCCTGACCACCGCGTTGACCTTGCACGCGCATGGCATCACCTCGATCAGCACCACCCGCCAGGCCGCCGAAGCCCTGCGTCCGCTGGCTGGCGATTACGCCTATTCCTGTACACGATCGGCCTCGTCGGCACCGGCCTGCTCGCGATTCCGACACTCGCCGGATCGGCCGCGTATGCGTTCGCGGAAACGTTCGACTGGACTTACGGCCTCGACGAAAAATTCAGGAACGCGCTTTCGTTCTACGCGGTCTTCATCTTCGCGACGGTCGCCGGCGCGGCGATGGACTTCTTCGACGTCGATCCGATCAAGGCGCTGTTCTGGTCGGCGATCGTCAATGGATTGCTCGCGCCATTCCTGCTGGTCGCGCTGCTGCTGGTCGCCACGGACAAGCGCGTGATGCAGGGCCAGATGAGTTCAACGATGACGCGCTGGGTCGTCGGCGTCACGACCGTGGTGATGTTCGGCGCCGCGGTCGGGATGTTCGTGTTCTGACCGACACGCTCGCACGCGCAACGTGCGATGCATGACGGAACTCATTCGGGATCGTAGTCGAGATTCGATGCAAGCCAGCGCTCGGCTTGCGCAAGACTCACGCCCTTGCGCTTTGCGTAATCCTCGACCTGTTCCTTGCCGAGCTTGCCGACCACGAAATACTGGCTGCCCGGATGCGCGAAGTAGTAACCAGACACGGCTGCGGCCGGCGTCATCGCGAAGCCGCTGGTGAGTTCCATCCCGGCATTGTTGCCGGCGTCGAGCAGCGCGAACAACGCGGTCTTCTCACTGTGGTCGGGGCATGCCGGGTAGCCGGGAGCAGGGCGGATGCCACGATAACCTTCGGCGATCAGCACGTCGTTCGGCAACGCTTCGTCGGGCGCGAATCCCCACAAATCCGTACGCACGACGCGGTGCATATGCTCGGCCAATGCTTCGGCGAACCGGTCGGCGAGCGCCTTGAGCAGGATCGCCGAATAATCGTCGAATGCTTTCTCGAACGCAGCCACGTACGGCTCGATGCCGAGGCCGGCAGTGACCGCGAACGCGCCGATCCAGTCGCGTACGCCGCTGTCTTTCGGGGCAATGAAATCGGCGAGGCAGAAGTCTGGGCGTTCTGCGGGTTTTTCGACTTGCTGGCGAAGGAAGTGCAATGTCTCGAACGGCTTGCCGATGGATGCTGCGTCGTACAACTCCACGTCGTCGCCAACCGCATTCGCCAGCCACAACCCGACCACGGCTTTCGCGAGCAGCCATTTTTCGGCAATGATCCTGTCGAGCATCACCTGTGCATCGTTGAACAACTCGCGCGCCTGTGCGCCGACCACAGCATCATCGAGGATCTGCGGGTAGCGGCCAGAGAGTTCCCAACTCTGGAAGAACGGCGTCCAATCGATGATTTCGCGCAGCGTTTGCAGCGGAACGTCGTCGAACACGTGCAAACCTGGTTTAGTCGGCGCGGGCGGAACGTAATTCTTCCAGTCGCCATCGAAACGCTGCGCGCGTGCATGGTCCAGCGACACAAGGCGCTTGGCATTGCTGCGATCCTTGTGGCGCTCGCGGATGGTTTCGTAGTCGGCCTCGTTCGCGGCGACATAGGCCGCGCGCAAATCCGGGCTGACCAGCGAATGCGCGACGCCGACCGCGCGCGATGCGTCCTTCACCCACACAGCGGGCGACTTGTAGTGCGGTGCGATCTTCAGCGCGGTGTGCGCGCGCGAGGTCGTCGCGCCGCCGATCAGCAACGGAATCGTTAAGCCCTGGCGCTGCATCTCGCGCGCGACGTGGCCCATTTCCTCCAGCGATGGCGTGATCAGTCCCGACACGCCGATCATGTGGGCATTGACTTCGCGAGCCTTGTCGATGATCACCTGCGACGGCACCATCACGCCGAGATCGATGACCTCGAAGTTGTTGCACGCAAGCACCACGCCAACGATGTTCTTGCCGATGTCGTGCACGTCGCCTTTCACGGTCGCCATCACGATGGTGCCGTTGTTCTTTCCGACATCGCCTGTGCGCAACTTTTCGGTCTCGATGAAGGGCAGCAAATGCGCGACGGCTTTCTTCATCACCCGCGCGGATTTCACCACCTGCGGCAGGAACATCTTGCCAGCGCCGAACAGGTCGCCGACGACGTTCATGCCGTCCATCAGCGGGCCTTCGATCACGTCGAGCGGGCGGGTGGAACGGATGCGCGCCTCCTCGGTGTCCTCGACCACGAATGCATCGAGCCCGTGCACCAGCGCGTGCGAAAGGCGCGCGTCGATCGGAAGGCTGCGCCACGCAAGCTCCTCGACTTTGACCTCGCCCTTCTTCGCACGGAAACGTTCGGCAAGTTCGAGCAGGCGTTCGGTCGCATCGTCGCGGCGATTGAGCACGACATCCTCGACGTGCTCGCGCAATTCGGTATTCAGGTCGTCGTACAGGGGCAACGCGCCCGCATTGACGATTCCCATGTCCATGCCGGCGCGAATCGCGTGGTAGAGGAACACCGCGTGGATCGCCTCGCGTACCGCGTTGTTGCCGCGGAACGCGAACGACACATTCGATACGCCGCCCGAGATATGCGACTTCGGAAAGCGGCGCTTGAGTTCGCGCGCGGCCTCGATGAAATCGACGGCGTAGTTGTTGTGTTCCTCGATGCCGGTCGCGATCGCGAAGATATTCGGATCGAAGATGATGTCTTCGGGCGCGAAGCCTGCTTCTTCTGTCAGCAGCTTGTACGCTCGCGACGAGATCTCGATCTTGCGCGCAGCGGTATCGGCCTGACCCTGTTCGTCGAACGCCATCACCACGACTGCCGCGCCGTAGCGCTGCACGAGTCGCGCCTGGCGCAGGAACTCGGCTTCGCCTTCCTTCATCGAAATCGAATTGACCACGCCCTTGCCCTGCAGGCATTTGAGACCGGCCTCGATCACGCTCCACTTCGACGAATCCACCATCACCGGCACGCGCGCGATGTCTGGTTCGGCGGCAATCAATTGCAGAAACGTCACCATCGCACGCTCGGAATCGAGCATGCCTTCGTCCATGTTCACGTCGATGATCTGCGCACCGCTTTCGACCTGCTGGCGCGCGACGATCACGGCTTGATCGTAGCGGTCGTCGGCGATGAGTTTGCGAAACTGCGCTGATCCGGTAACGTTGGTGCGCTCGCCGACGTTGATGAAATTCGATTCCGGCGTGATGACGAGCGGCTCGAGACCGGCAAGCCGCGTGAGGTGCCAGTTGCTCATGCCGCAGCGGCCTCGTTGTCCGCCTCGTCGCGATTCGGCAGGGCACGTCTTGGCACATCGGCGACTGCGTCGGCAATCGCGCGGATGTGTGCAGGCGTGGTACCGCAACAACCGCCGACCAGATTCAGCAGGCCGGATGTGGCGAACTCGCGCAGCATACGTGCCATGTCGGCGGGCGTTTCGTCGTAGCCGCCGAATGCGTTCGGTAGTCCGGCATTCGGGTGGGCACTGATATAGCAGTCCGCGACTTCCGACAGCATGTCGACATACGCGCGCAAATCCTTCGCGCCGAGTGCGCAGTTCAAACCGATCGCGAGGGGTTTCGCGTGGCGCAGCGAATACCAGAATGCATCCGCGGTCTGGCCGGAAAGCGTGCGTCCCGATTTGTCGGTGATCGTGCCGGAAACCATCACTGGCAATCGACAACCGAGCGCAGTGAATGCATCGTCGATCGCGAACAATGCGGCCTTCGCGTTGAGCGTGTCGAACACGGTCTCGACCATCAGCACGTCCGCGCCGCCTTCGATCAGGCCTTCGGCCGCTTCGCGGTATGCAGCGCCGAGCGTGTCAAAATCGATGTTGCGGAAACCCGGATCGTTGACGTCGGGACTCAGCGACGCAGTGCGACTGGTTGGCCCGAGCACACCGATCACAAAACGCGGACGCGTTGCATCCTTGCGTTCGGCTTCGTCGCAACATGCGCGCGCGAGTCTTGCGCCTTCGAAATTGAGTTCGCGTGCAAGGTGTTGCAAACCGTAGTCGAGCTGGCTGATCGTCGTGCTGTTGAACGTGTTGGTCTCGATCAGGTCGGCGCCGGCGTCGAGGTAGGCGGCATGCACCGTCCCGATGATGTCGGGGCGCGTCAATGTCAGCAGGTCGTTGTTGCCTTTAAGGTCGTGGTGCGTGATGGCGGCATCGCCGTAATCGTGCTGGCCGTCGCGACCGTCGGCAAAACGCTCGCCGCGAAAATCCGCCTCGTGCAGTTCGTGCTGCTGGATCATCGTGCCCATTGCGCCATCGATGATCAGGATGCGCTTTGCGAGCGCGGCCTCAAGCAGCGCAACGCGTTCGGGATTTTTATAGGGCAATGTCTTGCTCATGGCTTCACCGCATGCATTGACAGGACTTCGAAATGCGGCGCGCGCTTCTCGCGCGTGACCGCTTCGCACGACGATACTTTCAGTTTCGCTTTCTCGGCCATCTTCACGAGCTCGCGCGGAGCGAAACCGAGGTTCGCGTGGCCGTAAGGTTCGACCGCGTCGCGATGTTCGTGGCGCGCAAGGCTGGTGACGACGAGTCGTCCGCCTGGACGCAACAATCGCGCGGCCTCGGCGACTGCAGCTGCGGGGCGCTCGGAATAGGTCAGCGCCTGCATGAGCAGCGCGAGATCGAAACTGGCGTCCGCAAGTTTCAGCGCGTGCATGTCGCCGACCAGCACGCGCACATTGCGTTGCGGCTTGAGGCGTTCGCGTGCCGCGGAAACGACACGTTCGCTGGCATCGACGCATACGTAGCTTTTCGCGTGCGGCGCAAGCAGTTCAGCGAGAACGCCGTCGCCCGATGCGATGTCGAGCACGTCGCCCGGCACCAGCAGCGGCAATGTCGCGCGCGCCATCGCTTCCCAGGTGCGGCCCGGCGAATAGTGGCGCTCCATGTCGCCGGCGACCGAATCCGCCCAGTTCTGGTCCGCAGCGCGCATCGCGAGCACGGCGGGCAGGCGCTCGGCATCCTGTCGCAGCAGAGGATCGTCGGTGCCTTCGCGCAATGCGCGCCATAGTGCCGCTTCGGCACCACCGAGATCGTCGCTGAAGCGGTAGTACGCCGACACGCCGGCGCGGCGGTCGTGCACGAGCGCGGCCTCCTTCAATCGAGCGAGATGCGTTGACACGCGAGGCTGCGCAAGGCGCGTCACCGATGCAAGTTCGGCGACGGTGAGTTCTTCGCGTTCGAGGAGCGCAAGCAGGCGCACGCGCGTGGGGTCGGCCAGCACCCGCAGACAGGAGGACCAGTCCTCCAGATGCATAAATATCCTTATATCTTGATTCAGAGATATATGCAGATTAGGCCGCGCTGCGGCCTGCGTCAAGATGCGACGCCGCGATTGGAGCCACGGCTCCGAAGCTGTCCATTACAATGCCTGCCTTGCATCGCACCGATACCGAGGGAGCCGCGCCATGGATTTCCAGTTCACCGAAGAGCAGTTGATGATCCAGGACGTGGCGCGGCGCATCGCGCAGGAAAAGATCGCGCCCAGCGCCGAGGAACACGACAAGTCTGGCGAGTTCCCGCTCGCGAACATCAAGCTTCTCGGCGAAAACGGCCTGATGGGCATCGAAGTGCCGCACGAATACGGCGGCGCGGGCATGGACCCGATCGCCTACGTCCTGGCGATGATCGAGATCGCCGCGGCCGATGCAGCGCATTCGACGATCATGTCGGTCAACAATTCGCTGTTCTGCAACGGCATCCTGAAGTTCGGCACCGAAGCGCAGAAACAGAAGTACGTGCGCGCGATTGCCGAGGGCAAGGAGATCGGCGCGTTCGCGCTGACCGAGCCTCAGTCCGGCTCCGATGCAACGGCGATGAAGTGCAGGGCGGTGAAGCAGACCGATGGCAGTTTCGTCGTCAACGGCAAGAAAAGCTGGATCACCTCCGGCCCGGTTGCGAAATACATCGTGCTGTTCGCTATGACCGATCCGGAGAAAGGTGCGCGCGGCATTACCGCATTCCTGATCGACACCGCGCGCGAAGGTTTCCGCTGCGGCAAGACCGAACCCAAGCTCGGCATCCGCGCGTCGGCGACCTGCGAGATCGAATTCGAAGGCTATGTCGTACAGCCCGATGAAGTGCTCGGCGAGGAAGGCCATGGCTTCAAGGTCGCCATGAGCGTACTCGACGCCGGCCGCATCGGCATCGCGTCGCAGGCGATCGGCATCGCGCGCGCGGCGTACGAAGCGAGCCTTGCCTATGTGAAGGAGCGCAAGAGCTTCGGCCAGCCGATTGGCAGCTTCCAGATGATCCAGGCCAAGATCGCCGACATGAAATGCAAGCTCGACGCGTCGCTGTTGCTGACCTTGCGCGCTGCATGGGTCAAGGGCCAGACCGAGAAGAACGGTGGCCGCTTCAGCACCGAGGCCGCGGTCGCCAAGCTCACCGCATCCGAGGCTGCGATGTGGATCGCGCACGCCGCGGTGCAAATCCATGGCGGCATGGGCTACTCGAAGGAAATGCCGCTGGAGCGCTACTTCCGCGATGCCAAGATCACCGAGATCTACGAAGGCACGAGCGAGATCCAGCGGCTGGTGATTGCGCGGAACGAAACCGGATTGCGCTGAGCCGACTTTTCCCTTCTTTCTCGTGCGGACATACATAAACTACCCAATCACTTGGTTGTTTGTTCTCGGAGCCAGTGTGGGGACCGTTGAGGGTGCAGCGCGGAACGCACCGGTAGCACGGCGGAATTGCACAAAATTCTCGAGTATTCGAAACAAAACTCCTCTGCATCCTTGTGGTTGGTTGGGTTTTCACGGGGGTCGCTACGACGTTGAATTGAGGCAACCGCTTTCGACGACGGTCGCTGGCATATCGACAAATCTTCGGTGCGCATCGTATGCGAAGGCGGCAGAAAACAGCCTTGTCCGATCAAGGTGTGGAACATCGCGTACCTGAAACAGCGTGCAATTGGAGATGGTGCCCGATAGCAAAAGCAACATGACGAATGGAGGGACTGCTCTCTAATCAGCAAACTGCACTCGTCAAGCCAGTTCCATACTGGCCCGCATCACCCCCAGCCGGTAGAATCGCGATCTTGTCCGCACCAGAAGACCTCGCGTGAAAAAGACCGTGAAAAAGACCGTCGCTGCCGAGCCAGCCTCCAACAGCAGAGCTGGTCAACCGGCTGCTCGGAAAGCTGTTGCTGCTAAATCTTCTGCGTCGAAAGCAGTCGCCTCAAAAGCCGTTGCCTCAAAAGCCGTTGCCTCGAAGCCTGCCAACCCCACCGACCTGCTCGCCGCGATCAAGCGCGGGCTGATGGGCAAGGATGCGGATTACCGCCGCTATGCCGAGCGCCTGTTCGATCGCGTGTCCGCCGACGACCTCGCAGCCCGCGCCTCCGCCGACTGGCTGGCCATCGCGCAGGGGCTGTACGCGCTGCTGCAGACCCGCAACGCCGGTACGCCGATCGTGCGGGTGTTCAATCCCGATCAGGCGAAGGACGGCTGGTCGTCCACGCATACGGCGATCGAGATCGTCAACGACGACATGCCGTTCCTCGTCGACAGCGTCACCCTGGCGATGAACCAGGCCGGGCTCGACATGCACAACCTGATGCATCCGGTGCCGTCGGTGAAGCGCGATGGTCGCGGCAAGTTGACCGGTGTCGGCGAAGGCAGCCCCGAGTCGATCATCCACCTGGAAGTGGATCGCCAGACCGACGCCGCGGCGCTCAAGCAATTACAGGCGAAAGTGCTGTCCGTGCTGTCCGACGTGCGCGCAAGCGTCGAGGACTGGCCGGCGATGCGCGACAAGATGCTGCAGACCGCTGATGAGCTGCCCACGCGCAACCTGCCTGTCGATGCGAGCGAGCGCGAGGAAATCGAGGCGTTCCTGCGCTGGGCCGCCGACAACCATTTCACCTTCCTTGGCTATCGCGAATACAAGGTCGTCAAGCAGGGCAGGAACGAGATCCTCGTCGCCGTCGATGGCAGCGGCATGGGCCTGCTGCGCGGCGACCTGCGCGCCATGTCTTCACGTTCGACGACGGGACTGGCGGCGAACCAGCCGGAAGGCGCGTCCGAACCGCTGATCATGACCAAGACCAACTCGCGCGCGACCGTGCACCGTTCCGGCTACATGGATTACATCGGCCTGCTGGTGTACGACAAGAACGGCAAGGCGGTCGTCGAACAACGCTTCCTCGGCCTGTACACGTCCAGCGCTTACAACCGCCGCCCGTGGGAAATCCCGATCGTGCGCGAACGCCATGAGCAGGTCATGGAGCGCTCGGGTTTCGGTCCGAACAGCCACAACGGCAAGGCGCTGCGGCACATCATCGAGACGCTGCCGCGCGACGAACTGTTCCAGTCCAGCGTCGACCAGCTCCTGCAGACCAGCATGGGCATCCTCGGCTTGCAGGATCGCGGGCGCAGCAAGCTTTTCCTTCGCCGCGACCGTTATGGCCGGTTCTTCTCGGCGCTGGTCTACATCCCGCGTGACCGCTTCAACACGGAAACGCGCAGCCGCATTGAAACGCTGCTGACCGATGCGCTGCAGGGCGAGCACGTGGACACGACGATCCAGGTCGGCGAGTCGCCGCTTGCGCAATTGCACATGATCGTGCGCCCGAAATCCGCTGCGGACGTGCATGTGGATGTCGCCGGTCTTGAAAAGGAGATCGCGCTGATCGTGCGCAACTGGCGCGACGAACTGCGCGACGAGCTGATTGCCGCGTATGGTGACGAAGCCGGCGGGCATCTTGCCGCGCGTTATCTGCCGACCTTGCCCGCGAGCTATGTCGAGGCGGTGACGCCGGCCGGTGCGGTCGCCGACATGCGCCAGATCGAACGCCTCAAGGGCGCGCACGATCTCGAACAGCGTTTGTACCGCGACCCGTCCGATCCGGCGTCGCTGCGCTTCAAGCTGTTGCGCGCGGGCGATGCGATCCATTTGTCGGATGCGTTGCCGATGATGGAGAACATGGGCCTGCGCGTGCTGTCCGAGCATCCCTACGAGATCACGCTCGGCGACGCGAAGCTCGGCAGCGACGTCGTTAACATCCAGGACTTCGAGGTGCAGACCTCGGCGGACGTGGACATCGCGGCGGTCAGCGCCAGCTTCGAGGCTGCGTTCGAAGCGGTCTGGAGCGGCCAGGCCGAAAGCGACAACTTCAATCGCCTGTTGCTGACCGCGCGGCTGAGCTGGCGGCAGGTCGCGCTGTTGCGTGGCTACAGCAAGTACCTGCTGCAGACCGGCGTGCCGTTCTCGCAGATCTACATGGAAACGACGCTCAACTGTTATCCGCTGATCGCGCGGTTGCTGGTGGAATTGTTCGAGTCGCGTTTCGACCCTGCGCACAGTGCGGGCAAGGGCGGCAACGGCAGCATCAACGAAGCCGCGCGCGAAAAGCTCCGCGCCGAACTCGAGGCGATCACCCCCGAAGCGCTCCGGCACGCCGCCCGAACGCTCACCGAGGAAGTCGCGTACGCGCGCGGGCTCGATCGCGACGCGCAGATCGATGCCTGCATGGACGCGCTTGCGATCCTGCTCGAAAACGTGGCCAGCCTCGACGAGGATCGCATCCTGCGCAGCTTCATGGGCGTGATCAACGCGACCTTGCGCACGAGTTATTACCAATTGCACGATGGCAAGCCGCGCGAATACATCAGCTACAAGTTCGATGCGTCGAAGGTGCTCGAACTGCCGAAGCCGCGCCCGTACCGCGAGATCTTCGTGTACGCACCGCGCATCGAAGGCGTGCACCTGCGCTTCGGCCCGGTCGCGCGCGGCGGCTTGCGCTGGTCGGATCGCCGCGAGGATTTCCGCACCGAAGTGCTGGGCCTGGTGAAGGCGCAGATGGTCAAGAACACCGTGATCGTGCCGGTTGGCTCGAAGGGCGGTTTCTACGTGAAGCGCCCGCCGGCAACGGCCGATCGCGAAGCGCAGCTCGCCGAGGGCATCGCCTGCTACAAGCTCTTCATCAACGGCCTGCTCGACATCACCGACAACATCGTCGATGGCAAGACCGTGCATCCGCAAGACGTGGTTCGCCACGACGCCGACGATCCGTATCTTGTCGTCGCCGCCGACAAGGGTACCGCGACGTTCTCCGATATCGCCAACTCGGTGAGCGCCGAACACAACTACTGGCTCGGCGACGCATTCGCATCTGGCGGTTCGGTCGGTTACGACCACAAGGCGATGGGCATCACCGCGAAGGGCGCGTGGGAATCGGTCAAGCGCCACTTCCGCGCGATGGGCCGCGATAGCCAGACCGAGGATTTCACCTGCGTCGGCATCGGCGACATGTCCGGCGACGTGTTCGGCAACGGCATGCTGCTGTCGCGGCACATCAAGTTGCTCGCCGCGTTCGACCATCGCCACATCCTGCTCGATCCGGATCCGGATGCGGAGAAATCCTTCGTAGAACGCGAGCGGATGTTCGCGTTGTCGCGGTCGTCGTGGGAAGACTACGACAAGAAACTCATCAGCGCAGGCGGCGGTTTGTATCCGCGCAGCGCGAAGTCGATCAAGCTCACCCCGCAGGTGCGCGCGGCGCTCGATATCGACGAGAGCATCGAACAGATGACGCCAGCCGAACTGATGTCGGCGATCCTGAAGTCGCCGGTCGACCTGCTGTGGAACGGCGGCATCGGCACCTATGTCAAGGCGAGCACCGAAACGAATGCAGATGTCGGCGACCGCGCGAACAATGCGTTGCGCGTCAACGGCGGCGAATTGCGCTGCAAGACGGTGGGCGAGGGCGGCAATCTCGGTTTCACTCAGCGTGGCCGCATCGAGGCAGCGTTCGCCGGCGTGCTGCTCAACACCGATTTCATCGACAACTCGGCGGGCGTGGATACGTCCGACCACGAAGTCAACATCAAGATCCTGCTCAACGACGCGGTGCAGCGCAAGGAATTGACGGAAGCTAAGCGCAATGCATTGCTCGCACGCATGACCGATGAAGTCGGCGGCCTCGTTCTCACCGACAACTACCGGCAGAACCAGACGATCAGCCTGATGGAACGCATGAGCCTGTCGCGCATGGGTTCGAAGCAGCACTTCATCCGCACGCTGGAAAAGCAGGGTTTGCTCGACAGACAGATCGAATTCCTGCCGTCGGACGCGGAAATCGCCGATCGCAAGTCGCACGGGAAGGGTCTCACGCGTCCTGAACTTGCGATCCTGCTGTCGTACGCGAAGATCGTGATCTTCCAGCAACTGCTTGCATCGGATGTGCCGGAAGACAATTTTCTTTCCGCCGAGCTCGTGCGCTATTTCCCGCAGCCGTTGCGCGAGAAATACGGCGAGCACATGCAGCGCCATCGACTGCGTCGCGAAATCATCGCGACGGTGGTGACGAATTCGATCGTCAACCGGATGGGCGCAACCTTCATGTTGCGCATGCAGGAAGACACCGGCCGCACGCCTGGCGAAGTCGCGAAAGCCTTCACGATCACCCGGGAAACGCTCGATGTGCGCGCTCTGTGGACGCAGATCGATGCGCTCGATGGCAAGGTGCCGGAGTCGGTGCAGATCGACGCGTTACAGGTCATCTGGTCGATGCAGCGTTCGTTCACGCGCTGGCTGCTCGCGCGCCAGGGTGCGATTCCGGACATCGCAACGGCGGTCGAACGCTATCACGATGGCTTCAAGGACATTCGCGCCGGTCAGGGCGTCCTGCCGGACTCGCAGCGTCCCGCATACGTCGCGAGCCTGCGCGACTGGAAGGAAAAAGGCGTGTCGAACGTACTGGCGGAACAGCTTGCAGCATTGCCGTACCTCGAATCGTGCTGCGACATCATCGAGCTCGCGCGCGAGCGCAAGCTCAAGGTGATCGACGTGGCGAAAGTCTATTTCCGTCTCGGCGATGCGTTGAGCCTGCCATGGCTCGCCACGCAAATCGATGCATTGAAGGTCGATGGCCGCTGGCATGCGGTCGCCCGCGGCGTGCTGCGCGACGAGTTGTCCGCTCAGCAGCGCACGCTCGTCGGGCAAGTGCTGGAGACTGCTGGCAGCAGCCCCGATGCGAAGGTCAGGACGTGGATCCAACGCGACGATCAATCGCTGCGCTTCACCTTGTCGATGCTCAATGAATTGGCCGCGCAGAAGACGCTGGATTATCCGACCGCATCGGTTGCGGTGCAGCGCCTGTCGCAGCTCATCGCACGTGGGTGAAGCCGAATCGTTTGCGAGCCATCGGCTCGCATTCGGCTGAACGCACCGAGTCCAGCGAGGGGCCGGATGAGGCGAACGGTTTGCGAATCACTGGTTTACATTCTGCGGGCGCCCGCGTGAAGGTGAGACTCAGCTATGCTGATTGCGTGAACCGGAGCAATCGATGACCGCGACGCCACGCATCGCCTTCCTCGCCAGCCGCGCGGCCGACGCGCAGACGGCGCTCGCCGAATTGCAGGCTGCACACGGCCGCCACGAGCCCGATGCCGCCGACGTGCTCTGTGCGCTAGGCGGAGACGGATTCATGCTGCAGACACTGCATCGCCACGGCCCGCGCGGCTTGCCGGTGTACGGCATGAAGCTCGGTACGGTCGGTTTCCTGATGAACCAGTACGAGCCCGATGGACTCATCGTGCGCATCGCCGCCGCGCACCCGGCGCACCTGCGGCCGCTGGAGATGACTGCGATCACCGAGTCCGGCGCGACGGTTTCCTCGCTCGCATACAACGAAGTCTCGCTGCTGCGGCAGACGCGCCAGGCTGCGCATCTGCGCATCCACCTCAATGATCGCGCGCGACTCGATGAACTCGTTTGCGATGGCGTGCTCGTCGCGACGCCAGCAGGCAGCACGGCCTACAACTTCTCCGCGCACGGCCCGATCCTGCCGCTCGGATCGAACGTGATCGCACTCACACCGATCGCCGCATTCCGCCCCCGGCGCTGGCGCGGAGCGCTGCTGCGCTCGGATACCGAAGTGCGCTTCGAAGTGCTCGACCCCGACAAACGCCCGCTGAGTGCGACCGCCGATTCGCACGAAGTACGCGACGTGATCGAAGTGCGCGTGCGGGAATCGACGACGCACAGCGTGACGTTGCTGTTCGATCCGGAACACAATCTTGAGGAACGGATTCTCAACGAGCAGTTTGTGAGCTGATTGTCGCAACCTCAGCCGACTTTCAAGTCGGACGCCATTGCTCGCTAATGGATTGCTAGTTGCGCGCTGGGATAGCAACCACTCCAGCTACAGCTCCGTCATTGCCACTCTGCCCGATGAATGAGCCTGAATACGACCACAACACGATGATGTTGTGGGATCTGTCGCTCTCATTGATCACGAGGCCCTGTGCAAGATCGTATTGTCCGTCAAGCACGCCGCCCGGTTTAATCTCAAGGGGTTGCGCTGGTGCTGGATCGTCGATCGGATAGACATTTTGCAGAAACTGCTTATCGTCGCGAAAGGCAACTAACCTGATGGAATGCGAATTGCCCCACGGCAACGATTCCGGGTAAGTCCTCAACGAATGCGTCGATGTATTGACGAAATGAAAGGCTATCGCTACGCGCCCTTCGTGGATGCGCAAGACTGAAGTCAGGGAATAGGGAATCGTCACCGATCCGCCTGATTTCAAGTAGTGCTTGCTCCAGACGGCGGCGGCATTTTCAGGCTCGGCGGCATGAGAATTGGCCAAGCCAGCGGCAATCGACAAAATGAGAACCAATCGGAAGGGTCGCATCATGTTTCACCACTGAAAGCAAAATCCCATCATCTATTGCGGACCATTGCGTCGCAAGCCCTGTCTTCGCAGATAGTGTGACTTGTTAAACTCGTGCCTTGATACGACGCGTCGTCAGGTCGGTCTCGCCGCCTGAGACGCCGAGGCGGATACTTGCATCATGAATTCCGAATCGCCAGACCACCTCGTCGTCGCCATCACAGCGCGCGCGTTGTTCGATCTCGAAGAAGGCCACGCGCTATTCGAGCGCGATGGTGTGCGGGCGTATGCCGATTTCCAGCGATCGCGTGAGGACGACGTGCTCGCGACGGGTATCGCATTCCCGCTGGTACGCAAGCTGCTCGCGCTCAACGAAGGCGCGCCAATCGATACGCCACGCGTTGAGGTGATCCTGCTTTCGCGCAATTCCAGTGACACCGGCCTGCGCATCTTCAATTCGATCGAGCACTACAAACTCGGCATCGTGCGCGCGGTGTTCACTGCCGGCGCGCCGACCGATCCCTACATCAGACCGTTTGGTGCGCAATTGTTCCTGTCCGCGAATCCGGCTTCGGTGCGACGCGCGCTGGAGCATGGCGTGGCTGCAGCGACCATCCTGACCGCCAGTAGTCCCATGGATGCACTGCAGGCCGAAGACGGCGATCCATCGATGTACCATGCCGCTCTCCCCGACGCGCTCGGGGCAGGCCCAGTTGGTCACGACCGTAACGCCAACCAGTTGCGCATCGCGTTCGATGGCGACGCGGTGATTTTCGGCGACGAGTCGCAGCGCATTTCGACCGAACAGGGGCTCGCTGCCTTTTCGCGCAATGAGACGGAACTGGCGAACACGCCGTTGTCGGGCGGCCCGTTTCGTGGATTCCTCGCGGCATTGCATCGATTGCAGGCAGCGTTTCCGGCGGAAGATTCGCCGATCCGTACCGCGCTCGTCACTGCACGCTCGGCGCCCGCACACAAGCGCGTGATCCTGACATTGCGCGAGTGGGGCGTGCGCCTGGACGAAGCGCTGTTCCTCGGCGGCCGCGACAAGGGCCCGTTCCTCGAGGCATTCGGTGCCGACATTTTCTTTGATGATTCACACGACAACATCGCCAACGCGCGTCGCCATGTCGCGGCAGGGCATGTGCCGCATGGCGTGTCGAACGAATGATTGTGCTGTGATGAAGTTGCAGGTCACACGGCAACGCCGCGCCGCATCGCATGCACCACCAGCGCAATCGCGGTGAGTGCTGCACCGCCGAGGAACGCCCATTCGCCGCGGCCGTAGTGCCACAACACAGCCGCGACCGCAGCACCGAGCACGCCGCCGACGCCCGAGGAAAATCCGTACAACAAGCTTTGGCCGGCTGCTGCGCGGCGGCCAGGGAAATACTGCGTCATCATCTGCATGCAGCAGGACTGGAACACCGCGAAACTGAAAGCGTGCGTGAGTTGCGCAACGAACATGATCGCGAACGAATCGGCGAACAACGCGGTGACCGCCCAGCGCAACACGCCGATCCCAAGGCACCAGCCCAGCAAGCGCGCTGCACCGACGCGCGCGATCAATCCCGGCGCGAACCAGAACATCACGATCTCGGCGAGCACGCCAGCTGCCCACAGGATCCCGACCGCAAGACCGTCGTGGTAATGGTTCTGCAAGTGCAGCGTAAAGAACACATAAAACGTGCCGAAGCCCGCTTGTGCGAGCAACGAAACCAGCAGGAAACGGCGCACGCCCGGACGCTTCCACAAGTGGCCTGCATCGGCGACTGTCTCGGTGTGCTCGGGTGGCCGATCGTTCCGGTGCGGCCACGCAGCGAGCAATGCAAGGACGAACAGTGGCAAGCAGAGCCACGGAAACATCCGGTCGCCGAGACGGTCCATCAACGCGCCGTAGCTGCCGGCGACGAGCAGGAATCCCAGCGACCCCCACAGTCGGATACGGCCGTAGTCGTGGCTGTCGCGGCCGAGCGCGGTCAGCGTCATCGCTTCGAACTGCGGCAGCACTGCGTTGTAGAACAGCCCGAACAAAGCCATCACGCCAAGCAAGGCGGTTGCGGATGTCGTCAATGTGAAACCCGCGAAGCACAGCAGCCCGAATGCGCAGCCATAGACCAGCCACATGCCGGGACGGATGCTGCGTGATGTCAGCGCAGCCCAAGCCGGCGGCGCGACGATGCGCGTCGCGTACCACAGCCCGAGCATTGCCCCAACGACGAAGCCGCCATGCCCAAGCGCGCTGACCCAACGCCCCACGTATGGCGTGTACGCGCCGATCGCAGCGTAATAGCAGAAATAGAAAAGCGCGAAGAGGAAGCGTTTGCGCTGCGTCATCGGTCGATGTTGCAATGCCGGGTGCGATGCCAAGCGTGGCGGCGCATCAGAACTCCAGATCGAGCGCAGCGCACAGGTAGTCTATCAATGGCGCCGTGCCTTGCAGGCCGCTGGTCACGGATTTCAGCAATCGCGGACCTTTGACCACGTCATCTTCGATCGACGCTATCGCAACGAAATTCTTGCGCTTGAGGTCGTCGATCAAGTCGTGGTCGGGCGGATAGCCGCGCGGCGCGCGTGTCAGCATGTCATCGTTGAGGATGAACCTCTTGCGAAAAGCCGGCTTGCGTACGGCGGCTTTCCAGCTTTCGGGGTTTTCAACGATGAAGTCGCGGATGCGACGTTGGGTCGGTGTTTCAGGATGCCAGAGTCCGCCACCGACGAAACAGTTGCCTGGCTGGAGGTGCAGGTAGAAGGATGGCGCTTCGATTGCTGCGCCTGGGCGCTGCAAGGTTGCATCCGCATTCGCGATCTTCGTGCGCTCATGGAAAAGCCGCGCGCCAGCCCATGTCTTGTACGGCGTCTTGTCGTTCGCGAAGCGCGTGTCGCGATAAATGCGGAACAGCGAGCCACCGGACGGCTTGGGATCGGCGCGGAAGTGCGTACTGATGTTCGCGAGCGGTATTTGCAGATCTATGATCAAGCGCAGGAACGGCTGCTTGAGATGTTCCTCATAATCGGCCTTGTGCGCAGTAAACCATTCGCGCGTGTTGTTCTTCGCAAGCGCGCTCTGGAACTTGAAGGTCTTGTCGGTGAAATAGGTCGGCATGTTGGCGCTCTCGTTCGATCAACTTGTTTGCTCAATCGGCTCGATCAATTCGGCGGCAGGGTCGCAGCGATGGCGTTGCCCCAATCCTGCAACGCGTCGAGCAACGCCTGCACGCGGCCATCGTCGGCATGCACGTGCCGCAAAGACGCGATGGCTCCGTCATAGGTCTCGAACGAATATTCGGAAAGGCCGATGTCGCTGCCAAGCCGTGTGCGACGGTAGTCGTCCCAGCGCGCCTGCTGCGCCGCATCCAGCGACTCCGGCCAGTTGCGTGCCTGGTAACGGAACACAAGTTCCCGCAGGCGCTGGTCTTCGAACTGTGCGGCGAACGCAGGCAATGCCTTCGGCGCGGCGGCGCGGACTTTCTGGAACAACCGCTTGTCATGATCCGGCACGAAAGCGTCGTAGAGCGCGGCATCGGCATCGACGCTGCGTGGCTCTCGCGATCGCGCATAGACCTGCCGCACTTTCGTTGCGAGGCCTTCGGCTGCGCGGAGCGCTTCGACGCGTCGTAACGCCAGATCGGGATCGATGCACAGGCGCGTGAAATCGTCTGCGCGTAGATGCTCGAACGCGACGAGGGCAGGGCAGCGGTTGAGGTGGACTTCCTTGAGCGGAATTCTTGATTCGCCTTCGGGCAAGTCGGCGGCAGGTGTGTACAAGCGGTCCGCGATAGCGGCCGGATCGAGCGCGAGCAACGCCTCAGGGTCCGCATCCAGGTCGAACACGACCACGCGCGATTCAATCTGCGGATGCCGGCAGATCGGCGCTACCAGTGCGGCGCTGCCGCGCGCCGCGGAATATTTTCCGGAGACGTGCAGCACCGGCGTCATCTGCGCGACATCAAGCAACGATGCGGCGCGGCGCTTGTCGCGCAGGCCGAGGTAGTAGTCGAACAGGCGCGGCTGCGCCTGCTTGAGTTTCTTCGCAAGACCGATCAAGGCCTGCACGTCGGACAACGCATCGTGCGCGTGATCATGGCCAATGCCGTTCGCGGCGCTCAGGTGGGTGAGCTTGAAGCTCGGTGCGCCATCCTCCCGCAACGGCCAGGCCATGCCGTCCGGGCGAAGTGCGTGCGCGAGGCGAAACAAGTCGAGCAGGTCCCAGCGCGAATTGCCGCCGCGCCATTCGCGTTCGTAGGGATCGTGGAAATTGCGGTACAGCGCGTAGCGGATGAACTCGTCGTCGAAGCGCAGCGAGTTGTAGCCGGTCACGCAGGTCTGCGGCACGGCGAATTCGTCGAGCACGTGGCCGATCAGTTCGGCCTCGCTCACGCCTTCGCGCAACGCGCGTTGCGGAGTGATGCCAGTGATCAGCGTGGCTTCGGGCGAGGGAAGCAGGTCGTCGGCCGGCTTGCAGTACAGCACCAGTGGTTCGCCGACGGGATTCAGGTCCTCGTCGGTGCGCAGGCCTGCGAACTGCGTGATGCGCGTGCGACGCGGATCGCTTCCGAACGTTTCCAGGTCGTACCAATAGAATGTCGAGGTCATCGATTTTCGATGCGCTCGTCCGGCAACCTCGTCAGGCTGCCAGCAATCGCGCGATCGAGGGCTTCCATGTCCACGTCCTCGAGGCGCGTTATGCCGCGCGTCGCATCGACAAGCAGTTCGCGCTGGATCTGCCCGCGCGCGAGCGCCGTCGCATAGGGAATGCGCCGGAACGTAACCATCGCGTAGCGCGGCACGAAGATATCCGGATGGCGCGCCGCGAGTGCAAGCTCGAGCTGTCGCTGCAGCAGGTAGTCGGCATCGTCCACGCGGTCGCGCATTTCGAGATAGTTCTCGAGCGCCATCTGCTGGATCGCGCGCGCATTCGGCAGCCGTTCGGCCTCGAATGCAGAGAACGCGCACTTGAAGTCGTTGGCGCTTTCGATGTGTTGCGCGAGGGAAACGCAATCCTCGAACGCGCAGTTCATGCCCTGGCCGTGGAACGGAACCATCGCGTGCGCGGCATCGCCGAGCAACACAGCACGCCCATCGAGTGTCCAGCGATCGAGATACAGCGTGCTCAGCATGCCGATCGGGTTATGCGCCCAGTCGGCGTCGAAGTCGGGAATCAGCGGCAGCGCATCGGCGAAATCGCGCGCATACAACGCGTGTGCGGCGTCGGCATCGGGCAACGCATCGAAACCCGGCGCATCGCCTTGCGCGTGCAACGGCAGGAACAGGGTGACGGTGAACGTGCGCTCGGTATTCGGCAATGCGATGCACATGTAGCGACCGCGCGGCCAGATGTGCAACGCGTTCGGTTCGATACTGAAGCCGCCGTCCGGTGCTGGCGGTATTTCGAGTTCTTTGTAGCCGTGGCCGAGCGGCTCGAAGCGCTCGCCGAGTGGCGCGACGGAGTTGATCGCACCACGCAATGCGGAGCCGGCACCATCGGCGCCGATCAACACGTCGAAGCGATGCACATGCACACTACCATCGGGATCGTTCGCAAGCTGCATCGTTTTCGCGGTGAAGTCGACTCCATCCAGCCGCATATCGAAATGGATGCGTGCGCCCGCCGCTTCGGCGGCATCGAGCAGCAGCAGGTTCAAGCGGCCGCGATGCACCGACCAGATGACCTCGCTGTCGTCCTTGCCGTAACGCTGTAGGTCGGTGCGGCCGTCGAGGAAATGCACCATGCGCCCGCGCATCATCACCGCTTGCTCGAGCACGGCCTCGTGCAATCCGGCTTGTCGCAACGCATGCAATCCGCGTTCGGCAAGCGCGAGGTTGATCGAGCGCCCGCCTTCGTAACCGACTGTGCGCGGATCGGAACGCTTCTCGAACACTTCGACCGACCATCCAGCGCGCGAGAGCAGTGTCGCGAGCAAGGCACCCGCGAGACCTGCGCCGGCGATGGTGATGGTTTTCCCGGGCTCAGGTCGCATCGCGCCACGCCGCAATAGCCGCGACAAGTTTCCACGCATCCGTGTAGCGGTTGTAAAGCGGCGTCGGCGCGGCGCGGATCACGTCGGGTTCGCGCCAGTCGCCAATGATGCCTCGTGACGCCAGATGCTCGAACAAGGCGCGGCCACGCGCACGCCCACCGACGACACGCAGGCTCAATTGGCAACCGCGCCGCCGGGCATCAACAGGCGTTGCGATCTCGATCGTTCCAGCGAGTCGTGCGCGAATCAGCGATTCGAGGTACGCAGTGAGCTGTACGGATTTTTCGCGCAGCCGCGCCATGCCGGCGCGATGAAACACATCCAGCGATGCGCGCAACGGCGCGAGCGCGAGGATCGGAGGATTGCTGAGCTGCCAGCCATCCGCGCCCGGAGTCGGTACGAATTCCGGCCCCATTTTGAAACGCGTCGTCTGGTCGTGGCCCCACCAGCCTGCGAAGCGCGGCACGTCGGCGCGCGCATGGCGCTCGTGCACGAAGCAGCCGGCGACCGCGCCCGGTCCCGAGTTCAGGTATTTGTAGCTGCACCACACTGCAAAATCCGCGTCGCTGTCGTGTAACGCGAGCGGCAGGTTGCCGGCCGCGTGCGCAAGGTCGAAACCGGCTGTGCAACCATGCGCGTGCGCGAGCTTCGCGATTGCGGCGAGGTCGAATGCTTCGCCAGTGCGGTATTGCACGCCGGGCCACAATACGAGGGCGATGCGCGGTCCGTGCTCGGCAAGCGTGCGTTCGACCGCATCGATGCCGATCAGGCCGGTGTCGTGGTCGCCTTTGAGTTCGATCAGGGCCGTCGCTGGATCGAAGCCGTGGTAGCGGATTTGCGATTCCATCGCGTGGTGGTCGGATGGAAACGCGCCGGCCTCGATCAGGATTGCGTTGCGCCCAGGGGTTGGTCGATAGAAGCTCACGAGCATCAGATGCAGATTGACGGTCAGCGAATTCATTGCGACGACTTCGCTCGGCAACGCGCCGGCGATTTCCGCGAGATGCGCACGCACTTCCTCGTGGTACGGCATCCACGGATGACGTCCGTGGAAATGCGCTTCGACGCCGAGTCGCGCCCAGTCGTCGAGTTCGGTCAGTAGCGCTTCGCGTACGCCGCGCGGTTGCAGGCCGAGCGAATTGCCGGCGAAGTAGAGCTGCGCGTGCGGATCGAGCGACACATCGGTTGCAGGCGGAATCAGGAATTCGTCGCGAAAACTGCGCAGCGGATCGGCGGCATCGCGCGCGCGCGCATCGGCTTCGGTCGCCTCGAACGCAAAGTGCGCCGCGCTCATGCCTTCACTCCGAAACGCGATGCCGGCAGGCCGAGCCAGTCCAGTGCAGTGGCGTGGAACAGTTGCGCTTGATCGGATTCAGACAAATTCAATGCTTCGATGTAACTGCCGGGCACCTGCTCGCCCAGCGGAAACGGATAGTCGGTGCCCATCATCACGCGATCGATGCCGACGGTGTCGATCAGGTAGCGCAGCGCGCGATCGTCGGCAACCCAGGAATCGAAGAACACGCGATCGAGGTACTCGCGTGGATTGCGCGGGTTGTCGGTGGCGACGAGATCGGGGCGCATCTTGAAGCCGTGTTCGATGCGGCCGATCGTGTACGGAAAACTTCCGCCGCCATGCGCGAAGCAGATCTTGAGTTTAGGCAGGCGCTCGAGCACGCCGCCGAAGATCAGGCAGCAGGCCGCGCGCGCCTGCTCGGCTGGCATGCCGACCAGCCACGGCAGCCAGTATTTAGGCATCGAATCCTTGCCCATCATGTCCCACGGATGCACGAGGATCGCCGCGCCGAGTTCGCTCGCGGCCACGAAAAAATCGAACAGTTCGGGCGCGTCGAGGTTCCAGTCGTTGACGTGACTGCCGATCTGCACACCCTGCAGGTCGAGCTGATCCATGCAGCGTTCGAGTTCCTGCACGGCAAGTCGTGGCGATTGCAACGGCACCGTGCCGATGCCCGCATAGTGCCGCGGATGCTTGCGGCAGATCTCAGCGGTGTGCTCGTTCAACGACTGGTGCAGTTCGAGCGCATGGTGCGGCTTGGCCCAATAGCTGAACATCACCGGCACCGTGCTGATCACCTGCACCTGCACGTCGAAGCGCGCGTAGTCGGCGATGCGTTCCTCGGCATCCCAGGTCTTCGGGAAGACCTCGCGGAAGAACTTTCCGTCCTTGTAGATGCGATGACGGCCATCGCCGGTGTGATGGATCACCGCGAAGCGATCGTCGCCGTACTTGGTCGCGAGATCGGGCCAGTCGCGCGGGAGGATGTGGGCGTGGACGTCGATCTTGAGCATGGCCACGATTCTACCGGAGCGGATTCGATCCGGCGCGGAACTCAGGTTGGATCGAGTCTGGCGTCATCCTCGAAGTGCGCGGGACGCGGATGGATCGCGCGGCAGTTCGCGCAGGTGCGATGTTCGATGCTGCGGTAGAAGCGCTCGAACACGGGCGGGAAATCCGCTTCGATGCTGTGCAGGTGGAAATATTCCTCGTAGATCCTGTGATTGCAGCTCTCGCAGTACCACTGCAAGCCGTCTTTTTCCTGCGGCAGGCGGCGGCGCTCGATCACAAGGCCGATGCCGCCGGCCATGCGTTGCGGCGAATGCGGGACGCGCGGCGGCAGGTAGAAGATTTCGCCAGCCTTGATCGGGATGTCGCGCGCGACACCGTCGTCCTGCACGCGCAACACCATCTCACCTTCGATCTGGTGGAAGAATTCCGGGCCTTCATCGTAGTGGTAGTCGGTGCGCGCGTTCGGGCCGCCGACGATCATGATGATGAAATCGCCATCGACGATGCACTTGTTGCCGACCGGCGGTTTGAGCAGGTGGCGGTGCTCGTAGATCCACTTCTGGAAATCGATGGGCGGCGGCAGCATCAGCGTTTCTCCGCAATCGCCGCGACGCACTTGAGTTCGATCGCGATCGGCGTCGGCAGTGCGGTGATGCCGAGCGTCGTGCGGCATGGTGCGGTCGCGGCATCGGGAAAATGTTCGGCCCAAGTCGCGTTGTAGGACTTGAAGTCGCGCGCCATGTCGGTGAGATAGACGGTGACGTCGACGAGATCCTGCCAACGTGCCCCGGATGCCTCCAGCACCGCGCGCACGTTCGCGAACACCTGCCGGCACTGCGCGACGATGTCGTAATCGCGCAGGCGGCCATCGGCGAAGTATTCATTGCCGGGAATCACGTTCGTGTTCGGCGTGCGCGGGCCGATCCCGGACAGGAACACCAGATCGCCCACGCGACGCGCGTGCGGGTAGGCGCCGACCGGTGCAGGCGCGGAGTCGGTCTGGATGGCATCGCTCATCGCAGGAACTCTGTTCAAGCGACGTGCGTATTCGTGCGCACCGCAGCGAGCGCGGTTTCGTAAGCAGCGCCAACCCCTTCCGCAGAGTCCACGCCGGTACCGATTTCGCGGATGAGCCCGTCGTTGACGCCGTAGATCCAGCTATGCACCTCGAGTTTTTGCCCTCGTCGCCATGCGTCCTGCACGATGGTCGACTGGCAAACGTTCATCATCTGCTCGATCACATTGAGTTCGCACAGACGATCCGCACGCTCGCTGATGAGACACCCGCGCAACAGCGTGTCGTGCCGCTGCATCACGTCGCGCACATGGTGCAGCCAGTTGTCGACGAGCCCGAGACGCACCCCGTTGAGCGTCGCATGCACGCCGCCGCAACCATAATGCCCGCAGACGATGATGTGCTCGACTTTGAGCACGTCGACGGCGAACTGCACCGTGGAAAGACAATTGAGGTCGTTGTGTGCAACGACGTTCGCGACATTGCGATGCACGAACACTTCACCAGGTGCGAGTCCGGTGATCTGGTTTGCGGGAACGCGCGAATCCGAACAGCCGATCCACAAATAGTCGGGTGCCTGTTGCGATGCCAGATTGGTGAAAAACCCGGGTTCTTCGCGTTCGACGCGTTCTGCCCATTGGCGGTTATTTTCGAGCAGGGTTTGCAGGAGGCTCATGGGAATCCTTGGGTTACAACGCCAGGCACACGTTCTTTGGTTCGGTGAAGAATCGCATCGCCTCGATCCCGCCTTCGCGGCCGAGTCCTGACTGCCCGACGCCACCGAATGGCGTGCGCAGGTCGCGCATCAACCAGGTATTGATCCAGACGATGCCGGCCTGCAGTTCGGCCGCGATGCGGTGCGCGCGATCGAGGCGTTGCGTCCACACGCTCGCGGACAGGCCGTACGGGGTTGCGTTCGCGAGTGCCAGCGCGTGCGCATCGTCGTCGAATGCCTGCAGGGTGACCACCGGGCCGAAAATCTCGTCGATGTTGCTGCGGCACTCGGGTCCGAGGCCTTCGATCACGGTCGGCGCGACGAACCAGCCGCCTTCGCAGCGGCCATCCAGCGACAATGCTTCGCCACCGTACAGGACGTCGCCGCCTTCGCCGCGCGCCATCGCGATGCAGGTGAGCACCTTGTCGTAGTGCGCGCGCGATACCAGCGGGCCGAGATCGGTCGCCGGATCGTGTGGATCGCCGACGCGCAGTTTGCGGACGCGTGCGACGAACGCATCGCGGAATGCATCGTAAGCACCGCGTTCGACCAGGATGCGCGAGCCGCACAGGCAGATCTGGCCGCTGTTCTGGAATGTCGAACGCACCATGGTGTCCATCAATCGTTCGCGCGAGCTTTCATCGTCGAAGGCATCGGCGAACACGATGGTTGCATTCTTGCCGCCGAGTTCGAGCGACATTTTCTTCAACGCGGGGCCGCAAAGCGCGGCGATCTGGCGACCGACTGCGGTGCTGCCGGTGAAGCTCACCGCCTTGATGTCCGGGTGTTCGACGAGTGCGTTGCCGACCGCCGGGCCAAGCCCGTGCACAATGTTCAGCACGCCCGCAGGAAACCCGATCTGGCGCGCGAGCTCACCGAGCATCCACGCGGTAACCGGCGTGACCTCGGATGGTTTCGCGACCACGCAATTGCCCGCGGCGAGCGCTGGCGCGATCTTCCATGTGAAAAGATAAAGCGGCAGGTTCCACGGGCTGATGCACGCGACTGCGCCGAGCGGCTGTCGCAAGGTGTAATTCAATCCGGCTTGCCCGTGGTGAGACTCGCTGGCGAACTGCATCGCAGCGGCCGCGAAGAACCGCAGGTTGGCGACCGCGCGCGGGATTTCGATTTCGCGTACGAGTTTTAATGGTTTGCCAGCGTCTCGCGATTCGGCTTGCGCGAAGTCCTCGAGGCGTGCCTCGATCGCGTCGGCGAGTCGTGATAGCCAGTTCGCGCGCGCGTCATTCGGCAAGTTCGACCACATCGGAAATGCATCGCGTGCCGCGCGCACGGCGTCGACCACATCCGCATCGGTTCCCGAGGGACACAGCGCATACAGCTCGCCCGTCGCGGGCTCATGCACCGCGAGCGCATCGGCATCGCCATGCGCGCGTGCTTCACCGTCGATCAATTGGGTCAGACGCAAGGTCGCGTTCATGCGGCGAGCTTAGCGGTTAGGGGAGCCATTGTGGAATCCATACCGCAGCGACTCACAACGAGCGCGTGCGCCCGCCGTCCACCGGCAGGTTGATGCCGGTGATGTACGACGCCGCCGGCGATGCGAGAAATGCGACTGCCGCAGCGGTTTCGGACGGATCGGCGAAGCGGCCCATGGGAATCTCGGACTCCATCTCGGCAGTCACCGCGTCCTTGCTGTCGCCGGTTTTCTGCGAGCGCGCGGCGATGATCTGGTCGATGCGCGGCGTATGGGTCGAACCGGGCAACACGTTGTTGACCGTGATGCCGTGCGGCGCGAGTTCGCGCGCGAGCGTCTTCGCCCAGCTCGCGACAGCACCGCGCGTCACGTTCGACACACCGATGCCGGCGATGGGCTCTTTCACCGACGTCGAGATGATATTGACGATGCGCCCGTAGCCATCGCGCAGCATGCCAGGAACCACGGCTTCGGCGAGCGTCTGGTTCGCGAGCAGGTGCGCGCGATACGCAGCGAGGAAAGCGTCCTCTTTCGCGCCGCGGACAGTGCCTGGCGGTGGGCCGCCGCTGTTGTTGATCAGGATATGCACGGGATGTTCGGCCACGAGCGTGTCGACTTTCGTGCGCAGGGAAGTGGTATCGCCTGCGTCGGCAGAGATCCATCCGAACCGTTGCGCGAAGTGTGCGCGCGGCAACTGCCCGGCGAGTTGTTCGAGTACGTCCGCGCGGCGCGCAAGCAGGGTGACGTTCGCGCCGAGCTTCGCCAGTTCGACCGCCGAAGCCAGGCCGATGCCTTGCGATGCCCCGCAGACGAGCGCGTGTTTGCCGGTGAGGTCGAGGTCCATTCAGCGCTCCGGTTCGTTGTCGTGGGGAAGGGCCAGGCCGGATGTGTTGTCATCGGGCAAGGGAGCGCTATCCAAACTCGCCTGCATCAGCTGCGCAATGGCCTGCGAATTTTCGTTGTCCTGTGCCATCAGTGCATCGATGACACTGCGACGGTTCGCCAGCGGGTGGTTCTGGTTGAGCTTGAACTTCAGCTCGATGCGCCGGGCTTGCAGATGGAAGCCGACGATCCCCTTGAGTTGTACGCGAAGGTCGTCGCGCCCCGGATCGAAACGCCAATCCGAACCGATCGCGGTTTCGTGGCTGACGCTGAGTTCGGACACGATTGCCGCGAGCGCAGCGGTGTCGTGAAAAACCTCAAGGCTCCCGGCGATATGCGCGACGGCGTAGTTCCAGGTTGGAACGCGTGCTTCCTTGTGCTCGCCCCGTCCCTGGATATCGCCCTTCGGGCCAGCCTGCGGCTGTCCAATTTCGTTCCCGACGAAATTGTCCGTATACCACGACGGCGACACATAGGCATCGGGGCCATGCACGATCAGCAGTGCATCGCCAGGGTCGCGCCATTGCGGGTTCGCGCGCGACCAGTGGCCGCGAAACATCACGCGTTCGCCATCGCGCGCATACAACACCGGCAAGTGGCTCACGCACGGCGCGCCATCCTGGACGGTGATCAGTGTCGCGAACGGATTCTTGGCGACCAGCGCGTCGAGTTGCGCCAGATCGGTTTCGACGAATGCGCTGGGGATGTACACGGCGCTGTGTCAGTGCTGGGGAGGAAGCCGTCGCGTCATCGCGGCACGCATTGCGTCCTCATCGTCGTCATCGCGCGGCGGTTCCATTTCCTCGATGTCGAAACCCATCAGTGCGGCATCGTCTTCATCGAGTCCATCGAAAGCGCGGTATTCGGCATCCATCAGCGCGGCGCGTGCGGTGTCCTCGCTGTCGTAGGTATCGGTTTTGCCGTCGCAATCGAACACCTCGGCGGTGCCGCCGGCACGCACGCGCATGCGCGCCCATACGAGCAGGTTGCCGACCGTGGCCAGCCACCATTGTTCGGAAGCGTGGACTGTGTCGTCGATGCTGCTGTCGTCCGGTGCATCGTTGTCGTTCATGTCGTCACCTTTGTCGTCAGGGCCATGCTCAGGGTTTCGTTGCCCACGCGATCAGCCCGAAACCGAATGCGCTCGCCAATCCGATCAGCAACACGACCAGCGCGATGCGCGCAGGCGTGCCCAAGCCGTCTAGCGCAGGATCGCGCGATGCATGGAAACGTCCTGCGAGCAGCCACATCAAGCTCGAGACTGCGAGCACGCCGGATGCACCGAGTTGCGCATGCACGGCAGGATAGCGGTCGCGCAAGTGCACCAGCGTCATGGGCCAGAAGAACGCGAACGCCATCAGGCCGGTAATCGCAAAGGCGAGGCCGAGCAGTGAGAAGGTGATCAGCATGCGGAGCTCTCGCCCGTCGCGTGGCGCATGCGGATCTCGCCCGGAATGGGAGGGGTGAATTCGCGAGAATTCAGACGGTACATCTTCAATACGTCGCCAGGCCCGGCGCGCGCGGGTAGGGGATCGCGTCGCGGATGTTAGACAGCCCGCAGACGTACACCACCAGCCGCTCGAAGCCGAGTCCGAATCCGGCGTGCGGCACCGTACCGTAGCGGCGGAAGTCGCGGTACCAGCCGTAGTGCGCGCCATCGAGGCCGAACTGCGCCATGCGCGCGTCGAGTACGTCCAGGCGCTCCTCGCGTTGCGAGCCGCCGATGATCTCGCCGATACCGGGCGCGAGCACGTCCATCGCCGCGACGGTGCGGCCGTCGTCGTTGAGGCGCATGTAGAACGCCTTGATCTGCTCCGGGTAGTTCATCACCACGACCGGGCGACCAACGTGCTGCTCGGTGAGCCAGCGCTCGTGTTCGGTCTGCAGATCCAGGCCCCATTCGACCGGGAAGTCGAATTTGTGGCCGGACTTCTGCAGCAGCGACACTGCGTCGGTGTAGTCGATGCGTTCGAACGGCTGGGCGATGAAGGTTTCGAGTTTCGTGACCGCGTTCTTCTCGACGCGCTCGGCGATAAAGGCCATGTCGTCCGCGCGTTCGTTCAGCACGGCTTTGAAGACGTATTTGAGGAACGCTTCGGCGAGGTCGGCATCGTCGTTGAGATCGGCGAACGCAAGTTCCGGCTCGATCATCCAGAACTCGGCGAGATGCCGCGAGGTGTTGGAGTTCTCGGCGCGGAACGTTGGGCCAAACGTGTAGACCTTGCTCAGCGCGAGGCAGTAAGCCTCGACGTTGAGCTGGCCGGACACGGTGAGGAAGGTTTCCTTGCCGAAGAAGTCCTGCGAGAAATCCACCGCGCCCTTGTCGTCGCGCGGCAGGTTCGCCATGTCGAGCGTGGACACCCGGAACATCTGGCCCGCGCCTTCGGCGTCGGACGTGGTGATGATCGGCGTGTTGATCCAGAAATAGCCGTTCTCGTGGAAGAAGCGGTGCACGGCTTTCGCTAGGCAGTCGCGGATGCGCGCGACCGCGCCGAACAGGTTCGTGCGTGGGCGCAGGTGCGCGACTTCGCGCAGGAATTCCAGCGAATGGGCTTTCGGCTGGATCGGGTAGGTCTCGGGATCGTCGACCCAGCCGACGACCTCGATCGCGCTGGCCTGCATCTCGAACGCCTGGCCCTGGCCCTGCGAAGCGACGAGGGTGCCGGTTGCTATGACCGCGCAACTGGCGGTGAGCCGCTTTACCTCGGTCTCGTAGTTGGGCAGATCGGCTGGCGCGACGACCTGGATCGGATGGAAGCACGAGCCGTCGCTGACGTTCACGAACGACAGCCCCGCCTTGGAATCGCGGCGCGTGCGTACCCAACCGGCTACGCTGACGATACTGCCCGCCAGCGACTTGCCACCCAGCGCCTGCGCGACGCTGACCCGTTCCGCACTCGTTTCCGTCATGACCTTGCAACTCCACGCGATCGAACGCATATCCAAGCCGTGCATGATAGCGAAAGCGACCCATAAGGATGTGGTAAGTGCACACAGGTGCCCGGAGCGCCTGTAGCTCCCGCAGGTATAATCGACGCATGAGCATCACCATGACTCCCGCCGCGCTTGAGCGCGCACGCAGCTACCTTGGCGCGAGTCCCGGCCGGATCGGGCTGCGCTTCGGCGTGCGCCGCACCGGCTGTTCGGGTTGGGGCTACGTTGTGGATCTGGCAGAACATTCCGACCCCGACGACACCGTGTTCGACGTGTCCGGCGTGCGCGTGATCGTGGATGCCGCGAGCCTGCCGCTGGTGCAGGGCACCGAGATCGATTTCGTGAAGCAGGGGCTCAACGCCCAGTTCGCGTTTCGCAACCCGAATGCAGACGCTGAATGCGGCTGCGGAGAAAGTTTCACCACCCGGGTGGCTTGACGGTGACGGCCCCTGGGTGAGATGTCGGAATTTCGCCGGCAGTTCTACTGATTCGGCATCGCCTGCAGGTAGGCCGACGCGTCGTTGATGTTCTGCAACGTAAGGCCGTGGGCGACGGCCTTCATGACTGCGCCTTGTGGTCGCTGGTCGGTCCGCTGCAGGACCTTCAACTGCTTGGTCAGGTAATCGACGTGCTGTCCGGCGATGCGCGGAGCTTCTGCGTTGCCCATGCCGTCCGGGCCGTGACAACTCGAGCAAGCCGGAACGCCCTTGTCGGGGATGCCTGAGGCAAACACGGCTTTTCCAGCCGCGATACGTTCGGGTCTTCCCTCAATCGGAGCGCGCTCGAGTTTCTCGCCCGCGAAATGCGCGGCGAGCTCCTGGATCTGCTTGTCGCTGAGGTTGTGGCTCAGTCCCCACATGTATTCGAATCCTGCCGGATCTTCGCGGTTGTGGCCCTTGAACTCGTGCAGCTGCGCGACGAGATACGCCTCCTGCTGCGCCGCCAGGTTCGGGAAATTGGGCGAAATGCTGTTTCCGGTGCGGCCGTGACAATTCGAACAGACCTGTAGTGCCAGCGTTGCGCCGGAGACATTCGGGTTGGCGGTGTCGCGTGAACGCTCGACGTTTGCGCAACCTGCGGCCGAGCCGATCAGGAGCGCTGCGAGTACCAAACGTGTCGTGTTCATTCCGCCCTCCAGAAACGTCCGTGCCATCAGTGTTGCGGGTCGATCGAGCTGACGCAGATGCGTCGCGCTACGTCGAACGATCAGTACGCACCCCAGAGATACAGGAACAGCGAATTGTTGTCGTTGGCGTTGCGCCCCTGTCCGTCGTAGTTGGTGGATGCGCCATTGAACTTGCTGTACCTGGTGTACTGGAGTCCGATGCGCGCGTATTGAATCGGCGTCCAGAAAGCCTCGTAAGTCCAGCCGCGAATGGCCGGACTCCCCGAAACATTGCCGCCGACGCGGGTCGGGTCGTACAACGCCGAGTCGGTCGTGCCGGTCTGACTGAAATGCGCAAGGCTGCCGCCGTACGTGGCGTCGTAGACATAGCTCAGCTTGACGCGCAGCACATTGGTTTTGTCGACAGCATTGGTGTTCGGCAAGGGATTTCCGTTGATGTCACTCACCGGCTGGTTGGCCAGGAAGTCCGGAACCCGATGGTTGTCCCGCATATAGGCAAACTGCGCGGTCACCGCATGCGGATCGAGCAGGTACTGGTACTGCGCATCGAAGCCGATGTCCCTGAAATGGTGGACGCTGGCCGGGTCTGCGATGTCGAGCGGATCGTCGTAGACGTCGGCGATCATGCCGGAGGTCCCAAACATGATGTTGTGCGGCCCCCACGCGTGGCTGAGTGCCACCCGCCAGTAGGGATTGGTTCCCTGCAATTTGGTCTTGTCCGCCTTGGCCGTGCCGGCACTCATGAAGGAAGTCAGACCCTGGGCCGTGCGGTACCCACCCAATTCGACGTACAGCATCTGATCGAAGAACGCGTAGCCGGTGATGCCGGAAAGATTGCCGCCGGCAGCAAAGCCCGGGTAGGGCGTCGTGCCATCGATGAAACGGCTGCTGGTGGGGCTCGGTACCGGCACGTATTGCATCCAGGCCGCTGCGGTATTCCACGGATCCGAGAACGAGGGATTGTTGTTGGCACTCACGCCGAAGATCCAGTCGCGCTTCGCATCGACGACGCGATCGGCGTAGCGGATCTCCATGTTGTCGGCGCCACTGTGGCCATGGAACTTGCCGTCGTCCGACTGGGCGGCATAGTTATCGTAGGTGACCTGAAGGAAGGCGCCGATGTTGTCGGTGATCTTGCCCGCGGCGAACACGCTGCCCGTCGCGAAGATCGGTGCATTGTTCTTCTGGAAATCGGCCTTGGGATCGTCGCTCTTGGAGATGTTGAACACGCGCGAATCGCTCACCACGGCCATGGCGGACAGTGGTACGGAGCGCTTGCCGATCGTGTAGCCCGTGAGCTTGAACAGGCGGCCGTAGGGCGTTAGTTCGGGAAACTGCCCGCCTGCGTGGCAGGCCACGCAGTTCTGCCCCGTCTGGCGGTTGAAGATAGGCAGCGCCAGTGACGGGGTGGGCCATAGTGTCGCCAAGACGACGACCAGCCCGAAAAGAACAGGCAGCGACTTGGCCATCTGCGCGGAAAAGCTCCGCAGACATCCTTGTTCACGGCCTTGCAGATTGGCATTCAAAGCAGTCACTGTGATCTCCCCACGTCCCGCTGTCGGTCATTGCTGGAAGCGACGACGCTGCTCAGGCTGGCTTCTTGGCCCAGGCAGAGCACCAACCCTTTGGCGACACGCTGAACCCGGCGAACAAGCTGCATGCGCCGGTTGCGGCGGTGAAAAACTGGCAATTTGAGCAGCTGCTGCCTGGTTTGTAGCTGGCGTGCTTGACCGTGCTCGCATCCTCGGAATATCCCAGTGCCTTGGCTTGGGGGTTGTCCAGGGGAAGTTTGGGCAGGCCGGCGGCTCGGGCTTCACCAATCAGGCGGATGGCCAGCGGCAAGGCGGCAGTCGCCACCGCAGCGCGGATGAGAAAGCGGCGGCGGGACGGGACAGGCATGGTCATGATGGTTGCTCGCTGTATTAAAGCTGACTGGATTGGATCTGAGTGGATTGGATCTGAACGGATTGAACCTATCACCTTCACGAGGACTGCGGTTTGATCTAAATCAACAACGCCCTGGGGCGATCTCATGAGCGTTCACCGTGCGCGGAATTGTTCAGCTTGGTCTGTGCGCCAGCACACATAGGGAACCCCTTGGACAAGTCCAAAGGTTCCTCAGGCGCTTCGCAACGAACCACACCCCCAAGGCAAAAGAGGAAGCCCATACGCGCGCGTTTCCATGACTGAGTGATTCTCTGCCATACTATGCGGCTTCCCGCCGTATGTCTTTGGCGCGGGAGCCCTTGCCCCACCACATCGTTGGGGGGCTGCTCCGGTCATCCGACCGACTTCCACAAGGAAACAACATGCGTCATTACGAAATCGTGTTCATGGTCCATCCGGATCAGAGCGAGCAGGTGCCAGCGATGATCGAGCGTTACAAGACGCTCATCCAGACCGACACCGGCGAAGGCGCGGGCCAGATCCATCGTCTCGAAGACTGGGGCCGCCGCCAGCTTGCGTATCCGATCAACAACCTGGTCAAGGCTCACTATGTGATGCTCAACGTCGAGTGCGGCCAGAAGGTGCTGACCGAACTGGTCGACGGCTTCCGCTTCAACGACGCCGTGCTGCGCCACCTGGTGACCAGACGCGACGGTGCTGACACCGAGCAGTCGTTCATCATGAAGATGAAGGACGAGAAGAACGATCGCGGCGACAGGGGCGATCGTGGTGACAGAGGCGATCGCGGTGACAGAGGCGACCGCGGTGATCGCGAAGACCGTCCGGAGCGCCCAGAGCGCCCGCGTCGCGATGAATCCTTTGAAGCCGGCGCTGCCAGCGCAGACGCCTGATACCCGACACCAGGAACCCAGCCATGTCCAAATTCTTTCGCCGCCGCAAGTTCTGCAAATTCACTGCCGAGGGCATCACCGAGATCGACTACAAGGATCTCAACACCCTTCGCCAGTACCTGACCGAAACCGGCAAGATCGTGCCGAGCCGCATCACCGGCACCAAGGCGCGCTACCAGCGCCAGTTGCAGACGGCGGTCAAGAACGCGCGTTTCCTCGCGTTGATCCCGTACTGCGACAGCCACACAAGTTAGTTTCACGCGCGTCCTTGCGGAACTCGTGTCAGGATTCGCAAGAACTGATGCGGCTTTGCAGGGAACGCGTCTTGCAACCGCCGCCATGTGCGGACTTCCACTAAAAGCACCCGCTTCCTCGGAATCCAATGGGACTTGTTCCATGGGTTTTCGCGCAGGCAATTCATCCTGATCCATTCGGACAGCCACCAGTTGCGGACATCGGTCCGCTAACGAATACGGAGCAACACCATGCAACTCATCCTGCTGCAGAAAGTCGTCAACCTCGGTGCCCTCGGCGACAAGGTCAACGTGAAGCCGGGTTACGGCCGCAACTTCCTGATCCCGTACGGCCGTGCAGTGCCGGCAACCGCGAAGAACATCGCCGAGTTCGAGACCCGTCGCGCCGATTACGAAACCAAGGCCAACGACATCCACGCCGCCGCCGAAGCCCGCAAGGCAAAGCTCGAAGGTGCCGCCGTGACGCTCAAGGCAAATTCCTCGACCGAAGGCAAGCTGTACGGTTCGGTCGGCCCGCGCGATATCGCCGAGGCATTCACCGCCGCCGGTTTCCCGTTGAACAAGAGTGAAGTCGTGATGGGCGAAGGCCCGCTGCGCCGCACCGGCGAGTTCGAGATCCATGTGCATCTGCACGCCGATGTCGAAACCATCGTGAAAGTGACTGTCGTTCCAGAAGCCTGAGTTTCGACGTCAGGAAAGATCTTCGACGGACGCTTCGGCGTCCGTCGTTGTTTGATGCACATGGATCTGCGAATGCGGCAAGCGCAGGACGCGCAAGAGCGGCTGATGCACACGGATGTGCGAATGGCTCTGCACTCCCTGCAGTCGCCGCGAGCGGTCGGTTACGAGCATCCTGCCTCCGCCGACACTTGGTGCTTCCATGCACATCGCAGCACGCGCAGCGGCGGCTGATGCACACGGATGTGCGAGCACGAGGAGGTGAGCCGGAAACCGCTCCTGCGCTTCCGACATGCCGCCATCCCTGACGGTCGAAAATATTTCTGCGTCGAAAACGATGCCCTGTCTCGCGCGGTGAGATGTGCACCTGTTATCCACAGAGTTGTCTGCAACGCTCGGTGGACTTCCGGCCCTATGATCACGCGTCATCCCCCAGCCAGCCAGGTCGTCACTTCCATGCCATTGCGTCAGGGCTTCCGCACCGATGAGCGCCAGGGCGCGCACGCCGACAATCGCATCGAATCGCTGCGCGTCCCGCCGCAATCGGTGGAAGCCGAACAAGCGGTGCTTGGCGGCCTGATGCTTGCGCCGGATTCGCTCGACCACATCTCCGACCAGTTGTCCGAGGACGATTTCTACCGCCGCGACCACCGCTTGATCTACCGTGCGATCTGCGACTTGTCCGCAAAGAACAAACCGTTCGACGTGGTCACCCTTGGCGAATGGTTCGACACCAGCAACCTCGCCGAGCAGATCGGCGGTAGCGCCTATTTGATCGAACTCGCGAGCACCACGCCGTCGGCCGCGAACATCAGCGCGTACGCGGAGATCGTGCGCGAGAAATCGGTGCTGCGCAGCCTGATCGAAGCCGGCACCGAGATCGTCAACGACGGTTTCCAGCCCGGTAACGTCGCGATCAAGGACGTACTCGACAAGGCCGAGGAGCGCGTGTTCAAGATCGCCGAACTCGGCGACCGCGGCCGCAAGGATTACGTCTCCCTGCGCGAGGCGATGAAGGACGCGTTCCAGGTGCTGCAGGAACGCTATGAAAGCCAGGGCAGCGTCACCGGCCTTCCGACTGGTTTCGTCGACCTCGACGAGATGACTGCGGGCCTGCAACCGACGGACCTGATCATCCTCGCCGCGCGTCCGTCGATGGGCAAGACCGCGCTCGCGGTGAACATCGCCGAATACGCCGCGCTCAAATCGAAGAAGGCCGTGGTGATCTTCTCGATGGAAATGTCGGCGTCGCAACTTGCGTTTCGTTTGATTTCGTCGATGGGCCGCGTCAACGCACAGCGCCTGCGCACCGGCCAACTGGAAGACGAGGATTGGTCGCGCGTCAACAGCGCGATCCGCATGTTGTCCGAGGTCAAGATCTTCATCGACGACACGCCTGGACTTTCGCCAGTCGACCTGCGCGGCCGCGCGCGCCGGCTCAAGCGCGACCACGACCTTGGCCTGATCGTCGTCGACTACCTGCAACTCATGCAGGTGCCCGGCATGAACGAGAACCGCACCAACGAAATCTCCGAAATCTCGCGCAGCCTCAAGGGGCTCGCGAAAGAACTCAAGGTGCCCGTGCTTGCGCTGTCGCAGCTCAACCGCAGCCTCGAGTCGCGCACCGACAAGCGACCGGTGATGTCCGACCTGCGCGAATCAGGCGGCATCGAGCAGGACGCCGACGTGATCATGTTCATCTACCGCGACGAGGTCTACAACAAGACCGACCTCGACAAGAAGGGTCTCGCCGAAATCATCATCTCCAAGCAACGCAACGGCCCGACCGGCAAGGTCGACCTGCGCTTCTTCGGCGAGTACACGCGCTTCGACAATCTCGCGCGCGACCATGTGGGCAGTTTCGAGTGATTTTCTGCGCTTGAATGCGTCGTGCGGATAAACTGACGCGATGTCGCGACCCACTTCCGCCACCATCCATCTTGAGGCGCTGCGCCACAACCTCGCGCGCGTGCGCGCGCTCGCTCCGCACAGCAAAATCATGGCGGTGGTCAAGGCCGATGGTTATGGGCACGGACTCGAGCGCGTCGCGCGTGCGCTGGCTGGGGCCGATGCGTTCGGCGTTGCGGCGCTGGCCGATGCCGAGCGCATTCGCGCGGTGGGTTTGTCGAATCGCGTCGTGCTGCTGTCGGGCTTCGACGATCTTGCCGATCTACCGCTCCTGCGTTCACTGGATGTGGATACGGTCGTGCATCACGAGACCCAACTCGCGATCCTCGAAGCGGATGCTGCACTGCTTCCGCCAGCGAATGAATCGACGACAACGAAACCGTTGCGCGTCTGGCTGAAGCTCGATACCGGCATGCATCGACTCGGCTTCCCGGCCGCACACGCGCAGGAAATCCATGCGCGACTCGCGGCCTTGCGCAACGTCGCGCCCGAGATCGCGCTGATGACCCATTTCGCGAGTTCGGATGCGTTCGACGGCGCGCAGACGCAGGCGCAGATCGCGTCGTTCGATAAAGCCATCGACTTCGACTGCGCGCGTTCGCTTGCGAATTCCGCAGGCGTTCTCGGCTGGCCAAGCGCGCATGCCGACTGGGTGCGTGCTGGCGGCGCGCTGTACGGCCTCTCGGTCGTGGATGGCAAGACCGGTGCGGATTTCGGCCTGCGTCCGGCGATGACTCTGGCGACGCGATTGATCGCGATCAACCGCGTGCGCAAGGGCGAGCCGGTCGGCTATTCCGCGGCGTGGACGTGCCCGGAAGACATGGATATCGGAGTCGCCGCGATCGGTTACGGCGACGGCTATCCGCGCAGCGTTCCGTCGGGTACACCGGTTTTGGTGAATGGTGTGCGCGTGCCGCTGGTCGGTCGCGTGTCGATGGATCTGATGACGCTGGACCTGCGCGGCACACCGAATGCGCACGTCGGCGATCCGGTCGTGTTGTGGGGACCGCAGCTTCCGGTCGAGGAAATCGCCACGGCGGCCGGGACGATTTCCTATGAATTGACCTGCTCCATCACGCGGCGCGTGCGTTTCACCGAGGAGTGACGCCTTGCGCGAGATGATGTGGGTGCGGCGCTCGGTCGCATCGTGAGAACAGCCGCATGACGACAGCTCTGATGTGGTTCCGCCGCGACCTGCGCCTTGACGATCATCCTGCGTTGCAGTCCGCATTGCGCGCCGGGCATCGCATCGTGCCGGTGTATGTGCATGCGCCTGACGAGGAAGCGCCGTGGTCGCCGGGTGCGGCATCGCTTGCGTGGTTGCGACGATCGTTGCACGCATTGGACGCTTCCTTGCAGGCACGAGGATCGCGGCTGGTCCTGCGCGTCGGGCCGAGCCTTGCTGCGCTCGAACAGCTGGTCGAAGACACCGGTGCCGAAGCGGTCTATTGGAGTCGTCGTTACGAACCGGCGTGCATCGCGCGCGACGCAACGGTCAAGCGAGCACTGCGCGCGCGTGGAGTCCATGTCGAAAGCCACAACTCCGCATTGCTTTGCGAGCCGTGGACGGTCGCAACGCAGCAGGGTGATCCGTATCGCGTGTTCTCGCCGTTCTGGCGCAACGCACGCACACGACTCGATGTGCGAGCGCTCGCGGATGCTCCGAGCGTATTGTGTGCGGTTGATGCGACGGTTGGGTCCGTCGCTATCGACACATTGATTCCAGCACCTTCGCCAGCCTGGGACGCGGAGTTCTGGAACCATTGGCAGCCGGGCGAGCAGGGGGCACGCGCGCGATTCGACCAATGCATCGATCCGCTGCTCGCCGGTTACATGCAGCGACGCGATCGACCCGATGTCGACGGCACATCAAGACTGTCGCCGCACCTGCATTTCGGCGAAATCTCGCCGCGTCGGATCATGCAGGCGCTGCAATCAACCCAGCACGACGCGCGCACGACAGCGAACGGCGATGGGTATATCCGCGAACTCGGCTGGCGCGAGTTTTCGCATCACACGCTTTACCACTTTCCACAGACGACCGACGCCAACCTCAATCCGCGCTTCAATGGCTTCGAATGGGCCGAGCCAGAACCCGCATTGCTCGATGCATGGCAACGTGGACGCACCGGCGTGCCGCTGGTCGATGCAGGCATGCGCCAGCTCTGGCAGACGGGCTGGATGCACAACCGCGTACGCATGGTCGTCGCGAGTTTCCTGGCCAAGAACCTGCGCATGCACTGGCTGCATGGCGCGCGCTGGTTCTGGGACACGCTGGTCGATTCCGACCTCGCCAACAACACCCAGGGCTGGCAATGGAGCGCCGGCACCGGGGCGGATGCAGCGCCGTATTTCCGCGTGTTCAATCCGGTGTCGCAGGCGTTGAAGTTCGATCCCGAGGGCAGTTATGTGCGGCGCTGGGTGCCGGAGTTCGCGACATTGCCAGATGAGGCATTGTACGAGCCTTGGAAGCATCCGGAATTGCTCGCGCGGCATGCGCCGGACTACCCGCGCGAATCCATCGTCGATCTGAAGACCAGTCGTGTCGCTGCGCTGGCCGCGTATTCGACATCGAAGCCGGCCGCGCGCTGACGTTGACGCTATTCCTCGCCGCGTGATTCACTGGCCGCGTCGATCCGGTTCGTTTCCGTGGGGAATCATGCGATGGCCAGGCAGCAGACCAAGCAGAAGATCCGCCGCGAACCGATGTCACGCGTGGACACCGCGTGGCTGCGCATGGAGCGCCCGACCAACCTGATGATGATCACCGGTGTGCTGATGTTCGACACGCCGATGCCGATCGATCGCTTGCGCAAGGTCATCAAGCAGCGTTTCCTGTCGTATCCGCGCTTCCGCCAGAAAGCCGTCGATGGCAGCACCGGAGCCATCTGGGAAGACGATGCGGATTTCGATCTCGACTGGCATGTGCGCCTGTCGGCGCTGCCGGGCCGTGCGGGCAAACACGAGCTTGAGCGTTTCGTCAGCCAGCTCGCGTCGACGCCGCTCGATCAAACGAAACCACTGTGGCAATTCCATCTGGTCGAGAGTTACCACGGCGGCAGCGCGCTCATCGCGCGAATCCATCATTGCTACGCCGACGGCATCGCGCTGGTGCAGGTGTTGTTGTCGCTGACCGATACGACGGCCGCAGCGGGCAAGGGTAGCGACCTGGAAAGCGCGTGGCTCAAGGACGAATCATCTGGTGGTGATGAGAGCGTGCGCAAACGCGACGGCGGTTTCGAAAAGTACAAGAAGATCGGCGGCAAGATGCTCGCGAAGGGCATGGAGATGGGCGCGAAGTTCTACAGTGATCCATCGCTTGCCACGGTGCTTGCGAACGAAGGCCGCGAGATTGCGCGTGAACTTCTCAATGCGGTTTCGCTGCCCGACGATCCGCCGACGGTGTTGAAAGGACGCCTCGGCGTGAGCAAACGCGTTGCCTGGGCCGAGCCGCTGGATCTTGCGGATGTCAAAGCGGTCAGCCGCGCGTACCGCTGCACGGTCAACGATGTGCTGATGGCGTCGGCCGCCGGCGCGTTGCGCAGTTACCTGCTCGATCGCGGCGAACACATCGATGGCGTGACGTTGCGCGCGACGGTGCCGGTGAACCTGCGTCCGCTCAAGCACGCGAAGAAACTCGGCAATCATTTCGGACTGGTGTTCCTCGACCTGCCGGTCGGCGAAGCCAATCCGGTGCGCCGTCTCGAACGCGTCGCCGCGCACATGCACGAATTGAAGACATCGCGACAGGCGATCGTGTCGTTCGGCTTGCTGGCCGCGATGGGACTCGCTCCGGTCGGCGTGCAGCGACTTGCGCTCGATCTTTTCAGCCGCAAGGCGACTGCGGTCGCGACCAATGTGCCGGGTCCGAAGATGCCGCTGTACATGGCCGGGCAGAAGCTGCGCGAGATGATGTTCTGGGTGCCGCAAACCGGCAACGTCGGCATCGGCATCAGCATCATGAGCTACTGCGGCCACGTGCATTTCGGCCTGATCGCCGACGGCCGCCTGATGCCCGATCCGGACGCGGTGATCCGCCGCTTCGGTCCGGAGTTCGAGAAGCTGCTGTATCTCGCGATGCTCGGCGACTGGGACGAACAGTTGCGCGCGTGGGATGCAGAATTGCTGCATGCGAATCTGCTGGAACTGCCCGTCGTCGCGTAGCAAGCTGTAGAATGCGCACATGGATTTCGTATCCGCGCTGGACCCGGTGCTGCTCGCGCGATTGCAATTCGCGTTCACGATCAGCCTCCACATCATCTTTCCTGGTTTCACCATCGGCCTGTCGGCGTTCATCGCCACGCTGGAAATCCTGCACTGGCGCACCGGGCGCGACCTCTATCTCAAGCTGTCGAAGTTCTGGCTGAAAATCTTCGCGGTCTCGTTTGCGATGGGCGTGGTGTCGGGACTGATGCTGTCGTACCAGTTCGGCACCAACTGGGCGCGCATCGGCATCGTGATCGGCAACGTGATCGGTCCAATGCTCGGCTACGAGGTTCTGACCGCGTTCTTCCTTGAGTCGACGTTCCTCGGCATCCTGCTGTTCGGGCGCAATCGCGTGCCGCAATGGGCGCACGTGCTGTCGGCGTGCATGGTTGCGATCGGTACAGCGATCTCGGCGTTCTGGATCATCTCGGCGAACAGCTGGATGCAGACGCCGGTCGGTTTCGAGATGCGCGACGGTATCGCGTTCCCTCTCGACTGGTGGCAGATCATCTTCAACCCGAGCTTCCCGTATCGGCTGATGCACATGCTGATCGCGGCGTACCTGAGCACGTCGGTCGTGGTCCTTGCTGTGGGCGCGCGTTACTTGATGTCGGGGCGTTTCGAGGACGAAGCGCGAGTGATGATCCGCATGGGTCTTGGCATGGTGATCGCGCTCGCGCCGCTGCAATTGTTCGTCGGCGATGCACATGGGTTGAATACGGAACGCCACCAGCCGGTGAAGATCGCTGCGATGGAAGCGCACTGGGACGGCAATGGCCCGGTTCCGCTGGTGTTGTTCGCGATCCCGAATGCGAAAACCGAGCGCAACGACTACGAAGTCGCGTTGCCGCACGTCGGTAGTTTGATCCTCACGCATGCATGGGATGGAAAGATCGCTGGCTTGAAAGATGTGCCAGCTCGCGATCGTCCGCCATTGCTGTCGGTGTTCTTTGGATTCCGCATCATGGTCGGCATCGGCATGTTGCTGATCGGGGTCGGCTGCGTCGGCGCCATGTTGTGGATGCGAGGAAAACTGTTCGACGCGCGCTGGTTCCTGCGACCGATCGGATACGCGTGGCCGCTCGGGTTCATCGCGATCCTTTGCGGATGGATCGTGACCGAAACCGGCCGCCAGCCATGGATCGCGACGGGCATCCTGCGCACGGCCAACGCGATCTCGCCAGTGCCGGCGGTGACGGTGGCGACCTCGTTCGCATTGATCATCGTGGTCTACACGGTCGTGTTCTCGATCGGCGTGTATTACATCCGCAAGTTGCTGCGCCACGGGCCGCAGGGCGCGGCCATCGCGCCGGCCGGTGCTGCCTCGCCGAACAGCCCACTCGCTGCGGCTGGCAGCGCGACCCGCGAAGCCGCCGACGGAGAGCAGGTGATATGAGTGCTGATTTTCCATGAATGCGTGGCTTGGCGAAAACGCCGCGATGCTGCCGCTGGTCTGGGCCGCGATCCTTGCCGTCGCTGTCGCGATGTACGTGTTGCTCGATGGCTTCGATCTCGGCGTCGGCATGCTGTTTCCGCTGTTCAAGGCTGAAGCGGATCGCGACAGCATGATGAATTCGATCGCGCCGTTCTGGGACGGGAATGGAACCTGGCTGGTATTAGGCGGCGGCGGCTTGATGGTCGCATTCCCGCGCGCGTACGCGATCATCATGCCGGCGATGTACCTGCCGATCATCGTGATGCTGCTCGCGCTGATCCTGCGCGGCGTGTCGTTCGAGTTCCGCTGGATCGCCAAGCCCAGCCACAGCATCTGGGATTTCGCTTTCAGTTTCGGATCGACGCTCGCCGCGTTGTGCCAAGGCATCGTACTTGGGGGACTGCTGCAGGGCATCCACGTCGAGAATGGAAGCTTCGCGGGCGGCAGCTTCGACTGGTGCACGCCATTCGCGCTGTTCTGCGGCTTGTCCGTCGTCGTCGGCTACATGCTGCTCGGCGCGTGCTGGCTAGTGATGAAAACCGAACACGACCTGCAGGCACGTGCGCGCAAGCTCGCCAAACCAGCGCTGTTCGCAATGCTCGCCTGCATCACCATCGTCAGCATCTGGACGCCGATGATGTTGCCGCGCATCCACGACCGCTGGTTTTCGCTGCCGAACTTCTATTGGTTGTCGCAGATACCGCTTGCGACCCTGGTCGTCGCCTGGCTGTGTTGGCGCGGCTTGCGCAAGCAACGCACAGCACAACCGTTCCTGTCCGCGATCGGCCTGTTCCTGCTTGCCTACATCGGCCTGCTGATCTCGAACGTGCCTTATCTTGTGCCGCCTGCCATGACTGGACATGTAGGAATGACGATCCAGCAATCCGCATCAGCGCCTGCGTCGCAACAGTTCCTGCTGGTCGGCACCTTGATCATGCTGCCAATCATCATCGGCTACACCGTGTTCGTGTATTGGGTGTTTCGCGGCAAGGTGGGCGAGGGCTATCACTAAGCCTGAAACGTTCAGGAATCTCGCGCACCCTGATGGCGTAGCTGAACGGCTTGCCAAACCTTCCGGCAAATTGGCCGGAGGTTCAGACCGGCCCGGTATAGTTCCGGGGCGCAATGGAATCGCGCCTCTCTCAAAAAAGGAATTTGACGTGAATAATCAATTGCGAATTATCGTTGCGGCCTTGGCGCTTGTAACGGCCGGATACGCTGGATCGGTTGCTGCGCAGGACTCGATGACCAGTCGTACGACATACGTCAGCGATGCGGGTGACGTGATCCATTGCCAATCCACGCAAAGCCGGACCAACTCCTGCGACCACGCGGACAAACCGATGGCCGGCACGGCATCCCCAGGCGTCGTTCACTGCGTTGCCACCGACAGCGGCCGCACTTACTGCGGCAAATTCCCGGTGCAGTACGTGGTCAAGGGCGGCGGGAGGAATCCGATCTGCGTTGAGGGCAGCACATGGGGCACGGATGATCGTGGCTTGTGGGTCAGCGGCGGTTGCGCTGTCTATTTCGCCACCGGTGCGAACTGATTCATTTGCGGCAGGTTGAATGAGCCGGGTGTAGCTGCAAGCGGCCTGGCTTCGTTTCGCCGATAGCGGAACGAAGCCAGACCAACAAACTGCCCCACGCGCTGAGCGCGGCAGATGTCAAAGAGTCAACCCAACGTCCACTCGAGTACGATTTCGGTGTTGAACAGCTTCGACACCGGGCAGCCGGCTTTCGCGCCCAGCGCGATCGCCTCGAACGCGGCGCGCTCGATGCCGGGCACTTTCGCCTTCAACGTCAGCGCGCTGCGGTCGATGCGGAAACCATCGCCGTCCTTGACCAGCGATACCGCCGCTTCGGTCGCGAGTTCCTCTGCACTGTGGCCGGCCTTTTCCAGCGCGAACGCCAGCGCCATCGTAAAGCAACCCGCATGCGCTGCGGCTAGCAGCTCTTCCGGATTGCTACCCGCGCCGTCCTCAAAGCGCGAGTTGAAACCGTAGGGCGCATCGAGTGCGCCCGATTGCGTCTTCAGATGCCCTTTGCCTTGCTTGCCGCTGCCTTGCCACAACGCGTTCGCCTTGCGGATCATGTCGTTCTCCTGCGTGGGTCGAACGCGCAGGGTAGCGCCACCACGGTAAGACCGCGTCAAGACAGCGCACGAATGTATGCGTATGAACGCAAACGGGCCGCGCGGCTTTGCGCTCTTGTGGCATCCCCCCGCCGCCCCTACACTGCATCCGTCAGACGATGTTGCAATCCTGTTTCGAAACCGGGGGTGTCCAGGCTTCGACGGGGGTCGTGAAATCGCTTGGTGCATGCCGAGGGGGCAGCTTTCCTCGTTAATCCAGCGGCAAACTCTAGTTGCCAACGACGACAACTACGCTCTCGCCGCTTAAGGCGTAAGCCCCGAACCCACTTGTGTTCGTGCTCGTGGATGTAGGGTCATTATCACGAAATCGCCTGTGACTGGCCGCGCATCGGTCACTGGTTAACCCAACGCGCTGGTCCGTCGATGTGCTTCGCACGTCGTGTTGTCGCCGGACGAGATCAAACGCCGTGCTAAGCATGTAGAGCTGGGGATGGAGCACTTTCGGACGCGGGTTCGATTCCCGCCACCTCCACCATAAAACGAAACAGCCCACCTTGCGTGGGCTGTTTCGTTTTACGCCGTGGACGTTGGGCGGGATCGAACCCGCGGAGCGGGTTCGACTGCGAAGGCAGGATGCCGAAGCGAACGGCGAAGCCGGCCCCGAAGGGGCGAGCGCCATGGATGGCGCGAGTCTTCCCGCCACTCAAGACACAAGCAGGCCACCTTGTGTGGCCTGTTTCATTGCCACAACGTACGAAAAACCGTACGCTTCCACTATCCACGGAGCCCCAATGACCCAACTCAACGCCAGCGAAGCGCGCGCAAACCTGTACCGCCTGCTCGATGAAACCGCCGAGACCCACAAGCCGGTGCGCATCGCCGGCAAGCGCAACAATGCGGTTCTGGTATCCGAAGACGACTGGAACGCGATCCAGGAGACGCTCTACCTGCTTTCGATTCCCGGCATGCGCGAATCGATCCGTGAGGGTATGAAGACTCCGGCGAGCAAGCTGGCGAAGGAATTGCGCTGGTGACCTGGACGCTCGTCTACACGAAACACGCACAGAAAGATGCAAAAAAACTGGCTTCGGCCGGCCTGAAGGACAAGGCACTGGCGCTGCTGGAACGCATCGCACGCGACCCTTACGCAAAACCGCCGCCGTACGAGAAACTCGTAGGCGATCTCGCCGGCGCGTACTCGCGCCGCATCAATATCCAGCACCGCCTGGTATATCAAGTTCTGAAAACCGAAAAGACCGTGAAGGTGCTACGGATGTGGACGCATTACGAATAGTCGGAAGCCGGCCCTGTAATGGGGCACAGACCCAAAGCATTGCAGCGCTCGGCGTGATGGTGCTGGTGGATGCGTTGCATGACAAGGCCGCCGCGTTCTACCGCGCCTTCGGCTTTCGCGAAACCGCAGATGCTGCGCGCACCTTGTACCTGCCGCTGGCAAGACTTGAGAGAACAACGGGACACAAAGGGACATCAAACCAGATCGTGCTCATGTGCCGCATCATTGCATTGTGTATAGCGAAGCTATACGCCCTGGCAATGATCCGCAGTTTTCGCCACAAGGGCATCGAAGCGTATTTCTCACGGGCAAGACAGCGGGCATTCAAACCAAACACGCCGCGCGGCTGCGTCTGCAATTGGCGCGTCTGGATGTTTCAACGGGGCCGCACGATATGGGCGTTCCCGGCTGGAAGCTGCATCCGTTGCATGGAAAGCTCTCCGATCATTGGGCGGTCTGGGTGAGCGGCAACTGGCGGCTGACCTCCGCGTTCGAGAAGGGCGACGCCGTGCTTGTGGATTATCAGGACTATCACTAGGACAACATCATGACTGCCATGCACAACCCCCCGCATCCCGGCGAAGTGCTGCGCGAGTGGCTCGCCGATATCACCATCACCGAAGCCGCCGCGCGGCTGGGCGTCACCCGCGTTGCGCTGTCGCGCGTGCTGAATGGTTCGGCGGGCATCAGCGCCGAGATGGATATCCGCCTGTCGAAGGCGCTGGGCACGTCGCCTGGAAGTTGGTACGCCATGCAGGGCGCATTCGATCTGTGGCAGGCGCAGCGGAAATTCCGCGCCAAGGTGCGACCGATCCATGGAAAAGCTGCCTGACAAGACGACGAGCTATACATGTAGGGCTGGGGATGGAGCACTTTCGCCCACGGGTTCGACTGCGCGTAAACGTCCGCTGCAACGGTCGATCAATGCGGGTAGCAGCACGCCCGACGGAGCGGGGCGGTATAGCCGCTCTTGCCCGATGACGTATTCTTCCTCCATACGGGGAGTGCCGGATGCCACTAAGTCTCAACGAGATACGCAATCGCGCGCAGAGATTCGCCAAGGAATGGCAGAACGTCGAGTCCGAGCGCGCCGAGGCACAGACCTTCTGGAACGAGTTCTTCGATGTCTTCGGCATCAAGCGCCAGCGCATCGCGGTGTTCGAGAAGCGCGTTAGCACCCTGCCTTCACACGGCAAGGGCCGTTCCGGTCGGATCGATGTGTTCTGGCCGGGCAAGCTGTTGGCCGAACACAAAAGCGCCGGCCTTGATCTGGACGCCGCATTCCGCCAAGCCACGGATTATTTCCACGGCCTCAGCGAAGCCGAAGTTCCTCGCTACGTCATCGTGTCCGATTTCAAGCGCTTCCGCCTGTACGACCTGATCGACAACACCGAATCGCAATTCGCACTGGCGGATTTGCCGAAGAACATCCGCAGCCTCGGCTTCATCGCCGGCTACCAGGCGCGTGCGGTCAAGGAAGAAGACCCGGTCAATGTCGAAGCCGCCGAGCGCATGGGAAAGCTGCATGACGCGCTGAAAGCTGCCGGTTACGACGGCCACGCGCTGGAAGTGCTGCTGGTGCGGCTGCTGTTCTGCCTTTTCGCCGACGACACCACCATCTTCGATCCGCATATCTTCCACGAGCTGATCGTGCAGCGCACCGCCGAGGACGGCTCCGATCTCGGTGCTTGGCTGGCGCAGTTGTTCCAGACGCTGAACATCGACAAGCATCTGCGCCAGAAAACGCTGGACGAGCAGCTCGCCGACTTTCCCTACGTCAACGGCAAGCTGTTCGAGGAAGCGCTGCCGCTGGCGTCGTTCGACGCGAAGATGCGCAAGCTGCTTGTGGATGCCTCCGCTCTCGATTGGAGCCGCATCTCGCCGGCCATCTTCGGCTCCATGTTCCAGTCGGTGATGGACGCCAAGGCGCGCAGGAATCTCGGCGCGCACTACACCAGCGAGAAGAACATCCTCAAGCTCATCGGCCCGCTGTTCCTCGATGATCTCAAGGCCGAGCTAGCGAAGATCGGCACCCACGCCGGCAAACTCAATGCATTTCACACCAAGCTGGCGACGCTGCGCTTCCTCGATCCCGCCTGCGGCTGCGGCAACTTCCTTGTCATCGCTTACCGAGAGTTGCGCTTGCTTGAACTCGAAGTGCTCAAGCGCCTGCATCCGGAAGGCGAATCCTCGCGTGCGTTGTGGGTCACCGAATCCGTGCAGGTGGACGTGGACCAGTTCTACGGCATCGAAATCGAGGAGTTTCCGGCACAGATCGCGCAGGTCGCAATGTGGCTGATGGACCACCAGATGAACATGCAGGTGAGCGATGCCTTCGGGAATTACTTCGCGCGTCTTCCGCTGAAGAAATCCCCGACGATCAAACACGCCGACGCGCTGCTGATCGACTGGAACGATGTGGTGGCAAAGGAGAAGTTGAGTTGTGTCCTTGGGAATCCGCCATTTTCTGGCGCTATGGTGAAGGGAGACCGGGCGCGTGAAGGCTTCGATGATGTATTCGACGACCTTAAGGGGGCGGGTGTCCTCGATTTCGTGGCCGCATGGTATTGGTTAGCAGCGAAATATATTCGAGTATCCGGATTCCGCTGTGGGGGACGCACCCTCAGCGCACTCCAACAATCGCACACCCCGGTTGTGGGACGTGCAATCGGTCGCGGTTCGCTAGCTGTTGATGCGCTGTGGCCTGGCCGAGCTTTCCAAGAAAGATTGCCCGGCAGATTCCTTCGTCAAGGCGTATTGCCTAAGGAAGGTCTGAACAAGTCACCTGGAAAGACTTGACCGGCGAATTTTCGCATTCTTCAGGTGCCTGATTCTTTACCGAGCTGCTGAATTGCGGGAATCGCGCTCAAGGCATCATTTGGCGTCGTTTTCTGCGGCTTTCGTCGTTACCTACGCATACTTCGGACGCAACTTCCCCGCTGGATCCAGCAGCTGTTTTCGCGCCATCCACAGATTCGCCAGCGCGAACAGCGTCAGCACCTGCGCGGTGTTCTTCACCAATCCACGGAAGCGCACCTTCGCGTAACCGAACTGCCGCTTGATCACCCGGAACGGATGCTCGACGCACGCGCGAATGCTTGCCTTCGCTGTTTCGATCGCCTGAAGGCGATCCTTCTCCATGCCATCCGACATCGCTTTGAGCTTGCCCCGCTTCGTCGCGATCTTCCACGCCAGCTTCTTGCGCACAACCCGCTTGTCGGCACCGGTGTATCCAGCGTCCGCGTGAACCGTCGTCTCCTTGCCGTGCAGCAGTGCATCGACGACTTCAATGTCCGCCTCGTTGGCCGGCGTCGTCACCACCGTATGCACGAAGCCCGAGACCGTGGCTCAGCGCGCGCTATTGCGCATTCGCCGATTGCTCATTGAGGATGCGCCGATTCCCCCACGCGACGAGGCAGAAGCTGATGAACTGCGTCGTCAGCCAGATGCCATGAAGCTTCTTGTCGCCGTCACGTTGATTCTCGCCAGTCCCGGTGCTCTTGTGTGTTCCTCGACGCTGCCGCTCAAGGGCAGCGTGTTTGCCGTGTCCTGCGACCGCGCGTTTCCTCCAGCAACTCCAAGTAGGGCAGATAGCTGGTGTAGCCGGTTGTCTTTGTTTGCACTGCTGGACTAAACTCCGCACTCTTCACGCCTCCATAGGATGGTCCGCAACACGGAGGCGGAACCAAGGCCCGTCCATCATGCCCTTCAATCACAAGAGAAATTACTATGCAAAATCAGGATGCCGGTAAGCCCGAAGAAATGCAGCTCGAGGATGGTATTACCATCCATGAACTGGAACAGCGCACCGAGATGTTCTACTGCTGCGAGGGCAGTACTCCCGGCCCGAGCTGCGGTTCCGGCACCAAACCAAGCTGATTTGAAGTCCGCTGTGTTCACAGCGCGCCGCACTTTGGTGCGGCGCGTTTTTTTCGATTCAAAGAGAGCTGATCATTGACAACTTCCGCAGGCACTGTTGATGCGCTCGGGGGCGCCGCCGTGACACTGCCTGTGCCAAGGCGTCTAGGCACGTTTTCTGGAGAAGACGCAGTGCTGGTTCAACTCGGCGACCGCGTCTTCAAACTGTCACCGCGAGCTTGGCTGGTGCTCGAGGGCATGAGCCAGAACATCGATGCCGAAGGCATTGCGATGCGACTGAACGCCAGCGCCGCCCTATCCGGGAGGGTCACGGGCGAAGATGCACGGCGCATGGCCGATCGTGTGCGCGAGCAAGTCTTCGGTTCATCGGCGTTTCGGGCCCTCCCCTCGAATTTGTGGGCGCGCGTGACGCTGTTCAGCGGGCCACAGCTGCGCCGGCCCTTGACGCAGATAGCTGGTGCGTACGCGAGTCCGGCGCTTTTTTATGTTGCATTTCTCGTGGCAGCGATCGGTAACTTGCTCTGGATGATCGCCGGGCCATCGCCAACATTGACGCACCACGACCTCGTACGCACGCCGATCGTCTTGCTTGGAATGTTGGCGATTTCCTTCCTCCACGAGATCGCGCACGCCGCGGCCGCACACCGCTACCACGCAGCACCATCGGCGATCGGAGCCGGACTTTACATGGGCGTACCGGTGCTTTATGCCGATGTGACGAGTATTTGGTGCCTGCGGCCGCGCGAGCGCATTGTCGTGAACCTTGCCGGGGTGCAGGCGCAGCTGGTGCTCAATCTTTTACTGATCGTACTGACCGCGTGCATTGCTAACCCTTCCGCGCACTGGATTCTTCTGACCTTGTGCTGGGCGAATGCTGCCGCTGCGTTCGTGAATCTCATCCCGTTCTCAAAGCTTGATGGCTACTGGGTGATCGCTGACGCGCTAGGATCGCCACATTTGGAGCGTGAGACGAACCGGGCGATTGCCGATGGCGTGCGGCGTTTACTCGGTCGGTCGCCGATTGCACCGCGAGCATCGCTCCCATTGACAGTGTATGCCCTGGGGCAACTGGCGATGTACGCATTGTTCGCGCAATGGCTGCTCATGGCTGTAATGCACGTGGTTGCAACCTTCCTTCACGCGGCGACGTTCGTCGCCGGTGTGCGCGCGCTATTCGCGGGCAGTGTGTGGCAGATCGCGCTGCTCGCGTTCTTGATTCTCAGGCTGTCCGTCCGGATGATTTCCGGCGGCAAAAACCAACCGTAGAGGGCCCATGGATAACTCGCATCTCGAAGGGGGCTACTGCGATGAAGTGCAGCGGCTGTATCAGGCGATCGTCGTGGAAGGAACTCAAGCATATTCGCCGCTGGATGCGGCGCGAATCTCGGCAAGTTTGTTCCACCTGCTTCCGCTGCTACCGGTCGCCGAGCACCCGACCCTTCTACGCCAGATATATTTCAACCAGCGCCGCGCGCACGCCGACCAATATCACCTGGATCTGCTGCTGGCACATCTGATCGAAGACGGCGCTGGACTGCCGGCCGTGTTCGGCGGCGCAGCGAGTATCGTGTGTGCCTACCACTATGGCGCCTACCGTCTGGTCCTGCCGTGCCTGGTCTCGCACGGCATGAAGGTATCGATGCTGATCGATTACCGCGTGGCGCAAGCGCAGGGAACGGATTTTGCGGACATCATGGGGCGTCTGTGCGCTGTGCGCGGCCTGCCTCCGGAAAATTTCCGCATCCGTGATACGGCCAATCCCAACATGCTGTTGTCGTTGCTGCGCGACATCCGAGCCGGGTACTCGGTGCTCGTCTTTCTGGACGGTAATATAGGCAGCGACCGCGATCCCGGCCAAAGCGACCACACGCTGCCGGTTCCATTTCTCGACGCGACCTTGCATTCACGTGGCGGGGTGGCGGTGCTGTCGCACCTGGCGCGTTGTCCGATCGTCTCGGTGCTCGCGCCACGCGACAGCCAATGTTTGTGGGCTTCGCGATTTGTCGCCCAAGCGCCGATCGTGCCCGGCGAAGAAGACCGCGACAGCTACGTGCGGCGTGCGTGCGCGGCGATGTGGACGACGCTCGATGCCGCTTTGCGCGCGAATCCCCTGCCGTGGGAGTCGTGGCGCTACGTGGATCGCTCCATGGATCTGGCGCAACTGCAGGCACGCCATCGCGTGTTGTGTACAGACGCCGATCCGCAGCACGTCGTTTTCGATGAGCATCGATATGCGCTAAGCTACGAGAATGCAGAATCGGTGCTTTTCGACAGAGTGACTTATCGCTTGCGCACGATCACGCCGACCATGTACGGGTTTTTGCAACAATTTCGAGGCACCGCAAGTTCGCGGGTCGATGCACTCGCTCAACCGAAGATGACGCCGGATATTTGGCGCCAGTTGATCACGCTGGGTGTGCTCAAAGCGGCCTGATCGGTCGTCTTTCCGTCAAATGGGACAAGGAGACGAGGATGTTTTTCGCGCGCGTGTTGTTATGGATGAGTGGTGCTGTGGTTGCAGGATTCTCATTCGCGCAAACCCCGTCGCCACAACCTGTGCAGTTAGCGCCGGTAGTGGTGACCGGAGCCGCCAGTCCCGAGCGGATCCGCTACAGCGACCTGCTCGCCGGAGTTGATGCTTTCAACAAGTACCGGCACTACGCGCCGGCCGCCGCGCTCTCCTTCTTCTTGCTGGATGAAAAACCCGTGGCGCCAACGGCGCCGGCGGCGTCGTTGGAGCTGCGCACCGACGCCAAGGACATCGACGTACCAGTGGCGACTGATGGCAAGTTCGACCTTCCTACTACGGCCGAGGTCGGTGGCAAGGATGGCTACCTTGTGGCCAACCGCGCGGCGGGCACGGTAGGTGTAGTACCGACCGTGCGCTCGGCTGCCGACACGGACACAGCCATCCGCTTGGGCGACCTGCGCCTGCAATGCGAGGTCAGTTGGGCGATCGAAAAGCAGAACGTGCCAAAAAGCGTACGCTCGTTATTCTTCCTCGGCGGTGGCATGTGCCATTCTCGGAAGATCGCGGTGAATTACTTCCACGGCAAGCACCAGCTCGCGACCGCAATGCTCAGTGACAAGGGCAAACAGATTCCGCTCAAGATCTTGCGCGATGGGGTGACCTATTGGGTGCCCCTGGGCGACACAAGCTGGCCGGACGATGCTACCGTCACGCTGATCTTTGCGGACACGCCGACGCCGAACACCACGCCATGACGTTCGGCAATGTTGGCGATGCTTCCTCGTTAACCCTAAAGCTAAGGCCAAGCTTCTGTCCCAGCGCGATGAAGAGCAGCGGCATCAATATGCAATTACCTCGCCTGGTTGACAAGTGCGTGGACAGCAGCTTGTTATGAATCTCGCGGCCGTACGGGTCATTCACGTCGTACTTGAAAGGCTGCTGTCCGTTCCACGGACCAGATAGGTAGAGGTAGGTCTGAAGATCGACGATGATGTCGTTCTTCGAAGCGCCCGCCGGAACCATGGTTCGGACCTGCGCTGCCATTGCGTCGAGTTGGCGAAGGGAGCCAACGCTATCCGCGCTCGGATTGATCAATTGATCGATCGCGAGGTTCGCCTTGGACAAGTCGATCTCCGCTTCAGGCGCAGCCAGCAGTTCGCGAACCCTCCGCTAATCGGTGTCGGACTCGCGAGCGCCTGCTGGGCTGGTCACGGTAGCGCCAACCAGCGCAAACGCGACCACTGCCAAAGCGTGCCAAAGAGGAGCTCGTCGCGACATCGTCGTCATCCCGTGGTCGCCGCTACTCGAAATGTCCTGCTTCCAGCAGTAGGGCCAATGTCGCCATGCTCGGACCGTAGAGCACCGTCCGGCGAACGATTCGCTGCTCCGGGATGTATTGCGGCGTGAACCTCCAGAAGCCGACCATCCCATCGGATTCGTCCTTGGCCGGCTCTTCGATGATGGCCGCCGCGTCCTTGAGCGCCTTGCTGTCGTACAGCATGCGCGCCCGGATGACCTCGAAGCTGTAGCCGCGGCCCATACGGTTCATCCCCTTGGCGATGTTGTTGACGGACTCAGTATAGGCATTGGTGATCGGGTTCTCGAAGTAGGCGAGGATCTCCTCGCGCCAGTTCGTCGTCGCCGTCAGCATGTCCTTGAAGTCGGCCCGCAGCTCCTGACTGATGTTGCCGCGCCACGCCTCCAGAGCCGTCTCCGCCGAGCTGCGATCACGATGGTCCCAGATCGACAGAAAACCCTCTTTGAGCGCATGGGCCTCGCCAAGCAGCGGGAACTGCTGGAACCACGCCAGCATCTTCGCGGCTGCCTCGGGCTTGAGGTCGTGCTGACGCTTGAGCAGCAGGAATCGCTCGTCCTTGAGCTTGAGCCGCTGCCGGTCCGTCAGCGTCTTGCGGAACCGCTTGCGCATCTTCTCCAGCACCTCGTTCGCCATGCGCTGGATGTGGAACCGGTCGACCACGATCCTCGCCTGCGGCAAGGTCTCATGAACGACTTGCCGGTAGACGCCGTACATGTCCATCGCAACCCACTCGATCTTGTCCTTGTCGGGGAGCGTCCTGAAATACGGCAGCAGATCGGCCTTGCTGCGACTCTGGCGCATGTCGAAGACCGTCCTTCGTTCGACGTTCGTGATCATGGCCCGGTAGGCACCGATGATTTTGAGCTCATCGATGCCCATGTAGCGCGGCGTTTCGAAGCGCAACTTGCCCGCCAGCTCGGCCACGTGATCGTCGAACACATGGCGAATCGTCTTCTCGTCCATATCGACCTGTCGCGCGATCGCGGCGAAAGTCTCGCGGAAGCAGCGCGCGCGGACGAACTCGATGAGCCGGTTCGTTGCCAAGCGCTTGCTATCCAGATCCGGCATCGGGTCGAACAGCGTCTTGCTACATTCCTGGCACTGGTAGCGACGACGATGCACCGTGATCCGTACAGTCTTGCCGTGCGAGGGCGTGTCACGGAACGTCTGCAGCTGCGTCCCGTGGCCATGCAGCCGGCCGCGCTTGCACATCGGGCAGACCGTCGGGACGAAGGAGCCAGCGGCCTCGACGACGTAGGCACCGTCTTCTTCCTTGATCGAAATCGGCTTCAGGCCGCGAAGCTGAAGAAAGTCCGTCACGCTCCGCGCCCCACAGTGAAATCCGGCTTTCACTCTAGCACGCACGACCGACTCCCCACACTAGAATCCAGACTTCGACGCAAGAGCTACAGACGAAGCGGAGCAACCGAACCCACAGTCAAATCCGGATACCCATATATTCAAGGCACAAAAATCTCTGTTGGGTTCGTATCGACCAATTCCATTTGCCAAGGTGAACAAGTCGGTTTGCTCTGGCGGCCCCGACGTCCCCCCGCTTTGAGTAGCGGGGCTGTTTGGAGTCCGGGGTTACTGTAGCCGAACTTCGGCCAGGTGCTTCGCATAGGCGGAAGGGGTCATTCCGCCAAGTGCTTTCTTCGGTCTTTCCTCGTTGTATTCGCGCC